>JARLJH010000020.1 GCA_031291305.1 Rhodoferax sp. | reverse complement strand
TTCGGTGAATTTGACACGCGGCAGGATCTTGCCTCGCGCCACACCGGTCAAGTCGGGCACCAGGCATTCCACCTCCGTCACCCGCCGCTCGTTGAGCCATTGCTCCAAATCGTTGAAATTCATTGATTTTTTGTCATCCATGGGGTTCTCCTTAAACAGACTGTGGCCGATTGACCGCTGTTTGCTGGGACATTGTGGGGGGTGAATTGGCTCAAAATCAGTGCCATTTGATTAAGATCAAGGGGGCCACTCGCAATATTGGCGCCTGCTGAGTCCCGATCCACTGTAACGCAGTCTGTTGAAATGCCACTCTATGCTGTCAGAACTTTTGCTCACCGAAATCAGCCGTTTGAACGCACAGACCCGGCTGCCACTGCACCGGCAGTTGTACGAAGCCCTGCGTCGCGCCATTCTGGATGGCAAGCTCAGCCCCGATGAGCGCCTGCCGTCCAGCCGCGATCTGGTGCAGGACCTGCAGATGTCGCGCAACACGGTGGTGGCTGCGCTGAATCAGCTCACCGTCGAAGGCTACCTGGTCAGCCGCGTGGGCAGCGGCACCTATGTCAGCAGCAAAGTGCCACTGCGTCCGACCTCCCCTATGACTGTGACCCGCCATCAACCTGTCGAGCGGTTATCACACCGTGGAGAAGATTTGAGCACCCAGTTTTGCGCCAGCAAACTGGAAATCCAACCGTTCACCCCTGGCATTGCCGACTTCAGCGCGTTTCCGGTGGCACTGTGGCAGCGTCTGCAAAACAAGCATTGGCGCATGACCTACCCTGAGATGCTGGACTACAGCAGCAGCGGTGGCTACGCCCCGCTGCGCCGGGCTGTGGCCGACTACCTGCGGGTGTTTCGCAGCGTGCCGCTGGAGGTGGAGCAGGTCATCATCACCAGTGGCACGCAAGAGTCATTGGAGCTGTGCTCGCAGTTGCTGGCTGACCACGGCGATACAGTGTGGATTGAAGACCCAGCCTATTGGGGCGCGGGCAAGGCCTTCCTGGCCACCGGCCTGGTGCTGCACCCGGTGCGAGTAGACGACCAGGGTATGGCTGCGCAGCCAGCGGATACCACCACACCACCAAAACTGATTTATGTCACGCCCTCGCACCAGTACCCGACCGGTGCCGTGATGTCGCTGGCACGGCGTCATACGATCTTGTCGCTGGCCAACCAACATCAGGCATGGGTGCTGGAAGACGATTACGACAGCGAATTCCGCTTCAGCGGACCACCAATTTCATCGCTGGCAGGGTTGGACACCCAAGGACGCGTGCTGTACATGGGTTCATTCTCCAAAGTGCTCTACCCGGGTCTGAAACTGGGTTACATGGTGGTCCCCAAGGGCCTGGCTGCAGCCTTCAAGCGCGCCCATTACGACCTAAACCGCCCTGGCCAGATGCCGGTGCAGGCTGCACTGGCTGAGTTCATTGACATGGGCCATTTCGCCGCAGCCTTGCGTAAAGCCCGCCAGAGCTATGCCCAGCGGCGACACAGTCTGCTGGCCGCGCTACAACCGTGTTTGGGTCCACATGCGCAGATCACTGGCGCCGAACAGGGCCTGCACCTGTGCCTACGCTTGCCCGATGGCATTGACGACCGGGCTCTGGCTTTGCAAATCGGCAAATTGGGGCTGACCGTACGGCCACTGTCGGCCTACTGCCTGAAACGCCAGGACATGCGTGGCTTGGTGATTGGCTACGGCTACGCGCCGCTGGCCGAAATCGAGCGTTTTGGCCCACTGCTGGCCAGCGCGTTGAATCAGGCGCTGGCCTCTTTGGGCCCAATCACCAGCGCCGAGTTGCTTCCACAAAGATAGCTTTTAATGCTTATAGGACGGGGGCTATATACCAATAACGCTCGCAAGTTACAGCAGATCCTTCAAGCGGTGAAACAGCATGCCCAGCACCAAGCTGGGGGTGCGCAGCAGTGGCCCGCCGGGGAAGTTGTGGTGTTGCAGCTTGGCAAACACATCAAAGTGTTCGGCCTGCCCGGCCACCGCCTGTGCCACCATCTGACCCGCCAGGCCGGTGAGCGCCACACCGTGACCGCTAAAGCCCTGGAGGTAATAGACGTTATTGCCCAGCCGCCCAAAATCCGGTGCGCGGTTCATGCTGATATCGACAAAGCCGCCCCACAAAAAATCCACTTTGGCCGCGCTGAGCTGCGGAAATACTTTGGCCATTCGCTTGGCCATCAGCGTGCGCAGGTTCGCGGGGGTTTGCGTCGAATAACTCACCCGCCCGCCAAACAGCATGCGGCGATCGGCGCTAAACCGGAAATAGTCCAGCACGAAGTTGTTGTCACACACCGCCGCATTGCTGGGGATGAGTTGCTGGCACAGCGCCGCATCCAGCGGCTCGGTACCGATCATGTAGGTGCCCACCGGCATGATGCGCGCACGGATGTCCGGTGCCACTTGGGGACCGTATTCCGGCAGCGTGTAGTTGCCTGCCAGCACACAAAACTGCGCCTTGACACTGCCTTGGGCCGTATGGCCGGTCACGCTGGCGCCGCGATCCAGCCGTGTCACCGCCGAGTGCTCAAACAGCTTCACACCCAGTGCCTGCGCAGCGCGCGCCAGACCAAATACATATTTCAGCGGATGCAAATGCCCGGAGCTGGTGTCAAACGCGCTGGCCTGGTACAGCGGACTTTGGATGTGCCGCTGCACGTCGGCGCCGGTGAATACCTCGGCCTGAAAACCATAGTCACGCGCCATGCTGGCCATTTCTCCCAGCAGTGCGCGCGCCTTGCGCGGTGAATCAGCCACATGCAGGTAACCCTTGACCCAATCGCAATCGATGTCAAAGTCGCGAATGCGCTCGTCGATCAGGTCAATGGACTGCAATGACAGCTCCCAGGCGAGCCGAGCCTGATCACGGCCCAGCTGGTGCTCAAACGGCTCCTGCCCACTGGCATAACCCACAATGGCCTGCCCCCCATTGCGACCAGAGGCGCCACCGCCCACACGGTCCGCCTCCAGCACCACCACTGAGTAGCCACGGCGTGACAGTTCAATCGCGGCAGACAACCCGGCAAAGCCTGCGCCGACGACCAGGACATCACAGTTGATGTCACCTTGCAACGGCGGCAAGGCGTCTGGCCGACTCACGCTGGCCTCGTAATAGCTGTTTTGATTGAGTTGGGTATCGGAATTGAGCAACATAGACAAACCTCTCAGAACCGTTTGGCCACTTGGCCGCACAGGTAGGTCCAGACAAAAGTAGCCGCAGCCGTGCTGGTCAGCTCGGCGTGGTCGTAGGCCGGGGCCACTTCGACGCAATCCATGCCGACCAGGTTCAGGGCGCTGAGGTCTTCCAGCAGCGTCAGCACCTGCGAGCTGGTCATGCCGCCCGGCTCGGGCGTGCCGGTGCCTGGAGCAAAGGCGGGGTCGAGGCAATCAATGTCCAGCGTCAGGTAACACGGCCTGCTGCCTATGCGCTCGCGGATCTGTGCCACCACCGGAGCCAGCGCCGCGCCGTCCAACCCACGCAACTGCCGGGCGGTGAAGATCAGTCCGCCCTGGTCCTGCACGTACTCCCGCGCTGCGCGCTCGCCGCTGGAGCGCAAGCCAATCTGCACCGTGTGCTGCGGGCTCACCAGGCCTTCGGTGATGGCCTCATAGGTCCAGGTGCCGTGGCCTGAGGGCTCGCCAAAATGGTCTATCCAGGTGTCGCAGTGGGCATCGAAATGGATCAGCGCCAGTTCGCCAAACTGCGTCTTCGCGGCGCGCAGCAAAGGCAAGGTCACCGAATGGTCACCGCCCAGAAACACGCAGTGATGCCGGGCCATCAAAGCCGCCGCCTGTGTCTGGATCTGCTGACGCACCTCCACCAGCGGCGAGGCATTGGGCAAGGCCATGTCATAGCCATCACCCAGTAGGCCCAGTGGCGTCACATTGAAATGCGGGTGAATACCGTCGCACAACATCAGGCTGGCACGGCGAATGTCTTGCGGGCCAAAACGGGCACCGGGGCGGTTGGTCACCGCGCCATCAAACGGCACGCCCACCACGGCAAAGGCTTGTTGCGCCAACTCTGGCGCGGCCAGAAAACGGTTGCTGTTGCTGGCATAGGCAAATTTACCCACTGACATACGAAGTTCCTCAAAAGCAAGCACAGATAATCCCGGCTACTGGCCCTGTGGAGTTTCCCTGTTTTTACGCAACACGCTGGTGCCAATTCAACCGCCACACAACAATCCATTACCTGATGCCCTTGAAAGCCGTTGCTGCCCCGCCTTTATGGCTAGCCTATGTTTTTTTAGCCCTCAGCATGTCGCTGGTAGGCAGCTATGTGGCGCTGAGCAAGCCACTGGTCGCTGCCCTGCCGGTATTTTTGCTGGCCTGGATGCGGTTTGGCATTGGCGCGTTGGCCATGCCGCATTGGCTGATCAAGCCTGCGCATGAACCGCCGATGAGCCGTCACACGCGTGGCCTGATCTTTCTCGAATCATTCCTTGGCAACTTTCTGTTCACGATCTGCATGCTGTTTGGCGTGAGCATGACCACCGCTGTCTCTGCCGGGGTGATCATGGCGGGCATTCCGGCCATGGTGGCGTTGCTGAGCCGGGTCTTTCTGGGCGAGCGCATCACCCGTCGCGTGGCCGTGGCGATTGCCCTGGCGGCACTGGGCATTGGATTGTTCTCTCTCTCAAAATCAGAGCTATCTAACCATGATTTACAAGGGTTACAGGCCAATTCTCCTCATAACACATCATGGCTGGGTAACCTGCTTGTGTTTGGGGCCGTGGTGTGTGAAGCCTCGTACGCGGTGATCGGCAAGAAGCTCACTGCACACATTTCACCCAAGCGCATCACCGCGCTGATCAACCTCTGGGGGTTGACATTGATGACGCCACTGGGGCTGTACGCAGCCTGGACGTTTGACTTCACCCGCGTGGCTGGCCCAATGTGGATGCTGCTGGTGTTCTACGCGCTGGCAGCCAGCGTCTGGACGGTGTGGCTGTGGATGACCGGCCTGAAAACCGTGCCAGCCGCGCAGGCCGGGGTGTTCACGGTGATGCTGCCCATCTCAGCCGCCGCAGTGGGCGTGCTGGCGCTGGGCGAGCACCTGAGTGGCTTGCAGTTGCTGGCGTTTGCCTTGTGTCTGGCTGGCGTGGTCCTGGCAACGCTGCCATCACGTTCGGTCAAAGCCAGCGCCTGACTTTGCCAACCGCCAGCCGTCAGGGTTTGGTGCCCTTCACGCCAGTCGTGTTGCGCTGACGACCATGCCGTCTGCATCGGCATACAGCCACTCACCCGGACGCACCCAGACGCCCTGAATCTGCACCGGCAGATCTTTGAGTCCCTGGTTCTGCTTGTCGGTCGGCATGGGCGTGGATGCCAGAGCGCGAATGCCCACATCCAGCGCAGCCAGTTCGGCCACGTCACGGACACAGCCGTCGATCACCACACCAGCCCAGCCATTGCGCGCCGCCGCCGCGCCCAGGTTGCCGCCCAGCAACGCACGGCGCAATGAGCCTGCACCATCCACCACCAGCACCTTTCCAACGCGACCCTGTGCGGTGTCAATAAACCCGCAGCTATCCACCGCAGCTTTGACCAGTGAGTTGTCCTCAAAGCACTTGAGCGTCACGACCGGCCCGGCAAAAGCGCGGCGCGCACCGAAGTCACGAAACACGGGTGGAAGCACCCGAAAAAGCTCAGGAGAATCATGTTTGTGAGCATCGCAGAGATCACAAGTCGCCGGTGTCATCGTCATTTTTAACGTCCTTAAAAAGGTAAAAAATTCTAGTTCGACCTCAAGCTGTCACAAAAAGGTCGTCAACAAAGCGAATTTATCGCTTCTCCCCTTGGAAAAGACGATTTTCTCCAGTAGCATGCAGCCCAACCAGCAGATACGCTGTTCTCGCTGGTGCTTGATCAACTTCCAATAGGACAACACACACCATGGCAACTGCAAAAAAAGCGCCAGCAAAAAAAGCTGCTCCAGCCCCCAAAACCGCACCCGCTAAAACCACTGCGGTGAAAAAGGCTGCCGCACCCGCCAAGAAAGTGGCACCCGCCAAGGCAGCAGCACCTGCCAAAGCTGTGAAAGCCGCTCCGGTGAAGGCTGCGCCCGCAAAGAAAGCTGCTGCGCCCGCCAAGAAGGCTGTTGTCAAAGCAGCGGCGCCTGCGCCTAAAGCTGCTGCCAAGAAAGTTGCGACGAAAAAGGTCGCTACCAAGCGCACCGTGAACGCCGCCTTCATGAAGGCCCTGACTCCCAGTTCCGCCCTGGCAGCCGTCGTCGGTAGCAAACCTCTGCCACGCACCGAGGTGGTCAAACAAATGTGGGTTTACATCAAGAAGAACAAGTTGCAAGACGCTGTCAACAAGCGTCTGGTCAACGCTGATGCCAAGCTGAAGGAAGTGTTTGGCAAGGCACAGGTCACCATGTTTGAAATGGCCGGCCTGATTGGCAAGCACCTGAAGTAATCTTAGGAGGTTGCCCGCTAAAAAAGCCGACGTCAAGTCGGCTTTTTCTTTATGGCATCATTCATGCATTAACGAATCATTAATTTTTCAAATGCTACGTTTTCTGCTTACCCGCTTCAGCCTGATCATTCCGACCTTCATCGGCATGACACTGGTCGCGTTCTTTCTGATACGGATGGTGCCCGGTGACCCGATTGAAACCCTGGCTGGCGAACGCGGTATCGACGCCGCCCGACACGCCGAATTGCTCCACACTTACGGTCTTGATCGCCCAGTGCTGGTGCAGTACGGCATCTACATTGGCCGTGTCCTTAAAGGCGACCTGGGCAACTCAATCATCACCCATGCGCCAGTCCTGAAAGAGTTTCTGGCCTTGTTCCCCGCCACAGTGGAACTGGCCTTGAGCGCCATGCTGTTCGCCCTGATCATCGGCATTCCAGCTGGCATTTTGGCGGCGGTCAAGCGCAACACCATTCTGGACCACGGCGTCATGGGGGTGTCACTGACTGGCTACTCGATGCCGATTTTCTGGTGGGGTTTGCTGCTGATCCTGCTGTTCTCGGTTCAACTGGATCTGACACCGGTGTCCGGGCGCATCTCGGTGGAGTATTTCATCGAGCCCGTGACCGGCTTCCTTCTGATCGACACTTGGTTGGCCGGTGACATGGGCGCCTTCAAATCAGCCGCATTGCACCTGATCTTGCCGATGATCGTGCTGGGCACCAACCCCTTGGCGGTCATCGCCCGCATGACGCGCTCTGCCATGCTGGAAGTGCTGGGTGAGGACTACATTCGCACCGCGCGGGCCAAGGGTCTATCAAATTTGCGGGTGGTGGGCCTGCACGCGCTGCGCAACGCGCTGATTCCGGTGATCACGGTCATTGGCCTGCAGGTCGGCGTGCTGTTCACCGGCGCCATCCTGACCGAAACCATTTTTTCCTGGCCCGGAGTGGGCAAATGGATGATTGAGGCGATTGGCAGGCGTGACTACCCGGTATTGCAGGGCGGCATGCTTCTGCTGGGTGGCATGGTGATGCTGGTCAACCTGCTGGTGGATGTCACCTACGGCATCATCAACCCACGTATTCGGCACTGATTCTGCACACTCCCATGACGACACCTGCCGAACCCTCCTCCCACGTCCCACAGCGCCCCCTGCGCGAATTCTGGGACTATTTTTCAACCAACAAGGGCGCTGTCGCCGGGTTGGTCATTGTTTTGCTGGTGCTGCTGATGGCGGCCCTGGCCCCATGGATCGCCCCTTTCAACCCCGACGCCACCGACCCCAGTGTCTTTCTGGTGCCGCCTGCCTGGCAGGCAGGCGGCTCTGCTGCCCACCTGCTGGGCACAGACGCCATTGGCCGCGATATCTTGTCAAGGCTAATTTTTGGTGCGCGTCTGTCGCTGACCATTGGCCTGGCGGTCGTCACACTCTCCGTGATCACAGGCACCGTTCTTGGGCTGACGGCTGGCTATTTCAGAGGTATTTTCGAAATTGCAGTGATGCGCCTGATGGACATCATCCTGACGCTGCCAAGTCTGCTGCTGGCAATTGTGATCGTCGCTATTCTGGGCCCCGGGCTGATGAATGCCATGCTGGCTGTGGCCATTGTGGTGCTGCCGCATTACGTGCGCATCACCCGCGCCGCCGTCATTTCCGAAATGTCGCGCGACTACGTGACAGCCGCCCGCATGAATGGTGCAGGACACTTGCGCCTGATGTTCAGCGAGGTGCTGCCCAACTGCACCGCACCACTGATCGTTCAAGCGTCTTTGGGCATTTCTTCGGCCATTCTGGATGCTGCCGCGCTGGGCTTTTTGGGCCTTGGCGCACAACCGCCATCTCCCGAGTGGGGCACGATGCTGGCCGACGCACGTGAATTTGTGATGCGTGCCTGGTGGGTGGTGACTTTCCCAGGTCTGGCCATTCTGATCACTGTGCTGGCCTTCAATCTGCTGGGCGATGGTCTGCGCGACGCGTTTGACCCCAAACTCAAGCGCTGAAAGAGTTTTTGATGGCACTCCTTGAAATAGAAAATCTATCGGTCCGGTTTCCGTCCAAAACCGCCGTGATGCATGCGGTTGATGGCGTGAGCCTGTCCCTGGAACCCGGTGATGTCTTGGGCATCGTCGGTGAGTCGGGCTCAGGCAAGAGCGTCACCATGATGGCGCTGATGGGCTTGGTGGCGTACCCTGGCCAGATTTCAGCCGGCAAGCTGATGTTCGATGGCCACGATTTGCTCAAGCTCTCCGATAGCGAGCGCCGCCAGCTCATCGGCAAAGACATGGCAATGATCTTCCAGGACCCAACCACCAGTCTGAACCCGTGTTTTACCGTTGGCTTTCAGATGGCCGAAACCCTGCGATTGCATCTGGGCATGGACAAGAAGGCAGCACGCAAGCGGTCGATTGAACTGCTGGAGCAAGTCGGCATCCCGGCACCCGAAAGCCGTCTGGGCATCTACCCGCACCAACTCTCAGGCGGTATGAGCCAGCGCGTGATGATCGCCATGGCGATTGCCTGCAACCCAAAACTTTTGATAGCAGACGAGCCAACAACAGCGCTGGACGTGACCATCCAGGCGCAAATTCTTGACCTGCTGCGCAACCTGCAAAAAGAACGCAACATGGCCCTGGTTCTGATCACCCATAACATGGGCGTGGTGTCCGAGATGGCACAGCGCGTGGCGGTGATGTATGCCGGGCAGATCATGGAAGAACGTGAAGCACAAGCGATGTTCCAGGACCCTCAGCACCCCTACACCGAGGCGCTGCTTGCCGCCATGCCCGAACGCAGTGACGGGCAGACCCGACTGGCCACCATTCCCGGCATGGTGCCTGGGCTGTATGACCGGCCCAAAGGCTGCCTGTTTGCACCGCGTTGCCAGTACGCCAGCCAGCAATGCCGCAATGAGCGTCCCGCTCTGCGCGACTGGCAAAGCGGCATGGTGCGTTGCCACACGCCCCTGGCCACCACGCCCATCGCGCAAGGGGTCGCCGCATGAGCCAGCCAAACACCTGCGCCACCCCAGTCATGACAGCAACAACTACCGAGCCCGTCGTGGTCGCACGCGACCTGAAGCAGGTTTACAAAATCAACCACGGCGCGTTTCGCGCAGCCGATCATTTGCAGGCCGTCAGCGGTGTCTCCTTCTCTGTGCAGCCGGGCAAGACACTGGCCGTGGTCGGCGAATCCGGCTGCGGCAAATCCACGCTGGCGCGCATGGTGTCGCTGATCGAGACGCCGACAGCCGGGCAACTGAAACTTGGCCGCGTCGAAGTCACCACCGCCAGTGCCCAGGAACGCCACGCCCTGCGTCGCACCGTGCAACTGGTGTTTCAGAATCCCTACGGTTCGCTCAACCCGCGCAAAAAAATCGGCGCCATCCTGGAAGCCCCGCTGGAGATCAACACCGACCTGACGCCTGCCCAGCGCGCTGAACAGGCCCGGGCCATGCTGGCATTGGTGGGTCTGCGGCCCGAGCATTACGACCGCTACCCGCACATGTTCTCGGGCGGTCAACGTCAGCGCATTGCCATTGCGCGGGCGCTGATGCTCAAGCCTGCCCTGATCGTCGCTGATGAACCAGTGTCCGCGCTGGACGTCTCCATTCAAGCGCAGGTGCTCAATCTACTGGCGGATTTGCAACAGGAACTGGGGTTGGCCTACCTGTTCATCTCGCACGACCTGGGTGTGGTTCGGCACATTGCCGACGATTTGCTGGTGATGTATCTGGGCCACGCGATGGAGCAAGGCGACAAGACCACCATCTTTGCCCAGCCGCTACATCCCTACACACAGGCACTGCTGGCCTCCACGCCGGGTATCACCGGGACAGGAACCTCCAAACAGCGCATTGTTTTGAAAGGTGAGCTACCCTCTCCACTGAATCCGCCCAGCGGTTGCGTTTTTTCAACCCGCTGTCCGCACGTGGTGCCCCAGTGCCAGACCGAGCGACCCGTGTTGCGAGAACTGGCTGGCAGACAAGTGGCCTGCCATTTGGCCGAACAATTTACCCTACCCGCTGCAGCGCAGCATTAACCTGTCAGGAGTCCACAAGATGACAATTTCAACCAAGACCAAGTTGACCAAGTTTCCGCTGAAGCGAACGGCGCTGTGCGTACTAGCCCTGCCCGCGCTGCTAGCCCTGACGCCGGTATCCGCCAAAACTCTCGTGTACTGCTCGGAAGGCAGCCCAGAAAATTTCTCACCCAGCCTCAACACAACAGGCACATCCTTTGACGCAACTGAACAGATTTACGACAACCTCGTTGGTTTCGAGCGTGGCGGCACCAAAGTTGTACCAGGGCTGGCCGAAAGCTGGGACATTTCCAAAGATGGCCTGACCTACACCTTTCACCTGCGTCACGGCGTGAAATGGCAGTCCAACAAGAACTTCAAACCCTCGCGTGACTTCAATGCCGATGACGTGCTGTTCATGTTTGACCGTCAATGGGTCGAAAACGACCCATACTTCAAAGTTACCAGCTCCAACCACTCGTACTTCAATGACATGGGCATGCCCAAGCTGCTGAAATCGGTGGACAAGGTGGACGACTACACCGTCAAGATCGTCTTGAATACACCCGAAGCACCTTTCCTGTCAGACCTGGCCATGCAGTACGCAGGCGTTCAGTCCAAGGAATACGCGATTGCCATGCTCAAAGCAGGCACTCCGGAGAAAATTGACCAAGAGCCTGTCGGCACCGGCCCGTTCGAACTGGTGCAATACCAGAAAGACGCCATCATCCGCTATAAAGCCAATCCCAATTACTGGGCTGGCAAAGCCAAGATTGACAACCTGATCTTCGCCATCACGCCCGATGCATCCGTGCGCTGGGCCAAGCTGCAAAAGGGCGAATGCCAAGTCATGCCCTACCCCAATCCCGCCGACCTGCCGGCCATGCGCAAAGACGCAGATGTCAAGATTCTTGAGCAACCTGGTCTGAACATTGGCTACCTGGCCTACAACACCACCAAGAAGCCGTTTGACGACGTACGGGTGCGCAAAGCCATCGACATGGCCATCGACAAGAAAGCCATTGTGGACGCTGTCTACCTGGGTACCGGCATCCCGGCTATCAACCCGATTCCGCCCACCATGTGGTCCTACAACAAGTCCATCAAGGACGATCCGTACGATCCAGCTGCCGCCAAGAAATTGCTCGCCGAGGCGGGCTACCCCAATGGTTTTACCACCGACCTGTGGGCCATGCCGGTGCAGCGCCCCTACAACCCGAACGCCAAACGCATTGCCGAGTTGATGCAGGCCGATCTGGTCAAAGTTGGCGTCAAAGCCGAGATCAAGAGCTTTGAATGGGGCGAATACCGCAAACGCATGCAAAACGGCGAACACCAGATGGGCATGATGGGCTGGACCGGTGACAACGGTGACCCGGACAACTTCCTGAACACCCTGCTGGGCTGTGCTTCCGCCAAGTCCAACGGTTCCAATGTGGCCAAGTTCTGCTACAAGCCGTTTGAGGACCTGGTGTTGAAAGCCAAGACGGTGACCAATGTGGCTGAGCGCACCAAGCTGTACGAAAAGGCCCAGGTCATCTTCAAGCAACAAGCGCCCTGGTTTACCATTGCCCACGCCGTGCAGGTTGCACCCGTGCGCAAGGAAGTCATCGACTTCAAGCTCAGCCCATTTGTCCGCCATACCTTCTACGGTGTGGATATGACCAAATAAAAAGCTGACTCGGTTTCTGTCAAAAAAGCCAGCTTGCGCTGGCTTTTTTTTGTTCGCTTTACCCCGTCAGAGAATCAGCGCCGGTCCAGTTGCCTGGCCAACGCAGCCTGGGTGATACCGTCCAAGGAGCTGCGGGTGCTGATGGCCTGAGGTTCCAGCATCACCTCGATCAGTGTGCCCTGGGGTCGCGCCAGCGCCGCCAGCAACTCCGCTTCAAATTGCGTCGTGCGACTGATGCGCACACCCGCATAGCCATAGGCCTGTGCCAGCGCACAAAAATCAGGGTTGGCAAGCGAGGTACCTGCTACACGCTGCGGGTATTCGCGTTCCTGGTGCATACGAATGGTGCCAAACATGCCGTTGTTGAGAAGCAGGATGATGGTTTTGGCACCGTATTGCATGGCCGTTGCCAGCTCCTGTCCATTCATCAAAAAATCGCCATCACCGGTGATGGTGAACACCGTGCGCCCGGTGGTGATGGCAGCGGCAATACCAGCGGGTACACCGTAGCCCATGGCACCGTTGGTCGGTGCCAGCTGGGTCTTGAAACCCTTGGCCAGGCCGTGGTAGCGAAAAAAGCGGTGCAGCCAGCTGGCAAAATTACCAGCGCCATTGGTCAGCACGGCATCCTGAGGTAAATACCGTTGCAGCGCCGCGATGATGGCTGGCATGTTCACCACGCCCTGTTCGGTGTCCTGTGCCAGGTCGCCCATCACGCTGGGTTGCAGGTTGGCCAAGTAGTCGGTATGGCAGGCGGCCGACCACCTGGCCCACGGAAATGTTGCCGGGGGCGGCATCTCTTTCAGGGCCGCAGCGGTGGTGACCATATCTGCCTGCACGGCCAATTTGGTCTGAAAAACCCGGTTGAGCTCTTCAGCGCTAGCATGAATGTGCACCAACGTCTGCTTGGGAACAGGCGACTCAATCAGTGTGTAGCCCGCCGTCGTGATCTCGCCAAGGCGTGCACCCAGAGCCAGAATCAGATCACTGTCCTTGATGCGCTGTGCCAGCTTGGGGTTGATGCCAAGACCCACATCGCCCACGTACAACGGGTGGTGATTGTCAAAAGTGTCCTGAAACCGGAACGCATTGGCGACCGGTAGACACCAGTTTTCTGCAAAACGTTGCAGGTCCTGAGCCGCTTGTATCGACCAACCGCTGCCCCCGGCAATGACCATGGGCTGCTTTGCATTCAATAGCATCTCACGAAGGTTGGATATGGGCTTGACGCCAATTTCACTCTCAACTTTCGAAACACGTGGTAAGGCTTGCGGCAGCACACCGTCGACCGTGTCAACGGCGAGCATCTGCACCAGCATGTCCTCCGGCAACACCAGCACCACCGGCCCGGGACGCCCCGCCATCGCGGTGGCAAACGCGCGTGCCACATACTCTGGAATACGCTCGGCGCAATCAATGCGCTCCACCAGCTTGGCCATGCCGCGCGTTGACGGACCAAAAAAGCTCAGAAAGTTGACTTCTTGAAAAGCCTCGCGGTCACGTGTGTTGCTGGCCACATCGCCAACAAACAGCACCATCGGCGTGCCGTCCTGAAACGCGGTGTGCACACCGATTGACGCATTGGTGGCACCCGGACCACGTGTCACAAAACAGACGCCAGGGCGGCGCGTCAGCTTGCCATGTGCTTCGGCCATGAAGGCGGCTCCACCTTCTTGCCGGTTGACGATGAACCGGATCTGTTCGCGGTATTGGTAGAAGCCGTCCAACACTGCAAGGAAGCTCTCACCCGGCACACCAAACGCATGGGTGACGCCCTGTTCGATGAGGCATTGCACCAGAAGCTGGCCGGCGAGTTGGGGGGAATCGGTTGATTTCATGGCACTATTGTGCTGCCAAACAGCCCCCCAATGCACCCGAGCGGACCCGGTAGCGCCATTGGGTTTGACCTATTTGTGGCGAGGCATTGAGCCGCAGGCATTGCAGACGCAAACCAAGGCGAGATAACAACGACACAGATGATTTAGAAATGGAATCAGCCATGCTGCAGACGCGCCAGCACCAGCGAGTAGCTGTAAAACTTCTTGTTGCCCGGATTGATTTCATGCAACTGGTCCAGCAATGAGCGGGCCTCCGACGCCAGGGTCTCGGTGTAGCCACTTTTACTCATCTGGGCGATCAGCAGGCCGCACAGGTTGGCGATCATCACCTCACTGGTGGGCAGCTTCTTGAGCGCCGTGCGCAGCAGCGTTGCCCCTTGCTGGAATTCACCCTTCTTGGCCAGCATCACGCCTTCGTTGTTGATGTCGATGACTTCCTTGCGCGCGGAGGCAATCAGACTTTGCCCAACCTCCGCCAGGTTTTCAGCAGCAAAAATGGCTTCAATCTCCTTGGACAGTTGGGCGTTTTCATGGTCATTTTTGACGACTTCACCCATCAACTGGCAGGCCTTGTCCTTTTGCCCCAGTTTCAGATGCGCTTTGGCCATCTCCATCATCAGCTCAGGGCTGAGTTTGCTACCCAGCTTGGCCGCCAACTGCTCGGCGCTGGCCATGGCCGCCTGGGCCATGGCCGTTTGCCCCATTTGTTGATACACCCGGCTCTCGGCCGCCGCCGTTTGCAACGCCGCCGCCGAGTTGTATCTGAAATCTGTCTTGCTGCGCTTGAGCACATTCAGAGCCTCTTGCGAATCGCCTTTGTCCAACAGCACATCGGCTAGTCGCGCATAGACAGCTGGATTCTTGTGGCTGGAGAATTCGCTGATTTTGATGTTCTTCTCGAACGCGGCTTGCGCCAGGTCGAGTTCGCCGTTCTTAAAAGCCGTGTCACCGAGCGTCTTTTGGCGTTGGGGGGAATTGGGTGAGAGCTTCGCCGCCTGCACCAGCGTTTGCTGTGCCTGCACCAAGTCACCCAAGGCCTCATAGGTCTTGGCCAGCCAGTCAGCGGCTTCGATGTACATCTGATTTTCGACCAGCACCTGCTGAAACAGGGCGGCAGCACCGGCCAGGTCGCCGGTATAAAACAGCACCTTGCCCAGGCCAGTCCGTGCCCAAGCCACGCTGCGCTGTGCCAACACTGACTCATACACGGCTCGGGCTGCCTCATAGTCACCCAAGGTCAGCAGCAGGTCGCTCTTGATGCGCAACACCTCATGCGGATTGGCAGATTGCATCCTGATCAGCAGGTCGCAATGAGCCAGCGCTGCACCAAAGTCCTTGGCACGAATGGCCGCCTCAACGACCCCGAGCGACTGCTTGCGGACAATGAGTTTTTCAAGACGGCTTTGCAGCAGCACCTGATTGATGGGTTTGAGGAGGTAATCGTCCGGCTTGATCTCGGCAGCACCCATCACCATGTCAGTGGTCTTTTCGGCAGTAACGATCACCCAAATGGTTGAGACACCAATCAAATCGCGCGTGCGGGCCTCTTCGAGTACCTGCTGACCATTGGCACCTGGGCCCAGGTTGTAGTCGCAAATGACGATGTCGTACTTGCTGGCGGTCAAATGGCTGATGGCGTCACGGCCATGGCAGGCCGTGTCCACCCGCGTCATGCCCATGGACTTGACAAACTCTCGCAGCATGGTGCGCATGCTCTGAAAATCATCAATGATCAGGGTGTTGGCTTGCTGCAGCGTCAAAGGCATCGGTTTCTTTCGGCAGCGCGATTCAGGGCAGAGTCACCACAAAGCAGCCACCTCCAAAAGCGCCGCCGTTGTCAATGGACAGCGTACCAGAGCGACCATTGTTCTGGTGCAGCTGCGCTACTTGCGCCGAGAAATAGAAACCCAGGCCAGTGCTACCGCTGAAAAAATTCACACCCCTGTCAGCCCCGACACCACCACGCTCAAGCATGTGCGCCGGGTAGCCGCAACCGTTGTCTTCTACACGCAGAACCAGTGCACCTTCCTGCACCTGCGCGGCGATGCGGATTTTGTCGTGGGTGTAACTACAGGCGTTATTCAATGCATTGAGCAGCACACCTGTCATCAGGTCATGGTCAAAATACCAGTCGCAATTTGGCGGGCAATCCACCTCGACGCTGATCCCTTTGAAATCAAGCACCGCGCGCTGCTGCAGCACCGCCTCGGCAATCAGCTCAGCCACGGACTGCTCCCGAATGTCCAACGGATAGGTGGACTTGCCAAATTTGTACAGGCTGAGCAACTGGATCAGGTTAGCGTTGACCCGATGCGCCTGGGCGATCACCACCACCAGCTTATCAAAGGCTTCCTGGTCTCCGCGCGTTTGGGCGTCATGCGCAATCTGCTCCAGCGCATTCACCTGCACATTCACCGAATTTTTCATGTCATGAATGGACGAGGCCATCAAATCGGTGAAGCTGATTTTTTCCATGCTCATCAATCAAGAGCCCGGGGCGCCAGGCAGTAGGTGGTTTGCGAATGATATCGAACTGCGGATAAACGGCAACAGGAAAAACAACTGCATGCCCCTGCCCCAATTCACCCTCAACTCACCCACCAAGAGCATCTGTAAACACCAGTCATCCGTGGTCTCAACAACTCTACCAGGTACACCGGTTTCACGTTGCAACGCTATAAAAAATAAAGCTGCTAGCTCCCTATATACGGGGGCTAGCAGCCTATTTCTTATAAACTCAGTACAAGCCGCTTACTGCGCTGCACCCTTGGTAAAGCTGAATTGCCCCGGCGCGCGGATCGTATCCACGCCCACCACAATGGTGTCTTTGGGCGAAAACATACCTTCCAGCAACAGCTTGGAGAGCGGGTTCTCGATGCGCTGCTGAATCGCGCGTTTGAGCGGTCGGGCACCAAACACCGGGTCAAAGCCCACCTTGGCCAGTTCGGCCACGGCGGCATCGCTAACCTCCATGCCCAGCTCCATATGCGCCAGACGTGCCTTGAGCACCGCGAGCTGGATCTTGGCAATGTCGGCAATGTGGCTGGCATCCAGGCTGTGGAACACCACGGTTTCGTCAATGCGGTTCAAAAACTCGGGACGGAAGTGGTTCTTCAGCTCGGCGGTCACCGCTTCCTTCACGTCTTCGTAGTCGTCGCCGACCATCGCCTGAATCATCGACGAGCCGATGTTGCTGGTCATGACGATCACGGTGTTCTTGAAGTCCACGGTGCGGCCCTGACCGTCGGTCAGGCGGCCATCGTCAAGCACTTGCAGCAGCACATTGAACACGTCCGGGTGGGCTTTTTCCACCTCGTCGAGCAGCAGCACGCTGTAGGGTTTGCGCCGCACAGCTTCGGTCAGGTAACCACCTTCCTCATAGCCAACATAGCCAGGAGGCGCACCAATCAAGCGGGCCACGCTATGCTTTTCCATGAACTCGCTCATATCGACGCGGATCAGGTGGTCTTCGGAGTCAAACAAAAAGCCCGCCAGTGCTTTGCACAGCTCGGTCTTGCCGACACCCGTGGGTCCCAGGAACAGGAACGAACCGGTAGGCCGATTCGGGTCCGACAAACCCGAGCGTGAGCGGCGAATGGCATTGGCCACCGCGCCAATGGCTTCGTCCTGACCCACCACGCGCAGATGCAGCTTGGCTTCCATCTGCAACAGCTTGTCGCGCTCGCCCTGCATCATCTTGGACACCGGAATGCCCGTGGCGCGGCTGACCACCTCGGCAATTTCTTCGGCACCGACTTGCGTGCGCAGCAGACGCGGCGCCGCGCCCTCGGTGCGGTTGGATTCCTTGGCCTGGGCTTCTTTCAGACTCTTTTCCAGAGCGGGTAGCTTGCCGTACTGCAGTTCGGCCACCTTGTTGAAATCGCCCTTGCGGGTAAGTTCCTCAATCTGGAATTTGAGTTTGTCGATCTGCTCGCGCAGGTCGCCACTGCCTTGAGCACTGGCTTTTTCCATCTTCCAGATTTCATCCAGATTGGCAATTTCCTTTTGCAGCGACTTGATTTCGTCGGAGATCAACTCCAGGCGCTTCATAGACGCTTCATCACGCTCCTTCTTGACCGCTTCACGCTCAATCTGCAACTGGATCAGGCGGCGGTCCAACTTGTCCATGACCTCGGGCTTGGAATCCATCTCAATCTTGATCTTCGACGCGGCTTCATCGATCAGGTCAATCGCCTTGTCAGGCAAAAAACGGTCGGTGATATAGCGGTTGGACAACTCTGCCGCCGCCACGATGGCGGGGTCGGTGATCTCGACGTTGTGATGCTTTTCGTAGCGCTCTTTCAGCCCGCGCAGGATGGCAATGGTCGCTTCCACCGTGGGCTCGCCGACCAGAATTTTCTGGAAGCGGCGCTCCAGCGCGGCATCTTTTTCAATGTATTTACGGTATTCGTCCAGCGTAGTGGCACCCACACAATGCAACTCGCCGCGCGCCAGAGCGGGCTTGAGCATGTTGCCCGCATCCATAGCACCCTCGGCCTTGCCGGCGCCCACCATGGTGTGCAATTCGTCAATAAAAACAATGGTCTGGCCCTCATCCTTGGCCAAGTCTTTGAGCACGTTTTTCAGCCGCTCTTCAAATTCCCCACGGAACTTGGCACCGGCCAGCAACGAGGCCATATCGAGTGACAACACCCGTTTTCCCTTGAGCGACTCGGGCACCTCACCAGCCACAATGCGCTGCGCCAGGCCCTCGACGATGGCAGTCTTGCCCACGCCGGGCTCGCCAATCAGCACGGGATTGTTTTTGGTACGCCGCTGCAGCACCTGGATGGCGCGGCGGATCTCGTCGTCGCGGCCAATCACCGGGTCGAGCTTGCCCATGCGGGCGCGCTCGGTCAGGTCGATGCAGTATTTCTTGAGCGATTCGCGCTGGTCCTCGGCGTCGGCGCTGTCCACATTCTGTCCGCCGCGCACAGCCTCAATAGCAGCTTCCAGACTCTTGCGTGTTAAGCCATTGGCGCGGGCCAGATCACCCAAAGCACCCTTGGCATCGGTCAAAGCCAGCAAAAACAACTCGCTGGCCACAAACTGGTCATTGCGCTTGATGGCTTCTTTTTCAGTGGCTTGCAGGATCTTGCCCAGCTCAGGCCCGCCCTGTACCTGATCCTGCCCGGTAACTTGGGGCAACCGTTTGACCGCCGCTTCGGCCCCCGACAGCAGGCCGGGCACATTGACACCGGCGCGCTGCAACAGCGCCTTCGGGCCATCGTCCTGCTTGATCATGGCCACCAACAGGTGGACGGGTTCGATATAGGCATGGTCATTGGCCAGCGCCAGTGACTGTGCGTCGGCCAGGGCTTCCTGAAATTTTGTGGTGAACTTTTCGATGCGCATGAAACACTCCAAAAGAGTTTGAACTGCCTTTTACATGGGGCAGTTAATCGTTCTTTCAAGCGAATGACCAATGCTCGCTGCTGCCGATGGAAAGCCATCCTCTGGCACTCTGCAGGGCACCCTTACAAAACCTTACAAACCTGCCAAAAAGTTGTCATGCTTCTCCTTCAAAATTATCAAAATCCAGTTGAGTCAATTTGTGGAGTTTCAACATGATGAACCCCATGCCTAGCAATCTGCCTGACCGACCACCTGAAGCCATACCGCAATTGGTCGCTGAAGTTTTTGAGACTGCACCGTTGACATTGCGGGCCAACCTTCTCGAGCAGCTCATCAAACCTCTGGGTGTTCTTGCGCTGGTCGCCATCTCGAATGGCACTTTTGCAAAAATTCGTTTCAGAAGTGGATGGCCAGACATGCACGTCCGCTGGGAGGATGTACAGAATGTGCAGGCTAAAGATGTGGCTGCGCTTGTAGAACGCGTACAGCAAGTGAGCCTCCACGCCTTTGATGGACTGGCTAAGGTTGTGGCAACTTCACCCGTACTGGCAGGATCAGCTGCCGCGACTGTCTTGCTTACGCTGTTATTTGATGCAGCCAAAAATCGTCGCGAAAGTGATAGCCGGGAGAGAAGTCGGTGATTAAAGAAGCAGTTGTATCCGCAACGGCTTGTAGCCTGTGTGAGCGATATCGACCCAGCGGACAGACCAACATCCAAAAACAGATTCTGACAGTCCGAAGCCCCAGTGCGACCTCATGAGTTGTTAGAAGCAATGCCCCACTTAGCCAACGCCGCGTCGTCGCTTACACGCGCATCGACCCACTTTGCGCCATCTGGCGTTTGCTCTTTTTTCCAGAATGGGGCCTGGGTTTTGAGGTAGTCCATCAGGAATTCACAGGCAGCAAAGCTCTCGCCCCGGTGCGCCGAGGTCACCACCACCATCACAATCTGATCCAGCGGCTGCAGCAAACCTACGCGATGAATGACGCGTGCGCCAAAGATGTCAAAGCGCTGCATAGCCGCGTCTATCATGACCTCAATTGACTTCTCTGTCATGCCGGGGTAGTGCTCCAGCTCCATGCTGCTGATGGCGCCAGGCTCACCCGCCGTACGATCACGCACGGTGCCGATAAAGCTGCAAACTGCACCGACACGACCATCTTGCGCACGCAAAGTGGCAATTTCAGCGTTCAGGTCAAAGTCCTGGGTTTGGATAGAAACGCGGGGAGGAGGTGCTTGAGTCATGCTTGAATTGTGGCACCGCTGGGCGTTGACGGCCAGCCTGCTGCTATAGTTAAGCCATGTTTGCCACCTCACCCCACACCCGAACCTTGGCCTTGAACCAAGGCGAATGTGGCGTTGCGCTGGCATCCAAATCCAAAAAACCAAAGCTCATCTGACCGGAGCTGTGGTTCCGTCCTCAGATGAGCGGCGGAACCACCAAAACACCCCCTTCCCTTCTTTTGGTTTTCGTGCACATCTGATGGCAGTTTTTCCATCGGTCTTTTTTCGAGAAAAGGATTGACGCATGCCAAACTCCCCCGACTTCACGGGCCTCTGGATTCCCCTGATCACCCCGTTTCACCACGGTGCGGTCGACCACCCGGCCTTGACACGGCTGGTCAAACACCTCGCCAAAGAAGGCGTCACTGGTTTTGTCGTTTGCGGCTCCACGGGCGAACCAGCGGCGCTGGACAAAACTGAGCAGTTGGCGGTGCTGGACACCGTGCTGCAGGCCAGCGACGGGCTGCCAGTGGTGATGGGCCTGTCGGGCTACCACATGGAGCAAACGCTGGCCTGGGTGAAGACGCTCAATCAGCACCCCATTGCCGCTCTGCTGGTGCCTGCGCCGCACTACATCCGCCCTTCACAAGCCGGGTTGCAATACTGGTTTACCGCGCTGGCAGACGCGGCCACCCAGCCGCTGATCATTTACGACATCCCCTACCGCACCGGCTCACAGTTGACGCTGGAAACGTTGCTGACATTGGCGGCGCACCCCAACATCCGGGCCATCAAGGATTGCGGGGGTGACGCGGCCAAAACCCAGGCGCTGATCACCGATGGCCACTTGCAGGTACTGAGCGGTGAAGACGCACAGATCCTGGCTACGCTGAGCATGGGTGGTGCAGGCGCCATTGCCGCCAGCGCGCATCTGAAAACCGCGCAATTTGCGCAGGTGCTGGATTTGATGCGCCAGGGTGAGCGTTTGCAGGCACAACAGCTTTGGGGACCGCTACCCGCCTTGGTGCAAGCCGTGTTTGCCGAGCCGAACCCGGCGCTGATCAAGGCCGCACTGGCACACCAGGGGCTGATTCACAACGAACTTCGTTTGCCAATGATGCCCGCCAGTGCGACGGCTGAACAGCGCCTGCTGGCACTGTTGAACGAGGCGTAACAGGTCAATGGGCTTGCGTCTGCGCAAGCCCTACCCGCCAGTCACGGGCGGAAAGAAAGCGACTTCCGCCCCCTCGGTCAGTGCGACAGATTCGGCTGACATCACCTGGTTAAGCGCCAGGCGCACGGCTTTGCCACGGGCCAGGCTTTCGGCATACGCGCCACCCTGGGCAATGAGTTCGTCACGCAAGGCAGCAAGCGTCTTGGCGGTGGTTTCGCGCAGCTCTTGTCCCACGCCAATGGCTTCGCGGATGCCAGCGAAATATTTCACTGTCACCTTCATGCCAGCAACTCCGAGAACGGGATGAAACGCACCACATCTCCCGGCACGATGGTCTGGCCGGGCGGGTTGTCCACCAGTCCGTCGCCCCAGACCGCCGAGGTCAACACCCCCGCGCTTTGGTTGGGAAACCGTTCCAACGCGCCAGAGGCATTGCGACGCACACGCAAGAATTCACGACGTTTATCGCCTTTAGCCCAGGTAAAGTCTGCGGTAGCAGCTATTGAATGTGGAGCAACTTCGGACACCCCTTGTAGCTTGAGCAAGAAGGGGCGCACCAGTATTAAAAAGGTCACGAAGCTTGACACCGGGTTGCCCGGCAACCCGATGAAGTGGGCGTTTGCCACGCGACCATGGGCGAACGGCTTGCCGGGTTTCATGCCGATTTGCCACAAATCCAGATGACCTAGCGCCTGCACGGCGGGTTTGGTGTGGTCTTCTTCACCGACCGACACGCCGCCGCTGGTCAAAATCAGGTCATGGTCTTGCGCGGCGACTTGCAATGCGTCGATGGTGGCCTGACGCTGATCGGGCACGATGCCCAGATCGCTCACCTCGCAGCCCAAGCGCTTGAGCAGGGCCTGCAGAAAAAAACGGTTGGAGTTGTAGATGGCACCAGGCGGCATGTCCTGTGGAGCCACATCGCCGGGCATCACCAGCTCGTCTCCGGTGGAAAACAGAGCCACGCGCGGGCGGCGCATCACTGTCAGTGTACTCATGCCAATACTGGCCGCTAGCCCAAGAGATGCGGGGGTCAAGCGCTCTCCTTTTGAGAGAATGACAGCACCCTTTGTCACGTCTTCGCCGCTGCGCCTGATCCATTGCCCCAGCTGAACGGACGCGCCAACCAGCACCGAACCGTCCGCCTGCAACGTGCAGTCTTCCTGCATCACCACCGCGTCGGCCCCCTCGGGAACGGGCGCACCGGTGAAGATACGTGCTACCGACATGGGAGCCAGCACGCTACCACTGGAACCGGCAGGAATGCGCTGCGACACCGGCAGCGCCACACCAGCGGTCAAATCAGCGCAGCGCACAGCGTAGCCGTCCATGGCGCTGTTGTCCTGTGGTGGCACCTGCAAAGCAGACGTCACATCCTGCGCCAGCACGCGACCATCGGCATCAAAGGTGGAAACCTGCTCGGTGCCCGCCAGCGGCGTCGCATGACCCAACAGCTCGGTCAGCGCTTCGTCCAGAGACTTCAGGGGCGCGCGGGCAGGGACGGCCTGAACGGGTGTGGCAGGTTGAACGGTTTTCATGCGTACAGCTCCGGGTTATAGGTCAGGCGCTCGCCCTGAGACAGCAGCCAATCTGCCACCGCCTGCGGGTCATTCAGGTCAAGCACCGGCAGGCCCGTGGGCACGGGCAATGCGTCAGGCGAGTCGGTGGCAATGGCACCGATGAAGTCGTCAGCCGAGTAACGCGCGGGCTTGCCGGATGCGGCACGCCATATCTCGATCTTGAGCAGGTCCGCATCGCGAAAGCCCTCGACCAACACCCAATCGACGCCGTCATACAGCTCGGCGATCAACTGATGCACCGAGAGCTCCTGCGCCACCTCAAACTCGCGCAGTAGCGCCAGTCGAGCATTGGAGGCGACCACCACCTCAAAGGCACCGGCTTCGCGGTGGCGAAACGTGTCTTTGCCGGGGCGATCCATGTCGAAGCCAGCGCGAGCGTGTTTGACCACCGACACACGCAGACCACGACGGCGCAGTTCGGGAATCAAGCGCTCCACCAGCGTCGTCTTCCCAGAACCGGAGTACCCGGCAAAGCCCACAACCTTCATGGCAACAATCTTCTATCTTGATAGCTGCTCACGCAGATGGCAAAAGGGCTAGCGGCCAATTTCATACACAATGCTCAGCGATGAAGGTCTTGATGGCCTGCGCATCAGCGGCCATGCGGGTCACGCGTTTGGGCAAGTCCTCGATGCCGACAAATTTGGCAGGGCGATCAGGCTGCTGACCAGTGGCTTCCACAATGGTTTCGGCAAACTTGATCGGCAAGGCGGTTTCCAGCACGATCATCGGCACACCGGCTTGCAAATACTCACGCGCCACTTTGACACCATCTGCGGTGTGCGTGTCGATCATCATGCCCTTGCGCTCAAAGGTGTCCTTGATGGTAGCCAGGCGATCGCTGTGCGTGCTTTTACCGCTCTCAAAGCCGTAGCGCATGCGGCAGTCATTGAAAGCCGGGTGCTGGCTCAAGTCAAACTGGCCGCTGCGTGCCAGTGCGTCGCCAAACAGTGACTTGACGCGCGCACCGTCGCGACCCAGTAAGTCAAAAATAAAACGCTCGAAGTTGCTGGCTTTGGAGATGTCCATCGACGGGCTGGAGGTCTCGTGCGTGTCGGCACTGACGCGCACGCGGTAGACACCGGTTTTGAAAAACTCGTCAAGCACATCGTTTTCGTTGGTGGCAACCACCAGCTTGGCCACCGGCAGCCCCATCATGCGCGCCACGTGGCCAGCGCAGATGTTGCCAAAGTTGCCACTGGGCACGGTGAAACTGACCTTCTCCACATTGGTTTCGGTGGCCTGGAAGTACCCGGCAAAGTAATACACCACCTGCGCCAGCAGACGCGCCCAGTTGATGGAGTTGACGGTACCAATCTTGTACTGGCGCTTGAAATCCAGGTCGTTACTGACGGCTTTGACCATGTCCTGGCAATCGTCAAACACGCCGTCCACCGCGATGTTGAAAATGTTGTCGTCCATCAGGCTGAACATTTGCGCCTGCTGGAACGGGCTCATGCGGCCATAGGGGCTGGTCATGAAAACCCGCACGCCCTTTTTGCCGCGCATGGCGTATTCGGCGGCGCTGCCGGTGTCGCCGCTGGTGGCGCCCAGAATGTTGAGTTCTTCACCTCGACGGGCCAGCTCGTACTCGAACAGGTTGCCCAGCAACTGCATGGCCATGTCTTTGAAGGCCAGCGTCGGGCCGTTGGACAGGGCTTCAAGCCAGATGTTGTTTTCCAGATGGCGCAGCGGCACGATCTCGCCGGTGCCAAAGACCTCGGCGGTGTAGGTCTTGGCGCACAGCGCTTTCATATCCGCAGCAGGAATGTCGTCGATGTAGAGCGACAGAATCTCGAACGCCAGCTCGGCGTAGCCTTGCTTGTGATAAATATCACGCCAACGGCTCAGGGTGGCGTCATCCACATGCGGGTAAGACTCTGGCAGATACAGGCCGCCATCGGGCGCGAGGCCTTCGAGCAAGATGTCGCAAAAGTGTTTGGGGCTATGGTCGCCGCGGGTGGAGATGTATTTCATCAGGCGAGTTCCTCCTTGCGAATGCGGGTGATCGGTTCCAGCACGCTGGGCAGAGCCTGCATGTGGACGATAGCCGTGTTCATCTTGGCTTCTTGGCAGTCGTGCGTCAAGATGATCACATCGGTTTGTGGCACACCGGAGTTGCCAGCCACCTCGTCGGCTTCGCGCTGCAACACCGCATCAATGCTGATGCCGGATTCGGCCAGGATGCCGGTGACCTTGGCTAGCACACCAGTTTCATCTGCCACGCGCAGGCGCAGGTAGTAGCTGGTGACGACTTCGCTCATGGGCAGCACGGCCAGATCGCTCATGGCGTTGGGCTGGAAGGCCAAATGTGGCACGCGATGCAAGGGGTCTGCGGACTCCAGCCGGGTGATATCCACCAGATCGGCAATCACGGCACTGGCGGTGGGCTCACTACCGGCACCTTTGCCGTAATACAGCGTGTTGCCCACCGCGTCGCCATTGACCACCACGGCGTTCATGGCACCTTCCACATTGGCAATCAGGCGTTTGGCAGGCACTAGGCAGGGGTGCACACGCAGCTCAATACCGTCCGACGTGCCTTGGGCGGCATTGCCAAAGCGGCGCTTGGTGATCCCCAGCAACTTGATGCGGTAGCCGAGTTGTTCGGCGTATTTGATGTCGGCAGCACCGAGTTTGGTGATGCCTTCGATATACGCCTTGTCGAATTGCACCGGAATGCCAAAGGCGATGGCACTCATCAAGGTGGCCTTGTGCGCCGCGTCCACGCCTTCGATGTCAAAGGTTGGGTCGGCTTCGGCGTAGCCCAGGCGTTGTGCTTCTTTGAGCACCACCGCAAAATCCAGGCCCTTGTCGCGCATTTCGCTCAGGATGAAGTTGGTGGTGCCGTTGATGATGCCGGCAATCCACTGAATACGGTTGGCGGTAAGGCCTTCGCGCAGCGCCTTGATGATCGGGATGCCACCTGCCACCGCAGCTTCAAACGCCACCATCACGCCCTTGGCGGAGGCAGCAGCGAAAATCTCGGTGCCATGGACGGCCAGCAACGCTTTGTTGGCAGTGACTACGTGCTTACCAGCGGCAATGGCTTCGAGCACCAGCGTTTTGGCAATGCCGTAGCCGCCGATCAGCTCAATGACGATGTCAATGTCAGGGTTGGCAATCACCGCACGGGCATCATTCACCACGGTCACACCGGGACCGACCAGTTCCTGGGCACGCGCCACATTCAGATCAGCCACCATGGTGATTTCAATGCCACGCCCGGCGCGGCGTTTGATTTCTTCCTGGTTGCGCTGCAGCACATTGAACGTGCCCGAGCCCACCACACCAATACCGAGCAGACCAACTTGAATAGGTTTCATAGTTATTAAAAAGTTATAGATTAAATTGGCCTCTAGCCCTTGTTAAATAAGCGTCAGTAGCTCTCAAAATCAGAGTTATTCAGTTGCTGCGCCGCTTGCGGTAGCCTTCCAGAAACCTGGCGATGCGGGCAATGGCCTCGCGCAAATCATCCTCGTGCGGCAAAAACACAATGCGGAAATGGTCTGGTTGCTGCCAGTTGAAGCCCGTGCCCTGCACCAGCATCACCCGCGTTTCACGCAGCAGTTCCAGAAAAAACTGGCGGTCGTCAGTGATGGGGTATAGCGTCGGGTCCAGCTTGGGGAACATGTACAGAGCCGCCTCTGGCTTGACGCAAGTCACACCTGGGATGGCAGTGATCAGCTCGTAGGCCAAGTCACGCTGACGACGCAGGCGCCCGCCCTCACACACCAAGTCGTTGATGCTTTGATAACCACCGAGTGCGGTCTGGATGGCCCACTGACCGGGGACGTTGGAGCACAGTTTCATGTTGGAGAGCATGGTCAAGCCCTCGATGTAGTCGCTGGCGGACTTCTTGTCGCCCGACACCACCATCCAGCCAGCCCGGTAACCACACGAGCGGTAACTCTTGGACAGCGAATTGAATGTCAGGGTCAGCACATCAGTGGACAGACTGGCCAGCGCGGTGTGTTTGACACCGTCGTAAAGCACCTTGTCATAAACTTCGTCAGCCAGAATCACCAGCCCGTGTTCACGGGCAACGGCGATGATGCCCATGAGCAACTCTTCGGTGTAAAGCACGCCGGTGGGATTGTTGGGATTGATGACCACAATGCCTTTGGTACGGGGCGTGATCTTGGCACGAATGTCGGCCAAGTCGGGCATCCAGCCGTTGGCCTCGTCACACAGGTAGTGCACCGGCGTACCGCCTGACAGACTGGTGGAAGCCGTCCAAAGCGGGTAATCGGGCATGGGCAGCAGCAGTTCGTCGCCGTCATCCAGCAACGCATTCGTAGCCATGGTGATCAGTTCACTGGCCCCATTGCCGAGGTAGATGTCGTCCAGTGTGACGCCCGTGATGCCTTGCTTTTGCGTTTCGTGCATCACCGCCTTGCGTGCGGCAAAAATACCCTTGCTGTCCGAATAGCCCGCCGAATTCGGCAGGTTGCGGATCATGTCCTGCTGAATCTCTTCGGGCGCATCAAAACCAAACACCGCCAGATTGCCCAGATTGAGCTTGATGATCTTCTGGCCCTCGTCCTCCATCTGACGCGCAGCATCCATGATCGGGCCGCGAATATCGTAGAGCACATTGGCTAGTTTGGCAGATTTGCGTATGGTTTTCAAAATCCCTCCAAGAGTGGCAGCGCACGGGCGAAACCTATAATTTGACCACAAGTTACCGACCACCTGCGCACAACTGGCATTGGGCGCCCTCGCCCCGTTAGACGCCACCCCACCCCCCAAAAAACCCATGAAAATACACCCCGACAAGATCAACGCCCAGTCGATCTACGGCTACGGCCCCGGCTGGGTGCAGGTGGCCAACGAAAAGATCACACACAGCGTCATCCTCAGTTCACGCGGTGAACGCATTGACTGGGGCTGCGAGAGTTTTGCCGATCTGACGGTCCGCCATTTCGACCAATTGGCGCGGTTGCAGACCGAACTGGTGATCTTCGGCAGTGGCGAACGGCTGCGTTTTGTCAGCCCAGCGCTCACACAGACATTGATCCAGCAGCAAATTGGCATGGAAACCATGGATACCCAAGCTGCTTGCCGGACGTACAACATTCTCGCTGCTGAGGGTCGCCACGTGGCTGTAGCCCTGCTAATGCGTTAAAATAGCCAGTTGGTAGTCGAGGGCGCAGTAGCGCTACAAAAAAAGGATAGTGTCCACGACTTGAGAGACCGACGCATCCTGTCACACGAGACTGAAGAACCATGGCGATTGTTGTCAATAAACCTATTCCCGAATTCGAATCCAACGCTACAGGCGGTATCCGGGTCACCAACACTTCCCACCTCGGCCATATCGTTGTTTTGTACTTTTACCCTAAAGACAACACACCAGGCTGCACCACCGAAGCCATGCAGTTTCGGGACCAGTACAAGGACTTTGTCAAAGCGGGCGCCACGGTTTTTGGCGTATCACGCGACAACATGAAATCACACGACGAATTCAAGCAAAAGCTCGAATTGCCCTTTGAACTTATCGCCGACACTGAAGAAAAAATGTGCCACATGTTTGGCGTGGTCAAGAACAAGATCATGTACGGCAAAAAAGTCAAAGGCATTGAACGCAGCACCTTCCTGATCGGCACAGACGGCTGCCTGAAGGAAGAATGGCGCGGTCTGAAAGTCCCAGGCCATGTGGACGAGGTGCTGGAAGCCGTGAAGTCACTGAGAAATATCCCTGTTGCGGCTTGAGGACTCAGGGCTGATCCCGAAAAGTACGAGCCGACAAAGACAACACGCTCATCATCGTCAAACAGGTCGTGCATAATCATTTGCATGTTGTTGACAGTTCCAACCGACTCTTTTGAAACAGCCGCCCTGGTGACATGGCGGCTGTTTCGTTATTAAAGCACTCCATCCTCACACTTCGAGAGTTTTCATGCCCTTGCCTTCCGCTCCCACTAAACGCGCCGCCTTGCTGCCCCTGCAAGAGTATGAAACCTCCGGTAAATCACGCCCTAGAGTAAAGCCCGCTGAACGCACTGAAGCTCTCGCGGCCGAAGCTGCAAACCCGTCTTCCATCATCGACCAACAACCCGCTGCGCCAGTGCCGGTCAGTCGCGGTCCGGCAAGCAAGCCGAACCGACTGCCAGCTGCAGAAAACCAGGCTGCAACACCGCAGGCAGAACGGACAGCCACTGCAACCAAACCCGCAGCGCGAACCAAGCCCAAAGCCAAGCGGCTTGAGGGCCCCAAGCGCCTGTTTGTGCTCGATACCAATGTGTTGCTGCACGACCCGACTTGTCTGTTCCGCTTTGAAGAACATGACATCTTCCTGCCAATGATCGTGCTCGAAGAACTGGATGCCCACAAGAAAGGCATGACCGAAGTCGCCCGCAATGGGCGTCAAACCAGCCGTTCGCTGGACGCTCTGGCCGAGCACCAAGGTGCCGACATCACCAAGGGTCTGCCACTGGACTCCACAGGTCATCTTGAGGCACGTGGTCGCCTGTTCTTCCAAACCCAGCTGTTGCATTACGACCTGCCTTTGAGCCTGCCCCAGGGCAAAGCCGACAACCAGATCCTGGGTGTGGTGGAAGCCCTACGGCAACAGCACGCGCCGCGAGAGGTCGTGCTGGTGTCCAAGGACATCAACATGCGCGTCAAAGCCCGGGCCCTGGGCCTGTCCACCGACGACTACCAGAATGACAAAACGCTGGAAGATGGCGACCTGTTGTACTCCGGTGCCTACGCTCTTCCAGCAGATTTTTGGATCACTCACGGCAAATCTGTCGAAAGCTGGCAACAAGGCGCGCACACTTTTTACCGCGTCAGCGGCCCGGTCGTGCCGCAACTGGTGGTCAACCAGTTCGTTTATTTTGAAGCACCGGGTGAGCCCAGTCTGTATGCCAAAGTGACCGAAATCCGAGGCAAGGTGGCGGTGTTCAAAACCTTGCGCGACTTCACGCACTTGAAGAACGCGGTGTGGGGCATCACCACCCGCAACCGTGAGCAAAACTTTGCCATGAACCTGCTGATGGACCCGGAGGTGGACTTTGTCACGCTCACCGGTACCGCCGGTACTGGCAAAACCTTGATGGCGCTGGCCTCCGGCCTGACGCAGGTGCTTGACGAGCGTCGCTACACCGAGATCATCGTCACCCGCGCCACGGTCAGTGTGGGTGAAGACATTGGTTTCCTGCCTGGCACCGAAGAAGAAAAAATGGGCCCGTGGATGGGCGCACTTGACGACAACCTGGAAGTGCTGGGCAAAACCGACACCGCCGCCGGTGAGTGGGGCCGCGCCGCCACCAACGAGTTGATCCGCAGCCGCATCAAGATCAAGAGCATGAATTTCATGCGCGGCCGCACCTTCATGAACAAATACCTGATCATCGACGAGGCACAAAACCTGACTCCCAAGCAGATGAAAACTCTGATTACCCGCGCCGGACCAGGCACCAAAATCATCTGCATGGGCAATATTGCGCAGATTGATACGCCCTACCTGACCGAAGGCTCATCAGGCCTAACCTACGTCGTCGATAAGTTCAAGGGTTGGCAACACAGCGGCCACATCACGCTGGCACGCGGTGAGCGCTCAAGACTCGCTGACTTTGCCAGCGAAGTGCTTTAATATCTATAGCTGCTAGCCCTTTTGATATAAGGGCTAGCAGCCTATTTTATTGTTACATCAAATAATGAGCTTCGGTTCTTAGAAGTCGCCGCTCGCACCAGACGCCAAAGATTCAAACTTGGTGATCCTGTTCAGGAACGCCAGTTTGACGGTTCCGGTTGGGCCATTGCGTTGCTTGGCGATGATCACCTCAGCCACGCCAGGTTCCTTGCAGGCATCTTTGGTGTAGTACTCGTCGCGATAAATGAACATGATGATGTCGGCGTCCTGTTCGATGGCGCCCGACTCGCGCAAGTCACTCATCATGGGCCGCTTGTCAGGGCGCTGCTCCACGCTCCGATTCAGCTGCGACAGGGCAATCAGCGGACATTTGAGCTCCTTGGCCAGCATTTTCAAACCACGGGAAATTTCGCCCAACTCGGTAGCCCGGTTTTCACCATCGCTGCCGTTGGAGCCACTCATCAACTGTAAATAGTCCACCACGATCAACCCCAACTGGCCACACTGGCGTGCCAATCGGCGCGCATTGGCACGCAATTCGCTGGAGGTAAGACCAGCGGTTTCATCGATATGCAACGAAATGGTGCGCAGCTTTTCAATGGCTTCCGTCAGACGTGGCCATTCGTCATCAGTGAGCTTGCCGGTACGCAAATGGCCTTGGTCAATGCGGCCAATCGAGCCGACGATACGCACGGCCAGCTGCGCCGCACCCATTTCCATGGAAAAAACCGCCACCGGCAAACCTTCGTTCAACGCCACATGCTCGGCAATGTTGATGGCCAAGGCGGTCTTACCCATCGATGGCCGGGCTGCCAGCACCACCAGGTCACCACCTTGCAGCCCTGCCGTCATGCGGTCCAGGTCAAAAAAGCCAGTGGGCACCCCCGTCACGTCATTGGGGTTGTCGGCCATTTCCTGCACGCGGTCGAGCAGGTCTACCACCAGCGTGTCCATGGTCTGGAAGCCCTGCTTGGTGCGGGCACCCTCCTCGCCAATGTTGAAAATCTTTTGCTCGGCCTCGTCCAGAATCGAAGCCACCGGGCGCCCCTTGGGATTGAAAGCGTTGGCGGATATTTCCTCGCTGGTGGAAACCAGCTTGCGCAAGATCGAACGGTCACGCACGATCTCAGCGTAGCGACGAATATTGCCAGCGCTGGGCACGTACTGCGCCAGAGCATTGAGGTAGCTCAAGCCGCCAATTTCCTCTGCCTTGCCCGAACTTTGCAACTGCTCATAAACCGTGATGACATCAGCCGGTTTGGAGGCATTGATCAGCACGCTCATGGACGCGAACACCGCGCGGTGCTCGTAACGGTAAAAATCTTGCTCGGTGAGCACATCGCTCACCCGGTCCCAGGCCGCGTTATCCAGCAACAAGCCGCCGAGCACACTGGATTCGGCCTCAATCGAATGCGGTGGAATGCGCAGCTGCGCCACCTGGCGGTCGGGGACCTGGTCGTCGTGAAGAGCAGAAAGTACAGCAGACATGGGCGATTCCTTTGAGCGTTGAATGCTAAGGCGAGTGAGCGCAGGTGTCGAGTGAGAAGCTGGGGATGATCTCTGTAAAACCTGTGCACAAACTGTGCAAATGGCGTGACATCGGCGGCACCAATGTAAAAGCCGCCAAGGCTTGCGCCAGGGCGGCTTCAGATGAAGCGTGCGAACTTACGCAGTTTCGCCGTAAACCGACACAGTGATATCGACCACCACATCCGTGTGCAAGGCGATGCCCACGGTACTGTCACCAACGACTTTGATGTGGCCATTGGGCATACGAATTTGCGCCTTGGTCACGGCAAAGCCATTCTTGGTCAGCTCTTCAGCGATGTCGGCATTGGTCACCGAGCCAAACAGACGGCCATCCACGCCGGCCTTTTGCGTCAACTTGCATACGGTACCCGCCAGCTTTTCGCCAACAACTTGGCATTCAGCCAACTTGGCGGCAGCCACCTTTTCAAGTTCGGCACGGCGCACTTCAAATTCTTTCTTGGCAGTTTCTGTGGCACGACGTGCGCGGCCGGTCGGAATCAGAAAGTTACGTGCATAGCCGTCTTTCACCTTGACGATTTCACCAAGAGTACCAAGGTTGACAACCTTGTCGAGCAGAATGATTTGCATGATAGTGGTCCTTAGATCTTGTGCTGATCGCTGTACGGCAGCATGGCCAGGAAGCGAGCACGCTTGATGGCGGTATTGAGTTGACGCTGAAAAATGGCACGAGTTCCGGTCAGGCGCGCCGGAATGATCTTGCCGTTTTCGGCAATGAAATCACGCAGGGTGTCGATGTCTTTGTAATCAATCTCTTCAACGCCCGTTACCGTGAAGCGGCAAAAGCGCTTGCGCTTGAACAGCAGATTTTGTGCGGGGCGCTTGGGGCGCTTATCTTTGTTATTGAAACGTTTTGGTCCGGCCATGATGGACTCCTTAAATATTTTGAAATGCGTTACGTTTGGGCAAATTCTTGAATGTGAAACACAACATGCTTGGCGCTACGCGGTGTTGCCACAAAACCCTTGAAATTCCAGATGCTGCCTATGTCCTGCTTGGCCAGTTGCTCTGCAACCGCACCAAATGCCACAGACTTCATGATGGCTTTGACTTGTCTTGACTGCCCTGCTTCAAGCATCTCTGACTGATGTTCGAGACGGCTGTTGACAGCAGGAACGCCAGACGGCGTATATCTCAAAGGTTCAATTTCGAGAATGCTGGCGGTCAAGCTCAGTTGATTGTCAATGCTCACTGCATGCGGGTTACCAAGAGCCTCAAGCCTGGTATTCAGCCTGCTGTGTCTTGCGAGCGTCTTCGCGTTCGACCGTTTTCATCATGGAAGAGGGGCCAGTATCAGCCTTTTTCTTCAACACGGTCAGGTGACGCAGCACGGCGTCATTGAATTTGAAGGCGTGTTCAAGTTCAGCCATCACAGCCTGATCAGCTTCAATATTGACACACAGATAATGAGCTTTGGCCAGTTTGTTAATCATATAGACCAACTGACGACGACCCCAGTCCTCAACCCGGTGCACTTTGCCGCCACCAGCAACGATCATGCCTTTGTAGCGCTCCAGCATGGCGGGAACTTGTTCGCTCTGATCCGGATGGATCATGAGAATGATTTCATAATGACGCATTAAAACTCCTTTTGGAAGTACCTCAATTGAGGCGAAAACCACCCCCAGCGTCTCTTGGGGTGTGGCAAGGTGAGCCTTATATTATAGCTTTTCTGCAATCAATTGTCAGTCGCTCCCTAGTGCTACTGTGCTGAACTGGCAGACCGTGTCATAAAACTTGCCAGCAAAGTAACAACAACCCCTGCGCTGACACCAAAAACCCCTGCAGAAATGGGTTCAATACCATACCAGAGCCCAGATCCTTGCCACCCGAAATACGCCCGCACCTCTGGCATATTAATCACCATGTAATACACGGTAACGCCCAATCCACTTAGCATTCCAAGCACCGCCGCCGAGCGAGTAACACCCGTCCAAAAAATACCCAAAATCATCACAGGAACAAACGCAGCTCCCGCCAGTGAAAATGATGCGGACACCAAAACAAGGATGTCCGCCGGTTTCTGGGCTGCAACATAAGCGGCAAGAAGCGCGACTAGAAGCAGCGCAAATTTGGACAGCATTACACGCCGCACCGCGCCTGCACGGTCGGTATTGCCCCGATAAAACAGATCGTATGCGAGAGCGTTGCCGATGGTAAGCAGCAACCCGTCGGCAGTGGACAACGCTGCAGCCATGCCGCCTGCAGCAACGAGACCTGATATGACGTAGGGCAGACCACCTATCTCGGGAGTAGCCAACATCACAATGTCTGAGCTCAAGCGCAGTTCAGCAAACTGCAAAATGTGGTCCCCATTGATATCGCTGACTGAAATCAACGAGGGATCCAGCCTGGCCCACTGCGAAATCCACGATGGCAGGTCATCAAAATGCCTGCCAACCAGATGGCCCATGATTTCAAATTTGACAAGCACAGCCAAAGCGGGTGCAGCAAGATACAGCAATGCAATAAAAACCAATGACCAAGTCACCGAATTTCTAGTTTCAGTCACCGATTGAGTAGTGTAAAACCGGGTTAGCAGGTGTGGCAACCCGGCGGTACCCACCATCAAGCAAAACATCAGTGCCAAAAAGTTCCGCCGAGATGTTTCAAATGTCTGTTTTTCCTCCGCCGTGCCTTCAGGATTGCCCGCAAAGGGAAGCGTATGCTCGGGCATACCGGCCAGAGGTTTGGCCCGATCGAGATTCTCTTGCATCGCACGAGACCAAAGATCGCGGGCACCGGCTTCATCGTGAGGTAGTGCAGCCAATTCACGCCGCGCGGCCACAATCTGCGCCTCGTCAGCGTGCGTTTGAGTCAATCTGAAGATTTCCGCACGGTGCCATTTCTTCTCTGCCTCAAGAGACTGCGGGAGGTTCTGCACTTTAAGCGCGAAATCCTTGGATCGCCTTGCGTACTCGTTGATGACATCCTGCTCTGCAGGTGAAGCCTTTAGCTGACGCTCCAATTCCGCAATCTTAGGTAACTGCTGCCCGTAGAACACTGGGGCTAGAGGGTTGCCCAGCTGTTTATAGGCTAACCATGAAACCGGAATCAGAAAGGCCAGAATCAGCACCACAAACTGGGTCACCTGCGTCCATGTCACAGCCCGCATACCACCCAAAAACGAGCAGACCAGCACACCACCGAGACCCAGCAAGATACCAATTTCGAACTGCACGCCAGTCAGGCGGGAAGTAATCAGGCCAACGCCATATATCTGCGCCACGACATACGTGAAAGAGCACAATACGGCCGCCCAAGCAGCGATGATGCGAGGCCAACGGCCACCAAAGCGCCGTCCAAAGAAGTCTGGTACGGTATACAGATTCATCTTGCGAAGGTGCGGGGCAACCAACAGCGCCACCAGACAAAATCCGCCCGTCCAACCCAGGACGTAGACCAAGCCCCCCGACTGAGAACCCGACCCCGAAAAACCCTGCAAATACAAGCCCCCGGCCATACTGATGAAGGAAGCCGCGCTCATCCAGTCTGCAGCAACCGCCATGCCGTTGTATATCGCCGGAATGCGACGGCCTGCAACGTAGTACTCCGATGCCTTGGAGGTACGGTCATAAATACCAATCAAGGCATACATAAACACCGTGGCAAACAGAAAAGCAGCCCCGACCCAAATTTTCTTGAGGCCTGCACGCTCGGCCAGGCCCAGCGCCAAGACAAACAATAGAAAAAGTACGACAAAGACGAAAAACCGTTTGTGAATGCGGCGGGTGTACCTGGCAAAGCTTGGGTCAACGACACCCGTATCGCCTTCTGCGCGATTGGCAAGCCTAGCATAGACGGCAACGATCAAAATAAAGATCAGCAGACTGCCCTGCGCAGCAAACCAGTACGACACCGGCCAACCATACAGTACCTGTCGTAAATCTCGCGCAAAAAAAACGATTCCAAAAGATCCCAAAAACCAGACAAGCAAAAGCCAACCCTGCAAACGCGTAAAGCTTGCAATGGATTGGCTTTCTAGCATGGACACCTCAGGACTCATCATCCATCCGATGATGGCACCCATTGGTGCCAAGCTCTATAGGTGTTTGCTATTGATTGGCCAGGTTTTGCCAAGTGGCAACAACAGTGTCGGGATTTAGAGAAATGGACGAGATGCCTTGCTCCATGAGCCAGATGGCAAAATCAGGGTGATCACTGGGTCCCTGTCCACAGATGCCAATATATTTACCCTGGGCTAGGCAAGCCTTTATGGCCTGACTGATCAACGCGGTCACGGCAGGGTCACGCTCATCAAAATCCTGAGCCAGCAGTTCCAGACCGGAATCACGATCCAAGCCCAGTGTCAATTGCGTCAGATCGTTAGATCCAATTGAAAATCCATCGAAATATTGAAGATAGTCATTAGCCAGGATGGCGTTGCTGGGGATCTCACACATCATGATCAGCTTGAGGTCATTCTCACCTCGTTTGAGACCATGCTCCGACAGCAACTCGGTGACCTTTTTAGCCTGACCCAAAGTGCGCACAAATGGCACCATGACCTGCACATTGACCAGGCCCATGTCCTCCCGCACACGCTTGAGAGCTTCACACTCCATCGCAAACGCCTCGCCAAAATCGGCGCTGACATAACGCGCGGCACCCCGAAAACCCAACATCGGATTCTCTTCCTCGGGCTCGTATCTGCTGCCACCAATGAGCTTGCGGTATTCATTACTCTTGAAATCAGAGAGGCGTACGATCACTGGCTTGGGCCAGAAGGCAGCCGCTATTGTTGCAACGCCTTCTGCCACACGATCAACATAAAAAGCCCTAGGTGAAGCGTGGCCTCGGGCCACAGATTCCACTGCTTTCTTCAGGTCCGCATCGATGTTAGGGTAATCAAGAATGGCTTTGGGATGCACCCCAATATTGTTGTTGATGATGAACTCCAACCGAGCCAAACCCACGCCAGCGTTGGGCAACTGACAAAAGTCGAATGCCAATTGAGGGTTGCCGACATTCATCATGATCTTGACCGGGATCTCCGGCATGGCACCGCGCTTAACTTCAGTAACCTCGGTTTCCAGCAAGCCGTCGTAAATGAACCCTGTATCGCCCTCAGCGCAACTCACCGTCACCAACATGCCATCCTTGAGCACCTGATCAGCATGTCCACAGCCGACTACGGCGGGAATACCCAACTCGCGCGCAATGATCGCAGCATGGCAAGTGCGTCCGCCTCGGTTGGTCACAATGGCAGATGCCCGCTTCATCACGGGCTCCCAGTTGGGGTCGGTCATGTCGGTCACCAGCACGTCGCCCGCCTGAACTCTATCCATCTCGGTGATGCTGTGCACCACCTTGACCGGGCCAGTGCCGATCTTTTGTCCGATAGCGCGGCCTTCGGCCAGCACCGTCCCTTTGCCTTTGAGCTTGTAGCGGTGTTCAACTTTACCGAATGCCTGGCTTTTGACGGTTTCCGGCCTGGCCTGCAAGATATATAACTCTCCGTCGAGACCGTCCTTACCCCATTCGATGTCCATGGGTCGACCGTAGTGGGACTCAATGACCAAGGCATAAGACGCCAACTTTTGAACGTCCGCATCCGTCAAGGAATAGCGATTACGCAGTTCAGTGGGAACGTCCGTGGTTTTGACCAGCTTGCCAGTCGCTGCCTTTTCTTCAGCTGTTGAAAATTGCATCTGAATCAGCTTGGACCCCAAACTGCGACGAATCAGTGCCTGCTTGCCTGCCTTGAGCATCGGCTTGTGCACATAAAACTCGTCAGGATTAACAGCCCCCTGAACCACCGTCTCTCCCAAACCGTAACTGGAGGTAATAAACACCACATCATCGAAGCCTGATTCTGTATCCAAAGTAAACATGACTCCGGCCGCCCCCAGATCGGAACGCACCATGCGCTGCACACCGGCACTCAGCGCCACATGCTCATGAGCAAACCCCTTGTGCACCCGGTAGCTAATGGCTCGGTCGTTGTATAGCGATGCAAACACCTCCCGCATCTTGTGCAACACGCCTTCGATACCTGTCACATTCAGAAAGGTCTCCTGCTGCCCGGCAAACGAAGCATCAGGTAAGTCTTCCGCCGTAGCAGATGAGCGAACGGCAAAAGATGCATTGTTGTTATCACCGCAAAGAACTGCAAATGCAGCACGGATTTCGCGCTCAAAATCATCCGGAAAAGGCTGGTTTTCCACCATCGTACGGATTTCTGCACCCGCAATCGCCAAAGCATTGACATCGTCGGTATCGAGCCCCGCCAGTCGATCATTGATCTTCTGATTCAGATTCCCGAAAGCCAGAAACTCACGAAACGCGTGCGCTGTCGTGGCAAACCCGGTTGGAACCTTCACACCCGTGGGTAAATTGGAAATCATTTCACCCAAACTGGCATTCTTGCCACCAACCGAATCGACATCGGTCATTCTCAATTTCTCAAACGGGACGACCAGATCGGTCGTTGCAAATAGTGCTGTCATGAAAAAACTCCAGAAGTTAAAAAATCGTTTTTTCCCCGTTTAGGTGTTCACCGGGGCATTGGCAGGCCAAATCCGTTTGTTGCTATGTTTTGGAATGAGTGCCGTGCAGAAAATCTCTTGGATAATAATAATTGTAGGCTGGTGCGAAGCTGAAACTCCTGGCTGCAAAGGCTGCTCGAGAGACATTGCACCCAAATTACATCAACCCGAGCATCACCGTCCCATGCCCAATCGCACCGTATTTTTCGTCTCTGATGGCACCGGCATCACTGCGGAAACGTTTGGCAATGCCATATTGAACCAATTTGAAGCCAACCTGCAGCGTGTCAGACTACCATTTATTGACAGTGTGGATAAAGCCCACACAGCAGTGCGTCAGATCAATCACGCAATGATGCACAACAACAAGCGGCCCATTGTTTTTTTGACCCTGGCCAATACAGATGTACTTCAGGTCATCACCGACAACTGCCACGGCATGCTAATGGACATGTTCAGCACCTTTGTCCATCCGCTGGAAGAGGAACTCAATCTCAAATCGAACCATCGCATTGGCCGATTCAGCGACGCCAGCAAGAGTCAGGAATACCAGTCGCGCATCGAGGCCATCAACTTCTCGCTGGAACATGACGACGGACAGTCCAATCGGGATCTGGAAAACTCTGATGTGATCCTGATAGGCGTGAGTCGAAGCGGGAAAACGCCCACTTCACTCTATCTGGCCATGCAATACGGTTTAAAAGCGTCCAACTACCCGCTGATTCCGGAGGATTTCGAGCGCCAGGATCTTCCGCCCGCTCTGAAGACGCAACGCAAAAAATTGTTCGGGCTGTCCATCCAGCCTGAAAGGCTCAGTGAGATACGCAACGAACGTCGCCCCAACTCGAAGTATGCATCTCTGGCCAACTGCCGCTATGAGGTCAAGGAGGCGGAGTCGATGATGCGTCGTTCTGGCATCAGGTGGCTTTCTACAACCACAAAGTCCATCGAAGAGATTTCAACCACCATTTTGCAGGAGCTCCGGCCGGAACGGCTGAAATACTGAAAAGCTTGTCGGCTAAGCAGGCATGTCGTCTGCTTGCCTTAATAAAAACAGACTCTGACCTGGCTTGAGGCTTCTATTTATCAGTTGCGGCGTGCTGTGCGTTCACCTGGCTCTGCTGGGTTGGGTTCAGGTGAGCCAGCGCCAAGAGCCACGTGAGACTATCTTGACAACGGTCCAAACTCGGCAGATCTTGGAGCCAGCGGCCCTTCCCGCAACAACCATGAAAGATCTGCCAGAACAACCACCAGTGCGCCGGGCTCACAAGGAAAAATTGGTAAGGCCCATACCACAGCAAGCGCCGACGCTGCCACCGATTGGCCCCGTCCCCTCCGACAAAGTGTCCGTAATCGCAGGCACGTTGCAAGGCACTGACACACCAAGCAAGCCAGAAAGCCGGACATCGGTTGTTTCCCGATTTTCAGACACTGTTGCGCCAGGCAAACCCTCGCCGGCCAGCGACACGCAGTTGCCATCCAGTAGTGCCGAATACCTCAACAACCCAGCACCCACGTACCCTTTCATCAGCTTGCGGCTCAACGAAGCGGGCAAGGTAGTGATACGGGTTCTCATTGGCAAAAATGGCCTGGCCTTAGAAGGCTCTGTCGCTCAATCCAGCGGATATGAACGACTGGACCAGGCAGCGTTAAAGGCTGTGCTGAAGTGGCGCTATCTCCCTGGAACAGTGGGCGGCCAAGCACAAGACATGTGGTTTGATGTCCCGATCAACTTCAAACCACCCACCTGAATGTCTCTGATCTGTCACATTTCCAAAGCTGCGATACCGGCTTTGGCGACCTGCGCATCTTCACTGGACTTAACCCCACTGACTCCAACCGCACCCAGACATAGACCATCTTTCATGATAGGGACACCTCCTTCAAGCAGACCTTGCATACCAGGAACGCTCAAAAAAGATACACGCCCACCGTTGATCACATCTTCATAAACCTTGCTTTCACGCCGTCCCAAAGCAGCAGTGTGCGCTTTGGCAGGCGCGATGTGCGAGGAGATGGCCGCAGCTCCGTCAAGACGCTGCAGCCACAACAGATGACCGCCGTCGTCAACGATGGCAATTGTCACGGCCCATTGGTTGCGTAGTGCTTCTGCCTCTGCCGCAGCAGCTATCGTTTTGACATCCGACAGCTCCAAAAATGATTTTATTTTCATAGTGATGACTCTTTTCAATTCAAGTAGAGTTCCAAGCATAGCGTGTTCGCAAAGGAAGCTTTTGGCGACTCTGTTCACAAGTGGCCTCATGAAAAGTAGGAACCAGTTCACCGAAAATGCCTTGAAAGCGTGCGCTCCCCCTTAAACTAGCGTTCGTATATCGATTTTCTGGCAGTAAAGGAGTATTCAATGTCCGATCATATTCAGTCTATTGACCGCAGTTACGCCTTGGACGCTGGCGCACAACAGCGCAACCGGGTCTTGCGCAACACCTACTGGCTGCTAGCACTCAGTCTGGTTCCCACCGTGATGGGTGCCTGGTTAGGCGTAGCCACCGGCATGACCCGGTCGCTGAACGGCGGCTTAGGGATGATGGTGTTTTTGGGTGGCGCATTCGGCTTCATCTTTGCCATTGAAAAGACCAAAAACTCTGCAGCTGGCGTTCCCGTACTGTTGGGTTTCACCTTTTTCATGGGCTTGATGCTGTCGCGGATGATCGCTGCAGTTTTGGGTTTCAAAAATGGCCCTGAACTGATCATGACGGCATTTGGTGGCACGGCTGGCGTGTTTTTTGCCATGGCCAGTCTTTCAAGCATCATCAAGCGTGATCTTTCCGGCATGGGCAAGTGGTTGTTTGTGGGCGCCCTGGCCATTTTGGTGGGTGGCATCATCAATGTGTTTGTCGGCTCCACAGCTGGCATGCTGGCTATCTCGGTGATGGCGATTGGCGTTTTCAGCGCTTATATGCTGTATGACCTGAAGCGCATTGTTGATGGTGGTGAGACGAATTACATCAGCGCCACGCTGGCCCTTTACCTGGACATCATCAATGTGTTCCAGAGCTTGCTAGCTTTGTTGGGAATTTTGGGGGGCGAGCGCGATTGATTCGCACTCTTTATCACCTGAAAAAAAGGCCCATTCGGGCCTTTTTTATTGCTTAAACCTTAAGACGACGTGTTTGAATCAAAAGTATCATCCCCACAGTGCTTCATCCCCCTTCTCTTGCTGTCTATTTATGTCCAGACACTTGCTAATCATCTTCATGGCAATGCTGTTGTCAGCCTGTGACATGCTGGGCTTGGGACCTGACCCCAGAATCGCGCAAAAGGAAGCAGACGCCAAAGCCGTTGGCGCAGCTTGCCGAAATGGCTTGCGAAGCATTGAAGACTGCTACGCTCTGAACAAAGGTGTCAACAAGGCATCCATTTATGCTGGCTGGCTGGAAATGGATGCTTATATGCGCGAAAACAAGCTTGAAGGACAACGTTCCGAGATCAACCCGTCTGGAACAGCACAACCTGAAGCACCGGTGGAAGAAATCATCAACGAACCAAAATCGAAAGCCAAAGCGGTTACACACTGACGTATTTACGCAAGGCAAAAACCACATTCATCTGAGCGGTGTCAGACTAATCGATCAAAAACAGCAATGCTCTCAACATGTGCCGTATGCGGGAACATGTTCACGACACCCGCCGCCGAGCAACGATAACCAGCTTGGTGCACCAGCAAGCCCGCATCACGCGCCAACGTGGAAGGATTACAACTCACATAGACAATCCGTTTGGGAGGTGCCCACTCCTTGGCTCCATGTGTCGGAGCTGCATCGGATGTCCCCATGTGCTGCCGATGCAATTCGGCCAGCGCCAGCGCCAGCGCAAAGGCACCTTCACGCGGCGGATCCACCAGCCACTTGTCTGCCACACCATCACCGACCAGCATTTCAGGGGTCAATTCAAACAGATTTCTTGCTGCGAATTTTGTAACGCATAGTCCTTTATTCATAGGGGCTGTAGCACGATTTGACTCATAATTGTCGCGCGCACGGGCCACCAGGGTTTCGCTCCCTTCAATACCCAACACCTCGCCCGCCTGAGTGGCCAGAGGCAAGGTGAAATTGCCCAAACCGCAAAACCAGTCGATCACGCGTTCGCCTTTTTTTACCTCCAGCAACCGCAGCGCCCGCGACACCAGTACACGGTTGATCTGCGGGTTGACCTGGGTAAAGTCTGTCGGTTTGAACGGCATGGTGATGCCAAACTCGGGCAGCGCATAAGACAGCACCTCACCCCCCTCATCCAGCAAACGCACGGTCTCGGGTCCCTTGGACTGCAGCCACCACTGAACACCGTCGTGTAGCCTGGCAAACGCCCTCAGGCGCTCCAAGTCAGCCAGACTCAATGGCTCCAGATGCCGCAATACCAACGCGATGACCTTGTCGCCACAGGCCAACTCGATTTGTGGACAGGTTTCCACCGCATCCATGGACACAATCAGTTGTCGCAAGGGCATCAGCATGGCACTCACTAGCGGCGGCAACACCGGGCAAACACCCATATCGGCCACATAGCGACTTTTGCGCTCATGAAAACCAATCAGCACCGTTCCTTTTTTTCGGACATAACGCACGGACAGGCGAGCCCGATAACGGTAGCCCCAGGTAGGGCCCTCGACAGGGCGCAGGATCTGGTCTGGCTTGACCTTGCCCAGGTGCCACAAGTTGTCTTCCAGTGCGCGCTGCTTAACGGCCACTTGCGCCGCGCCGTGCAAATGCTGCATCTTGCAACCGCCGCAGGCCCCAGTATGCAAGCCAAAATGTGGGCAAGCTGGCTCCACCCGTTGGGAGGACTGATGGTGAATTTGGGTCAGCGTGCCCTGCTCCCAGTTGTTCTTGTGTCGATTGATGTTGGCGCTAACCCACTCAAATGGGAGGGCTCCCTCGATAAAAACCACTTTCCCATCTGCTTTGTGTGCCACGCCCTGCGCATCCAGATCAAGAGACTCCACCTTCAGCCAGTGGTCAGGATAAGCTTTGGCAACAGGTACTTCAGAATTTTCAGTCATAGGGCAACGGGTATGAAATGACCGGGGCCACCAACTCCGCCCCAGTCACGGCACAGACTAACGCGCTGGTAGATATTTGGCAGGATCAACAGGCTTGCCCTGGCGACGAACCTCAAAATGCAGCTTCACGCGGTCTGCATCGCTACTGCCCATTTCTGCGATCTTCTGTCCTTTAAGCACCGACTGATCTTCCTTGACCAGCAGGGTCTGGTTGTGCGCGTATGCCGTCAAATAGATATTGTTGTGTTTAAGGATGATCAGGTTGCCATAGCCGCGCAGACCTGCACCAACATAAACGACTCGGCCATCAGCTGCTGCCAGCACCGGATCTCCTGCCTTGCCTCCAATATCGAGTCCCTTGTTCTTGACCTCATCGAACCCTGCCAGAACCGCACCATTGGCAGGCCAGATCCAGTTGATGTCGTCTTCCACCGCTGCTGGCTTGCTGGCAGACACCGTGGGTGCAGGCGCAACAGGCGCCTCACTCGATGCCACCGGCGCAGATGCAGCAGGCGTAGCTACCACCTGCGGCTTAGCGATCGGCTTCACCACCACCTCCCCACCTGCAGGGGGAATCACGCGCAAGACCTGACCTACCTCGATACGGTTCGGGTTGTCAACGAGGTTCCATCGGGCAATATCCTGCACCGTCTGCCCATGCTCGATGGCAATTCTTAACATGGTGTCACCCGGCTTGACGGTGTAATACCCTGGCTTGCCCGCGTTTTCAAATCCAGGCGGCTGATTAAGCGGCGCGGTAACCGTCGGTGCAGACATTCCTAGAGAGGTTGATCGGACTGGTCGATCTTCCACTGGTGCGCGATTAAGTGCGCTGGAGCCACAGCCAGCCAGCACCAGAACCACCCCGGCCGTCAACATTCCAAAAACAAGTCGTCGATAAAAACGCGTCATAAAAATCCCTGTCAAGCAATACCCGATTTTAGAGGGACGAAGTGAACAGCTTCCATCACGGTGCGCCGAAGTCCCTGAGCCGTCTTGTCAATCACCACCAGGGCCTGCCGCCCAGGACTGTTTGCACCGGCCGCCACCGGTGCGACCAAGCGTCCGCCCACAGCAAGTTGATCTAACCAACAGGCGGGCAGCGCCTCGCCCCCAGCAGCTGCAATGATGCCCGCATACGGCGCACCCTTGGCATAGCCCAACATGCCATCGCCAAACAACAAATGAACATTGACCAGGCGCAGGTGCCGCAAGTTTTCCCGCGCTTTGTCATTTAGGCCGCGCAGACGCTCAATGGAATAGACCTCGGTGCACAAATGACTCAGTACCGCAGCCTGGTAACCACAACCGGTGCCGATTTCAAGCACTCGACCTAAACGCTCGGGACGACCTTGGCACAGCAACTCCAGCATGCGCGACACCACGCCCGGTTTGGAAATAGTCTGACCCAAGCCAATCGGCAGACTTGTGTCCTCATAGGCTTGGTTAACCAACGCAGAATCGACAAACCGATGCCGCTCCACAGCACCCATCGCAGCCAATACCTTTGGATCAGCTATGCCTTGTTGGGCCAGTTTGTTCACCATGCTCTGACGCACGGCATTCGAATCCATGCCCAAACCGGCAGGCGCATGCGTGGATCGAGCGCTGGTGGAACGCATCACTGGCGACGAAACCGTACCAGGCAGACTGGCGCCAAGTCGAGCAGGGAACCCCGGGCGCGCTTTGACGCTCGTGCGGGTACTACCTGCCATCAAGCAGCACCCATGCCCGACGACAGAAGAGCGGCCGTCTGCGCCCAATAGCCCAGATTGTCATGATCGGTCAGATCAACTTTAAGGGGGGTGATCGCGATATGGCCTTGCGCCGTCGCATGGAAGTCGGTGCCATCGGCATCGTCCTTGGCTGCCCCCGCCGCACCGATCCAATACATCGTCTCGCCACGCGGGCTTTGTTGAGTGATCACCGGTTCCGCCGCGTGGCGTCGCCCCAAGCGGCAAAGTTTCACACGGCCCAACTGGTCCGAAGGCAGGTTTGGAATGTTGACATTGAGCAGCCAGGGACTGCCACCCAGAAGATTTTTCTCAACCATTTGCAACACCATCTGGCGTGCCTTGCTGGCTGCAGCGTCCAAGTGCAACCAATCCCGTTGCACTTGCGAAAACGCGATGGAAGGTATGCCAAACAAATATCCCTCCATCGCCGCACCCACGGTACCTGAGTAGATGGTGTCATCTCCCATGTTGGCGCCGTTGTTGATGCCCGACACGACCAGATCAGGACGGTAGTCCAGAAGGCCTGTCAGTGCGATGTGCACACAATCAGCCGGAGTACCGTTGACATACCGAAAGCCATTTGCCGCACGATGGACGTACAGCGGAGAATGCAGCGTGAGTGCATTGGACTTTGCGCTATTGTTGTGCTCCGGAGCAACAACCTCCACCTGTGCAATATCCTTAAGAGCCTCATAGAGCGCAACAACGCCAGGTGCCTGAAAGCCATCGTCGTTTGAAATCAGAATTCTCATGCGTTCCCCTTGTTCCTGAAACAATTGTAAGGGTCGCCCTCAGGCAGATAGCGGAGATACCTTGATGACGATCAAGGACACTCTGGCTTGAGCGACTGCCGCAGAAAGTCAGTGATCTCTGTCAGATGCTCATCAAGTGAGGCTCTCAGATCATGCCCCCCTGCGACCTCCAGGAGCCGCACCGCGCTGGACTGACCAGCAGCCAGCAAGCGGCGGGCATCGCCCAGAGGCACCATTTCATCCTCTCGACCATGCACCAGCAGCACCGGACATGTAAGGTTTGCAATGCTGCGTAGCGGCGCAATCGTGTCAAATCGGGCCCCGATCACCTTTTGCACATGCTGCAGAACGTACCAGCCCACAACCGGATAAGGGATGCGGTAGCTGGCCAGATAGCGCAACATCACCTCGTGAGGATGTGCAAAAGCGCTCAGGCTCACCACCGCCCGGACCTTGTTGCAGCGTGTGGCCGACAACAGCGCCGCACCCGCGCCCACCGAATGGCCAATCACCGCCAGACGCTGCGAATCCACCTGCGGCTGACCACGTAACCACGTAAGTCCGGCTTCAATGTCTTCGGCAAACCGGGGCAACGATGTGTGTGATTCTGCGTCACTTCGCCCGTGGCAACGCGCGTCCAACAGCAGAACTGTGATCCCAGCCGCATGCAGTGGCGCAATGCAACCTTGCATCAAGCTGGCATTGGCACCCCAGCCATGCATGACCAACACCGCAGGTGCTGACGTCGTGCCGTCTGCCTGGACAAACCAGCCAGTTAGCAATTTATCGTTTTGTGTGGCAATGCTGACTTCCGTAGCGACCCCAAAGTTGCTGGCAGGAGCCCTCGCATAACTTAGCCGGGGAGCGCGCAGACCCTGAAGAATCAAGGCATTGGCAACCAGCACCAGTACCCAGACTGCCAACACCAGCGCGACCAGCGTCAGCAGCACGCGAATAAAGCCATTGCGCTTTTTTGGCTCGTCACCACGCAAGAACCAACCTAGTTTTTCGGGACGATGAACGTTGACTTCTCAATCAATTTTCCTGGGCTGTCCAGCGACTCAATCGTGAAATGAATCTCATGCGACCCCGGTGACGCACCCTCAAACGGCAACTGCACCCGCACCGGAATCGTGCGCGCTTCTGTGGAATGAACGCTGACGGTATCCTCCGAGGTGAGCACCAAGCCAGGCAGGCCTTCCACCGACAAGCGGTAGCGTTGGTCTGATTCGGTCGCATTCATCACCTGCAAACGGTACACATTCTCAGTTGTACCGGCATCAACCACCCGAGCCATCACACCCCGGTCACGCACCACGTCCACCTTAAAAGGCGTGCGGGTGAAGAGGCTCACCATGATCGCAAGGATGATGGCAAGCAGAATACCGGAGTACGCCAAAATACGCGGACGAAACACATGGCGTAGCGTCTGTTGCTGCGTCCATTTGTTCTTCATAGCGTTTTCTGTCGAATACTTGACTAGCCCACGCGGGTAACCGACCTTATCCATCACCGTGTCGCATACGTCAGCGCAAGCTCCACAACCAATGCACTCGTACTGCAAGCCTTTGCGGATGTCGATACCAGTCGGACAAACCTGCACACACAAACTGCAATCCACACAGGCACCCAGGTTGAGCTTCGTCAAATCTGCCTTCTTAGAGCGGGCACCACGGGGCTCGCCACGCTCAGCGTCGTAAGTCACGATCAAGGTATCTTTGTCGAACATCACACTCTGGAAACGTGCATACGGGCACATGTGCTTGCACACTTGTTCGCGCATGAAGCCGGCGTTTCCATAGGTGGCAAAGCCGTAGAAGAAGACCCAGAAATACCCCCAGGTACTCATATTATTTTTGAGGATGTCTGAGGCCAGTTCCCTGATGGGTGCGAAATAGCCCACAAACGTGAAGCCCGTATAGAGTGCAAAGGCGATCCACAAGAAATGTTTGACCACTTTTCGGCCAAACTTTTCTGCAGTCATGGGCCCCTCATCACGACGAATGCGTGCAGCACGATCACCTTCCACCAGCTTTTCAAACCAAAGAAATATCTCGGTGTACACCGTTTGTGGGCAGGCATAACCGCACCAGAGTCGACCGGCAACCGCAGTGAACAGAAACAGCGAGAGCGCCGCAATGATCAACATACCCGTCAGGTAAATAAAGTCTTGCGGGTACAAGACGAGACCAAAAATATAAAAACGCCGCACGCTCAGATCGAACATAACGGCCTGCCGCTGGCCCCACTCGATCCAGGGCAAGCCGTAGAAAATAATTTGTGTGACCCAAACCATGATCCAGCGCCAGTTGCTGAACATACCGGTCACGCTACGCGGATATATCTTCTCGTGCGCCGCATATAAGGATATCAACTCGCCCTCTTCGTCGGGCTCAGACTCCACCGGGGTGATGGGAATTACTTTTTTCACATCTTTTAGTTCAGCATTCATGGATCATTCCTCAAAAAATGGGAGCAGGCACAGGGCGTTCAGACAATGCTGCCATGTGCCCCAGAAATTCGTCACGGGTCCGCCCCGAAAAAAGCGGATGCCAACGCCGTTGTTCAAGCACCGTGCTTACAGCACGCGCACGTTGGTCATGACCGGCAAACAACAAGGTTTCGTCGGGTAGTGTAAAAACTTTCTGGGTCACACTGTCCCACAAGGCCTCAGGGGCCTGCGGAGTGGCCTGATGCGGACAGGCGGTGACTGCCAACAGGCCACCACAAAAAAGCCGGTCGCGCCAAGCGAAACTCAAACAGATAGGTGTGTGACCAGGCGTGGCTACCACATGAATCAACTCGTCGCCAAATGGCAGAACCGCACCGTCACGACCATATATCTCAGATTCATTACTTTTGACACTACCCTGAACCATCGGCGCACCCAAACGTGTCAACAAAGCCGGTTCTGCGGTATGAATAGCATCGTGATGGTGTGTTCGCAGAATCCAGCGCAGACGCAAATCGCGCTCTGAGAGCATCGCGGCCAAAACCGGTAGATCGTGCCCATGAGGGTCAATCAACACAGCCTCACGCGCCGTGAGATCAGCCAGTAGATAGGTGAGTTCACCATTGCTGTCGTTGATAAGAATCCGGAAATACATCTCAGACCTGGTCGCAAAATCGAAAACCGATGACATCGTAGGAGTACTTGATCATGACAGTTATGGGCATGTTTCTAGCTATAGATCAAGAAACATGCCAGGACACAGCAACGACTCTCAGCCAATATAATCAACCACTTACACAATTAAGCACTCTTAAAAGGCGCCGCAGACCGCCTCTAACTGCCAATCTAGGCAGTCGCTGGCATACCGATATGACAGGATTGTGCCGTATCAGTATTGATCAAGTGGTTGGCCATCTGCGAAAAAGTGGTCAGCAACCAAGTGCGAAAAGCTGAATCTGACACCTGTTCGCAAATGGCCTGCGTCATGCACAGCATCCATTCGTCGCACACGACCTGGTCCACCGCATAAGGCGCATGACGCATGCGCAAACGTGGGTGGCCTTTCTTGGCAACATAGAGTTGTGGACCACCTAGCCAGCCAGACAAAAACTCAAACAGAATCTGAGCGCTGCCTTCCAAACTGTCCGGATGTATTTTGCGTACCGTGTAGGCCTCAGGGAGCTCGTCCATCAAAGCATAAAACCGGTTCACCAATTGCCGGATTCCAGCTTCGCCGCCAATCGCCTCATAAGGCGTTGTCTCCATCTTCACATTCATTTTTTATCCTGTTGAGGCTGCTCGGTCAGGCGCTGAGTGTGCCGGTAGCGCCGGTCGTATTCAGGTGATATCGTCTTCACCAATCAACAAACGGCCATCCGACAGGTACTTGTGCGGCGGAATTTCCAGATTGGTGGGGGCGGGTTTGTTTTTGAACACGCGCCCGGCTGAGTCAAAGGTTGAACCATGGCACGGGCAGAAGAAACCACCTTTCCAATCAGCGCCGACACTGGGGTTGGAGGTGCCTTTAGGCACCGCACCGGGCGAACAGCCCAGATGGGTACAAATGCCGACCGCTACCAAGTACTCCGGCTTGATGGAGCGGGTGATGTTTTGCGCATAGGCCGGTTGTTGGCTAATGACCTTGGAGTCAGGATCGACCAGTCGATCATTGGGGGTTGCAAGATCCACGAGGGTTTCTTCGGTACGACGCAAGAGCCAAACCGGTTTACCGCGCCATTCCACAATTTTCATGGCTCCAGGTGCGAGGTCGGAGATGTCTACCTCTACCGAAGCGCCCGCAGCAAGCGCCCTCTGGCTAGGCGCAAAGCTGGACACCAAGGGAATGGCTGTGGCTACTGTCGCCACACCCGCCACCGCCACCGTCAGCATCACCATGTTGCGACGCTCGGCGTCATGGTCGCTGGCGTTGGAGGACAGGGCATTGAAAGCGGGCATCACATCCTCCTGAAGTGCAAAATAGACCAAGTCACTTTTCAGTGAAATGGCGTTACCTTTCCTTTGCATTCAATAAGCGTGCCATCCTGATAATTGCAAAAAACCATTCAATTTCAAACACTTAGAGATTTGATGAGATTAATCAGCTTAGCGCTCAGGACTTTTCACTGCCAAATATGACAGACTGACAGCCACATGACATACACTTGCCGCCAAAAGCGCGCTCCCCGATCACCCCACTGATGAAACCCCTGCCTGAATTGATGTCATTTCTGGAAGGACTTCCAGAGCCCCACATCCTGTTTGACACCCAGTACCGCATCCTGGGTGCTAATGCTGCGTATCGGCGCCAGTTCAGTCCCGAGCGTGGCGTCGTTGGGCGAACCTGTTTTGAGGTATCTCACCGTTTCAACATGCCCTGCGACCAATCGGGCGAATCCTGTCCGCTGATCAAGGCGCGTGAATCGGGCCAACGCGAGCGCGTGCTGCACCTGCACCACACCGCCAAGGGGGAGGAATACGTCAACATCGAACTTGCCCCGCTTCTCAACGCCGACGGTGAGCAGGCCTTTTTCATCGAAAAAATGGAGCCATTAAAGGTGGCCGAAGGCCAGTCCAAGGGTCAGGGCCTGATCGGACGCTCCAACGCATTTCAGCAAATGCTGGCACTGGTGGCGCGGGTGGCCCCGTCCATGGCCACCGTGCTGCTGCTGGGAGAATCCGGCACGGGCAAAGAACTGGTGGCGCGTGCCGTGCACGAAGCCAGCCCTCGGGCAGCACGGGCTTTGGTGCCCGTGGATTGCTCCAGCCTGCCGGAAAATCTGTTTGAGTCTGAACTTTTTGGTCACGAGCGCGGCGCATTTACCGGTGCAAACACTGCGCGGGGTGGCCTGGTCGAAGCAGCCAGTGGAGGTACCCTGTTTCTTGACGAAGTGGGCGACATCCCGCTGACCATGCAGGTCAAGCTGCTACGCCTGCTGGAGACCGGCACATACCGGCGCGTGGGCAGCCCCGAGCAGCGTCATGCCGACATTCGCGTAGTGTCAGCCACGCACCGCAATCTCGATGACATGGTGACCCAAGGCAGATTCCGTGAGGATTTGTATTACCGCCTGAGTACATTCCCCATTCACCTACCCGCCCTGCGCGAGCGACGCGACGACATTGCCCTGCTGACCACAGCGCTGCTGCAGAGGGTGGCCGGGTCGCGCAAGCTCAGACTCAGCGACGCTGCACTGCAATTGCTCAACATCCAGGACTATCCCGGCAATGTGCGCGAACTGCGCAACCTGCTGGAGCGATCAGCGCTGCTGTGTGATGGAGATGTGCTGGAGGCCTCGCATGTAGAACAGGCGCTGCGCTCAGGCAGACGACCCATTTCAGTCACAACTGGGCCAAGTCGCGTTGTACCTAACAACAGCGCACCGGCGCCAGTGGCCTCGCCGGGCGCACTCAAATCCGTCGAGCGTGCGGTGCTGCAAGACATGGTCAAAGCCCACCCGGGTAGCCGGGCTGAGCTGGCAATACAACTCGGCATCAGCGAACGCTCACTGTACCGCAAACTCAAGGCGATCAAACCGGATTCATCGCTATAAAACTACAAATAGTGTAGCTATCAGCCCTTTATCTACAAGGACTTATGGATCGTTTCTTATAAGATAGGCGCCTATTAATACATCCTGAAAATCTGCACTGCGCGCACCAGGGTGTCGGCCCGCGCCGTCAGCCCCTCGCAGTCCGCGCTGGCTTGTAGCGCGAGATCGGCGTTTTGCTGGGTGACCACGTCGAGCTGATGCATGGCTTCGCTGATTTGCAACACGCCAACCGATTCATCCTGCGTGGCCAAGGTGATCTCACCAAGGCGCGAAGTCACCTCTTGCACCGCACTTACCGCAGTGCGGATGGTGTTGGCTGCCACATCTACCGTCTGCGTGCCCTGTGACACCTGTTCGACCGAGTGTTGAATCAGCTGGCGAATCTGCTGCGCGGCCTCGCTGCTGCATCGTGCCAATGCCCGAACTTCGGCGGCCACCACGGCAAAACCCCGGCCCTGGTCGCCAGCATGAGCTGCCTCCACTGCTGCATTGAGCGCCAGCAGATTGGTTTGAAAGGCCAGTTGTTCAATCACCTCAATGATTTCGGTGATACGGTCAGACGATGCTTCAATGGCATGCATGGAGACCGACACCCGGTCAATGGCCTGCGCGCCCTCGGTGGCCATGGTGCTGGCATTGGTGCTCAGATCAGACAGATCATGGGCCGTATCAGCGGTTCGCTTGACAGTGTCAGCGATATCGCTCACAGCGGCAGAGGTTTTTTCAACCTCACCAGCCTGCGTTTCGGTATGGCTCGACAGTTCCAAACTACTTTTATGAATCTCCTGCGCCGCCTCGTTGGCGCCCTTCACCTCGGTGCGCACATCAGCCACAATGGCTCGCATGTTCAGGTTGCCCAGCCACAGCGAGCGCATCAAGGCACCCAACGGGGTGGTGGTGTCGTATTCGATCTGACCATTGAGATTGCAGCCTGCCAGTTCATTGGCCATGGTGGTAGTCTGGGCAAGCGGTCGCACCAGCGCGCGCTGAGACCAGGTCCAGAAGATGCCCATACTCAGTAGTCCAGTGACCAGTTGCGCTGCAGCCACCGCCCGAGCATCCTGTCCGATCAACACCCAAGCGGGCAATAGGGTCAGCAGCAAGATCAGCAACAAACCCGCTGAAAGGCGCTGAGAGAGCTTGAGGCGATGCAAGCGACCCGGCCAGTCGCGCCAGCCCACCTTGCGAATTCCACCGGCGTGAAGCTTTAAGGTAACTTTGCCACTGAGGCGCTGCGCGTCAAGCAGCGCATAGGCCGCTTCAGCCGCCTTGATCTGCTCGCGCGTAGGTTTGAGTCGCACCGACATGTAGGCGCGGGGTTTGCCGCCTTCCATCACTGGCGTGACATTGGCCAGAACCCAGTAATGGTCACCGTTTTTGCGGCGGTTCTTCACCATGCTGGACCACGACCTGCCACGCCCAATGGTGGCCCACAAATCCCTGAAGGCTTCCGGCGGCACATCCGGATGGCGCACGATATCGTGCGGCTGACCGAGTAGTTCCTCATAGTCGAAGCCGCTGGCCTGCACAAAGGCATGATTGCAGTGGGTGATGATGCCCTTGGTGTCTGTGGTGGACACCAAGATGACACCATCATCCAGGACATATTCCTGTTGGGTGACGGGAAGATTTATTCTCATTTTTCAGACAGCAAGCCTCGTTGGCGAACACAAAGCTGTGAATATCGAACCTTGGTCATTGGCTGAGTTTGTCTGAAATCAAATGTACGTGACATTTGATGGCCGTCACCAGACTTGTCGTCAGATTGATACAGATCAATCATTTTCCGGACTCCGCCCCCTCACCAAATACGAAGCATCTTTTCGATTCGATCGAGACCGGCTGCGGGACGCGGTGTCAACGCTCAGCGAACGTGCTGGTACACATCAGTGTGCATCACACTCATAACCACCTGAAAAATTTCACGATATTGGCCTCTAACCCTTATTTATAAAGGGCTAATAGCTACCAAAATCATTCCATTTTTCCGACGTAGCCTCACACCTCTATGGTGCGACAACGAACAGACAGCGCGCCAACAACACGTCACCATGCGTGTGTAACTCCCTAAACGCACAAAGGACACCATGCCACATGCCGACAAACCACTGAATATCGATACCCTACGTAAACAGGCCCGTAAACACATCGAAGAAGGCGCTGTCACAGCAGGTTACACCGCTGACCGCCCGGAGGTGTTGCACATGCTTAACGAATCGCTGGCCACCGAGTTGGTGTGCGTGCTGCGCTACCGTCGCCATCACTTCATGGCACGCGGTATTCATTCACAAGCCGTGGCCGGTGAGTTTTTGGCACACGCCAATGAAGAACTGAACCATGCGGACCAGATCGCCAGCCGCATCATTCAACTCGGCGGCGAGCCTGACTTCTCACCCACCACCTTGGTCACACGCAGCCACGCTGAGTATGTTGAGGGGACCAGCTTGGTCGACATGATCTCCGAAAACCTGATTGCCGAGCGCATTGCCATCGACAGCTACCGCCATTTCATCACGTACCTCAGCGATCAGGACCCAACCACCCGGCGACTGCTGGAGTCGATCCTGGCAATAGAAGAAGAACATGCCGATGATCTGGCGGACTTGCTGCAACACCTGCCGCCTCCGCTCGCAACTGGTCAGCGAGCTGACCACCAACACGCACCCAGGCCGCCCGCCCCCACCAAGAAACACCACAAGGAAAAATCATGAGTATCGGCACCATTCTCCTCATCGTTCTGATCCTGATGCTGATTGGCGTATTCCCAAGCTGGCCACATAGCCAGAACTGGGGCTATGGACCCAGCGGCGGCATCGGCCTGGTCGTGCTGATCGTCATCATCCTGCTGCTGCTGGGGCGTATCTAGTCTGGTGTTGCACGCAAGTGCATTTTTGAAACCCGGGTAGCTGGCAAAACCGCTTGCAATCCGATGCCCACACAAATGCCTGCGCAACCGGGCTTCCCGCTTGGTCAGTTGAACATCAGCCCCCTTGGCGGAAATCCGGGTACAGCAGCATGCCGCCGTCCACCGGGACGGTGATACCGGTGATGTAGCTGGCCAGATCGCTGCACAGAAAAGCGATGGTGTGGCCGATTTCATCGGGTTCGCCGACCCGGCCCATGGGAATCTTGTCATCCAGATCGGCGAGCCCTTTGGGGTCCTGCCAGACGTTGGCGTTGATCGGGGTTTTGATGGCACCCGGTGCAATGGCGATCACACGGATGCCTGCCGACGCCACCTCCTGTGCCAAGGTCTTACTGAACATGCTCAAGCCCGCCTTGGCACTGGTGTAGGCGCTGTAACCAGCCCAGGGGATGAACTCGTGCACCGAACTGGTGTTGATGACAACGCCACGACCTTGTTTGGTCATGCGCTGCACGGCCGCACGCGCACAGTAGTACGCGCCAAACAGATCCACTTCCACCACCTGCCGCCAGGCCGCAATATCGCTGTCGGCACACAAGGCACGAGCGCCGTCCGTGCCCGCGTTGTTTACAAGAATATCCAGGCCGCCCATTTGCTGGTCCACCCGCTGAAACATGGCGTCCACCTCGCTGGTGGCTGAGATGTTGTCTAGCCTGAACGTGTAGGCCTGCACGCCAAATGACCGGGCGAGCGCCGCCACCTGATCTGCCGCGTCTGAGGTGTGGCGATAGCTGATGGCCACATCCGCACCGGCCTGAGCCAGTGATTTGACGGTGGCGGCACCCAAGCCCGAGTCCCCGCCGGTCACCAGTGCCTTGCGGCCTTTGAGTTCAATGGCAATCACGTTGTGCTCCTGGTCCAATCGATGAGCTGCACTTCGTAGTCCTGGCCTTCCCAACAATCCCGGTCGAACCAATAAAAAGTGAATTGAAGGGTGTCACCCGCTTTGAGGCCCGCCAGCGGGAGCTTGACCCTATGCACACCCAGCCCCGTGTCGCTGGTGCCGCTATCCTGAACCGCCTGCCATCCGTTGCTGCCCCAATGAACGCGGGCCGGTGCGTGCAGCACCACACTGAACTGTTCGCCGACACTGATTTGGCGCGGGCGATAAAGCGGGCCCCAGATGGCATGTGAAACATCAGGACACTTGCCCTGATAACGCGCCCAGGCAGCGGCGGGCCGGTCCACCGGATAACCCTTGGCGCGGCTGTAACACAGCTTGATGAATTCGCTATGCGCCCACACCAGTGGCATGGCCGAGCCGCTGGGCCTGCCCGGCTGCAAACGGTACTCAGGAATGGGCTTCCAGTCCCACACCTGTTCCGGCATCATGCCCACCGCACTGGACATGGCCGCCATCGCCTGGATATAGGGCAGCGGGTCCTCACCTGCCAGTAGCGCATAGTGGCCCCGCTCGCCCACCAGCAAGGGCCAACCTCGGCCGCGACCAGCACCGTCGAACGGGCTGCCGTCGTTGTGTTCGCCATAGCCGTCGCCGTTATAGCGGTGCCAGACCGGGCCGCTAGGGGTGTCAGTTTTGAGCAGCTGGTCAACCACTTTCAGACTGTCGAGAACGATGGGGTCGTCTGCCCGGCGCAGCCCAAAGCGAACCAATTGCAGAAAGTCGGTGCCGATCTGCTCGTCGGCCGGCAAATCCGGGTCGACCTCTCGATTTTTGATCACCACATGTTCGACATGAGCGCCCTCATTCACCAGGACATCCGCCGGTGAGGTCCGCATGTAATAGCCGCTCACCCCCAGTTGTCGCGCCAAAGTGGTGTCCTTGGCAACCGTCCATTCGTCGAGCCTGGCGTTCCAGTGGTCTGCCAGTTGCAAGGCAAATTCACAGGCCTCACCGTCGAGAAAAGTGCTGCCTTCCACCAGCGCGGCGATAGCGATGGCCAGCGTAAAGGTATTGATGCCGGGGTCTTCCTCCCACCGGTCCTGCCCGGTCGTGGGGCCTTCTCTGGCGATGAAGGTCAGCGCTCGGTGCACCATATCAGCGACTGGGATACCCGCCAGTTTGTCCTGATCGCGCAGTGCTGCAGCCAGTAGCACCGGAAAAGCCGCCTCGTCGAGTTGAATGCCTTGCCAGAAGGCCTCGCCGCCCAACCACTGGTTCTGAAACCAGTGCCCATCTTCTTGCTGGGTAGCGATCAGGTAACGCAGCACATCGCGCGCATCCTCAAACGCACCCATGGCGATCAGCGCCCCGGCGGTTTCCACCAGATCACGACACCACACCAGGTGGTAGCCACCCCGACTTTCGCTGCTTTCCCCCCAGGGGACGGCGAGACTGGCCACGGCGGCACCGACATAGGTTCTGTCTTGATGGACTTTAAGCACCGTAGCCGACAGTGAAAGCAACTTGCCCAGATCATCAGGCAGTGCAGGCAGTTTGCATGCGCCCAACCAGGACTCCCAAGCGCTACATTGCAAATCCCAGACCTTCTCAAAGTCGTCCATCAGGCTGGCCAGGGCCAGCGTTGAAGCCGACTCTTTGCTGGTGGCGAAACCCAGGGCCAATGTGGCCTGCCTGGGCAGCTCCCCCATCAGCGAAACAACGCCCGGACCGGCCGCGTCATATTGCCATGACATGCGCCCATGCTGGTCAAAGTCCTGCCAGCCGTCACTCGCGCCAAAGCAGCCCACCGAACAGCGCTGCCAGACGTCGGAGCCATCGACGTTGCCAGCCATCAGCGCCAAGCCAAACGGCCCCTGTTCGGCCCACAATACCGTGCGCCCATTGCGTTTGTCGACGGCAGCGAGGTTATTTTGCGCATCGCCGCCCAAGCGCGACGCCAGCAGAGCATAGGGGCGCAAGCCTTGGTCGCCGTCAAGTTGATAGCGCATCATCAAGGTATCGCGCCGTTGTGACGGACAGATCTGCAGCGTGAAGGTAAAGCGCGGGTGGTGGTGAATGATCGTGACGGCAGGCACACCGGGTTTGGGCAGACGCACCTCGTAGTTCCCGAGACGGCGCAGTTCTACCCAGAATCCCTGGTCATCAGCGACGATAAAACCCAGGTCCCTGATTTGCGGAATGTCGATACGTGGGTAAAAGACTTCCGTCAGAATGCCTTCGGCCACGGTGAACCAAAGCCGCGCCGAACCCAGGCCGGTGCCCACCATGTCTTTGCCGCCATGGGCCCAGGTGGGTCGCAAGAATGTTGATTGAGGCGCTTGCATGGGAACCTGCCTTTCAGTTGTGAGGAAATTAGACCAAGCCCTGCGAGAAAGAGCGAAAGGCACCGTAACGCTCATGCTCCGAATGATGGCGCTTGGCGATCACTCGCTTTGACTGATGCCAACCGGCCTGACGGCGAATAGCCGACAAATTCAGCACGGCAAAGCAGCCAGGGCAAAGGTGATGTACCTCACCCATGGCGTTGGCCTAACCTACGCTGAACAAGCATCGTCAACAAGAGCGCTGCGGATGCCGAGGTTACCGCCATCGGCGACATCGAGATGACCTGAGCCAGACCATCAATGGCATTCACACTGATCTGCTGAACATAGTCCACCAGAGTGGCGATGTCGCTGGCGCGCACGCCTTGCGCATCTTCAAGCCTGACATGCAGCTGCGGCCAGCCACCCCGAAAGCGAATCGTTGCAAATACACCGTCTGCCACGGCCACCAGCGCAAGCACACCCAGAGGACGAAGCAGGTGCTCCAGCAGGCGACTTTTTTCTGCCACGGGCGCTGCCTCGTAGACCTGCGCGACGAGCTGAGCCACCGAAGGAGCTGCACCGTTGACATTACTATTGTCAGTGGCAGCGTTGAAGGCGAGGGGGTGGATATTCATGGCACTTCCTTCTGGAAACGGTTTGCAACCCATCCTGGCTTGACCTTGACGGGTGAAATACGGTGGTGTGGCAGTAGCGCCAGACCTCAATGGATCAAGTTTGCGCGGTGTGACTTAGACAACGCTTAAAGCCGGGTTATACGACGCAGATCGCAGCTTACGGCGACTCGACTAATATCTTTTGTATAGCTGCATACCTATATACATAAAGGGCTGATGTCGAATTTGGTATGTATATCGATTGAATCCTACAATAAGTAATAGATCAATTACTTAAGAGATCATGGAAATCATCGACAAGCCAAGCAAGCAACGCACCGAAGTCCGCCAGGCCAGCCTGGTGGAAGCGGCTTTGCGCTTGGCCGCTGATCGCAGCCCGGCCGACATCACCACGGGTGACTTGGCGCAGGCGGTCGGCATCACGCAGGGGGCCGTGTTTCGGCACTTTGCCAACAAAGAAGCCATCTGGCTGGCCGCGCTGGACTGGACCACCACCACGCTGATGGGGCGGCTGCAAGAAGTGGCGGCCAAAGCGGGCGAACCCGCTGCCCAAAACGCAACGCCGGACGTGGCCGCCCAGGCACCGTCCCTGCGCGCTTTGCAAGCTGTGTTCATGGCGCATGTGGCGTTTGTGGTGGACTATCCGGGTGTGCCCCGGGTGATTTTTCAGGAACTGCAGCAACCGCAGGACACCGCCCTCAAGGCCCGTGTGCGCCAGCTCATGCAACAGTACCGCGCCCTGTTGATGCGCTTGCTGCTTCAGGCGCAACAAGAACATTTGATAGCAGCTGAAGCAGATTTGACAGGGGCTAGCGTGCTATTTATTGGTTCTATTCAAGGCTTGGTGATGCAGGCCTTGATATCGGGCGATGTTGCCGCCATGACCCGCCTGGCGCCAGGCGTGTTTGCCATTTATCAGCGCGGCCTGTGCGCCGATGTCGCTGCCACCTTCGAAGGAACGCCATGAACTCCCAACAACTTCTGCTGCGCCGACTGACCCTGGGTGCGGTGGCGCTGGTGCTCATCGGCGCGGTGGCCTATGTGTCGCTGCGCACCGGGCCACTGGCCCCCATCAAGGTCACCGTCAGCCAGCCCGCGCAGGGCAGTTTCAACCCGGCCATCTTTGGCATTGGCACGGTGGAGGCGCAGCGCAGCTGGATGGTGGGGCCCACCGCGCCTGGCCGGGTACTCAGCGTGAAGGTCGATGTGGGTGACACGGTGCACGCCGGGCAACTGCTGGCCGAAATGGACCCGGTTGATCTGGACCAGCGTCTGGCAGCGCAAGATGCGGCCATCGCCCGGGCAGACAGCGCCCAGCTCAGCGCCCAGGCGCAGGTGAAAGACGCCACAGCCCGGCGCGCCCTGGCCGCGGCCAACACCCGGCGCAATCAGGACCTGGCCCGGCAGAACTTCATCAGCGCAGGTGCGCTGGACGCCAAACTGCAGGAGCAAGCCTCGGCCGATGCTGCCCTGCAAGTCGCCCAGGCCAATCTGAGCGGCACCGGTCAGGATCTGAGCCGCCTGAAGGCCGAACGCGCGGGCCTGGTGCAGCAGCGTGGCAACGTGCGCCTGCTCGCCCCGGCAGATGCGGTGGTCACCAGCCGCGATGCCGAAGCGGGTAGCACCGTGGTGGCGGGGCAGCCAGTGCTGCGCCTGATCGACCCAGCCAGCCTGCGGGTCAAACTGCGGGTGGACCAGGGCCGCTCTGCGGGGCTTGCCACCGGGCTGTCAGCCAGCATCGTGCTGCGCTCACAGCCGCAAACCGCCCTGCCCGGCCAAGTGGCTCGCGTCGAGCTGCTGGCCGACAGCGTGACCGAAGAGCGCTTGGCCCAGGTGGCGTTCAAGCAGACGCCAGTCGGCGTGTCGGTGGGCGAGATGGCAGAAGTAACGCTGCACCTGCCCGCCACCGCCCCAGCGCTGCTGCTGCCCAACGTCAGCATTCAGCGCCAGCAAGGTCAAACCGGTGTCTGGCGGCTCAAGGGCGATCAGCCCGAATTTGCAGCGGTGAAACTGGGCGCGCAAAGTCTGGACGGCCAGGTGCAGATTCTCAGCGGCCTGAGCCAGGATGACCGCGTGGTGGTCTACAGCGAAAAAGCGCTCCAGCCCGACGCTCGCATCCAGGTGGTGGACGCCTTGGTCAAGCCAGCGGGTGCGCCATGATCAGTCTGGCCGGACGCGACATCCTGCACAGCTGGGGCAAGTTTGTCCTGACCGGCATGGGGCTTGGCTTGCTGATTGGCGTGACCCTGTCCATGGCAGGCATCTACCGCGGCATGGTGGACGATGCGCAGGCACTGCTGAGCAACAGCGGCGCCGACCTGTGGGTGGTGCAAAAAGACACTCAAGGCCCCTACGCCGAATCCTCCAGCATCAAGGACGACGTGGTGCGCAGCGTGCGCGGCATGCCCGGCGTGGGCCAGGCCGCCAACGTCACCTACCTGACCCAGCAGGTGCAAAAAACCAGTGGTGACGAGGTGCGCGTGATGGTGGTGGGGATTGAACCCGGCCAGCCCGGCGAGCCCGGTTACCTGCTGGCTGGCCGCCAACTGACGCGCGACCACTACGAGGCGGTGGTCGACATCAAAACCGGCTTCAAACTGGGCGACGACCTGCGCGTGCGCCGCCACAGCTACAAAGTGGTCGGCCTGACGCAGCGCATGGTGTCCTCGGGCGGCGACCCGATGGTGTTCATCCCGCTCAAGGACGCGCAGGAAGCGCAGTTTTTGAAAGACAACGACGCCATCCTGAATGACCGCATCCGCACCGCTGCCAACCCGGCGTTCAACCGCCCCGGCGTGCCCGGCTTGCTGGAAGCCGTGCAAGGCCTGCAGGCCAGCAGCCACAATGTCAATGCCATTCTGGTGCAGCTTCAACCCGGCTGGCAAAGCGAACAGGTGGCCGAGCCATTGCGGCGCTGGAAGCATGTGGAGGTGTTCACCCGAGCGCAGATGGAAGAGATTCTGGTGGCCAAGTTGATTGCCAACTCGGCGCGGCAGATCGGCATGTTTCTGGTGATTTTGTCGGTGGTCAGCGCGGCCATTGTGGCCTTCATCATCTACACCATGACGCTGGGCAAGATCCGCGAGATTGCGGTGCTCAAACTCATCGGCACGCGCAACCGCACCATTGCCGGCATGATCCTGCAGCAGGCGCTGGGGCTGGGCCTGATCGGCTTCATCGTCGGCAAGATCGTCGCCACCAGCTGGGCGCCAGTGTTTCCCAAGTACGTGTTGCTGCTGCCGCGCGACTCGGTCATCGGGCTGATCGCCACCCTGCTGATCTGCGCGCTGGCCAGCACGTTGGCGATTCGCGTCGCGCTCAAGGTCGATCCGGCCGCCGCCATTGGATAGCCATGCCATCTCAAGCCACCAACACTCAAGCCAATGCCAGGACTGCGTCTGGCCACGCGGACGGCCGCGCCACTTCCGGCGGGATCCACATCGAGGGTTTGCGCAAGGTCTACGGCAAGGGTGACAGCGCGGTTGAGGCCCTGAAAAACGTCAACATGACGGTTGCCCCCGGCGAAGTGGTGGGGCTGGTCGGGCCGTCGGGGTCGGGCAAAAGCACGCTGCTGAAATGTCTGGGCGCCATCATTGAGCCCACCCGTGGGCGCATGACGCTGGGCGATCAGGTGATCTATGAGGACGGCTGGACCGTCAAAGACCTGCGCGCCCTGCGACGTGACCGCATTGGCTTTATTTTTCAGGCGCCCTACCTGATTCCGTTTCTGGACGTGACCGACAACGTGGCACTGCTGCCGATGCTGGCGGGCCAAAGCAACCCGGTCGCACGGGCACGCGCGCTGGAGCTGCTGACGGCGCTGGATGTGCAGCACCGCGCCCGTGCCGAGCCGTCGCAGCTCTCAGGCGGCGAGCAACAGCGCGTGTCGATTGCGCGGGCGCTGGCGAATCGCCCGCCGGTGATTCTGGCCGACGAGCCCACCGCGCCGCTGGACAGCGAACGCGCCTTGGGCGTGATGCGCATCCTGAACCAGATGGCGCGCCAGTTTCAGGCCGCCATCATCGTCGTCACGCACGATGAAAAGATCATTCCCACCTTCCAACGGATCTACCACATCCGCGACGGGCAGACCGTCGAAGAAGCTGGCGAAGGCCGCGCACTGGACTAAGGACGTGGCAAGAAATAACTTCCCCAATTTGCCGCGGCGGATTTGGGCGCTCAGCGTCGTTGCAAATCGCTTGTTTAGCAGAGCTAAACGGCACGCTTTGCGCCTAGCCACGCATCCCAACTCCTTGCTGCAAACCGGGGTGTTATTCCTTGCCACATCCTAAGCGACCTTGACCGACGCTTACTCGAACGACGGCGCCTCGGGTTTGACAACCGGCTTGCCCGCAGCCACCCAGGCGTCAAAACCACCCGCAATGGATTGCACATCCAGGTAACCCATCTCCTGCAGGGCACTGGCGGCCAGCGCGGCGCGACCACTGGTCTTGCAGTACAGCACCACCTTCAGGTCACGCGGCTGCAGCGCCGGATTGGCGCTGAACTTGAATTCCAGCATGCCGCGCGACACATGGATCGCGCCCGCCAGATGCCCAGCAGCAAATTCGTCGGCCTCGCGCACATCGACCAGCACATCGGCCTCGCTGATGGCGTGTTCGGCGTCCTGCACGGACACTTCCCGCACGCGGGACTTGGCGGCACTGACCAGATCGTGGGCTGTCTTCATCAACATTCTCCTGAATAAATACTACAAAATAGAGAGCTATAAACCTTTTAAATACTAGGGCTACAGGCCATTTTTCCTTAAACCTTTTGGCCCACCCAGCGCGTCACCACAGCGGGCCCTTGATGACCCGGACCTTCCGACAGGTGGATTTCACCATGCCAGACCTGCTCGGGCACCAGCAGACCGGCAAAGTCATCCGTCAACTGTTCGGGGCTGTAAAGCATGGACACGTCGCGCGGCCCACCGCTTTGGTAACGCATTTGCTCGGGATGAAAAACCTCGATGATCATTCTCCCGCCGGGTTTCAGGCCGTGCGCCAGCCGCCGGTGTGCCGCTTGGCGGATACTGTCAGGCAGGTGGGTAAAGATGATCATGACGGCGTCAAAACGGCCCGGCTCCGGTGCCCAGTGCGCCAGGTCGACGAGTTGCGTGTTGAGCGTCACGCCGCGCTGGGCTGCCAGATCAGCGGCTTTTTTCAGGCCCACGGCAGACAGATCGACCGAGGTCACGTGGTGCCCCTGCTGCGCCAGCCAGACCCCATTGCGACCCTCGCCATCGCCGGGCAACAGCAGCTGACTGCCGGGTGCCAGAAGCGCGGCCTGTTGCGCCACAAAAGCATTGGGCTCCAGGCCATATTTGAAGCCCGGCTCGGCAAAGCGTTGATCCCAAAAGTTCATGGTGTGGTTCTGTCGGTAAGCCAGTGGCGGAAGGTGGATTTTAGGAGCGTCCAGGGCGTTGAACAGACATCATCGACGCACGGCGTGGCGACTGGGTCAGGCGCATGCGGTTTTGGGGGGAAAGCACGCGCGGGGGTAGGTCGTCGTATGCGAGAAGCCCAGGGCGCACGCATTTCCCCCCAAAGCCCGGTCACCTGACCCAGCCACCCCGCCTCAAGGGCGTTTGAAATCGCACAGAGTCAGAAGAAACCCGGGCGACAGGGGTAAACGAGGCAAAACATGCATCTGTTTTGATAGCATCAAGTCATTTTATGATAGGGAATCGCGTTGGTTTTGCTATCACATCCGTCTTCACCGACACAGTTGAGCCAGGGTGATCGGGTCTGGCGACCGGGCTTTGGGGCCCAAGGCGCGCGCCTCAGGTATTGGCGTACTGATCCACGTTGCCCCGCGCGTGATTGGGTCCCAAAACCGCATGCGCCTGACCCGGTCGCCCTGGCGTGCGTAGTGGTCCGGAGCGGTCTTCTATCCGCACACAGCACTTTGACTCGCACCAGGAAACGCCGCCAGTGCCGACGATGGCATTCACCCCACGTTCAAGTCACCAAGTCGTACCCAGCGCGGACACCCCATGGTTGATCAGCGCGCCACCCACCACCAGCCAGGCAAACAGCACGCCTGCCAACAACAGCGGCTTGAAACCTGCCTTGCGAACCGATGACAGGTGGGTGGTCAACCCCAGAGCAGCCATGGCCATGGCCAGCAGGACGGTATCGACATCGGTTGCCACCGCGACCACCGGCTTGGGCAACCATTGGAACGAGTTGAACACCACCACGGCGATGAAGGCGAAGGCGAACCAGGGGATGGTGATCTTTGACTTTTGCTTCGTGGTGCCCGTGTGTTGACCCGGCTCGTGGGCATGGGCCTGGTCGCGCGCCAGCCAGGCTGACAAGCCAATCAGAAACGGCGCGAGCATCATCACCCGGACCATTTTGGTGATGACGGCGGTATCGGCAGTCGCACTGTCCACCGAGCGGGCAGCCGCCACCACTTGCGCCACTTCGTGAATGGTCGAACCCGTGTAAATGCCAAAGCCGGTGCTCCCACCACCAATCACCTGCCAATGCTGGTTGAGTTCAAACAAGGCCGGGTACAAAAAGATCGCCAACGTGCCAAACACCACCACCGTGGCCACCGCCACGGTGACGTGCTCGGCGCGGGCGCGCAGCACCGGCTCGGTGGCCATCACCGCCGCAGCGCCGCAGATGGAACTGCCCGCACCAATCAGCATCGCCGCCTTCGGGTCCAGCTTGAGCCAGCGTGTGCCCAACAGGTAAGACAGGGTGAAGGTCGAGCTCAAAACCAGCGCATCAATCAGCACGCCGCTCAAGCCGACATGACCAATGTCCTGCAAGGTCAGGCGCAGGCCGTACAGGATGATGCCCAGACGCAGCAGACGCTGCTTGGAAAAATTCACGCCCGCACCGCAATGCCCTGCCAGGTGTGGATACGCCGTGTTACCCACCAACATCCCCAACAGAATCGCCATGGTCAGCGCGCTCAGACCATGGTTTTGCAGCCAGCCGATGCCACCCAAGGCCATACCGGCACCTGCCAAAGCAGCGCTGAGCAGCAAGCCCGGCCCAAAGTGTTGTAGCGCGGCCAGCGCCCGGGCGCTGAGAATTTGAGGGTTGGAAAGGTTAACCGTCGAAGAATGCGTCATGGTGTTTTAACAAGGATGAACAAGATGCGATCAAATTTAAGTCGCCACCATCAATCTGTAAAACAGGTAATTCAGGTAGTATTTACCTACTTAATCGCTATATAAACCTCCATTCATGCCAGTCCTTCGCCTGACGCTGCGTCAACTTCAAATATTCGTCGCCGTGGTGGGTTGTGGCAGCACCACAGCCGCCAGCGTTGAACTGTCCCTGTCCCAGTCCGCCACCAGCTCCGCCATTAATGAATTGGAGCGACTGCTGTCACTGAGCTTGTTCGACCGTGTCGGCAAACGCCTGCTGCTCAATGACAACGGCCGCACACTGCTGCCGCAAGCGCAAGGCATGCTCGACTGCGCCATGTCCATCGAACAAACCGCCAAAGACGGGCTGGCACAGGCCCAGTCGCTGCGCATTGGGGCCAGCACCACCATCGGCAACGACGTGTTGCCCAAGCTGCTGGGGCGGTTTCTGCAACAGCAGCACGACCAAAGCAGCGCCTGGCAGTCGCATATCGTGATCGGCAACACCGAGACCATTTGCGATGCAGTAGCCGCTTTTGAACTGGATATCGGCCTGATTGAAGGCCCCTCGCACCAGCCGATGCTGACGATGACGCCCTGGTTGCAGGATGAATTGCTGGTGGTCTGCGCGCCTGACTATGCGCGTAACAACGGCTTGGCAGAAACGGGTGCGGGTGCTGTCGAACCAGCGGCGATGTCATTGGACGCGCTGCGCAAGGCAGTCTGGTTGCTGCGCGAACTGGGGTCGGGCACGCGCGAAACGACCGACCACTTGTTGCTGCCCTACCTGCACTCCTACCGGCGCAGCATCGTCATGGGAAGCTCGCAGGCCATCATGCAGGCCGCCGCCGAAGGCTTGGGGCTGGCCTGTCTGTCGCAATGGGTAGTGGGCGACTTCATCGGAGCCAGGCGCCTGCAGGTGGTCAGCACCCCGATGCCCCGGATGACACGTCAGTGTTATCTTGTTGTGCATCAGGACAAGCGCCCAACACCGGCGCTGGAACGCTTCCAGGCTCAGGCTTTACGCTATTCAAACCTGCTCGGGGCAACGACCACACCGCAGGCCGAATCGACCCGTTGACGCAACCTTGAATCAGGCCGCCGCGCCAAAATTCTCCGGCATCTGGATGGCCACCACTTCGCCCCGTGCGGTCGCCACGCCACCGGCGTAAACGGTGGCTTCCACCACCACCTTGCGACCCTTGATCTCCTTGATGCGACCACGAATTTCCAGTTCTCCGCCGATGGGCGTGGGCTTCAAATAATCCACATGCAATGAACCCGTGACAAATCGGAAGGATGGCAGGCTGTCCATCTCGCGTCCTTCCTGGCGGTACATGGCCGCCGCCGCTGTGCCCGTGCCATGGCAGTCGATCAACGACGCCAGCAGGCCACCATAGGTGTAGCCCGGGACGGCGGTGTGATACGGCTCGGGGGTGAAACGGGTCACGGTCTCGTTACCATCCCAATAGGTTTTGATGCGGTGGCCATGGTCGTTTTTGGCGCCACAGCCATAACAATGTGACAGGTTTTCGGGGTAGTACTCTTGGAAGGCCTTCATTTTGTCTCCTTATAGAACCGCCAATTATGGCCTTGAGCCAGACCAGCGAAACGTTAAACCATGCTGCAAGACGCCGCCAAGGCCCAGGTTGAAGCAAAGAAAGCCGAGCACGAAGCCCGAGGGGATGAGAAAGTGAAAGAAACCCAAACCAAGGCCGCAGGCGTGCTGAAAGACAAGGTCAGTGATGCGCTCAAGGGGCTGTTCGGGCATTAAGGCATGCCCTTCCTTGCAATGCAGAAGCTACATTTTTTGAAGCATCGTACCCTTTATAAATAAGGGCTACAGGCCTATTTTCTATATAAAGCTGTGGCTACCGGTGTCTCATCACCTGAGCGGTGGTGCTGGCAGTTCACCACCGCAAGCGCTTCTGGGCAAAAAAGAACCCAGCGGGTTAGGCTGGGTCAAATTTTGCAAGCAGCATGGTGAACATCACACTGGGGCGTTAGCCCGAATCCAAATGTACTTGGGCCAACTTATGCAAATCTTAAGTACGTCAGCGGCTTGCAGCACACAGGCGCCTATCGCAGCAAGCTGACAAACGCTCCGGCAATGATGGCGCTGGTGATCACGCCGCTGATATTGGCTCCCAATGCCTGCGGCAGGATGATGGCTGACGGGTTGGCCTCGGTGGCGATTTTTTGCACCACCTTGGCAGTAGTGGGCACACAGCTGACACCCGCAATCCCGATGATCGGGTTGAACTTTTTACCTGTTACAAAGTAAAGGATGTATCCACCCAGCAAGCCACCCAGGGCCGAAATCAGCAGGGCCATCATACCCAGCAGCAGCAACTTCAGGACCGTCGGCTCCAACAGCGTATTGGCTTCGCACAGCACGCCAAGCGTCAGACCAAGGAAGAACGTGGCACCATACAGAACCGTTTCGCTGAGTAGCTTGGTGAACGACTCCAAACCGCTTTCGCGCACGGCCACGCCGACAAACAGCGAGAAGAACAGCGGTGCAGCCACCGGAAACAGCAAACACAACAAGGTGCAGGCAACGACCGCAAACACGAGTTTTTGCGACCGACTGATGCTGGGGCCTCGATCTGCAGCCATACTGATGCCACGGATATGCTTGGGCACCAGCCATTTGATCAGGTACGGGTAGCCACCGTAGGTCAATCCAAGATACAGGTAGCCCACCACGGTGATGGGAACAAACAGTTGTTTAGCCAGAATCAAAGAGGTGAACAGCACCATCGGGCCATCCGCTCCGCCAATGGTGGACACCGACGCGGCCTCAGGCGCGGTCAGGCCCAGCGCAATGGCCAGCGGGAAGACGGCAAAGGTGCCCATTTCGGCAAACAGGGCAATAAACATGCTTTGAAACGGCCGTGCCATGACATAACCCACATCCAGTAGCACGCCAATGCCCATGAACACCAGACAGGCGATCAGGCCATTGCTGAACGTCAGCGTGTAAATCGGTTGCAGCCAGTTGATTTGCAGGACGTTGATCACGTCAACGGGGCTGGAAACCAGTGGGTCAACAAACAACGTGCCGGCTTTGCCGCCTTCGAGAAACATGACACCCGCGTTGACGGACGACATGCCCAGCCCCATCGGAATCATCAACAGTGGCTCAAGAACCTTTTTGGCGCCCAGGTAGATCAACAGAAAGCCCAGCAGCATCAAAAAGATGCGGCCAAACATGATTTTCGGCTCGGCCGCGGCCAGGGTGGCAACACCCTGGAAGAGGTCAAGAAAATTGAGATGGATCAACTTGACGGACTCGTTGGTAGCCTACTGGATGGTCAGCAGGGGTTGACCGGCCTCAACCGCGTCACCCGCGGCCACCAGAACCCGGGTGACCTGACCAGCGCGGCTGGCCAGCAAATGGTTTTTCATCTTCATGGCTTCCAGAACCAGCAAGCTCTGACCTTGCGTCACCGTCTGGCCGACTCTGACATCGATCTGCACCACGACACCGCCGAGCTGCGCGACCTCATCACCCGAGGTTGCCGCACCGGAGGGTGCAGTGGCATGAGTGGCCACCGGCACAGGAGCGGCGGGCGCAGCACCCGTACTGGCGTCGCCGGAAAATCCGGGCGCAGCCATGGTCGCCCCTGCGGTCGGCGCAGCTCCGGGTGTCATCTCCAGTACCGCCACATCGTATTCGCGGCCGTTGACAGTTACTTTGAAAAGTCGGGTCATGGTGAGTTCCAGTTTCAGTGTTGAGGCCGTTGAAGGACGGCATGCGAAGTGTGTTGTGCTGCCCGCCCGTGGCTTGACCAAGTGCGGCTGGTGGGAGATATATGCAGAATGAGGTGTGGCCCAATAGCCGCATAAATGGCGGCTGTCAAGGCCGCAACGTCTTCATCAGGAATGCCCTGGGCCACCGGACAAACAGCACCCTGCGGCACTGATTTGGCCGCGACGCCGCGTTCGAGCCGACCCGTGACCATCACCAGAACTTTGATCAGCACCGCTGCCAACATGGCAATGACAATGGCGATGCCATAGACCTGTAAAGAAAAAAGTGCTGACTCGCCGACCAACATGAGCAATATCCTTGGTGATGATTGAGGGGCTAGAGCGGCATGTTGCCGTGTTTCTTGCCGGGACGCAATTCGCGTTTCCCAAGAGTCTTTCGCAGTGCCAACGCCAGTGTCCAGCGTGTATCAGCCGGATCAATCACATCAGTGATGTAAAAGTTGGACGCTGCAGCATAAGGCGAAGCAAACTCTTCACGATACTGCTTGGTCAATTCCGCTGCTTTGGCCTTACCGTCTGCCGCTTCCTTGATTTCCTTGCGGTAAAGAATCTTCACTGCGGCCTCCGCCCCCATGACAGCGATTTCGGCCGACGGCCAAGCGTACACCATGTCGGCGCGCATCTCCTGGCTGCACATGGCCAAGTAGGAGCCACCATAAGATTTGCGCAAAATCACGGTAAGTTTGGGTACCGTGGCAGAAGCAAAAGCATGCAGCATCTTGGCACCGTGGCGGATGATGCCGCCACGCTCCTGCTCGACACCAGGCAAAAATCCAGGCACATCCACCAAGGTGATCAGCGGTATGTTGAAAACATTGCAGGTGCGCACAAAGCGGGCAATCTTGTCAGCAGCGTCCATGTCCAGAGCACCAGCCATCACCATGGGTTGATTAGCCACGACCCCCACCACCACGCCAGAGATGCGTGCAAAACCAACAATCACATTGCGCGCAAAATTCGCATGGACTTCCAGCAGTTCTCCTTTGTCCACCAGACGACGAATCACAGCCTGCATGTCCAAAGGTTCGGAAGACTCGGCCGGAATCAGGTCCTTCATGCCCTCATCAACGATCTCGTCAATGGGCATCGTCAAGTCATGCGGCGGGTCTTCAGTGTTGTTGGGTGGCAGGTAGGACAGCAGGCCTTTGACCAGAGCAATGGCATGCTGGTCATCCTCTGCAATGAAGTGAACGTTACCGCTGACCGAAGCATGCATCTCAGCACTGCCCACCTCATCCATGGTCGTAGTGCGTCCGGTCACAGCCTTGATGACTTCGGGGCCGGTCAAGAACATGTACGCGTTGTGGCGCGCCATGATGACAAAATCCATTAGCGCAGGAGAGTAGGCGGCCCCCCCGGCGCAAGGTCCAAGAACCACGGCAATTTGCGGCACCACACCAGAGAGCATGACGTTGTAATAGAACACGTCACCATAGCCCGACAGAGCGTCAACGCCTTCCTGAATGCGTGCGCCACCCGAATCTTTAAACGCCACCATCGGCACACCCACACGTAGCGCGTGGCGCATCAGACGAACGATTTTGCGAGCCTGCATCTTGCCCATGGTGCCCGCCAACACCTGAAAGTCCTGGCTGAATGCAGCCACCTGCATGTCGCCCACATAACCGGTCCCTGTGATCACGCCGTCGGTAGGCAACTCACGCCCTGCCATGCCAAACGACACCGCGTTGTGGTGTGCGTGCATGCCAAGTTCCTGAAAAGAACCTTCCAGAAAGAGTGTCTCCACCCGCTCCCGCGCCGACAGCATGCCCTTGGCATGCAAGGCCTCAAGCTTTTCAGGCGGGATGTTGTTGGTGATCTTTGCGCGCCGGTCGCGCAATGTATTCATGGCTTCAATCGGTAGGGTCATCGCAACTTCCGTTCAATTGATTCGTGGGACGCGCCTTCAATACACTGTAGAGTCAAGTCTGAAAGACGCTGAAACGTGTTTTGCTGCGGGGAAGTATATCCTTGCATCTCAATAATTAATTATTTATTAACAATTCGTTGATCTTGATCATCCTTTTTGGCCCTGCTTGAATTTGACGCTTCCCTAACACCCGCTGTATGTTTCTCACCGGGAAATTCTTTTTGTTTTTAACCCAACCACTGGCGTGGGTTGCGCTACTGCTGCTTGCTGGATTGTTACTAACCCCAAACAGGCCAGACTGGGCCGTGAGGGCGAACGCCGCCGCACTTGCGTTGCTGCTTCTCTTGGGCTGGGAGCCTTTGCCCGACGCCGCCCTGCGCCATCTCGAAAGGCAATACCCCGCAGCCAGCCCGACTCAAGACTGGAGCGCCTATACGGGCGTGATCGTACTGGGCGGTGCACTGGAGCCAGCCTACGTCTGGACAGTACCGGGGCAAAGCGCCCTGAACGAAGCTGCGGAACGGATGACCGAGGTTGCCCCGCTGATACGCCATCAGCCGCATCTAAAAGTGCTGTTTACCGGAGGCGAAGGCGAGCTATTTGCCACCGGACTGTCCGAGGCTGAGCGCGCCCGACTGTTTTTTCAAGGTCAGGGCTTGCCATCCTCCAAACTATTGCTGGAATCGGCGTCGCGCACCACTTACGACAATGCAGTCATGAGCAAGCAACTCCCTGGCGTTGATGCCACAAAGCCCTGGTTGCTATTGACATCGGCCTACCATATGCCACGCGCCATGGCAGTATTTCGGAAAGCGGGCTGGACCGTCACCGCTTACCCAGTTGACTTCCGTACGGGTCTGGAGACACCGTGGACGCAATACGCCATGGACGAGGGGGTGAAAAAATGGCGTGTGGCCCTACACGAAATGTTGGGCTTGCTCGCCTACGAGCTTGCTGGTCGCGCATGAGGCCAGATGCGAACGGAGTTACAGCTCGCCAGGTAGCTTGTGGGCCAGTACCTTGTCGATGCGCTTGCCGTCCAGGTCAACCACCTCAAACAGCCAGCCCTCGCAAACTATTTGCTCCCCCGCCACCGGCAAATGCCCACTGACGGCCATCAACAGCCCGGCCAGGGTGTTGTAGCGACCCCGGTCCTCATCGGGCAGGTCATCAATATCCAGGCGCGCCTTAAGCTCGTTGACAGGCATCAACCCGTCCAGCAGCCAACTTCCATCGTCATGCTGCGTGGCCCAGGCATCGGTCTGAAGGCCTGGCTGCAGCTCACCCGTAATGGCTTCAAGCAAGTCATAGGGAGTCAGCAGGCCCTGCACGACACCATACTCATCCACCACTAGCACCATACGTCCCACTTTGGCGCGAAACTGCTCCAGTAGTTCCATACCACTGAGCGTCTCCGGCACAAACACGGCTGGCATTACATAGTCTGCCAGCGTTCCGGTGCTGTCAGCCCCGAGTTCCAGCAGACGTGCCACACTGATCTTGCCAATGACATCGTTCAGAGACCCCCGGCACACCGGGTACCAGGAATGTGACTTTTGAGCACCATCTGTGCCCACCTTTTGCAGACTACCGGCCACAGTCGTGCTGGCATCCAACCAATCCACTTCAGCGCTAGGCACCATCAATGAAGTCAGTGGTCGATCATCGAGGCTGAACACGTTTTGCACCATCTGATGCTCGTGCTCTTCGATCACACCGGCATCCACCCCCTCTTCCAGACTGGCGGAGATTTCTTCCTCGGTCATGGGCCGTGCGGCGTTGGTATCGATACGCAGCAGCTGCAAAGTGGCTGCCGTGGTGCCAGACAGCAGTTTCACAAATGGCCCTGCCGCGCGGGCCAACCATAGCATGGGACGACCTACCCAACGTGCCACCGGCTCAGGGTAAAGTTGACCGATGCGCTTGGGAACCAACTCACCAAAAATAATGGTGGTGAAGGTGATCAGCGTGACCACCAGCGCCGTGGCCGAAACAGCGGAAGCCTTTTCGGCAATCCCCAGCGTGTGCAACCAGTGTGCCAGCCTCTCGCTGAAAGCTGCTTCACCCACAATGCCGTTGAGCACGCCAATGGACGTGATACCAACTTGCACCGTTGACAAAAACTGGTTTGGATTGTTCAACAATGTCAATGCAGCTTGGGCACCCTTGTCACCGTCCTCTGCCATCGCGTTCAGCCGTGACTTGCGGCTGGCCGCCAGCGCCAGCTCGGACATGGCAAATACGCCATTAAGCAAGGTCAAAAAGACAATCAGCAAAAATTCCATGCGCGGCAAACGACAATCATCATCATGGCACTTTACCTGATTGGCGACGTCCAGGGCTGCAATACTGCGCTGCAGCGCTTGCTACACGAGATTTCCTTTTCCCCCAGCCGCGACACTTTGTTTTTGTTGGGTGATCTGGTCAACCGCGGGCCCGACTCCGTCGGTGTATTACGCAGCCTGATGTCTTACGGTACGGCGGTGCAATGCGTTCTGGGCAACCATGACCTACACCTGCTGGCCGCAGCACACGGCGCGCGCAAACCTGGCCGCAAGGACACGCTCGATGCCGTGCTCAACGCGCCGGACCGTGCCGCCATGCTGGACTGGTTGCGCCAGCAACCTATGGCGATCTTGCAACGGCACCAAGATATAGACTATCTAATGGTTCATGCCGGTGTCCTGCCTTCATGGAACGCTATGAAAACTATTGCACTCGCCAGAGAAGTTGAGTCGGTTTTGCGTGGCCCGGATTTGTCGAATTTCCTGCATCAGATGTACGGCAACGCGCCCACCGGTTGGAACGACAAGCTGACCGGTGTGGACCGGCTAAGAGTTATTGTCAACGCCCTGACGCGACTACGGTTTTGCACACGGAAAGGTGAGATGGAGTTTTCGGTATCAGACGGGGCCGACGCGGCCCCCCCTGGTTACCTGCCGTGGTATGACGTACCTGGTCGGCAAAGCGCCGACGTGTGCGTGGCCTTCGGCCATTGGTCCACGCTGGGCTGGCTGGACCGCACCGACGTGCTGGCACTGGACACCGGCTGCGTGTGGGGTGGCTGTTTAAGCGCGCTCAAGCTCTGTCAAGGTGAACACGAAACAGCGCATGAATTGATTCAAGTGCCGTGCCCTCAGGCTCAAAAACCTGGCACTTGAGGCACGCGCTCAGGCTGGCGAGAACAACGCCGCCACTTTGCGTTTGGATTTGATGTTGCTCGAGATGGTGCGCACACCCGGGCGAGCCGCCGCCGCCTCCCAGGAAGGAGCCGCATCTGGCGACAAAGAAGGCTCATAAGGCTTGTCAAAGAACGGATCGACAGGTGCCGCATTGCTGCGCCTGAAATCACTGCGCGGCTCACGCCTGCGTGCCGGGAACTCGTCGCGTGCGACATCACCAGCCTCGCGCTGATACATGCGCCTGCCATCGTTGATGTGGCCCTGTTTGCGGATGTCCGGCAAGTCCTCTTCAAACTCCATGGCTTCCAGATCAATCTTGGTTTTGAGCAATTTTTCAATGTCCGCGACCAGGCGCGCATCACTCTTGGACACAAAATTCACCGCCAGACCGGATTGACCAGCTCGCCCGGTGCGCCCAATACGGTGCACATAATCTTCAGCGTGGAAAGGGATGTCAAAGTTGAACACCGCCGGCACGTCCTTGATGTCGAGCCCACGCGCGGCCACATCGGTGCACACCAGCAAATCCACCTCACCTTTTTTGAAAGACTCCAAGGCTTTCAGGCGTTCGTCCTGGCTCTTGTCGCCATGCAGTGCGGTGGTTTTCAGGCCCTCACGCTCCAGTGATCGGGCCAGTCGGGCACACCCGAGCTTGCTGTTGACAAATACAAAGGCCTGTTTGAGCTCGCGCTGTTTCAGGATCTGATGCAGTGCATGACGTTTATCATCGTCACCGACACTGTAAAAGTGCTGTTCCACCGTGGACGCTGTGGCGTTGGAGCGCGCCACCTCGATCGTCACCGGATTTTGCAGGTAACTGTTAGCAAGCCGCTTGATCTCGGGCGAGAACGTTGCAGAAAACAGCAAGGTGGTACGCTGCTTGGGCAGAAAGCTCAGAATGCGCTGCAAGTCGGGCAAAAACCCGATGTCAAGCATGCGGTCAGCTTCGTCCAGCACCACATACTCCACCTGATTGAGCACACAGTTCTTAGCTTCAATGTGGTCCAGCAAGCGTCCGGGCGTTGCCACCAGGACTTCCACGCCTTTTTTCAACTCCAGCGTTTGCGGCTTCATGTCGATGCCGCCAAACACCACCGTACTGCGCAAGTTGGTGTATTTGCCATACAGGCTGACCTGTTCAGCCACCTGATCGGCCAGCTCACGCGTGGGCAGCAACACAAGCGCACGCACAGGATGGCGCGCGGGTGAAGTAGACGCGTTTTCATGCCGGAGCATGCGTTGCAGCAGCGGCAAGGCAAATGCGGCGGTTTTGCCAGTGCCGGTTTGTGCGGCACCCATCACGTCACGGCCTTGTAGCACCACGGGGATAGCCTGCGCCTGGATCGGCGTCATGGTCTCGTAACCCATCTCTGCCACAGCGCGGGCCAGCGGGGCGGCCAGTTGCAGTTGCGCAAAGGCCATGGGGAGTGTCTCATCACTCAGTTCGGGAATCAAATCAGGGGTCAGGTCGGTCATTCAGAGCCAGTTTCAGTTGCTACCCATCCGATAGCTGGTGTCGCTCCAAGGGCTGGAGCAAAGCCTCATTATCGCCCAAGCGTCAAAGTTGGCGCGCCGCGAAGGTGTCACAGCGCTGAACACTGCCGTTTTTGAACCCGGTATCAAACCAGTGCTGGCGCTGGGCACTGGTGCCGTGGGTGAAGCTATCAGGCACCACCTGGCCACCATGCGCTCGCTGCAACGCGTCGTCTCCAATCTTCGCAGCAGCGTTCATGGCCTCTTCCACATCACCCGCCTCAAGCAACTGGCGCGAGGCCTGCGCACGATTGGCCCAGACACCGGCAAAGCAGTCAGCCTGCAGTTCCAAACGCACACTCAGGGCGTTGTATTGCACCTGGCTAACACGCCCACGCATCTGGTCCATTTTCTCGCTGATGCCCAGCAGGTTTTGTACATGGTGGCCTACCTCATGGGCAATCACATAGGCCTGGGCGAAGTCGCCGGGCGCACCAAGCTGATTCTTCAGTGTTTCGTAAAAACCCAGGTCAATATAAACCTTACGGTCGGCAGGGCAATAAAACGGCCCCATGGCGGTTTGCCCCTGTCCGCAAGCGGTGGGCGTGGAACCGCGAAACAGCACCAGTTTGGGCTTCTGGTAGGTACCACCGCTTTGCGCAAAAACGTCGGTCCAGACATCTTCGGTATCGGCCAACACGGTGGAAACGAAGGTTGCCAAGTGATCGCCTGCCGGAGGCTTATGGGCTGGCGCAGACTGAGTTTGCGGCACCGGGCTGCCACCGCTGAGAAGACTCAGCACCGTCATCGGATTGACACCCAGGAAATACGAGGCTACCAGCGCGATGACGATGGAGCCAATGCCGATATGCCGGCCACCCAAACCCCCACCGCCAGATGATCCACCCTCATCGCGGCGGTCTTCCACATTGTCTGACTGGCGGTTACCTTCCCACTTCATGCGAATGCGAGCCGGTTCACGCCTTGGGCAGGGTCACGCCGCGTTGCCCCTGGTACTTGCCGCCACGGTCTTTGTAGCTGGTTTCGCACACATCGTCCTTATCGCTCTCAAAGAACAGCACCTGGGCGCAGCCTTCACCTGCGTAGATCTTGGCAGGCAGCGGCGTGGTGTTGGAGAACTCCAGTGTCACATAGCCTTCCCACTCGGGCTCGAAAGGCGTCACGTTGACGATGATGCCGCAACGCGCATAGGTGCTTTTGCCCAGACAAACGGTGAGTACATTGCGCGGAATACGGAAGTACTCCATGGTGCGCGCCAGCGCAAAGCTGTTGGGCGGGATGATGCAGACTTCTTCGTTGAAATCAACAAAGCTCTTCTCGTCAAAGTTCTTCGGGTCCACCACCGTGCTGTGGATATTGGTGAAGACCTTGAATTCAGGGGCGCAGCGAATGTCATAGCCATAGCTGCTGGTGCCGTAGCTGATGATTTTGTTGCCGTCGCGTTGGCGAATCTGGCCAGGCTCGAAGGGCTCGATCATGCCGTGTTGCTCAGCCATGCGGCGGATCCATTTGTCGCTTTTTATGCTCATGGGGAATTGGTCTCCTGGAATTGGCCAGATTGTAAGCAGGCTGCATGGGACGGCTACCACGCATCAACAGCAGCTAATTGGCACCTTCAAATTTTCAGTATTCATAGCTTCTAGCCCTTATATTATCTGGGCTAGAAGGCTAAAAAGCCTGCGAAATCACCGTCTGTTCCACCAGCCGATCATCACCCAGCACAATCATCGCAAACAGCAATTCGTCCAGGTTGCTGGCCTGCGCCGTGCGGCGCTCTAAGAGTGGCGTAGCTTTCGGATTGAGCACCACAAAATCTGCCTCGCAGCCGGGCTGCAAGTTGCCAACAACGCCGCTCAAGCCCAGTGCCTGCGCCGCACCTGCCGTATGCTGCCACCAGAGTTGCTGGGGTGACAACGACAGACCCGTCTTGGTCTGACCCTCACGCCCCACGTAGTACGCCGCAAGCATGGTGTGAAATGGACTGAAGCTGGTGCCACCGCCCACGTCGTTGGCCAGTCCGTAGTGGAACCCTGCCCGATCCGCCCCAGCGTAGTCAAAAAAACCGCTACCCAAAAACAGGTTGCTCGTGGGGCAGACGGCTGCGGCTGCGCCAGAGTCGCGCATCAGCACACGATCAGCATCGTCAAAGTGGATGCAATGCGCATAGATAGCGCGCTGGCGCAGCAGGCCAAAGTCAGCGTAGGTAGACAGGTAACTGTCTGAGGTCGGAAAAAGGTCGCGCGCCCAGGCAACCTCCTCATGGTTTTCTGCCACATGGGACTGAATCCAGACATCCGGGTAGCGTGCCGCCAGCGCACCAGCGCCATGCAACTGTGCATCGGTACTGGTGGGCGCAAAACGTGGTGTGATGGCGTAGCCCAGTCGGTCCACGCCGTGCCACTGCTTCAGCAGGGCTTCGGAGTCGATCAGGCTTTGCTCGGTGGCGTCGGTGCCGCCAGGACGGCAAGGCCGGTTTAGCAAATCCGGCGGTGCGTGCCGGTCCATCAGGCACAGGCCGGTAATCATGCGCAGGCGTTGTCGCTGCGCCTCGGTGAACAAAGCGTGCACCGAGGCCGGATGCGAGGTGGCAAACGTCAGCGACGTGGTCACACCATGGCGCAGCATCTCCGCTACGAAAAATGCAGCTGCTTGCGCACAGTATTCGGGGGCTGAGAAGCGATTTTCTTCTGGAAAGGTGTAATTCTCCAGCCATGGCAGCAAGCCGTCGGCTGGCGAGCCGATCACGTTGGTTTGCGGGTAATGGCTGTGCAAATCCACGAAACCCGGTGCGATGATGCGACCGGGAAAGTGCTGCACCGACACCTCTGGATAGCGCGCAACCACGTCGCGGTAGGGACCGACGGCCTGCACCACCTGCACGCCTTGGTGGTTGGGCCCAACCACCAACAAACCATCTTCTTCATAGATGACACTGTGGCGCGGCTCGCTGCTAGGTTGGAAATACAGGAGTGAGGATCGGTAAGCTTTCATAGGGGCCAGAGCTTACCCAATTTCCAGCCAGTGAGCAGGCATCGTGCTGCGCTGCGATAATTGCCCAATGACTTCTCCCAACCGTACCCCTCTTTTGACCCTCTGGCGGCCGATTTTGGCCATGCTGATGGTCATCGTCTCCTCTAACTATCTGGTGCAATTCCCGATCAACGACTGGTTGACCTGGGGTGCCTTCACCTTTCCTGTCGCGTTTCTGGTTACCGACCTGACCAATCGCGCCGTTGGCAATGCCGCTGCCCGGCGCGTCGCCTGGGCCGGTTTTGCCATCGCAGTGGTGATGTCACTGGCGCTGGCACCTTGGCGCATTGCCCTAGCGTCGGGCATGGCGTTCATTCTGGGCCAGTTGCTCGACATCGTGGCCTTCAACCGCCTGCGCGCGGGCTCATGGTGGAAAGCGCCGCTGATCGGCTCAGCGGTGGCCTCGGTGGTCGATACGGGCACCTTCTTCTTTCTGGCCTTTTATGGCTCGGACATGAACTGGCTGATGCTGGCCTCTGGCGACCTGAGCATCAAATGGCTCATGGCCGCCCTGCTGCTGGCACCCTACCGCATGATGCTGCCGCGCCTGCAACTCTGGGTGCCGGTGCGCTGAGATCGTCTGTCACTGAGGACCTGATCCGTCATCCAGCGCCTTGACGGCATGAATGGCTGTTCAAGTCCTGTAGAACCACTTCACTCAAACAAACGTTTCAAAAAACTCGTTCAAGCGATGGCGATAGGCCAGCTTGACTGAGGCGTCGAGAAAACTGGCCTCAAAGCTGTTGAGTGCCAACTGGTAAGCGTGCTGCGCCGTCAGTTGCAGTGCCGCAAACGTCTGGGTGAAGTTCTCGTTGACGTAGCCGCCAAAATAAGCGGGGTCATCGGAGTTGACAGTGGCGACCAGACCGGCGTCAAGCATCTGAACCAGGTTGTGTTGCGCCAGTTGGGGGAAGACGCGCAGTTTCAGGTTGGACAGCGGGCACACCGTCAGCGGTATCTTGTCTTTGACCAGGCGCGCCACCAATGCGGCATCCTTCATGGCCTGCACACCGTGGTCAATGCGCTCAACTTTGAGAGCATCCAACGCGCTCCAGATATAGGCCGGAGGCCCTTCTTCACCCGCATGGGCGACGAGGTGCAGGCCCAGTCCACGCGCCTTGGCAAACACTCGGGCAAATTTCTCGGGCGGATGACCCAGCTCGCTGGATGCCAGTCCCACACCCACCAACTTGTCCAGATGCGGCATGGCTTGCTCCAATGCCTCGAACGCCTCGGCTTCGCTCAAATGGCGCAAGAAACACAGAATCAAGCTCGCGCTGATGCCGAGTTGCGCCTGGGCATCGACGCAGGCCCGGTGCAGGCCGCTGATGACCACATCGGCACTCACGCCATGACCCGTGTGCGTCTGGGTATCAAAGAAGATTTCGGTATGCAACACATGGTCCGCCGCCGCGCGCTGCAGATAGGCCCAGGTCATGTCATAGAAATCCTGTTCACAACGCAGCACCATCGTGCCCGCATGATAGATGTCCAGGAATTCCTGCAGATTGCCAAAAACGTACGCGCGACGAAGCGCCTCCACATCGTCATAGGGTACCGTCAAACCATTGCGTGCTGCCAGTGCAAACATCAACTCGGGCTCCAGCGAGCCTTCGATGTGCATGTGTAACTCGGCCTTTGGCATGCGACGCAGCAGCTCAGGCAGTCGTTCGGGAGAGATAGATTGGATTGGCTTCATGGGATTCATGATTGAGTTCATGCACCAATGCTAACGCCTCAACTTGCCGAACAAACCCGGCGCAAGAACTGGCCAGCCACAAACAGGTCGCGCTCAATGGCACGGCGCACGCCAGCGGCATCACCTGCATCCAACGCCTGCATCACATCATCGTGGGCATGGTTGAGCACCGCCAAAGCGGAGTTGTCGTCAAACAAACGATTGGACAAAGGACCAACCTTGAGCCACACGGTCTGAATCAAACTCAGCAGCAAGGGCGAGCCCGCAGCCCGGTAGAGCAGCAAATGGAATTCCTCATTGGCGTCCAGATAGGTTTTGGCATCGGACGTTGTCAAGGCTTGCGCCATTGCTTGCAGCAGCTCACACAAGGCTTGCTTATCGGCGGCACTCAGGCGCAGGGCACCGCGCTCAGCCGCCTCGCCCTCCAACAACAAGCGGATTTGCAGCACATCGTCAAACTCAGCCTTGGAGAGCTTGGGCACAGCCACACCGCAGTTAGGGCTGTAACTCAAGGCACCTTCGGCCGCCAGGCGCAGCAGCGCAGCTCGCACCGGCATCGTGCTAACCCCCAGAGAAGCGGCAATGTCACGTATCTTGAGCCGCTCCCCCGGCACAAAGCGACCAACAGTGAGCCACTGAAACAAGGTAGCGTAGATCGCATCCTGCTGAGTAGTAGTCATCAGGCAAGGTCTCCCACACCGTCCTTGAGCAACAGTGCCAGCACCTCATCAAAAGCCGTCAGCAAACGCTGCACATCGGCTTGTGTGGTGGCGGGGCTGCACAGCAGCATGTTGTGAAACGGCGTAATGATGACACCGCGGTTCAACAGGGCCAGATGAATCAGACTTTCCAGCGCGGGATCAAACAGCGCCTCGGCCTGCGTGCCATTGACCGGCAAGACCGAGCCAAACTGAAACTCACAACGGGCTCCGACCTGGGTCACACTCCAGGCCAAATGGTGGCGTTCAATGCAGGCTCGCAGACCATCGGCCAACTGGCCCGCCAAGGCAATCATGTGCGCAAAGGCCGCGTCCGTCGCTACCTCAGCCAGGGTGGCCCGCATGGCGGCCATGGCCAGCATGTTGCCCGTCAGTGTGGTGCCGATGCCAGAGTGGCCCGGAGGCGCGGCACGCTTGGCTTGCATGGCCTGCTGCGCCAACTTGGCACTGAAGCCATACACCGCACAGGGCACACCACCGGCAATCGGTTTGCCCAGCACCAGCGCATCCGACTGCAGCCCGTGGGCGCGGGCATAACCACCCGGACCACTGCTGAAGGTATGGGTTTCATCCAGAATCAGCAAGCTGCCGTGCTGACGAATCAAGGCCTGGGCTTGCGACCAGAACCCGTCCTCGGGCAGTACCATGCCGATATTGGTCATCACCGGTTCGGCCAGCACACAGGCCACGTCACCCGCTTTCAGTGCGGCTTCCAAGGCAGGTAGGTCATTGAACTCCACCACCACGGTGTGCTCGGTCAAATCATGCACCTGGCCCAACAAACTGTCACGCTGACGGGGCTGACCATTCACCAGATCGACAAACACATCATCGACTGTGCCGTGGTAGCAGCCGTTGAACACCAATAGCTTTTTGCGCCCGGTGGCGGCCCGCACCCAGCGCAGCAAAAAGCGGTTGGCGTCACTGGCCGACAAGGCGGTTTGCCACATTGGCAGACCAAAACGCCTCGCCAACTCGGCCCCGACCCAGGCGACATCGTCGCTGGCCAACATGGTGGTGCAGCCCTGAGCCACCTGGCGCTGTACCGCCTGTGCCACCGGCGCCGGGGCGTGGCCGAACATGGCACCGGTATCACCTAGGCAAAAGTCCACGTAGTTGAGACCATCAACGTCGGTCAGATGAGAACCTTGGGCACGACTTACCTGCAGTGCAAACGGCGTAGACCAATCGCTCATCCAGTGCAGCGGCACGCCGTACAACCAGTGCTGGGCAGCCTGTGTTGCCAAAGCTTGCGACTTGGGATGGGCGGTGATGAAGTGGTCCCGCTCCCGTTGCGTCATCGCATCAATTGAATCTTTTGTATACATTTCTAGTCACTCATCCTTTTGCCTATTGCATCATCACGCTGAAATTTGTCCTGAACTTGGACAGTTAAACCAGAAGCAGCAAATGCTCCCGCTCCCACGAGCTGATGACGCGGTTGTAGGTGGCATATTCGAGTTCCTTGACCTCGCAAAAAGCTTTCACAAACTTCGGCCACAACACCTCGGCCATGGCCTCACAGCCCCGCATGCGCTTGATGGCATCTTCCAGGTGGCGCGGCAATTCGTAGTCCAGGTCCCAGGCGCTGCTGCTCATCGGGTCTGAGGGTTTGAGTTGCTCCATCATGCCCAGGTAGCCACAGGCCAACGTGGCCGCAGTGGCCAAATAGGGGTTCACGTCCACGCCGGGCACGCGGTTTTCCACCCGACGGTTGGCGGGGCTGGACTTGGGTACCCGAATGCCGCAGGTGCGGTTGTCCAGCCCCCACTGCACATTGATCGGCGCCGACAGGTAGCGCGACAAGCGTCGGTAGGAGTTGACGTAGGGCGCCAGCATCGGCATCACCTGCGGCACATACTTTTGCAAGCCGCCGATGTAATGATGAAAATGCGCACTGGCTGACCCGTCCTCATTCGAGAAGATGTTGCGCCCAGTGTCCATGTCCAAAATGCTTTGGTGAATGTGCATGGCGCTGCCCGGCTCCATCTCCATGGGCTTGGCCATGAAGGTGGCAAAGATGCCGTGGCGCAAAGCGGTTTCACGCACCGTTCGCTTGAACAAAAACACCCGATCCGCCAGGTCCAGCGGGTCACCATGGCTGAAGTTGATTTCCATCTGACCGGCACCAGCCTCGTGGATCAGCGTCTCGACACCCAGTCGGTGCACGCTGCAAAACTGCGACAGCTCCATGAAGAAGGGATCGAAGTCATTGACCGCATCGATCGAATACGACTGCCGACCGGCCTCGGACTTGCCGGTGCGCCCCAGTGGCGGCTGCAATGGTTCATGCGGATTTTGCTGGCGCGCCACCAGGTAGAACTCCATCTCGGGCGCAACCACCGGCTTCCAACCCTGCTTCTCGTACAGCGAAACCACGTGGCGCAGCACACTGCGCGGCGACAGTTGCACGGCACTGCCATCGTCCTCAAAACAGTCATGGATCACCACCGCCACCGGCTCGGCCGCCCAAGGCACCACCCGCGCGGTGCTCACGTCGGGCAGACACACCATATCGGGATCGGTGTCACCCACATAAGGGCCGTTGTCGGGCTGTTGCCCATTCACCGTGTTGAGCAACACGCTTTTGGGAATACGCATTTCACCCGCGTTCAGAAACAAATCCTTGGGCAGGATCTTGCCGCGAGCAATGCCAGTCATGTCTGGAATAACGCATTCAACCTCGTGAATGTGGTGCTGTTGCAAAAACTGGGCAATGGTGTCTTTCATGCTGGACTCTTAGGATTGAAAGACTGTATTATGTGATCACAAAATTACTTTTTTAATCAAGTTTTATCAAAAATCTACATTTTTTTGATCACAAACAGAAATTATTTACAAAAAATAGCTAAAAAAAAAGCCGCCCTGAAAGGCGGCTTTTTGAGGAAAAAAACAGCTTATTTGACGCCAGGCACTTTGCCTTCCACGCCCTTGACGAAGAAGTTGATACCGCTCAGGAACTTGTCATCAGCAACGACGTCCTTGGCCAGGACTTCCTTGCCGACATTGTTCTTGATCGGTCCCTTCCAGATGGCAAAGCTGCCGTCGGTCAGGCCCTTCTTGATCTCATCAATCTTGGCTTTGGTTTCTGCGGGCACATCATCAGCGATCGAGACGATATCGATGGCGCCTTCTTTCACGCCCCACCACGAATGACCACCACCGGTCCAGGTGCCATCCAGCACATCCTTGGTGGCCTTGATGTAGTACGGTCCCCAGTTGATGATGCTCGATGCCAGGTGCGCTTTCGGGCCGTAGGCCGTCATGTCAGAGTCCCAGCCGAAAGCGCGTTTGCCTTTGGCCTCAGCCGTCTTCAGCACGGCAGGCGAGTCGGTGTTCTGGAACAGCACATCGGCACCACCGTTGATCAGGCTGGTGGCTGCTTCGGTTTCTTTCGGTGGGTCAAACCAGCCGTTCACCCAGACCACCTTGGTCTTGATCTTGGGGTTGCTGCTTTGTGCGCCGAGGGTAAAGCTGTTGATGTTGCGGATCACTTCAGGAATCGGCACCGAAGCCACCACGCCCAGCGTATTGCTCTTGGTCATGGCACCGGCAATGACGCCAGCCATATAAGCACCTTCATAGGTGCGGCTGTCGTAGGTGCGCAGGTTGGTGGACTGCTTGTAACCCGTGGCATGCTCAAATTTCACGTCCGGGAACTCGGCAGCCACCTTGAGCATGGGTTCCATGTAACCGAAGGTGGTACCAAAAATCAGCTTATTGCCCTGGCCAGCCATGTCACGCAAGACACGCTCGGCATCGGCAGACTCGGGCACGTTCTCAACGAACGTGGTGACGATCTTGTCGCCAAATTCCTTCTCAAGGGCTTTGCGACCGTTGTCATGCGCGAACGACCAGCCACCATCACCCACCGGTCCCACATAGGCGAAAGCAATTTTCAGGGGATCAGGCTTGGCAGGTGCGGGAGCCGAGGCGACTGGCGCAGGCGCGGGGGCAGGTGCAGGAGCCGGTTCCTCTTTTTTGCCGCAGCCAACCAGCGCGGCGGAGGCCACGGCAGTCAGTGCAGCTACTTTGAGCAGCGTACGTTTTTGCAGATCGGTCATTTCATGTCCTTATCAAAGGGGGTTACGACGGGTTAAACAAACGGAGATTATGAACGCAACAGAAGCGCCTTCTTCATGGCTTACGCGCCTGGATAAAACGGCTTGCCAATGCTGGCAGGCATGTTGATACGGATCCATTGCGGGTTGCGCGAGATCAGTGCCAACACCACGATCGTCGACACATAAGGCAACATGCTGAGGAACTGGCTGGGCACATCCACGCCAATGCCTTGCAAGTGGAACTGCAGCATGGTCACACCGCCAAACAGGTAGGCACCCAGCAACACACGTGCCGGTCGCCAAGTGGCAAAGGTGGTCAGCGCCAGGGCAATCCAGCCCTTGCCCGCGACCATGCCTTCCACCCATAACGGCGTATAGACCACCGAGAGGTAAGCCCCGGCCAGACCGCACAGCGCGCCACCTGCCACCACCGCAGCCAGACGGATGCGGCGCACCGGGTAACCCAGCGCGTGGGCGGATTCGGGGCTCTCACCCACGCTGCGCATGATCAGGCCACTGCGGGTGCGGTACATGAACCAGATCAAGACCATCGCGAATGCGACCGTCAAATAGACCAGCGGATGATGCCGAAACAGCGCCGGCCCGACCAGCGGTATATCTGACAGGTAAGGAATAGCAAACGTTGGCCGTTCTGGCATCCTGGCCTGCACAAAATTGGTGCCCACAAAGGCTGAAAAGCCGGTGCCAAACAGCGTCAGTGCCAACCCGGTGGCATATTGGTTGGTGTTGAGCCAGATCACCAACACGCCAAACACAGCTGCCAGCACGGCTCCCACGGTCATGCCTGCGGCAAAACCCATCACGTCCGAGCCGGTGGTGACCACCGTGGCAAAACCGGCGATGGCCGCACAGAGCATCATGCCCTCGGCACCCAGATTGACAATGCCGACCTTCTCATTGATCAGCAGCCCCAACGAGGCGATGGCCAGCACCGTACCCGCGTTCAGCGTGGAGGCCAATAACAGTGCGTAGGTTTCCATCAATGGTTCCTGTTCTTCTGCAACACCAGACGGTAATTCACCAGCGTGTCGCATGCCAGCAGACTGAACAGCAGCAAGCCCTGGAACACCCCGGTCAGCGACTTGGTGAGCCCCAGGCGCGACTGCGCCAGCTCACCTCCAATGTAGAACATGCTCATCAGCAGACTGGAAAACACCAGCCCGACCGGATGCAGGCGCCCGACATAGGCGACGATGATGGCTGCAAAACCATACCCTGCCGGCACATACGGCGTGAGCTGACCGATGGGCCCGGCCACCTCCAGCGCACCTGCCAGGCCAGCGGCCCCGCCAGAAATCAGCAATGCAGTCCACAAAGCCTTGCGGGAGGAAAACCCGGCGTACCGCGCCGCTGCTGGCGCCAACCCGCCGACTTGCAGCGAAAACCCAGAGCGCGTACGAAACAGGAATATCCACAGCCCTGCCACGCCCAGCAATGCAAAAAGCACACCGATATTGACGCGCGAGTGTGCAAACAGTCGTGGAATGTGCGTCGCAGCCTCAAAGGTTTTGCTCTGCGGAAAATTGAAGCCCATCGGGTCCTTCCAGGGCCCACCCACCAGGTAGCTCAAGACCTGCACCGCCACATACACCAGCATCAGGCTGACCAAAATCTCGTTGGCATTGAAACGGTCGCGCAGCAAGGCGGTGATGGCCGCCCAGACCATGCCACCCACCACACCCGCCAGCAAGATGGGCACCACGATCCAGGCACTGGTGGAGGCATCGGCCATCAGCGCCACCCCGGCAGCAAAAATCGCCCCGATGATGTATTGCCCCTCGGCACCGATGTTCCACACGTTGGAGCGAAAACACACCGCCAAGCCCAGCGCGATGATGAGCAGCGGCGTGGCCTTGACCAGCAGTTCACCCCAGGCGTAGCCACTGTTGATCGGCAACCAGAAGAACATTTGCAGACCCTTGAGCGGATCTTTGCCCAGAGCGACAAACATCGCCGTGCCAATCAGCACCGTGATCGCAAGCGCCAGCAAAGGCGAGCCATAGGTCCACAGTCTGGAAGGTTCCGGGCGGGCTTCGAGCTTAAGCATGGCCAGCCTCCTGCGTATCGCTGGTCAGCCCCGACATCTCAGCCAGATGCGCCTGCACCTCATAGTCCCACAAGCCACTCATCCACTCTCCAATCATCTCGACCGTCGCCTCGGCCACCGGCACTGAGGGTGACAACTGGCCGCGCGCAATCACATGCAGGCGGTCACACACTTCAAACAGTTCATCGAGCTCTTCGCTCACCACCAGCACGGCGCAACCGGCGTCGCGCAGGGCCAGAATCTCGCCACGAATCTGCGCCGCAGCGCCCACATCGACCCCCCAGGTGGGTTGCGAGACGATGAACAATTTGGGGTTGGCGTCAATTTCGCGCCCGACAATGAATTTCTGCAGATTGCCCCCCGACAGCGAGCGCGCCACCGAGCCTGCCCCACCAGCCTTGACCTTGAAGCGCGCAATGATGTCGGCAGCCTGGCGCTCCAGCTGCCCGACACGAATCCAGCCACCCAGAAAGTGCGGGTAAGCAATGGCCTCCTGGCGCGTCAGCAACAGGTTTTGCGCCAGCGACAGCGTGGGCACAGCACCCCGTCCCAGCCGCTCTTCGGGCACAAAATGCAGGCCCAGCTTGCGCCTGCGCCCCGGGTGCATGGCCGACACGTCGATACGCCCGATCCGCACACTGCCTGGCTTGGCACGGTCATCTTCCCCTGACAAGGCGCACAACAATTCTTTCTGACCATTGCCCGACACGCCAGCAATGCCGACCACCTCGCCCGCGCGCACTTCGAAGGTGATGGCTTCCAGATCGACGCCAAACTGGTCCTCACGCGGCAGGATCAGGTTGCTGACGCGCAGCACGCTCGGCCCCGGGTCTTGCGCCCGGTGCATGAGCTGTGGCGGCTCGGCACCGATCATCATTTTGGACAGCGAGGCGTTGCTCTCTTGCGAGGGGTTGCAGACACCGGTGACCTTGCCCCCGCGCAGCACGGTGCAGGCGTTGCACAGTTCGCGGATTTCGTGCAGCTTGTGGCTGATGTACAAAATGCTGCAGCCCTCGGACGCCAGCTTTTTCAGCACCACAAAGAGTTTCTCCACTGCCTGCGGTGTCAGCACCGAAGTCGGCTCATCCAGGATCAACAGCTGCGGATTGGTCAGCAGCGCACGAATGATTTCCACGCGCTGCATCTCACCCACACTCAAGGTGTGCACCGGGCGCGCCGGATCGATGTCCAACCCGTACTCGGTGGCTTTGGCCTCGATGCTGCGGGTGACCTCCGCCAGACTCAGGGTTTTGCTCAGGCCCAGCCAGACGTTCTCAGCCACCGTGATGGTGTCAAACAGGCTGAAGTGCTGAAACACCATGCTGATACCAAGGGCGCGCGCTTCCTGCGGGTTCTTGATGTGGGCCACTTGGCCGTTGAAAAACACCGAGCCCTCGTCGGGCTTGACCGAGCCGTAGATGATTTTCATCAAGGTCGATTTGCCGGCACCGTTCTCACCCAGCACTGCATGGGTTTCACCGGGCATGACGGTCAGATTGACTTCACTGTTGGCAACCACGCTTGGATAACGCTTGGTAATACCGCTAAGTTGTAGTCTTGGTGTGGTCATGGGCGATGGACTGCGAATTGTTTCAAAATGCCGTAAAGCCTGATTGGAGAGAATCTATTTTTGATCGAAGTGTATTGAATAAACGGCGGCGTCTGACGCTCGCCGCAACAATCAATTTAAGCAAGGACAATGCCATCGTTGGCAGGAATCTTGCAACCCGTTGACCCATCCGCTGACAGATACCGTAGCTTTTCAACATCAAAACCTATGCACCATCCTGACCTTGAATTTGTGCACCGTGGCGACATCGTCACCTGCCGCCAGGTACCGCCCACCCGAACCCTGCTCCAACTGCTGCGCGACGACCTGGGCCTGACGGCCACCAAGGAAGGCTGCAACGAGGGTGACTGCGGCGCCTGCACCGTGGTGCTGGGCGAAAAGCGTGGTGACCAGCTTCACTACAGCGCGGTCAACAGTTGCATCCGCATGGCGCAGTCGATTCACGGCATGGTGCTGTGGACGGCGCAGGACATTGCCGCGTCGGATGGCACACCGCACCCGGTACAACAGGCGCTGCTGGCCAACCATGCCAGCCAGTGCGGCTTTTGCACGCCGGGTTTTGCCATGAGCCTGTTTGGCCTGTACCAAACCCAGGTCTGCCAAGGCCAGACAGTGACCCGCGAGGGCGCGCAGGAGGCGCTCTCCGGCAACCTGTGCCGCTGCACCGGCTACCGGCCCATTCTGGATGCCGCACAGCAGATGCAGACCGTGCCAACCGTGGCTGTTGATGAAACCCATTTACTATCGAAATTAGAGCTTATAGCCAATACGAATCAAGGGCTAAAGGCCGATTTTTCATATAAAACTCCTACCACGCTCGCAGACCTGCTCGCCTTGCGCGCTGCCCACCCGCAGGCGCAAATCGTGGCGGGCTGCACCGATGTGGGGCTGTGGGTCAACAAACTGCACAAGGACTTTGCGCAGGTGCTGGACGTGACGCGGGTCGAAGAACTGCGCCAGATCACCACCACGGCAAGCCACCTGTGCCTTGGCGCCGCCGTCACGCTCACCGAAGCCTTTGCGGCACTCGTTGCCAGGCGCTCTGCCCTGCACAGCTTTGCCATGCGCTTTGCTGGTGCACCGGTGCGCAACTCGGGCACGCTGGGCGGCAATGTGGCCAACGGCTCGCCGATTGGCGACTCGATGCCACTGCTGATTGCGCTGGGTGCCCAGGTGGTGCTGGCCAGCGTGCGCGGCACCCGCACCCTGGCGCTGGAATCGCTCTACACCGGCTACCGCCAGAACGTGATGGCGAGCGACGAGGTGCTGACGCAGATTCTGGTGCCTCACCCGGAGCCTGAAGAGTTCCTGCGGGTGTACAAGGTTTCCAAGCGATTTGAAGACGATATTTCTGCCGTTTGTCTGGCGGTGCAACTGCAGGTTCGCGATGGCGTGGTGGCCGTGGCTTCCATTGGCGCGGGCGGTGTGGCAGCCACACCAGCTCGGGCACGTTTGACCGAAGCGGCACTGGTCGGCCAAGCGTGGACCTCCGCCACGGTGGAGCGGGCGATGGCTACGCTGCGCAGCGAGTTCCAACCTATCTCCGACATGCGCGCCAGCAGCCAGTACCGCAGCCAGGTGCTGGGCAACCTGCTGCAGCGGCTGTGGCTGGAGAGCCAGGGCGAGCCCGATATCAGCCTGGCCAGTCTGTCTCTGGAGGACCTGTCCGTATGAAAGCACCAACGCACACCCTGACACCGGCTGATCTGGCCCAGGCTATGTCGCCCACCCCACTCGCCACGCCAAGCACCAGCGCCTGCGGCAATACCGTGCCCCATGAAAGCGCCCAGGCTCAAATAGCGGGCGCGGCGCCGTATATCGACGACCTGCCGGAAGTGCGCGGCACGCTGCATGCGGCACCCATTTTGTCCACCGTTGCCCACGGCAAGGTCAAAGGGATCAATTCGGCTGTAGCCCAGGATTTACCTGGGGTTCGAGCTATTATTTTTGCAAATGACGTACCGGGCGACCCCATACTGGCGGCGTTTGCCGGGGATGAGCCGGTGTTCGCCAGCGACACCGTGCAGCACATCGGTCAGGTCATCGGCCTGGTCGTGGCCGACAGCGTGATGCTGGCCCGCCGCGCGGCCAGGCTGGTCAAAGTCGACATCGAGCCCCTGCCCGCCGTGCTGACCGTGAAAGACGCGTTGGCCGCGCAAAGCTATGTGTTGCCGCCGGTGACCGTGACGCGCGGTGATGCCGAAGCCGCACTGGCACGCGCACCACATACCTTCAGCGGCACGCTGGAGGTGGGTGGCCAGGAACACTTTTACCTGGAAGGCCAGGTCGCCTACGCGCTGCCACAGGAGCAGCAGCAATGGCTCATCTACAGCAGCACCCAGCACCCCGGCGAGGTGCAACACTGGGTGGCGCACGCACTGGGCCTGGACAACCACGCCGTGCGGGTTGAAACCCGCCGTCTGGGTGGCGGCTTTGGCGGCAAGGAAACCCAGGCCGGGCATCTGGCCGTGTGGGCGGCTGTGGCGGCGGCCAAGGTGAAACGACCGGTGAAGCTGCGCTTCGACCGCGACGATGATTTCATGATCACCGGCAAACGCCACCCGTTCAGCTACGAGTACACCGTCGGTTTTGACGACACCGGTCGCCTGTGCGGCCTGAAGATCAGCATGGCCGCGCACTGCGGCTTCAGCGCGGACTTGTCTGGCCCGGTGGCCGACCGCGCCATTTTTCATGCCGACAACGCCTACTACCTGCAGGATGTGGCCATCACCTCCTACCGCTGCAAGCTCAACACGCAAAGCCACACGGCGTTTCGCGGTTTTGGCGGTCCGCAAGGCATGATCGTCACCGAAGCGATTCTGGGCGACATCGCCCGCCATCTGGGGCTGGACCCGCTGGCCGTGCGGCGGCGCAACCTCTACAGCGACGAGATCATCACACCCTCTGCCGCAACCACCCCGCAACGCCGCGACACCACCCATTACGGCATGCAGGTGGAGGGCAACATCCTTCAGCCTTTGCTATCACAACTAGAGCTATCTGCCAAATATCAACAAAGGCTAGAGGCCATTTCTTCGTGGAACGCCAGCCACACGGTGCTGAAGCGCGGCATCGCCATCACACCGGTCAAGTTCGGCATCAGCTTCACCGCCACGCTGTTCAACCAAGCCGGTGCGCTGGTGCACGTGTATCTGGACGGCAGCGTGCAGGTGAACCACGGCGGCGTGGAAATGGGCCAGGGCTTGAACACCAAGGTGGCGCAAGTGGTAGCCGATGAACTCGGTGTGCCACTGCACCGGGTGCTGGCCACCGCCAGCGACACCAGCAAAATCCCCAACGCGTCAGCCACGGCCGCGTCCGCGGGCACCGACCTGAATGGTCGTGCCGCCCAGTTTGCAGCGCGCCACGTACGCGATAACCTGGCGGCCTTTGTCAGCGGCTTGGATGGTGTGGGTGCCGGTGCTGTCACTTTCAAGAACGGTCAGGTCATCTCTCCCAAGAATATCCGCGCCTTTGACGACGTGGTCAAAGCCGCCTACGCCAACCGCATCCAACTCTGGAGCGACGGCTTCTACCGTACCCCCAAAATCCACTACGACAAAACCACACTCACCGGACGACCGTTTTATTACTTCGCCTATGGTGCCGCGTGTACCGAGGTGGCCATTGACACCCTCACTGGCGAAAACAAGGTGCTGCGTGTGGACATCCTGCACGACGTGGGGCACTCCATCAACCCCGGGCTGGATATCGGCCAGATCGAAGGTGGGTTTGTGCAAGGCATGGGCTGGCTCACCACTGAGGAGCTGGTCTGGAACGACACCGGTCTGTTGACCACCCACGCACCCAGCACCTACAAAATCCCGACTGCGGGCGATGTGCCTGCGCATTTCAAGGTCAACCTCTGGGACGCTGCCAACACCGAAGACAACGTTGGCGGCTCCAAAGCCGTGGGCGAACCACCGTTTATGCTGGCCATTAGCGTGATCGAGGCCTTGCGTGATGCAGTGGCGCGGACACACGGTGATGCACGTGTGATGCTGGACGCGCCAGCCACACCTGAAAGGGTGCTTAAAGCGCTGCAAGGCACCTGAGCCAGCAAGCGCTCAGCCTGCCTTCACGCGGAACAACGACCACATTTGCCAAGAATGGCTTTTGGCCATGGCCGTTAGAAACCAGCCAGCGAACGCAGTGCCCCAGGGTTGATCAAACTCAAGATCCGCCCGGAGCCGCTGATGAGGCGCTGCTCGCGCAAATTGCGCAACACCCGTGACAATGTTTCCGGCGCGATACCCAATTGCGCGGCAATGCTGCACTTGCGCTGCTGCAATTCCACAGCCAGTTCACCTTTGGCGCCAAAATGCGCATGACTCAGCAGCCACTCTGCGCAACGTGCTTCTGCTTCCTTGGCTAAACGACTCACGGCGAACTCGGTTTGCCTGCGGTATGCCATAGCCACATCGGTCAGCACCGCTCGGGCCGTATCGGGCATGTCGGCAATGGCCTTTTTGAATTCGGCGGCAGCTACCGTGTACGTTTGCAACGGCGTGTCCGCCACCGCATCCACCAAATGCGGCAAGCCCAGCACCACCGAACTGGCATCCAACCAGCACGGGCCTTCAAGCACACCAATCTGGTGTTCCATGTCATCTGCACCCATGATGCCAAGCGCCACGCGGCCAGATTCAATGTAGCTAACTTGGTCAGGGGCGAATCCCCGCCGGAGCAGGACTTGGCCACGACAAAGAGTGTGTGTTTGAGCGAGCGGATTGATGATGTGAACCAAGAACATCCTGTCTAATATGCGGTATATCAAAATTGACTGTCTTGAGCCAGATCAAACATGCAAAAAAATTTGATGTTGATCATCTGACGCCCACTCACCATCCCAGTTCACCACACCGCCATGCGCACCCTGTTGATCAAGAACGCCCAGAGCGTCGCCACCTTTGACCACGCCCTACCCTCGGCGGCACGCGAGTTCCGCGATGCCTCGCTGTTCATACGCGGCCACCGCATAGAGGCCATCGGGCCTGCAGCCGACCTGCCACAAACTGCTGACGAGGTGATTGACGCACGCGGCCATCTCGTCACGCCGGGCCTGATCAACACGCACCATCACATGACTCAGAGCCTGACACGCGCCATTCCAGAGGTGCAAAACGCAGAGCTGTTTGGCTGGCTACGTGGTCTGTATCCGATCTGGGCCGGATTGACGCCGGACATGGTCTTTGTGAGTACCCAGATCGCCATGGCCGAGTTGCTGCTCAGTGGCTGTACCACCAGCAGTGACCACCTCTACATCTACCCCAACGGCGTTCGGCTGGACGACAGCATCGAGGCCGCGCAGCAGATTGGCATGCGCTTTGTGGCCTCGCGCGGCAGCATGAGTGTGGGTCAATCGCAAGGCGGTTTGCCGCCCGATGCGGTGGTGGAAAACGAAGACGCCATCCTGACAGACACGCAACGACTGATCGAAACCTGGCACGGCACCCGTCACGGCGCCATGGTCAACGTGGCGGTAGCACCGTGCTCGCCATTCAGCGTCAGCCAGGATCTGATGCGCCAGTCCGCCCTGCTGGCACGCAGCTATGGCGTGCGCCTGCACACACACCTGGCCGAAAACGACCACGACCTGGCCTACAGCCGCGAAAAATTCAACTGCACCCCCACGCAATACGCGCAAGACCTGGGCTGGCTGGGCCACGATGTGTGGCACGCGCACTGTGTCAAGCTCGACGACGAGGGCATCAGCCTGTTCGCCGCCACGCGCACCGGTGTGGCGCATTGCCCATGCAGCAACATGCGCCTGGCCAGCGGCATTGCCCCGATTCGCAAAATGCTGAACGCTGGCGTGCCGGTCGGACTGGGCGTAGATGGCAGCGCCAGCAACGACGGCGCCCACATGGTGAACGAAGCGCGTCAAGCCCTTCTGTTGGCACGTGTAGGCCGGGCCATGCAGCCCCCCGAAACCCGCGCGGATGAAGCTGGGGGGCAACGCAGCTTCTTCGGCTGCGATCTGGGACCGGCACAAATGACGGCACGTGATGCCCTGTCAATGGCCACGCGCGGCGGCGCGCAGGTGCTAGGTCGCACCGATATTGGGCATTTGGCACCGGGAATGTGCGCTGATCTGGCGCTGTTTAATCTGAATACGCTGGCGTTTGCTGGTGGTGCGGTGCATGACCCTGTGGGCGCGCTGCTGCTGTGCGCCAGCCCGCAAGCGGCCTACACGGTGGTCAACGGACGGGTGGTGGTACGACACGGGCAACTCACCACAGTCGACCTTGGGCCGCTGATTGAAAGACACAACCACATGGCCCGTCAGTTAGCCATTCACGGGCATCAAACCCAATGAAAACCGGGCCATGGCCCGGTAAATACATCAAATATTATAGCTACTAGCCCTTATTTCATAGGGGCTAGAGGCCAAAAATACCTACACTACTCACCCAGATAGGCAGCACGCACCTTGGGATCGTTGAGCATGGTCTTGCCCTCACCCGTCATGGTAATCAGGCCGGAATCCATCACGTAGCCCCGGTTGGCAATGGCGAGTGCGCGGCTGGCGTTTTGCTCCACCAGCAGCACCGTCACCCCTTGCGCGTACACATCCCGCACGACTTCAAAGATCTTGTCCACCATGATTGGCGACAGGCCCATGGACGGCTCGTCAAGCAGCAGCACCTTGGGACGGCTGATCAAAGCGCGCCCCATGGCCACCATCTGCTGCTCACCACCGCTAAGCGTACCGGCAAGCTGGTCCTTGCGCTCTTTCAGGCGCGGGAAGATGCCAAACACCTTCTCGATGTCCAGCAGAATCTCGGCCTTGTCGTTGCGGATGTAGGCACCCATCTGCAGGTTTTCCAGAATGGTCATGCGGGTAAAGATGCCACGACCTTCGGGCACCATGGCCAGGCCCTGCTTGACCAGGTCCCAAGGCCCTTGACCGCGGATGCTCTTGCCCATGTACTCAATGTCACCGTCGTTGATCGGCAGCGAGCCGGTGATGGCTTTCATGGTGGTCGTTTTGCCAGCGCCGTTGGAGCCAATCAGCGACACCAGCTCGCCCTCATGCACCTCAAAATCCACGCCCTTGACAGCCTGAATGCCACCGTAGGCGACCTTGAGGCCCTTGATTTTCAATAGAGTTTTTGTTGTCATATCAGTGGCCACCTGTGCCCAAATAGGCTTCAATCACTTTTTCATTGCGCTGCACATCGGCAGGCGTGCCTTCGGCAATCTGTTTGCCGTAGTCCAACACGGTCACGCGGTCACACAGGCCCATCACCAGTTTGACGTCGTGCTCGATCAACAAAATGGTGCGGTTGTCGTTGCGAATCTTGTCGATCAGCTCGCGCAGCAGCACCTTTTCGGTGCTGTTCATACCAGCAGCTGGCTCATCCAAAGCAATGAGTTGCGGGTCAGTGGCCAGCGCACGGGCGATTTCCAGACGGCGTTGATCACCATAGCTCAATGTGCGCGCCTTGAAATCTGCCAGGTGGCCGATGCCAACGTATTCGAGCAGTTCCTGTGCGCGCTGGGCAATGGCGGCTTCTTCGGCTTTAAAACCCGGAGTGCGAAACACCGCGCCCAATAGACCTGAATGGGTGCGCACATGGCGACCCACCATGACATTTTCCACGGCAGTCATCTCAGCGAACAGCCGGATATTTTGAAAAGTGCGTGCGATCCCCGCCTTGGCCACCTGATGCACGGCGGTAGGCCGATAAGATTTGCCAGCCAGCTCAAAGCTGCCCGTGTCTGGCGTGTACAGGCCAGTCAACACATTGAAGAAAGTTGTTTTACCGGCGCCGTTAGGACCAATCAGGCCATACACCTGGCCACGCTGGATCTGGATGCCCACATCGCTCAGGGCTTGCAGGCCACCGAAGCGTTTGGAAACGCCCGTGACGTTAAGAACGAGATCTGTCATTTCTGGTTATTCCTTTGAAACACTGGCGCTCAAGGCTTGGTGCTTGCGAGTGACTTGCCATGTTCCGGGGAGGGCCACAGACCACGCGGGCGCACCAGCATGACACCAATCATGGCTGAAGCAATCAACAGCTGGCGCAGAATAGCGGCATCCAGTCGCCCACCGGTCATGCTTTGCAGCGGGTCGGCCACATAACGCAGCACCTCAGGCAAGGCCGACAGCGCAATCGCGCCCATGATGACACCAGGCAGGTGCCCAATGCCACCGAGCACAATCATCGCCACAATCATGATCGACTCCATCAAGCTGAAAGACTCCGGTGAAATGAAGCCCTGGAACGAAGCGAACATGGCACCCGACACGCCACCAAATGTTGCGCCCATGCCAAACGCCAGCAGTTTGAGGTTACGGGTGTTGATGCCCATGGCCTTGGCGGCAATTTCGTCTTCACGAATCGCCATCCAGGCACGCCCCACACGTGACAACTGCAAGCGGTGTGAAATGAGCACACTGAAAAGCACCAACACCAAAAACAGGTAGAAGTAGAGACTCACTGACGCGATCTCATAGCCACCAATCTCAATGCTGTGGCCAAAATTCAAACCAAAAAAAGACAAGGAATCAATTTCACCCATACCTTTGGGACCGTTGGTGATGTTGATCGGGCGATCCAGGTTGTTCATGAACACACGGATGATCTCGCCAAAACCGAGCGTCACAATCGCCAGGTAGTCACCCCGCAAGCGCAAGGTCGGCGCACCCAGCAGCACACCAAACAACCCCGCCAGCCCCGCTGAAGCCGGGATGATGACCCAGATGGGCATGTGCAAACCGTCCGGAAACATCGCTGCGATGGCCGGGAAGTTCTCGGTCAAGTGTGGCGAAGCCAATAAGGCATACATGTAGGCACCAATGGCAAAAAACGCCACGTAACCCAGGTCCAGCAGACCGGCGTAACCCACCACAATGTTCAGGCCCAAGGCCAGCAGCACGTAGAGCAAGGCCATATCGGCAATACGCACCCAGGCGTTGCCGAAGCTCTGCAGAATGAGCGGGGTCAACAGCAGGCCAACGGCGGCCAGCAAAAAGATGATGATTTGTTTTTGTTTCACGACTTGTCTCCTTACGCCCGATCCGCCACACGCTCACCCAGCAAGCCTGAGGGACGCAGTGTGAGCACGATGATCAGCACAATGAACGCAAAGATATCGGAGTAGTTGCTACCGAACACACCGCCGGTGAGGTCGCCGATATACCCTGCACCCAAGGATTCAATCAAACCCAGCACAATGCCACCTACTACCGCTCCCGCCAGATTGCCAATGCCGCCAAAAACGGCTGCTGTAAAGGCCTTGAGACCCGGCAAGAAGCCCATGGTGTGCTGCACGGTGCCATAGTTGGCGGCCCACATCACCCCGGCAATGGCCGCCAGAACGGCACCAATGACAAAGGTGGCGGAAATCACAAAATCAGGTTTGACGCCCATCAATGCCGCCACCCTTGGGTTTTCGGCCGTGGCTCGCATGGCGCGCCCCATGCGGGTGTAGTTGACCAACCACATCAACAAACCCAGCGAAATGGCTGTCGTCGCCAGAATCAGCACCTGCGTGAGCGAGATCACAGCCCCACCGATTTGATACGGCACCATGGGCAACAGGCTCGGATACGGTTTGTAATTGGGCTTCCAGATGATCATGGCCAAGGTCTGCAGCAACAGCGACATACCAATGGCGGTGATCAGCGGTGCTAGTTTGGGACTGTTACGCAGTGGACGGTAAGCCAATTTTTCAATGGTGAAATTCAGCACCGCAGCCACCACGCAGGCAATCACCAAGGACACAAGGAGGATGATCCAGCCGGGCGTTCCAGGCATGGCATCCTGCATCAGGCCAATGATGCTCCAACTGGTCAGCGCCCCCACCATCAGCACCTCACCGTGGGCAAAGTTGATCAGGCCAATGATGCCGTACACCATGGTGTAGCCCAACGCCACCAAGGCATACATGCTGCCCAACACCAGACCATTGATGATCTGCTGTATCAAGGTATCCATAAACTTTATTCTCCGAAATTGGCCGAACTTCCAGTCGGCTGATACATCGACCCACGCCGTGAGTCTGCAAAACCCTGCACCACTCGCAACTCGAGTCGTTAAGCAATAAACCTGCCAGAACGAAGCCCCGGGGGCGGAAGTGGCCGCGATTGTAGTCAACGGGGCTAGGTGGTCCGCCCAACAGGTAACCGGGTTTACCCTTGCCGGAGGCCCCATCAGATGTGCTCATACATCATTAGCCTAACTCATTCAATTGCCACACTTGACGTACCACATAACTGCCAAAAGACGGAATTACACGCTGGCGTGGGCACTGCCAAATCTGTCACTTTTGGTCTTCTGGCGAATCAGACCACTGTCCCAACCAGCCATTTACTCCTTATAAATCAACAACATACAATTTTTCTTGAGATGGCACGGTGGTTGCATGTTATTGCTCCTGCGGCAACTCCGTTGCCAGCGCCTCACCGGACCCACCCCATGAAAATCGCCGTCACCAGCCAAAACCGCAAAACGATCACCGAACACGCCGGCAAATGTCGCAAGTTCTGGGTATACGACATCCAGAACCAGCAAGTCATCGGCAAAGAACTGCTTGAATTGCCCCTGGAACAAAGCTTTCACGAAAGTGCCCAGACCGTCAGCCCACAGGCAGCACACCCGCTGGATGGCACATCACTGCTGATTGCCGCCAGCGCAGGCCGCGGCCTGCAAACACGCCTGGGCGAAAAAGGCATTCAGGTAGCCGTGACCACCGAAACTGACCCGGACCGCGCCGTGGCGGCGTGGCTCAATGGCACCCTGCCCCTGGTCACCGAACCACCACACGACTGCGACAGTCACCATGACCATGATCACCATCACAACTAGCCCTTGACAGTCGGTCGCTCTGATTGACCAGCCGCCTGGTTTTGCGCACGCAAGCTGCGCAACTTCTCGGCAATCTTGATCTCCAGGCCGCGTTCCACCGGTCGGTAAAACCCAGGTTCAGCCATGCCGTCAGGCAGGTAACGCTCACCCGCCGCAAAACCACCCGCTTCGTCGTGCGCGTAGCGGTAACCCTTGCCATAATCCAGTTGCTTCATGAGTTTGGTCGGTGCATTGCGCAGATGCATCGGCACGGGGCGGGTGCTGTCTTTTTTGACAAAGGCCTTGGCCTCGTTGAAGGCCTTGTACACCGCGTTGCTTTTGGGCGCGATGGCCAGATATACCACACACTCGGCCAGCGCCAGTTCGCCCTCGGGCGTACCCAAGCGCTCGTACACCTCGGCAGCATCAAGCGCCAGGCGTAGCGCGCGTGGATCGGCCAGGCCGATGTCTTCACTCGCCATACGTATCAGCCGCCGGGCCATGTATTTCGGATCGGCACCGCCGTCGAGCATACGCACCAGCCAGTAAAGCGCCGCATCGGGGTCGCTGCCACGCACGCTTTTGTGCAGCGCGCTGATGGTGTCGTAAAACTGCTCGCCGCCTTTGTCATAGCGACGCATACGTTCACCCAGGACTTTAAGCAGCCAGGTGTCGGTGATCTCGTTGCGTTTTTCTTGCGCCGCAGCCACGGCCAGCGTTTCCAGCGTATTCAAGAGCCGCCGAGCATCACCATCAGCATACGCCACCAAACGCTCAATCGCTACATCATCAATAGCAGGAAGTTCATGTAGCATCTGGGCTGAGGCCACTATTTTCTTAAGATCTTCGGACGTGAGAGCTTGCAATACGTACACCACCGCACGTGACAACAGCGCAGAATTCACCTCAAACGATGGGTTTTCAGTGGTGGCACCGACAAAGGTAAACAGGCCGCTTTCCACGTGCGGCAAAAACGCATCCTGCTGGCTCTTGTTGAAGCGGTGAACCTCATCGACAAATACCAGCGTACGCCTGCCCTGCGACTGCGCCAGCTGTGCCCGCTCCACCGCCTCGCGAATGTCCTTGACACCACCCAACACCGCGCTGATGGTGATGAACTGCGCATCAAATGCGTCAGCCATCAGGCGTGCAATCGTCGTCTTTCCAGTGCCAGGAGGACCCCAGAGGATGCAGCTGTGCGGCTGACCAGACTCAAATGCCAGACGTAGTGCCATGCCTTCGCCCAGCATGTGCTCCTGACCGATCACCTCAGCCAGTGTTTTGGGGCGCAAGCTCTCGGCCAGAGGCTGATGTGAAGAGTGGGAAAGCGTCATGCGCACTATTGTGGCGCAATGTATGCACCCGCATGGCGTTTAACATCTATAAAGACTTGGATTTCCTCTTGCGAATAATAGCCTCCAACCCCCATGTAGTATGGGTTTGCAGCTATTGACTTGAAATCATTGCGTCTACCACTCCGAGTAAACCTGACAATCCAATTTCAGCGTTCTGTCATCGCCGAAGCTTTGGCTCTCAAAATAGGTTTCAGAAGGTATCTGAGAACTGATTTCTTGCCGGTCAGGATATCCACCTCAGCCATCATGCCAGGAATAATGGGCAGCTTCTGAGGGCCAATCGTTGTCGATAGCGTTTTCACTCGCACCAAAAAGAAAGCATTCCCTTTTTCGTCCATCACACTGTCAGCGCCAATGACGATCAACTCTGCATCCAGACTGCCGTAAATTGCGTAGTCATACGCGGTAAATTTGACCATTGCCTTCTGACCAGGTTTGAGAAAAGCAATGTCTCGTGGAGTGACTCGAGTTTCTAGGATCAAAGCGTCGTCAGAGGGCACGAGTTCAATAATGTCTTTGCCAGGCTGAACAACCCCGCCCACCGTATTGACTTTGAGTTGCTTTACCGTGCCATTCACGGGGGATCTGATTTCGGTCTGTTTTACACGGTCTTCAAGAGCAGTGCTTCCCTCAGACAATGCGCTGATTTTTGCATTGACCTCGCTCAGCTCCGATCTCGCAGTGTTCCGAAACGTAAGGTCGGTCTCCTGAACTTTTCGATTGGCTTCGGCCACTGCAGCCTGCAATCTGGGAATGTCAGAGTCGGCGCTATCTCGTTCGCCACGATAGCGAGCCACGTCGCGCTCCAGTCTCAAGAGTTCCACATCAGAAACGGCACCCGTTTTTACCAAAGGACGCGTCATGTCGAGCTCTTTGGCCGTCAGGGTGTAGCTTTGCGCAGCCTGTTCACGCCGGGCCCGCACCGAGATAAGCTCCTGCGAGCGCTGCAACGATTGCTGCCTAGCCACAGCCATACCAGCTTCAAGCTCGGCCTTACGTGACTCATAGAGATTGCGTTCCTGCTCGACAATTTCAGGGGCGTCCTTCACAACTTCTTCCGGGGGCACGAATCTGGACCCTTCAGCAATTGCCTTCAGTCGTGCGGCCTTGGCCAGGAGTGACAGGTATTGGGATTGGTTCTCGCGCAAAGACGACACCATTCGCGTCGGGTCAACCTTCACTAACAGATCGCCGGTTTTGACAATCTGCCCTTCCTTGACCAGGATCTCCGAAACGATGCCGCCATCCAAGCTTTGAAGAATCTGGACCTGTCGGGACGGAATAACCTTGCCTTCACCACGCGTTACTTCGTCCAAATCAGCAAACGCGGCCCAAACAATCAACAAAATGACGGCAATCGCTCCGAGCCAAATGAGCAAACGGGCACCGCGCGGCGTCTGCTCGGCAATAGCCCAGTCTGCGTTGGCGTCAAAGTCGCCATCCAACTCCTTCTGCTGGCCCATCAGGGCAAGCAAGAAAGCATCAATTTGTATTGAGACGGAACCATAAAACCTGGACCACAACCTCAGAATTTTGGTTGCTGCTACACCCATGACCATCACGAAGCCTTTCCGATCCTGCCACTTTGCAGTGCTTCAACAACCTGCGCCTTAGGACCATCAGCCATGATCTGCCCGTTGTCAATCACAATCAAGCGGTCAACCATTTCAAGCAATGAACTTCGGTGGGTCACCAAAACCAACGTTTTCCTGTCCGAAAAACGGCGTAATCTGGCTTTCAAAGTATCTTCACTCTGATGATCCATAGCGCTACTTGGCTCATCAAGCAACAAAATCGGCGAATCATTCAAAACAGCGCGGGCAATGCCAACCGCCTGACGCTGTCCACCCGACAAGGATTCACCACGTTCTCCGATGGCCATGTCAAACCCTTGAGGATGCCGATTGGCAAACTCGGATACGCCGGCAATTTCGGCCGCAGCAATAATGTCTTGATCGTCCGCAAATGGCGCACCCAAGGCTATGTTTTCCTTTAAGGAACCATAGAAAAGGCTGACGTCTTGCGACACATAACCCGCTGCCCTCCTTAATTCGGCCGGGTCAATCTGGCGCATGTCAATGCCGTCGATGAAAATGGCGCCTTCAGTGGGCTGATACAAGCCAAGAATCAGCTTTTGAATCGTCGACTTACCAGACCCCACGCGTCCAATAAGTGCAACCTTTTCGCCAGCTCCGATTCTGAAAGACACCTTATTCAAGGCGCCCTGCTGTTGCCCAGGATAAGTGAAGCTCACGTTCTTGAATTCGATCTGTCCTTGAAATCTTGTTCGGTGCAAAAACGCTGCATCGTCACCACGCTCCGACGGCGCTTGCATATGGCTTTCAATGGACGCCAGGCCATTTTTGGCATGATGAAACTGCATCAACAAACCGGCGACCTGCCCAAAGGGTGCCATCGCCCGGCCAGACAACATCGACGCAGCAATGATCCCACCCATGCTGACCTGGTTGTCAATCAGCAGATAAACCCCAACGACCAAGACCGAGACGGTGACAAACTGCTGCATCGTCTGCGCGAAGTTCATGATAGCCGCCGACAGAAATTTAAGCTTGGTGCCATTTTGAGCCAGGAAGATGGTTGAATGCTCCCACTTTCTCTGGAAGTTACTTTCGGCCACTGTGAATTTGATGGTCTCAATACCCACCAAACTTTCAACCAAAGTGGCATTGCGCTGTGAGGTAGCGCGCTGCGTCACGTCAACCAATTCCTGCATTTTTTGCTGAACCAGCAGACTGGAGATCAACAGCAGAACAATGCAAATCAATGGCGGCAATATCAACCAAGGTGATATCCAGGCCAAAACAAAGAAGAACAAAAAAACAAAGGGAATATCAACCAAAGTTGTGACGGATGCCGAAGCAACAAAATCCCTTACAGACTCAAACGCTCTTAAATTAGCTGCAAAAGAACCTACAGACACGGGTCTATCAGACATTTTCATGCCTAATACCTTACCCATGATCTTGGCAGATAGCGTGACATCGATTCTCTTCCCGGCCGTATCAAGCACATAAGCCCTGACTGTCCGCAGCGCCGTGTCAAAAAATAACATCAACAAAACACCAATGGCCAAAACCCACAAAGTTTCTTGCGCACGATTCGGCACGACCCTGTCATAAACCGTCATGGAAAACAAGGGTAAGGCCAGCGCGAACAGATTGATCAATGCAGCGGCAATCAAGCTGTCACGGTACAAGCGCCAGTTTTGGATCACGACACCCCAAAACCAATGCCTGGATTTGATTTGCCCGGTATCTGGCGCACGCTGATCAAAGTTGAAAACAGGGCGGACAAAAAAGACGATACCTGCGTAAAGTGCTTCGAGTTCGTCTTTGGACAATACTTCTGCTGATTCCCCGCATTCGGCAAACCTGACCCGTGCTCGACCATCAAGCAGCCATTCCAGCAGAATGCACGCCTGCTTATCTTTAAGAAGAAGAACAACGGGTAGCAACCCAGGACGCAAATCATCCAAAGCACGTCTAGCCAGTTTCGCAGTCAATTTGGCTCTGGCTGCAGCCCTTGGCAGCAATGCAGGTGTGATCAGATTGTTTTCAAGCGGCAGACCCGCAGAAAGTGCTTCGGGGGTGGTCGTTGTGCCATAGATACGAGCCATCGCCACGACACACTGCAGTAACGGATCAAAATGGGCGCTGTGTTCACCCACGTGCCAAGCCCCAAATTGTTTGATTTCTACAGGTGTCTTAATCGGTTGAGGGGCGGTCATAAAGTTCAAGGATCATCATGTGCTTCACGTACTGCTAAAGTACTCTATCGTCTGAATCCAGCAAGTCTAAAGCACCCAGAACGCGGTTTCGAAGCCCCTTTCGGAAGGTAAGTTTTCTTTGCGCGGCGTCCGGCAGATCAGTATGCATGATAAGGTTTTTGGTGATCAACACGTCAATCAAATCTTCAATAACGCGGACAAATTCCGCATCGGCTGCACCAAATAACGGTTGGCTTGAAGCACCGGCCCAAAAGGTATGAAGCTCTGGATCACTCTCTTCAATTGGCTCACTGCTCGGCAACGGCACTTTGGACACTTGCTGGATAGAACCATCGGGGCTACGAAGCACATGAAACATTTGATTAAGCTCCACAAAGAGGCATAAGTGACACTGCCTCGATAGTGTATCGGTTGACAAGTAGCGACCTCGCACGTCCTCTCAAGTTGAATCACCATCCTTGACGGCAGGACCCGTGGCGCCATCAAAGCCAACATCGCCCAGCGCCAGCAAATCCTCGGTTTCGGCAACCCCCTCTGCGACAACCTTGAGTCCAATGCTATGGGCAATAGAGGAAAGTCCGCGCAAAAATGATTGATTTCCCAAGTTCGCATGAATACCACGAATAAAACTTGCATCGACCTTGACGTAGTCCAGGCCCAGATCATGAAAGCGACCAAACTCGCTGAATTGGCGCCCGAAATGCTCTAAACCAATTTGGCATTTCAGGTTACGCAACTCAAGACACAAGGCGCGAAACGCGTCAAAGTGCGTCAATGCACCCGCCTCCGGCACCTCCAACCAAAGACGTGATGCCCCTGAGCTGTTCAGCAACATCTCACGCAGCTCTGCGCGAAATCCCGGTAGCTGGATAGAACTCGCCGACAAATTGATCGCCAGCCCAGACAGACTAGGTCTAGCTTCAAGTTCGGCCAAACCCAGTTCAACCGCAGCCAAATCCAACTGCGGCGTGAGTTTTAAGCGCTCAGCGACTGGCAAAAAGTAGCCAGCGGGATGCCACTCACCGTGAATATCAAACATCAGCCGTAGCGGGCATTCGCGATGCATCAAGGCTCCACCCAGCGTCACAACGGGGAAGGAAACCAGTCGAACCCACTTCTCACTCAACGCACGTTGAATGATGGTGGCCCAATCTTTGGCACTTTTGGGCAAGGTCTCTTCACATTGGCGACCACAATAGTGCACGCCATCACGCGCCTCCAACTCAGCTGCAGCCAGCGCAGTATCCACTTGCGCCAAAATGTTGTCCACTTCAACCCCAGCCGGGAAATAACCGCATCCCAGCCAAGTGGTCGCCTTGTCAGGGACAAAGGCCGTAGCTGCCGAGGTTAGCGAAGCCAACAGATTTTCAGCAGTTGTCGCCAATTCAAACAGACCGGTTCCAGGCAGCAGCAAGGCAAAATCGGCACCATTCAACCGCGCAGCCAACGCATCCGGGTGCATTGCAGCGGCATCTCCCATCACAGCCCCGAATTGACACAATAGTTCGTCGGTTGCAGCCCGACCCAGCATTTGGTTGGCAACGGACAAGTTTGCGAGTCTGGCGATGATGACTGACTCACCAGCAGAATCGCGTGCCATCGACGCATCACGCAAACGCGCCAGAAAATAACTTCTGTTGGCGAGGCCGGTCAACGGGTCGCAGTTGGCATCTTGCCTGACCTTGTCCAGCCTGACTGCTTCCTCCTCGAACATGCTTTTCAAGCGTTTGACCGTCGCATTCATGGCCGAGGCCAATTGTTTCAATTCAGGAACGTCGGGTTCCTCAATCGTGACAAAACGGCGACTGGTGATTGCGTTGGCTTGACCAATCACCGCATTCAACGGCTTGCGCAAACGCCTCAGCACAAGCGACCCCAAATAGCCGCCAACCAATCCTGCAAGGATCAGCGCCAGTGCCATCTGTTGCGCACTTTTCCACAAAGCGGCATAGGCAAAACGGCTATGGCTAACCAGAGTAACGGTCCCAAACTGCTTCCACCCATTGCTGATTTGCGCCAAACCAGGATCAGACCGGATTGGAAGCGCCCGCACAAACCAGCGTGGGGCGTCCAAGTCAGCGTCGTCTGACGAGACCCGCTCCACCATCACTACGCCAGCTGGGTCGGTGACACTGATGCGCTCGTAATGGCCTCGATCAAAAAGCGACGACACCACAAGTTCGACCATCACCGGGTCAGGGTTACTCTGACTGAGCGACAAAGCCAGCGCAGTCGCGTTATCGGTATTCTTGATCGACAACTGCGACTGCAGATAGCTGCGAGCACTGAGCATCGAAGCAAGCATGCTGCCGCAAAGTGCCAGCAAAGTGCTGACGATGATGGCAAGCCACAGTTGGCGATACATGGACATGGTGTCAACTCCTGTTTCTGAACGAGCTAATCAAAGCCCTCTGCGCGCGCGCGCTTGAGTAAATCTTCCCAGCGCGACAAGTGGCCAGCACCGGATGGCACCGAGGCGCTACTGGTTCCGACAAAAACACCTTGCGTGTTAAAACTGAACACTGGTGTTAAATCGGGACGGAGTGAGGCCAGACGCACGTCGCCCAGCAGGTTGTCAAGCACCAATGGATCTGCCTCGGGCGTGGCGTAGAACGCCAACACCATGTGCGCCTGCTTGGGTGCATCAGGACCGGAACCAAAGTGGGCATAGACATAAATGAGACGCAGTTTATTTTCGGGTATGCCCATCATCTTCAGTGTGAAAAACTTTGCAATCACAAAGCCCACACAGTCACCGGCACCCTTGCCCATGGTTTCAATCGGTGTAGCCCAATACACCGCCTGCCCCCAAGTAACAATATCTTCAGAGTAAACAACGGTTCGGTTGAAAAACTGGTTGACCTGCTTGAGCCTTTCGGCATCGGACAGGGCAGCAGCCGAAGCAACTAACTCCCGCCAAGCTCGAAACTTGACCATGTTCCCCTGCGGCCAACGCTTGATAAATGAGGCCTGCAAGGTATCAACATCAGGGGTCGCCCCCGCCGCCAGAACAATCAGAAGCCCCAGCACAATCCTGTAGACTGCGTGAAACAAATCACGCATCTAATCGACTTGTTACAAGTTGCAACAATAGAATGCAACGATTCATCATCAGGTTGACAGCCATACAGCTGCTTGGTCAGTTACGAGTGGCTAAGAATACCGCATATTCAAGGGGAAATCATGTTCTTCAAACCGTCACTCATGACACTGGCTGTGGCGATTTTTACAACTGGCATGGCATGGAGCCAAAGCGCAACAACACTGAAAGACGCGGTTGAGCGCGCTGTCCTCAAAAATCCGGAAGTCAAGGCCAAAAACGAGAGTTTTTTGGCAATTACCAGCGAGGAAGACAGTTCCAAAGGCGGGTGGCGACCACGGATCGATCTAAACGTGTCTACTGGACGCGATAGCAACAAATCGCCCTCCTCGGATCAATACGACAGCTACAGCCACTCTCTCAGTACGATCCAGTTGCGCCAAACACTTTTTGATGGTTTCGCCGTTTCCAACGATGTGCGGCGTTTGGGGCATAGCCGAATGGCTGCTTACTACGATCTGATTTCGGTCAGCGATCAAACCGCGCTGGACACCGTGCACGCATATATTGACGTTTTACGCTACCGCGAACTCGTGGCTCTCGCTAAAGAAAACTATGCATCCCACCTCGATGTGCATGAACGGATCACGGAGCGCACCAAAGCTGGAGTGGGTCGACGAGTAGACTTGGAGCAAGCTTCCGGAAGATTGGCACTGGCCGAGTCCAACTGGTTGTCAGAAGCTAGCAATCTGCATGATGTTTCAGCGCGCTTTCAGCGCTTGGTCGGCGAAGAGCCAGCCAACGAACTCAACCCGGTACCGTCACTGAGCACTTTTTTACCCGCCAGAACAGATTTTGTCGCCAATACAGTTCGCAAAAATCCTGACTTTCTCAGCGCGGTCTCCACCATTAGGGCATTTCGAGCTGATGCCGCATTGCGCAAATCCAGCTACTTGCCAACCGTGGAGTTACGACTCTCCCAAGACGTCGAACGCAACCGTTACGGCTACAGCGGCATATACGGCAGTTATGGAGATCGCGCCATTGAACTGGTGATGAACTACAACTTGTACAACGGCGGCTCTGACTCCGCGCGGGTGAAGCAGTACGCGGCCAAACTGAATTCCGCCTACGACCTGCGGGATAAACAATGCCGTGATGTGCGTCAGACATCGCTGATTGCCCTCAATGATGTCTCTCGGCTAGAGTCTCAAATGGAGTTTCTAGCGCAACACGAACTCTCCACGGCCAAGGCGCGTGAAGCTTACCGCCAACAGTTCGACATTGGCCAACGTTCCTTGCTTGATTTGCTTGACACGGAAAATGAACTCTATACCGCGCGTCGTAACTTGGTCAATGCCAAATATGATCTGCAGCTCGCCAAAGCCCGTGTTCTAACTGCCAACGACACATTGTTGCAAGCTCTGGAGTTGCGCCCGCTGCAAACCGAAGTCCCACCATTGCCCGATGGGACAACTGATGATGACGATGCGCTGTCCTGCAGCACAGCCATGCCCGAAGTGATGACTCTAAACAAGCAAGATTTGCCCAAAACACCTGTCACCTCCGAGCCTGCGCCTATTGTGATCCCAGCGGTGACCCCGGCACCGGTACCAGCGATTACCAACAACTGCTTGCAGATCACGCCCTCAATCAATCGCTGGGTCTCAGCATGGAACAACAAGGACGTCAATTCGTACCTCGCCGCCTACAGCGACGCGTTTGAGCCTGCAATGAACCTGTCACGTGAAAAATGGGTGGCCTTGCGCCGACAGAGGGTTAGTAAGCCGGACGGTTTTACAGCTGTGCTCAAGGACATCAAGCAAACTCAATGTGAAGCCAATCACGCCGAGGTATCTTTTGTACAGGAGTACGGATCAAAGGATTACCGAGACGTCGTTGAGAAAACGCTTAGTCTGGAATTTGTTGGCAACAACTGGAAAATCAAGCGTGAAACCGTCACCAAGGGTCGCACCTTCTAAGCCGTTACAGTTTAAGCCGATCCGATCAGAACCCCTCGGGGCTACTGCCGAATGACATCAGCCCCAGCGGGCGGCTTGAACTGAAACGCAGCTGCATCCAACGACGCATTGGCGTCAAAGGCACTGAAAGTTAGAACCGATTTCTGGCCAAAGCTGTCCAAAATTTCCAGGCGCGCCAGTTCCCCATCATGAAAGCCCACCCGCACGCTTTGCAAGGAACTGTCTCGGGCACGTGGCGTGGCAAGCACCCATTCCAGTCCGCTCGCGGAGGGAGCCTCAGATAAGGAAAATTCAGCAGACACAGCACGCAGATCAGGCGCGGCGGCAATCAGCGCGGCTGGTGTGGACCCCAGAACGGCTGCCTGCTTGCGCGCCGTAACCTGATTCAGGTCCGCATCAAACAGCCATAGCGTCTGACCGTCAGCCACGATACTTTGCTCAAAAGGCTTTCTGTAGATGAATTTGAATCGATTCGGTCGGGCAAACGCAAACTGGCCACTCGACGTTTTTACGCGGGGTGGCTGACCATCTTTACCCGGGGAGGTCACCACCTGGTTGAAATCCGCCTGCCCGGATTTAACGTTTTTGACGAAATTCTCCAAGCTCTTTAAGCCTTGAGCCCAAGCGCTACAGGCACAAGTAGATATCAATAACGTAGCAACCAGAAAACGTTTAAAAACCATTGATTTATCCATTACTCGTTGCGCGTGGGCACCAAAATGTCGCGTTGGCCGCTGCTGCTCATGCTGCTAACCAGCCCGGCTTTTTCCATGTCTTCCACTAGCCTGGCCGCGCGGTTGTAGCCGATCTTCAGATGTCGCTGCACCAGAGAGATGCTGGCCTTACGGTTCTTGAGCACCACCTCCACGGCCTGATCGTACATCGGGTCTTTCTCGCCGACGCCATCCAGCGCGCCCGCACCGTCCTCCCCGTCCACCGTGCCGCCTTCCAGAATGCCATCGATGTAGTTGGGCTCACCCTGACTCTTCAAATAGCTGACGACACGATGCACTTCTTCGTCGCTGACAAATGCGCCGTGCACGCGGATGGGCAGGCCGGTACCGCTAGGCATGTAGAGCATGTCACCCATACCCAGCAATGCTTCAGCTCCCATCTGATCCAAAATGGTGCGGCTGTCGATCTTGCTGCTCACTTGAAAGGCGATACGGGTCGGAATATTCGCCTTGATGAGACCGGTGATCACATCCACGCTTGGTCGCTGAGTCGCCAAAATCAAGTGAATACCCGCAGCACGGGCTTTTTGCGCCAGTCGTGCAATCAGTTCCTCAATCTTCTTACCCACCACCATCATCAGATCGGCCAACTCGTCAATCACCACCACGATATGCGGCAAGCGATCCAGCGGTTCAGGGGCTTCTGGCGTCAGACTAAACGGGTTGCCAATGAACTCACCGCGTGCCTTGGCTTCGTCCATGCGGGTGTTAAAGCCAGCTAGGTTGCGCACGCCCATCTTGCTCATCAACTTGTAGCGGCGCTCCATCTCGGCCACGCACCAGGTCAGACCATTTGCAGCCTGCTTCATATCAGTGACCACTGGGCACAACAGGTGCGGAATGCCTTCATAGACCGACATTTCCAGCATTTTCGGGTCGATCATCAGCAGCCGTACATCGTGCGCCTCGGCCTTGTAGAGCAAACTCAAAATCATGGCGTTGATACCCACCGACTTGCCTGATCCCGTGGTACCGGCCACCAGCACGTGTGGCATCTTGGCCAGATCTGCTACCACCGGGTTACCAATGATGTCTTTGCCCAGGCCCATCGTCAGCAGAGACTTGGCTTCGTTGTAGATTTTGGAGCCCAGAATCTCGCTGAGCTTGATGGTCTGGCGCTTGGCATTGGGTAATTCCAGCGCCATGTAGTTTTTGCCGGGAATGGTCTCCACCACGCGGATCGATACCAGACTAAGGCTGCGCGCCAAGTCTTTGGCAAGCCCAACGATCTGAGAGCCCTTGACACCGGTGGCCGGCTCGATTTCATAACGCGTGATCACCGGCCCAGGCTGCGCCAGCACCACCGTCACCTCCACACCGAAGTCCTTGAGCTTTTTCTCGATCATGCGGCTGGTCATCTCCAGCGTCTCGGGCGCGACGGTCTCCTGGCGCAACAGGGCCGCGTCGAGCAAGTCCACCTGCGGCAACTTACTGTCAAGCGCGTCCTTGAACAAGGTTTTCTGGCGCTCTTTGGCCACCCTCTCACTCTTGGGAAGTTCCACAGCAACTGGCTCAATAACTGCCACCGGCTTGGGGTGATTCACTGCAATGTCCTGACGCTCCTCCACCAAAACGTCGGCGCGCGCCTGCGCCGCCTGCTGCCCCAGCGCAACATCCTGTTGAATCTCAATTTTTTCACGTCGGGTTTCAATCTGCCCATACATCCAGGCGCCCAGACGTTCGGCTACGCGTCCCCACGAAAACCGAAAAACCAACGCAGAACCAAGAACCATGACCGCAATGGCAACCAGACCCGAACCTGTAAAGCCCAGCCAATGCACACCCAGAGGCCCCAGAAAATAACCCAGAATACCGCCACCATGCCCAGGCAAACGTGCCTCAAGACTGTAAAAACGAGTCCATTCCAGCATAGCACTGGCACTTATCAGCAGAATCAGACCCAACCAGAATGCGCTTCGGCCTTGCGCCCACCGACCAGTGAACGTCGATGATGCAACGTCATGCGCAAGCATGTCTTCATGACCGCGCAATCGATGTGCAAGAGCCGACAGCCACACTCTCACACCAGCCGCGACAGCCCACCAAACCGAAAATCCCAACAAAAAATAGCTGCCATCAGCCAACCATGCACCCAGATGTCCGACTTGATTCAATATGGGCGCACCAGTACCTGAGGTTGACCAAGCCATATCCAGGGGTGAATAGGTGATCAGCGAAAGCAACCACAGCACCAGCAGCAGCAAGCCAGTAACCAGCTTTAGCTCGTCCGCAAACCGTCCCAAACCAGAGCGCGCCGGCTGCTGACGAGAACTACTGGCGGTGTTAAGTGCGTTAAGAGAATACGTCATTGGCAAATTGTGAACCTGGGGATGCTAGCCTAGCGCGGCTTTGATCGCCGCTCGGTAAGGAAAATCGTGCCATCTTCGATGGTTGTGATGAATCCCTGATCTTCAAAGTCACGCATGACCCGACTGACCATCTCGCGCGATGCCCCCACCATTTTTGCAATGTCCTGCCGCGTTATCTTTTCCTTGATGACAAGTCGTCGCTCGCCTTCAGGAACGGCCACACCCATCAGTACCTTGGCAACCCGCCCATAAACATCCTGCAAGGCCAGGGAACTGATGTTTTCATCCGCCCTGCGCAAACGGCCTACTAGCCCAACAATGATGGAATTGGCAATAACGTGGTTTTCAGCTAGACAACGCATGAACTCGACATGCCCCAACTCCAACAAATCACACTGTACTTCTGCTTGCACGTTGGCAGAATGACTTTTCCCATCAATCAGGCTCATCTCGCCAATGTAATCCCCTGGACCAAGCATGTTCAGAATCACCTCTCTGGCGCGTCGGTCAGTAATGACCACCCGTGCCCGGCCTGACAAAATCACGAAAAGAGCATCACTTTTCTTCCCCTGTTCAACGATCAATTCGCCACGCTTGACCCTTCTTTTAGTGACAGCACCTGCCAGTTGGCGCATTTGTGTGTCCGTGAGCGCCGAAAATATCGACACACGACGCAACAAATCCAAATTGGTCAACAGCGACATCACATAATCCCTCAAAAAATACAACCCACACGACTACACAGTCTTTAACCATGCAGGATATCAGGTTGAAAGCTAGCTTGATATGTTTCAAGTCACCCTCAACTTTACACGGCACATTCTCTCTATTGAAAAAGGACAAGCATGACGATAAATCGCCACACCAAGGTTTTGATTCTGGGCTCCGGGCCCGCTGGCTACACGGCAGCCATTTACGCCGCGCGTGCCAACCTGTCCCCGCTGCTGGTGACCGGCATGGCTCAGGGTGGGCAACTGATGACTACCACCGAGGTCGACAACTGGCCCGCAGACGTGCATGGTGTGCAGGGTCCAGATCTGATGCAACGCTTTTTGGAGCATGCCGAACGCTTCAAGACCGAGATCGTGTTTGATCACATCAGCAAAGTCGACTTCTCAAAGCGTCCGTTCACCCTGGTCGGAGACAGCGCCACTTACACCTGTGATGCGCTGATTCTGGCCACGGGCGCTTCTGCCATGTATTTGGGGTTACCGTCCGAAGATGCATTCATGGGCCGCGGCGTGTCGGGCTGCGCCACCTGCGACGGCTTTTTTTACCGCAATGAAATCTGCTGCGTCGTAGGCGGTGGAAACACTGCCGTTGAAGAAGCCTTGTACCTGTCCAATATCGCCAGCAAGGTATACCTGATCCACCGGCGCGACCAGTTCCGCGCTGAACCAATCCTGATCGACAAACTGATGGAAAAGGTGGCTGATGGCAAGATCGAGCTGCGCACCTTCAGCACATTGGACGAAGTGCTGGGTGACCAGACAGGTGTCACAGGAGTTCGCATCAAAAGCACCACCACCGGACAAACCGAAGAGCTGACGCTCAAGGGCTGCTTTATCGCCATCGGCCACGCGCCCAACACCGGTATTTTTGAAGGCCAGCTGACCATGGAAGGCGGCTACATCGTGACGCAAGGCGGGAACAAGGGCTTTGCCACCCAAACCAGCGTGCCCGGAATTTTTGCTGCGGGTGACGTACAGGATCACATTTACCGCCAGGCCATCACCAGCGCAGGCACCGGTTGCATGGCGGCTCTGGACGCACAGCGTTTTTTGGAGCAACAGACCTGAGCCAATAGCAGGCTATAATGCTTGGCTTTGCTGAACGCCCCCGTGAGGGAATCGGGCAGCAATCGGGTTACCGCCACCCTATTTCTTGGCGAGGTGAGGCTCCCAGCGTCAGTTGGGGCCGTTAAAAATATCGGAGTGTCCACATGGCACGCGTATGTGAAGTTACGGGCAAAGGCCCGATGGTGGGAAATACAGTTTCCCACGCCAACAACAAAAACAAGCGTCGGTTTCTGCCGAACCTGCAATACCGCCGCTTTTGGGTGGAATCGGAAAACCGCTGGATTCGCCTGCGCATATCCAACGCCGGACTGCGTTTGATCGACAAAAACGGCATCGATGCTGTGCTCGCAGACCTGCGCGCACGTGGCCAAGCCTAATTCATTAAGGAATCATCATGGCAAACAAAGGCGGACGCGAAAAAATCAAGCTGGAATCGACAGCCGGCACCGGTCACTTCTACACCACAGATAAAAACAAGAAGACCACTCCCGAGAAATTGCTGATCAAGAAATTTGATCCCAAAGCTCGCAAGCACGTGGAATACAAGGAAATGAAACTGAAATAGGTGTAGTTAAGGCCTTGAGTGTCGCTAATCAGCTTACTCTCTAGGTAAAACAGCACTAAATGAAGGACGCCTCGGTGTCCTTTACTTTATGAAAAGTAACTTATATGATATATTGTTCATATGTCGCTTAGATTTCCATAATGTCCAAACAATACAAGCTTGAGAACTATCGCTGGCCTGATGGTGAGCGTTTCTGTCACCTGCTGAATGTTGAAATCGGTTTACCTCACCAACCAAGCCTTCTGTACGTCACCGCCAAAATTCGGAATAAAGGTCTGTCGCTGTCGGCGATGCAGTCAGCGTTCAACGCCATCCATGTTCTGCTGATTCACCTTCAAGAGCAGAACATCCCTATTGAGCAGCGTTTCAGTAGATGTGGCTACCTCTCCCCGGTTGAATGCGAACATTTGCGCCGGGCGGCGCAGACTCACATGGGACCGGGCACGCAAGCGACATCCGTCGTCGTCTCGTTAACAGAAGGCAAACGCGGCTTCAAACCAGCGACTAAAACCGTTGCTTCAGCCACCGCCTATACGCGATTAACAGAAATGGCCAATTACCTTCAATGGTTTGCGGAGGAACTTGGCGGACCAGCGATGAACTCCGAGCGAATCTTCGAGATCGAGAGGATGCGGGCCAATATCCTCAAACTGCGTCCGGCGGTGCGTTCTCTTGGTAGCGACCCAGAACAAAGCGCGTGGTCGGCTCAAGACGATGCCTTGCTCCATGAAATCATCACACCGGGATCAGCTCGCAACCCCTTCCGCGAAACTGGAACCCAAATACGCAATTACCTAGCAATTCAAATCATGCGTTGCGCGGGCAAACGCAAGAGCGAAGTGCTCAACATTCAAGCCAGAGACATTGATCCCCGCCGCCAACAATTGAGCATCGTGCGTCGACCGGACAGCAAGCTTGATCCACGCCTCAATCAGCCTCGCGTAAAAACCAGGGAGCACACGATTGCGGTGACCCGTGAGGTGATTCAACTCTATCAAGACTATATCGTTGAAAGGCGCGGAGTGCCCGGTGCCAGTAAACATCCCTACCTGCTTGTGAATCACAAAGCTGGACCGACGCAGGGACAACCCATGACCAAAGGCGCTTTGGAAGAAGTCTTTCGCACCATAAAGCAATCCGAGCCACGACTGTCCCATCTGCATCCCCATCTCCTTCGGCACCACTTCAATGACAAGCTAAGCGAGACGTTTGACAAAAGAACTGGGGAGCGCAATGAAGACGAAGAAACCAAAGTACGAGCCAACCTCAACGGCTGGTCTGAGCAGTCAGACATGGCTAAGGTTTACAACAAGCGGCACATCGACCGCAAAGCCAGCGAGGCAGGTCTCAAAACTCAAGAAACACTAGCGGAGGCTATGAGGCTGAACAGGGGCGACAAAGGAGACACGACATGAGCGACGACCGAACTGACCTCCCGCTTGGATTGGCCTTCGCAACGGTCAATTCAGGCGACCACGTTGTCGCTCGCCCGAGTCAAATTGAGGTATCGCTTCAAGGCGAAGCTTTCGACATTTATGCCGACGAATGGAAACTCAACGCCCGAATTACGCTGAAGGTTGCTCCACTGCGAGCCCTGATGGCTCCGGAGCTACAGGTGGGCCTGACGATGACACTGTGTCACGTCGCTCGCAATCGCAGCCCGGCCGTGCTCAGCAACCTAAGTTCAATTCTCAAGGACTACGCCAAGCGCGTAAACCCGGGAAAACCCATCGCCAATTGGTGGGTCGTGGACTTACAAAACTATCGGGAAACACTGATCCAGCGTTTTGGGCATGAGGGTTATCTCAGGACACTCAGAGCTTTCCTCAAAGATTGGTACAGCCTTCGCTATCCAGGGATAGATCGAAAAGTGTACGAGGCACTGAAAGAGATGACCTTCAAGGGTTATGAAAGCGGGCGTGCCGTGCGATCTATGGACCCCAAGAAGGGCCCACTGGAGCCAACTGAACTGCACAACCTTAGCCAAAGACATTCAATCCGCATACGAACGGGACACACTCGACTTGGAGCCATTTTCGCTCAGCCTATTCCACATCGCCACGGGTCGCCGCCCCAGTCAGAGCGCCAATCTCAAGTGCAAGGATCTTGATGAAGGGCGTGCCCTCGACCCAGATTCAACCTCAAAATCCGACGACCACAAAGCTCCCACTGAAACACTGCTACTGATGCACGTTCCCCGTAGCAAGCAACATGCTGCAACATTTCGCGATGAGTTCCGGTCAGTGCAATGGTCACCTGAATTCTTTGCGGTTTTTCGCATGCAACAGCGCATGGTCCAACGTGGTTTCGAAAGCCTGTTGGCGAGTCACGACTGGGCGCTCCAAGCACAAGACCTTTTGGCCCTCCAAGCCGATTTACCGATATTCCCCGACTGGAAAAGAATCTCGACATCGCTTGAGGCACTTGCTCCGTTGAGACATGACGGTCAGCACGGTCAAGCGCTCCAAGACCTAAGAGCGGCAGCAGCAGGCGCGCAGTGGCATCATTCCGGTCAAAAAATCACCATTCTGTTGCAGGCTGCGGTGAAGGTAGCTGGAAGCGTTTCACGCACGGGCGAGCCCCTGAGCATCAACGCCTTACGCCTGCGCCACACCAAGGGCACCGACCTCGCCCGCGAAGGCTTAGGTCGAGACATCATCGCCTGGTTGCTGGATCACAGCACTGTTGAATCGGTGAAGGTCTATACCGACAACCTGCCAGAACATGCCATTCCTGCCAACACAGCCATGGCCCTGTCTCCGACAATGCGAAACTTGGCCCAGTTGTTTCGAGGGCAAATAGTTGACACGGAAGCGGACGCGTTGGCGGGGGACGATCCGCGATCCAGCCGTATTCACTTCAAGGGCAAGGGCACTGCAACTTGTGGTACCCGCAAACAATGTGGAATGGGCAGTCGCATTCCCCTGTGCTGCTACGAGTGTGACCATTTCCAGCCCTGGCTGGAGGGGCCCCACTTGGATGTTCTGAGCGAACTACTGACCGAGCGTCACCAACGCGAGGCGACGCTTGGCAAGGACCATCGAGTCACCAAAGCCGCAGACTCGACCATCGTGGCAATCATCAACGTGATCCAAAAATGTGAAGTTCGCCGCCAAGAGTTGAGTATCCCCAAATATCCCGAAGGTGCGGAGGTCCGCCTATGAGTTTGGATGACCTCGATCAATCAGGGGACGCGAAACCTACGCCGCTAACCTCGGTTACCACACTCACACCGAAAGACCATGCCCAGGCTGCTGCAAACTTGGCTGAGTACATTCGATCAGCCAAAGAAGACCTAACCGTACTGGGATCGGATCTCGACTGGAGCGCCTGGAAATGGCCCGGAGTGGGATCCTTCATCAAATATGACTGGATTAAGTCCAGCAAACGCAAAAATATCCCGCTTTCACATCTGCTTGATCTTTCATTCATCGAATTCGCTAAAGCATACGTCCGCGAGCGTCACGCACAAAATCCCCGCGAAAGTAGCTCCCACCACCACCACCGCCTTCCTCCCTTGCGCTTGCTGGAGATGGCACTATTGGAATTCAATTCGGATGCAAATCCAGCCAACATCAATATTGCGGTGTTGGACCGGGCTGCTGCCCTTATTCCGAAATATTTCACCGGGCAAAACGTGTACCAAACCGGACAGGCTTTGCAAGCTATTGCATCTCTCCTGGGCAAACGACAACTCACCCTAGCGGCCGTGGGCTCCTGGGTCTCCCCCATGCCGAAAGTAAAGCAATTGGGATTGGCGGTGGGCAGTGCTGGTGAGGCGCACCGTGCATCAAAACTGCCCGATCAGGATGCGTTGAAAGCCCTAGCCGAAATCTTCAACCACGACCTCAACCCACTCGATCCATCACATCAGCGCGACATCTACACCACGAGTGTCACTGCCTTACTCTTGTCGGCCCCATCCCGAGGCGGCGAAGAAACTCATCATCTTCCGGTCGATCTTGTCTTCAAGGCCACCGACCGCTTTAGGACGGAGCAGGTTGGTTTGCGGTGGGAGGCTGGCAAGGGCTTTGGGAGCTATATCAAATGGATTTGGGACGGCATGGTGCCAGTCGCTCAAATCGCGCTTGACCGTGTGAAAAGCATGACCGAAGAGGCCAGAAACCTTGCCCGTTGGATGGAAGACCCCAAGACCGGAAACCGCTTCTACCGCCACGCCAATTGCCCGAATGTCGATGAAGACGAGCCCTTAACAGCAGAGCAAGTGTGTATGGCATTGGGGCTATCGACAGTGATGCCAGCGGCATCCTTAAAAATGGCAAAGCTAACAACCAAAAATCACACATACAGTTTGCATGATCTGTGGCATACGCATGTGATACCAAGGCATCAGACGAATCATCCCCACTTCCCATACATCAATGCAAAAGAAGCCGCTAAAGGCAAAAAAGGTGGACTGAAGTTTAGCGAAGCACTCTTTTGTATGCGCGCAAATCAACTGCACCCAGGGATGGGCACCAGTCCGGTTCAACTTTGGATGCCATCTCTGCCTCGCTACTTACAAGACGTTGGGCTCTCGGACGCGACCCGAACCAGCATTTTCGACCGCCACGGCTACCGTGATTCCAACGGTGAACCGCTGAAACTCAGATCGCACAGCATGCGGCATTTGCTCAACACCGAAGCCCAACGCGGAAAAATGACCAATGAGCAGATTGCATGGTGGTCCGGTCGGGCCAATCAGGCTCAAAACGAGGTCTATAACAACATGACCGAACAGGAGCGCGTCGACCGGGCAAAAGAGATTTTGACCGATAGCACTGGCGACTTCAGCATCGTTCCCTTCCGTCCCAATGGCACAGAGTCGATCAAAGCCACCGTCCCTGGTTCAAATTCAAGGTCAAGCGAAATCACCACCCACGGATACTGGCGTATTAACACAGGTAACAAGCCCGCGTCCTGCCAGGACCTGGACATGCAGCCCCAACTTTCTGGCATCAATACCCTCTACGGCCGCTGTGAACACGATTACGTGCTCAGTCCATGCGAGGGATTCGCTCAGTGCCTTGACTGCAGCGACCATACCTGCATCAAGGGCTCTGGAGGTGAGGAACAGGAAAAACTGGTGCGTATCAAAGAACTCATGAGCCTCGTCGCCCATGAGGTCAATCAGGCCAAGGCAAAGATGGACGATGGCGACTGGGGCGCACAGGATTGGTACAACGCCCAAAGCAAATGGCACGACAAGCTACAGCAACTAGTGGACATACTGCAAAGCAATCAGACCCAAGAGGGTGCACTTGTCAAACTTGCTGGTTCTAACAGCCAAACGCATCTGCACCGCGTCCTTCGCAGTGTTGCCATGCGGGCTCTGGAAAACAATACTGTTCCCAGCGACGTGGTTCAGGAAATGCTGGTGGCAATCAAACAAGATGATATGACCGAAAAATCCATCACGATCTATCGTCCGCCGCCACTGTCTCACAGCCTGCAATCGGGCGCCCCAAAGCAGGAGAAAACACATGGCGCGTAACAAACACATTAGACCCGATGATGTCCAAGCCATTGTGAATATCATTCGCGGTTGGTCCGAAGAAAAGATTTCCTGGGAATCTGTCTGTGAACAGTCAGCAGCGATTCTGGGGTACCGCCCTGGACGCCAGGGACTGAGTGCCCACCCTGCGATACAAGAAGCCTTTCAGGCGCGCAAGGCTGGGCTGAAAGTCGCCCCACCGCCAAAGGCAGCACTTCCCAGCAGCTTGGCCGCAGCGGCTCATCGGCTGGCGGCCAAGGACGCCGAAATCCAAGAACTCAAGTGGCGGCTGAACCAACTGAATCAACAGTTTGCCGTCTGGCTCTACAACAGCCGAGGAAAACTCACACTGGACCAGCTCAATCAACCATTGCCGGAGATTGACCGGCACCACACCGGGGGAGCCAAGTGATGGCACATGGACTGTTTAGCGAAGAGTGCCAGGCCACACGCAAACCCAGCAATGCCGAACTGGCGACGCAGGCAGTTGAACGCTTCAATGCTTGGGTGGGCGAAAGGGAGAAGGCCGAGGACTGGCGCGACTACCTGCGCGCGGGCAAACTCAACCGCTCTGAAATTGCTGCCGAATGCGGCTTCGGACGCGCTGCATGGCAGCAAAACCCTGCCCTTGCCGTCGCGCTTGAATCGGTGGAAGAACGACTGATCGCCCTGGGTATTCTTGTCACTGGGCACTCACCTACTCAAGGGCAAGACGAACCGAACACATCTCAGACCGAGGCGCTGGCCGAGCAGTCCGTGCGCCGTGCTATGGCGGCCAAGGGAAAAGCGGAACATCGCGTCAAGGCTCTGGAGGAGCAAAATGCCACACTCAAGGCGGAGGTGCGTGAACTCAAGGATCAGTTGCGCAGGAACCAGATGCGCGAAGAACACCTGAGCCGCACAGGAAGGTTGCTGAATCCATGAGTGCGGTCCTTGCAGCTTTTGCTGACCACCATGCAGAGCCAACTGTGACGGTGACGCTCAGGGTTACCTCTGTGCGCTCCAGGGGTGTGAATGGTGGAATCATCTTCGGCGGCAAGACTGACAGTGGGGATGGCCATGTTGTCGTTGCAGACTACTCCGTCATCCCGGACAGCAGTTTTGTGGACACGGCCCAGGTTTGGGAGGTACAGGGCACTCCTTCGACGCGTTTCTATGAGCTAAACGGCATCAAGCACTGTGAGCAACAGATCAATGCTGTGCAGTTGTCACTGCTGCGTCCGTCCGGGCGAAACCTGGTGCAATGGATCGCGCAGTCCCCCGACTGCCAAGGCATTGGTGAAGTGAAAGCACGACGCCTGTACGAACACTTCGGCCCCCGTCTTGTTGAGTTGATTGAACAGGGCAATGTTTACGAAATTTCCGTGATCGTCGGGCAGCAGTCCGCCGAAAGTTTGTGCCAGGCCTTCGAGAAACACCGGGTTGCGCAGACGTTAATGTGGCTGGATCAGCTAGGCATTCCCCGCAAGATAGGTGCGTCGGTTGCAGCATACTACCAAGGCCAGGCAAAGGAAAAGATCGAAGCCAATCCCTACCTCTTGGTCTCTTTCGAGGCCAGATGGGCGGTCGTTGACGGCCTTGCGCGAAATAGGTTTGGTATTGCAAGCGATGATCCGCGCCGCCTCCTGGCAGCCACTGAAGAGGCGTTGTACCGGGCCTTGGGAGTCGGGCACACCTGCCTTGCACGCGCCAAGGTTCGAGCAGGTCTAATGCAGTTGCTGGGGATCTCAGACTTGGCCGATCAAGCTTTGGCGGTCGCCTTAACCGACGGGCGCATCTGCGAAGTCGCTGAGGTGCTGCAGACCTCTGGGATGAACCGGATCGAGTCGTATGTCGCTGCTCGTATGCACGGCATGTTGACGGGCCCGGACTTTGACGGTCAGGGTGAATTGCTTGACGTGCCTATTCTCCCCATCAGCCACGTCGATGCGTCGATTACTCTGTACGAGAGCATGAACGGCATTGCTTTAACCGACGAACAGATAAATGCCGTGCGCGTAAGCGCTACGAATCACTTTAGTCTCATCCTTGGTGGTGCCGGTACGGGCAAGACCACCGTACTTAAAGCGCTGTGTCAGGCTCTGGAACGAGATCAGCCGGGTCTGGTCATTTACCAGCTTGCCTTAGCAGGTAGAGCCGCACAGCGCATGACCGAAGCCACGGGGCGACCAAGCAAAACGATTGCGGCGTTTCTGCTCGATGAAGAAGTGGTGGCCGGTAGCCTTGTCCTTGTCGATGAAGTATCCATGGTGGACGTCATTCTCATGTACCGTTTACTGCGGCATGTGCCCAACGGTGTGAGGCTGGTGCTAATTGGCGATCCTTCGCAACTGCCACCCATTGGGCCGGGCCTCGTGTTACACGCACTAGCCGATCTTCCTTCAATTCCCCAGGTGCAACTGAAGACAGTTAAGCGCCAGTCCTCTGCAAGCGGAATTCCACAGGTTGCAGCCGACATTAGGGCGCATCGGTGTCCGACATGGGCAGCGTATCAGGGCATTGGATCAGGTGTCTCGTTCATCGAATGCCGAAGTGCCGAGGTCGACCAAATGGTGAAGGACGTGTACTTGGCACTTGGTGGCAATGGCAAGGACTTCAGTGCGCAAGTGCTTTCGACGACACGCAATGGGGCCGGTGGGGTCCGCGGGATCAATGAAATGCTGCACAGCCACTTCCAGAGCCAAGAAATTCCGGTTCAATCAATGACTAAGGAATTTGGCCTATTGCCCGAGAGAACTGATGACAGCCTGGGGTTGAGGGTTGGCGACCTGGTGATGTTCACTGACAACGACTACACGCTGGGTCTGAGGAATGGAGCCCTCGGCAGAATAGTCCGTGCGGTTGAACCAGAATCGACGGATTCAATCATTTGCGTTGCTGAGTTCGACGGCTATTCGGTGTGGCTGGTTTTCTTTGACGGCGAAGAAGCTATCCAGACCTGGTCCGCGTCCGACTCAACTTATGGCAGCCGCCACCTGGCGTCAAAGTGGGGCCGCGATGGAACGCTGGGCAAGATCAAGGCGTTCATGCTGGCCGACATGATCGGCGACAAGGACCTGGACATTCAGCGGGAAACCAAGTCAACCGGCTGGCTGGTGGACCTGGTCAAGCAGGCAGCGCACAAGTTCGGCTACGAGCGGTATTTCTTCCAGACCGAAGAGGCGGTGGAGGACGATCACCTGCCCTTTGTGCAGCGCGGTGTGCCATCAATCGATGTGATTGACCTGGATTACGGCCCGAACAACAGCTACCACCACACAGCCCAGGACACACTGGACAAGATCAGCGCGCGGAGTTTGACGATTGACGGGGATGTGTTCCTGGAGACGATTCGGCTGATTGATTTGCGGTGAGATGGGCAGTTCGTTGCTTCCGCTTCGATTTGATGTAGTTATAGCTATCGATGTACTTGTCTCACTCTGCATCAATTGCGATTAGTTGCATCAAATTCAAACTTGATGCATAATCATCGCATGAGAACCACAGTCACACTCGACGACGACGCGTATGAGTTGGCTATGCTCTGCGCCAAAGGCAAGGGCATCACGCTGGGTGCCGCGCTCAGCGAATTCGCGCGTAAGGCCCAGGAGGCACGGCTTGCTGAGCCATCCCCTTCGCCACGGCTCAAGAGACTCCCAAATGGACTGCTCGTCGCACGCGCTCGCGGTAGAGTCATCACCACGGAGATGGTGAAAGCCGCATTGGAAGAGTACGACGATTGAGCGAGCCGAATTATCTGCTCGATGTGAATGTGTTGATAGCCCTCACCGACGAGGCTCACGTCCATTACCGCATAGTGATGAGTTGGTTTGTCACGTCGGGCCTCGATTGGGGCCTCTGCGCGTTCTCCCAGGCAGGATTCTTGCGTATATCAGTGAATCCTAAACTGGGTCGTTTGACGTTTGACGATGCGGCCGACATTCTCGGCGCCCTGACCAAACGCCCGGGCTACCGGTATTGGCCCATCACGGCCAGTTGGCCGGAACTCGTCGCTCCCTTTCGGGAACGCGTTTGGGGCCACCAGCAAATCACAGATGCCTGGCTGTTGGGCTTAGTGATTCAGGAAAACGGCGTGCTTGTGACTTTGGACAAGGCGATAAAGCACATGGCCGGACCGAAGTTCGGGAAGCATGTGCTGGTACTGGAATAGTCGCGACTCAGGAAAGGGATCGATTGGCTTACTCATCCTGTAGCATTCAGGAATGATTGCGGGCGTTTCCTGGACATGGTGGCTGTGGTTCCATGCGGCGGTGGCGGCGCTGCTGCTGATCGATTCCCTGCTGCCTGGGCACAAGCAGGAGGACCGCAATGCGCAGATGTTTGCCTGGATCTGGACCGGGGTGCTGATCGTTACCGCAGCGGCATTCGCCTGCTGGATCGCTGTCTCTCACGGCCGGCAGACGGCGCTCGAATGGGTAGGCGGCTATGCGATTGAAACCTCGCTCAGCGTAGACAATCTCTTCGTCTTTCTGGTCATCTTTCGGGGGTTCCGCATCAGCCGGCAGCGGCAGCACAATGCGTTGCTGTGGGGCGTGGCCGGAGCGGTTGTGCTGCGCGCGCTGTTTATCGTTGCCGGTATCGCGCTGCTTCGCCGGTTTGAATGGATCAACTGGATCTTCGGCCTGTTTCTGCTCTACGCGGCTTTCCGGCTGGCGCGCGGCGGTTCGGCCAACGCGGCTATTCCAGAATGGATTCGCAACCTTCAGCCGGCGAAGGGCTCGCTGCTTCCGGTGATTCTGGCGATTGAAGTGACGGACGTGATTTTCGCGACCGATTCGATTCCGGCGGTGCTGGCCATAAGCCACAATCCGTTTGTGGTATACACGTCAAATATCGCGGCGATTCTCGGGCTTCGCTCGCTCTACTTTGCGCTGGCCGCGCTGCTTGATCGGCTGCGCTATCTGCATTATGGGCTGGGCGCGCTGCTGGCGTTTGTGGCGCTGAAGATGCTGACCGCGCACTGGATTGACGTGCCTATCACCCTTTCGCTGGCCATCATGGGAGCAATTCTTGCGCTCTGCGCGGTCCTGTCAGTGCTTGCGCCCGAAAAGACGGCGGCGAGTTAGTCCGGCTACCAGACTTCAAACGAGATTTCGGCACCGCGCGTGAGAACGGAATGTGCGCGGAAGTTCGTGTCGTCGCGATGTGGATAGTCGTTGCGAAAATGGGCGCCTCGGCTCTCAGTGCGCGCCAGTGCCGAGATGAGAATTACCTGCGCCACGGAGCTTAACGCCAGGCCTTCAAGCAGCGGGCGGCTGGTTTTGCCCTGCTGGACGAAACGCTGAAGACCGGCTTCGCACTCAGCCTGGGCAGCAAGCCCCGCAAGCAGCGTCGACTCCTGGCGCAATAACCCGGCGTCGATCCACATCGCTCTTTGCAAATGGTGAACGAGGATTTCGACGAAAGCGTCTTCCTCGCGCGTCATCGCCTGGAGCGGTGCGGCAACTTCAGCGATCGGCACGAACGACAATCCATCAGCGAGCATGGCAGCGGCAGCACGGGCACCAAAGACCAGGCCTTCCAGCAACGAGTTGGACGCGAGCCGGTTGGCCCCGTGAACGCCGGTGCAGGCTGCCTCGCCCGCGGCATAGAGGCCCTTCACGTTTGTACGTCCATCGAGATCGGTGCGGATGCCGCCCATGAGGTAATGCGCCGCGGGACGGACGGGGATGAGATCGCGCATCAGGTCAAGATCGTGCTTGGCCAAAAACGCGCTGATGCCCGGAAAACGCTGGTGCAGGTCGACGTTCTTGACGTGACGCATATCCAGATGAACCACGCGCGTGTCTGCGGCGTTTTTGCCCATGCCTTCGCGCGCAATGGCCCGCGCCACCACATCGCGCGGAGCGAGTTCAAGCAGCGGATGGTAACGCTCCATGAAGCGCTCGCCGCGATCATTGCGAAGATACGCGCCTTCGCCGCGCAGGGCTTCCGAAAGCAGAAAGCGCGGCACACCCGGCAGAGCCAACGCCGTGGGGTGGAACTGGTAAAACTCCATGTCGGCCAGGGCGGCACCGGCATCAAAGGCAAGCGCGATGCCGTCTCCGGTGGCCACTGCGGGGTTGGTGGTGTCAGAGTAAACCTGTCCCGCGCCACCGGCCGCGATCAGCACAGAACGGACAGCAACGCGATGCGGTTGAGGGTCGGCTGCTTCCGGCCCCGCCGCGGCCAGATCTGCCGCCACAACGCGGCCATCGGCAACCACCAGGCGGGTGACCATGGTCCACTCGGCAAACTGAATGCGCTTGTGGGCGCGCGCGTACGCGACCAAAGAACGGCTGATCTCAGCGCCTGTCGCGTCTCCGTTGGCGTGAAGAATGCGTGGCAGCGAATGGGCGCCCTCGCGGGTGCGCAGCAGTTCCCCATCCTGCTTGTCGAAGTCCGCTCCCCAGTCAATCAACTCCGCCACGCGCCGCGGCCCTTCGTTCACAAGTACCTCGGCGGCCGGCCGATAGACAAGGCCATCGCCGGCGTTGACCGTGTCTTCAAGATGCAGAGCAATGTCTGCGTCGCCTTCCGTGGCCACGGCGATTCCGCCCTGCGCATAATGCGTGTTCGATTCGCCAAGCGACTCCTTGGTAACCACGAGCACTTCACCGTGCCGCGCAAGTTCCACCGCTGCGCGCAACCCTGCCACACCCGCGCCCATGACCAGAAAATCAACCTGAGTAGGAATTGCCATAACCTTTTGAGGCTAACACTCGCGGCGCTCTGAATTTCCGGGATGGTTCCACCAGGCATGGTGGTTCATAATGCTCAGACCGCCGCCTAAATGGAGCCTAAGGTTGAATTCGTAAGGACATACCGTCAACAACCCCCGGGGCGTGTGAGGGATTTTGAGGATACGAAAACAAGAATCCTTATGGTAGCTCCGACGGCCAGGTGCTTCATCGAGACCGAAGAGCTTCCAGCGCACAACAGGCAACGGCACACACCTCAAGGGGGGAACACATGCGTGGACTCAAGATTCTCATCGGTACTTCTGCACTGCTGGTCGGCATGGCGATTGCGCCGGCCGCGAAGGCACAGGTTGTCGTCGAAGTAGGTATCCAACCAGTTTGCCAATATGGCTACTACGACTATGCCCCTTACGCCTGCTCGCCTTACGGCTTTTACGGCCCGGGCTACTTTTACAACGGCATCTTTCTGGGCATGGGTCCGTGGGCCGGTTGGGGTTATGGCCACGGCTGGGGCGGGCATCGCTTTGTGAACGGCGGCGGCGGCAGTTACAGCGGTGGCGGCGGTTACGCGGCCAACCACAGCAACTTTGCTCGCGGCGGCGGTGGGGGTGGAGTACGCAGTGGGGGCGGCGGCGCGGTTCACGGTAGCGGCGCAGTACGTTCCGGCGGTGCCCGTCCCAGTGCGGGTCGACCTGCAGCGAGAAGCAACAGCGCTCCCCGTGCCAGCGCTCCCCGTAGCGGCGGAGGAGGCGGCGGACGACCAAGTGGTGGTGGTGGTGGACGGCCAAGCGGCGGTGGCGGTGGAAGGCCCCGCGGACATGACAGCAGCACAGACCAGAAGTAATCCATAGCTGCTAAACCGAGCGGCTTCATCCACAACCAGCGGCGGAGCAAACCAGCTTCGCCGCTTTGCTTTGTGCTCCACCCCAGCCTATGCATTTACGATAAAAGCAGCGTGCAAACCATTCGTGTCGACACACCTTCGGCTAAATACGACGTGATCGCCGGCAGCGGCCTGATCGAGACCCTGGCGCCTCGCATTGAGAGGATTGCCGGCCGGCTGCCACGGCGAGTTTTCGTGCTCACTTCCGCGCCAATCTGGGCTCTCTGGTCCGAGGCATTTCTGACTTCCTTTCGTGAGCCGCCCATCGTGCTTTTTCTGGAGCCGGGCGAGAAATACAAAACCCTCGGCAGCGTTGAAAAACTGCTTCGCGGCATGGCGCAGGCCGGGGGCGATCGCGGCTCGCTGCTGATCGCCTTTGGCGGCGGCATTGTGGGCGACGTGGGCGGATTTGTGGCCGCGATTTACATGCGCGGCATTGCCTATGTGCAGGTGCCCACGACGTTCCTGGCGCAGGTCGACTCAAGCGTCGGCGGCAAGACCGGCGTCAACCTGCCCGAGGGCAAAAACCTGGTCGGAAGCTTCCATCATCCACTCGCGGTGTTTGCCGATATAGGCGTGCTGGGCACGCTTTCGGACCGCGAACTGCGCGCCGGGCTGATGGAGAGCGTGAAGGCGGGCATCATCCGCGATCGAACGCTGGT
>JARLJH010000019.1 GCA_031291305.1 Rhodoferax sp. | reverse complement strand
GCGCAGTTTGGCCTCGTCCATATTGATCACCATCCTTGGATGATCAAGCAACAAGTTCAACCGTAAATTCGTCGACTCAGGCTCACTCCTGGGTGGAAATACGCAAACCGTTCAGGCTCATACCTCATTGGACAAGGCTGCTGGTTGACGTAGGCATTTTTGCCATTAAGATGGCGCGCTCGAACTCCCCTTAACCCCTTCAGACAAGGAACATCATGAAAGTTGCCGATATTCTGCGCATCAAGGGCAGCACCCTGTACACGGTGACCCCGTCTGACCTGTTGATCAAGTCGCTGGAGCTGATGGCTGAGCGAGACATTGGCTCGCTGGTGGTCATGGAGCACGGTGATTTGGTTGGCATGCTCACCGTGCGGGAACTGACCAACATTCTGGTCAAAACCGGTGGCAACATCGGCACAACCACTGTGCGAACTGCCATGGACGACTCACCACTGACTTGCACCACAGAAACCGACATGGACGAAGTGCGCCGCATGATGCTTGACCGCCATGCCCGCTACATGCCGGTGATGGACAAGAAGATGCTCATGGGCGTGATCAGCTTTCACGATGTCGCGCGTGCCGTGGTGGACAGCCAGAACTTCGAGAACAAGATGCTCAAGGCCTATATCCACGACTGGCCTGAAGGCGAGGGCGAAGACGCGTCTGCGGCACCTGCGCTGTAGTTTTCAGGCGCCTTGCGCGCCTTCTTAGTCGCTCAGGGATAATCGCGTCCCATGAGCGGCAATACCTTTGGAACCTTATTCGCAGTCACCAACTTTGGTGAATCCCACGGCCCGGCCATTGGCTGCGTGATTGACGGCTGCCCGCCGGGCCTGTCACTCAGCGAGGCCGACATCCAGCCCGATCTGGACCGTCGCCGCCCCGGCACCAGCAAATTTGTCACGCAGCGCAACGAACCCGATGCGGTGCAGATCCTCTCTGGTGTGTACGAGGGGAAAACCACCGGCACACCGATTTGCCTGCTGATCCAGAATACCGATCAGCGCAGCAAAGATTACGGCAACATCGTTCAGACCTTTCGCCCTGGCCACGCCGACTACGCCTACTTTCAAAAATACGGCATCCGAGACCCACGTGGTGGTGGCCGCAGCAGTGCCCGCCTGACCGCGCCCATGGTGGCCGCCGGTGCGGTGGCCAAGAAGTGGCTGTTTGAAAAATATGGCACCACGTTTCGCGGCTGCATGACACAAATAGGTGAGCTGCCGGTTGCCTTCGAGTCTTGGGAGCATGTGCCCAACAATCCGTTTTTTGCGCCGTTGGCTGATGTGTCCAAGTTGGAAGGCTACATGGCTGCGTTGCGCAAGGATGGCGACTCCTGCGGCGCCCGCCTGCGCGTGAGTGCCTCCAACGTGCCCGTGGGCCTGGGCGAGCCGCTGTTTGACAAGATGGATGCTGACATTGCCTACGCCATGATGGGCGTCAATGCCGTCAAAGGTGTGGAAATTGGCGCTGGGTTTGCCAGCGTGGCGCAGCGTGGCAGCACGCATGGCGACTCGCTCTCGCCATCCGGTTTCAAGGGCAACAACGCCGGTGGCACGCTGGGCGGCATCACCAGCGGGCAAGATCTGGAGGTGTCGGTGGCCATCAAGCCCACCAGCTCGATCCTGACCCCGCGCGAGTCGGTTGACATGGCCGGCAACAGCACCGAGGTGGTCACCAAAGGCCGCCATGACCCCTGTGTGGGCATTCGCGCCACACCGATACTTGAGGCCATGCTGGCCCTGGTGGTTATGGACCACGCGCTACGCAACCGTGCCCAGTGCGGCGATGTGCAGCACGTGCTCACGCCTATTGCCGCACACGTGTAGATTTATAAAAAAATGGCCTTTAGCCCAGGTATTTCCTTGGCAAGTGGCTATTGAATTTATAGTTTTATCGCGCCGACAAGGCGTGCCCTGATGGCATGCCGTGAACCCATTCAAAGACAACGCAACCATGAAAATACCTGAACTATTGGCTCCGGCCGGCTCGCTGACCATGCTGGAAACCGCGCTGGCCTTTGGCGCGACCGCCATCTACGCCGGCCAGCCGCGCTACAGCTTGCGCGTGCGCAACAACGACTTTGGCGACATTGACGTGTTGAAACAGGGCATTGACACCGCCCACGCCAAGGGTGCCAGGTTTTTCCTGGTGAGCAACATCTTTCCGCATGGCAACAAGATCAGGCATTACATCGACAACATGGCACCGGTGATTGCCTTGAAGCCCGACGCCATGATCATGTCCGACCCGGGCCTGATCATGATGGTGCGCGAAACCTGGCCCGAGATGGAAATCCACCTCTCGGTGCAGTCCAATACCGTCAACTCGGCAGCGGTGAAGTTCTGGCAAAAGGTGGGCTTGAAGCGCATCATCCTCTCGCGCGAGTTGTCGCTCGACCAGGTGGAAGAAATCCGCCAGGCCTGCCCGGACATGGAGCTGGAGGTGTTTGTGCACGGCGCGCTGTGCATCGCCTACTCGGGCCGTTGCCTGCTGTCGGGCTACTTCAACCACCGCGACGCCAACCAGGGTAGCTGCACCAACTCCTGCCGCTGGGACTACAAGACGCAAAAAGGTGTGGTCGACGCCTCGGGCGATGTGCTGACCCAGCAGGCCGCTGCCGAGCGCGAGCAGGAAGCGATTGAGCGCTCACCTGAAGCCAATCAGGTCTACATGATCGAGGAAAGCCAGCGCGAAGGCAGCTACATGCCGATCGAAGAAGACGAGCACGGCACCTATGTGATGAACAGCAAGGACCTTCGCGCCATTGAACACGTCAAGCGCCTGGTGGAGATCGGCGTCGATTCACTCAAGATCGAAGGCCGCACCAAGAGCCCGTACTACGTGGCGCGCACCGTGCAGAGCTACCGCCGCGCCATTGACGACGCCGTGGCCGGGCGCGATCTGGACCCGGCGCTGCTGGGGCAACTCGAAGGTTTGGCGAATCGGGGCTACACCAGCGGCTTCTTCCAGCGTCACACCCCTGAGGCCACACAAAACTACCTGCGTGGTTACTCCGAGTCGGGTCGCAGCCTGTATGTGGGTGACGCCGTGGCGTTCGATGCCGCCCGTGGTCTGATGCAAGTGAATGTTCGCAACCGGTTTGCGGTGGGCGACTGGCTGGAGATCATCCACCCGGCGGGCAATGCTGATGTGCTTCTCTCGGCGATGGAAAACGTGGACGGCGCCGCCATGACGGTGGCACCCGGAAGTGGTCACACCGTCTGGTTGCCGCTGCCCGAGAGCGCGGTGGGTGCGTTTGTGGCGCGTTATGTGAACCCGCCCGAAACCCTGTCTTCGTAGAGCGGACTGGAAGTCCGTGTCAGGGTAAGCCCGGCCCTGTCGTCGAAAGCAACTGCGTCGCTGCGAGGCGGGGTAATAGCGGCGGGCTTGCCAGGGTAAGGGCGAAGCCTGAAACACAACATATGCGTTGAATAAAGTGAGTGAAAAACGGCATTCGGGTCTTCGCCACCCCTATCAAACGTCATTTCAGTCGTCGTGATTTCTCTTTCACGTTAAGCGTCTATGCACGAACGGCGGGCGCAGGCTGGCAAAATGGCTCTTTTCAAGCCCGCAACGCCGGGTGCCAGGAGTGTTTTTTGGAATCCATGCAAAATTTTTGGCCAGTTTTGGCCGTGATTGCCGCCTATCTGATTGGATCGCTGTCGTTCGCGGTGATTGTCAGCCGCGTGATGGGCTTGAATGACCCGCGCACCTTTGGCAGCAAAAACCCGGGTGCCACGAATGTGCTGCGCTCGGGCTCCAAGGCTGCGGCCATCATCACGCTGCTGCTCGATGCCGCCAAGGGCTGGTTGCCCGTGATGCTGGTGGGCAGCTATGGCCCGCGCTTCGGGCTGCATGACGGCACGCTGGCCATGGTCGGGTTGGCGGCTTTCCTGGGGCATCTGTACCCGGTTTTCTTCAGGTTTGTCGGCGGCAAAGGCGTGGCTACCGCGTTGGGCGTGCTGGTGGGTGTGAGCGGCTGGCTGGGGCTGGCTACTTTGTTGATCTGGGTGCTGATGGCGCTGGGTTTTCGCTATTCGTCACTGGCCTCCATCACTGCCGCTGTCATGGCGCCGGTGGTGTATGTGCTGGCCGGTGATACCTTTTGGATCATGAATGCCAGCGTGGCGTTTGGTATCACGGTGATGGCACTTTTTCTGCTGTATCGGCATGCCGAGAACATCAACCGTCTGATCAAGGGCACCGAATCCAAGCTGGGTAAAAAAGCTGAGTCGCCAGTTGCTGCACCTAGCCACGGTGCGCGTCGCGGCCACTCGCATCGCCGGTCCGGCAAATTGGCCCATTCCACTGAACCCCAACCACCTCATTCGGACAAACACCGACCATGAAACTCTGCATTCTTGAAAACGATTATCTGGACCCGGCCATCGAACCGACCTACAAGGGCTACGGCACTATGTTTGAGCGCCTGCTACGCGATGCGGGTGCAACGGGCGAGTTCGATATCTTCAACACGTTCAAGGGTGAGTACCCCGAGTCCTTTGACGCCTATGACGCCGTGCTGTTGACTGGCAGCCGCGCTGATTCTTTCTCTCAGGAGCCCTGGGTGCTGGTGCTGCGCGAGAAGGTTGAGCAGTTGCTGCAATCCGGAAAGAAGCTCGTTGGCGTTTGTTTTGGCCACCAGTTGATCGCCTTGTGTCTGGGCGCGCGCGTGGGCCGGGCACCGCAAGGCTGGGGCGCCGGACGCATGGCCTACCAATGGCTGGAGCCTGACATGCCGCAGGCCGAAGGCCGCACCGACGTGGCACTGCTGGCCAGCCATCAGGACCAGGTGTTTGACCTGCCCGAGGGCGCACGTTTATTGGCCACCAGCGAGTTTTGCCCGGTGGCGGCATTTGCCGTGGATGATCGGGTGTTTTGCGTGCAGCCGCATCCCGAGTTTGTGGAGGCCTACAGCGCTTTTATCCTCGACAAACGCCGGGATACTTTGGGCGAGGCGCAGTACCTGTCGTGTACCGACAGCCTGGCCAAGGGCCACGACGGAGATGCCGTGGCACGCATGATGGTGGCATTTATTGAAGGACAGTCTGCCGCACAGACGGCTGATGCTTAACGCGGCTTGAGCACGCTGGTGATGTCTTCGGGCTCCAACGGCCGGGCCGAGCCAAATCCGGCTACCTGGCGCGCCTGCGTCACCGTGATCGCCACAAAGCTGAAATCGCCCAACTCCGTCATGATTTGCGCGTCGGGAAAACGGCCCAGGTAAGCGCTGCGGGCAGCCTGCCAGCTTGCGCTGTCGGGCTGTAGGCGGGCAGCGATGCCATCCAGCGACACCCGTGGCAGTGCATGCACCGGCTCACCAGGCATTTCGGACTGCATCACCATCACCGACACCGCAGGGTCAGACAACAGATTGCGTGTGTGCGGGGCCAGCAGGCTGACATGAATGATCAGTGCACCGGTTTGCGGTTCGATGGCAAACGGCACCATGGATACAAAAGGCTTGCCCTCGTTATTGAGCGTGCCCAATGCGGCCACGCGCTGGGTTTGCAACATGGCGCGCAGTTCGCGGTTCAGTCGTGGCTCGTGGGGTAAGGCGTTGGCAGATTCAGAGTTCATGATTAAATTGGCCTCTAGCCCCCGTAAACAAAGGGCAAGCAGCTATTAAAAAAGATCATTATGCATCTGCGGTTGCGGCGTCCAGTTGCAAAATGAGATGGTGGTTGATGCGTTCGCGCACTGCCGAGGCCAGCAGTGCCGATGCAATACCAGCACCCGTGCCCGATGTGGAGTGCGGCACTGGCGGGCGAGCAAGTTTGCCTTGCTCGTCTATCACCACAACGACGGCGGGCTGGTTGGGCAGCTTGGTGCGACGGGTGACGATGGCGACGCGGCTGTCTTCGAGCTGCACAAAGGTGCCGGGCGGGCAAAAGCCCACGATACGCACCAGCGCCTGGCCAACCACTCCGCCGTGCCCGGTCTGGCCCTGGATCAGCTTGCTTGCCGAGTCAGCGGCGCTTTGGCCCTCGCGCGATTCGCGCGGGCTGATCATGGCAGCGTAGCGGTCCACCACCAGCAGAATGTGCGCCAGGCGGCGTGGCTCGGGCAGCATGATCAGGGCTTCGTGCGACACGTCTTCCGCATGGTGGTTGCGCACCACGTCCAGCCACAAGGCGTCGGTGATGCCTTTGCTCTCGAGTATCTGCACAGCTTTTTCGGGGTGTTCCTTAATGGCGATTTGCTGCTCGCGTGTGGGGCGGCCGCGCTGGGTGGCCATCTCATCCTGCAACACCGTCATGGCCACGTTCATGGTGAGCGCGGCGCGTACCAGGCTGTCTCGTTGAGTGCGTGGCAGTGAAAAGTCGGAGGCGATCAGGTCGCACAACACGCCACACACCAGAGCGTGCGAGGCGCTGTAGCCTACCGGCGATTTGGTGGCCAGTTGAAACAGCAGGTACAGGCTGACATCGGTGTCCTGCTTGAGCAAGTCCTGCAGCCAACGGTCGTACTGGTGAATGCGTTGGGCAAATTCCTGCACGCTGTCGGGGTGGGTCAATACCACCGCCAAGCCGGACTCCAGGTCGGACCACAGACCCAGCAGGTCTTCGTACTCGTCTTCAGTTTTGACAATCAAACTCATGCTTAGAAGCGCTTGTCCAGCACCATCTGGTCATTGTTACGGTTCATCTGGAAGCGCCCCAAAAAGTTGTTGCCCAACAGGACATAGGGCATGGCACCACTGGAAACCAGGGCGTCGATGTCGTAGAGCAACACGTCGCCGACGCGCAGGCTCGCCAGTTTGACACGCCAACTTCCGATCACACCGTTGGCGGTGATCATGGCCTGCATGCGGCCTTGCTTGTAATTGAGGCCAAACTGCTCGGCTTGCGCCACTGACAGGCTGACAAAGGAGGCGCCTGTGTCGATCATCATCGAGGCGCTGTGCCCATTGATCTGCCCCTGGGTCATGAAGTGGCCACGCGAATCGGCACTCAAAACAATCTGTTTACCTGAAGCCGACTCACCTGAACTGCCGACGCTGGCTGGCGCGCCGCCCAATCGCAACGACTGGCGCTTACCACCCATCTCGACCATGGCCTCATCGCCCTGCAGGCTGACCAGTTTGACCCCTTGGTGTGATTCCCCAACCGCCAGGCTGCGCGGCTGACCGCCGTCAATCACCACCAGCGCCTTGCTGCCCAGCAGGCCTGCTAGCGCCACGCTTTGCGCGAAGCTAAGCTGCGCGGCCAACAGCAGACAAGCAGCGGCCAGCGTGGCGTGCAGAGGCCAAACCTTCATTTCAATCGCGGAAGTTGTCAAAACTCAGCGGCATGTCGGGCACTTCCTTTTTGATCAGTGCCATTGCCGCCTGCAAATCGTCGCGCTTGGCACCGGTGACGCGCAGCTTGCCGTCCTGAATGGCGGCCTGCACCTTCATCTTGCTGTCCTTGATGATGCGTTGAATCTTCTTGCCCAGCTCGGTCTCGATGCCGTCGCGCACCTTGATGATCTGTTTGACCTTGTCGCCACCCATCTTTTGCACGTCACCCTTGTCCAGAAAACGCACATCCACATTGCGCTTGGTGAGCTTGTTGCGCAGGATGTCCTCGATCTGGGTGAGCTGAAAGTCGGCATCACCCACCAGGGTGATTTCCTTGTCCTTGAGTTCAACGGCAGCGGATGTGCCTTTGAAGTCAAAACGCGTGCCAATTTCCTTGGCGGTGTTTTCCACGGCATGTTTCACATCAACCATGCTGGCTTCGCAAACGGTATCAAAAGAGGGCATAGGGGTTCTCGCTAAATGTTCGACAATCCCGCCATGTTAGTCCAGAAAAATGTGCCGCTTCAGGCCTTTAACACCTTTCACATCGTTGCCAAAGCCAGTGCCTTAGCGCGTATCGCCAGCGAATCTGACGTCTTGGCCGTGCTGGCCGACCCGGACTGGGCGACAGAGCCCAAATTTGTGCTTGGCGGAGGTAGCAATGTGGTACTGACGGGTGATGTCAAGCCGCTGGTGCTCAAGGTCGAGATCATGGGCCGCCAACTGGTTAGTGAAACAGACAAAGCTTTCATTGTGGAAGCTGGCGCGGGTGAGAACTGGCACGAGTTTGTGAGCTGGACGCTGGTGCAAGGCTATCCCGGCCTGGAAAACATGGCGCTGATTCCTGGTACCGTGGGCGCATCCCCGGTGCAGAACATCGGCGCCTACGGTGTGGAGTTGCAAGACCGCTTCGACTCGCTCGATGCGATGGACCTGCAGACCGGCCAGATATTCAGCTTGAACGCCGCCCAATGCGCCTTTGGCTACCGCGATTCCATCTTTAAACATAGCAGCTCATCCAATGCTGACAAGGGCCAGAAGGCTCTAGGGCTTAAAGACCGGGCGGTGATCCTGCGTGTGCGTTTTGCCCTACCCAAGCTTTGGAAGCCGGTGCTGGGCTACGCCGACATCGACAGAAAAATGGCCGAGAACGGCATCAGCCAGCCGACGGCAAAGCAGTTGTTTGACTGGGTCTGCGAGGTCCGGCGCACCAAGCTGCCTGACCCGGCGGTGATCGGCAACGTCGGCAGCTTCTTCAAAAACCCGACGGTAACCGCCGAGCAATGTGCCGACATCATTGGTCGTGACCCCAAGGTGGTCTATTACCCGCTGGCCGACGGCAGCATCAAGCTGGCCGCAGGGTGGTTGATTGACGCCTGCGGCTGGCGCGGCAAGTCGGTTGGGCAGGCGGGGGTGTATGAAAAGCAGGCACTGGTGCTGGTGAACCGTGGCGCGGTCGATGGCAGCGACGGCGCCACTGGAGGCGAGGTCATGACCCTGGCCAAAGCCATCCAGACCAGCGTTTATGAGCGTTTTGGCATCCGCCTGGAGCCCGAGCCGGTGGTGGTGTGAGTCTGCGACGCTCGCAAGGACCCTCAAACTTGCGCTTAACCAGGCAGGATCAAACTGACCCGAGTGCCCTGTCCAAAGGTGCTGCTCAAGGTCACCCGGCCGCCATGCAGTTCAATGATCTCTTTGACGATGCTCATGCCCAGGCCCGTGCCTGGAATGCTGCCTGAATTGTCAGCGCGGTAGAAGCGCTCGCAGACCCGCTCCAGCTGTTTTTGTGTCATGCCCATGCCATGGTCGGTGACATGAATGCACACCGTGGCAGGTACGTCGGCTACTCCCTTGGCGTCCACTTCCATCCGCACGGTGCCACCTTCAGGTGAGTATTTGTAGGCGTTTGACAGCACGTTCAGGATGGCTTGGCGCAGTTTGCCGGCATCGGCCATGACGTATAACGGTTGCTCGGGCGTCAGTAACTCTGGCAGCGCCCGGTTCGGTGGCAGCTTGAAGGCCTTGACAACGTCGGCGGCCAACTCTTGCAGGCAAACGCGGGTGTAGCGGAAGTCCTTGCCGCGTCGGGCCTCAATGCGGGCCAGATCCAGCAATTCATCCAGAATCTCGGACATCAGTTTGGACTGTTGGTAAATGATGGTCAGGAATTCACGCTGTGTGGCCGCGTCGAACTCCTGTGCCAGTAAAACTTCAGAAAATCCATAGACGCTGGCCATGGGAGTGCGCAGTTCATGGGCGGCGGTGGAGAGGAATTCGCTCTTCATCTGATCCACTTCGGCTTCATGTGTCACGTCACGAAAATACAGAATCTGTGAGACGGTGCTGGACTCACTGCAACGTAAACCGACTTGCAGCATGCGCTTGCCGTTGCGGTTGATTTCGATCAGTTGGTGCGCATCCGGCGTGCCTGCAGTGACTTCCGAGCGCAGTGCGGCAAGACCTGCGAATGGTGTTTCTGACTCGCAGCGTTGCTTCAGCCATGCCGAAAATTCGGTTTCATCAAAACCCTCTACTTGAACCGGGCCTGGTGCCATCATTTGTAAAAATGCCGGGCTGACATACTTCACGCGGCGTTCGCGGTCGAAGGCCACAAAACCATCCGGACTCAAGACAAAAATGGCATTGAGCTGCTCTGTGCGATCCTGAGTTTGGGTTAGCGCAAACTGCCGCTCGGCAATAGCTTGGCGGATTTGCAATAAATATCGTGAAAGCGCTGCCGCCAAAGCCAGAATCAGTACCGTGACTACCGTGGCCTGCAACAACAATGCATTACGGTCACTGCGGTGATCATTCAATAACTCCTGCATGTCAAGCCCCTCGGTGACCACCAAAGGGTATTGCGGGATCTTGCGGTAATAGTAAAGCCGCTCAATACCGTCAACAGGAGAGCGGTTGGTATAGGTTCCAAATTCCTCACCTTTGGCAATACGTGCAAACATTAGCGCAGACGGCGCACTGACACCAAAGTCCTCCTTGTCCCCCACTCTTCGTGCACGCGCCACGCCGTCCAGACCATACAGCGCTGCCAGCCCTTTTGAACCGAGTTGGATGTCGCCATAGAACCGGGTGAAATATCCTGGGTCCATTGACACGACCACCACGCCTGCAAATTCTCCGTTCGCACGGGTAATGCGACGGGTCAATTGAATCGACAGATTGCCGGCGGTTCGCCCAATCACGGGTTTGGAGACAAACAGTTGACCCGTGTCAGCCGCGATATGGACCCTGAAATGTTCGCGATCTGACAAATCCAGCCGTCCATGCGTCTGACGGTTGGAAAGGATCAAAATGCCGTGCGGATCAATGATGCCCACCTGGTTGAAGATTTCAGCATCGATCACGCCCTTGGCGGTCAGGTCTTTCAAGTCCAAACGATTACCTACCTCCAGATAACGGGACTGGACAAAGCGGATGACCTGATCGGCACTGCGTAGCGTGCGGCTGGCATGTTCCTGGCTCACCCGGGTGATGTTGGCCAGATCTCGCTCGGCGGAGGTGATTTCCCGGACGCGGCTTTCACTGACCAGATGAAACACCTGCCACCAGGTCAGCAACATCAACACAATGGCGGCTATCCAGATGGCCAGGAGCGCGTGTTGGCTGTTGACGGCGTGGGGTGCGGTAACTCTGGCTGCGTGTTTCATCCAAGCGGGTGATAAATGGATTTGATGGCATCCATGGGCTTTCGCAAACTACCTTCTGGGTAACTGGTTGCGAACCCAGGCAAGTATTTGTTGCGGACTGAAGGGTTTGATGAAATAGGCATCTGCGCCGCGTTGGCGCGCATCTTCAGCGTCTGCCGCTTGGCCACGGGCACTGACCATGGCGACAAGAATGTCGCTTGTCAGAGGGTCTGCCTTGATGGCTTCGAGGACCTGTAAACCATCCATGGTGCCGGGCATCATGACGTCGAGCAGAACTACTTGTGGATGGTGCAGGCGAATGGACTCCAGAGCACTGATACCGTCTTGCGCTTCAAGCACCTCGTAGTCATTTCCCAAGGTCACGGAGAGTAGGCGACGGATGACTGGGTGGTCATCAACAATCAGGACTGAGGGCATCAATATCTCTCAACACTCAGGCAGGAGGCAACATCAAATGCCATTGATTGACGATGCCTGCTGCAATGGCACGCAGGCGGTCAAATGGAATAGGTTTTGGCAGAATTTCAATGTCGGCTGGAATGCCACCGCGCAATTCAATCTCTGCGGCGTCCAGACCTGTCACGATCACAATGGTGGTTTTTGCAAATTCAGGTGCTTCGCGCAAAACACGCAGCATGCTGAAACCGTCCATGTCCGGCATTTGAAGATCCGCCACCAGCAAGTCGGGACAGTTGCGTCCCATGGCCAACAAGGCGCTTACCGCGTTGTCGGTCAGGGTGACCTCGGGGCGCATGGGCCAGCCAGCCATATTTGCCTGGTACAGACGCAGCAGATTGGCATCATCTTCCACTACCAGCACTTTGAGGTGCCTGGATTCCACAGAAGGCTGAATGGCGGACGGCGCTGTGAGCGGCCTTTTATGCAACAGGCTGTCCAAAGAGTCCCGCATCACACGGCGATGCCCCCCGGCAGTTTTCCAGGCCTGCAGCAGGCCACTTTCAACCCACAGCTGTACCGTACCCACCGAGACGCCAAGAAGGTTCGCCGCCTCACGGGTGGTACAAAATGATTTTTCTACGGTAGCTTGTTGCATGTGCTGGTGAACCTTGACCATCTACTGTCGTTTAACGCAGTGACAATTTACCATTGAAGCGATAGGCTCCCCGTCAAAAGCTTTCCCAATCGCCCTCTGTACTCGCGGCAGTCGTTTCTTTGGAGGGGAGACGCTTGGCAGGCGCAGCTTTGGGGGTGCCACCGATGCGCCGTTCAACTCCTTTTTTCAAAGCTGGCGCGCCAACTTTGGACGCGCGCACCGTCGGTTTTGACAACGCGATGCTAGGCGTAGCTTCATTGCCACCAAGTTTGAATACAGCCACTGTTTGCACCAGATCGCCCGCCTGTGTTTGCAGACTGCTGGCCGCAGCGGCCATTTCTTCGACCAGTGCAGCGTTTTGCTGGGTTACCTGATCCATTTGCGTGATGGCTTCCCCAACCTGCGACACGCCCTGGCTCTGTTCAGTGCTGGCCGAACTGATCTCACCCACGAGGTCAGTGACCCGTTTGATGGATGTCACCACCTCGGTCATGGTGTTTCCTGCCTCGTCAACCAGCATGGTGCCTTGCTCAACCCGTTCCACACTGGCATTGATCAGTGCCTTGATTTCCTTGGCGGCTTCGGCCGAACGTCCGGCCAGCGTTCTCACCTCGCTGGCAACCACCGCAAATCCACGACCCTGTTCACCAGCTCTTGCGGCCTCGACCGCTGCGTTGAGCGCCAGAATGTTGGTTTGGAAGGCAATGCCGTCAATGACTTGGATGATGTCGGCAATTTTGCGTGATGACTCGTTGATACCCTTCATGGTTGCGACCACCTGGCTAACCACTTCACCCCCTTGAACAGCCACGGTGCTGGCGCTCATGGCCAACTGGTTGGCTTGGCGGGCGCTGTCCGCATTTTGTTTGACCGTGGCGCTGAGTTGTTCCATGGATGCCGCAGTTTCTTCCAGAGCGCTGGCTTGTTCCTCCGTACGGGAAGACAAATCGTTGTTGCCCGAGGCGATTTCTGCAGAAGCGGTTGACACGCTTTCCGCACCTTGCCGCACTGACGACACCACACGCGTCAGCGACGTCTGCATCCTGTCCACCGCAGCCATCACACTGGCAGTGTCGCCATTGCGCACGTTCAGCTGCGTCGTCAGATCACCATTGGCGACACGCGTGACGGCATCGCTCAGTTCGGACGGCTCCGCACCCAGTGCGCTGGTCAGGCTGCGCGTGATAACGATGCCCGCAACCACCGCAGCCGCCAGTGCGATCAAACAGCCCAGAATCAGGATGGTTTTTTGCGTCGAATACTCGGTTTCTGCCTCCTTGACCATCTGTTCGGAACGTTCGCGGGTCAACTTGGCGTATTCGTCGGACACTTTGACCAGGGATGCCAGCAAGGGGCGGCACTCGTCATTGATTTTGACGATGGCCTCCTCTTTCTTGTTGTTGAGAGCAAGGTCAACAATTCCGATGGCCACAGGCTCATAGGCCGTTTCGACTTTGTCGATCTCGGCAATCAAATGGCGCACCTCTTCAGGCACGCCCGGTACCTGCGCGAGCTGGTTTAACTTGGCCAAGTTGGTCTTCACAGCTGCTTGTGCTTTGGTTTCAACTTCTTTTTCAATAGCCACATCTTCAGGTTTGGTGACCAAGACCAGATTGCGAGCGGCTACCGCACGAAGATCAATGGCCTCGCGCACCGCGTGAGCGGCTTCAGCGCGGGCATTGATGCCATTGACGTAATTTTCAAAATTCGCCTCGGCGTTGCCAAGGGTTTTGATGGCCATGCCCGCAACGAGCAATACCAGAAAGGCCAAGCCGCCAAACGCCCAGGTCAGTTTGGCACGTACGGTCATAGTGTTCATGATGGTTTCCAGTTGAATAGTTATCTTAGTGAACGATTTGGGACACCAACCCCATGTCGGCGCTGGTCATGAGTTTTTCGATATCGAGCAACATCAGCGTGCGGTTTTCCAGCGAACCAATGGCCAGCAGATGGGCGCTGTCAATGACGGCTGAAAAGGAGGGTACCGGTCGCAGTTGCGATGGTGTGAAGGTAATTACGTCCGACACACCATCCACCACCAAGCCAAAAATCTGCTTGCCGATGTTGATGACGATCACCACCGTGAACTCGTCATAGTTGACCTGCTCCAGGTTGAACTTGATGCGCATGTCAAGAATAGGAACGATCACACCCCGTAAATTGATCATTCCCTTGATGAAGGCTGGCGCATTGGCCAAGCGGGTGGGCCGCTCGTAGGAACGTATCTCCTGCACTTGCAGAATGTCCATACCGTATTCTTCGTTGCCCAGCTTGAATGCCAGAAATTCCCGGATTTCGGTGCCTGTTGTGTCGTTCAACACAGAAGCGGCTCGTGCTGAAGGATCACTTGTCTCACTTATTTGGTTCATGAATTCACCTTTATGGCGTATCTGTGCCGTATTCATCAGGTTTGATAAACATGCAGGGTTGAATTTTATCGATTTTGTTAAATTATGTCAAATTTTGTTATTTTTATTAAAAGTTGACAAATTTTTATCTATGCAGAGGGGGGCTCGTGGCGCATGATCGCCCCATGAAAAATACCATTGTGCTTGGCGGTACCGGCTTTGTAGGTGCCCATGTGTGTGAAAAACTGGTGCGTGAGGGCTGTGCGGTAACGGTGCCAACACGACGGCGCGCCAACGCGCAACACATCATGCATTTGCCCGGCCTGACGGTGCTGGAGCTTGATGTGCATGACGAGGCTGCGCTGATGCAGGCAGTGGTGGGCCATGACGCGCTGGTCAATTTGGTGGCCATCCTGCACGGCACACAAGAAGCGTTTGAGCACACCCACGTTGCCTTGCCACGCAAGATTGCCAAAGCCTGCTTGACCCAGGGGGTTGAGCAAGTGGTGCATGTCAGTGCGCTGGGGGCTGACGCCCTGCAGCCGGAAAAATTGCCGTCGATGTACCTGCGCACCAAGAGCGAGGGCGAAGCCGTGCTGATACAGGCCGCGTGCGGCGCCGGGGCTACCGGCAAAGCGGGCTTTGACCTGAGCATCCTGCGCCCGAGCGTGATCTTTGGCGCAGAAGACAAATTCATCAACGTCTTTGCCAAGCTGCAAACGATTTTTCCGGTGATGCCGCTGGCCGGAGCCGAGGCGCGCTTCCAGCCGGTGTGGGTGCAGGATGTGGCAACGGCGGTGGTGCAGTGCCTGGCCGGGGTCAGTCAGGCCGATTCGCCCCGCATCATCGAGGCGGTGGGCCCCGAGGTGTTCACGCTCAAACAACTGGTGCAACTCTCGGCACAACTGGCAGGCATTGGAGGCGGCTTTGGTCGGCCAGTGCTGGGCTTGCCTGACTGGGCGGCGCGCCTTCAGGTCAAGCTGATGGGCCTGGCACCTGGCGAGCCGGTGATGAGCGATGACAACCTGGATTCGATGAAGCTCGACAACGTGTCCACCGGTCGTCTGCCAGGCTTGGCATCGCTGGGCATCGTCGCATCGGCTTTGCAGCCGATTGCGGAGGATTATCTGAACGGCAACAGACCAAGGCGGGGTTAATGGGTTGAAGCCATCGTTTGTATTGAGCTGGATTTGCTTTTAAAATGAGAGCTGTCAGCCTTTTAGCCAATTGGGCTAGAAGCCAAAAAGGCTTGAAAGTTGATGTTGCTTTGAAAGGTAGACCCCAAATGCGATCCTTGGCTGTACTCGCGGCATTCATCTCGCTTTCTGTGTATGCGCAGTCACCGTTCTCGACCTTTATCCTTGCGAAAAATGGTTCGAAACTGGAAATTCGCGACCGCTCGGGGTCGTCTTGGCTTGCACCAAAGCAAGATGATCAGGTGGCATTTCGGTCGCCCAAGATTGCGCTCAACGGTCAGTATGTCGGCTGGCTCTCACTCTCGCCGAACTGCTGCGCGTCTTACCCCATACCGCTTGCCGTGATCGTCCTAGACACGCACCGACAACTTCATGCATTTGCGGGAGATCAGGCCACCTTTGGGTGGTGCTTCGAGCGTGGCGGAACGGCGGTAGCCTTCAAGCGCGCGCTGCTGCACGGTGCAACCCCGAAGCTCTTTGAGCTGCGCCGAATTGAGGACGGTGCATTGCTTCGAAAATTCGAAGTACCGCCTGAGGTCTCAACCGGCGAGGCCCCCATGCCCGACTTGCCGCAATGGGCGGCCTGTGCTGCGAAAGATGCCATTGGGGGTTAACGCTTCCAACATGAATTCATGTTTCATCGCAAAAAAAGCTGACCGATGGATTGAGAGTTGGGGAAGTACTTGCCAAAGCAGGCGTTCCACACGTCTATTTGTGAAGACAAGCACGCCCAAAAACTCTGAAACAAAAAAGGCCTGAACCCTCATCAGGTCAGGCCTATCTCGCTTCAATAGAAATAGCAAATTCGCCTTCCTGGCGCATCCTGTCTTACTTGTCTTTGTTCTCACTCAGCCGCATGAAGTCGCCGCCGGTACCCAGCGACAGCAGACCGCTCTTGGCGTAGACGCCCAGCTTGGCGCGGGTATCGGTAATGTCCAGATTGCGCATGGTCAACTGGCCAATGCGGTCCAGCGGGCTGAAAGGCGCGTCTTCCACCTTTTCCATGCTCAGACGCTCGGGCGCGTAGGTCAGGTTGGGTGACTCGGTGTTGAGCAGCGAGTAGTCGTTGCCGCGGCGCAGTTCGAGCGTCACGGTGCCAGTCACGGCGCTGGCCACCCAGCGCTGGGCGGTTTCGCGCAGCATGATGGCCTGGCTGTCAAACCAGCGGCCCTGGTACAGCAGGCGGCCCAGCTTGCGGCCACTCTCACGGTATTGCTCGATGGTGTCTTCGTTGTGGATGCCCGTCACCAAACGCTCATACGCGATGAACAAGAGAGCCAGGCCGGGGGCTTCGTAGATGCCGCGGCTTTTGGCTTCGATGATGCGGTTCTCGATCTGGTCACTCATGCCCAGGCCGTGGCGGCCACCAATGCGGTTGGCTTCCAGGAACAAACTGACCAAGTCGGGGTATTCCACGCCGTTCAGAGCCACCGGGCGGCCTTCTTCAAAGCGCACCGAGACTTCTTCAGCCTTCACCACGCAGTCGTCTTTCCAGAATGGCACACCCATGATGGGGTTGACGATTTTGATGCCGCTGTTGAGGTTTTCCAGATCCTTGGCTTCGTGCGTGGCGCCCAGCATGTTGGAGTCGGTCGAGTAGGCTTTTTCGGCGCTCATCTTGTAGCCAAAACCATGCGCAGTCATGAAGGCCGACATTTCGGCGCGGCCACCCAATTCGTCGATGAAGGCTTGATCCAGCCAGGGCTTGTAGATTTTGAGCGCCGGGTTGGTCAGCAGGCCGTAGCGGTAAAAGCGCTCGATGTCGTTGCCCTTGAAGGTACTGCCGTCGCCCCAGATGTTGACGTCGTCTTCTTTCATGGCCGCCACCAGCATGGTGCCAGTCACGGCGCGGCCCAGCGGCGTGGTGTTGAAGTAGGTCACACCGGCGGTGCTGATGTGGAAGGCGCCGCTTTGCAGCGCGGCCAGCCCCTCAGAGGCGAGCTGTTGGCGGCAGTCGATCAGGCGGGCTTTTTCAGCGCCGTAGGTCATGGCTTTGCGGGGGATTTCGTCGTAGTCCGACTCGTCGGGCTGGCCCAGGTTGGCGGTGTAGGCGTAGGGCAGGGCACCCTTGAGCTTCATCCAGTGCAGGGCGGCGCTGGTGTCAAGCCCGCCCGAAAAAGCGATGCCGACCTTTTGGCCGACGGGGATGTTTTGGAGTATGGTGTTAGACATGAAATTGGCCTCTAGCCATTGTGTAATAACGGCAAGTAGCTATAAATAATGAAGATAGGCGGTGAATCAACCGAAATGACAGATGTAGTGGTAAGGCTCGGTGACGCGAATGTCAAAGCTGGAACTGCCGGGAATGCTGAACTTGTCGCCCGGGCCGGACTTGAGCCAGGCATCGGTTCCCTTGAGTTTGTACTCGCAACCGCCAGCCACGCACTCCATGATTTCCGGCGCACCGGTGTTGAAGGTCAGGGTGGCGGGTAGCACCACGCCAACCGATTTTTTCGTGCCGTCGGCAAAGGTGATGCCATGGCTGATGCATTTGCCGTCAAAGTAAACGCTGGCTTGGGTGGCGACGGTCACGCCGTCAAAAAGAGTGGTGGTCATGGTGCAGAGGGGTTCGGACGGTGAAAGTATCTGATTTTAGGGGTGCTTGTGTCTTGTACTGGTACGGCGACCCATCGGGTTCAGTGCCTCAGGTCGCATTTAAGGTGATCGCCGCGCAGTAGTCGGATAGGGCGACCCCCTCATACTGGGGTACCAGAAATCGGGGGGTCGCCCTATCCGACTACTGCGCTGACGCCGTTGATCAGAGGACGGTGTTGAACGATACCTAAGTCCGGTTTCCGCCTGCGCGGTGGCACAGCACGATTTTTCAACTCACACAAACGTCTAGCGAGGCAGGGCCTTGGGGCGGCTGACGATTTCTGGTACTCCAGTATGAGGAAGCTGCCCCAAGGCCCTGCCTTGCGGGTATCGCCGCGAACGGTTTGTATCCCGGTTCAAACGCCTCAGCAGAAAACCCCACGCTGACACCACCATCACCCCACACCACCACAGGCCGCTTGATGACGCTGGGGGTGGCTAGCATCAGCGCGGTGGCGGAAGCGTCGTCGATCACTCCCAGGCGTGTGGCTTCATCGAGTTTGCGCCAGGTCGTGCCCTTGCGGTTCACCAGCGTCTGCCAGCCCGCAGCCGCGAGCCAGCCCGGCAGCAGGTCGGCAGGTACGCCCTGCTTTTTGAAATCGTGAAACGTGTAGTCAACGGCGTGGTCGGTCAGCCAGGTGCGGGCTTTCTTGACGGTGTCGCAATTGGGAATACCGTAAACGACGACGCCGGAGGAGGGGGTAGAGGTGGTTTTCATGCCCGTCATGATGCCATTAACCGGGTTAACCCTGCCTGGTGTGCCCATCTGCGCGACAATTCGGGCTGCCATGACACATACCTTTCAAACCCTCAACGACTGGCTTGCCTATTGCGAGCAACTTCATCCGGTGGCCATCGATCTGACGCTGGAGCGCGTGCGCACGGTGTCCCAGCGCATGGCCATTACCTTGAAATGCCCGGTGATCACCGTGGCAGGCACCAATGGCAAAGGCTCCACCTGCGCCATGCTTGAAGCGATTTTGCTGCAGGCGGGCTACCGCACCGCCGTCTATACGTCGCCGCATCTGGTGCATTTTGAAGAGCGCCTGCGCCTCAATGGCACACCTGTCGATGCTGCGTCATTGATAGCTGCTTTCGCAGACGTTGAAAGGGCTAGATGCCAAAAAGATGATGTAATTTCGCTCACTTATTTTGAATTCTCCACGTTGGCGATTCTGGACGTGATGCGTCATCAGCCGCTTGACGTGGTGATTCTGGAAGTCGGCCTCGGCGGTCGGCTCGACGCGGTCAACATCATCGAGCCCGACTGCGCCATCATCACCAGTGTGGATCTGGACCACATGGCTCTGCTGGGGCCAGACCGCGAGGCCATTGGTTACGAGAAAGCCGGCATCATGCGCACCGGCAAGCCGGTGATCGTCAGCGACCCGATGCCGCCGCAAAGTGTGCTGGATCGGGCGTTGGAGGTGGGGGCCGACCTGTGGCGCGTCGGCGTCGATTTCAACGTGTCGGGCGACAAGCAGCAATGGGGCTGGGCCGGGCGCGGCAGGCGTTATGCCGGGTTGGCATACCCGTCGTTGCGCGGCGCCAACCAGTTGGTCAATGCCGCAGGCGTGCTGGCGGCACTTACCGCGTTGCGCGAGCAGTTGCCGGTGACGGCGCAGGCGGTTCGTTCGGGTTTGCTGTCGGTGGAATTGCCCGGGCGCTTCCAGATCGTGCCGGGCCAGCCCACCTTGGTGCTGGACGTGGCGCACAACCCGCACGCCGTGGCCGCGCTCACCGCCAACCTGGATGCCATGGGCTTTTTTCCAACAACCCACGCGGTGTTTGGCGCCATGGCCGACAAGGATTTGCAGGCTATGCTGACGCGCATCAACCCGATCATTGACAAGTGGTATTTCACCGATTTGTCGACACCGCGTGCCGTCTCCGGCGCTGATTTGTTGCAGCGCTGGCAGGCGCTCAACACGCGCAAAGACGCTACCGCCACGGTCCATGCGGACCCCGAATCGGCGCTGCAAGCCGCCCTGGTAGGCGCAGACCCCGCTGATAGAATCGTCGTCTTCGGGTCGTTTTACACCGTGGGCAGCGTTCTCAAGGACGGCTCGCCCCGGCTGTCGGCCAAGCATCTGCCAACCTCCTGATTCACCACCTCATACCAGCATGGCTTTTTTCAAGTTTCGCAAGGGCGCTGATGAATCCGCCAGAGCGCCCGCGCAACCACAAAGCATCGAAGCCATTCGCCAGCGGGCCAAATACCGTCTGGCCGGGGCGACGGTGCTGGTGCTGGTCGGTGTCGTTGGCCTGCCGATGCTGTTTGACAAACAGCCGAGACCCATCGCTGTTGATACACCCATCAGCATCCCGGACAAAAACAAGGTGCCACCACTGGTGATGCCTGACACCGGCGTCAAGGCGGCAGTGGCATCTGCATCGGCATCCAGCGTAACTTCTGCGCCTTCTGTCGACACACCAGCTGCGGCTTCGCCGCCTGTGTCGATCGACAAAAAGGCTGAAGGAAATAAGGCCTCAGCCCCCGTAGATAAAGGGCAGAAAGCTACTAATACAATAGTTACTGAGTCCCCTCAGCCGACTAAGCCCGAAATCAGCGCTGTCGTTCCAAAAGCGCCGGTTAAGGCGCCGCCCGTAGCCGCTCCAGTACCTGTTTCCACCGCCAAATCTGACGCCAACCGGGCGCAAGCCTTGCTGGATGGCAAGGTCAATCCGCCCAAGATGACCAAAGTCGACGCATCCAAAGTGCCTGCGGTCAAACCTGCTGCATCCGCGCCAGATGGCCGGTTTATTGTGCAGGTCGGAGCCTATGCCGACAACGCCCACGCTCATGAGGTGCGTTTGAAACTTGAGCATGCAGGTCTCAAAACCTATGCCCAGGCGGTTGACACCAAGGACGGCAAGCGTATCCGCGTACGGATAGGCCCGTTTGCTTCCAAAGCTGAGGCTGAGAAGGCGGCTGAAAAGATCAAAAAGCTGAATTTGCCTGCCGCGTTGCTCACGCTGTAGGTTTGTTGGACTGTTGACCATGTCTGCGTTGGATTGGATGTTTGCCGCGGTGTTGCTGTTGTCGATGGTGCTGGGTGCCTGGCGCGGTCTGGTCTATGAAGTGTTGTCGTTGGTTAACTGGGTTCTGGCTTTTGTGCTGGCACGGTGGCTGGCACTGGATGCTGCGCACTACCTGCCCATGAGCACGGCCAGCGAGCCGCTACGCTACGCCGCTGGGTTTGTGGTTGTTTTTGTCGCCGTCATCGTGTTGGGTGGTTTGGTGGTGGTGTTGATCAAGAAGCTCACCGCAGCGGTGGGCTTGAGTCCGGTGGACCGTGCATTGGGAGCGCTGTTTGGCGTGTCGCGCGGAATTTTGTTGTTGTTGTTGGCCACGGTGGTGTTGCACATGACGCCTGTGAAAGACAGTGCCGCTTGGCATGAGTCCACGGGCGTGGGTGTGTCTATGGGTGTTCTCAAAGACCTGAAGCCCGTGCTGCCGCATGATCTGGACAGGTTCTTGCCAGCTTGAAACGTCGTTGAATAACCAGGAAATCTAAATGTGTGGAATCGTAGGTGTTGTCAGCCAGTCGCCGGTTAACCAGCTGATTTATGACGCGTTGCTGCTATTGCAGCACCGTGGACAGGATGCAGCGGGCATCGTGACGCAGCAAGAACGCAAGTTCTTCATGCACAAGGCCAAGGGCATGGTGCGCGATGTGTTTCGCACGCGCAACATGCGCTCGTTGCCGGGAAATTGCGGTTTGGGGCAGGTGCGTTATCCGACGGCGGGTAATGCCTTCAGCGAGGAAGAAGCCCAACCGTTTTACGTCAACGCCCCGTTTGGCATTGTGCTGGTGCACAACGGCAACCTGACCAACGCGCAGGCGCTCAAGGCAGAGTTGTTCAACGCCGACCACCGCCATATCAACACCGAGAGCGACTCCGAGGTGTTGCTCAATGTGCTGGCGCATGAGATTGAAGCCACCACGCGCGGTCTGCCGCTGACCCCAGGAGATGTGTTTGATGCCGTGCGCAAGGTGCACCGTCGTATTCGGGGTTCCTATGCGGTGATTGCACTGATTGCCGGTCACGGCATTCTGGCCTTTCGCGACCCGCACGGCATCCGGCCATTGTGCGTTGGCCGTACTGACGAGACCTGGATGCTGGCCAGCGAATCGGTGGCGCTGGAAGGCACCTCACACAAGTTTGAGCGCAACGTGGCGCCCGGTGAGGCAGTGTTCATCGACTTGCAGGGCAATATTCACGCCCAGCAGTGCGCCGACGCCCCGGTACTGAATCCGTGTATTTTTGAATTTGTCTATCTGGCCCGGCCCGATTCGGTACTTGACGGCATATCGGTGTATCAGGCGCGACTGAATCTGGGGGAAACACTTGCCAAGCGGGTGATCTCCACCGTGCCGCCGAACGAAATTGATGTGGTTATTCCCATCCCCGAATCGAGTCGTCCCAGCGCCGCGCAACTCGCGCAACTGCTGGGTCTGCCGTATCGCGAAGGGTTTGTGAAAAACCGCTATGTGGGCCGCACCTTCATCATGCCAGGGCAGTCGGTGCGCAAAAAGTCAGTGCGCCAAAAGCTCAATGTGATCGCCAGCGAGTTCAAAGGCCGCAACGTGTTGCTGGTTGATGATTCCATCGTGCGAGGCACCACCAGTCGCGAGATTGTGCAGATGGCGCGTGATGCCGGTGCCCGCAAGGTCTACATGGCCAGCGCCGCGCCGCCCGTGCGTTATCCCAATGTCTATGGCATTGACATGCCGACACCGCAAGAACTGGTGGCGCACAACCGCACGGTGGAACAAATCCGCGAAATCATTGGCTGCGATGCGCTGATTTACCAGGATGTGGATGCCATGAAAAAGGCGGTTGGCGCGCTCAACACGACGATCAAAGAGTTTGATGCGTCGTGTTTCGACGGCGTCTATGTCACCGGTGATATCACGGCAGAGGACATTGCCCGCTTGGGTGCCAGCCGGGTTGGCGGCGACGAGGGCGAGGACGACAACTCACGTCTGGCTTTGCCTAACCACGAAGATTGAAGCGGGCTGACCATGACCTTGAAATCACTTCCTTCAGATATGCATACCGACACGTTGGCGGTGCGCATGGCCGTCGACAAAAGCCAGTATGGAGAGAATTCCGAGGCGCTGTACCTCACTTCCTGCTTCACCCAGCCCGATGCACAAACTTCTGCGCGTCGCTTTTCGGGTGAGGAGGATGGCTACACCTATTCGCGCTTTTCCAACCCTACCGTGACTAGCATGGAAAAGCGCTTGGCCGCGCTGGAGGAGATGGAGGCTTGCATTGGCACGGGCAGCGGTATGTCCGCCATTCTTTTGCTCTGCATGTCTACCCTCAAGGCGGGTGATCATGTGGTGTGTTCGCGCTCGGTATTTGGCTCCACCTTGAAGCTCATCGGTACCGAGCTCAAGCGCTTTGGGGTTGAGAGCACGTTTGTGTCTCAAACCGATCTGGTGCAGTGGCGCGCTGCCATTCAGCCCAATACCAAACTGCTGTTTGCCGAAACGCCTACCAATCCGCTGACCGAGGTGTGCGACATCCAGGCGCTTGCTGACATTGCACACAATGCTGGGGCCAAGCTGGCTGTGGACAACTGCTTTTGCTCGCCTGCGCTGCAAAAACCGGTGCGTTTCGGGGCAGACTTTGTCATCCACTCCGGTACCAAATACCTTGACGGGCAGGGAAGGGTGATCGCTGGTGCTTTGTGCTGCACCGAGCAGATGGCGCGCGACGCATTTATTCCGTTCATGAAGTCGGGTGGCCTGACGCTGTCGCCTTTCAATGCCTGGGTGGTTTTGAAGGGTATGGAGACGCTGGGCATTCGCATGGAGGCTCAATCGGCCCGAGCGATGGAGATGGCGCGCTTTCTGGAATCTCACCCGATGGTGCAGCGTGTCTTCTACCCGGCATTACCCAGCCATCCCCAGCACACACTGGCCATGCACCAGCAAGCCGCCACTGGTGTTGGGCTGGGTGGGGCAGTGGTGTCCTTTGAAGTGAAAGCAAGCTCGCCTGAGCAGGCCCGCCAGCGGGCATTCCATGTGCTGGACGCGACCCAACTCATGTCCATTGCCACCAATCTGGGGGATGTGAAAACAATCATCACCCAACCCGCCAGTACTTCGCATGGACGCCTGACAGAAGAGCAGCGCCAAGCTGCTGGCATCAGCCAAAACCTGATCCGCCTTGCCGTGGGTCTGGAACATATTAATGACTTGAAGACCGATCTTTTGCGCGGCCTCGATACCTTGAAATGAACAAAACTCGTACCCGATTTGCACCATCGCCCACTGGTTTCATCCACCTGGGCAATATCCGTTCGGCCCTGTACCCTTGGGCGTTTGCGCGTTCCACCGGTGGCGACTTTATCTTGCGCATTGAAGACACCGATGTCGAGCGATCCAGCCAAGCTGCGGTAGACGTCATCCTTGAAGGCATGGCCTGGTTGGGTCTGGACCATGACGAAGGCCCGTTCTACCAGATGCAGCGTATGGATCGCTACAAAACCGTGTTGGCCGAGATGGTGGCCGCCGGACACGTCTACCCCTGCTACATGAGCATGGCCGAACTTGATGCGTTGCGTGAGCGCCAGACTGTGGCCAAAGAGAAACCTCGTTACGACGGCACCTGGCGACCCGCTGAAGGCAAGGTCTTGCCGCCCATTCCCGCAGGTGTGCAGCCGGTGTTGCGCTTCAAAAATCCCCAGACTGGTTCGGTGGTGTGGGAAGACAAGGTCAAGGGCCGCATCGAAATCAGCAATGATGAGTTGGATGACTTGGTGATTGCTCGCCCGGACGGCACACCAACCTATAACTTCTGCGTGGTGGTGGATGACATGGACATGGCTATCACGCATGTGATTCGCGGTGATGATCACGTGAACAACACGCCGCGCCAGATCAATATCTTCAAGGCCTTGGGTAAAGAACATCCGGTGTACGCCCATTTGCCCACCGTGCTCAATGAGCAGGGTGAAAAAATGAGCAAGCGTAACGGTGCCAAGCCAGTCACCCAATACCGCGATGAGGGTTATCTGCCTGATGCCATGGTGAACTATCTGGCGCGTTTGGGCTGGAGCCATGGTGATGATGAAATTTTCAGCCGTACCCAATTTTTGGAGTGGTTCAACCTGGATCACCTGGGTAAGAGTGCGGCGCAGTTTGACGAAGCCAAGCTGCGCTGGGTGAATGCCCAGCACATCAAGATCACGGCAGACGAGGTGTTGGCACCGCTGGTGCAGGCGCAGTTGCAAAAGCGTGGCATCACCGGCGATGACCGCGTGATTGGCATGTGCACTTTGTTCAAGGATCGCTGCGACACCACCGTGGCGCTGGCAGACTGGGCAGCCGTTTTTTACGCTGATGTGACTGTGCCGGTTGCGGAGCGCGCCCAGCATGTCACCGAGGCGATCAAGCCGGCGCTGGCAATGCTGTCTGAAAAACTGGCGAACTGTGTTTGGGATAAAGCTGGCATTGCTGCCGCCATCAAAGAAGTACTGGTTGCTTGCGGCCTGAAGATGCCACACTTGGCAATGCCAGTACGTGTTTTGGTAGCTGGTACAGCCCACACACCGTCGCTCGATGCCATGCTGGTGCTGTTTGATCGCGAAAAAGTTATTGAGCGCTTGCAGCTAGTCTAATATTCACGCTATAATTTGAGGCTTGGAAATTACGAGCAACTTGAAAGAGTTGCGTTGTGGTTTAGGGGGTATAGCTCAGCTGGGAGAGCGCTTGCATGGCATGCAAGAGGTCAGCGGTTCGATCCCGCTTACCTCCACCAAGTTTCCAAAGTGTTGATTGGCAAGTCCAAAAGGTTTTGACCCCATCGTCTAGAGGCCTAGGACATCACCCTTTCACGGTGAGTACCGGGGTTCGAATCCCCGTGGGGTCGCCAAGTTATCGAAAGATAATGAGGCGCAAGTCGGTAACGGTTTATTCGCTAGAATAAATGACTTGGCTCGAAAGAGTAAACGTTAGCTACCAGGAGTGGTAGTTCAGTTGGTTAGAATACCGGCCTGTCACGCCGGGGGTCGCGGGTTCGAGTCCCGTCCGCTCCGCCAAATAAAAACCCTAAGTAGTTGATCTACTTAGGGTTTTTTTATTTCTAGGGCTTGAAAATTTGCTGATCCCACCAATAGACTGATCAATCAGGATACGGTGAAATATGCTTTTAAAGCATTTTTTATTACAGTTTCGCATTCGTCAATCGCTACTGGCTAACGGTGCCAATCTAAACTGAATGCACCATCTAGTCGATGCTTTCCAGACGATGTATATCTTGCTCAAGAGCGCCCGAAGCAATGACGTAACAGATCAAGTGCACTATGAGGTTAAACGCTATTGGTGCCAATGCATTATTCATTTGGAAACGATGGCGCAGTGAGGATGACGCCTTGTCGGCTTCATTTGTCTGAGTCTCCCTAAAGCTATGCAATATATAGCTAGCTATTCATGCATCACGGGGGCTAGGCATCGAAATTTCATATACTCCCAGAAAATGCCGGATTCATAAGTACGGCTGGTTGGCAGGTGTCATGCATACAAATGTCCATTTTTAGTGACATGCCTTCCAAGTCCCTTGGATTTATTGTGAGTGTTATCGGAGACAAAGACATCAATACTTTGTGGGGTTGTTGCCAACGTGGCGTGGATCATGTGCTGGGCACGGGTAAGGCCATGCGCATTCGCACCACTCAATTCTTGCTAGCTACATTGCTGATGTTGGCCAGTGTTGGTGTGCTTTATTTCATGCGGACAGTCGGTATTGAAAACATGGGAGATGTCGACACTTGGGCGGCTTTTTCCTGCGGCGGGCTGGTGGTGATCTATGTACTGATCCGTAGCGGCTTTTCTTTACGCATGGCAGACCCATCGCTGGCATTTGTACAAATGCTCTATGCCATTGCCTGTAATGCCGCAGCGTTTGATATTGCGGGCCACGGCCGTGGTGTGACTTTGCCCATCTTGTCAGTGATTTTGATGTTTGGCATGTTTGGCTTATCAATGCGTCAGGTGGTGTTTGTAGCGCTGTACGGGCTGATTCTGTTTGGTGTGGCCGCAGGCTACGCGCTGCGGCATTTGTCGACGGATGAACCCGTTGAGCTTTTCGCGGCGTATATCTTCATGGTGTTTGTCGTTTTGTCGGCCACCACCGTTCTAACCTGGCGACTTCAGCAAATGAGCGCGTACATGCGCAAGCAAAAAAACCAGTTGGCGTTGGCATTCGACAAGATACAACAAATAGCCACGCGTGATGAACTGACAGGCACAGCCAATCGTCGCTTCATGTTGGAAAAAATGCGTGATGAGGTGCAGCGTGCTGACCGAACATCCTTGCCCCTGCTGTTCGCGATTATCGATATTGACCATTTCAAGCAGATCAACGATAGCTATGGACACCACGGAGGAGACCGCGCCCTGCAGGCTTTTGCCTCATTGGTACAAGGTGCGATTCGTGGAAATGACACGCTGGCACGCTGGGGGGGCGAGGAGTTTGTGGTGTTGCTCACTGACACCGACATGTCGGTAGGTCTGGTCTGCCTGGAAAGAATCAGAGCCCAAGTGGCTGAGGCGGATATCGCTGTCGGTGACAAACACTTCAAGTTGACAGTCTCTATCGGCGTAACCCAATACTGCAGAGGGGACACAGCCGAGAACGCCATGGCGCGTGCTGACGCCGCGCTTTACAGTGCTAAAGCGCAAGGCCGTAATCAGATCGTATGTTCTGAAGCTCTGTCCTAACTGAATCTGGGCCAATGAATGGCCAAGGCTCAGTCTCGCACTGACGACAAAAACTGTTGCAACTCCCGGGTTTGGGGGGTTTTGAAGATCTCGTCCGGTGTGCCGGCCTCGTGAATCAGCCCTTGGTGCATGAACACCACGCGGTCGCTCACTTTGCGGGCAAAGGCCATTTCGTGCGTGACAAGAATCAGCGTCATGCCTTCATTGGCCAGCATCTCCACCACTTGCAACACTTCTCCCACCAACTCCGGGTCCAGCGCCGAGGTGATTTCGTCGCACAGCAGCACCGTCGGATCCATCGCCAGTGCACGGGCAATGGCCACGCGCTGCTGCTGCCCGCCAGAGAGTTGGTCAGGCATGCGATCAAACAAATGCCCCAATCCCACGCGCTCCAGCAGCGCCTGGGCGCGCGTCCGCGCATCTTCCTTGGGAAGGTCCTTGACCAGGGTCGGTGCCAGCATCACATTGCGCCCGGCGCTCAGGTGCGGGAACAGGTTGAAGCTCTGAAAAATCATGCCGACTTGCTGGCGCAGCTCGCGCATGGCGTTGGCGTCTCCATGCTGCAGCGCCTGGCCGTCCACCGACAGGCTGCCGCGCTCAAAGGTTTCCAAACCGTTGATGCAGCGCAGTAGCGTGCTCTTGCCCGAGCCACTCTTGCCGATGATGCAGACCACTTCTTTGCGGCCTACTTGCAGGTCAATGCCTTTGAGCACTTCGGTGGGGCCAAAACTCTTGTGCAGGCCTCGAATGTCAACCAGCGCAAACGGGGGAGTTGTTGATGTGTCAGTCATAGATCAGGCCAAACGGCGGTTTTCCAGCCGCTGGCTCCACCACGACAGTGGGTAGCACAGGGCAAAGTACAAAAGGCCGACAAAGGTGTAGGCCATGAACGGTTGGTAGGTGGCGTTGGAAATCATCTGCCCGGCCTTGGTTAGCTCGACAAAGCCAATGACGGAAGCCAGCGCTGTGCCCTTGATGATCTGCACCAGAAAACCCACCGTGGGTGCAATGCCCAAGCGCAGCGCCTGCGGCAAGATCACATACCGCATCTGCTGTGTGTAGCTTAGCGCCAGGCTGGTGGAGGCCTCCCACTGTCCCTTGGGAATAGCGTTGACGCAGCCGCGCCAGATCTCGGTCAGGTAGGCACTGGCGTACAGCGTGAGGCAGATGGCTGCGGCCACCAGCGGCGAGGTGTCCATGCCCAGCAGCGCCAGGCCAAAGTACACCAAAAACAGCTGCATCAGCAGCGGTGTGCCTTGGAAGATTTGCACATACCAAGCCACGGCTGTGCCCACGCCGCGCAGCTTGGTAAAGCGCAGCAACAGCAGGCCCAGCCCGGCCAGCCCGCCGCCGATGAAAGCGATCAGCGACAGTGCCACCGTCCAGCGCAGTGCGCCCAGCAGAAAGGTCAAGATGTCCCAGAGTGAAAACTGAACCATGGTAGGGTGCCTCTGTACCGGTTAACGGCGGGAAAAAATAAACCGCGGTCCCACCCAGTACAGCAACTGGCGCAGCGCAATCGCCAGCAGCAGATAAACCGCCGTGACGATGATGTAGGACTCGAAATTGCGGAAGGTGCGGCTGGCGATCAAATTGGCCGCCTGCGACAACTCTTCGGCTGAGATTTGCCCACACACCGCCGAGCCCAGCATGACGATGATGATCTGGCTCACCAACGCGGGCCAGATGCGTGCCAGCGCGGGTGGCAGCACCACCCGCGAGAAGGTTTGCCAAGGTGTCAGCGCCAAACTCATGGCCGCTTCCAACTGACCCTTGGGGGTGGCTTGCAGACCAGCGCGCACGATTTCGCAGGCGTAGGCACCCAGATTGAGCACCATGGACAGAATGCAGGCCACCTCGACCGACAGGCGCAGCCCCAGTGAAGGCAGGCCAAAAAAGATGAAGAACAGCTGGATGATGAAGGGGGTGTTGCGCACCAGCTCCACATAGCCGCCCACCACCCGTTTCAGGATGGGACCACCATGCAGGCGCGCCCAGGCACAGGCCGTACCCACCAGCGCACCCAGCACGGCTGAGATGACGGTTAGCTCCACCGTCAGAATCAGCCCGTGCAGCAGCATGGGCCACTGGGCCAGTACGGTGCCAAAGTCAAATTCAATCATGGCGATTCAATGCTGTGGTGCGCGGGCTGCGGTGGCTTATTCAGGTAGCACGCCGGTATCGCGGCCCAGCCACTTTTGCGAGTATTTCTCCAGCGTGCCATCGGCCTTGGCGGCGCGCAGAATCTCATTCACCTTGTTCAACAACTCGGTTTCACCCTTGCGCACACCGATAAAGCAAGGCGAATCTTTCAGTAGAAGTTTGTATTCAGCCTGGGCTTGCGGGTTTTTCTGCACGGCAGCAGCGGCCACGGCGGCACCGGTGGCCACTAACTGGGTTTGCTGCGAGATGAAGGCGGCAATCGTGGTGGCATCGTCTTCAAAGCGCTGGATCTTCAGCGAGGGCGGGGCCACTTTTTGCAGCACGTCGTCCTGAATGGTGCCGCGTGTCACCGCAATGGTTTTCCCCGCCAGATCGTCAAAACTCTTGATGCTCAGCGATTTGGGGCCAAACACTGCTTGGAAGAAGGGCGCGTAGGCAATGCTGAAGTCGATCACCTTGGCGCGCTCGGGGTTTTTGCCCAGAGCCGAGACGATCAGGTCAATTTTCTTGGTTTGTAGGTAGGGAATGCGGTTGGGGGTGCTCACGGGCACAAAGTCAGCCTTCACGCCCAGCTTGTCGGCAATCAACTGGGCCGTGGCCACGTCCACACCGGTTAGTTTGAAGTCGGAACCCATGTAGCCGTAGGGCGCAAAGTCGGTTGCCACCCCCAGGGCGATCGACTTCTTGGCCAAGATGGAGGTCAGCGAGTCATCAGTCGCATGGGCCGGTGTGGCCACAGACAAAACGGCACTGGCAAACACACCAGCCAACGTAGAAAGCATTTTGAATTTCATGGAGGTTTCCTGTTCAAGATAAGTGGGACACGCCAAGCCTTGCGCAAGATGTGTGCCACCTGTTTTCTTCTTGGCATTGCCCTTGCAAACAGATCGTGGACAATATGAAAATATTGTTTCTTGTATGGATATATATGAAAAATAGGTTTCTTGTTGGTGCGGACGCCCCGTTTTGGGGATGTCGGCACCAAAACAAATCGGCCGCCTTGTCATGACCCAGACCCTTACCTTGCGCGAGCGCATTCAGGCTCACTATGAGTCGTTGTCCTTGGTGGAGCGTAAGCTGGCCGACGTGGTGCTGGCGCATGAAAAAGATGCGCTCACCTACAGTGCCACCGAGCTTGCTGCACTGGCCGATGTCTCCAAGGCCAGCACGGCGCGTTTCTTCAAGCGCCTGGGTTTTGCCGACTTTCAGGCCTTTCGCCAGCACCTGCGCGATGGCGTTGCCCAGCCCTCACCACTGTCACGCATGGCGCAGAAAGGCGCCCACGGCAGCGCGCTGCAACAGCACATCGCCCAAGACACCCAGCAGTTGCAAACCCTGATGGATGCCGTGTCAGACCAAAGCGTGCAGCAGGCCGCCAAGCTGCTGGCAGGCGCGCGCCGCGTCTGGGTGGTGGGCTACCGCAATGGCTACATGGCCGCGTTTTATGCCCAGGCTCTGCTGTCACAGGTACGCGCTGAAGTGCACCTACTCAACGACGGTGCGGGTGAAGATGCCGAACTGCTGGCTGAGATTCAGCGTGGTGACGTGCTGCTGGCCATGGACTTTCGCCGCCGCACGCGCCGACTGAGTCAGGTGGTTGCAATAGCCTGCGATGCCGGTGCTGCACTGGTGCTGGTCAGCGATGCACGCGTCTCGGCACTGGCGGCACGCGCCCAGACGCTGTTCATCTGCCCGCCGCAGGGCGAAGCTATTTTTGACTCCTACGTGGGCGCCATCAGCCTCATCAATTACTTGGCCACCACCACACTGGCGCATCTGCCCAAAAAAGCCCGTGCCCGTATGGCCGCCATTGAACAAGTCCATGCGCAACTGGACGACCTGGAACCTTCTCTTTAACTCCCATAAAGCCACGCACATTCATGACAACCGTTACGCAACACCCATTCACCCTGCTAACCAACACCCGCTTTCAGGTTACCGAGCCATATGGCGAAAACCGCAGCACCCTGCTCAGCGCAAGCGCCTTGGCGCAGGCGCAGACCGTTATCAGCACCTGGCCCGGCTACGCCGTGACCCGCCTGTGCGCCTTGCCTGCACTGGCCTGCATGGCAGGTGTGGCAAGCATCCACTACAAAGACGAAGGCAGCCGCTTTGGCCTGGGTAGCTTCAAGGGCCTGGGCGGTGCCTACGCCGTAGCGCGCCTGCTGTGCCGTGAGCTGGGCCAGCGCCTGAAACGCCCCGTGAGCCACACTGATTTGCAAAACGACCTGGCGCTGCGCCAGGCCTGCGCCGACATCACCGTCACCTGTGCCACCGACGGCAACCATGGCCGCTCGGTCGCCTGGGGCGCGCAAATGCTGGGCTGCCGCTGCGTCATCTACATCCACGCCACGGTGAGCGAGGGGCGCAAAGAGGCCATTGCCCGCTACGGCGCGCAGGTGGTGCGCACGGCGGGCAATTACGACGAATCGGTGCAGCAGGCCGACCGCGACGCCAAGGCCAATGGTTGGTTTGTGATCTCTGACACCTCTTACCCCGGCTACATGGACGTGCCGCGCGACGTGATGCAGGGCTACCAGCTCATGGTGCACGAGGCGGTGAGCGCCTTGCAGCAGTGGCCCACGCACGTCTTCGTGCAAGCGGGCGTGGGCGGCTTTGCAGCGGCGGTGTGTGCTTATTTCTGGGAGCGCAGCGCCGAGCAGCGCCCGGTGTTCGTGGTGGTGGAGCCGCAGCAGGCCGACTGCCTGCTGCAAAGCGCCCGGGCCGGTGAGGTGGTCGCCGTCAAAGGCGATCTGGACACCCTGATGGCCGGTCTGGCCTGTGGCGAAGTCTCTCTGCTGGCCTGGGACATTCTGGCCACCGGGGCCAATGCCTTTTGCACCATCCCCGATGCCGCAGCGGTGGATGCCATGCGCCTGCTGGCCAGCCCGCAAGGCGGTGACCCGGTGATCGTGGCCGGTGAATCGGCCGTGGCCGGTCTGGTTGCGGCCCTGCTGACTGCACAAGACAGCGCCGCCCGCGCTACCCTTGGCCTGGGGCCGGACAGCCGCGTGTTGTTGTTTGGCAGCGAGGGCGACACCGACCCCGCGCTGTATGAGCAACTGATCGGCCGCAGCGCCGCCCAGGTCTTGGCAGACGGGGCAAGCTCATGACCATGCCACAGATCAACGGCGCACGCCTGCTGGAGAGCCTGCAAACCTTGGGCCAGATTGGTGCCTTGCCCGGTGGCGGTGTCAACCGGCTGGCTTTAACCGATGCCGACCGCGCGGGGCGCGACTGGACAGTGGCACGCATGCATGAGCTGGGCATGCAGGTAACGGTCGATGCGATTGGCAACATCGTCGGCATAACGCCCGGCACTGAGGACTTGCCCCCGGTGATGATGGGCTCCCACATCGACACCGTGCGCACCGGTGGCCTGTATGACGGCAACTACGGCGTGCTGTCTGGCCTGGAAGTGATCGCCACGTTGCGCGAGGCAGGCCTGCCAACTCGCCGCCCACTGGCCGTGGCGGTGTTCACCAACGAAGAAGGCGCACGCTTTCAGCCGGACATGATGGGCAGCCTGGTCTATGTGGGTGGACTACCACTAGACGACGCGCTGGCCACCTGCGATGCCGATGGCGCGTCGGTGCAGGCGGAGCTGCAACGCATCGGCTACCAGGGCTCGGCCCCGGTCGGTGCGCCGGTGGTGGACAGCTATGTGGAGCTGCACATCGAGCAAGGCCCGGTGTTGGAGCAAATGGGCCTGCAAATCGGCGTGGTCGAAGGCGTGCAAGGCATCTCGTGGACCGAGTTCACCGTGGAAGGCCAATCCAATCACGCCGGTACCACACCCATGGCGCTGCGCCATGATGCCGCGCTGGTCGCCGCACAAGTGACCGTGTATGTGCGAGAGCTGAGCCAGCGACTGGGTGGCCGCCAACTGGCCACCGTGGGCGCGCTGCGGCTCAGCCCGAACCTGGTCAACGTCATCGCGCAAAAGGCCGTGTTCACCGTCGACCTGCGCAACACCGACAGCGCCGCGCTGGCGCAGGCCGAGCGCGAGCTGCACGCCTACGCCCAGCAAGCCGCCCAGGCCGAGGGGGCGCGTATCACCCACCGCACACTGGCCCGCTTCGAGCCGGTGGCCTTTGACCCCGCAGTGGTGAACCTGGTCGAGCGGCAAACCCAGACCCTTGGCTGCAGCTACCAGCGCATGCCCAGCGGCGCAGGGCATGACGCGCAAATGCTGGCCCGCGTTTGCCCCAGCGCCATGATCTTTGTGCCCAGCGTCGGCGGCCTGAGCCACAACGTGCGCGAGCACACCGAACCCGCCGACCTGCAACGCGGCGCACAAGTGCTGCTGCAAGTGGTGCTGGCGCTGGCCAACCGATCTTTCTAACTTCTACCTTTCACCTTCTATGCCACGCTACCTCAACGTCGCCCTCGGCCAACTCGGCCCCATCCAACGCGCAGACACCCGCACCCAGGTGGTGGCCCGCCTGTGTGAACTCATGCGCCAAGCCCACGCTGTGGGTGCGCAACTCATCGTCTTCCCCGAGCTGGCGCTCACCACCTTCTTCCCACGCTGGTACATCGAGGACGAGGCCGAGATCAACAGCTTCTTCGAGCGCAGCATGCCCAACGCCGCCACGCAGCCGCTGTTCGACTTGGGCAAAGAATTAGGCGTGGGCTTCTACCTGGGCTACGCCGAGCTGGCGCAAGAAGCCACGGGCGAGGTGCGCTACAACACCTCCATCCTGGTCGACGGCAGCGGCCAGATCGTCGCCAAATACCGCAAGGTGCACCTGCCCGGCCACAAAGAGCACGAACCCTGGCGGCGCTTTCAGCACCTGGAAAAACGCTACTTCACCCCCGGTACGGGCTGGGAGGTGACCCAAGCCTTCGGCGGCATCCTGGGCATGGCCATCTGCAACGACCGCCGCTGGGCCGAAACCTACCGCGTGATGGGCCTGCAAGGCGTGGAGATGGTGCTGATCGGCTACAACACCCCGGTGCACAACGCCCCCGCACCGCAGCATGACGACCTGTCCCTGTTTCATAACCAGCTCTCGTTGCAAGCCGGGGCCTACCACAACGGCACCTGGGTCGTGGGCGTGGCCAAGGCGGGTATGGAAGAGGGCGTGGACAGCATCGGCGGCAGCTGCATCGTCGCCCCGTCGGGTGAGGTGGTGGCGCGCTGCCTGACCAAGGGCGATGAGATGGCCATTGCCCGCTGTGATCTGGACTTTTGCGCCGTCTACAAACGCACCACTTTCAACTTTGATCTGCACCGCCAGCCGCAGGCCTATGGGCTGATCACGCAGCGCAAGGGGGAGACGCTGGCGGCGGATGGGACGCTGTGGGGTGGGGCGGTTGAGGGCTGAGAATGCTATTTTTGTAATAGCTGTATGCCCAGGTGATTCATGGTCTATAGGGTAATTTGTTATGCAAATGTTTGGCTGTGATGGCGTGGACAGATTCGGATGGCTACTTGGCCTCTAAAGCTTTGCATCCTCACTCTTCATGACATGAAGAAGCTAGACTTGGTTTTGACGACGGCAAGTAATTCGGGGGATTGGATTGAACAAAAAATCACTTCGCATTGCGACGTGGAACTGCAATGGCGCTCTTCGCAAGAAATGGGGGAGGCTTGCCACGTTGAAGGCCGATGTCTACGTTGTCCAAGAATGCGAAGACCCAGACCAAGTCAAAGATGCAGCGTACCAGGCTTGGTGTGCCAACCATCTCTGGACAGGTACCAGCAAGCACAAGGGTATCGGCGTTTTCTCAACCAGCGAATTAACGCTACAGGCCGCTCCCATGGATCTGAGTCCCTTGGAACTGTTCCTGCCCTGCCTGGTGGACGGAGACTGGCCTTTGCTTGCCACCTGGACCAAACAAGCCAATTCGCCAAATTTTCAGTACATCGGGCAGCTTTGGAAGTTTTTGCAAAAGCATAGTGAGTTTCTGAGGCACCCAGGCGCCATGCTGGTGGGTGACTTGAACAGCAATGTGAAGTGGGACGAATGGGATCGATGGTGGAATCACTCGGACGTGGTACGTGAGCTGGAAGACCTAGGACTGCAGAGCTGCTATCACCGGCACTTTTCTGAGAGGCAGGGTCAGGAATTGCAACCCACCTTCTATTTGCACCGCAAGCCAGAAAAGCCGTACCACATCGACTACGGATTTGCTGGGGCGCAATGGGCTGTGCAACACGTTGAGGTTGGTGCCGTAGCTGACTGGCTGGAAGAAAGCGATCACATGCCCATGGTGTTTGAGCTGGAACGTATCGGCTAACTTGGCGGACCAATCACAGTGCTGGGGGGAGACGTTGGCGGCGAATGAGGGTGTGTTGTGCGTCACCTGGGATGTTATGGTGCTACATTGTTTACAGCTACATACCCCCAATTTACCTGGGCTACAGGCATATTTCCTTCGCAAACTCTATTTCCTTCGCCCCACGCCGAGCCCCTCCAGCATCAGCCGGGTTTTCTCCAACTCCTGTTGCAACACCTCGGCATCAGGCTGCACCGTTTTGTAGTTCGCCGCCATGATCTTGTTGGGCAGTCCGTCCAGCGCGTAGCGGGCCAAGGCGTGGCCTTTGTCGGCGCACAGGATCAGGCCAACGGGCGGGTTTTCATCGGGCAGTGTCCAGTTTTCCTTGGCGTAATTGCAATACATGTGCATCTGGCCCACATCGGCATGGGTGAGGCTGCTGAGCTTCAGGTCGATGATGACCAGGCAGCGCAAGCGGCGGTGAAATAGCAGCAGGTCAACGCGTACCAGGTTTGGTCAATGCGCAGGCGGCGTTGCCGACCCACAAAGGTGAAGTCGCCGCCCAGCTCCAGCAGAAAGTCTTCCAGGCGCTGGATCAGGGCTTCTTCAAGCTGGCTTTCGGAATACTCGTCCTTGAGGTTCAAGAACTCCAGCACGTAGGGGTCTTTGACGGCTTCGTCCGGGGTGATCGCATCTTCTGGCTTGGCCACAGCGCCTTTGGTCAACATGGCCGTCTTGTTTTTGGACAAGGCGGTGTGCTCGTAAAACTGGCTGCCAATCTGGCGGTCCAACTGGCGCACGCTCCAGCCGCCGCGCAAGGCCTCGGTTTCGTAAAAGTGGCGGGCGTGGTCGTCTTTGACCGACAGCAGACGCACGTAGGCTGACCATGGCAGGGGGAAGGCTTGCGCGAGTTCAATCCAGCCCAATGGCGCAGACACCGTCTGCGATTTCTTTGATGCAGCTGTCGTCAACTGCTTTTGAGATTGCGCAGACACTGTCAGCGGAATTGCCCATGTCAGGTAAAACAGGCGCATCTGCTCAAGATTGCGGATAGAAAACCCCCGCCCAAACTGCGCCGTCAAGTCCAGCGACTATCGCTCCATCAACTGTTCGCCATACCCCGTACGGCGTTTGCCTTTCTGCTCGGCCTGCACGATGCGATGGCCAATCTCCCAGTAGCTGGCCGTCATCAGCGCATTGACGTTGCGGGCGGCAGCCTGTCTTGCGGCGTTGAGCAGTTCAACAATGCCGCTGCAAACATCACCATAGCCTGCGGGCAAGGTTGGTGCCTTTTGCGCCACAGGGCTGGGGGTGGAATAGGGTGGCGTCGTTTTGCTCATGGTTCTGGCCGCATCCATGGGGGAGAGAAGCCTTGATCATATTTCACACCATCCTGGCGGATGAGACGCTGCGGGGTGGGTCTATTGAGGTGTTGGGGTGCTACTTGATATATAGCTGCATGCCAAGGTAATTCAATGACTAGAGGGTGACTTTGTTATGAATCCTCCAAAACCAGCGCCATCACGCCAATGGTGTTACTGATCTCGCTGAGCTGTGGCTTAGGCTGCCCGCTTCAAAACGTCACCCCCGCCACCAGAATGATGTTGGCATAGGGGGTGCATTCACCGGTGCGCACCATGGCGCGGGCGGTGCCGCAGATTTTTTTGAACTCGTCGTGACTCACCGTTCGGGGTGCCAGATCGATTTGCGTGCTGTACCAGGCGGGCGGCTCGTGGCGGTCTCCCTCCAAAGCTTCGGTGGCGATCACCGTGCTTTGAACCTGCAACTCAGACAACACCGCTCGCAACACATCGGCCAGGTGTGGGGTGCCCGGACACACGGCCAGGTCGATACGTTGGGGCGCGTTGGGGCCTACCGGAATGGGCAGACCGGCATCCCCCAGCACCAGCATGTCGCCATGCCCCATGGAGGCGATCACCTGTGAGAGTTCAGCGTTCAATAGCAAATGGCGTTTCATAAATGGCTCCAAGCAGGAACAGCGGTATTTCTCAGGGTCTGGGCCAGAGTCGGTATCGACGGCTGCGCGCCCAGGGTTTGCACACACAGGGTTGATGCCCGAATGCCCAGGTCAACACTGGCGCTCAGGCTCTGTTGTCTGGCCAGTGCGACGGTGACGACTCCCAAGAAGGTATCGCCCGCCGCCGTGGTGTCCACCACCTGCACGTGCGGGGCCGGGTGGTAGGTGCTGCCGCTGCTGTCCGTAGCGACGGCACCGAGCGCCCCCAAGGTGACCACCGCTTGGGATACGCCATTGGCGCGCAGTTGCCGCCCGACCTCTGCGGCAACCTGGGGATCGGTATCAGGCGACATGCCGGTTAAAAAATGGGCTTCGGTTTCGTTGACGATCATCACGTCCACCAGCGACCACAGGGCCTCGGGCATGGGCTTGGCGGGGGAAGGGTTTAGTACGACTTTGCAACCCAGCCGCCGCGCCACCTGGGCTGCCAGCAACACTTGCGCCATCGGCACTTCAAACTGCATGACGAGGAATTGCGCACCGCTCAGGCAATGTGCGAGCTGTGCCTCGTCGAGTTGGACCTTCCCGTTGGCACCGGCAATGACCACGATGCGGTTCAAACCCGTGGCCTCGACCATCACCAGCGCTACGCCGGTGGGCTCATGGGGGTCTGTCGCCACGTTGCGAACGTCAATACCGTCTTGTGCCAGTGCGTCGCACAGGGTTGTGCCATGGTGATCCGGGCCAACCCGGCCGATCATGCTGACACGAGCCCCCTGGCGGGCACAGCTCACCGCCTGGTTGGCACCCTTGCCACCGGGCACATAGCGAATGGTTTCGCCTTGAACGGTTTCGCCTTCAGCAGGCACGCGCTGCACCTGCAGCACCAGGTCCATGTTCAAGCTACCTAGGCAAACCACGGTGGGTGGTGAGTCTGTCATGGTCAAGTGACTCCTGCGGTTGAATGTCGAACCACGAGTGCGGGCTGGAACAGCACTTGTCGGGCCTGCACCCGGCCACCCTGAATGCGCTCCAGCAGCATGTCGACGGCGGCAACGCCGATGCGGTGTTTGGGCTGTGCAATGGTGGTCAGGGCAGGGCTGGCAAACCGTGCCAGTTCAATGTCATCAAACCCGATCAAGGATATATCTTGGGGCACCCGCACACCTGCTTCATGGGCCGCGCTGAGCGCACCAATACACATCAGGTCATTGCACACAAAAACCGCTGTGGGGGGCTGGGGTGAGGCCAGGATGGCTTGCATGGCGGTAAAGCCGCCCTGGCTTGTAAAGTCGCTGTGCCACAACAAATCCTGCGCTTGTGCCGTCAAGCCACTTTGGGCCAAGGCCGTGCGCCAGCCCTCAATCCGCTGGGCGCTGGGGGTTAAATCAGCCGGGCCTGACAGGCAAGCAATGCGCCGGTGGCCCAGGTCAATGAGATGCTGGGTTGCCAGCATGCCACCTTGCAAGTGGGCGGTCTCCACCAAGTCACAGTGGGCCTCGTCAATTTCACGGTCCAGCAACACCGTTGGAATGGGCAGGCCTTGCAGCATGCGCAACAAACCCTCGTCCTCCCCGGTGGAGATGATGATCATGCCGTCGATGCGTTTCTCAGACAGCACTTGGAGGTAGACACCTTGCCGATGGGGGTCATCGTCCGTGTTGCAGAGAATCAATGTGTAGCCGGCACCAAAGCAGTGGTCTTCCACACTGCGCACAATTTCGGCGAAGTAGGGGTTGGAGCAGTTGGGGATCAACATGCCAATCGTCTTGGTGGTGTTGCTTTTCAGGCTGCGTGCCACGGCACTGGGCACGTAGCCCAACTCACGAATGGCCGCTTCCACTTCGGCGCGCACCTTGTCGCTAACAAAGCGTGTGCCGTTCACCACGTGTGACACGGTGGTGGTTGAAACCTGGGCCTTGAGGGCCACGTCTTTGATGGAGGCCATCTGCGTTAACTTTTCTTTTCTAGACTTTGGCGCTGCGTTTTTGACGCAGCGTATCAATGATCACCGCCACCACGATGACACAGCCGGTGATGATGCGTTTGCTCGGGTCACTGACACCAATTTGCGCCAGGCCAGCCTCCAACACCGCAATGATCAGCACACCAAAAAAGGTGTTGATCACCGAGCCGCGGCCGCCCATCAAGCTGGTGCCACCGATCACCACTGCAGCAATCACCTGCAGTTCAATGCCGGTGCCCGAATTCGGGTCTGCCGCTTCCAGGCGGGCTGACTGCATCAGGCCTGCCAAACCTGCTAACAAACCCGTCGCAGCAAACACGGCTACCCGAATGGGGTTGGTGTTGATGCCCGCCAGACGCATGGCTTCTTCGTTGGTGCCAATGCCGACCACATAGCGGCCGAACACGGTTTTGGTGAGCACAATCTGTGCCACCACCACCAAGGCCACGGCAATGAAAAATGCCGTTGAAATACCGGCCAGCCAGGGCACCGCCAAGCCCGCCATGGCATCACCCACGTACTGGGTGCGTGAGTCGGTGGCGACATAGGCCGCACCGCGAACCGCCTCCAGCATGCCCAGCGATACGATGAAAGACGGCAGTCGCCAGGCCACGGAAATCCAGCCCGTCAACGCGCCGCAGGCCAAGCCGACCACCAATCCCAACAGCGATGCCGGTAGGGCGCCCCAATGCCATTGCAGGATGGAGTTGGCAGCCGCCGCGCCCGACAAGGCCAGCACCGAGCCGACGGATAGATCAATGCCAGCAATGATCAGCACAAAGGTCATGCCCACCGCCATCACCAGCAGCGCCGGGATTTCATTGGCAATTGCCAAAAAGGTGTCCGCGCTGAAAAAGTATTCGCTCAAGCTGCCAAAGAGAATCACCATGCCAAGCAGGACGGCCATCAGCCCAAGGTAGGTGCCCAGTTGGCCGCGAGAGGAACCAATGGCGGCTTGTTTCTGTGAGGTAGTCATAAGCGCATCAAGTAATGAATGGGGGAATAGGCAAATAGGCTTCAGGCCGACACGGGCGCCGAGCTGGTGTCATTGAAGGCGGCTGCCAGCAACGACTTTTCGCTCCACTGCCCGCGTTCGAAGATGTTGACCAATCGGCCGTTGCTCATGACACCAATGCGGTCGGCCATCTGCATCAGTTCACGCAGGTCGCTGGACACCATGAGCAGAGCTTTGCCAGACTGCGCCATTTGCTCCAGCTCGGCATAGATATCGGCCCTGGCCCCGACATCTACCCCACGGGTGGGTTCATCCAGCAACAGCACATCGCAGTTGCGGTGCAGCCAGCGCGACACGATCACCTTTTGCTGATTGCCGCCGCTCAGGGTCCCCACGGGCTGCTCCATGGAGTTGCAGCGCACGGAGAGTCGCTCGATTAAAGCCTGCACCACCTTGTTTTCGCGTGCCCGCTGTAGCCAGCCGACTTTGGAAACGGCGCGAACATCACTCAAGGTGGTGTTCACACGAATGGATTGGGTTAACAGCAGGCCCTGAGACTTTCTGTCTTCCGTGATCAGCCCCACACCGGCGGAGATCGCCGCCTTTGGTGAGGCCCATTTTTTGACTTTGGCACGCACCGGCTGATCTGGGGCGTTGTGGAATACCGTGATCTCGCCATGCTCGGATGGATCGGCACCAAACAGCAGCCGAACCACTTCGGTTCGCCCACTGCCCACCAGCCCGGCCAGGCCCAGCACCTCGCCTGCATACAGATCCAGACTGATGTCCTTGATCAACTTGCCACGGCCCATGTTTTTGGCACTCAGTAGCAGATTACCGCGTGGCCGACGTGGCCGGTCCAGGTCTTGTGAGACCGAATGCCCCACCATCAGCTGAATGATGCCGTCCTCCGTGACGCTGTCGACCGGGCACACCTTGATCAACTTGCCATCGCGTAAAACCGCCAGAGTGTCCGCCATGGCTTTGAGTTCCTCCAGCCGGTGCGACACATAAATAATGGCCACACCCTGAGCGGTGAGCCGTGCAATCTGCTCAAACAGATGGTTCGTTTCGCTGGGGGTGAGCATCGCCGTGGGCTCGTCCAGAATCAACACGCGGGTGTCGTCCTGCAGGTTACGGGCAATCTCCACCATTTGCTGTTGCCCGATACCCAGTTCCGAAACCAACATATCCGGGTTGATGGACTGAATGCCCACCTTGGCGAGTTGCTGCGCCGCCAGCGCATGGAGGCGGTCGCGGTCAATCCAGTTGGCCTGCCATCTGCCGCGGTTTGGCATGTCGACCAGCTGCAGGTTTTCAGCCACAGTCAGCGTGGGGATCAGGCTGAGTTCCTGCATCACCATACGCACCCCCAAACTCTCGGCATGGCGCCGCGAAGACGGGGTAAAAGCCTGACCGGCCAGCGTCATCGTGCCCTGGCTGGGCGACTCAAGCCCGCAAATGATCTTGGCCAGGGTGCTTTTGCCAGCGCCGTTTTCGCCCGTCAGGGCCAGCACCTCGCCGGGATGCAGGTTCAAGCTGACATCCTGCAGTACTGGCGCGACGTAGGTTTTGCCTACGCCCGTGATCGTCAGGACAGCCTCGTGAGTGGCAAGGGGTAGCGGCATGGCTTGAGCCCGTTCAGGTTTCAAAGAAAGTGGCGAGTGATTTGCACGCCAAGCGGGTGCCGACTAGCGGGGAGTTTCACACCAGTCGGCCGCTTGGCACACCAACTACAACATCTGCTTACTTGCTGTCCTTGGTCACCAGCACCACGTCGGTTTGAATGGCCTCAGGCATTTCTGACTGTTTCTTCTTTTCGCTCAGGGCTTTCAGCGCAATCTCGATGCCGAACACCGCTTGTTTGGCACCAAACTGGTCTGCCGTGGCCAGCATGCGACCGTCTTTGAGCATCGGCTTCACGGCGCCAATGTTGTCGTAACCCACCACTTGCACCTGGCCGGTTTTACCCGCGGCCTTGACCGCAGCGACTGCGCCCAGCGCCATGTTGTCATTGCCAGCCAGCAAGGCTTTCAGATCAGGATGCTCACGCAACATGCCGGAGGCCACGGTGTTGCCCTTGTCGATTTCCCAGTTGCCCGACTGCACACCGACCACGGTGACGCCAGCGGCCTTCATGGCATCCTCGAACCCCAGGGTACGCTGCTGGGCGTTGAAGGTGGTGGAGACCCCTTCAATGATGCCCACCTTGTCGCCCGACTTGAGGGATTTGGCCAGGTAGTCACCTACGAGCTTCGCGCCAGCACGGTTGTCAGGACCGGCAAACGGAATCTGAATGCCTTTTTCTTTTTGCGCATCGGCATCGAGCTTGTTGTCAATGTTGACGACCAGAATGCCTTTGTCGATGGCGGTCTTGAGCACCGGCACCAGAGCCTTGGAGTCAGCCGGGGCAATCACGATGGCATTGGCCTTTTGGGCAATCATCTGCTCCACCATGCGAATCTGTGCGGCTGTGTCAGTCTCGTTCTTGATGCCGTTGGAGACCAGGATGTATTTGGAAGCATTGGCCTTGTTGTGGGCCTTGGCACCGTCTTCCATGGTGCGGAAGAACTCGTTGGCCAGTGACTTCATCACCAGAGCAACTTTGGGTTTTTCTTGCGCAAAGCTGGGTGTGGCAAACAGCCCCCCCAGCAAACTAAGGGCAATCGCGGATTGAACGGCGCGGCGGGTAAATTTCATGAGAGGAACTCCTTAAATTGTTATCACAAGCTATCGGTCTCTAACCCAGGGAAGACGGCAAATGGGGTTGAGTGCCATTTTTGACATCTTCGCAGCACATTCTAGGGCTGCAAACGTTTGCGCAAACGTTTGCTTTTATAGGGATAAACCCTTGACTGGACGGTATTAGGGTTTTGCCCAGCATCGGCGGCATTTGCCTCCGCGCTCCATCTGGCGCGGCAATGAGGGGGCAACGCGCGGCTTTGGGTTGGTGCAATTGAAGCGTGATATCGCTACTATTTGCGTAGTAGATAACCCAGTTGATTCCTGGGCTAGAAGCTGATTTTGTCAATAAATCCGCAAATGGCGTGACCAGACACTGCTTACGCAGCCAGCCAAACTACAACCCAAGAATCCCACCCACGCAAGCCTGCAACTGCGCCACTGGTTTTTGCTGCAGATGAAGAGGATGTTCATGGGGCGCGTGAGACCTTTGCGGCACGAGGCATTTTCGAATTAACGCTCAAGGCAGTGATACGAACTGTTGCAATTAGTAGGCCCAAGATTTACCCGCGAGTTACTTAGTGAACATAGGATTTGCTCACCCCGTTTTTAACCAGAGGAATCCAATGCAATCCATCAAACGTACCACATTAGCCGCAGCTATCTTGACCGTCTTTATGGTCGGTGCCAATGCCCAAACTGCCAGCGTTCCGTCAACCACGTCACTGCCCCCTGAAGTAGCTGCGGCGCAAACACAGGTTCAAAATGACCTCGCCGCACTCCAGGCGGCCATGGCCGCATTGAAAGCCGATAAGGCCGCTGGAACGCCCGTCACGGCAGATGTGGCCGCCTTACAAGCAGCACGAACACAGTTGAAAACCGATCAGGAAGCCCTTGAGACTGCGGCAAAGACTTTCCTGAGCGCAGACCGTCTGGCCCTCAAGGCTGACCAAGCGCAACTGAAAGCAGATGTAACAGCTGCTTTGTCCACTGCAACCATCACCGCAGACAAGGCGGCGGTGGACGCCGCAGCAGCGAAAGTCAAGGCGGACATGACAGCTGGCGACACCACAGCGTTGGCGACAGACAAAGCTGCCCTGGAGGCCGCCAGAAAGCAACTGTCCACCGACCGAACGGCTGCCCTGTCGGCCTCCACAGCAGTGGCTGCCGACAAAGTTGCTTTAGCCGCCGCGCGGCAGACGCTGCAGACTGACCGCTCTGCCGTGATGGGCACGATGACCGCAGAAACACATTCGGCGGGCATGGGCAAATCGGAGGGAGATCACGCTGGTACTTCTGGCGGCGCCGCTGGATCCAGCGGTGGTAAGGGTGGTGGTGCAGGTGGTGGTCACCATGGTGGTCGCCATTGACTTTGGTGATCCGGACAGGCAATGATGACAGTTTGTCCGGTGGCGTACAGAACGTATTGGCCCAGGCATTTATTCTTGCCGCTGAATTGCCGTACGAGGCAGGCAGAAACCAATGGAGCTTGTTGTACCGGTACTGACCTGCTGTCCAATTTAAGGGGAGTCGTGATGCCGGTAAATCATTTCAAGAGCAGATTCACCGCTTTTATGGCTGGCCTGATACTGCTATTTGCCGTCAGTGGTGCACACGCTGATCCGTCGGCACGTGTTGCGCGACTGGGCTACATCGACGGATCGGTGAGTTTTTCACCGGCGGGAGATGTTGACTGGGTACAAGCCGCACTGAATCGGCCACTGACTACGGGAGATCGCCTATGGACAGACACCGATTCACGCGCCGAACTGCAGGTCGGTGGAGCCGCAATTCGTTTGGGTGCAAGCACTGACATCATGATCATCAATCTGGATGACACGATCACCCAGATCCAGCTTTCGCAAGGCGCATTGAAAATCCGGGTCCGCCAGATGGGGCCTCATCAAAGTTTTGAGGTGGATACCCCCAACCTCTCCTTTTCGCTTAGCCAAGCGGGCGACTACCGCATTGATGTGGATCCTAGCGGCGATGCGACTCTGGTGGCGGTACAACTCGGGCAGGCGCAGGTTTATGGCGACGGCGCCTCTTATTTGGTCCAAGCAGGTCAGGGCTATCGCTTTTACGGCACGAACTTATCTGACTATGAAGCTGTGTCTGCACAGTTTGATGATGATTTGGATCGCTGGTCTCACGATCGCGACCGAAGCTTTGCCAACTCGGATGCAGCGCGCTATGTGTCTTACGACGTGGTCGGGTATGAAGATCTGGATGCCTACGGGTCTTGGCGTTCTGACCCAAGTTACGGCAACGTTTGGCGGCCCCATCGAGTTCCATCTGGCTGGACGCCTTATCGCGACGGTCATTGGGCGTGGATTGACCCATGGGGCTGGAGCTGGGTTGCCGATGAACCCTGGGGATACGCTGTGTCGCACTATGGTCGCTGGGCACATGTCGGTGGCTCATGGTGTTGGATACCCGGTCCACGGCGTGAACAGGCCGTGTATGCCCCCGCCTTGGTTGTCTTTCTGGGTGGGAAGAATTTTCAGGGAGCGGTATCGGTGGGCGATGGTGGCGGTGCTGTAGGCTGGTTTCCGCTGGCCCCACGTGAGGTCTATCAACCTGCATATCCGGTCAGCCGGGGTTACTTTGACAGGGTGAACCGCAGCAATACGGTGATTCCTTCAACGACCATTACCAACGTTTACAACACACGCGTCACCCAAACCAACAGCACGGTTGTCAATGTGACCAAGGTGGTCTATGTCAATCAACGCATACCAGGTGCAGTTGTGGCTGTGCCCACGCGGGCATTTACCGAGTCGCAGCCAGTGTCAAAGCATGCGGTGGCCGTTTCCAAAGATGAAGCAAACCGCGCTACGGCGACGCATGTCGCCGCATTCGCGCCAACGTTGCAGAGCGTTCATGGTGGCGCACCGGATGCTCGCTCAAAACCGCCAAGCCATGAGCGTCACATCGTTGCCCGAACTGCGCCGCCTGCGCCTGCGCTCGGATTTGTCGCCCAGCAATCGCAACTCGCTGAAAAACCAGGCACACCCATCGATGATCAGCAACGCAAGCAACTCAAGTTCAGAACCCAATCAGACTCAGTTCGCAATGTGACTGTGGTGCCGATTGCCAAGGTGAACACGCCTACGGCCGCCCCACCTCCCGTCGCCCCGAAGGGAAGGTCGCCAAGTGATCGCAAGGCAGATAAGGCCAATGCCCCGCCCGTGCAGTCAGAGACTCCCAAAACAGACGCCGTGAAAGCATTGCCAGCGACAAAGGATCGGGCAAGAACACCAGCACCTCAAATCCCTGATGGAAAGATTGGCGCTGACAAAGCCAACGAGGCCAAAGCCAGCGCGGCCAGAGCAGATGCCCAAAAAGCTGAACAATCACGGGCTGCCGCCGCAAAAGCCGAACGTGACAAAGCCGATGCCGCCAAAGCCAACTGGGCCAGAGAGGATGCGGCCAAGGCCGACGTGATCAGGGCTGCTGCTGAGAAGGCAAACGCTGACAAAGTTAACGAGGCCAAGGCCAGTGCGGCCAGAGCAGATGCCCAAAAAGCTGAACAATCACGGGCTGCAGCCGCAAAAGCTGAACGTGACAAAGCCGATGCCGCCAAAGCCAACAGGGCCAGAGATGAGGCTGCCAAGGCCCAATCAAACGATGCTGCGGGTGCGAAGGCCGCAGCTGAGAGAGCCAAGGAGGCCAAGGCCAGCGCGGCCAGAGCAGATGCGTTGAAAGCTGAAGCCGACAAAGCCAAAGGGCCAAGGCGGATCCTGCCAGAGTCGGCGCCTTGAAGGCAGAGGTCGCCCGTGCCGCCACTCCCAAAGCTGATGTTGCAAGAATGAATTAAGTAAAACTCGGGCCAGCCAAGGGGATGGTTGAACTAAATGCACCACGCGCGCGCCTCAGGGCCAAAATTGGCGTGGTTGGTCAAATGAGGGCGGCGACAACAGACTGTGGACCAAGGTGGCCAACGTTCAACGTCAAAACTCCGTGATCACCGTCACCCCCGTCGCCTCAAACTTGTCCATCCCCATCAGCGCGGCGATGGACTGCTCCAGGCTGATGGTTTTGCCAATCAGTTTTTCTGGCGCCAACTTGCCGGTTTGCAGCATCGCCATCATCGCGCCATAGCGGTGCGCCTGCATGCCGTGGCTCCCCAGGATTTCTAGCTCGTGGCCGATGACTTTGCTCATCGGGATGGCCGGTGTGCTGTTCTCGGCCAGCATCAGTCCGACCTGAATGTGTTTGCCGCGCTTGCGCAGGTTGCTGATGGAGTTGAAACAGGTTGTGGGGTGGCCCAGAGCGTCCAGCGACACATGGGCACCGCCTTGGGTGATGGTGGTGACGGCTTCCACCACATTGGCGACCTGCGTGGCGTTCACCGTGGCGACCGCGCCCAAGGCCTTGGCCAGGGCCAGCTTCTCGTCTGAAATGTCGATGGCCACCACATTGGCCCCGATCGCGTTGGCGATCATGATGGCCGACAGACCTACACCGCCGCAGCCGTGCACCGCCACCCATTGCCCGGCAGACACTTTGCCCTGATCGACCACGGCGCGAAATGAGGTGACAAAGCGACAGCCCAGGCTGGCGGCGGTGGCGAAGTCCAATGTCTCGGGCAGGCGCACCAGGTTGATGTCGGCCTTGTGGATGCCCACGTACTGGGCGAACGAGCCCCAGTGGGTGAAGCCGGGTTGAAACTGGTGGTCGCAGACCTGGTGGTTGCCGCTGTGGCATTCGGGGCAGGCACCGCAGCCGGCCACAAACGGCACCGTCACCCGGTCGCCAATCTTCCAGCGCGTCACGTCTTTGCCCACCGCTTCGATGATGCCAGCCAGCTCATGGCCGGGCACATGGGGCAGCACGATGTCCGTGTCATGCCCGACCCAGCCGTGCCAGTCGCTGCGGCAGACGCCGGTGGCCATCACCTTGACGACGACACCGTGCGATTCTGGCGTCGGGTCGGGGACATTCTGCAGTTGCGGTGGCGCAGAAAAGGCTTCGTAAACGACGGCTTTCATGGGGGATCCTTATGTTGGGAGTGGTCAATGAATGTGCTGACTGAGCGCGATCAGCACACCAGGGGAATGCGTATTGCTGGAAGCTTCCAAGTTGTAAAACTTTTGAATATATAGCTAGAAGTCAAGTGTTTACCTGGGCTATAGCCTAATTTTCTATGATGTTTGTCATGCTTTGGCAAGTCCTTCTGGCGTGGTCTGCAGAACTACAGCCCAAGAATTCCACTCACTGCAGCTTGCAACTGCTCCACCAGCTCCGGGTCCATGTAGCGGTAGTCATCGGGAATATCGAGCACGTGAATGGGTTTGCCAGCGATCACGCTGCGGTGCTCGGCCAGCAAACGTGACTTGTGCTTTTCTTCCATCGCAAAAATCACATCGGCCCAGGCCAGGTCGGCGCTGGACACCGGGTGCCGCGCCGCCGGGCTGGTGCCCGCAGAGCGCACGCTGAAACCCGGCTGCCTGCGCCAGACCTGCTCGGCCGTTGGGCTGCGCCATTGGTTTTTGCTGCAGATGAAGAGGAGATTCATGGCTTGCGTGGTTGTAGTCGCCGTCTGTAGTTCATTGCATGGCCGCTGTTACAACGGGATTGGATTCCTGGATAAAAGCCACAAGCTTATTCACCTGCATGCGCAGGTTAAAACGATCCAGGTTGGGGCTTCCCGAACTGATGATTGAGCTTGCGACTTTCACTTTGGATGCCTGGGTTGTCTCCCCTTTGCGATTTTTGACCGTTAGTGTGTTGTCGTACTTGTCGAATTCAGTGGCAATCGGCATGTTCGGGTGCACCGCCGTGATGGTTTTCTTCAGCAGTTCAGGTTCCAAGTAGTTTTCGATCTCCCGGCCTTCGGTAATCCATGCATGCCCTGGGCCTGAGTCGAATTCATCGCGAAGCCTCGATTTGGTACTGTTTAGCGCAGCACCTTTTCTCGGCCTGTCGCTGTCAATCAGAATGACGCCTCTGCGGTTGAGCCGCCGTAAGGAGATAAAGTCGTCCACGAATTCACCTGGATCGCCACCACTCAGGTGAGAGGCAAGGCGACCGCCGTAAAACATGATGCTGTAGTGGATGCCCTCTACCAATTCAGCATCCATGGCCGTGATCCACCAGTTCAGGTAAATGCGGTCTGACGGCCCCTCGACCCAGATGACGCAGTTGGTTTGCAGCAGGTCAGAGGGGTGGTAGCCAAGGTCTTCGCAAACCATTGAGCGTTGTTTGTCGGAGGTGACCCGTTCAACCAGCGACGCGCCGTTGTGCAATGTGATGTGATACACCTCGGCTTCGGGCGTGTCCATCAAGGCGGCGGAGTGCGAGGTGATGAAATACTGGTTGGACGTATTCGCCTGCAAATAACGCACTAATTTCTTTTGAAGAATCGGGTTCAGATGCAATTCGGGCTCTTCCATACAAATGACACAGTTATCCAGCACTGTTGCTGCGGCCGCCAGGATGATCACCTCATGGATGCCAGAGCCCAGGGAATCCAGAGGCAATGTTTTGCCATCCATGTGCACAAGAATCGTGTCCCGGTCGTAGGGGATTTCAATTTCCGCGCTGTTGTTGTCGGTGACCGTGCGGAGGAAGTCGCCGATTTTTTTGAAGAGTTTTTTGCTCTGTTGCTCGACTGCCGGCGGATTTTGAAGCTTTGCCAGCCGTTCGATGAGGCCCTCGCCACTGAATTCCTCTGAGGAACTGCCTTTGGAGCCAATTTTTCGGATGGCTGGAATGAGGTGGCAGGTGAATGGTGGGATCGATGGTGAGAGTCTTTGGAGTGTTTGAGGTATCCAGTGCTGCTCTCTTGAACCGCCGCTTTGTTGGGTTAGGTGTTGCCACAAATTGTGCAGATCATGATCCGAGATAGTCTTGAAAGCGTTTTTCCAAGTGGAATCCTGAAGTTTGCCGTCCTCTGCAAAAATAAACCAAGGTGCATTGACAACATTGCCAAGTTTCAATCGTTCGGTAAAAAGAGCATTCAGTGTGAATTGATAGTGTGAACTTCTCTCGATTTGAAAATGTCCGCATAGGGCTTCGATATCTATCTTTTCATTATCAAAGTACGGAGGAAGTATTCCATACTGCAGTCCAATTCCGCCGGACGGCAAATGCCGGTCATGGTGGGTTAAGGTTGGTCGCGGGTGTTGTTGGATCCGGGCCAGCCAATCATGGATGAATCGCAGCACATTGGATTTCCCGCAATTGTTCTGGCCAATCAGGATATTGATTTTGGAAAATTGCGGGAAATACTGAGGTTCTGCACCAAAGCTACGGTAGTCAGCAATGGCGAGTGAGCTGAGGATTGGAGAGTAACTTTCGTTGCGCATTGTTTTCATCTTTATAGACGATTCCCGCCTCTAGCCCTTGAATATATTGTGCAAATTGCTCCTGAAGTCGAAGCAAATATTACATGCCCTATCAAGCTGGCACACCGTGGCAAACAAGGAACCGGTTGGCTGAACGTGATGAACGCATCAGGAGGTGTGGCTCTTGCCTGAAATGGTAGGGTGTTTGGACGCTATGAAATACACAGCAACTTATCCTTGTATTAACTGGGCTAGTTGGGTATTCTCTATGTGAATTGAAGCGCCAACTCCACCAGTGACGTGCCCGATTTGCCCGGTGGCATTAGGTATTTCAGCGCCAGCCGGTAGCTGTCCAGATCAAACGCCAGCACTTCAGAGCGGGTTTGCAGGGCCTCGGCCAGTTCCTGGTCGCTGCGCACCGTGGCCAGATGGCACCACTGGTCAAAGAGGTGGATGTCGGCCTGCCCAGTGTTCGGGTTGAGTTCACGCAGCCCCACCGGCCCGGCAAACGGCCACACGCGCAGTTTGTCGGCCACCAACGCCACTTGCAGCCGCAGGTGATGGCGCTCGGGCGCTTCTCCGCCGCAGCACACGCCTTTGCAATGACCAATCTGATGCGCAAAACAGCGGCCTTTGCCCGACTCCAGCCCCAATGCTTGCAGGCACAGGCCGTGTTGCTCAGCCAGTTCGCGCAGATGGCTGATGGCTTGGTTTTTGGAGCGGTATGGGCCGTACAGGTTGCCAAACTGCTGCGGGCTCAGTTCAGCGCCGCGCACCAGGGTCAGCAGTGGCCGGGCGTTCGGGTTTGCGTCAAGCCGCCAGGCGCACAGATTGCTTTCGCGGCGCAGCTGGCGGTTGTGCAGGGGCTGGTGTTGCTTGACCAGCCGGGCCTCCAGCAGCAATGCACCCAGCTCACCCGCCGTCTCGATCCACTCAATGCGGCGAATCTCCTGGGCGATGCGCATCTCGCGTGGCTCGCGGCTACTGGCCTGAAAGTGCGACATCACCCGGCTGCGCAGCTTGACACTTTTGCCCACGTAAATCGGCAAGCTGTTCTCGCCGTAAAAAAGGTACACGCCCGGGCCTTCGGGGATGTCGGCCACGTTGGTGTCGAGCTGAGGCGGCAGGGCGGCGCTGCCTTGCAGCAGCACCTGCGCCTGACGTTGCAGGTGCTCAGGGCCAAACTGTTGGGTGACTTGTGCCAGCCAGGTTTGCATGACTTGCACGTCGCCCATGGCGCGATGGCGTGACGCGGTGCTGATACCGTGGCGCTGCATGATGGCGTCCAGCCCGTGGCCCTTGACGCCGGGGTACAGCAGGCGCGACAGGCGCACCGTGCATAAGGTCTTGGTGCGCAGTGTCACGTCCATGCGGGCAAACTCGTTTTGCAAAAAGCCGTGGTCAAAACGCACGTTGTGCGCCACCAGCACCGCGCCGTCCAGCAACTTCAGCAGTTGGTGGCCAACTTCGTCAAACGTCGGTGCATCGGCCACCATGGCGTTGCTGATGCCGGTGAGTTGCTCGATAAAGCCGGAGATAGTGACGCCGGGGTTGACCAGCGTGCTCCAGCGTGCCACTTCTACGCCGTGCTCGACGCGCACGGCGGCGATCTCGGTGACGCGATCGCGCACCGCGTTACCACCAGTGGTTTCCAGGTCCAGCAGGACGTAGCAGGGCAGCATGGGGGCTTAAAAATAATAGCTGTAGGCGCTTAGTGGACGGGGGCTAGCGCCTGAAAACATCAGCAAAACATGAAGGCCAGCCAAGCCGGGTCGTCGAGCACGCTGGTTACAAAAAAGTCGCCAGCGCGGAAAAACCAGATGACCAGAACGGCCTGAAGTTCAGGTGATATCAAAGACATGGATGCCAAACTGTCCCTTGCTTCGGTCCGCAAAGTAGCGCTTCAGGGTTTCGCCCACGGTGCGAAAGGCGATCTCGTCCCAAGGCACCTCGTCTTCGGTGAACAGGCGTGCCTCCTGGGTTTCAAAGCCGGGATCAAACTGGTCGCTGAGCAGCTGGGCGCGGTAGAACAGGTGTACCTGGCCGACTCGTGCAATGTTCACCAGTGAGAAAAACTCGCCCATCTCAAACTGCGCACCAGCTTCTTCGGTGGTTTCACGGGCGGCACCTTCGGCCACAGTTTCGTTGAGTTCCATGAAACCCGCAGGCAGCGTCCACTTGCCAAAGCGCGGCTCGATGTTGCGTTTGCACAGCAGCACCTTGTCGCCCCAGGCGGGGATCGTGCCGACCACCGTCAGCGGGTTTTCATAGTGCACGGTATTGCATACTGGGCAGACGGCGCGCTCCTTGGTGTCACCGTCATCGGGCAGGCGGTACACCACGGCATGGCCGCAGTTTTTGCAGTGTTTGATGGGGGGGCGTTGCATGCCGCCCAGTGTAATTTGAAACCGCTGATGCACCTCAAACTACTTGGGCTGCAATGGGTTTGAGTCCGGTCACGTTGCCCTGCAACACATCTCCTGTCACCACAGGCCCAACCCCAGCGGGCGTGCCGGTGTAAATCAGGTCACCGGGCTGCAGCTCCCAGGCTGCAGACAGTTGCGCGATGGTTTCAGCCACATTCCAGATCAATTGACTGATCTGGCCATGCTGGCGCGGTTTGCCGTTGACTTGCAGGTCAATGTCCGCCTGTTCAATGTTGGGAATGGCAGACGCTGGCGTGATCATGCCGATGGGCGCTGAGTGGTCAAAACCTTTGCCAATGCACCACGGGCGCCCCTGTTTTTTCATGTCGTTCTGCAGGTCGCGCCGGGTCATGTCCAGGCCCACGGCATAGCCGAAGACATGCCAGAGCGCCTGGTCAACCGGGATGCTTTTGCCTCTCACGCCGATGGCTACCACCAATTCAATTTCGTGGTGCAGGTTGGCCGTCAGGCTGGGGTAGGGCAGGGCGGTGATCTGGCCCGGCGGGCACACCACCACCGCATCGGCGGGTTTCATGAAGAAAAACGGCGGCTCACGCCCGGTGTGGCCCATCTCCTGGGCATGCTCGGCGTAATTGCGGCCGACGCAATAAATGCGATGCACAGGAAATTGTTCATCCGCGCCCACCACGGGCACAGACACCACAGGCGCGGGGTCAAAGACGAAATGGGACATGGCAAGGCTCCTTTCAAAAGGTCTGAAATGGGTTGCCTGCGGCTTCAAGCCGATTTGGCGACCAGGTCAAAGTGCTGCACCACCGGTGGGCTGGCGAAAAACGGGCCGACGATGGCGCGCCATTGACCAAACGCGGGCGATTCGCGAAACCCCACGGTGTGATCTTCCAGCGTCGTCCAGAAGATTTGCAGCACATAGCGTTCGGAGTTCTCGATGCAGCGGTTGAGCTTGAAGCCCTCAAAACCTTCGGAACGCGCAATCACCGTCTTGATGCCGCGTTTGATGGCTTCCTCAAAAGCGGCGTTCTGGTTGGGCAGGATGGAGAAGTCGGCAAGTTCAAGAATCATGGTGTCTCCTTGTTGGCGAAGGTGGTGGTTCGGGTGATTCAAAAAATATAGCTGTAAGCCTATGTAAAACAAGGGCTATAGGCACATTTTATGTAAATCTGTGGCATGATCATGACATGGATTCTAGGGGGCGAGGCGCTGGAACGCAGGGGGCAGGGTCAAACAAGAAGCCTCGCGGCTGTTATGCTGCAAAGATGCATAACACCACCTTTATTCCCGGCAAAGACGCCGCCCTCGAATCCACCATCAGCACGCTGCAAGGCAAGCTGCAGGCTTTGGGCTTTCATATCGAAGAACGTAGCTGGCTCAACCCGGTGGACGGCATCTGGTCGGTCCATATTCGCGACCGCGACTGCCCGCTGCTGTTCACCAACGGCAAGGGCGCCAGCCGCCTGGCCTGCCTGGCCAGTGCGCTGGGCGAGTTTTTTGAGCGCTTGTCCACCAATTATTTCTGGACGCATTTTTACCTCGGCCCGGACGTGGCCAACCGCGACTTTGTGCACTACCCGCAAGAGCGCTGGTTTGCTGTGCCCGAGGACGGTGAGTGGCCCGCCACCTTGCTGACCCCCGAGTTGCAGGCGCTGTACAACCCGCAGGGCACGGTAGAGGCTGATAGCCTAGTCGATTTCAACTCGGGCAATGATGAGCGCGGCATCTGCGCCATCCCCTATGTACGCGAGCGCGACGGCGCCACCGTTTACTTCCCGGTCAACATCATCGGCAACCTGTATGTCAGCAACGGCATGTCGGCTGGCAACACACCGATGGAAGCGCGGGCCCAGGCGCTGTCCGAGATTTTTGAGCGATCCGTCAAGGCGCGCATCATCAGCGAAGGCATTTGCCTGCCCGATGTGCCTGAAGAAGTGATAGCGCGTTATCCAAGGGTGGCACGGGGTATCGCCGCTTTGCGTGAGGCGGGTTTTGGTATTCTGGTGAAGGACGCGTCGCTGGGTGGTCAATACCCGGTGATGAATGTGACCCTGCTGAACCCGCAGGACCAGGGCTGTTTTGCCAGCTTTGGCGCGCACCCGCGTTTTGAAGTGGCATTGGAGCGCGCGCTAACCGAACTGCTGCAAGGCCGCGCGCTGGATGCGTTGTCGGGCTTTCCGGCACCGGGTTTTGACCTGGAAGAAACCGCCAGTTCCACCAACATCGAGATCCATTTTGTCGATTCCAGCGGCGTGATCCACTGGAAGTTCCTGGGTAACCAGCCCGATTTTGAGTTTGCCGACTGGAACTTCAGCACCACCACGGCTGAAGACTACGCCTGGTGTGTGCAGCGCCTGCACGCGGATGGTCATGACATTTATGTGGCCGATTTCACCCACCTGGGCGTGTACGCTTGCCGCATCCTGGTACCCGGCCTGTCCGAGATTTACCCGATTGACGACCTGGAGTTCGAGAACAACAGCATCGCCAACCCGATCCGTGAAGCCATCCTGAACCTGAGCGATCTGGATGACGAAGAGTGCACGGATTTGCTGGAAACCCTGAATGAATCAAATCTGGCCGACCACCGTCCGGTGCCTGCGCTGATCGGTCTGGCGGCCGATGCGGGCTCGTTCTGGGCCGATCTGCGCCTGGGTGAACTCAAAACCCTGCTGGCCCTGGCCATTGGGGACGAAGCCGCCACGCTCGAAGGCTGCGAGTGGATTCTGAACTTTGACCAGCTCAACCCGCAGCGCAAGCCGGTCTACGCCTGCATTCAAAACCTGATCCATCTGGCCGACATGGGCGATAGCGGGCCGTATCTGGATGCGTTGGAATTGTTGTATGGTGCCGGTCCGCTGGCGCAGGCGCATGCCCTCATCATGCAGGAAGACCGCTTCATGGGCCTGAGCGCGCCGGGTCTGGCGCTGGAGGGCTGCGAAATGCATCACAGGCTGCTGCAAGCTTATGACAAGGTGCACGCAGCCCATGCTTGAGATGCTGGTGGGCGCGGCGCGGCAGTGATGCCAGTTCAAAAAAACCATGAGTAAAGAGCGAGCAGGGTATGTTGATCCAAGCTGACTGGCCCGCTCCGGCGGGCGTGCACGCGGTATGCAGTACGCGCGCTGGTGGGGTCTCCACTGCGCCCTATGACAGCCTGAATCTGGGCGACCACGTGGGTGACGATCCAGCGCATGTGGCTACCAACCGGGCGATGTTTCAGCAAGCCATCGGCGCGCAGCCCGTGTTTTTGAACCAGGTACACGGCACGCAAGTGCTGCAGCTGGACGCAGCCACACCGCACGCCAGCGTGGCCGACGCCTGTTTGACCAATCAGCCCGGACTGGCCTGCACCATCATGGTGGCAGACTGCCTGCCGGTTCTGTTTGCCTCTGTGGACGGGCGCTGGGTGGCCGCCGCCCATGCCGGTTGGCGTGGCTTGGCTGGGTTAAGCGGCGCAGGCATTCTGGAAGAAACTTGTAAGCGTTTTAGTGCTCTAGCCCTTATAGATAAAGGGCAATTAGATACACATGTCATAGCATGGTTAGGCCCGTGCATCGGTCCCCAGGCGTTTGAGGTTGGCGACGAAGTGCGCACAGCGTTTGTGGCGCACGACGCGCAGGCGACGACCATGTTCGAGCCATTGGCTGGCGGCAAATGGCTGGCTAACCTGGCGGGTTTGGCGCGTCAGCGGCTGGCTGCACTGGGCGTCACACAGGTTTTTGGCAACGATGGCAGTGCAGACTGGTGCACCTTTGCACAGTCGTCACGCTTCTTTTCGCACCGCAGAGACCGCGTCAGCGGCCGTCTGGCTGTCAGCATCTGGCGCGACGCTTGACACGTCAGCCGCCAAGCCTGCCGCCGCCCGGGCAGCCGCTAATTCAGCCTGTTCTTTGGCCTTGATGGCGCGTCTGCGTGCGGGTGTTCCCATGACATACACCACCAGCGTGATCGGCAGCAGGCCGTAAAGCAAGAAAGTGATGATGGCACCCAACACGGTGCCGTTGCTGTTGGTGGCCTCGGCCACCGCCATCATCAGTGCAACATACAGCCAGGCAATAGGAACGATGTACATGAAATAGTCTTTTTGAATACTTATGATTTGCTTGTCAGCTTTTCGAATGTATTCGTCCAGCATACTAGAGGTTTGACATACATCAGGCTAAAAAAGGGTAACCAATGAAAGATGATGCACAGCAACAGTGGCTGCAAACGGCTCAGCAGTTCCAGCAAACCATGACCGACACTTGGACCAACGCCTTCGCTTCGTTCAAAAACATGGATTTGGGCCAGGCCGGTGCCAAGCTCATGGCACCTACGGTGCAGCCGCCCAAGATGTCTTTTTCCCCTGAAAAAATGCAAGCCTTGCAGCAGCAGTTCATGCAAGACGCTACCGAGCTGTGGAGCGAAAGCCTCAAAGGTGCTTACGAGCTGAAGGACAAGCGGTTTTCGGACCCGGCCTGGGCCGCCAACCCGATGGCGGCTTTTACCGCTGCGGCCTATTTGCTCAACGCCAAGACCCTCACCAAAATGGCTGAAGCCGTTGATACCGACGAAAAAACCCGTGCCCGCATCCGCTTCACGGTTGAGCAACTCACCGCCGCTGCCGCGCCCAGCAATTTTCTGGCTACCAATGCTGAAGCCCAGAAGTTGGCGCTTGACACCAAGGGCGAGAGCATCAGCAAGGGCCTGCAAAACCTGTTGCATGACATGCAGCAAGGCCACATTTCGATGACCGACGAGAGCCTGTTTCATGTCGGCAAAAACGTCGCCACCACCGAAGGTGCCGTGGTGTTCGAGAACGATTACTTCCAGCTCATCGAGTACAAGCCGCTGACCGCCAAGGTGTATGAAAAGCCATTCCTGATGGTGCCGCCAAGCATCAACAAGTTTTACATCCTTGACCTGCAGCCGGAAAACTCCCTGGTGCGCCAGGCGGTGGCGCAAGGTCACCGCACCTTTCTGGTGAGCTGGCGCAACCCGGATGCATCCATGGCGCAAGCCACTTGGGATGATTTCATTGAGCATGCCGTCATCAAGGCCATCAAGGTCACGCAAGAAATTTCCGGTTCCAAGACCATCAACGCGCTGGGCTTCTGCGTGGGCGGCACCATGCTCGGCACCGCCTTGGCGGTGCTGGCCGCGCGCGGTGACAAGCCGGTGGCCAGTGCCACCTTCCTCACCTCGATGCTGGATTTTGCCGACACGGGCGTGCTGGACGTGTTCATCGACGAAGGTTTTGTCAAATACCGCGAGCAGGAAATGGGCAACGGCGGCCTGATGAAGGGCGGCGATCTGGCCAGCACCTTCAGCTTTTTGCGCCCCAACGACCTAGTCTGGAACTACGTGGTGGGCAACTACCTCAAGGGCGAAACCCCGCCAGCGTTTGACCTGCTGTACTGGAACAGCGACAGTACCAATTTGCCAGGCCCGTTTTACGCCTGGTATCTGCGCAATACCTATCTGGAAAACAACCTCACCAAACCCGGCAAAGCCACCGTGTGTGGTGAAAAGGTCGATCTGGGCCTGGTGGACATCCCGGTGTACATCTACGGCTCGCGCGAGGACCACATCGTGCCGATTGGCGGCGCCTATGCGTCCACCCAGTTTCTGCCGGGCAAAAAGCGTTTTGTCATGGGCGCTTCCGGCCACATTGCAGGGGTGATCAACCCGCCTGCCAAAAACAAGCGCAGCCACTGGATTCGTGAAGACGGCAAGCTGCCCAAGACACACGCCCAGTGGTTGGAAGGCGCTGTGGAGCATCCAGGTAGCTGGTGGACGGACTGGTCCACCTGGTTGGCCACCCAGGCTGGCAAGGAAGTTGCTGCGCCCAAGACTTATGGCAAGGGTAAATACAAGGCCATCGAACCCGCGCCCGGCCGCTACGTGCTGGCCAAGGCTTGATTTTTTAGTACCTCACTTTTTCATTCAACAACAGGAGACAACATGGAAGACATCGTTATCGTTTCGGCAGCGCGTACAGCAGTGGGCAAGTTTGGTGGCTCGTTGGCCAAGATGGCTGCCACAGAATTGGGCAGCATCGTCATCCGTGAGGTCATGGCACGCGCCAAACTGTCCCCCGACCAAATTGGTGAAGTCATCATGGGCCAAGTGCTGGCTGCAGGTGCAGGCCAGAACCCGGCACGCCAGGCCACGCTCAAGGCTGGTTTGGCCATGGAAACCCCGGCACTGACCATCAATGCCGTGTGCGGCTCGGGGCTGAAGTCGGTCATGTTGGCCGCGCAGGCGGTGGCCTGGGGTGACAGCGACATCGTCATCGCCGGTGGCCAGGAAAACATGAGCGCCAGCCCCCACGTGTTGCAGGGCAGCCGTGACGGCCAGCGCATGGGCGACTGGAAGATGATTGACTCCATGATCGTTGACGGCCTGTGGGACGTGTACAACAACTACCACATGGGCATCACCGCTGAAAACGTGGCCAAAGCCTGCAGCATCACCCGCGACATGCAAGACGCGCTGGCCTTGGCCAGCCAGCAAAAAGCGGCTGCAGCACAGGATGCTGGCAAGTTCAAGGACGAAATCGTCGGTGTGAACATCCCCCAGCGCAAGGGTGACCCGGTTGTTTTTGATACTGACGAGTTCTTGAACCGCAAGACCAATGCCGAAGCCTTGGCAGGTTTGCGCCCCGCATTTGACAAGGCGGGTTCGGTGACTGCTGGCAACGCGTCCGGCATCAACGACGGCGCAGCTGCCGTGGTTGTCATGACCGCCAAAAAGGCTGCTGCCCTGGGCCTGACCCCGCTGGCACGCATTGCCGCCTTTGGCACCAGTGGTCTGGACCCGGCACAAATGGGCCTGGGTCCGGTGCCTGCATCGCGCAAGGCTTTGGCACGTGCTGGCTGGAATGTGCAGGACGTGGACCTGTTTGAGTTGAATGAAGCTTTTGCCGCGCAGGCTTGCGCGGTGAACCTGCAGCTGGAAGTGGACCCGTCCAAAGTCAACGTCAATGGCGGCGCCATTGCCATCGGCCACCCCATCGGTGCGTCCGGTTGCCGCATTTTGGTGACCCTGCTGCACGAAATGCAACGTCGCAACGCCAAGAAGGGCTTGGCGGCGCTGTGTATTGGTGGCGGTATGGGGGTTTCCCTTGCTCTGGAACGCTGATCGGCCACGCATAATCAAATTTCGATAATTTACAAAGAGGAGCCAGAAATGAGTCAAAAAGTAGCGTATGTCACCGGGGGTATGGGCGGGATTGGTACCGCTATCTGCCAACGTCTGAGCAAAGAAGGATTTACCGTCATCGCGGGCTGTGGCCCGACGCGTGATTACGCCAAGTGGCTGGCCGAGCAGGCGGCACTGGGCTTCACCTTTTATGCCTCCGCTGGCAATGTGGGTGACTGGGACTCCACTGTGGCGGCCTTCACCAAGGCTAAGGCCGAACACGGCAGCATTGACCTGCTGGTGAACAACGCCGGTATCACCCGTGACCGCATGTTCTTGAAAATGACCCGTGAAGACTGGGATGCAGTGATCGAAACCAACCTCAACTCCATGTTCAACGTCACCAAGCAGGTGGTGGGCGACATGGTTGAAAAAGGCTGGGGCCGCATCATCAACATCTCGTCGGTGAACGGCGTCAAGGGGCAGGCCGGGCAAACCAATTACTCTGCCGCCAAGGCTGGCATGCACGGCTTCAGCATGGCGCTGGCGCAGGAGCTGGCTACCAAGGGCGTCACGGTCAACACCGTCAGCCCCGGATATATTGGCACCGACATGGTCAAAGCCATCCGCCAGGAAGTGCTCGACAAGATCATTGGCACGGTGCCGGTCAAGCGTTTGGGTGAACCCTCGGAAATTGCCTCCATCATTGCTTGGCTGGCCTCTGATGAAGGTGGCTACGCCACGGGTGCCGAGTTCTCAGTGAATGGCGGTTTGCATATGGGGTGATTTACAACAACTGTGTCGTGCCTGTAACAGGAAATTCGCCACGCTGTGTTAAATTCGGGCGGTAATTTATTTTTTGAAAGGGACTTTATGAAAATTGCTTTGACTTTTGCAGCCTTGGCTCTGGCCGTCTCTTCACAAGCTTTTGCACAAACCGCGCCTGCAGCCGCACCGGCGGCAGCGGGTACTGGTGCAGGTGCTGCGGCAGCAACTGGGGGTGCTTTGGGTGGCTTGACCGCCTCTACGGTGCTTATTGGCGCAGCAGTCGCTGGCGCCGCAATTGCTGCAAGCAATGACAGCACAACGGGTACAACTGGTACAACGGCACACTGAACGTTGATGATTTAGAAAAGCGCCTGCGGGCGCTTTTCTTTTGTATTTTGCAAAAACATCTACTGTCGCGTTGCCGAATTTTTTTGTTGGTCGTAGCGTCTGTGGCGTTGGCGGGTTGTAGTTCCGGCACCCTGTTGTCAGACGTTAGCCGCGCGATTATCAAAGAGCAGTTTGGCGCTGGTGACGACGCCATTGCCAGTTCAACACTCAATCCATCCTTTCACTATCTGCGAGTGAATGTGCCGGGGGTATCACCAGCGTTGCTGGTGTTGGGTTATGTTGACCATGATGCCCAGGGCGATATAGAGGTGTGGTACAGCGCCAAACATGAGGTCATCAAGACCCAGAATGGCCGAATTGTTGGAACTTCCGGACTTGAAGTGGACTGGCAATCGGTGCGCTTCACAACTGCACCGCCAACCTGGGACGGTTTGCGGCAAGCTTCATACACGTTCACGCGTGTTCGCGATGAAATGCCCGGTTACCGGTATGACCTTGCCGACCAGCTCACCTCGTCACGGGTAGATGGAGTACCGTCCATTGTGTTGCCGACCTCGTTACCGTCGGATGTTGCCAAAAGCTACGAGTGGGTTCGTGAGTCGTCGTCGAGCGCGCAGCCCGGCTTACCTGATTCATGGTACGCGCTGGAGAAAGTTGATGGTAAATACCGTGTGGCGTACTCCTACCAGTGTTTAAGCAAACAGCTGTGCCTGAATTTGCAGCGCTGGCCGATTCAGAAAGCAGCTCTTTGAAACCTGATCGCACTTTACTGGCGCGCGCGCTGGTGCTGGTTTGGGCAGTTTGGGCAAACGCTGCATCCAGCGCCGAGGCGCCAGCCTTCCCCTTGCAAGCCCCCATCATTCCTGGTGAGAGGCTTAGCGACTGGGTGCTGCGTAACGCGGGTGCCACGGCAGATACCAGCGTCCTGCAATGGCGCGTAGAGGCTGAGCGTGCGCCGCAATCGCGGCTGCGCCAGGCCGTGTTTGATGCACTGCGCTCAGACCCAGCCATTGCCATGACGGCAGCTGACAAGGACCATTTGGTCGACTGGCTGCGCGCCTTGCCCTTGACGGGCCGTGTTACGTTGGCAAATTCTGATGCCAGATGGCTACAAGGTTCCCCGGCACAAGACCCGGTGCTGTCTGACCGGCAGAGCGTCATTTTGTATGCCCGACCACGTACCGTGACCGTGTTGGGCGCGTCAGCCAAGCCATGCAATGCAGTGCACGTTTCTGGCGCGCTGATTCAAGATTATTTGCGTGCCTGTCAGGTTGCTGGTGACAGCGTGGATTGGGCGTGGATTGCGGAGCCTGATGGCCGCACCCGCCGCTTTGGCGTGGCAACGTGGAACACTGAACCACAAGACGAGCCCGCGCCCGGCGCATGGATCTGGGCCCCAAGCCGCGCAGCCAAACTGCCCAACAGTCTCTCAGACAACTTGGCCCGTTTTTTAGCCACCCAGCCACCCCCCTTGGATACCGATACGGCGCTGCCTGTAGCGCAAGCCTCACTGGTGCCAGCGGCCAGCGGCGTTGCCTCCAGTGAGAGCAAGCTCACCGCCAGTGATTGGGGCGAAATAGGCTTACTGCAAACGCCCACGGCCCGCATGGCACCTGCAGGCGATGTTCGCTTGCAGATGAGCCGGGTGGCACCCTACACCCGTGGCACGGTCATGATGCAGCCGCTGGACTGGTTTGAGTTTGGTTTCCGGTACACCGATGTTTCCAACCGGCTTTACGGCCCGGATATTGCTGGCAATCAGACCTACAAAGACAAATCCATTGATGTGAAGTTGCGCCTGCGCGAAGAAACCAACAGCTTGCCTCAAGTGGCCTTGGGTCTGCGGGACATTGGCGGCACCGGACTTTTTTCTGGCGAATATCTGGTGGCCAGCAAACGCTGGGGCAATTGGGACGCCAGCCTGGGTATGGGTTGGGGTTATCTTGGGGCGCGTGGCAATATCAAGAATCCATTGTCTGTGTTCGGTTCATCGTTTAGCACACGACCAGTTAACAATACGGGAACGGGCGGCACGGTCAACACCTCAGCCATGTTTCATGGCCCCACGGCCTTGTTTGGTGGCGTGCAATGGCATGCGCCCAACACCCCCTGGACGGTCAAACTGGAGCTTGACGGTAACGACTACCAGCACGAGCCGCAAACCAACAACCAAACCACCAAGAGCCCGATCAACATCGGTGCGGTGTACACCTATTCGCCCAACCTGGACGTCAGCCTGGGCCTGGAACGTGGCAACACATGGATGCTTGGCCTGACGCTGCACGGCGGCATCAATGCGCTGTATACCCCCAAGGTACTCGACCCCGCCTTGCCACCTTTCAAAGCCAGCGCAGCCGCCCAGGTGCCGCCCGCTGGCTGGGGCGAGACGGCTAAAAACATCGAGGTCTACACCGGCTGGTCGGTCAGGTCCATCACCCATGAGCCCGGCCAGACCACGGTGCAGATTGAAGCTGATGGTGCCCTGTACCTGCAAGAGCGGCTGGACCGCGCCATTGCCGTGTTGCATCAGGACACCCCGGCCAGTTCCACCCACTTTGTCATTCAGTTGCAGCAGCGTGGCCTACCGGTTTCACGCATCGACGTGGATCGCGCCCAATGGGTGGCGCGGCACTATCAGGCAGAAGCGCCGGAACTGCGCCTGCCGGTGGTTCAGGCTGCAACAGGTCAAGAACCAACAGCAGCGGGCGACTGGCGCGGCTCAGCTTCTGGGTTTCACGCACAGTTGGACCCCAGCTACAGCCAAAGCCTGGGCGGACCCGACGGCTTTTTGCTGTATCAGATCGGGGCACAGGCCAAACTTGAACAGCGCTTCTCAGACAACACCTGGATCAGCGGCGTGTTCAATGTGCGCCTGCTGGACAACTACGACAAATTCAAATACGACGCACCCAGCAGCTTGCCACGCGTCAGAACCTATGCGCGTGAATACGTCACCACGTCGCGCACCACCATGCCCTTGCTGCAGGCCACGCATGTGCAGGCCCTAGGTGGTAGCCAATACCTGAGCGTGTATGGCGGCATGCTGGAGTCGATGTATGGCGGGGTGGGGGCCGAATGGCTTTACCGCCCCTGGCACAGTCCGCTGGCGTTTGGCGTCGATGCCAACCACGTGCGCCAGCGCGACTTCAGCCAGAACCTGGCTTTCAGGGACTATTCGGTCAACACCGGCCATGCCACCCTGTATTGGGACACCGGCTGGAACGACGTACAGGTCAAGTTCAGCGCCGGGCGTTACCTGGCTGGCGACACCGGTGCCACGCTGGATGTCAAACGCGTTTTTCAAAATGGCACCGCCATCGGCGCCTGGGCTACCAAAACCAATGTCAGCGCTGCGCAGTTTGGCGAAGGCAGTTTTGACAAAGGCATTTACGTCAACATCCCCTTTGACGTGATGATGCCCAAATCGTCACCATCGTTGGCCAACATCGTCTGGAACCCGCTCACGCGTGATGGCGGCGCGCGGCTAAACCGCAGGTTCACCCTGTTTGATTTGACCAGCCAGCGTGACCCCCGCGCCATGCGCTGGCGCGACGCAAAACCTGATGCCGATCGCTCGGGCGAAGACGCCAGCTATGTGCTGCATGAGCCTGCCGACAATATTTTCCAAAGCCTGCCTTCCAGCGGTGCAGAGTTGGCTAGCCAGGTGGCAGACCTGCCCCTGTCCACCTGGTTATGGGCGGGTGGGGCGGTGTTGGCGTCCAGCCTGCTCGACAAAAAGGTTGACAAATGGGCAGTGAACCACCAAACACCGCGCTGGAACAACGTCGGAAAAGTCGGCAAAAACCTGCCAGTGCTGATGGCACTAGGCACCGGGCTGCTTTACACCGGTATTGCAGGTGGTGATAGCGCCAGTACCGCCGAGACTGCCCTCAAGGCTGGTGCCTACACATTGGGTGCCAGCGTGCTGACACGTTATGTTGTAGGCCGCGCCAGACCTAACCAGGAGTTGGGCAACGCCAGCTTTGACAGTTTTGGCAGTGGTGCGTCTCAGTCCGGCTTTCCATCCAATCACGTTGCGCTGGCGTTTGCCTTGGTCACGCCGTTTGCCCAACAACAAGACATGCCGTGGCTGTATGGCGCTGCCGCTTTAACGGCTGTTGGACGCATTCAGAGCCGGGATCACTGGTTGTCTGACACGGTGGGTGGCGCGTTGATGGGCTATGCCATTGGCACCTTGGTTGGCAATCAACAGAGCGCTGACAAAGGTGTGCACTACACCGTGACACCGCAGTCCATCACAGCCAATTGGTCTTTCAAATAGTGCCCGCGGCGTGGTGATAATCGCCAAATGCAAATCAGCCTGCAAGAATTGCTGATCAGTTTTGGTCTGTCGGCGTGCAGGCAGGGCTATTTGAGTGCTTCGTCCTCAGTGAAAAAACAGCGTTAGACACCGCCAGGGCACCGCTCATGGCAGACATTGCTCGTACAGGGAGAATCCATGCAGGATGACGTGCTGATTACCCAGATTGTCTTGACGCCCGATGCGCTTCACTGACCGATCACCTTGTCCGCGGTCAATAGCCTTGGAACAAAAAATCCAGGGCAGCAGTAATGCGTGCTTGGTCGTCGCTGAATGAGGCAACGCTGTCTTTCAAGATGCGTTGGGGCACCGCACCCATTTTGGGTGTCTCCAGCAAGTAATCCGTACCAAGGATGTTAAACACTGGTGTCAATTGGTTGGGTAGTTTGACTTTGGCAAAGCGATCCAGGCTGCGCAGAGGAATCACCATGCGACTGTCCAAGCCGTCCAGTAAATTACTTTGAACATCAAGCAAATACGGCGTGGTGCTGGCATGCGCGCCTGGGTTGGCATACACATCAAAACGAGCCATCAGAAAGTTCTCCACTGATCCAGAGGCAGGCCTTCGGTTTCGAGCGTGGCGTTATATGCGGCGATGAAATCGGCGTGGTCAGTTCGCCAGCGGCGCTCTTGTTCCTGAGTGACCAATTGACGCAGATAGGCGTCGCAAACCTGCGAGATATTGAGTTCAAGTGCCTTGGCGGCGTCGAGTACATCGGCACTCAGACTCAAATTGGTGGCCCTTTTTAAGGGCTGACGTACCCGAGCGCTGTGTTTGGTTGCAGTGGTTTGAATGGTTGCCATATTAACCTTCAATGCGCATGAAATGATGCGCATATCTTATCCCGCGATGATGGTATCAGGGCTCCAATGTTGGCACGCTCAGTGAAAAACAACGTTGGCGACGATTGCGGCAACAATTCCATTCCCCGTCGGGTCGACTTCAGTCGACCATGGCGGACTGAAGTCCGCCCTACGAGGCCTCATGAAAGTCCACCTATCGGTGGCGGCCATCTTCAATACGGCGGCCTGTGCAGATTAATAAGCGTTCTTATGCACAAAACCCTTGAAAATGGTCATAAACACGATCTTGAGGTCAAGCCCTATGGACAAGTGTTCGATGTAGTGCAGGTCATATTCAACACGCTTGGCCATTTTGTCCAGCGTGTCGGTTTCGCCCCTGAAACCATTCACCTGCGCCCAGCCTGTGATGCCCGGCTTCACCTTGTGACGTAGCACGTAGCCACCCAGCAACTCCTTGTAATACTCATTGTGCGCAATGGCGTGCGGGCGTGGCCCCACGATGGACATGCGCCCCTGCAGCACGTTGATGAACTGCGGCAACTCGTCCAGGCTGGTGCGCCGCAAGAAGGCACCCAGTGGCGTAATGCGGCTATCGTTTTGGGTGGCCTGCGTCACCTGAAAGTCTGGCTCCTCGTGGACCATCATGGTGCGAAACTTGTAAATCAAAATATGCTGCCCATTCCAGCCGTCACGGTATTGCTTGAACAGCACAGGCCCTTTGGAAGTGAACTTGATGGCCAGCGCTATGGCCAGCAGCAGCGGGCTGATCAACAGCAAAATCACGGAACCCAACACATAGTCTTCAATGCCCTTGAAGAGTCGCATACTGCCTGTAACAGGTGAGGCTGACAAGTCCAGCATGGGCACGCCCACCACCTCGGTAATACCGTGGTTAATGAGCTTGAGCGAGAAGAAATCTGGCACCAGCCGAATGTTGGCTGTGCTGTGCCGCAAAGCGTGTAGCGCGGTGCGAATGCCCGACTCATCACTCAGTGGCAGGCACAGCCATACCTCATCAAGCTGCGGCCGTTGCGCAACGCTGGCCCGCTGGTTAGCCGGATCTGATTGTTGTGCAGCCAGCCAAGCTTCTATACCGTCTACAGGCACCTTGGCCAGCAACTTCAGGCCACTCCAACCAGCCTCTGCCAACGCCTTTTGCGCAGGCTGGCTGGCGCTGTCGCCACCCACGATCAATAGCGACTTGTAGTTATAGCCCATGGTGCGCAGACTGCGCAGCAGCAAAAAGCCAAAAATGCGCAAAAGATACATCAGCAACAGGGTGCCTGAACTCCAGGCCAGAAACCAGGCACGTGAAAACTCGGACCCAGACTTGGTCAAAAACAACACGACGATGATGGCCAGCAGGCTGCCCACCCATGTTGTGGTTACCACGCGCAGCATCGTGGCGAATTCATTAAAGCGCCAAGACCTGTATCGGTCAGAACCCCCGGTCAGAATCAACAGCATTGCCACCAATACCAGCAGCGTGTAGCGAGTCGGGATGGCGTTATGCCACCAATTTGCAACGAACAAGTGGTAGCTCATCGCTGCGCAAATCCAGATGATGGCCCCATCCAAGGCCATCGCAACGTAACGAATTGATGGTGATGACAACCTGATTCGTGAGCGATACATTGCTTTCCCTTAACAGCACATTTTTGTGGGCCTCATTTTGCCATTTTCAAATCCGCTGTAAGGGGTTATCCCTATGCTGAATCAACGATAGCATTTCTCCCTCAAACTTCTGCAGCACCACATCCCGGTCCAAATAAGCCGCAGCGTAGGCCTGACCAGCCGCACCTAATTGCTGGCGAAGTGCGGCGTCTGCTGCCAGCATTTGTACAGCTCGTGCAAATGCAACAGCATCGCCAGGCGGCGTCACCATCCCGCAAACAGCGCTGCCACTGTTGCCACCGACAACACCCGCAAGCTCAGTACCAACGCATGCCGTAGCCACCACGGGCCTGCCGCTGGCCAACATGCCTGTCAACTTGCTGGGCATCACTAGGTCCGCCGCGTCGGCGCGCTGGGGCAACAAATGGATATCTGCCATGGCCAGCAGATCCCCCAGTCGCTCCAAAGGCTGCAGGCCCAGAAAATGCACATGACTCAAACCAGCGCAGCGTTGCACCAGGTCAGAGCGGCCAGCACCACTGCCACAAAATACAAAAACAATAGCGGAGTGCCTTTTTTTTGTAAGGGCTAATGCCTGATTTTGTTCTGCATCTTTCTCGCACAACCGCGCCACATCGGCCAGTAATTCCAGCCCCTGCTTGGCGCCCATGTTGCCTGAATACAGGGCCACAACTGCGTCTGTGGCAATGCCCAACTGTGTGCGAAATGACTCGCCCCCAGTGCTGCTACTGGGCGCTATTGCTGCAATATCCACCCAGTTTGGAGCCAACACCGCCTTGGCGGGTGCCACCCCCTTGCAAATCAGACGCTGGTGCATACGCTGTGAGATGGTTGAAACCACGTCAAAGCGACGCATTAACCATCGTTCCCCAGCTGCTACCCAGTGACGCATGCGCTGGCCTTTAAGTAGCCCTAAGTCAAACGCAGCATCCACCTCAAAGTCTTGCACATGCAGCCAAGCCTTGGCCCCGCTCAGCCGCGCTACCACTAGCGCTGTTGGAGCGCAAAACAATGCGGGCTCTACCACCCACACCACATCAGGCCGCCACAAAATCTGGCGTAGCATGACTGGTAAACTACTTAGCGCAAAGCTGGCCAAATGCAGCAGGCGCTTTGCACCCCCAGGCCGCGAGGGCACCCAAAGCGGACAGCGATAAACCAAGCATTCCGATATTGCCTCTGTACACCACCCGTTCCTAAACCCCACACCCAGCTTCCACGCCGGGTAATAGGGTGGGGCAGTTACCACACGCACCTGGTGCCCACGTGCTGCTAGCCAAGCCGCCAACTCGCCCGTGTATTTGCCAATGCCGGTGAGTTCAGGAGCGAAGTTGAGGCCGTAAAGCAGAATTTTCAAAAACCTAACCCCGTGACTTGGGCGGTTGATAAATGCGGTCTACCTCTTGGCTGCGCAACGCCCCCAGCAGACCAACCAGCACAAAATAGGCAATAGTTTTTGAGCCAATTGCAAAGGCCAGATAACCCAGACTGCTATAACCGTGGCCTCCAATAGCTGCCGTGCCAGCCAGCAATACCACCGCTAGCACGGTGGTTGTCACGCCTGCACGTTGCCCGAGATTCCAGCTTGCCAAGCCAATGAAAATAAAATACAACACCCACAGATTGACTTGCGTGCCTGCCCACAAGTCAAGCACCGCAATGACCAGCATCATTAGCGCATATAAGATGAAAGAAGCGTGACGAGTAAGTAACTTCATTTTTTTTTGGACTTCCAACTAAAGAACAGCGGGCAGGCTTCAATTATGCGCATGCCGTGACCAAGACAAACTCCCCTTGAACGAATACTTAATGGGATCAGCATCCTTGACGTCTTCAAGCGCCTTGAGCAAATTCTGGGTCACGTTTTCTATTTCAAAATGCTTGGCAAAACAAGCCTTGGCATTAGTGCGCATGTTGCTTTGCTGCTCCGAGCTTAACGCCAGCCAATCGGCAAGCAACTGGTCGGCCCCGGCCTGCGTGTCGGCATGAATGATGCCAGCTGAGGCGTCTTGAATTTCACGCCAGATGTTGACCTGGTACGTAGTCAACACCGGCACACCCCACGCCAGCGCCTCGGCCACCACAATGCCAAAGTTCTCTTGGTGCGACGACAGAACAAACGCATCGGCCACATCGTAGGCACCCCATTTGACTGCGCCCTTGATCATGCCGGTAAACGTGACCCGATGCGCCACCCCCAACTGCAGCGCTTGGTGCTTGAGCGCTTCCACCAAACTTGCCTCGCCCGGGCCAGCCATGATGAGGTGCAGCGCGGGGTCAGCCTCAGCAGCCTTGGCAAAAGCATTCATCAACAGATCGCAACCCTTTTTGGGGTGAATACGCGACAGGTACAGCAGATTGCGCTTGCCCTCCAAATGCGGAAACTGCTCTATAAATGAGGCGCGCGCCAGCGCTGGCTCCACATCGGGGGATTTAATGCCATAGCCCACCAAGCGTTCACGCACCTTGTAAAGCCAAAACGACTGGCGTGCCAGCACTTGCTCTTCAGCCGTGGTGAACAGTACCAAACGGGCATCGCGCAAAACACGGTACTCGGCCCAAGGCCAATAAAGCCATTTTTTAAGGTGCTTGAGCGGGTAACGGCGGGCAAACCACGGGTCAAGCATGCCGTGCAAAAATATCACATAGCGCAGGCCCAGCTGCCGCGCCACCTTGGCCACGCAATAACCGTGGTACATCCACATCCCGTGGATGATGATGACATCATATTTGGCCCCATGCTCGCGCAACCAGGGCTCGAGCCGGGGCGCAAAACCATACCCGAGGTAGCTCGGGCCAAGCTGGTAAACCGCCGAAGAGTGCAGGCGCTCGTCCACCGGCGAGCCCGGCGCGTCCAGGCACAGCGTTTGCACGTCGTGGCCATGGCTGACCATCACGATCCCTTGCTGAGTCAAGCCCTCTACCGGGCCACCAGATTCGGGGTTAAGTCCACCGATGACTTGTAAAATTTTCAAAGAAACACCCTGTATTTACTATATAAATAGTAGCTGTATACGCGTTAATAACGCGGGGCATAGGCTATTTTTGTATTGCTTTGATGCATCAAGACCGATGCTGCCTAGTTATTGCATCACCTCGGTCTCCAATTCCCGAACTTTCAGCACAATGAAATACTCATAAATAGACTGCAGCACGGCGTAGGTGAACCCGGCCCGACCGTCCAGAAAGCCGCGCTTGGCCACAAACAGCAGCAGAAACTTCACCAGTGGTCGAAATGGCAAGCGGTAAAACAGCTCCTTCTGGTGATAGCGGCGCTGGTGAAAGTCCTTGGCTGTAAAGGCCTTTACCCAACTAAAACGTTCACCCGACCGGCGGTTGCTGATGATCTGCTGCGCCTCAAAGTGACTATAGCCGTTGTGTCGATCAACCCAGTGTCCCAGACCTTTGCTGAATGGAAAGTGGTTCAGATAACCAGCCACTTGCCCCACCGGGCCGTCTGCAATGGAGATCGGGTTGACCAAGCGCTCGTAGCGCATCTTCTGCGGGCGAAACAAGCGCATGTAAAACGGGGTAGTCTGCACATGCTTCAGCCATGTTCCCATGAAGAAGTCACGTCGTTGTAATCGAAACGCAACTTCGTCCTTGGCAGCAGCCACCGCTACTTGTACCTCCTGAATCAGCTCAGGAGTCATGCGCTCGTCGGCATCAATGTAAAACACCCAAGGGTGCTTGAAGGGAATGTTCTGCAAGCCCCAGTTTTGATGCGCGGCCCAGTTGTCGAATGTCCGTTGTGTAACGCTGGCCCCGAACCGCTGGGCAATGACTAATGTGTCATCGGTGCTCATTGAGTCATACACATGAATGTCATCTGACCACGCGACGCTTTGCAAACAGCCCGGCAAATCTTGCTGTTCGTTTTTTGTCAGAATTAAGATGGAAATGCTTTGCATGAAAGTTGTTACCTCAAACCGCTCTTGCAATCAAAATCATGCTTTTCCACAACCACGGCAAACGTCCGGCCCCTTGGAACTCAATCACCCGAAAACCGTTCTCCTCCAGCAATTTTGTTAATGTCTTACGGCTCCAGAACTTAATATGACCACCATGCCACAAGGCCGTGTGATGCTTGTCCCAACTGTTGAAGATCGACAGCGCGAGATTCTTCAGGTAGCCGTGGTACGGGGTTGATATCACCAGGTACCCCCCCTCACGCACGATTTGCCGTGCAAATATTGGCAGCAAGTGTGGTGAAAACAAATGTTCCACCACCTCAGTTGAAACTACCGCATCAAAGGCCTGACCCTCGGCGGCGAGCACTTGTGCCGGATCGTCCTGTACTCCAAAATGGTAAAAATTGATGCTTGGGTAGTTTTTCTGGGCAATTTCTACGCCTTGCTTGTCGTATTCAACACCCGCCGGTTGAAAGCCTGCACCTTGCATGGCGTTAGCGAGCGCGCCATTGCCCGAACCCAGATCACAAACGCGAACAACCTTCAGACGCTTCAGAATATGCAGCACTTCTGGCGTGATGTAGCCACAAGACTCTGGGCCGGTTGAGGACTGCCAGCCATATTGATCTACCACATTACTCATAGAACTCCCGACTTATTGTTTTGTAGCCGTATACCAATTGCGCGGCAAGGGTTGCCAGCGTAAACACCCCAAGGTTGCTCAAGGTTTTTTGTTACCACCGCGCGCGCACCGATGACTGAACCTTCTGGCACCACTACTCCGGGATGAATAAACGCTTCCGCGCAAACCCAAGCGTGCGCACCAATCACAATTGGTTTGACTATCAACTGAAAGTTGGTGCTGTTGTAATCATGCGTACCGCCGCACAGATGGGCGCCTTGCGAGATAACGGCGTAGTCACCAATCTGGATGCGATCCATGCAATACAGAGTGGCACCATCGCCGACACCCACAAAATTGCCCAACCGCAAATTCCATGGTGCCCAGATTTTGACACTAGGGTAAAGGTGGCAGCCCTGACCCAACGTTGCACCAAACAGTCTTAGCAAGAATGCACGCCAAGCATGAAATGGACGCGGGCTGGTACGAAAAAACAGGGCATAAACAATATTCCATACCTGTCGTCTGAGCCGGTGATCTAAAGAAAATGAAGGTTCGCAGTAGGGGTCATTTCCCTCAATCAACATGGCTGATGATCCTCGATTGCCTGCAAATAAATTTTTTCATAAGCTGCAATGGTATTGTTTGTATCAAATTTGGAAACTTGCTTAAACCCGCTTTCTTGCCGGGCAAGTTGCTCATTCATTGGAAGCTTCAAAATATCGATAATCTGCTTGCTTGCTTGCATAGCCCAAGCGCCGTTGTCATGATCCGGCTGCCGTGGAATGTAAAACGCAGCTTCGCCTCCCACTTCCGTCATGGGCGCTTCACCGGTGGTCAGCACGGGGCAGCCGCAGGCCATGGCCTCGGCAATCGGCCAACCAAAACCTTCGGCCAAGCTAGGAAAAATAAGTAGTCTCGCAGCAGAATAGGCAGCGCAGACTTGCTCATCCGTTAAGTTTGCCGAAAACTGCACCTTGCCATTATTCTTCACGCCTTGTGCTTCGGCCTTCATTGCATCAGTAGGCAACGCACCCACCATCCACAGTGGCAATGGATTCGGTGTCTGTTGAGCGTAAGCCGCATATATTTTTAGCAAACCTTCGCGATTTTTGTACCACTGGTTGCCGCCCACGTGCAGTAGAAAGCCAGATGTTGGCACTGTCAAACCAGCGACGGCAAGGGTAGACAAATATTCAGTCTGGCTCATGCGCCTGAAAGGAAAGTTCAACCCGTTGTAAATCACCTCAGAAATGCGTGGCTTGCCGGGTAAAAAGCGATGTAAATCGCTGCGGGTTTTTTCAGACACTGAGATAAAAGTTTGACCATACCCAAATCCGCGCCTGATCATGGACTGATATTGCTGCCCAGACCAACCTGTGGGGTTCTGCACAAATTCCCCCAAAGCTGAACACAGTGCCATAAGGTCGTGCACATGGATGACATGCGGGCGGTTCGCCACCAAGGGTACCCAGGGGCCTAAAGCTTGATCGCCAAAAATGAAAAGCGTTTGGGCGGGAAGCTTCTTCAGCCGCGAGCGCACTTGTAAAGGGAAGACCACAAATTGATCAAGATAGCCTAGCCATTTTTTCAGTCGTTTGCCAAATGGCAGTCGATAGAGCAAAGGAGAAGGTGACCATAATTGAACGGTATGACCGCGCGTCTGCATACCTCGCAGGATCATTTCAACGAATCTGGGCATGCTACGCGAATTAAGAAAATCAGGATGGCCGAACAGAACAACTTGCATGGGTTATATCTATCTAATGAGCTAGATGCATTTAGTGACTATTTAAGCTGCTGAATTGTTTTGTTCTTTAGCCGAACGAACTTTCAAAGCTGCATCGATAAGAGTTCTGCAAATATCCTCATGTCCTAAATGTGATGCTCTAACTCTCGCCATGCCGGCATGGCGGACTGACCTGCGCCACGCATCATCGTCAAGCAGCCGCTGGCATTGTTGGGCACACTCATTCACATCGCTCCAGAAAACAGCTTCAACATTCTCCTTATAAAGTGCCAGATGCTCGCTAGTGCGTTCAGCGCAAAGCACGCCTCCGGCGTATGGAATCTCCATTGAACGGGTTGTGTGAAGGTCCCGATTTCCTCTGGAAAGCATACCCAAACAAACTTTGGCACCTTGAATCGCTGCGACATAATTACGTCCGCTCAGGTTCCCCCCACGGTAACAGCATTTAAGTTTCTTCCACAGCGGTGATTTTTCCCAGCGTTGTCCCCAGATGGAAACTGATATGCCACACTCCATCAGATCAAGCACGAACTGATCGCGACCTTCACCACGCATCCAAGTGCCGATGAAAGCAACCTCAGACAGATAGTCATCAGGTATTTCATCCGCAAGTTGATATGGCGCGTGTTGGACTTCGTCGTAACTTCGCCAAACATGTAGTACGCATTTCGCCCCATAATTTCTATACTCCTGAACGTTTTCTTTTCTAACAACTGCACAAACATCGTAGATTGGGAGAGACTTAACTAACGTGTCGAAGCGATGTCCATCGCGCTTACCAGTGGGATCATCGTGGTTGTACAGTACAGTTAATAGACCAACACTGCGTAATAAGCGAATGCAATGCGGGCCAAAAAGTTCACCGCCATCCACCCAAGCAATATCAAAAAGATGAGGCTGTTGCAATTTATCGACGAGCCAGCGTTCTATCAACGGCTGCAGCAAGCGATAACCAGTACGGTAATGCAAAGCACCTTGTATACGGGGGGTCAGTTGGCCGAATAGCGCTAAGTAAGGGTCAGCGAATACTAGATCATGCCCAAGCCGCTTTAATGCATCTGCGCGATGCGAACTAGTGCTGCCTTCACTTGAAGAACCCAAATACAAAATAGTTGACATTATTTAAATTGCAATGAATATATATGACCATATTGAGAGTAAGAAGTTGATTACATTTAATTTGACGGAATTTTGTTCTTGGAGTAATGATTCTGACGAAAATAAATAAAAAATACTAAGTACCAGAAAAAATAAGCATTACTTGTATTTATTCTAGAGAGTGACTCAAATATAAAATAAGGAAAAGACAAAATTATGTAATAACTAGCAAATATTTCTATTTCATTTGAATTTTTTGTTTTCAGTAATTTAAATGAATTTGCCACAGCTAGAAGTACGACAATAATTTGACAGGATGCTAATAATAGGCCATATTCAGCGGCTGATTTTAATACGCCAATTTCTGAAGTGGCTTCGCCAGCGTATGAGTTGCTAAAAGTATTTAGCAAAAAAGCACCTTGACCGAAAAAAGGACTTTCTAAAAATTTGTTCCAGTAAAATAACCAAAGAATGCCTCTGCCATTGAGTGAATTCTCAGTGGTATTTAAATCTCGTTCATTTGTATTAAGTAGTATATCTTTATAATCATATAAAAATAGAAATAATATTACAAAAGTAAAAATGGATAAATATATCCTTTTGCGTCCACTTGTGTTAAAAAAAACATAAATCAATGCTGGCGATATTAAAAAATACAAAAAGGTACGTGATCCCGATGATAGTGTAAGACCTAGAGATAGTATTAGTATTAAAATTCGTAACGAAAAGCTAATATTTTTAACTATGAAGGCTAATATGGGTAATACAGCAGCCCCTCCTGTGAATCCAAGTGTAATTATCTCGCCTCTATCCGTGCGCGAGAAGCTAATAGGAAGAAATCCCCATATATTTGGCCTTAATATTGCCATAAATATTCCAGCAATAGTAATTATCAAAACAAAATAGAGAAATTTTTTTAGATTTGCATTAGTCAATTCGCGTTTGGAGTCTATGTATGATATATTTGAAACTAGGATTGTTAGAATAATATCGTATGCATATGCTGCTGGATTTCTAACTAATCCCAAGGTAATTGTTCCAGATATTACATAAAATATTCCGATAAGATAGGGAATCCAAAATATACTTAATTTATATTTGCATTTGTTTGCGTATATGATAAATGTAACGATAAATAGTATGTAGTTACTTTGAATATAGAGACTGGTTGATACTATGCCGGAGTTGAGTCCTGTTGATCCGCTGTGCAATGCGCTGTAAGGGTTTTTCGTTAATAATGAATTCACAAGCATCAGGATTGAATACAAAATAGTAAACAAAACAAGCGAGTAAATCTTATTAATGTTAATGCTAAATTTATTTGTTATATGTTTATTGATGATAGGAGTGCAGTCTGCCGCTGTGGATATTTCGCTAATGTTGTTTTTTTGTTGCACGAAAATAAATGACTTTTTGTGTGAGTGGTCTTTTTCTGAATTTGGCATTTAATTTAAACTATCCAGAAGTATTTTTTCTCTTTTTCCCAGGCTTCCAAACTTGATAAAACAAGCTTTTGTATATATAGTAATATTTTTTAATAGTAGAAAATTAAATGATTTTTTTGCAAATTCTATTGCGGATTTTTCGGTAATTAAGTCGAAAATTTGACGTTGTTCTTTTTCATTATTTATAATAATTGATTTTAAGTTGGAATCAATATTTGGCTTGCCGTTTGCATCAATTAACATTTGTATTGCGGACGAATACAGTGGCCAAAATTGCCAAAAAACTCTAATCGAAATATTTTTGGAGCCTTTAATTTTCAAATTGTCACGTCTAAATTTCAACAATTTTTCATTTAACATTCGAGGAGGTCTTTGAATAATGTATGCCCTTACTGGCAAAGGTTGATCTTCGCTAGTTACAGTTTTCATCAATTCTTCAAAATTGTCAAAAATCTCTCTACTCCACGCACAAGTCGCTCCCCGTATTAGTGGTCTTTTGATGAAGTTTGCTAAGTCTTGCTCTTTTTGTGTAATGCTTTGCCCTAGCCATAAATTTCCATCGTTATCGATCTCAAGACAGTCACTAAAAACAACACCTGGTCTATCATTATCCAAATAAAAATCTAGTAGCCTAGATGTTCTAAAAGTCATTGAAATATCATCACCCGCTGCTACAATTATTAATTCACCTTTGCAAAGCTTCGCTACACGGTTAATGTGTTCTGCCAATCCGATGTTAATCTCATTCCTGATTAGCAATATTTCATGCGTACCAGCATATTCTGTTACCATTTCCTGCATGATCTGAAACGTTCGATCAGACGAGCAATCATCAGAGAGAATAATTTGTAATGGTGAATAAGTCTGTGCTAGCGCACCCTCAACTGCTTCGCGGATATATTTTTCTTGGTTGTAGGCAAATAGTGCAAAGCTAACCAAAGGTTTTTTGGTGTTTATTTGTTCTGTCATTTCGTTCCCTCATTCGTGCTTGTCCAACGTTGTGTCCATGAGGCCATTCTTCCTGCTGGCCCACCTAAATTACTCATATGCGCCAAGCGCCCTAATGTATAGGCAGCGAATGCAGCCGACAGCACCACGGTCACAAGGGTGCTCCACCAATAGACCGTGCTGATGTATGCAACCGTTGCAGACAACATAAAAGTAACGACGAGTAATTTAACCACCGTTTCAGTCCAAGCAAAATCAATGCGACGCCTGGCAAGCCAGTAAACCAGCGGTAATAGCACTGCGTAGGATGTTAAAAAAGCTATGCCAGTAATCTTTAAGCCAACACTGCTTACAAGCCAGGCAATGAGGCCGCCCATCACCATCAAGGCGATGGTTTCTGTCATGAAAAAAGTTTTACCCGCGCCCGCAGCCAGAATTACAAATCCCAGCGGCCAACTGGCTACTTTGAGCACATCGCCCAAAATTTGCCAGCGCAGCACCTCTACTGCCGGGGTAAATGCGTCGGAATACAGCAAGTGGATGACCCACGGTGTTAAGCCAATCATTGCAATGAAGACAGGGGCACTTAGCAACAACGCGATCTCGGTTTGCTCGTTGACCAGCCGGGTGGCGGCTTTGTGGTCGTGGATGACGCTGGTCAACCGGGGATAATAATCTGCACCCATGGCACCCAGCACAAAGCCTATGTATTGCATGGAAATGGCCCACGCCGCCTGAAAATGCCCCAACGACTCTGCGCCCAGTGTGTTGCCCACCTCAACCCGCACCCAAAGTTGCACCAGCGCACCCACCAGTCCCGCACCCATAAAAGGGATGCCCAAGCGCAGCAGGGTTTGCCATTGTCGGGCCATTTCTTTGATGGCAACAGGATTTGCCTCTACCTTGGGTAAGCGCGACACATACCAGTGGCCCAGTGCAAAGCTGCTTAAAGGGCCAATCAACACATAGGCCACTAGGCCCGCTTGGCCCCATTGCCAGAGCAAGGCCACACCTAGCACCGTATTCAAAACAGAGCCATACACACTCAGGCGTGCCATGTCGCCAATGCGGCGCATGCCTTGAATCAATGCCCCTTGCGAGGCACCGGCTACAGATAAGGCCACGCCCAGAGACAACCATCCCACTAAAGTAGCGTGCGCTGCCGAGCCCAGCACTTTGATCGCCAGCAGTTCGCGCAGCGACCACACCACCAGCGAGCCCGCACTGGCCAGCAGCAAAGCACCCCAAAACATGGCGCGGCGCACCACGGCCAAGGTGCGTTCGTCGTCCTGGCCCAGTGCCTGGGCAATCTGGCGCGTACCGATGGTGCCCATGCCCATGGTGGCGACGGCGCTGGCGGTTGTCATCAGGCCCGTGTATAGGCTGACCAGTCCAATGCCCGTTGGACCAAGCAGCACCGCCACCAGTTTGGTGCGTACCAGTCCGATCAAAATATTGATGACCGATGCACCGCCAATAATGGACGAGCTTTTGAGAATGCGCCGGTAAGACGCGGCCTTATCGTTCATCCTTCAATGACTTTAAGCACTTTAGCTGGATTACCACCGGCAATCACACCCGCCGGAATATCGTTAACGACGAGAGAGCTGTTGGCGATCACAGAGCCTTGGCCAATGGTGACGCCCTTCAGAATGCGAACATTTGAGCCAATAAAAACGTCGTCCTCTATGACAACAGGTTTGGCCCACTCTGCTTTCGACTTGTTTCGATCATCGACCCTGATGCCATGGAAGTCGCTGTCAAGTATTTCTACATGGCTACCAATCATCACACGTGCACCAATCGTGATGGATGTGTGCTCTGCAATGGCGCTGAAGCCATTGTTAATCCAGGTGCCCTCACCAATGTGAATTTGGGCGCAGCTGTTTCTCGCCTCTATATAAGAGTAGGTTGAGAGAAAAAATGGTGATGGAAAAAAACCAATGTTGATCTGACCAGAAAACTTTATCTGACCTGCGCCAACAGCTTGAAGCGGCTGATGAAGAGTCGGCTTACCTTGCAAGGTGGCGTTAGATAGCAGGCGGTACATAAGAATGCGAGGCCTTTGAATGAGTTTTAAAGCCAAACGCTGGAGCTTGCGCTGTACCTTGCTAGAGAGAGAATGCGGCAACATGGGTAATGACTTCATCCAGGCTTTTCTCTACAAGATGCGGCCCCATAGGCAAACTCAGGCACCTGTTGGCCATCTGCTCCGCCAGCGGGAATTGGCCAGACTCATACCCGGCATTCGCATAGGCTTGCTGTAAATGCGGGGGAATGGGGTAATGGATCAGCGCGCCAATGCCCACTTCGGCCAAATGCTTGAGCAAGGCATCGCGTTCTGGGTGCTGCACCACAAATAGGTGCCACGCGGGCTCAGCCCAGTCGGGCACATAAGGCAGCGTTAGTCCGCAGTTGGTCAAGCCCCGCTGGTAGCGTGCAGCAATGGCGCGGCGGCGGGTATTCCATTCGTCCAAGTGGGCCAGCTTTACGCGCAGAATCGCAGCTTGCAATGGGTCAAGTCGGCTGTTGTAGCCCTGAACCTCGTTGACATATTTCACGCGTGAACCATAGTTGCGCAGCACACGGACGCGGTCAGCCAGTTGCGCGTCGTTGGTGGTAATTGCGCCACCATCGCCCATGGCGCCGAGATTTTTTCCAGGGTAAAAGCTCCATGCCACGATATCACCATGCGCGCCTAAGCGCTGCCCTTTGTAGCGGGCACCATGGGCCTGTGCGCCGTCTTCCAGCACTTTAAGACCATGCTTGCGGGCAATCGCCAAGATCGGGTCCATGTCCGCCGGTTGGCCATACAAGTGCACTGGCAAAAGAACCTTGGTGCGCGGCGTGATGGCGGCTTCAATCCGGGTAGGGTCGATGTTGTAGGTGCGCGCATCAGGCTCCACTGGCACTGGTATGGCGCCGCACTGGCTAACCGCCAGCCACGTGGCAATGTACGTGTTGCTGGGCACGATGACTTCGTCACCCGGCCCAACATCCATGGCGCGCAGTGCCAAATGGAGCGCATCCAGACCGTTAGCTACACCTACTGCGTGATTTGCTCCACAGTAGATAGCATATTCCCCCTCAAACTGATCGACTTCTGGTCCGCCAATAAACCATCCAGAGTTGACAATGCCGGAAATGGCTTCATCAATCTCCTGTTTCAGCTCAATGTAAGGGGTTTTTAGGTCAAGAAATGGAATCATGTAGTGGCTCCTACTAACTGTCGAAACTCTGAATAGTTGCGGATGTAATCGGTGCTATCGTAGTAATGTGACGCGTACACCAGCAACACGGCGTCAGCTGAATATTTGTACTGTATGCCCCAGACCATGGGCGGCAGATGAATGCCTAAATCCGGTCGGTCCAGTAAAAACTCTTGCCGATGCAAACCATCGTCAGCCACCACGGCGCAACTGCCACGCACACAGATTAGGAATTGATGGCATGTGCGGTGCGCGTGCTCGCCGCGTGTCTCGACACTTGGAACGTCAAACACCATGAAATAACGTTTTGCAGAAAACGGAAGGCTACGATCAAATTCGCCCACAGTCAGGCTCCCTCGTATATCGACAACTCGGGGCATGCAGTGCAGTGAAACGCCCGTCACCTGCGTTGCTTGTGCACCGATGCCAGTCTGCAGGCTTGAACTAATAGTGCCCTTGCTTCGATCTGCATCCACATAGCCCACGATTTTTGCAGGATTGCCAACAACGATTGCATTTGGTGGTACCGAGCGTGTGACCACGGCACCTGCCGCCACCATGGCATTGATACCAATAGTGATCCCAGGTAGGATGGTTGCACCGGCGCCAATTGACGAACCTGCTTCAAGTATTGTCTGTAAGAATTTTTCTGGCGTTTTTTTGCTGCGCGGAAATCTATCGTTAGCGAATGACGCGTTGGGACCAATAAAAACATCAACCCCCACGCGTAAACCATCCCACAACTGGACCCCGCTTTTAACCGTGACGCGGTCGCCAATGACCACATCGTTTTCGATCAGGCAATGCGAGCAGATGTTGCAATCCTGGCCAACTTTTGCGCCGGGTAGTACCACGACGAACTGCCAGATGCGCGTGCCAGTACCAATCGTGGTGGATTGAACATCGGCTAATGGGTGGATATACGGTTGGGTCATATTTAGTTAATATCAAAATAATAGCTACTTGTGGCTTGTGGACAGGGCGTGATCGCCACTTCGTTCTGCTGAGCCAATAGCATGGCATTGCTAAGGCAGACGTAGCTGGTTCCGGCGATGGCGATTTTTATGTATTTCAAAATTCTTCCGGTATGGTAAACGGCTGGCCATCATTCAGCAGTTTCTGCCTGGCGAGTTCAATGGACTGGTGGAGTTTGACTTGCTGGGTTTCACGTGGTGGCAGCAGGGTCAGGTAGTTGGCAACCCCGATGTTTTTCAAGAAAGCGTAGATAGAGTTCTATCTGGCCTTCTTCTCTGAGTTGCTTGAGGGGCTCGTCGATTTGAATGATCAAGCGTAAATGCGACCAGCTCAATTGCGAACAAAGTGTGTGCAGAATTTGAGCCTGAAGAAAGGCATCGGCCACCCGCTGACGCACGCCATCGATCTGCGCACGGATGTCGGCCAGTAAAAGGGTTGAAGCGGGTGTGAGAGTCATTGTTATTTGCTATATGTTTGGTAGCTAATTGTGATTGTGGTTCATGGGCTAGAGGCCGATTTTGTGTATTTATATTTTTGTACCGTCAGGCGATATTGCTGCAACCGGCTATTTATTTTGTCGGGGATGGTTACCTCAATCAAGCCGCTTGTCACGAGCGTGCGAACGACTTTATTGAGTTGCCCGGATACTTCTTCTTGACCCAACGCAGCAGAAATGTCGCGTTTGCTCATAGGCGCTTTGGCCAGCAGTTGTAATACTTTCGCATCAAGCGTCAAGCCAGACTCTGGCTGAGGGCGCCCCTTGATTTCAGGCGTCGCTTTGAACACCGTCACGGCCATGCCGCCCTGGGTGGCTTCAAATTCGGGTTCAGGCAAACCATAGGCCACAAACGTGTCAATCACCCGGCGCACAACGCTGCCATATTTCTCGATGAGTTCGAGTTCTTTGAAGATGGTCGCTACTTGTTTTTTGCGCAGGTGCGATTTGTAGTTGCCGGTTTTGATCTTTTCAACGGTCAGGTCATCCAGTAGTACACCGGGGTCAAAAAACTCAATTCGGTCGTCAAAAACCTTGATGGTTGAATCATTGGCGCTGCGGTATTCACCAATGCTGACGACAGCCATAGTTTTGCCGTCAATAGTTACCAGCTCAATGTCCGGGATAACTCTGGGGCTGGTGATTTGTTTGCATTGGTTGATCCAGCCTTGAACCGTTTCGGCTTGAACGGCCACGCCCACAATTTGCCCCGCATCGCTGACGCCCATCAACACGGCGCCATCTTGGGTGTTGGCAAACGCGGTGGGTGTCTCAATCACTTCTTTTTGGAAGCTGCTTTTGAATTCAACAAACGCAGCCTCGCCCTGGCGAATAACTTCCAGCGGCGAGGCTGCAGAAAGTTGGGAGGAACAAGGTTGAAAAGTTTGATTCATGCTGATTGAATTTAACTTTTTTAGTAGCTGTTAACGCATGCTGGACGGGGGCTATAGGGTGATTTCATTCAATAACTTGTCAGTGACCGCCTTTGGCTGGGTCGCCCGGCATGGTTTCGACTTCAATGGGGCAGAAGTAGCGCGGGTCGATGCGGACGATGGGAGTTGCACGCTGCACTGCACCCCGGTGGCATTGACGGTTGTCATGGTTGAAATTCTTTGAGTAAAAACCGCACCACAAATTGGTCTCTGTCTGCCGTTAGCAAAGCGATGACTTGATCCATGTCGATGTTCATGTAGTCGTGAACCAGGCGGTTACCCAGGCCAATGATGGCATTCCACGTGGGCAGGTCGGCGGGTGCAATGAGGGCGCGATTGGTCAGGGCGCTAAACGCATCGTAGCCCGAAATTGGAACCGGTTGCTCGCTGGCTTTTAGCCATTGTTTAGCTTTGCCGATAGCGTTTTCAATGAGGATCTGCAGGGCGTGCAAGACGCCGCCTTGCTCCAGCGGTGTTAAGGCACGGCCTTCGCGGAGGATGGCCTTGGCTTGTGCCAGCAAGGCGCTTTGCTCGGCAGCAATGCGGGCGGTTTCAGCTTGGTACAGGTCAAGCCGCATGCTGTTTGCTCCAATAAAAATCTTCCATATCGCGCCAGGTGCGTCGCAAAAAATGCGCCCACGCCAGCGTGTCCTGGCCCGTCAGCGGCAGGCCTTCTTCGGCCACGCTGGCACGCATGGCCAGGTTGGCGCGGCGCAGTTCGATCAGGTCAATGGCGCTGGGGGATGTTTGCAGCACTTTTGCCAGTGTGCGGCGCAGGGTTTCGGTGAGGTCAAGCACGGTGAGCCATTCAAGTTGTGGCGACCATTGCAGGGCAATGTCCCAGTCACTGTCTGACCGGGCCGTACCCGTGGCGCGACTGCCCACCAGCACGGCAAATTCCAGGTGTTCTTGGGCAATCAGTGCTCGCACCAGGGGTGTGTCAGTGGCTATCACTTTTTTACTCAACACTCACATTCACGGCATAGCCATTTTGTTTGAGCAGTGCATGCTTCTTGGCATCCGCCAGATCGCAAACCACCATCTCCTTGACCATCTCATCAAGTGTGATCTCCGGCACCCAACCCAGCTTTTGCTTGGCCTTGGTCGGATCACCCAGCAAGGTTTCCACTTCAGTGGGGCGGTAGTAACGAGGGTCAATCCTGACAATGGCACGGTCCTGCCAGTAGGCCACCTCGTTGATACCTGCACCTTCCCAGCGCAAAGGCATATTTAAGGCTGCAGCCGCCTTGTTGATGAATTCACGCACACTGTATTGCACGCCAGTGGCAATGACAAAGTCCTCCGGCTTGTCCTGCTGCAGCATCAGCCATTGCATGCGAACGTAGTCTTTGGCATGGCCCCAGTCGCGCAGGGCGTCGATGTTGCCCATGTAGAGGCAGTCTTCTAGGCCCTTGCTGATGTTGGCCAAGCCCCGGGTGATTTTGCGGGTCACAAAGGTTTCACCCCGGCGTGGACTTTCGTGGTTGAACAAAATACCGTTGCAGGCATACATGCCGTAGGCCTCGCGGTAGTTCACCGTGATCCAGTAGGCATACAGCTTGGCCACCGCGTAGGGGCTGCGCGGGTAAAAGGGGGTGGTTTCCTTTTGCGGGGTTTCCTGCACCAGACCATAGAGTTCACTGGTACTGGCTTGGTAGAAGCGGGTTTTCTTCTCAAGGCCCAGGATGCGGATGGCCTCCAGAAGGCGTAGCGTGCCCATGCCATCGACATCAGCGGTGTATTCGGGGGACTCAAATGACACCGCCACATGGCTTTGCGCGCCCAGGTTGTAGATTTCGTCTGGCTGGGTTTGCTGGATGATGCGCGTCAGGTTGCTGGTGTCGGTCAGGTCACCGTAGTGCAGCTTGAAATTAGCGTGTTCAATGTGCGGGTCTTGGTAGATGTGGTCGACACGCTGGGTGTTGAACAAGCTGGCGCGGCGCTTGATGCCGTGCACGATGTAGCTTTTTTCCAGCAGAAATTCAGCCAGGTAGCTGCCATCTTGGCCAGTGATGCCGGTGATGAGGGCAACTTTGCGGGGTGGGGTGGTTTCGGTCATGGTCAAAACTGTCGAATGCTTTTGCTATATGTTTTGTAACTGCTTGCGCTTATTGAATAAGGGCTAGAAGGTTGTTTGATGCTTCACATCAATCATTACCAGACCTTTGCGTACAAGGTAGTCACTGATGTCGCCAAAACATGTGACGACAAAATCAGCCTCATCCTTGACCAGATTGAGTCTTTCCATGCGGTCAATGGTTTCTTCGGGGTAGTGGTGTGAAATCTTGTTGCGCAACATGGCTGCCGTTCCAAAGTCTTCTGCTGACTTGATGGCCCCCAGTTTTTCCATTAGCAGGGTTTTGTCGCGGTTGGACTTGTCGCTAATGTCTTCTTGTTCCAGATAAGCAATGCCTCTGAAAAGCTGATCTTGCATCATGGAGACGCATTGCGAATAGCGCAGGATCAACGCGTCTACGGACTCTTGTTGCTCGTCACTCAACGCTGCCAGCAGTGCAGGCGTCAAAGGGAACAGCGCTGCATTTTTCTGCATGGAATACTTCAGCTTTTCAATACGCTGACGGCACGCTTCAAAGTTGCTTGCCAAGATAGTTTGCTCTTTGGTCATAACAAAATGCCTCGCTCAACGGCGATTTGATGGATCGGCAGTTCAGGCTGTGCGGGGTTTTTAACCAACAAGTCCACGCGGGTGTCACAAGCATGCTGCAGTCGGTATTGCGCGCGCAGTCGTGCTTTCAGTTCAATGGGGCGACTGGCTTGTAAATAGATGTCAATGTCGCCACCCCGACGAGAGTCGTCAGCGCGAGACCCATACAGGTAAATCTGGCCCGCCGGGTCAAGCTCGCCAATAATGGCGCGAAGTGCCTGAAGTTCCTGAGTGCTGAGTCGCATGGTATGGCTGCTTTCTAACTTGTATCTGCTTGCGCTTGACTGATCTAGGCTAGCAACCAATCTGATGTTTGAAGCCCTGATAAGCCAAGGCCAATCCAGCAGGTAAATCCACCTTGGCTTGCCAGCCCAGGCTGTTAAGGCGACCGCTATCCATCCACTTACGTGGGGCACCATCTGGCTGGGTGGTGTCGAAGGTGATCTGGCCCTGGTAGCCCACCGTCTGGCTGATGGCTTGTGCCACTTCTGCAATGGTGACATCGCTGCCGTAACCCACATTGATGTGGCTTTGCATCGGTTGGGTGTGCTGCTCGTAAGTGGCCTTGTCCAGGTTCATGACAAAGACGCTGGCCGCAGCCATGTCGTCCACATACAGGAATTCGCGTTTGGGGGTGCCACTGCCCCAGATCGCCACCGATGGCGCGTTGGATACCTTGGCTTCATGAAAGCGGCGAATCAGCGCGGGAATGACATGGCTGTTGGTGGGGTGGTAGTTGTCACCGGGGCCATACAGGTTGGTGGGCATGACGCTGCGGTAGTCCACGCCATGGCTGGTGCCGTGTTGGCGGTTGTAGCTTTCGCAGAGCTTGATGCCAGCGATTTTGGCGATGGCGTAGGGTTCGTTGGTGGGCTCCAGGGGGCCGGTGAGCAAGGCATCTTCGCGCATGGGCTGAGGGGCCTGACGCGGGTAGATGCAGCTCGAACCCAAGAACAACAGTTTTTGGACTCCGTTTTGGAAAGCCGCCTCAATGACGTTGGCCTGCATCATCAGGTTTTGGTAGATGAAGTCTGCCGGGTAGGTGTTGTTGGCGTGGATGCCGCCCACTTTGGCTGCGGCCAAATAAACCTGGGTGGGCTTTTCAGAGGCAAAAAAGGCCTGGACGGCGGCTTGGTTGGTCAGGTCCAGTTCAGAGTGGGTGCGGGTGAGTATGTTTTCAGGGGCGTGTCCGGCGGCTATCAACTGGCGCACGATGGCCGAGCCCACCATGCCGCGGTGGCCAGCGATATAAATTTTGGCGGCGTGATTCATGCGCCGCTTCGACCAATGGCTCGCCGCCAGGCGCTGCGAAGTTTGGAGAGCTTTTCAAGTGTTTCGGGGTCTTGATTGGCGTCTTTCAGTGAGTTGCGCATGAAGACAAAGATCAGCAGGGCAAACCCGGTCACAAATGTGGTCAGTACTGCAATCGTGGCCTTCTTTGGCTTGCTTTTCTTCTCGGGCGGTTGCGCTACATCCACAACCTGAATGACGTTACCTTCACGGGCTTCGTCTACTTTGGCCACCTCAAACTGTTTGGCAAAAAGTTCGTACAGCGTTTCGTAGTATTTGAAGTCACGGTAGCGGGCGACGTAGTCTGCGTTGGCGCCAGAGGCGCTGGTGGTTGATTTTTCGACACTGGCAAATTGGGCTCTTAGCGCAGCCAACTCAGTTTGTGCTTGCTTGAAATCAGGGGCGGACTCGGTCAGGTAGCCACGCATGCTGGAGAGCTTGACCTCTTGCGCCATGATCTGGGCTTGCAGCGACGCCACGATGGTGATGGCTGCTTCGGGGCTGGACTTGAGGGTCGAGACGTTGATGCCGCTTCCGTTCAAAGCCTGTTCGGCGGCGGTGAGTTTGTCTTTGGTTTGGCTAAGTTGCTTTTCAAAGAAAGCGCGTCTATTTTGTGCCTCGGTCAAAGACAAGCGGTTGAGCAATTTACCAAGCTCTTCAACATAGGCGTTGGCAATCTGAGCGGCCACCACGGGGTCTTTGTCGTTCATCTCGACGGTAATCAAGCCGTCTTTGCCACTGGTAATTGCACTGGCATTGTCAAGAGCTTTGCGGGCGTCAACCTTGAAGTCTGCCTTGTACCGTTCCATCAGTTTGAAGCGGTCGATCAGCGTATTGGCGATGACGTCACTCTGCAAAAAAGACACAAACTGGTCATTGGGGTTTTTGAGCCCGGTGGCCGCACCGGCCAAGCCGCCCAAGGCGCCACCCAGGCTTTGCAGCAACATGGACGCCGCACCTTGCTGCTGTTGTGGTGGCAGAAACACGGTGGTGGCTGTAAACGTGGGTGTAATCGCAAAGCTGATGCCCAGCGCCACCAGGCCAGCAGCTAGAGGGCCGAGTACCAGCAGACGCAGGTTGTCTACCACCACCTGCGCCAGGTCCAGCAGGTTGATTTCGTCGTCGTCTGCTGCCGCAGGCGACGAATTGACGGTTTGAGAAAATTCTTGGTTCATGGTGTGCCTTAGTAACCAAGAGACTTCAGACCGGCCGCGCCCAGGCCCAGGTTGGCAAGGATTTGCGTCCAGTCTTTAAAGCCACGCACGATGGTGTTGTAGCGGCTTTCACGGTCCATTTGGGCGGGTACCACCAGGGTGTCACCGGGCATCATGGCCAGGGACTCAAAGCTGCCGCCAAAGAAACCACCCCGGTCCTGGCGGGCGATGATGCTGCCATCCGCACGCAGCACAAAGGCTTGGCTGGGTTCGGCGTCTTCAGTCAGGCCCGCGGATTTCATGACATCACCCACGGTTTTGCCGGGCTTGTAGACAAACACGTTCTCGTTGTTGACCGAGCCAAATGCCGACACAAAGCCCGGTGTGGCAGGCACCAGGATGTGGTCGCCGTCTTCAAGCGGAATATCGGGCAGGGCGGCGATGCTTTGGGCATTGGGATCGAGCTCCAAAGCCATGCGGCCGTTGCTCTTCATGGTTTTGAGGCGTTCGATCTGGCTTTTCAGCTGAGTTTGCTGCAGTTGAAGAATGGCGGCTGTCTGGTCTGACGTGCTGGTGCTGGTGCGATTGGCCACCAGGGTGCCTTGCTGGGACAGCGACTGCGCCTCCAGGCGGCGGATGAGTTTGTCCAGGTTCTCCTGCTGGCGCTTTTTGACAGATTCACGGTTGAACTCGGTGCCAAACACATAGGCTTGCGGGGTCAGGCCGCCGATGCGTTTGATGAGTTGGGGCAGGGTTTCACCAGCGGCAGCCTGGTAAACGCCAGGGGTGGCTACTTCGCCTTCCACCCGCACCAGGCGCGACTGGCGTTCTTGCGGCACCTGTAGGTCGCTTTGGCTCAGGATGGTGACTACGTCGCCAGCTTGCAGCAGCAGGTTATTGGCCGGGTCTTTTTCAAGCACCGCCTTGCCCAAGTTAAAGGGAATCAGCTGTGTCGTGAGTTTTTTGCGGTCCAGCCGTTCGATGACGGCATAGTCCCAGTTGATCTGGTCCATCAAGCCGCGCATCTGGCTGGATACTTTGCCACCAGCGTCCTGCGCCACGCCAGCGTTTTGCACCAGCAGGTTTTTGCGTTTGTAGTAGTCGCCGGTGATCAGCGCGTCGCGTTCAGGAATCAGGTCAAGAATGCGCATGCCTTCAAACCAGCGGTAGCGTAGGGGTGCAGCCACTGTGCCTTGCAGGGTGACCGCGTTGGCAAAGGCGGGGCTGATGCCCAACAGGGTGAGCACGTCGCCGTCTTTCAGGGGTAGGCCCAGACCTTCATGGTTGAGCACCACCTCTTGCACCTGGCGGGGCGGGTTGCTGCTGCGGGTGATGCGCTCAAGCAGGGCTTTTTGAGCCGTGGCCAGGGCTGGAACGCCCCCACCCAGATTCAAAATGTCACCCACGCTGGTGGCTCCGGGCTTGAGTTCATAAATGGCGGCCTGGTCAAAAGCGCCAGTAACGGCTACACGCGGGCCTACCGGTGGAATGACAATGACATCACCGGCCATCAATGGCACGTCTTTGGATTTGTCACCTTTGCCAATAAAGTCATACAAGTCCAGCGTTGTGATGGTTTTGCCGTCACGCTTGAGTTCAATGGCGCGCATGGAACCATTGGCACTGGGGCCGCCACTGGCAAACAGGGCGTTGACCAGGGTGCTCAGGCTGCTGAGCTGAAAGGTACCCGGTTGCTGGGTCTGGCCCACCACATAGACTTGAATGCCACGCAGGCGCCCGAGGGTGGCACTGGCCTTGAAATTAGTAAAGATTTGACCAAGCTGGGCGGAGAGGGTTTTTTCGAGGTCGCGCACGGCGACACCTGCCAACGTGACCGCGCCAACCTTTGGCAAGTTGACTTGGCCGTTGCGGTCTATGACCAATGCGGTACTGAAATCTTGCGGACCAGAGACTTGCAGTCGGACTTCATCGCCGGGGCCAAGAATGTAGTTGTCTGGTGCAGGCGCGTTGGTGTTGGCCGCGTAAGCTTGCGGGGAGTCAAACAGGTCATGGCCATAGATGGGCAGAAGCTTGCCAGTACTTTCCTGAACAAAGCGCTGAAACTGGTTCGGGCCAGAGACGCGTTGTGGGGGACGCGCCATGGTTGCGTCTGGAGTGGGTGCATCCGGCCCGGCTTTGTTTGCAGCATTGGTAGCGTCTTGCTGCAGTGTGTTGAGCTGCTGGCCGTTTTGCAGGGAATTGGAGATCATTTGGCTGTTCAACAGCTGGCTGTTGCCACGCGCATTGCTGCCAGTTTGTCCAGTTGGCGAGCCTGTCAAGCCTGCGGCAGCAGCGTCAAGGCTGGTGGTTCCGCTGCTAGAAATACTGCCGGTGTCTACTGTGGTGGCGCTGAATTGGGCTTGTACACCGCTGCTTAGTGAACAGACCAAAAGGAAGGTTCCCACGGGCTGGACCCATGATTTCAAAAGAAATTTTTTGTACATGTATTGACGAGTTTGGACACTGTGAACCGCGTTTGCATCGCACCCCCCTGGCTAAATGCATTTGGGGGCATATTCTAGTTGGGCACGCTATTGAAAAACTGACGCCTGCGCCAGCGGGCTGGCTGCGCGGTCTTTGGCAGCCAGCAAAGGCTCGCCATCGATTGGCCAGGTGATGCCAATTTGAGGGTCATTCCACAGCACACTGCGCTCATGGTCCGGGTACCAGTAGTCGGTGGTTTTGTACAAAAACTCAGCACTGTCACTCAAAGTTACAAAACCGTGCGCAAAGCCGGGCGGAACCCACAGTTGGCGTTTGTTGTCGGCGGACAACAGCACGCCTTCCCATTTGCCAAAGGTAGGAGCGTTTTGACGCAAGTCCACAGCCACATCAAATACCTCGCCCTGCGTCACGCGCACCAGCTTGCCTTGCGGGTGTTCTATCTGGTAGTGCAGGCCGCGCAGCACGCCTTTGGCGGATTTGCTGTGGTTGTCTTGCACAAACTGCACGTCAAGCCCCGTGCATTGGGCAAAGTCACGCGCGTTAAAGCTCTCAAAGAAAAAGCCTCTGGCGTCGCCAAAGACTTTGGGCTCCAGGATCAGGACTTCGGGCAGGGATGTTTGAGTAACAGTGTATGGCATAAAAAGTGGCTGTAGCCCATGATATACCTGGGCAAGTAGCTATGAATATTGATTATTTGATAAGGTTCAGCAGGTACTGGCCATACCCGTTCTTGGCCAGTGGTGCAGCCAGCTTCTGGATTTGCGCGGCATCGATCCATGTCTGGGCAAAGGCGATCTCTTCCGGGCAGGCCACTTGCAGACCTTGGCGTTTTTGCAGCGTGGCGATGAAGCTGGCCGCTTCCAGCAGGCTGTCATGCGTGCCGGTGTCCAGCCAGGCATAACCCCGGCCCATGATTTCGACATTGAGCTGGTTTTGCGCCAGATACACGCGGTTCACATCGGTGATCTCCAACTCGCCACGGGCTGAGGGCTTGATGCTGGCGGCGATATCGCACACTTGGTTGTCGTAGAAATACAAGCCGGTGACGGCGTAGTTGCTTTGCGGCTGCTTGGGCTTTTCTTCAATACTGATGGCGTGCATCTTGTCGTCAAACGCCACCACGCCATAGCGTTCGGGGTCGGTCACGTGGTAGGCAAAAACACTGGCACCGGTTTGGCGTTCATCCGCGTGGGTCAGTTGTTTGACCAGATCGTGGCCGTAAAAAATGTTATCACCCAGCACCAGTGCACTGGGATGATGGCCGACAAACTCACGGCCAATGATGAAGGCCTGCGCCAGACCGTCAGGCGAAGGCTGCACCGCGTAGCTGATGTTCATGCCCCACTGGCTGCCATCACCCAGCAGATCCGTAAAACGTGGCGTGTCTTGCGGGGTGGAGATGATCAACACCTCACGAATCCCAGCGAGCATCAGTGTGCTCAGCGGGTAATAAATCATCGGCTTGTCATACACCGGCATCAGCTGTTTGGAGACAGCCTGGGTCACCGGGTAAAGCCGGGTGCCGGAGCCACCGGCGAGGATGATGCCTTTGCGTTGTGATGCTGCGTTGCTCATGTGTCCACTCCCTGGAGGTTTAAAGAATCTCTGCCAGCATCCGGTCCACCCCGGCTTGCCACGGCGGCAAGTTCAGGCCAAAGGTGGATTGCAGTTTGGTGGTGTTCAGACGCGAGTTGTGCGGGCGTTTGGCCGGTGTCGGGAAGGCACTGGTCGGCACCGGGTCGACTTGCTTTGCTTTGATTTGAATAGCGGGTTGCACAAGCTGTGCCTGGGCCAGAACATGTTTTGCATACTCAAACCAGTTGGTTTCACCACTGGCGACCAGGTGGTAGATGCCAGCTAGGGCTTCTGCTTTGGCGCTGGCGGGGGCTTGGGCGAGCTGACGGATGGCATGGCCGGTCACATCGGCCAGCAGGTCAGCCCCGGTGGGCGCGCCGATCTGGTCATTGATGACGGTGAGCTTGTCACGCTCCTGCGCCAGGCGCAGCATGGTCTTGGCAAAGTTGCCACCGCGTGCCGCATAGACCCAACTGGTTCTAAAAATCAGGTGGCGTGGGTTGGCCGCAGCAATCAGCTGTTCACCTTCAAGCTTGGTGGCGCCGTAGACGCTCAAGGGGCCGGGGCTGTCGGTCTCCAGCCTGGGCGTGTCACCACTACCATCAAACACATAGTCGGTGCTGTAGTGCACCAGCCAGGCGCCGAGTTTGGCCGCTTCCTGGGCCAGCACCTGGGGTGCCAGGGCGTTCAAGGTGCGGGCCAGCTCCGGTTCGCTCTCGGCCTTGTCGACCGCAGTGTGGGCGGCGGCGTTGACGATCACATCCGGGCGCACGTCGCGCACGGTTTGCGCCAGACCGGTCAAGTTGCTCAGGTCGCCGCAGTGAGCGGTGCTGTGCCGATCCAGCGCGATGAGTTCACCCAAGGGGGCCAGGCTGCGTTGCAACTCCCAGCCGACCTGGCCGTTTTTGCCGAGGAGGAGGATTTTTGTCATTCGAGTTGCCATTCTTCTACCGCCAGGCCGGGAACCCGGGCAAATTCTCTAGCATTGTTGGTGACCAAGACGGAATCGTTGGCCAGGGCGTGCGCGGCAATCAGCAAGTCCATTGCGCCGATGATCTTGCCATCACGCTCCAGCTTGGCACGAATTTGCGCGTAGTGTTCAGTGGCTGACACCGGCCAAGCCTGCACATCAAAGCCAGCGAGCCAAGCCTCTACGGCAGACGTAAAACGTGGCATGCCCAGCTTGGCAGCGCCAAAACGCAACTCAGCCGCCACGATGCCCGACAGCCACAGTTGCTGTCGGTTCAGCGCTGCAAATCGCTCCAGCATGGCAACCGGGCGGCGGCGCAGCACATAGCTGCAGATGTTGGTATCGAGTGTGCGCAGCATGGTGCCTAGCGTTTCAACCCAATGACCAGTCGCGCGCCTGTGCTGGCGGGTCCTGGCGTTCGGCCAAAAACTCTTCGGGGAGTGCTTGTGTGCTGTCATAAAAACTTTGCAGCCAAACCCCCATGTTTTGACCAGGGGCAGGTTCTGGACGAATCCACAACCCGTCGCCCACTTGCTCGATCTGAACCTCTTTGGCAGCCAGTCGCAGCTTGGCTGGCAACCGAATGGCCTGACTGCGGCCGCTCATGAATAATTTGGCGATGATAGTCATGGGAAACTCCTGTGTAATAACACAGTGAGATATTACATCACTGGCCCAATGGCGATGCGCTGGCGTATTGCTTTTGCACCCACTCGCGGTAAGCGCCACTTTGCACATGGGAAACCCAGTCCGGGTTGTCCAGGTACCACTGCACGGTTTTACGGATGCCGGTCTCGAAGGTTTCAGCCGGTTTCCAGCCGAGTTCTTTTTCAAGCTTGCGGGCATCGATGGCGTAGCGGCGGTCATGGCCGGGACGGTCGGTGACGTAGGTGATCTGCTCTTTGTACGGCTTGCCATCAGCACGTGGACGCAGCTCGTCAAGCAAGCTGCAGACGGTATGCACGATGTCCAGGTTGGCTTTTTCGTTCCAGCCGCCGATGTTGTAGGTTTCACCCAAACGACCGGCTTCCAAGACGCGGCGGATGGCGCTGCAATGGTCTTTGACGTACAGCCAGTCGCGGATTTGCTGGCCGTCGCCATACACCGGCAAGGGTTTGCCTGCGAGTGAGTTGACGATCAGCAACGGAATGAGTTTCTCGGGAAAGTGGTACGGCCCGTAGTTGTTGCTGCAATTGGTGGTCAGCACCGGCAGGCCGTAGGTGTGGTGCCAGGCGCGCACCAGATGGTCGCTGGCGGCCTTACTGGCGGAATACGGGCTGTTGGGTTCGATGTGGTTGGATTCGGTGAAGGCCGGGTCGTCCTTGGACAGGCTGCCATAGACCTCGTCGGTGGACACGTGCAGAAATCGGAGTGCTGCTTTTTCAGGAGCGGGCAGCCCAGACCAATAGCCGCGTACCGCCTCTAAAAGGTTGAAGGTGCCGACGATGTTGGTCTGGATGAATTCGCCGGGGCCGTGGATGGAGCGGTCCACATGGCTTTCTGCCGCGAAGTTGATGACGGCGCGCGGTTGATGAGTGGCCAGCAGTTGCGATACCAAGTCGCGGTCACCGATGTCGCCTTGCACCAGGGCGTGGCGGGCGTCGCCTTGCAGGCTTTGCAGGGTTTCGGGATTGCCCGCGTAGGTGAGTTTGTCGAGGTTGATGACCGGCTCGTCGCTAAGTTTCAACCAGTCAAGCACGAAATTGGCACCAATAAAGCCGGCACCGCCTGTAACCAGAATCATGAAAACTCCCCTTGAGTGTGTCTCAGCTGTAAAGCGCAGATTTTAGGTGGCGTTTTTGCGCGGTCACGCTGACTCAATCTCTTCGGTGAGGGCCAGCCACTGCTCTTCCAGGGTCTGGATTTCTTCGTTCACTTGTTTAAGGCGTTGGCCCTGGCTGGCAAAGTCAGCAGGTGGAGGCGACTGACACAGGTGACCTTCCAACTGCGTGCCTTCGGCTTGCAGGGTGGCCATGCGGGTCTCAATATCCTGCAGCTTGCGCTTCAGGGACCCTGTGGGAGCCGGTTTGGCTTTGACTTTGGCCGCAGCCGCAGTAGCTTCGGCTTGTGCCTTGCGCTCGGCCTTGGCTGCTGCGCTGCTGGCTTCTTTGATGGCTTCGCGCTGGCGCTTGGCTTCGTCCAGCAGGTAGCGCTGGTAGTCGTCCAGATCGCCGTCAAACGGCTCGACGCCGCCGCGCGAGACCATCCAGAACTCGTCACATACCGAGCGCAGCAAAGCCCGGTCATGGCTGACGAGCATCAGCGTACCTTCAAACTCGTTGAGCGCCATCGCCAGTGCTTCGCGGGTTGCCAAGTCCAAATGGTTGGTGGGTTCGTCCATCAGCAGCAGGTTGGGTCGTTGCCAGACCATCATGCACAACACCAAGCGGGCTTTCTCGCCGCCGCTCATGCTGCCAACGGCCTGTTTGACCATATCGCCGCTGAAGTTGAAGGTGCCAAGAAAACTGCGCAAGTCTTGTTCGCGCGTTTGCTGGCCAGCGATCTTGCCCGCTGCGGTGGTGTCTTTCACCAACCGGATCATGTGTTCCAGCGGCGTGTCGGTGGGGCGCAGCACGTCCAGTTCCTGCTGGGCGAAGTAGCCGATGTTCAGGCCCTTGCCCTCGGTGATTTCGCCGCCAATGGCTTGCAGGTCACGCGCAATGGTTTTCACCACGGTGGATTTGCCCTGACCGTTGGCGCCCAGAATGCCGATGCGCTGCCCGGCCAGCACCGATTTGCTGACGTTGGTGACGATCACCGTGGGCGGCGTGCCTTCCGGCGCGTCGTCGGGGGGTGGGTAGCCAAAGCTCACACCGGTCATCGACAGCATGGGGTTGGGCAGGTTGGCGGGTTCCTTGAACTCGAAGGTGAAGTCGGCCTCGGACAGCAACGGGGCGATTTTTTCCATGCGGTCCAGCGCCTTGACGCGGCTTTGCGCCTGCTTAGCCTTGCTGGCTTTGGCCTTGAATCGGTCGATGAACTTTTTCAGGTGAGCAATCTTGTCTTGCTGTTTGGAGAAAGCCGCTTGTTGCAGTTCCATCTTCTCGGCGCGCATGTCTTCGAACTTGCTGTAGTTGCCGCCATAGCGCACCAGTTTGCAGGCTTCGATGTGCAGGGTGACGTTGGTCACGGCATCGAGAAACTCCCGGTCATGGCTGATGACGATCATCGTGCCTTCGTATTTCTTCAGCCAGGCTTCCAGCCACACCAGCGCGTCCAAGTCCAAGTGGTTGGTGGGTTCGTCCAGCAGCAGCAGGTCGCTCGGGCACATCAGCGCGCGGGCCAGTTGCAGGCGCATGCGCCAGCCGCCTGAGAAGCTGTTCACCGGGTTGGTGAGTTCGGTGGTTTTGAAGCCCAGACCCAGAATCAAGGCCTGTGCACGAGCAGGTGCATCATGCGCACCGGCATCCTGCAGCGCCATGTAGGCGTGGGCCATGCGGTCATAGTCGTCGGTGGCTTCAGCCGCGGTGACTTCTTGCTGGGCTGCCAGCAGGGTGGTGTCGCCATCGACCACAAAGTCGGTGGCGGATTGCTCTGTTTCGGGCATGTCCTGTGCCACTTGGCCCATGCGCCATTGGGTGGGAATGTAGTACTCGCCGCCGTCTTCATGCAGGTTGCCGTTGAACAGCGCAAACAGAGACGACTTGCCAGCGCCGTTGCGGCCAACCAGGCCGACCTTTTCGCCGGGGTTGAGAGTGACAGACGCGCCGTCGAGAAGGACTTTGGCGCTGCGGCGCAGGGTGACGTTTTTTAGGGTGATCAAAAGAAGGTTTCTTGTAGGTGGTGGCCGCCGGACGGCAAGTTCGGATTTTAGGTGGCAGCCGTGCCAGCAGCCAGAAGCGCCGCGCGTGTCATCAGTAGCACCTGGTCTTCACCGGCGCTGGTTTCAAGCCAGATGACTTCGAGTGTTGGAAAAGCTGCTTCGAAATGGGCACGTTCGTGGCCGATTTCGAGCACCAGAATGGCTTCTTCGCTCATTTGCGCGGGCGCATCGCGCAACAGGCTGCGGATGAAATCCATCCCATCGCGGCCACCTGCAATGTTGCCGTCCAGTGCCAGCGCGGGTTCGGCCCGAAATTCCGGCGGCAGGGCGGCCATGCTGTCGGCGTTGACATACGGCGGGTTGCACAGGATCAGGTCATAGTGGCTACCGGTTTTGGGAATGCCGTCGCACTGGCGCAGCGAGATGCGCTCATGCAGGCCGTGGCGGTCAATGTTGATGCGTGCCACTTCCAGCGCCTCGGGGCTGATGTCGCTGGCTTGTACCTTCACGTCTGGATAGACCATGGCGGCAATAACGGCCAGGCTGCCGTTGCCGGTGCATAAATCGAGCACGCGGTGGGTTTCTTCGTTGAGCCAGTAGTCCAGATGACCTTCCATCAGCACCTCGGCAATCAAGGAGCGCGGCACGATGGCCCGCTCATCGATATAGAAGGACACCCCTTGCAGCCAGGCTTCTTTGGTCAGATAGGCAGCTGGCTTGCGGGTGGCAATACGTGCTTCAATCAATGTAGCTATAAGCCCTTGTTCTGCGGGGGCTACAGGGCGTTTTGATGCTTCATCTTCAGGGGCCAGCGAGGTGTCCAGCGGCAAGCCCAGACGCCATAGCACCAGCCAGGCAGCTTCATCGAATGCGTTGTTGGTGCCGTGGCCGAAGGCGACACCGGCCTGTGTCAGCTGCTGTGCGGCCTGGGTCACGCATGGCAGTAGCGTCAGGGGGGTGGGGGAGGATGCAGGCATGGGGCTTGGTTTGTGACAGGGCGCTTAATGGCTCATGTCCAGCGTGATTTCGGTGAAAGTGGGCTGGTCGTCCGGGTCGGGTTCATTGGCTTTGGCCAGGGCTTGGGCGCTGGGCTGGCTGGTGAAGTCATTTTGCAAGCGCCACATCAGGTTGGTGGGCGAATCGGAGTTGGCCAGGCCTTCCTTGCGATCCACAATGCCCGCCATGATGAGCCGCGCAATGTCTTGCTCGAACGTCTGGCTGCCTTCGGCCAGTGATTTTTCCATCGCTTCAACAATGCCGGAGAAGTTGCCTTTTTCGATCATCTCGGCCACCAGTCGGGTGTTGAGCATGATTTCCACGGCCGGGGTGCGGGTGTTGGCCACCGTGCGCAGCAGCCGCTGCGAGACGATGGCGCGCATGGCCGCCGCCAGGTCGCCCAGCATGGTGGGACGTACTTCTGCCTGGTAGAAGCTCAGGATACGGTTCAGCGCCTGGTAGCTGTTGTTGGCGTGAAGGGTGGCCAGACACAAATGGCCGGTCTGTGCATAGGCTATGGCTGCGCTCATGGTTTCCTGATCGCGGATTTCGCCGATCATGATCACGTCGGGCGCCTGGCGCAGTGCATTTTTCAGAGCGACCTGCAACGATGCGGTGTCGGTGCCGACCTCGCGCTGGTTGACCACTGAACGTTTGTTTTTGAACAGAAACTCCACCGGGTCCTCAATGGTCAGGATGTGGCCCGAGGCATTGGTGTTGCGGTGGTCGATCATGGAGGCCAGTGTGGTGCTCTTGCCCGAGCCCGTGGCACCTACCATCAAAATCAGCCCGCGTTTTTGCAGCATCAAGTCGGCCAGCAAGGGCGGTAGCGCCAGAGCCGACATGGGTGGCACTTCATTGACAATGAAACGGATCACCGCTGCATAGGTGCCGCGTTGGTTCATGGCGCTGATGCGAAAACGCCCCACGCCAGGCATTGACCAGGCGACATTGAGCTCGTTGCTGTCCTTGAGCTCCTGAATCTGGTCTGGCGGCAGAATTTCAACAAGCAGGTTCAAAGGCGCCTCTGGTGGCAGAACCTGGCTGTTGATGGGCATGCACACGCCGTTGATGCGAATCAGTGCGGGTGACTGGGCTGACAGATAGACATCCGAGGCGCGTTTTTCAGACATGAGCCGCAAGATACGGCGCATGGTGCTTTCAGAGGCGTTGTCGGTGGTTGCCATATTGGGGCCTTCTTCGATACGTTCGATGATCAGTTGGGGACAGAGCAAAGTTCACTTCGTGTAACTTTTGGTCTATCCCTCAATCCGGACATCCAGACATCCGACGATCAGTTGGGGACAGAGCATAAGTTCACTTCGTGTAACTTTTGGTCTGTCCCTCAATCTCTCAGCAGATCATTCAAACTGGTTTTGGCGCGGGTTTGCGCGTCGACGTGCTTGACGATGATCGCCGCATACAGGCTGTATTTGCCACCTTCCTTGGGTAGGTTGCCGGAAATCACCACCGAGCCGGCCGGAATGCGGCCATAACTCACGGTGTCGGTGGCGCGGTCATAGATAGGTGTGCTTTGGCCAATGTAGACCCCCATCGAAATCACCGAATTTTCTTCGACGATCACGCCTTCGACGATTTCGGAACGGGCACCGATGAAGCAGTTGTCCTCAATGATGGTCGGGTTGGCTTGCATGGGTTCGAGCACGCCGCCAATGCCGACGCCACCGCTCAGGTGCACGTTTTTGCCGATCTGCGCGCAAGAGCCCACGGCCGCCCAGGTGTCGACCATGGTGCCTTCATCCACATACGCGCCGATGTTGACAAACGATGGCATCAGGATCACGCCTTTTGCCAGATAGCTGCCACGACGCGCGACGGCGGGAGGAACGATGCGTACACCTGTGGCACGGAAGCCGGCTTCGTCCATCCCGGAAAACTTGGTGGGCACCTTGTCGTAAAAGCTCAGGTCACCTGCGCCCATGACTTCGTTGTCGCGCAGGCGAAAGCTCAGCAGAACGGCTTTTTTGATCCACTGGTGTGTGGTCCATTGGCCGACGCCGTCGCGGGTGGCGACACGCAGTTGGCCGTTGTTGAGCGAATGAATGACGTGCTCAACAGCATCGGTCACTTCTTTGGGTGCCGAGGCGACAGACAGGTTGGCGCGATCTTCCCAGGCGGCGTCCAGAATGGTTTGCAGTTGTTGGGTCATGGGTTTGTCTCTCAGGAATGGTGATTGAAATTGTTGCTGTCATCGGGCGAATCTGGCGCTAGCGTGCCCGGCCCATTACAAAATGGCGAATGCGGTGCGCGGCTTCTACACACTCAGGTGTGTCGGCTACCAGGGCCATGCGGATGCGGCTTGCGCCCGGGTTGCTGCCCTGCGCCTCGCGCGCCAGGTACGACCCCGGCAGCACAGTCACATTGTAATTTGCGTAAAGATCACGGGTAAACGCCAACTCATCACCCGCTACATCGGCCCACAGGTAAAAACCGGCGTCGGGCAAGGCCACGTTCATGACCTCAGCCAGCAGCGGCGTCACCTCGGCAAATTTGGCTCGGTACAGCGCCCGGTTGGCCACCACATGGTCTTCGTCACCCCAGGCGGCGATGCTGGCGGTTTGCACCACCGGGCTCATGGCGCAGCCATGGTAGGTGCGGTAGAGCAAAAACTGGCTGATGATGGCGGCATCGCCCGCCACAAAGCCGCTGCGCATGCCGGGCAGGTTGCTGCGCTTGGACAGGCTGGTGAGCGAGATCAGGTTTTTGAAGTCGTGACGGCCCAGCTTGGCTGCAGCCTCCATGCCGCCCAGAGGCGGCTCATCGCGGAAATAGATCTCGCTGTAGCACTCGTCTGGGGCGATGACAAAGCCAAAGCGGTCGCTCAGCGCAAACAGGTTTTGCCATTCAGACAGTGGCATCACGGCACCGGTCGGGTTACCGGGTGAGCAAACAAACACTTGCTGGGTGCGCGCCCACACCGATTCCGGCACGCTGCTCCAGTCCGGCGCAAAGTTGCGCGCCGGGTCGCTGGCCACGTAATACGGCTCGGCGCCTGCCAGCAGTGCAGCACCTTCATAGATTTGATAGAACGGATTCGGGCAGACGACGATGGGCTTTTGGCCGGTCACAGCGCTATCACCCGGATTGATGATGGTCTGCGTCAACGCAAACAGAGCCTCGCGCGAGCCATTCACCGGCAGTGTCTGGGTGAAGGGGTTGACGCTCAGGCCATAACGTTTGTCCAGCCAGGCCGCAAAAGCCTGGCGCAAAGCAGGCTCGCCCGTCGTGGCCGGGTAAGCGGCCAGGCCGCTGGGTGTGCGGTTGATGGCATTACACAGCGCTTGCTGGATGAAAGGTGGCGTGGCGTGTTTGGGTTCACCAATGCCCAGGCTGATGGGTTTGTAGGCGGGGTTGGGCGTGACACCGTCAAAAAGTTGGCGCAAGCGCTCAAAGGGGTAGGGTTGAAGCAGAGGGAGCAGGGGATTCATGGCCGGGGATTATCCCGGATGGCGCGATGTTCTGTAGCCCACCGGGTCAAGCTGCTAAAGCGTCAATTTTTCCACGCTGGTATCCAGGTCGAGCCAACGTGCGGCGGCTTGGGCAAGCAGAGCAGGGTCGCCTGTGGTGCATAGCGTGATCTGACCAGTGTGATCGGCGTTGGCATGCTGTGTCAGCACCCTGCGGGTTTGCCGGGCCACCGGTGCACCGTTATCAACGATCTGCACGCCCGGTGCCACCAGCTTGCGGATGTGCTCAATGGCAAACGGGTAATGCGTGCAGCCCAACACAAGCGTGTCAATGTCATTTGTTTGAGTGCTAAATTGGCCTATAGCCCCCGTATATTCTTGGCATAGAGCTATTAGTTTTGTAGTATCTCTGCGTTCGATGGCATCAGCCAGACCGTCGCACGGCTGGCAGATGAAGCTGGCTTGTCCGGCAAGTGAGTCCAGCAGGGTCCGGAATTTGCGGCTGTTGAGGGTGCCGCGTGTGGCCATGACGCCGATGCGTTTGGTGTGGCTCAGGGCAATGGCCGGTTTAAGGGCTGGCTCCACGCCGATGATCGGCAGGGCAGGGTGGTCCTGGCGCAGGAGGTGAATGGCCGCCGCTGTGGCGGTGTTGCAGGCAATCACCAGCGCCTTGATAGGAAGGTGATTATGGTCGAGCAAATGCCGGGCGATGAGCCGCGAGCGCTCTACGACAAAGCCTTCATCACGCTCGCCATAGGGTGCAAACCCGCTGTCGGCCACGTAGACAAAGTCCTCAAACGGTAGCTCGGCGCGCAGTGCCTTGAGGATGCTCAAACCACCCACGCCGCTGTCAAACACCCCGATGGGGTGCTGGCGTGGCAGGGTGTCTGATGAAGGGGGGGCCAGAGTCAATCAGCTACCGGAGATGGTGATACCCTTGAATTCGCCGCTGGCAATGCGTTCTTGCCATTCAGCCGGGCCGGTGTTGTGCACGCTGATGCCTTGGGCATCAACGGCGACGGTCACTGGCATGTCAACCACGTCGAATTCGTAGATGGCTTCCATGCCCAGATCGGCAAAGCCCAGCACCTTGGCGGTCTTGATGGCTTTGGAGACCAGATAAGCCGCGCCGCCCACGGCCATCAGATAGGCTGACTTGTGTTTTTTGATGGCTTCGATGGCGACCGGGCCGCGTTCGGACTTGCCGATCATGGCGATCAGGCCGGTCTGGGCCAGCATCATCTCGGTGAAACCATCCATGCGGGTGGCGGTGGTCGGGCCTGCGGGGCCGACGGCTTCGTCACCCACCGGGTCGACCGGGCCGACGTAGTAGATGACGCGGTTGGTGAAGTCCACCGGCAGCTTTTCGCCCTTGGCCAGCATTTGCTGGATGCGCTTGTGGGCGGCATCACGACCGGTCAGCATCTTGCCGTTGAGCAGCAGGGTATCGCCGGGTTTCCAGCTGGCGACTTCTTCTTTTGTGAGCGTGTTGAGGTCGACCTTTTTGCTCTTGACGTAGTCGGGGGTCCAGGCTACATCGGGCCAGGTGTCGAGCGATGGCGGGGTCAGGTAGACCGGGCCGCTGCCGTCCATCACAAAGTGCGCGTGGCGGGTGGCGGCGCAGTTCGGGATCATGGCAATCGGCTTGCTGGCGGCGTGGGTCGGGTACATCTGAATCTTCACGTCCAGCACCGTGGTTAAACCGCCCAGGCCTTGCGCGCCGATGCCCAGCGCGTTGACTTTTTCGTATAGCTCCAGGCGGAGTTTTTCAACGTTGGAGAGTTCTGCGCCGCTGGCCGCTTTGGCTTGCAACTCGTACATGTTCAGGTCGTCCATCAGGCTTTCCTTGGCCATCAGCACGGCTTTCTCTGCCGTGCCGCCAATGCCGATGCCCAGCATGCCCGGCGGACACCAGCCAGCTCCCATGGTTGGCACGGTTTTCAGCACCCAGTCCACCACGTTGTCACCTGGGTTGAGCATGTACATCTTGCTCTTGTTTTCAGAGCCACCGCCTTTGGCTGCAACCGTCACTTCCACGGTGTTGCCGGGGACGATTTCGGTGTTGATGACGGCGGGTGTGTTGTCCTTGGTGTTCTTGCGCAAAAACTCGGGGTCGGCCACCACGCTGGCGCGCAAGGTGTTGCCCGGGAAGTTGTAAGCGCGGCGTACGCCTTCGTTGATGGCATCGTCGAGGCTACCAGTGAAGCCTTCCCAGCGCACGTCCATGCCCACTTTGAGGAACACGTTGACGATACCGGTGTCCTGGCAGATCGGGCGGTGGCCGGTGGCGCTCATCTTACTGTTGGTCAGAATTTGTGCGATGGCATCCTTGGCAGCAGGGTTTTGCTCACGCTCGTAGGCGCGCGCCAGGTGGGCGATGTAGTCAGCTGGGTGGTAGTAGCTGATGTATTGCAGCGCGGCGGCGATGGACTCGATCAGGTCGGCTTGGCGGATGGCAGTGGGGGCGTTGCTCATGGTGATTTGCCTTAAAAGTGAAGCGGATTTGAGTGCGTTCGGTAACATGACAGTTTAACCAAGTGGCCCCAACACCAGGCTGACTCGCGTCGCCTTCTGCCTCATGCTCAAGCTGATTTTTCGCAGCGTCAACCAGTTCATCAACGCGCAGACCCTGGGTGGTGTGCTGCTGGCGCTGGCGGCGTTGCTGGCGTTGATGTTGAGCAATTCGCCGCTTCAGTCCTATTACGACGCCTTTCTGCATGCCAGAAGCGAGGTGCACATTGGTGATAGCTGGCTGGTGTTGTCCAAACCGACGCTGGTGTGGATAAACGATTTGTGGATGGCGGTGTTCTTTTTTCTGGTGGGGTTGGAGATCAAGCGCGAATTGCTGGAAGGTGAACTGGCGTCCAGAGCACAGGCGCTGTTACCTGCTGGTGCCGCGCTGGGTGGCATGCTGGTGCCCGCGTTGATTTATGCAGTCATCAACCAGTCAGACGCGGTGGCATTGCGCGGCTGGGGTATTCCCATGGCGACTGACATTGCTTTTGCGCTGGGCATTCTGGTGCTGCTGGGCAGCCGGGTGCCCGCATCTCTCAAGATATTTCTGACGGCCGTGGCCATCATTGACGATCTGGGCGCGATTTTGGTGATTGCCTTCTTTTACACCGACGATTTGTCGCTGACCATGCTGCTGGCGGCCGCTGCTGGCGCACTGGTGTTGCTGGCGTTCAACCGCAGCCGTGTCACAGCGATCGGCCCGTACGTGATCGTCGGCCTGATCATCTGGGTGTGTGTGCTCAAGTCAGGCATCCATGCCACTCTGGCCGGTGTGATCACCGCGTTGGCGGTACCTATGAGCGATGGGAAGGGAGGCTCGCCGCTGGGACGAGTTGAGCACGCGCTGCATCCCTGGGTGGCGTATGGCATCCTGCCGGTGTTTGCTTTTGCCAATGCCGGGGTCTCGCTGGGCGGCATCACACTCTCGACGCTGACACAAACGGTGCCGCTGGGCATTGCCACCGGGCTGGTTCTGGGTAAAACTGTGGGCGTCTTTGGCGCATCTTGGCTGCTGATGCGCTTTGGCGGTGCGCGCTTGCCTGATCAAAGTACCTGGCTGCAGTTTTTAGGCGTCTGCGTGCTGTGCGGCGTGGGCTTTACCATGAGTCTGTTCATCGGGTCGTTAGCATTTGAAGGCGCCAATACGGTTTTTGCCAATCAGGTCAAGATTGGCGTAAGTATTTTCCAATCCAGGTATGAGCCTGAAGGCGGAGGAAGTTGAGAACTTCTGACTGGTGGCTTGACCGGGTTAAAGCTGGAAGTTTACGGTGCCCGGTTTTTGGGCTTGGTTTCTCTTGGCTTCTTTTTCTATCAGGC
>JARLJH010000018.1 GCA_031291305.1 Rhodoferax sp. | reverse complement strand
GCGCAAACGTCCATTGACGCGAGCTTTGCGAGCGAAGATGTCAAAACGCAACTTCTAGAAGCCTTGAAAGACTGGTAGGTCCGCTGGTAGCGGCGCTGAGACTCCAGCAAGCTGCCGGTCGCGACCGACAGCAAGCGCTGCTCAAGAGCCGCACAGCCAAGAAAACTGGCAACCTCTGGTGAACGACAGCTTTCGAGTTTCGAGGTCGGAAAAATGACGAATTGGACCCGCAACAGCAATGACCGCTCTGGAAAACTCGACGGAAATTTCTGGCTCACGATGAGCGACTGGTTATGCCCAGACCTGCTGCTCTGGCTAGCCGTCACTGAACGGCCTGGGGCTCTAAGGGGGTTATTCGACGTTGACTCAGTCGAACTTGACCAAGTCCTTAAAGATCAGTTGACTCCAGCTATTTCCACGCGCCTGTACCAGTAGCCCACCTTCCGCAAGCCCACCAAGTTTGATCGGCGAGAAACCGAGATTTTCCGCAAGCGCACCAATCTCCGCTGCAGCGCCATCATCGTCGCTCGCCAGGAACACGACTCTCCTGCCACCATGTACGGCCGGATCTTGGTCAAGGACGGAAGCGCCCAAATGGTTGAAGCCCTTCACCAATCGCCCACCAATGAAGGACTGAGCGACAAACTTGGAAGAAGGTTGCCCACCCAACTGCTCAGGGGGCACGCCGTAAGCATTGGTCACATCGACGATTGTCCTTCCCTCCCAGGTCGGCAGCGCCTTCGCGACTTCCCGATGCGACTCGAAACGGACAGCCAAAAAGATGGTGTCCGCCTTGACGGCATCTGCCAGTTTTTTGGGAATGATCTCGGGTCCGATCGCAGCCGCAGCGGATGCAAAGCTTTCTGGGTCGCGCGTGGTTGCAACGGATACTTCGATGCCTTTGCGCACGAACGCCTTGGCCAGAGCTTGGCCGATATTGCCGAAGCCGATAATTGCGTAGCTCATATATTCTCCTTAGGTTGACTGAGTCCTACGGCGCTCCGCTAATTGAATGGAGCACTGTAGGGGGCATATTGCGTCAGAGTTGCGCCAGGCCACCGTCGACGGCGACCTCGCTGGCGGTCATGAAGCTGCTGTCCGACGAGGCGAGAAAGGCAGCAGCAGCCGCAATCTCCGTCGGATCGCCCATGCGCTGGAGCGGAGTCATCGCGCCGTAGGCCTTCTGGCCCTCCTCGCCCAGCGCTGCCTTCGCGAGTTCGGTCGCCGTCGCCCCGGGCGACAGCACGTTTACCCGGATACCAGTGCCCTTCAGGTCCTCCGCCCAAGTCCGCGCGAGGTTGCGCACTGCCGCCTTGCTCGCACTATAGGCAGTGAAGCCCGGGGCGCCCGTGGTGCCGGCGCTCGATCCGGTCAGGATGATCGAACCGCCCGGGCCCATCAGCGGCAGCGCCTTCTGGACCGTGAAGATCGTCCCCTTCACATTGGTGCCAAAGGTTTCATCAATGTGCTCGGCGGTGATCTTGCCGAGCGGAAGCGGGCTTCCCGCTCCGGCATTGGCGAAGACGATGTCGAGGGTTCCGCGCTCGGCCTTCACCGCCGCGTAGAGTCGGTCGAGGTCAGCCTCATCCGAGACCGAGCCCTTCACTCCGCGGGCATTGGGCCCGAGCTCGGCCACAGCGACGTCGAGCGCTTCTTGCCGGCGGCCGAAGATGAAAACAAAAGCGCCCTCCTCAATGAAGCGCTTGGCTGCGGCGCGGCCGATGCCAGTAGCGCCGCCGGTGATCACGGCGGTCTTTCCATTCAGTCTGTTCATGTCATTTATCCTTTGTTGGCGTTGTAAGGAAGCAGGGAATTGCTTGCTTGACAACAGTATGTAGTTCCTGATAACCTAAGGTCAAGTATGCACTTTTAGGTAAGTATCAAAATAAATGACAACATCCTCTCAAATCTGCGATACCGGCTGCGGGCTCAACGCCACGCTGCGCATCATCTCGGGCAGGTGGAAACCACTGGTCCTGTTTTTTCTGCGCAACGGCCCAAAGCGCTACGGCGAGCTCAAGCGTTTGGTCGTGGGCGTCAGTGACAAGGTGCTGATCCAGCAATTGAAGGATCTGGAGGCCGATCGCGTGCTGTCGCGGACTGACTACAAGGAAGTGCCGCCGCGCGTGGACTATGCGCTGACACCGCTTGGTCGCAGCCTAGCCGAGGCGATCATCCCGCTGTGCACCTGGGGAACCGAGAACGCGGTCGAAATGGCAAGCATCTTCGCCGAGCAGGACACTTTGCCTTAGCAGGGTGGTGAAGGACCGCTGAGTCGGGCGATTCTCTGCCTCTGGTCGATGGCGAGTGCCCACTTTAACGAAGTGCTCGCTATATAGCCGCCAGTCATTTCTCGAATGCCAATGTCTGCAATGGAGCAGTCAGATCACAAATCTGTAAGTCAGCTCCCGCTGCGTACCTGACTTACAAAAGTACAGAGTGAATGACCGGCGTGGGTCCCAAGAAATTCCCCGCTTCAAGAAGCGCTGAAAGCGGGAGGTGGCGTTTGCGAGCGTAGGCCTCATTCACGTGGGTGATTGGCGGGTGTGCCGGAGAGCGCAAACCACGCCGCCCGCCAGGTGTCGCGTGATCCCATGTTAGAGGCAAGTCATTGATAAAAATGGCCTGTAGCCCTTTTATTATGAGTGTAAGTAGCTATTGAATACATAGTAAATTGGGTGGTAGGCGGCTGCCGCTTGCCGAATTGACCTGTCTTTGTCCGTCAACTCTTCGATTGGTTTTTCGCAGACTTTGTAAGAATCTCCCAAGGCCATGGGTTGGCCACAAGGTCAATTTTTGAGGGGGAGAAGCCATGAGCATCGGTCAGGTATCGAGCGCGAGCACGTCGAGTGCCACCACCAGCAGTCAGACGGCAACACAAGCCGCCGCCACTGCTGCTGCCAACCCCCTTACCGCAGGCATCAACAGGGCAACGACCAAGTTGCAAACGCAACTGGCCACGGCAACCGCCAATCTGTCGACACTTGGCAAATTCAAGTCCTCGGTGACCGTGGCACAGGCTTCGGCCAAGAGCCTGACCACCCTGACAAGCAGCAGCACCAGCGATGAGGTGAAGAAGGCATTGACGGCATTCATCAGCGACTTCAACAATATGGTGGCTGCCACCAAGACGGCGGCCACCGACACCAGCGGTGTCGGTACGCTCAGCCGCGGCATGACCCGAGCCATGACCGCAGATTTTTCAAAGGTGGATGCCTTGCGGCAAATGGGGTTCACCAAAGCCAGCGACGGCACATTGAAACTCGATAGCGCGAAGTTTGACGCCGCCTTCAAAGCTGGCTCCAGCAGTGTGCAAAGTACCCTGTCCAAGCTCGGTCAGTTGGTTGATAAAGCTGCAACGCAAGAGCTGGCCAGTGGTGGACGACTCAGCAGTGTGATGAGTGCATTTAGCAGCAAATCATCGACACTGCAATTGCAGCAAAGTGCCTTGGCGAAAGCCGCGCAGCAGTACGCCAACTTTTCGTCATCTTCCACCAGCAGTGTTTTGAGCGCCTACCAATGAGGTGGCGGTGAACGCTCGTCATGCCTTCAACGAGCGTGACCTTCGGGCTCAATGATGACCAAGGCAATGCCACACACCAGCAGGCCCGCCCCGAGCCAGAACGACAGCTCCGGTTGTTCTGCAAACACCAGATAGCCCAGTGCCGGGCTGAACAGCAACATGGAAAAACTGCCTGCCTCCACGGCAGACGCATCACCTGCGCGGTAGGCAAAAAAGTAGGCCAGGTAAATGACTGACGAGGCCAGCCCAATGACCGGCAGCAAAAGCCACAGGGCCACGGGCAGGACAGGCAAGGTGAAGCCACTCATGGCGCCAAAGCTCAGCCAGCAGGCGGTCTGGCTCCAGACCAGAATCGCCATCGGGTGTTCTTTGCCGGTGTACTTTTTGAGCACCACCCCCAGCATGGCTTCCATCAGCGCTCCAAACAGCGCTACCAGCGCCGCCCACTGCAACATGCCCGCGCCCGGATGTAGGATGGTCAGCACCCCGCCAAAGCCCACCGCCACACCGAGCCAGCGCAGCCAGTGCGGTTTTTCGCCCAGCAGCCACACACCCAGCGGTAGCATGAAGAGGCTACCCGTCATCAAATAGGCACTGGCCTCGGCCAGCGGCAGGTGCGACACCGCCCAAGCCGCGCACCATCCCGAGGTGACGATAAAGCCAGCACGCACCAAGTGCATTTGCGGGTTGCGGGTGGCCACCGCCTTGCCGCGTGTCCAAAGCACCCAGGGCGACAGCATCACCAGCACGGTGGTGGCCTGCAAAAACAGCACCTGTTTGGGTGCTATGCCCAAGCCCATCAGGTGTTTGTTGCAGGTGTCCAAAATCGACCAGCACAGCATGGCGAGCATCACCAGCAGCACCCCGCGCGTGTTGCCAGGGCGGGAAAGCCAGAGGTATTTGAGGTGAGTCAGCATAGAGGTTCAGGCAAGATCAGTGTGACGTCAGGCGGCAACATACTTCTGCAAACCCTGTAGCAGGGCGGCAAATGTCAGCTTATAACAAGGCGTGTGGCGCAAGTCCTCATGCATGGTCAGCCAGGTTTGCAGTTCCATGGCAAAGTGTTCGGGCAACAGGTGCACCAGTTCCGGGGTGCGCGCCGCAATGGGTAGCTGGCAGATGCCAATACCGCCGCCTGCCCGCAGCATGGCCAACTGCGCCATGTCACTGTCGGCCCGGACGGCAAATGCATCACGCTGCCAGAGAGGAAAACCTTTGCGTGCTTCCCGTATGAAGGGTGTTTCTTCATCAAAACCAATCAGCGTGTGCTGGGAAAGATCAGCCAGTGATTTTGGTGTGCCACGCCTTGCCAGATAGGACTGATGCGCGTGCAAGCCCAACTTCACCGCACCTACCCGCCGCGCAATCAGTTGTTCTTGTTGGGGCGGAGCCATTCGAACGGCAATATCGGCCTCGCGTTTGAGCACATCCTGAATCCGGTCCGTCAGCACCAGCTCCAGTTTCAACCGAGGATGTTCCATCTGCAGCTCGGCCAGGATCGGTGGCAGCACCTCCAGCCCGATCATTTCACTGGCCGTGATGCGCACCGTGCCTTGGATTCCTGCGCCCTGGCTCTCGGCCGCGCGTTTGAAGGCAGCCGCCGAACTGCTCATGGTTTGGGCAAAACCTTGCAGCGCCAACGCAGCCTCGGTGGGCAACAGCCCATGCTGGGAGCGGGTAAACAAGTTGATGCCGAGGGACTTCTCCAGTGCGTCGATATGCCGCCCCACCGTCGGCTGAGCGATGCCCATGGCGCGCGCCGCACCCGAGAGGGAACCTTCTTTCAGCACGCTCAAGTAAGACCGGTAGAGCTCCCAGCCGATGTTGTTATCCATACATTTTTGTATAGAGATTGTGACATGTTGGTCAATTGCTTCGCAGCGCCATCCCTTTCACACTCCAACTATCGCAATACAAGTGAAGGAGTTTCAAGATGGACAACAAAACGGCTTTGGTACTGGGTGCCACCGGTGGTATCGGCGGTGAGGTGGCGCGTCAGTTGCGCGTGGCAGGCTGGCAGGTGCGCGCTCTGCGCCGGGGTGGCGCACCGGCTTTGGCGCAACAAGACGGTTTGGAGTGGGTGCCGGGTGATGCGATGAACCGTGCCGATGTGCTGGCCGCCGCCAGCGGCTGTTCGGTGATTGTGCACGCGGTCAACCCGCCGGGTTACCGGCGTTGGGCCGAACTGGTGTTGCCGATGATCGACAACACCATTGCCGCCGCGCGTGCGCAGGGCGCCACCATTGTGCTGCCGGGCACAGTCTACAACTATGGCCCCAGCGCCTTTCCGGTGTTGCAGGAGGATTCGCCGCAGCAACCGCTCACTCGTAAAGGCTTGATCCGGGTTGAACTGGAACATCGGCTGCGGCTGGCCAGCGAACAGGGTTGCCGGGTCCTGGTGGTTCGTGCCGGTGACTTTTTTGGCCCCCAGGTGGCCAACAGCTGGTTTGCGCAAGGTTTGCTCAAGCCCGGCCAGTCGGTCAAGCGTGTCAATCTGCCGGGCGTCCGTGGTGTGGGGCATCAATGGTCTTATGTGCCTGATGTGGCAAGCACCATGGTGGAACTGTTGCTGCGGCGCGATCAACTGGCACCGTTCGCCAGCTTTCACATGGCGGGTCATTGGGATGCTGACGGCACCCAGATGGCCGAGGCGATCAGCCGGGTGGTGGCGCGCCACGGTGGTGTCAAGCCAGCGCTTCGTGCTTTTCCCTGGTGGCTCGTCACGCTGGTTTCACCGTTCGTCACGACCCTGCGTGAATTGCGTGAGATGCGTTATCTCTGGCAGGTTCCGTTGACTATGAGTAATGAAAAACTGCTGGCAGTGCTCGGCCACGAACCATACACGCCACTTGACCAAGCGGTGCAGGCGACGTTGGAAGGGTTGGCTTGCCTCAACGCGGACCGCGGATAAGCGGGTTTTGTGCGTGGCAAAGCGGGACCCGACACAGGGTTTTGGGCGGTCGTCGTGTTGGCGTCAGTGTAGGTATTGCCTTTCAAAGCAGACCTGCCAAGCCAACCACCTCGCGCCAAGCGGCCAGCTTGCGCTCGAAAGACCAGCTGGCGTTGGCCGGGCTGGTGGAGGGCAGGCGCACCACCGGCAGACCCAGTGTGCGGCTGTGCCGCGCATGGCGAAAGCTCTCGCCACCGTTGTGGGCGATCAACCGCAGCTCGGGGCAGCGGCGCTGCAACTCAGCCAGATCGTTGACCTGCGGCTCACGGATGGCGCTGTCAAGGCTGCCTTCGCGTTCGCAAGAGGCGTACACATCCCACAGGCCGATACCTTTGTCGAGCATCCAATTGATACGGTTTTCATAGCTGTCCGCCAAGGTGATATAAGGGCTAGAAGGCCAAATGGCTTGAAGAATTTTCCAGAAGGCGTTCTGCGGGTGGGCGTAATACTGCTGGCGTGCCAGCGACGTGGCACCGGGGAAACTCCCCAGCACCAGCATGCGGGTCTGGCCGGTCACAGCGGGTGGCAAACCCTGTAAGCGCACAGCGGTTGATCCAGGAATGACATCAGGAGGCTGGGCTGTAGCTTGTGGTGGGCGCTTGCCGACCACCCGCAGCGAAGTTTGAGCACGTACCACCTTTGGGGTTGACACCGCTCAGCGATCCATCGCCAGCTTGGCGCCCAGACCGATCAGAATGCTTCCCATGACCGCGTCAATCGGTTTGCGCAGCCGGTTGTAGCCATGCTGGACACGCCGCGTCGAAAACAGGATGGCCATGGCGCTGAACCAGCTCAGAGAGATGCTGGCCACGATCCCGATGGTGGCGGCATGCACCCACAGCGGCGCATGGGCGGGCAGCACGGTCACAAACAGGCTGCCGAAAAACGCCGCCGCTTTGGGGTTGGTCAAGCCAACCATCAGGCCACGCTGGTAGGCCTGCAAGCCGCTGCGTACGGGCAGGGCGGCGGCATTCATGGGGCTTGCAGGTTGGCGCAGACCGAGCAGCGTTTTCACGCCCAGATAGACCAGGTACACCGCACCGGCGATGCGAATGGCACCGTAAAGCCAGGCGACCTGGGCCAGGATCAGCCCCAAACCAAACACCGCCAGCGTGGCCCACAAGGCGTGCGCGCTGGCGATGCCGAAGGCGGCAATCAGGCCGGGCCGGCGTTTGGCAAGCGCGTGCGACGTGACAGCCATCAAGTCCGGCCCTGGGCTGATACAGCCCAGCAACATGACACCTGCGACTGCAAAGAGTTGGGGAAAGTAGCTCATGGGGAAACCTATGGAAATTTCAACATTTCGAAATGTAGCCGATCAACTGTGCCTCAGCTGATACTATTTTTATAGCTTTTCATGCATATAGCATAAGGGCCGGAAGGCCAAATGGCTTGAAGAATCTTCCAGAGGGCATGCTGTGGATGGTTGTCACGCTGCTGGCGCGCGTCAACCACCGACCTTCAAAAACAGCTCCCGGTCCGGCGCAAAGTTGGCATGCAAGGGCAGCAGGGCGCCGCCCAGGGCACGGGCGTCGGGGCCAACCTCGCCGGCGATGACGTTCGCGCTCCACAGGCCTTCCCAGTTGTAGGCCTTGAGGCAGGTTTGGGTGGCGGCTATCAATTGGGTGAGCAGGGCGCGACTGAACGAGCCGTCGATCACTACCGCATCAATGTCCAGAAAAGCCGTTCCGCTGATCACCGTATGCGCCAGCGCGTTGGCGGCCTGGTCGATCCAGCCACGCGTCTCAAGCTCAAAAGGCGATTCCAGTGCGCGCTCGTCGTAGGCGGCATGCGGGTCAAGCTGGCGGGCCGACAGGCGCTGCTCCAGTTCCCACAACGAGGCATGGCTGATCAATTGGTCGGGTGCCGACGTAGTACCGTGCGCCAGGCTCATCGGCAGCGAGGCGACGGCCCCGGAGTTGCCGTGTACGCCGCCGTGCAAATGCGAGTTGATGACCAGCCCGCCGCCCACAAAGGTGTCGACAAACAGGTACAAAAAGTTCTTCAGGTCGCGCCCGCGCCCGGCCACCAGTTCGGCTACGCACGCTGCTGAGGTGTCCTTGGTAAAGCTGACGGGCGCTTCGGTCATGGCCTGCACCTGGGCGCGCAGGTCGATCCGGTTCCAGGCTTCGGACTGCGCCTCGGACAGCCCCAGCATGCGGTGCCAGCCGCCCATCTGGAACGGAGCTGCCAGGCCAACCCCGACCAGACGGTCTTTGAGAGGTCCGAGCGAATCATGCATGGCTTGCAGATGAACGGCGACTGTCGGCAGCAACGTGTCGATGTCTGGGAAAGCGTAGTCCAGCCGATGGCGCTGGCGTACCTGGCCGGTGAAGTCCACCAACAACCAGTCAGCGCTGCGCCGACCGATCTTGATACCCATGGAAAACGCGCCATCCGGGTTGAGCGCCAGCGGAATGGAAGGCTGGCCGATGCGACCCCGCACGGCGCTTTTTTTGATGACCAGGTTGTCGTCTTCGAGCCGGGTGGTGATCAGGCCGATGGTCTGTGCGGTCAGGCCGGTCAGACGCGCCAAATCGGCTTTCGGCAGGCTGCCATTGAGGCGAATGGCTTGCAACACCACGCGCTCGTTGAACTGGCGCATGCCGACATGGTTGGAGCCGCGCGGGCGCAGCAATACAGGGGGTTCAGGGGTGTTGGCAATATGGCGGGGGGTCATGGCCGCAAATTTTCGCCGATGACCCCTTTGCGCAAGATGAAGTTGCCAAAAGGCTGTAACTCGCCGGTCAGGACGATGGCATAGGCGGCGCGGGCACGCTCATAAAAAGCATAGCGCTCTACCGGCTCCACGCTTTGGCCTGTAAGCAATTCTGGCGTGATGTGGGCGATGACGTCGCGTTGCACCGCCGAGCGGTAGCTGTCGTCCATGCCGCTGACGGCCATAAAGGCCGCCGGGTGTGTGACGTCGGCGGCCAGCGGCAGCAGCGATGTCACCGCCGCGACGGCGTCACACATCGACACCCTAGGCAGGCGAATGACGGGTTTGCCTGCGGCAATGCTCATGGCGGTGAAGTTGGCATCGGCCAACACCAGCGCGTCGTCATGACCCATTTCCATCATGATTTTGAGCAGTTTGGGGGTGAGCAGGGGGTTGATTCCTTTAAGCATGGTTTACTTTCGTTCGGTGCGGTCAGGCCAGAGCCTCGGCGGGTAGTTCGTCCACCGTCTTGGCGCCGGTCATGACCGCCACGGTGTCACTCATGCTGATGGTCTTGGGGTTGACCACGGCGGCACGCTTGCCCAGGCGCTGGATGTGGATGCGGTCGGCCACCTCAAACACGTGCGGCATGTTGTGGCTGATCAAAATCACCGGCAGGCCTTTGTCGCGCACGCGGCGAATCAGTTCCAGCACCATGTTGCCTTCTTTCACGCCCAGCGCAGCGGTGGGCTCGTCCATGATGACCACGTGCTGGGCAAAAGCGGCGGCACGGGCCACGGCCACGCACTGGCGCTGGCCGCCTGAGAGCGTTTCCACCGCCTGCGTCATGGAACGGATGCCGACCTTCAGGTCATTCATGCGGGAAATGGCCTGGTTGAGCATCTCTTTCTTGTCCAGCAGGCGCAGCAGTTGGCCGATGAAGCCGGGCCTGAGAATCTCGCGGCCCAGAAACAGGTTTTCGGCAATGTTCATGGCGGGGGCCACGGCCAGATCCTGGTAAACGGTTTCGATACCGGCACGCCGGGCGTCGATGGGCGATTTGAAGTGAACCTGCTTGCCGTCCAGGAAGACCTCGCCTTCATCCGGAATATCTGCGCCCGAGAGCACCTTGATCAGCGACGATTTGCCTGCGCCGTTGTCGCCGATGACGGCCATGATTTCACCGGCACGTAGCTCGAAGTCGGAGCCGTCCAGCGCTGTCACCTGGCCAAAGCGCCGGATGATGCCCTTGGCCTGCATGACCAGCGGTTGCGAAGTATTTTGTGTCATCACCTTACTCCCTTGCGAGACATCTGATCGGCAGCTACCGCCAAAATTACCAAAATGCCGGTGATCAGGGTTTGGTAGACCGAGGCCACGCCCATCAGCGTCAGACCGTTGCGGAATACACCCACAATCACCGCCCCCACCAAGGAGCCCAGAATGATGCCGCGCCCGCCAAACAGGCTGGTGCCACCCAGCACCACGGCGGTGATGGCATCCAGGTTTTCAGTGGTGCCAGCGTTGGGGTCGCCCACGCCAGTGCGCGCCACCGAGAGCAGGGCGGCAATGCCATAAAACAGTCCGGCCAGCGAATAGATGGTGACCAGCACTTTGTTGACACTGATACCGGTCAGCCGCGCTGCTTCAGGGTTGTTGCCCACGGCGTACAGGTGACGCCCAGGTGCGGTTTCTCGCAGCACAAACCAGGCCAGAAAATACAGAACCAGCATCGTGACCGTTCCCAGGCTAACTTCGGTGCTACCGATGTTGAAGGTGTTGCCCAGGAAGGTCATGGCGGGGGGCAGGTCGGTGATGGTCTGCGCCTCTGAGTAAATTTGTGTGACGGCGAAGGCAATGTTCAGCGTGCCCAAGGTCACGATGAAGGGGGGCAGTTTCATGCGGGTGATCAGCAGGCCATTGAGCATGCCAAAAACGGTGGTTACCACCAGACCAGCCAGAATAGCGAGATAGGGATTGAAGCCGTAATCGACGGCAAACTTGGTCATCACCACACCACCCAGCGCCATCACCATGCCGCATGACAGGTCAATGCCAGCGGTGAGGATGATGAGTGACTGGCCGATGGCGATCACCCCCACCACCATCACCTGCTGCAGCACCAGGGAGAGGTTGCCACCGCTCAGAAAGCGGCTCGATTGCGTGGTGAAAAACAGGCAGGTAACGCCTAAGGCGATCCAGGGCCCCAGGGCACCCCAGGGAATATTGCGCTTGTTGGTCGTGGACATCACGGGCTCCGTGCGAAAGGTTGAAGGAATTCAGACCCTGGGTAACCAGAGTCCGAATTGCATGTTGCCTGGCTCATCCTGACTTCAGCGCAAGAGAACTTTGCGCTGAATCCGGAATGAACTTACTTCTTGCCCCAGCACAGAGCCAGGCCAACCTTGGTGTCTTTGCTGTCGACACCAGCGATGGCCTTCTTGGCGATCAGCGTCACACCGGTGTCAACATAGCCAGACGCCTTCTTGCCGGTCTTGGCATATTCAAGGCCAGCGGCCACACCCATTTCTGCCATCTTCAGCGGATATTGTTGAGAGGTGGCGGTGATCACGCCTGCAGCCACGTTCTTGACGCCTTCACAGCCACCGTCCACCGACAGGATCAGCACGCCCTTTTCCTTGCCGGCCTTCTTCAGTGCGTTGTATGCGCCCGCAGCAGCGGGTTCATTGATGGTGTAAACCACATTGATGTCAGGATCTTTTTGCAGGCAGTTTTCCATGGCGGTCTGACCCTTGGCGCGGTCGCCATTGGTGTCGTTGGCGCAAACGATCTCGGGAGCGGTAGACAGCTCGTTGGACTTGGCGTCATTGGCGGCCAGTCCAAAACCCTTCATGAAACCGTTGTGACGCTGCGCGCCCACCGGGTGGCCGGGGAACAGGTCGAGCATGGCGATCTTGGGTGTTTTGCCAGCCATGGCCGCCTTGGCGTATTCGCCAATCAGGATGCCAGCTTTGTAGTTGTCGGTGGCAAACAGGGCGTCAGCGCCGTCAAACGGGCTGTCCAGTGCAATCACCTGCACGCCCTTGGCCTGCACCTTCTTCACGGTTGGGATGATGGCGTCGCCCGCCGAGGTGATCAAAATCGTCTTGGCACCCGCAGAGGTCATGTTCTCCAGCGCGGTGATCTGACCAGCAGTGTCGCCGTCGATCTTGCCTGCGGCAGACATCAGCTTGGCGCCGCCTTTTTCAGCTTCGGACTTGGCGCCTTCCTTCATTTTGACGAAGAAGGGGTTGGTTTCTGTCTTGGTAATCAGACCAATGATGGGTTTGTCGGCGGCAAATGAGGTGCCCACGGCCAGGGTCAATGCGCTCAGGATCAGGGGAGTAGAGAATTTCATGTCGTTCCTTTGAGAGAGTGACCTTGCGGTCGGGTTGTTATGTCATCGCTCGTGTCCCGGGTAGATCCCCGGGTATTTACGCTTGATGGATCAGCGTGGCTGGACTATAGTCCTGCAAGAGTTATTAAATCAAGTTGTTTTAGTTATGGAAAACCCTAACATGCCAGAAATAAGTTCCCCGGTTCAAGTGGCCACTGCGGGCGAGGCGTTGATCGACCTGATTGCTGGTGCCGATGGTCGTTTCGAGCCCTGTTTGGGGGGCGCTGTCTATAACCTGGCCCGCGCCCTGGCGCGTCAGGACATTGGGACGCTGTACCTCAACCCGTTGTCCAGAGACAGATTTGGCCGCCAGCTGGCTGCCGCTTTGGTTCAAGACGGCGTACACCTGGCTCAGCCCGATCCGGTGCCGGAGGTGACCTCGCTGGCGGTGGTGAATGTGGATGCCAGTGGTCACCCGGATTACGCTTTTTACCGCCAGGGTGTGGCTGACCGCGCCACCAGTGCCACCGCGCTGACACAGGCTTGTGCGCAGAGCGAGCTCCTGTCTCTGGTGTGTACTGGCGCGCTGGCCCTGTCGCCTGATGACGGTGAAACCTATTTGCCCTGGCTTGCCGCACAGCGCCAGGCCGGGCGAACGGTGGTGGTGGATGCCAATTTGCGCCCTTCAGTCATGCCCAATCTGGAGCTATACCGCCGCCATGTGCTGACCGCGCTGCAGTACGCTGACGTCATCAAAGCCAGCGACGAAGACCTGACTTGTTTGGACTTGCCGGGCGACACGGCGCTGGCTCAGGCGCGTCACTTGCTGAAAGGCAGCCGTGCCAGCGTCCTGGCCCTGACCTTGGGCAGCAAGGGGGCTGCCCTGTTGACACGTCACGGGCAGGTGTTTGAAGCGCGTGAGCTGGAACCCATCACGGTCGTTGACACGGTGGGGGCCGGGGACTGTTTTCTGGCGGGTCTGGTGGCGGCGATGTTGCAGCATCACCTGCCAGCGGATTGGGGTTCTGCGCCAGTGGCATCAGGCGTGGCTCGTGACCTCTTGTGCAGCGCCATTGCCAGCGCCAGTCTGTGTGTGATGCAACGGGGCTGTGTGCCGCCGACGCGCTCCGAGGTGTTGGACAGACTGGAGACGGTTGCCATGTCGTTCGCAGGATGAGTTTGCTTATATGAATAATCGGCCCGTAGCCCTTATGAATAAAGCGCATATAGCTATTGATTTGAATGCAATGTCAAGCATGACACCCGCCAGCCCCATCACCTTGCCCGAGGTTTGCCAGCAGCGTCTCCAACATCTTCTTGCCATCGGCGGTCGCCAGATTCTGGGCCTCGTTGCCGCGCCCGGTGCTGGCAAATCCACCCTGGCGCAGGCCATCCAGGACCAGTTTGGCGACCTGGTGCAAGTGGTGCCCATGGACGGCTTTCACCTTGCCAACAGCGAGTTGCAGCGCCTGGGGCGGCGTAACCGCAAGGGTGCGCCCGATACGTTTGACGCTGCGGGCTATGTCAACCTGCTGCGGCGCATTCACGCCCAGCCCGCCGATGAAGTGGTGTACGCCCCTGAATATCGCCGCGAATTCGAAGAGGCCATTGCCGGTGCCATCGCTGTGCTGCCGCTGACGCGTTTGATCGTCACCGAGGGCAACTATCTGCTGCTGCCAGAGGCGCCCTGGAACCAGGTCACCGAAGTTCTGGACGAGGTGTGGTATCTGGATGTGCCTGACGCCTTGCGGCACGAACGTTTGCTGGCTCGCCACATGCGCTTTGGTCGCACCGAGCAGCAGGCGCTGGACTGGATGGCCAGCACCGACGAGCCCAATGCCGTGCGCATTGCCCAGTGCCGCAGTCGGGCAGATGTGCAGGTGCCTTGGTACTGAACCACATTCCCTTTTCAAATCATCCGTGTCGTTGTTATCGCGCTTTGTCTTGCGCCGGTAACGCCTGCGGCTCGACGCCTAGACACAAATGATTTGGAGAGGGAATCAAAGCACGCGCAGCAACTTTTCGGTCAGCGCGGGCAGTTCTTTGGCAGCGCTGCGGCTGGACGCCATGGTCGAGGACCACAACGGATACACCTGCCGAAGCTGATCTGCTGTTGCGCAGTTGCTGATGGCTTCGGTGAGTGACAGTCGCATGTGCAGGCCAAACTCCATGTTGACCGTATTGATCATGAAGTTGCGCGCCATCTCCACCTCTTTCGCGCTACGGTTTTCAGGCGGAGGCAAGTTTGCCAGAGCAGTGTTGTCCATGATTGCGGACACTGCTTCTCCACGCGTTGCTGGCGCTGGCGCGGCGGCCGTTGCAGCAGGCAGAGAGGCACTCACCTCGACACATTTTTGGGTCAGCAACTCGTTCAGCAGGTCGGCTGCAGCGTGACCATCGACGAAGGTGGCCAGTTCCTGGCCACTGCGCTTGCCGTCCACCAGGATCAGCAGTCGCCGTACCAACGGATGCAGCCTGAGCGTTCGACTTTGCACCTCCTGTTGCCCAATGGCTGTTTTGGAAAAAATGGCGCGGTAAAAATCAATGCTTGTGTCGGACATGGTGCTGAGAAATAACGGTCAAGAAGCCAGTCAATGGGTGACGAAGTGTGCACTCTGATGGCTTCTTGCTGTTTCAGGGTTAACCCCGAAACCCGCTGACTCAGGCAGGCTTGGAACGCGATCAGGCCGTGCGGCCACGCGCCAGCGGCGGATTTTTGGCGAAATAGCTCTCAATGCCCTTCATCAGCGCGTCGGCCAGGTGCTCCTGGTAGGCGTCGCTGTTGAGCTTGGCTTCTTCTTCAGGGTTGCTGATGAAGGCGGCTTCAACCAGCACGCTGGGAATGTCGGGTGCCTTGAGCACGGCGAACGAGGCTTGTTCGACCTGGCCCTTGTGCAGCTTGCCCACCCGTTTGATCTGGCCCAGCATGGCGCTGCCCAAGACCAGACTGTCCTTGATCTGCGCAGTGGTGCTCATGTCCAGCAGGGCGCGCGTGACTTGCGCGTCTTTGGCTTTGACATTCAGCCCGCCAATCTGGTCGGCCTTGTTTTCCCGGGCCGCCATCCAGCGTGCCGCCGAACTCGATGCGCCGCCTTGGCTCAACGCAAACACGCTGGCCCCTTGCGGGTTGGGTGTGAAAAATGCATCGGCGTGCAAGCTGATGAACAGGTCTGCATGGACGCGGCGCGCTTTGTCCACGCGCACACCCAGTGGCACAAAGAAATCGGAGTCGCGTGTCATGAAGACCCGCATGGCGTTGCCATTGGCGGTGGTGGCGTTGATGCGTTCGCGCAGACGGTGGGCGAGACGCAAGACCACGTCTTTTTCTCGCGTACCGCCGGGACCGATGGCGCCGGGGTCTTCGCCGCCATGTCCAGGGTCCAAGGCGATGATGATCAGCCTGTCGGTTGCTTCGGGACGCGGCACCGACATAAAGGGTCCGTCAGAGTCTTTTAGGCTTTTTTGGCCTGAAGCCCCTGTCGCACCTTGGCTTCCAGCTATCTTTTCTGCGGTATCGTTAGTGCGGTTAGTGGCTACTTTGTTGGCGGGCATTGCAGCGTCAGAGGCGGCATTGTCGGCTTTTTTGGCGATCAGTTCGCCAAGCGGGTCGGCCGTGGTCGTCGTCTTGGGCGTTGCTGGTGCCGCATCGTGCATGCGCTCGGCAATCAGGGTCTCCAGCGGGTCCGCCACCTGTGTGGGGTACAGGTCAAACACCAGCCGGTGCTGGTAGGCGGCCACGGGTTTGAGGTTGAAGACCTGTGGCGCCACTGGCTGCTTCAGGTCGAACACTAGGCGCACAACCTCGGGGCTGAACTGTCCGACGCGGATGCCCCGGATGGTGGGGTCGCTGGCCACCACCTTGGCTACCAGCTCTTTCAGGGCCTGGTTCAGGTCAATGCCGCGCACGTCTACTGCCAGCCGAGGCGGGTCGGGCACAAAGTTCTGGGTGAAGGACAGGGGGGTGTCGGACTCGATGGTGACGCGCGAATAGTCGGGTGCCGGCCACACCCGCACTGCCAGAATGGTGGCACCGCGTGCCAGCTCCTGCGCGCCCAGCAGCAGCACCAGCGCGCCAGTGTGTACAAAGTCGCGGCGCTTCATGCGCTGTTTCCGTTGGGAGCGGTTACTTGGTTCATGGGTGTGTCATCCAGTTCAATAGCCTTCAGGCCCTTGTCTGAGAATGCCAGCATGCTATCAAAAAAATACATAAGTGTCACCCCTGTAGGGGTTTGTGCGGTCAGAGTCACCTGACGTGTGTGGTCATCGACCGTCGCCAGTTGCACCACCAAGTCGGCCAGAGGCAGATGGCCCGCCACTTTTTCCGGCCATTCAGCCAACTTCAGGCCGGGGCTGGCAAAGATGTCCCGAAAGCCGGCTTCTTCCCATTCGCGTGGGTCGCTAAAGCGGTAAAAGTCAAAGTGCCAGACATTCAGGCCTGGCAGCTCATAGGGCTCCACCACCGCATAGGTGGGGCTTTTGATGCGCCCAGTCACGCCCAAAGCGCGCAGCAGGTGCCGCACCAGCGTGGTTTTGCCAGCCCCCAGGTCGCCGCGCAGCTCGATGAATGCGTTGCTGATCGCTGGCTGCATGGCCAGCCCCGAAGCAAAGCTGCGCGTGGCCGCTTCATCGGGCCAGACAACGGTTTTTACAATGGGCAGGTGGACAGTTTCAGAATACATCGTGACGGCAGTGAATGGGTCTCCAGGATCGGGGACTGGGCGCGTGCATTGGGATTTTCCCAAATTGGGGTGGCGGAGGTGGATTTGGCGACCGCAGAGCCCGGATTATCCGCCTGGCTGTCAGCGGGTTGCCACGGCGACATGGGCTACATGGCGGCGCACGGTATGAAGCGTGCACGTCCGTCTGAGCTGGTGCCGGGTACGCTGAGCGTGATCACCGCGCGCATGGACTATCTGCCCGCAAGCACACCAGACGGCTGGCAGGCGATGGAATTTGATCGCTTGAAGCGCACGGATGTTGCCATCGTGTCGCTGTATGCACGTGGCCGCGACTACCACAAGGTGCTGCGCAACCGCCTGCAGAAGCTCAGTGAACGCATCGCCGCTGAACTCTCGCCTCTGGGTTACCGGGTGTTTACCGACTCGGCTCCGGTGCTCGAAGTCGAACTGGCCACGCGCAGCGGCTTGGGCTGGCGTGGCAAACATACGCTGGTGCTCAACCGTGAGTCTGGGTCAATGGCTTTTCTGGGTGAAATCTTTGTTGATATTGCCTTGCCGCCCACGCCTGCGGTCAGCGCGCATTGCGGCACTTGCCGCGCCTGCATCAGTGTCTGTCCCACGCAAGCCATTGTGGCGCCGTACCACCTTGACGCCAGGCGTTGCATCTCGTACCTGACCATCGAGCACGCCGGACCGATTCCGTTGGCGTTGCGCCCGCTGATGGGTAACCGCATTTACGGTTGTGACGACTGCCAGCTGATTTGCCCGTGGAACAAGTTTGCCCAAACCAGCACCTTGCCAGATTTCGAAACCCGAGCTAGTGTGACGGATCAGGCGCTGGTGAGCGTCTTTGCCTGGACAGAAGACGAATTTCTGCGTCTGACTGAGGGCAGTCCGATCCGGCGCATTGGCCACGAGCGCTGGCTTCGCAACGTGGCCGTGGCACTGGGCAATGCCTTGCGCGTGGCTGATCGTGCTGAACACCGGCAAGTGATGGCAGAGGCATTGGGCAGCCGCCTTGGGCACCCCAGCGCGCTGGTGCAAGAGCACGTGCATTGGGGTTTGTCGCAGGTTTGACGCCTCGCCAGCCTGACTACAATTTGTCGGCCACAAGCCCGAGTCGAAGCCCTATCCGGGCGTATCCATCCAGGACAAGCCATGCTGATCAAGCGCATCACCGTTGGTGAGATCAAAGTTCCCCTCAAAGTCCCCTTCAAAACAGCCGTTCGCAGCGTCGCCGAGGTGCATGATCTGGTGCTCATGATCGAGACAGACGGCGGACTCATTGGCTATGGCGAGGCGCCTGCCACCGCAGTGATCACGGGTGATTTGCTGGGTTCCATGCGTGCCGCCTTGGATCTGATCGCACCACGCCTGCTGGGTAAGAAAATGCTGGATTTCAACGCCCTGCTGCGCACTGTGCACCAAAGTGCAATTCACCACAGCAGCCTGAAAGCCGCGCTGGAAATCGCCTTGTATGACCTACGTGCGCAACGTATGGGCGTGCCTTTGTACCAACTGCTCGGTGGTGGCGATCCGCAGCTGAAGACCGATGTGACCATCAGCGTCAACGATGTGGATGTCATGGTCAGTCATGCCCTGCGTGCGGTTGCCGATGGGTTTGACTGCCTGAAGATCAAGGTTGGCGGACACACCTGGCAGGATGATGTGGACAGCGTGTTGGCCATTGAGCATGCGGTGGGTGCGCACGTGGCACTGCGTCTGGATGCCAACCAAGGCTGGACGCCCAAGCAAGCCGTGGTGGTGATCCAGGCGATTGAAAAAGCCGGTGTTGCGCTGGAGTTCGTCGAGCAACCGGTCAAGGCTGACGACGTGGCGGGGCTCAAATTCGTGACCGACCATACCCTGACCCCCATCTTGGCTGACGAGGCCGTATTTTCAGCTCGGCAAGCGCTGCACATTCTGTCTTCTGGCAGCGCCGATGTCATCAACATCAAACTCATGAAGACTGCGGGCATCAGCCAGGCCATTGAGTTGGCCAGCCTGGCGCGCCTGCATCACCGAACCTGCCTGATGGGTTGTATGCTTGAGAGCGCCATCAGCGTTACCGCCGCAGCGCACTTTGCTGTGGCGTTTGAAGATGTGGTGTCCTATATCGATCTGGATGGCCCGCAGTTGTGTGCCGCCAACCCCGTGCAGGGAGGCATGCAAATGGATGGCCCCTGGATCCATTTGCCTGATGCCCCTGGCTTGGGTATTACCGCCGTACATGGCTTGACCAATGTGAAGGTTTTTGATGTCTGAATCACTTGACCGCCAGCCCGCGCTGGCCTATCCGACCAGCCAATTGCGTATGCACCGTTTTGTCGGTCTTGAGCCGGGTCCACGCCTGATTGTGCTGGGCGCGGTACATGGCAACGAGGTGGCTGGCGCGCGCGGTATTGAACGTGTGGTGGCCGAAATGGACAGCGGTGCGTTGCCACTGGTGCGTGGCTCGGTGACGTTTGTGCCGGTGACCAATCCGCTGGCGTACCAGAAAGTTCAGCGCAATGGCGATCGCAATCTGAACCGCAACCTGCGCCCAACGGATACCCCGCAAGATTTTGAGGATCGCATTGCAAACGTGCTCTGCCCCTTGCTGGCTGGACATGAGGTGCTATTGGATTTGCATACGTTTCAGGCTGCCTCCGAGCCGTTTGCGATGCTCGGCCCGGCTGACAACACCGGCGATCTGGAGCCCTTCACGCATGCGCTGGCTGAACAGGCGTTGGCCCTGCGCCTGGGTGTGCGACGCGTGGTCGAGGGCTGGTTGTCCACCTACGCGTTGGGCGTGCAACAGCGCTTGGCGCGCACACCGCCCCAAAGTCGTGCAGGCTTGCTCAGCACCGACCCAAGCTATGGCGTTGGCACTACCGAGTACATGCGCAGCCAGGGCGGATACGCCATCACGCTCGAATGTGGACAGCATGCGGACCCGGCAGCGCCCGAGGTGGCCTACCGGGCGATTCGCAACACTTTGGCCCATCTGGGCTTGGTTGACGCGCCCGCGCCACCGGCTTGTCAGAACCTGGAGTTGCTGCGGCTGGCGCAGGTGGTGGACCGGTATCACCCCGACGATGCGTTCATCCGCCCGTGGTCCAGCTTTGACCCCATTTCTGCGGGCCAGCAGGTGGCCACACGCCATGACGGCACACCGGTGCTGGCGTCGATGGACGGTTACATTGTTTTCCCCAACGCCAATGCCACACCGGGTAATGAGTGGTTTTATCTGGCCCAGCCCAGCGTGCGGGACATGAGCGCAGGTTTGCCTGTTACATAATGATCTTTGGTCTATTTTTTGCTTGTCTTGGTCACCTCTAACCTGAAAGCTTGATCCATGAAACATTCGAATCTTCAGATGACACGCCGCCAGCTTGGCACCATGGCTGGCGCTGGTGCGCTGACGCTCAGCCTGGGCTCAGTGTCTGCCTTGGCTGCGACGCCGGCAGACACATTGGTTGTCGCTTTGGCTTTTGACGACATGATCACGCTGGACCCGGGTGAAACGTTCGAGCTATCGACGGCCGAGATGATTGGCAATACCTACAGTCAACTGGTGCGCTACGAAGTGACTGACCCGTCCAAGCTCTACGGTGACCTGGCCAAGAGCTGGAAGGTGTCTGAGGATGGCAAGACCTATTCCTTTGAACTCAAACCCGGTCTGAAATTTGCATCCGGCAACCCGCTGAGCGCAGACGATGTGGCGTGGTCATTGCAGCGCGCGGTGATCATGGATAAAGGCCCGGCGTTCATTCTGGGACAGTTCGGCTTCACCAAGGACAACGTCAAAGACAAGATCAAGCAAACCGGGCCGCTGAGTCTGACGATTGAGGTCGATAAGCCCTATGCTCCCTCCTTTGTGCTGAACTGCCTGACCTCCACTGTGGGCTCGATTCTGGACAAAAAACTGGTGCTGTCGAAGGAGGTCAATGGCGACCTGGGTGCCGCTTGGATGAAGACCAATTACGCCGGTTCTGGCCCAATGAAAGTGCGTGAATGGCGTCCGAACGAGGTGCTAGTGTTTGAGCGCAATGACAACTACTATGCGGATAAGGCCAAACCAGCCCGTGTGATTTACCGGCACATCAAGGAATCTGCCACTCAGCGTCTGATGCTGGAAAAAGGTGATGTGGACATCGCACGCAACCTGACGCCGCAGGATTTGGCTGCAGTGACGGCCAACAAGGGAATCTTGACCACCTCCAGCCCCAAGGGCACGGTTTACTACATCAGTCTGAACCAGAAAAACCCGATTTTGGCCAAGCCCGAGGTGCGCGAGGCCTTTAAGTGGCTGGTGGACTACTCGGCTATTGGTGACACCATCATCAAGAACATTGGGGTGATCCAACAGAACTTCCTGCCGCTGGGCATACTGGGTGCCAGCAAGGTCAATCCGTACAAGCTCGACGTGAAAAAAGCCAAGGCCTTGCTGGCCAAGGCGGGTTATCCGAACGGCTTCAAGGTGACTATCGATATGCGCACGGTGCAACCAGTGCAGGGCATCACCGAGGCGTTCCAGCAAACCGCCAAGCTGGCTGGTATTGACATCGAAATCATCCCTGGCGATGGCAAACAGGTGTTGACCAAGTACCGTGCCCGCACGCATGACATGTATATCGGCCAGTGGGGTGTGGACTACTGGGACCCGAATTCCAACACCGACTTTGTGCGCAACCCCGACAACTCGGACACGGCCAAGGTCAAGCCGCTGGCCTGGCGCAATGCCTGGGAGGCACCGGCGCTATCCATGCAAGCGGATGCAGCGGTGCTGGAGCGTGACCCGCTCAAACGCAAGGCCATGTACGAAAAAATGCAGGCTGAGTTCCGTGCCACCAGCCCCTTCATCATGATCTACCAGCAGACCGAAGTGGCGGCGTACCGCACCAATGTGAGCGGGTTCCGCGTCGGTCCTACGCAGGACACCAACTACGTTTACCGCGCTGTCAAACGCTGATGCCTGAAACCTCGGGCGCCACCGCAAGGTGGCGCCTTTTTTATTCATGAAATTTTCTCGAGCCCTGGCGCGCTTTGCGCTGGCCATCGTCCTGACCTACCTGGGCCTGCTGGCAGTCACTTTTTTCATTGGTCGTGTCATTCCGGTGGACCCAGTGTTGGCTGTCGTGGGTGACCACGCGCCCGAGTCTGTGGTGCAGCGTGTGCGCGAGGAAATGGGGCTGAACAAGCCGCTGTACGTGCAGTTTGGCCTTTACGTGTCGAAGGTGCTGCACGGTGATTTTGGCACCTCGGTGCTGACCTCCAACCCGGTGCTGCAGGATATCAAGCGCGCCTTCCCGGCCACGTTCGAGCTGGCCACGCTGGGCATTCTGATTGGCGCCAGTATGGGCGTGCCATTGGGTGTGTGGGCAGCGGTGCGCCGCGGCGGCGTGGTTGATCAGGTGGTGCGCGTGATGGGGCTCATTGGCTATTCGGTGCCGATCTTCTGGCTTGGGCTGATGGCACTGGTGCTGTTTTATGCGCGGCTGGACTGGGTTGCCGGGCCCGGGCGCATTGACGTTACCTATGAGTACATGGTCACGCCGGTTACCGGCATCCTGCTGCTGGATACGGCTATGCAGGGTCAATGGGAGGCCTTTCGCAATGCGTTTTCGCACCTGATCCTGCCGGCCTCGCTGCTCGGCTATTTTTCGCTGGCCTACATCAGCCGTATGACGCGCTCTTTCATGCTCGGCGAGCTGTCGCAGGAGTACGTGGTGGCGGCGCGTGCCAAGGGCTTGTCTGAAGCGCGCATCATCTGGCGCCACGCGTTGCGCAATGCGTTGGTGCCGCTGGTCACGGTGATCACCCTGTCGTATGCCGGACTGCTGGAGGGCTCGGTATTGACCGAAACCGTGTTTGCCTGGCCGGGGCTGGGCCTTTACATCACCAATTCGCTGCAAAACGCGGACATGAACGCGGTGCTGGGTGGCACCATTGTGGTGGGCTCGGTATTCATCGGCCTGAATCTGCTGTCTGACCTGCTGTACCGCACGCTGGACCCGAGGACACGCAACCGATGAGTAGCAAAAATGTTATGAGCGTCGAAGAAGCCGGTGGCTTGCATGCCTGGCTGATGTCAGACCGACCGGCTTCGCGCAGGCAAGCTGCACTGGGGCGTGCCTACGGCGCCTGGCGCACTTTCACCCGCAACCGTCTGGCCATGCTGGGGCTGGTCATTGTGCTGGTGCTGGTTTTGGTGGCACTTTTTGCCAACCAGTTGGCACCTTATTCGCCCACGGTGGGTGATTTGCGCACCACGCGCCTGCTGCCGCCTTCGACGCACTTCTGGCTGGGCACGGACGATCAGGGGCGCGATATCCTGTCGCGCCTCATTTTTGGTTCGCGCATCACCTTGTTTGTGGTGATTCTGGTGGCGGTGCTCGCTGCACCCATTGGTCTGCTGGTGGGTACGGTGGCGGGCTACGCCGGTGGTCTGGTGGATGCCGGGCTGATGCGCATCACGGATATTTTTCTGGCGTTTCCCAAGCTGATCCTGGCGCTGGCGTTTGTCGCTGCGCTCGGGCCGGGTATCGAGAACGCGGTGATTGCCATCGCCATCACCTCCTGGCCAGCGTATGCCCGGCTGGCGCGGGCCGAGACGCTGACGATTCGCCAGACTGATTACATCGCCGCCGTGCAGTTGATTGGTGCTTCGCCGTGGCGCATTGTGTTCAAGCACATCATGCCGCTGTGCATATCGTCGGTCATCGTGCGCGTCACGCTGGATATGGCGGGCATCATCCTCACTGCGGCAGGCCTGGGATTTCTGGGTCTGGGCGCGCAGCCACCCAGCCCGGAGTGGGGGGCGATGATCGCCAATGGTCGCCAGTATGTGCTGGATCAGTGGTGGGTGGCCGCCGCACCCGGTGCAGCCATTTTCCTGATCAGCCTGGCGTTCAACTTGCTGGGTGACGGCTTGCGCGATGCGCTGGACCCTAAGGGGGTGAAATGAGCACAAGCAGCATTGCTCAAGAACCCATGCTGGTGGTGGATGACTTGCGCGTTTCTTTTCCCAATCGCGACGGTGGTTGGGTTGAGGCGGTACGCGGTGTGTCGTTTTCCCTGGGGCGCGAGCGTCTTGGCATTGTGGGCGAATCGGGTTCGGGCAAGTCGCAGACCGGCCGCGCCATTCTGGGACTGACCGCACCAGAGGGTCGCGTTAGCGCCAAGCGCTTGACGTTCAACGGCGTCGATTTGCTGAACTGCTCGCCCAGGCAGCGCCGCGAGCTGCGTGGCGGGCGCATCGCCATGGTGCTGCAAGACCCCAAGTTTTCGCTCAATCCGGTGATGACCATTGGCAAGCAGATCATGGAAACCTTGCAGGCGCACACCGCTGTCTCAGCTAAGCAAGCCAAGTCCACAGCCCTGCAGGCGCTGGTGTCTGTGCAGATCGACAATGCCGAGCGAGTGTTTAATCTCTATCCGCACGAGGTGTCAGGTGGCATGGGCCAGCGTGCCATGATTGCCATGATGCTGATTGCCAACCCTGACCTGCTGATAGCCGATGAGCCAACGTCCGCGCTGGATGTGACCGTGCAACTGCAGGTGTTGTCGATTCTGGATGCACTGGTGGTGCAGCGCGGCATGGGCCTGATTTTTGTCTCGCACGATCTGCGGCTGGTGTCTACCTTCTGTGACCGCATCCTGGTGATGTACGCCGGCAAGGTGGTCGAAGAACTGCAGGCGGGTGGCCTCGTGAATGCCAAACACCCGTACACCCAAGGTCTGCTGAATTGCCTGCCCAAACTGGGCGACGACCGCCACCCCTTGCCTACGCTGAATCGTCAGCCAGAGTGGGCGCTATGAGTGAGGTGAAACGCGCCTCCAAATCTGTGGGCCTGGACGTACAGAAGTTGCACGTGGCATTTGGCGACTTTGTGGCCGTGGCTGACACATCGTTCTGCGTTCAGCCGGGCGAGAGCTTTGGCATCGTCGGTGAATCTGGATCTGGTAAATCGACGGTGTTGCGTGCCATTTGCGGCTTGGCTCCCAAAACCGGCAGCGTGCAGCTGGTCGGTGACGCTATGCAAGACTTGCCCACGCCCGGCAGCAAGCCGTTTCGGCGACTGGTGCAAATGGTGTTCCAGGACCCCTACGGTTCTCTGCACCCGCGTCACACAGTGGACAAAATTCTGGCCGAGCCACTGGCCATTCACGGCATCGGCGACGAGCAGGAGCGCATCGAACGCGCCCTTGACGAGGTTGGTCTGGGCACGGGTTTCCGGTTTCGCTATCCGCACCAACTCTCGGGTGGCCAGCGCCAGCGCATCGCCGTCGCCCGGGCGCTGATTCTGGAGCCGCAGATCTTGCTGCTGGATGAGCCGACATCGGCGCTGGATGCCTCGGTGCAGGCCGAGGTGCTGAACCTGCTGGAAGACTTGCGCGCCCGACGTGGTCTGACTTTCATCATGGTCAGCCATGACTTGGCGGTGGTCACACATCTGTGTGAGCGCCTGATGGTGATGCAGCGCGGCAAGACGGTTGAGCTGCTCAGCTCCGATGACCTGGCCGCGCACCGGGTACAAGACCCTTATACGCAAAACCTGATGCTGGCCTCGGGTGGCTTTCGGCGTGTCAGCAGCTGAGCGCCACCAGCCATGTGCCTGATCGCCTGGAACTGGCAACCCGGCAGCGACAGCCCGCTGTTGCTGGTGGCCAATCGCGACGAGTTTTATGCGCGGCCCACCGCCGCCTTGCACCATTGGGAGGATGCGCCGATTCTGGCCGGTCGCGATCTGCAGGCGGGTGGCACCTGGCTGGGCGTGAGCCGCTGCGGTCGGATGGCCGCACTCACCAACTACCGTGCTCCGGCCATGATGCGCAGCGATGCCCCATCGCGCGGTGAACTGGTCAGCGGCTTTCTGCGCGGTGACGTTTCTTCCAGCGATTACTTGGGCCAGCTTCAGGGTCAAGCGGCGCAGTACAACCCGTTCAATCTGCTGGTGTTTGATGGCACCACCTTGATGGGGCTGCAAAGTCGTGACGCCCGTGTGTTGAGCATGGCGCCTGGTGTCGGTGCTGTCTCGAACGCAGACTTTCACACGCCCTGGCCGAAGCTGAGTCAACTCCAAACCGGTTTGCAAGACCTGCTGCTTCAAAGGCGAACCAGTGATGTGCAACTGATGGCACTGTTGCAAGACCGCAGCCCCGCGCCTGATGCTGAGTTGCCAGCCACCGGCGTCCCGCTGGCGCTGGAGCGCGCCCTCTCAGCTGTGTTTGTCGCCACCCCTGGTTACGGCACCCGCGCCAGCAGCCTTGTGCGTTACGAGAAAAACGAAATTCGTTTTACCGAGCGTCGCTTTGATGTAGACGGCGATGCCGGAACGAGCGTTCACAGCTTGAAGTTGCCCACTATTGAATAAGTAGCTGCTAGCCCTTAATCTGAAAGGGCTTGGGCCCGAAAAAGCATATATATTTTTTCGAGCCTCAAACGAGCCTCAAGGTTGCACGCGCGTCCAGGTGAAGGGGCCAAACGCGTTCTCACTGGCGACAGCGTTGACGCTGGGGTCGATCGTCAGCTTGACATACTCCTGATCCGTGCTGCTTGCCATGGCGTTGCCATGCACGACCAGACGGTGAAAGTTGACAACGTTATAGCTGGGCGCAAAGCCGGGATTGCCTTTGACCTGAACAATGCCGTAGGGGTCGGCATCGGTCAAACCCTTCAAAGCGCCATTGGCAACGCTTTCGGTGCAGGGAATGGTGACCGTCTTCTTGCTACCGATGGTTGATGGCACTTCAACTTGGCAGGCGGCACCTTTGACCAGCGGGTTGTCCGAGCGGTAGATGTGCGAGTCGCCATTGATCAGCAACACCGGCTTGGCATACGCTGTGGTGAGCGCAGCAATCTTGTCGATGTATGGCTTGTATTCGGTCAGGTGTTGGTCGGACATCTTGTCGCCATCCAGATCCCACATATCGGCCTGCTCCAAGATCACCACGGCGACATTGCCGTTGGCTTTGGCCTTGGCAAAGGCGGTATCCAGCCAGCGCAGGGCGGCACCTGTCACATCTGTCACCAGTTTTTGTTGTGTCGGGCTCATGGTTGGTGTGCCAAACCAGTGATCCGTGCCATTGTTGGAACCGCCAGGAATGTTCAGCGTGACGAACATGACACCGGCTTTTTCGAACCAGACGTTTTCGACGAAGCTGCTGTCTGTCGGATGGGCCGCATCAAACTCCTGGGCTTGCGTATGCACCGTCATCGCGTCGCCCAGCGTCTTGCCTGCGGGTGAGAAGAAGATGGATCGGACCAGTTCAAGGTTGGCAAGCGGGTCACCGCCCGCGTAGTTGATCACGCGACCACTGGCGTCTTGAACATGGTGGACGGTTCCGGTGGCTTTGTCATAGCTGCCACCGCCTTCTTTTTTCTTGTGGCAATCTGCCCACTCATTGTCGCCAGGCGTGTAGACCAACGGGGTCTTGTAGGCAGTCCACTGGTTGTAAATCGCCGCGTCGTAATCCAGCGTGCAATACTCCGAGCCAGAATGGATGTCACCCGCGTGCATCACCATGGATACATCTTTGTCGCTGTTGATCGCGGCGATGAAGGCAGGGTTGGCATTGAACTCCGCCGTGTCTTTCGGATTTTTGCCATAGGGCATATCGCCAATCACGGCGATGGTCGCTTTGGTGGCAACCAGATGGTCGCCGCCAACGCTGCCGCATCCGGCAATGACGAGCGCCAGCAAGGACAGGCTCGGGAGAGTGAAATTTCGAAGACGCATGATGACGGTGAACCCTGAAAATGAATTGATAAACCCATTCCATTCTTATGGGGATACATTTCATTTTTGTGACAACCAGGGGTGTCAGGGACGAGGCCGATCTACACCCATGTCGTGACCAGGCACTGTGGTGGTCAACAGGCCGAATTGCATCCGGGTATCTTGTCCTGAAGCTATTCAAAATATAGCTATATATCTATGCAGTGAAAGAGCTAGAGGCCTAAAAGTCACACGGATGTATGGTTTTCGAGCCAACCAGCTTGGCAGACAGGCCGTTGACGGGCCTGGGCTGACTGATTAGCGCGGGGATTGCAAGCGGTGGCGCTTCGTTGAACCAGCTCACCGCCAGCATGCTCGCCGATGTTGGCAGCGGTTCCTGTCAGCGATCAATTTCAGCGCTACCCGCACCGCTCCATGGTCGAGCACTGCAAGGAATGGTGTTGCTCAGCGCCAGCGCCGACCTGGCGCATCGACGGCATCTTTACAGCAAGGCCGGGCGCACGCGCTCGGCAAACAAACTCAGTGAACTTCGGTTGACGAGCGGGTCATAGGATGCCGGTTTGAGCAGCAGCACCACGGGCCGGTCGCCCAGCGCTTGCCGCAAGGCCAGGCATTGTTCGATGCAGGCGGCAGGGTCGCCGACGATGGCGTTGGCCAGCATCGCGTCTTCCTCATACGCCGCAGCAGGCTCGCCGAACGGCTGCACCGGCGGTTCGGCGGGAATGCGCTTGATCGCGGCGCGCATGTTCTTGCCGAAGTCGCGGATGAAGGGCAGCGCCTCCTCTCGCGCACACCGATGGTCTTGATCGCACAGCAGGTAGCGGGCCAGTACAAAGGGCGGGCTGTTTTTTGGTTGCAGCGCATCGAAGGCATCCAGCAGCGCGCGCATCTTCGCCACCGGTGCGGCTGACGGTCCCATCAGGCCGTAGCCGCGCTGCGCCGCGAGCGCCAGGCTTTCGTCGGCCATGCTGGCCAGCCAGACCGGCAGCGGCGAGCGGATCGGGCGGGGATAGACGCTGAGGCCGTCGTAGCGGTAATGCGTGCTCTGGTGCGAGACCCCGGTGCCAGCGAACACTTTTTCCAACAGGTCGAGCGCTTCGTGCAGGCGCGAGCGGCTTTCGTCGTGCGTCACGCCGAAATGGCGAAACTGATCGGGAAACGGCCCGCCCTTGCCCAAGCCCAGCAGCAACCGGCCACCGGATAGTGCGTCCACCGTTGCCGCATCTTCGGCGACGCGCACTGGGTCGTGAAAGGGCAGCAACACCGCGCCAGCGCCGAGCTGGATGCGGCTGGTCTTTGCCGCCAGATGCGCCAGTAGCGCAAAGATTGAGGCGCTGACGCTGAAGGCATTGAAGTGATGCTCGGTCAGCCAGACCTGCTCAAAGCCGAGTTCTTCGGCGTGCACCACTGTATCGACCGATTCGCGCAGGGCGCGGGCGGTGTCGCCAAACGGATTTTCGAAATTGGCGAACAGCGCAAAAGCGTTGAATGTGCTGCTCATGCGCTCGCCTGCGGTTTGCAAAAGACGATCCACATGCCCTCGTCGCCAGAGTCGACAACGCCGTCGATGGCCAGCTCGGCCAGCATGGCGCGAAAGTGCTCGGGCGGATGCTGGTTGCCGCGCGCCTTGCGGGCTTTGTTCCATTCGCTGTCGTGGGCCTTCTCGGCGAGGATTTCGTCGCGCAGTTCGCGTGTGCCAAAACCGCCGCCAACGAAGGCCCAGCCGCCCGGTCGCAGCACGCGAAGGATTTCGCGCAGGCCCAGTCGCTGGTCTTCCCAGAAATAGATGGAACCGCGACTCACCACGAGATCGACCGATCCTGCGCGAAAGGGCAAAGCCTCGGCTTGCCCGAGTTCGGCTGTGACACGATCCGCCATGCGGTGTTCGGCAATGTTCTGGTTGGCCTGTTCAATGCACTCCAGCAACGGATCGACGATCACCACCTGCAAGTCGCTCGCCTTGGCCACGCAAATGCCGAGCATGCCCGGTCCGCCACCTAGATCGAGACACAGCCCGCTGCGGATACCGGTGCGGGCCATGGCCTGTTCGGCGATCACCGGGTAGATCTTGCGAAACAGCCCTTTCATGGTCTGTTCGTTGTACTGACGGGCGTTCATGGCGAGCATGTGGAACTCCTATTCGATGGCCGGAAGGCGATGCCGCAGCCGTTGGCAGCGCGCAGCAGGTCGACCTGCACGCCATACAGTTGATAAATGGCGGCTGATGTCAACACGTCGGCGGGCGTGCCATCAGCGGCAATGCGGCCATCGATCAGCATGGCCACGCGCTGGCAGCCAGACAGCGGTTGATCTGGATCGTGCGTCGTCATCAGCACCCCATAGCCCTCCTCGGCCAGGCTCTCCAGCCGTGCCAGAAGGCGAACCTGATGCCCATAGTCGAGACCCGCCAGCGGCTCGTCCATGACCAGCAGGCGCGCGTCCTGCGCCAGGGCGCGGGCGATCAGCGCCATCTGCCGCTCGCCGCCGGAGACCTCGGTGTAGGGGCGTTCTGCGAGATGGCCAATGGCCAAGTGGTCAAGCGCCTGATCCACCTCGCGGTGATCGTCCAAGCCAGCCGCGCGCAACAAACCGGTGGCTGGTAGTCGGCCCATCAGCACCACTTCACGCACGGTGTAGGGAAAGGGTGCGGTGTGCACCTGCGGCACGTAGGCGAGCTGCCGCGCCAGTGATCGCCGGTCAATGTCGCCCAGAGCCGTGCCACCAAGGTTGACTTTTCCGGCCAGCGGTTTGAGCAAGCCCAGCAATATCTTCAGCAAGGTGCTCTTGCCCGCACCATTGGCGCCGAGCAGGCAGACCAGTTCACCGGGTGCCAGCGCCAGGGTTGCGCCGTTCAACACGCGCCTGCCGCGATAGGCGAACTCGATGTCACGGGCTTCGATCATGGCCAGCACCTCATTGCGTCCAACCTCGCCGCACACGGCCCAACACGAACAGGAAAACCGGTATGCCGAGCAGCTCGGTGACGATGCCGATGGGCAACTCGGTCGTGAACAGGTTGCGGGCCAGACTGTCGGCACAGAGCAGAAAGGCCGCGCCCAGGCTCGCCGCCGCCGGTAGCAGGCGGGCGTTGCCCGGCCCGACCAGCATGCGCGCGATGTGCGGCACGATCAGGCCGATCCAGCCGATCATGCCGACGATGGAGACGGTCAGCGCCGACACCAACGTCGCGGTGGCGATGGTGATCAGCCGCACCGTCCGCACAGGAACGCCCAGCGCCTGCGCCTCGTCGTCACCCATCGCCAGCGCGTCGAGTGCGCGACCCAGAAAACAGAGCAGGACGATGCCAAGCACCATGGGCACTGCCGCCCAGCGCATGTCGCTCAGGTTGACTTGGCCCAGGCTGCCCATCAGCCAATAGACGATGGCCGGCAACTGGTTGTAGGGGTCGGCCAGATACTTCACCACCGACAGCAACGAAGTGAACAGCGCACCGCTGAGGATGCCACCAAGGATCAGCATCACCAGCGAGCCCCCGCCGAACAGGTGGGCGATGCCGACGCCGATGCCGACGGCGGCGAGGCCGGCCCCGAAGGCGCTGGCCTGCACTAACAGCCAGTTGCCGCCCAGGATGATGCCCAGCGCCGCGCCGGCCGAGGCACCGGCCAGCACCCCGAGCAGCCCCGGCGACACCAGCGGATTGCGGAACAGCGCCTGGTACGAAGCCCCGGAAACCGACAGCGAAGCGCCGACCAGGATCGCCGCCAGAACGCGCGGCAGACGGATCTCGACAATCAGGTTGTAGAGCAGCGCGTAGCGAGCTGGCTCCATGTCGGCCAACCCAGCCAGCGCCGCCAGGAAATGCAGCGTCTCAAAGGGCGGCAGCGGATACCGCCCAACGGAGAGCGCCAGCAGCGTCGCCGTCAGCGCGAGCAGCGGCGGCAACACCCAGCGCGGCCAGACAGCCCGCATCGTCGGGTCGATGGGAAGCGCCATGCTCACGGCTTCAGCCATTTGTCCAGATCCTCATCACCGAGTTTTATGCCCATGAACAACTGATGAAACTCGCGCAATTCGCTACGCAAATCGATGGGGTACGCCTTGGGATAAAAGCGCTTCGCCAGCCATTGAACGCCAAGGATGCGCATGACTGACGGTGGTCTGTCGATCCAGTTGAACGGCGTGTGTGGCACCGTCCATACGCGGCGCTCGGCAACTGCCTTGATGCCAGCCCAGCGCGGATCGGCGGAGACCGTGGCCTCGAACTGAGGATCGTTGGCGACGATCACCTCGGGGTTGTAGGCGATGATCTGCTCCAGGCTCACCTTCTCCATGCCCATGTGCGTCTTCAACAGGCAGTGATGGACGATCACGCCACCAGCACGCTTGATGGCATCGGCATGAAAAGACTCATCGCACTCGGTCGCCAGACCGTCGGCAGACTCAGCGTAGTAGACGCGCACGCGCCTGTCGTCCGGAATCGAGGCAACGGCGCGGTCGACGTCGGCCAACACCTTGCGTGCGTGGTTGGCCAACTGTTTCGCTTTGTCTTCGCGGCCAATCAGTCGCCCGAAGAATTCGATGCCAGCCGGATAGTCGTCAATGTGTTCCAGATCGACAAAGACCACCGGCAGACCGATCTGCGTGAACTTCTCAGCGGCGCGAGACACGTCGCTTTGAGCATTGCCCTTCATCAACACGATGTCGGGCTTGGCGGCCAACACCGTTTCCATGTTCACCGCAGGCCCGCTGCCGGGCGCACCACCCAGCATGGGCAGGTCAGCCACCTCCGGTCGCAGGAAGCGCTTCTCCGGGCCGTTGATGATCGACAGGTGGCCGATCAGCATGTCAGGCGCGAGCATGTAGGTCAGCACATGGGTGTAGGGCTGTGCGGCGTAGATGCGCCGGATCTGGTCTGGCACAACCACTTTCCGGCCAGCCATGTCGGTAATTTCGCGAGCGTGAGTCATGGGAGCAATCAACACCGCCACAAGAACCGGCGCGAGCCGGAACCATTGGCGGATGGTTAGAGAGAATCGAGATGGGTTTGCAGACATCGCCACGGTGGCCTCGTCAGAGCTTGGCGGTTAATTGCAGCCCGATGGTGCGGCCGCGGTCGTAGTAGTAGCCCGTGGTGTAACGCGTGGCGTAATGCTCGTTGCCCAGGTTTCGGCCATAGAGTTCGACCGTGACCTTGAGTATTTTCCAATCCAGGTATGAGCCTGAAGGCGGAGGAAGTTGAGAACTTCTGACTGGTGGCTTGACCGGGTTAAAGCTGGAAGTTTACGGTGCCCGGTTTTTGGGCTTGGTTTCTCTTGGCTTCTTTTTCTATCAGG
>JARLJH010000017.1 GCA_031291305.1 Rhodoferax sp. | reverse complement strand
CAGCACTTGGCGGGCATGAAAGACAGCAAGGTGATCGTGGCGATCAACAAGGACGCTGAGGCACCCATTTTCAGCATCGCCGACTATGGGCTCGAAGCTGATTTGTTTGTGGCCGTACCGGAACTGGTTGCCGCGCTGTAAAAAAATTCTGTCCATGACCACCGATCTGTACCAACATCGCGGCCCACTGGCCGTCATCACCCTGAACAACCCGCCAGTCAACAGCCTGGGGCATGCCTTACGCCATCGCATCGTGGACGCGCTGGCCGCAGCACAAGCCGATACCACGGTCTGCGCTGTGATTCTCACCGGCAGCGATAGTGCGTTTTGCGCCGGTGCCGATGTCAGTGAATTTGGCACGCCGCGCCAGACGGCCGAACCGGTGCTAGCCACGGTGCTAAGCCAAGTGGAAGACTGTACCAAGCCGGTGGTGGCTGCCATCAGCGGGGTTGCCCTGGGTGGTGGTCTGGAACTGGCGCTGGCCTGTCACGCCCGAGTAGCGCTGGACACCGCCAAACTGGGTTTACCCGAGATTTTGTTAGGGCTGATTCCGGGTGCGGGCGGCACACAGCGATTGCCACGTCTGGTAGGGCTGGACATCGCACTTGCCATGCTGCAAAGCGGTCAGGCCCAAACAGCGCACCAACTCATGGGCTCGGGTCTGCTGGATGACGTTGTGTCGCAGGATGTGCTGGACGCGGCCTGCGCCCGAGCAATCGCCCTGGCCGATGAATTGGCGGTGAACAAATTCGCCCTGCCGCGCGCCCGTGATCGACAGTTGGATGCCACTGCGACGCTCGCGCGTACCGCTCAGGAGCGCGACAAATTGAGTCCCAGCCAGCGCCTGCAGCCGGCTTACATCGCTTTGCTGGACGCGCTGGAAGCCGCCACCCTGCCGCTGGACGAGGGTCTGCGTCGGGAACGAGAACTTTTTGTGCAATTGCAGGCCAGCACCCAGTCCAGGGCGCTTCGGCACCAATTTTTTGCCGAGCGCGAAGCTACCAGGTTGCCAGTTCAACTGCAGGCCACAGCCCGACCAGTCGAAACGGTAGCCATCATTGGTGCCGGCACCATGGGGGCCGGTATTGCCATCTGCGCGTTGGATGCCAGCCTGACTGTGATTCTGCTGGAGCAGGATGATGCCGCGCTGCAACGCGGCCAGCAACGTGTATCCCAGCATTACCAAAGCCGGGTGTCTGCCGGAAAAATGAAGGCGGCAGTAGCCGCTGCCGCCGAGGCCCGGCTCAGCCCCACCACCGACTGGGCGCAACTGTCTCGGGCGGATCTGGTAATCGAAGCGGTGTTTGAGGACCTGGCTGTCAAGCAGGCCGTGTTCCAAAAGATCGATACCCATGCCCGTCCCGGTGCGGTGCTCGCCACCAATACCTCGTATCTGGACGTGGATGTCATTGCCAACATGACCAAACGCCCAAGTGATGTGTTGGGACTGCATTTCTTCAGTCCTGCCAATGTGATGAAGCTGCTCGAAGTGGTGCGCAGCGCGCAAACCTCAGCCGAGGTACTGGCCACTGGCATGGCCTTGGGCAAAACACTCAAGAAAATGCCGGTACTGACCGGCAACGCCTTTGGCTTCATCGGCAACCGCATTTACAACGCCTACCGAAAGCAATGTGAATTGATGCTGGAAGATGGGGCCTGGCCAGAGGAAGTGGACAACGGACTGCAAGCCTTTGGTTTTGCCATGGGCCCTTTTGCGGTGGCTGACCTTTCGGGCCTAGACATCGCCTGGCGCATGCGCAAGTCGCAAACCGCCACGCGTGACCCGCGGGAGCGTTATGTGGCCATCCTGGATCACCTGTGTGATCAAGGTCGCCTTGGTCGCAAAACCGGCGCAGGTTATTACACCTACACCGAGGGCGAGGGCAAGCAGGCCAAAGTCACCGATGACGTGGTGCGCAACATCATTGCCCAAGCCTCTGCCCAGCGTGGCATCACCCGGCACACGCTGACAGCCGCTGAAATCCAGCGCCGCGCCCTGTTGGCCATGGTCAACGAAGCGGCACTGCTGCTCCATGAAGCTGTGGCCAGTCGCGCCAGCGACATCGACGTGGTGATGGTGCAGGGATACGGCTTCCCGCGCTGGGAAGGTGGCCCGGTGTTCTGGGCGCGCCAGCAAGACCGTGCAGCGCTTGCGCAAGAACTGCAAGCCCTGGCCCGCGGGTCTGGCCACGGTTTTGTGGTGGCCGATGCGTCGGTATTGCTGGATTAGGCAGACCACGATGCGATCGCCGCCGAGTTACAAAATTCTTGAATTGAAAGTAGACGATGAACCAAGCCTTTATCTGTGATGCCATCCGCACCCCCATCGGCCGCTATGGCGGTGCCCTGAGCAGCGTGCGCACCGACGACTTGGGGGCTATTCCCCTCAAAGGGCTGATGGCCCGTAACCCGCAAGTGGATTGGGCTGCGGTTACCGACGTGCTGTACGGATGCGCCAACCAGGCAGGCGAAGACAACCGCAATGTGGCGCACATGGTCAGCCTGCTGGCGGGCTTGCCGGTGGATGTGCCGGGGGCCACCATCAACCGACTGTGTGGCTCGGGTCTGGATGCTGTAGGCACGGCAGCCCGCGCCATTAAATGCGGAGAAGCTACTTTGATAATAGCTGGTGGGGTGGAGAGCATGAGCCGCGCCCCGTTTGTCATGCCCAAGATGGACAGCGCCTTTGGCCGCAACAACGCTGTCTATGACAGCACCATTGGCTGGCGTTTTGTCAACAAGCTGATGAAAGAGCGCTACGGCATCGACAGCATGCCCGAGACCGCAGAAAACGTCGCCACCGAGTTCAAGATTCAGCGCGAGGCGCAAGACCGTATGGCGCTGGCCAGCCAGCAACGCGCCGTGGCGGCCCAACAAGCCGGGCACCCGACGCGCGAGATCACCGGTGTGAGCATCGCGCAGAAAAAGGGCGATGCACTGATCGTTGACCAGGACGAACACCCGCGTGACACCAGTCTGGAGGCGCTGGCTAAGCTCAAACCCATCGTGCGACCAGACGGCACCGTCACAGCTGGCAACGCCAGCGGGGTCAACGACGGGGCCTGCGCCCTGCTGCTGGCCGACGAGGCCACCGCCGCCAGACAGGGGCTGACCCCAAAGGCGCGCGTGGTTGGCATGGCCACCGCCGGAGTTGCACCACGCATCATGGGCATGGGGCCATTACCCGCCACCCTCAAGGTACTCGCTCAGACAGGATTGAGTCTGGCGCAACTCGATGTGATTGAGCTCAATGAAGCCTTTGCCGCACAGGGCCTGGCGGTGTTACGGGCCTTGGGGCTGCAGGATGATGACCCGCGTGTCAACGCCTGGGGTGGCGCGATTGCTTTGGGCCACCCGCTGGGTGCCACGGGAGCGCGCCTGGCTACCACTGCGGTCAACCGGCTGCAGACCACCGGCGGCCGCTACGCGCTGTGCACCATGTGTATTGGTGTCGGCCAGGGAATTTCCGTGATTCTGGAACGGGTTTAATTTAGTATCCAATTTATAGCTTATTGCGCTTATTCAATAAGGGCTATAGCCACTTTTTTATTACAACAACTGACTCATGACCCCACAGGACATTCTGGCCCAGTTCGGCCCCCGCGAATCGATGGAATACGACGTTGTCATCGTCGGAGGTGGCCCGGCGGGCCTATCCACAGCCATCCGTCTGAAACAGCTGGCATCTGAAAAAGGCAAGGAAAT
>JARLJH010000016.1 GCA_031291305.1 Rhodoferax sp. | reverse complement strand
TCCAAACATGGCGTATTCAAGCCACTTCTTTTTGGTCAACAAGGCAATTGCCGCCAGAGCGATAGCCACCTGAATCACCGTGGTTGACTGCGCCCAGCGATGATGCTGGTGCATTTGTTCATCGCTTTGCTTGTCCCATTGTGTGGCATCAGCTTCAAGCTTGTCTGCTGCAACCTTGATTTCAGTCTTCTCTTTTTCGTAGCGATCCATCTTGGCCTGATAGTTGGGTTTCTTATCTTCAGGCGCCAGATCGCGCGCTAATTCTGCCAACGACTGCTTGGTGCTTTTGGCCTGGAAGTAATTCCATTGATTTGAAGCTTCCGTTTTTTTGATGGCAGCATTGTTCTTGAATAACCCAGCGTCGGCTTGTGTGGCTCCACCCATATAGCCAAATAAGGCACCGATCGTGGCAATGATGGCCGTGAACAAGGCAATCTGATTGACCATTCCACTATGGTCGCCATGGTTTGCCCCGTGACTGCCTTGTTGTGCGTGCTCAAGCTCGTGGTCGTGAGGCCCATGCACGTGAAATCCATCCTCTGACATTGTTTCTCCCTTTGCTGAAATACACTTTCGCTGTGCCTCAATGCTGGCGTCACCTCAATCAATTGTCCCAATCACTTGCGCCGCCCGTGTCACCACCCCCTGCGTCATCCCAAGATGTATCGCTGATGCCAAAGTTCGAGCCACCCATGTCTGGGTTCTGGGGGATAGGCTCAAAATTGTTGTTGGCAAGGTGGTCGGCCTGTGGCGTTGGACTGTTGTGCCCACCCATCAAACTGCGGCCAATGGTCTCGGCCGCCACCACGCCCGCACCAACAGCGAGCCCAGTGGCCACACCACCCACGATGCGCCCACCCAAGTCGGCTCCACCTTGCTGCGGGTAACTCTGGGGATAGCCGGGTTGCGGATAGGCTGGCTGGGGTTGCATCGCACCACCACCCATGCCAAAAGCTTGCGGCCCATTGAGCCCGTTATGGTCGACATAATTTGGCTGTTGAGCCAAGGCTTGAGGCTGACGCCGACGGAAGATGAAATACCCGGCCACTATCACGCCGCCAGCCAGCAACAGCGGCAAAGCCCAGGAGGTTGATGAACGGGCCGGTGCCTGTGGCACTGCGTATGTCGCTGCAGGACTGGCCATGGATTTGACCTGTGGTTTGGCCGTGAGTTGAGAGCGAAGTGCCTGGACGGCCTCGGGTTTTGCGAATGGCAACCCTGGAGCGTACTTTTCTGCAGTGGTCAGTGATTCACGCGCACGGTCAAGCTTGCCCTGGCGGGCAGACAACTCGGCCTGAACGTAAAAAGCTTTTGCGCTCTTGGGATGCGCAACCAGCACCTGCTGCACCATCACTTGGGCTTCATCAAGCTTGCCAGACTGTGCCGTGGCATAAATCTGGTTCATGGTGGGTTCAGTCTGCGCCATGGCCAGCCCGGCTCCCATGAGAAAGACGACAACAATGAAATTAACAAACAATTTAAAAAATGAATTCTTCATATGGAATCTATTCAGGTTGCCATTGATGGCACCCATATTGGGGGCACTGCTCGGAAAACAAGCAGGCGATGTCACCGCAGGTAAGGCAGTATTGTTATCAACTTCAAAGGACTGCGAAGAATACAGGAAGATTGTGTCAACAACTTCACCTTGATGTGTGGAAGCAATGTGCACGATGAAAAGCATCGTGAATGGGGTCTGACAGATCTAAATTGGGCTAGCCGGAAGCCGACTGTCGTGTACGTCATCAACGCTGCACAAGAGCCGGACAGCCTAGAAGACTGGCATCCCCGTTTGGCCGACTGCTTCGAAGCTTTCGACTCTGGCAGCGAACGACTGCTTCCGGCTAAATTGAAAGTCCGCTTCCCACTTTTTGTTGGGATTCTTGCTATTTGGGTGAATGGCCGGATTCAGCCTTTTGGAGTCAGTCGCGGTCTCAAATCTTATAACTGGTAACGCCCATACCTGCCGCCGATATGTCCCCCAGACTGGAACACAGGTCGCTATAAAAACAAGAACACCTCATGCAAGAAAAATAGGCGCGAGAAGCCAAAAACACATGTGAAATAGCGGGTCAGCCCCACCCTGATGGCCTACAGCAATCACCCCTCCATCCCGCACCCCAACCGCCACTGCTTCACCAGCGCATAGATCGCCGGAATCACCGCCAGCGTCAGCACCGGGCTGGAGATCATGCCGCCCACCATAGGCGCGGCGATGCTGCTCTTGACTTCTGATCCGGTGCCCCTGCCCCATAGGATGGACAGCAGGCCGACCATGATGGCCACCACCGTCATCATCTTGGGGCGCACACGCTCCACCGCGCCTTCCATCACCGCCGCGTACAGATCGTTCACCGGGGGCTGCGGCGATATGGAATTACTTGATCAGCTCGATGTGTGTCACCGTCATGCCGCCGTCTGCCGGGTCGGTGGTGAAGCGGATCTTGTCGCCCGCTTTCAACGCGTCGAGCCCGGATACGTCCTTGACTTTGTAGACCATGGTCATGGCGGGCATGCCATTCATCGCACCATGGGTCAGGGTGAGCGTGCCTCTGGCTTTGTTGACCCTTTTGACGTCGCCCTCGCTCATGGCCGTCGCATCCATCGTGGACGCAGGCGTTGGCATGGGCGACATTGCTGCCATGGGTTGCGCCGTTGCGGCGCCGTGCGTGCTGTGATCCATCTGCGCGAAGGCAGGTCCAATCGCTACAAAATAAAGAGCTACAAGCCAAGGAAGTACGAGGGCCTCAGCGTTGTTTTCTTTAAATGACATTGACCTGCCCCATCATCCCGGCGTTTTCGTGTTCCAGCACGTGGCAATGGAACATGCGCAGGCCCTTGTGGCGCTGCACCAGTTTCAGGCGCACGGTCTCGCCAGAGCGGGTGTTGACAATGTCGCGCCAGGCCAGCAAAGGCTCGGGCGTGACCTTGCCGTCCATCTCACGCTCCACCACCTGGAACTGCGTGCCGTGGATGTGAAACGGGTGGTCCATGTCAGCCTCATTGACGATTTCCCACAGCTCCACTTCGTTGATGCGGCTGGTGAAGTCCACCCGCTGCATGTCAAAGGTTTGGCCGTTGAGCAAAAACTTCATGCTGTGCACGCCACCGGCCATGGACATGAGTTCCGAGAACACCACGCGCTTCTTGGCCTTGGCCGCGCCCAGCGGCTGGATGTGGCGCAGGCTGCTGGGCAGCGCTGGCAAGGCGGCCAGGCGCTCGGGCTTGACGGCTGAAAAATCCACCGTCAGCAAGGTGATGGGGTACTCAGGGGGTACCATGCCCATCTTGCCGCGTTCCACCGGAGAGGTCACCAGGCCCACCACACCGCCACTGGCGGGAGCGTCCACAATCACCTCAATGCGCTGGGCGGCGGCCATCATCAATTCGCTCAAGCCGGTCACGGGCTTTTCCAGCAGGCCACCATCGGTGCCCACCAGCGTGAAGGTAGCACCGGGCAGCGTCAAGCGCAGGTAGCGCGCGCTGTTGGCGTTCCAGATGCGCCAGCGCTCGCGGCCACCGGCATCGAAGCTCAGCACAGGCTGGCGCTGCGCATTGACCAGCGCAAACTGGCCTTCACGCCCGTTCATTTCGTCGTTCGCACCATTGGCTGGAATGCGGCCATCGGCACTCAGCCTGAGGTCTGAGCACACCAGATGCCGCTCCGGGATGGCGTGGAGCGGGTCGTTCTTGGCGCGCACGATGAACAGGCCCGCCAGCCCGCGGTAAACCTGCTCGGCCGTGAGCCCATGCGGGTGCGGGTGGTACCAGTAAGTGCCTGCGCAATTCATCGGCAACGTGAAGCGGTAGACACGGCGCCCACCGGCAGGCACGGCATCCTGCGGGTTGCCATCTTGCTCCGACGGTATCGGCAGGCCATGCCAGTGGATGGTGCTGGGCTGCGGCAAGGCGTTGATGAATTCAATCTCTACCGTGTCGCCTTCCATCACCTCGATCAGCGGGCCGGGCAGGCTGTCGTTGTAGGCCCAGAACTCGGTTTGGGTGCCGTCTTGCATCACCGCCAGCGACACCGGTGCGGCCCGCAAGCTGGCGCGAAACACACCCGGCTTGCTGCTGGTGTTGACCAGCTTTTTCAGCGCCGCCAAAGGTGCACCGGCAGCTATCGCCTCCACCGGAGCCAACGCGGTGACGGCTTCTGCCCCGCTGTGCATGCCCGCCATACCGGACATGGCTGGCATCTCGGGCATACCTGGCATGGCGCTCATATCGTGGGACATCGTGCCCTGCGCCCAGGCACTGCTCAGCCAGGGCAAGGTGGACAGGGCAGCCAGCACCGAGCGGCGTTGCGTTAACGAATTCGTCATCATGTTCACAGGTCTTTCAAATAGGACAGAAAAAAGTGGCCACTCTTCAGTGCGCCTGAAAAACGCGGGTGCTGCCATCCCGGCGCACCAGCAAGGTAGCGTAGGCATCTTTGCGCCCACCATAAGCCGGGCCATCCATGCCTGGCGAGCCAATCGGCATGCCGGGCACGCTCAGGCCTGCGGCTTGCGGCCGCTCTTGGAGCAGGCGGCGCACATCGCTGGCAGGCACATGGCCTTCCAGCGCGTAACCATCTACCAGGGCGGTGTGGCAGGAACCCAGCTGCTCCGGAATGCCGACACGGGCGCGTTGGGCGTCCTTGGCGGCTTGGCTCACGTCATGCGTCACCACGCTGAAGCCATTGGCCTGCAGGTGCGCCACCCAGTCATGGCAACAGCCGCAAGTGGCGGTTTTCCAGACCTCAACCGTGGGCTGATTTTTGGCCAAGGCGTTGACATTGCCGATGGAAGCGAGAGCCAGGGCCAAGCTGGTGCTTTGAAGAAATTGGCGGCGATGCATGGTGCGTCCAGTCTTTCAATAAATGATTGATGTTTTAGGCCTCTAGCCCTTATGAATAAAGGGCAAGTAGCTCTGTCATTCATAGTGTGAAGGGCGGTTGAAAGCGCGTCACAGCCAGAAAGTACGGGCAGTATCCGAACCCCCACCCCACAGCCAGCTGTCAGGAAGATGACAAGTTTGTTATCTGGCGCCGCCACGGACCTACGCAGCGAGCCGCGCAGGCAGAATAGCCACCGAAAGGCCACCCATGAAAATCCTGATCGTCGAGGACGAAGCCAAAACCGGCGACTACCTCAAACAAGGTTTAAGCGAAGCCGGTTTTACCGTGAACCTGGCGCGCGAGGGCGTGGACGGTCTGCACCTGGCCTTGACCGAACAGCACGATCTGGCGATTCTGGATGTCATGCTGCCGGGCCTGGACGGCTGGGGCGTATTGGCCGGTATTCGCCGCGCGGGCAAAGACATGCCAGTGATGTTTTTGACCGCTCGCGATGCGGTGGATGACCGCGTCAAAGGGCTGGAACTCGGCGCTGACGACTACCTGGTGAAACCGTTCGCGTTTTCAGAACTGCTGGCCCGCGTGCGCACCCTGCTGCGCCGAGGCAGCAAAGCACCTACCGACCCATTTTTGCGCCTGGCTGATCTGGAACTGGACTTGCTGCGCCGCCGTGTCACCCGCGCCGGTCAGCGCATTGACCTGACCGCCAAGGAATTTGCCCTGCTGGAGCTGCTGCTGCGCCGCCAGGGCGAGGTGTTGCCGCGCTCACTGATTGCCTCGCAGGTGTGGGACATGAATTTTGACTCTGACACCAATGTGATCGAGGTCGCCATGCGCCGCCTGCGCGTCAAGGTGGACGATGCGTTTGAGCCCAAACTGATCCGCACCGTGCGCGGCATGGGTTACGTCATGGAAGACCCGGCGTGCAGCGCCTGAACCGGATTTCCCTGACGCAGCGGCTCACGCTGATGTTCGTGGCCGCCACCACAGCGGTGCTGCTGGTGTTGGGCTGGGTGGTCACCACGTCGGTGGAACAGCACTTTGTGGACCTCGACATGGAGGTTCTGACTGGCAAGATGGAGCTGATCCGCCAAAGCCTGCAAAGCGTCACTTCGCCAGACGGACTGATCGCCTTTGCCCACCAGCTGGCGCGCTCCCTGGTGGGCCACCCGGGGCTGGAGGTGGTGGTGATGGATGCCGATCACAACATCATCTTCGCCACTGCCCATGCCAATTTCAGCCCGGACTTGCTGCTGTCCAGCGCCGCCCAGGTGCCAGCCAAGCCAGCCGTTTGGCAACTGGGCGCGCAAAGCTACCGTGGCATCGCCATGCGCTTGCCCACTGCGGCGCTGGACAGCGCCGGTCATCCCGTGAGCGTCATCGTGGCCGCCGCCACCGACATGGCGCACCACCAAATGTTTGTGCGGTCTTTCATGCAGACGCTGTGGCTTTTTGTGGTCGTTGCCTCCGGCATCTCGGGTGTCTTGGGCTGGCTGGCCGTGCGTCGCGGACTGGCACCCCTGCGCGCCATGCGCGAGCAGGCTCACGCCGTCACCGCACAGCAACTCCATCAGCGCCTGCCGGTCGATAGCGTGCCGCCGGAGCTGGCAGATCTGGCCCGCTCGCTCAACGAGATGCTGGCGCGCCTGGAGCAGGCTTTTGCGCGGCTGACGGATTTTTCCAGCGACATTGCCCATGAGCTGCGAACCCCGGTCAGCAACCTGATGACGCAGACCCAGGTTGCCCTGTCGCAAGCACGCAGCGCAGACGCGTACCGCGACATCCTGGCCTCCAACGCCGAAGAGCTGGAGCGCATGGCGCGCATGATCTCTGACATGCTGCTGCTGGCCAAAGCCGACAACGGGCTGGTGGTGCCCCACGCTGAGACCATCGACCTGGCCGATGAGGTACGCGCCCTGTTTGATTACTACGACGCCGTCGCCGAGGACAAAGGCCTGCAACTCAAGCTCGAAGGCATCGCGCAAGTTCAGGCGGACCGACTGATGTTGCGGCGTGCGCTGGGCAACCTGCTGTCCAACGCGGTGCGCCATGCCAGCCCGGAAACTGTGGTGCAAGTCACGCTCAACCACTGCGCAGAGGCGGTATCCATCGCTGTTGCCAACCATGGTGAAACGCTGGCACAAGATGTTCTTGATCGGGTGTTTGACCGTTTTTTCCGGGGCGACCCATCCCGCCACCGTGACCAGGAAGGCGCGGGGCTCGGCCTGGCCATCACGCGCTCCATCGTCACGGCACATGGCGGCAGCCTGCAGGCCCGTTCAGTGGACGGTTTGACCACCTTCACCGTCACGTTGCCAAGGGTGGCGCAGGCTGGTCAAGCAAAGCGGGATTGATTTATTTTCTGAATAAAAATAGCCTCTAGCCCCAGTACATCAAGCACAGATAGCTATAAATTCAAAAGCACCCTGACGCAACAACAAAGGCAAGCAAAAACCTGCCCAGAAAGCATCACTCCAGCGTGCCAGCAATGGCCTGCGCCAACTGCCACAAGGCCAGGCGATGCGCGCTCACCAGGGCATCGGCATCGCTGGTCTGACTGGGCACGGTGATGGTTGCCACGTGCGACTGCGGCGCACCCGTTCCATTGGCACCGGCAGTGCTCCAGTGCGCCTTAAGCATCACTGCTGCACCGCTGGGCGCCACATCAAACGCCAGCACCTCCACACGCAGTTGCCCCTTGACCACCAAGTTGTCGGGCACTGGCGTGGTCCACACGCTGCCCTGCCCGCGCAAGGTGTTGAGGTCTTGCGCCAGCACGCGGGGAACGCTGCTGGACAGCGGTTCGGCCCAGCGCTTGTTGAACGTTGGCTGCACGCCATTGGCACCCTGAGGCAACAGCAAAGCGGTGCGATCCAGATACTCGGGCACGCGCACCGGCAGCATCAGTTGCCAACGGCTGACCTTGGCGGTAGCGGACGCTTCAACAGGCGCCACCACCCCGGGCGGCGGGTCGCTGCGCAGCAGATACAGGGTGGGCTCCGATATCTGGCTGGCGCAGCCAGCCAGCCCGATCAGCAACAGTGCCGCCAGCCAGCCGCCTTGTCGTGCAGACCTGACGGCGCCTGACAGGATGCCTGCTGGGTCTCGGCTCAAAGAAGGAAGGTTCATCATGCGTATTCGGTTAGGGGAAAGCGGGGGCACAGGCTAGGCATCAAGGTGCCGCCGCACGACCGCGCAACAAAGCATCGGGCTGACGCTGCAGCAGGTCAGCCAGATCGCCCAGCTGGCGTGCCGCCCGCGCCACGTCACTGGCGGCACGGTTGATGTTTTGCACCAGTTCGCTGTCGTTGCCAGCCGTGTGGCGCAGACTTTGTGCGGTCCGGGACAGTTCATCCGCCGTGTGCTGGAAGGATTGCAACAGCGGCGCATCGGGTGCCAGGGTGGTACTGAGCCGCTGCGCTACCTGTGTCACGCTCTCGCCAGCCTGCGTCACACGCTCACCCGCCAAGGTGAGTGCGTTGGCAGCCGTGCCGACCTGCGCCAGCGTGGCGCGCGCCGCGCCAGACAGTGGCTTGACCTCGCGCTGCACGCTTTGCGCCAGGGTTTGCAGCTCGGTGCTGAGTTTGGCCAGATTCGTCAAGGTGGTCTTGAGCTGCGGGTCTTGCAGCAGTTGTCGCCCGGTTTGAGCGATGGCGGCCACATCCTGAAAGGCCGCTTTCAGGTCGATGCCTTCCAGTTGTGACTGGAAAGCCTGCAGGGTGCTTGGCACGGTGGGAATGTCCGGCAGGTCCGATGTCGTCCCGGTTACGTTCGGTTTGACGAGTCCCGGACGCAAATCCAGATCGACATACAGCTGGCCGGTCAGCAGGCTCTGGCTGGCCAGTCGCGCGCTCAATCCGCGCGCAATCAGCCCTTCAATCGCACGCACGCCATTGGTTTCCTGGGGCGCCAGCTGCAAGGCCGCGGCCTGATTGAGCGCGGCACGCACCGGTATTTCGATCTGACCGCCCTTGCCGTTGCGCGCCAGACCAATCTCTTTGACAGCACCAACATTGACACCGCGAAACACCACCGGCGACCCGACACTGAGCCCGTAGACCGATCCGGTAAAGCGCATCAGCACCACCTCGCGACGCGTCAACAACTCGCCACTCAGAACAAAGACCACCAGCGCCACCAGCAAGACGATGCCCAGCACCACAAATGAGCCGAGCCGCAAAGCGCGCGCACTGGTCTTCATAGGCCGGGGGTGCGCTGCAAAAATTCGCGCACGCGTTGGGGGCCGTGGTCCAGCAAGGCCTGAGGGGTGTCGATGGCGGTCATGGTCTTGAGTTGATCATCCAGAAATAAAGCCCTGTCTGCCACAGCAAAAATACTACCTACCGAATGGGTCACCAAAATCACTGTGGTGCCCAGATGCTGGCGCAACGCCAGAATCAGTTCGTCCAGCCGCGCCGCGTTCACCGGGTCCAGCCCCGAGGCCGGCTCATCCAGATACAGCACGTCCGGATTGAGCATCAGCGAGCGGGCAATCGCCACACGCTTGATCATGCCACCACTCAGGGTGGAGGGGGAAGCGTTAAAACTGCCCTGCAACCCGACCAGCGCCAGCCGAAATTCGGCCATCTGTACCTTGGCATGCTGGGGCAGCTGCGAAAAAAGGTGCAAGGGCAGCATCAAATTCTCCCCCACCGTCATTGAGCTCCACAGTGCGCCGGCCTGAAACATCACGCCAAAGCGCCGCCGTATGGCGTTCAAATCCTGCAGCCGTCCCTGATGAATATCCACATCCTCAAACCAGACATGGCCTTTGAGAGGATCTTCCAAGCCCGCAAGATAACGCATCAGTGTGCTCTTGCCGCAGCCGCTGGCGCCCATGATGACAAAAATTTCGCCGCGTTCGACCTGAAAGCTCAGGTCGCGGGCAATCACCCGCTCGCCCCAGCCCATGCACAGTCCCTCAACCCGCAGCAGGGTCTTCATTCAGAACCCCAACCTTTGAAACACCACGGTACTGGCACATGCGGCCGTCACCATCCAGACCAGCGCCTTGACCACGGCACGGGTGGTGGCCAGACCGATGGCCTGGGCGTTGTGCCCGGCGTAAAAGCCTTCGCGACAACCGGCGATCACCACCAGCGCGGCATACATCGTGCCCTTGAAAAGGCCAATCCAAAGGTCCGTCCAGTTCAGGGCAAGCAGCGCTCTTTGCAGGTAGTCTGGTGCCGAAACTCCGTACACCAGCGTAACGGCAGGCAGACCCGCCAGCACCCCGACCAGCATGGCAAACGCCATCAGCAAGGGCGAGATCAGCAGCATGCCGAACAGCCGTGGCAACGCCAGATACACCAGCGGGTCAATCCCCAGCGCACGCAGGGCGTCAATTTCTTCGTTGACCGTCATGGTGCCGATCTCGGCGGCAATGGCACCGCCAATCCGGCCCGCCAGAATCACACCCGTCATGAGCGCTGCCAGCTCGCGCACCATGCCGATGGTGACCACATCGGCGATCAGATCTGCGGCGCCCAGACGACTGAGTTGTGTGCCGCCCATGTAGGCCAGCATCAGGCCGACCAGAAAGGTGGTCAAGGCGACGATGGGAAGACTGCGCGGGCCCATCTCATCCATCTGGTGCCACAGGTCGGTCAGGCGAAACACGCGCGGCCGTTGGTGCAGCCGCCCGATTGACAACAGCAATTCACCGACAAAGGCGATGGTGGTGCGCAGTTCATGCCAGCTCAGGCTCTGGCGGATCAGGCTGGGCAAATGATCATGCGGTTGGACAAGCGACGCTGCTCGGGACGGCTGACTCTGTGCCTGGGCCGCCAGGTGCAACGGCGCACGCACTGCATCGGGCAAGGCGCTCAGGTCCAGCGCCAAGCCCCGTTGTGCCAGAGGCGACAGCAACGCCCACAGCGATGCAGCCAGGTTGGCATCCCAATCAGAAAGCTCGGTCACATCCAGCGAGACCACGCCACGCGCCAGGTCAGCGGGTGCCGCCTGCGTCGGCCCGGGGGCATAACCCCGCCAGTCGCGGCGCAGTTGCAAGACACCGCCAGCTTCACTTTTCTGCCAGAGCACATGCTCATCCGGCTTGGGGCGGCGGTTTGATCTTGGCATGGTCAGGGATGCCGTGTGCCCGTCAGGCTGGTTTGCCTCGGGCACGCCAGGCACCCGCCAGTACAAACAGGCCAGGCACCAGGATGATCGCCCAGATGATCTTGTCCAGGTTGAGCTTGACCCAGGGAATATTGCCAAAGAAATAGCCAACCGTGATCACGCCAACCACCCACAACGTGCCACCCATCACGTCGAACAAGGTAAACCGGCGCCGCGTCATCTGCGCCACACCCGCTACAAACGGCGCAAACGTGCGCACGAACGGCATGAAGCGCGCCGCCACGATGGTGATGCCGCCATACTTTTCATAAAACGCGTGAGCCTGGGTAAAGGCTTTTTTATTGAACCAGCGCGAATCCTCCCACGCAAACACCTTGGGTCCGAAGTAACGGCCAATGGTGTAGTTGGACTGGTTGCCCAGAATAGCCGCCGCCAGCAGCAGCCCCACCGAGATCGGGTAACTCATGACCCCCACGCCGCACATGGCGCCGACCACGAACAGCAACGAGTCACCTGGCAGAAACGGCATCACGACCAAGCCTGTCTCCACAAAAATGATCAGGAACAAAAGGGCGTACACCCAAGTGCCGTAGTTCTGTACAAACACCTCCAGGTGCTTGTCCACGTGCAGGATGAAATCAAGAAGCGATAAAAGAATGTCCATAAGACGTGATTATCCCCAGCCACGACCAAGCTCTTGCCAACCCGGAAGATGGCCCCCTGAATCTCACCGCAATGCCGTCAGAGATACCCCCACAAGTACCAGCACAGCAAGCACAGACTTAAAAATCGGAGTAACTTGCAGGGCTCCTCTCCGCTTTCTGCCATTGTCAGTCGGCACATCCCTGAGCGGCGCCATTTTTGACAGTCTGGCAGATTTACAAATCATTCCTGGCGCAAAACTTGACTTACATCATGTTGATAGCAAAGGACTTTTTGCAATTTTTACAAGCTGGCACAGATATTGATGAAAGATGATGTGCACCGACATATCAAAACCATGAAAACCCTGGACAAATCACTCGTCACCAAACTGGCTGTTGCCGTGGCGGTGAAGATTGTTGTTCTGTCGATTATCTGGTGGGCATTTTTCTACGAGCAGCGTGTAACGGTGGACGCCAAGCAGGTTTCCGACCAGCTTTTTTCGCCGATAGCTAGTTCGGCCAACAAAGGAGATAGACCTTGATTTCAAATGAATTGGTGGATTTGTCGCGCTTGCAGTTCGCGGTCACGGCGCTGTATCACTTCCTGTTTGTACCGCTCACGCTCGGCATGGTGTGGATACTGGTCATCATGGAGAGCGTCTATGTTATGACCGGCAATGTGGTCTGGAAGGACATGACCCGGTTTTGGGGCAAGCTTTTCGGCATCAACTTCGCGCTCGGTGTGACCACCGGCATCACCATGGAGTTCCAGTTTGGTACCAACTGGGCGTATTACTCGCATTACGTGGGTGACATCTTTGGCGCGCCGCTGGCCATTGAAGGCTTGATGGCCTTCTTTCTCGAATCCACCATGATCGGCCTGTTCTTTTTCGGCTGGGACCGCCTGTCCAGACGCCAGCATTTGCTGGTCACCCTGCTCATGGCCCTGGGTACCAATCTGTCGGCGCTATGGATTTTGATTGCCAACGGCTGGATGCAAAACCCGGTAGGCGCCGAGTTCAGCTACCAGACCATGCGCATGGAGATGACCGATTTCTGGGCGGTATTGTTCAACCCGGATGCCCAGGCCAAGTTTGTGCACACGGTTTCGGCGGGCTACGTCACCGGTGCCATGTTTGTGCTGTCAATCTCCAGCTGGTACCTGCTCAAGGGCCGTGACATTGAGTTTGCCAAGCGCAGTTTCCGGGTAGCAGCAGCTTTTGGTTTGGCCAGCGTCTGTTCAGTGATCGTGCTCGGCGACGAGTCCGGCTACACCGTCGGCGAAGCCCAGCAGACCAAACTGGCGGCCATGGAGGCCATGTGGGAAACCAAGCCCGCACCAGCCGGTCTGGCACTGATCGCTGATATCAACGAGAAAGAGCAAAAGAACAATTGGGAGGTAGAAATACCCTGGGTCATGGGCATCATCGGCACACGATCCCTGTCCAAGGAGATTCCCGGCATTCACGAGATCAAGGCCAAAAACCGCGAACGCATTGTGCTGGGCATCCAGGCGGTGAATGCGCTGGAAGCATTGCGTGCCAACCGAGATAACGTGGCTGCCAAGTCACTCTTTGAAAAATACAAAGCTGACCTCGGCTTTGGCCTGCTGCTGCGCAAATATGTGCTGGACGTGAATCAGGCCACGCCAGAGATCGTCGATCAAGCCGTCAACGACACCGTGCCACGTGTGCTGCCCATGTTCTGGGGGTTCCGCATCATGGTGGGCTTGGGCTTTGCCATGCTGATGCTGTTCGGACTGGCGTTTTACGGCACGTTGAAGACCTCCGTCGAACAGAAACCCTGGCTTCTCAAGTGGGCGCTGTGGATGCTGCCCGCACCCTGGCTGGCCTGTGAACTGGGCTGGTTTGTAGCGGAGTATGGTCGCCAGCCGTGGAGCATCTATGGTGTGCTGCCAACCCACATGTCGGTATCCACCCTGAGCGTCGGCAACGTGTACGGATCGCTTGCGGGATTCATTGGTTTCTATACCGTTCTGCTGGTGGTCGAGATGTTCCTGATGTTCAAGTTTGCCCGCATGGGCCCAGGTAGTCTGGGCACGGGGCGCTATCAAAAGGAGATTCATCACTCTTCCGCTACAACGGCACACGCTTGAAGGACTGGCATCATGTTTGATTACTCAACCTTGAAAATCATCTGGTGGCTGCTGGTGGGCGTGCTGCTGGTGGGCTTTGCCATCATGGACGGCCACGACATGGGGGTGGGCACGCTGCTGCCCTTTGTCGGGCGCAACGACGTGGAGCGCCGCGTGGTTATCAACACCGTGGGGCCGCACTGGGACGGCAACCAGGTCTGGTTCATCACCGGTGGCGGGGCCATCTTTGCTGCCTGGCCACTGGTATATGCCACAGCCTTCAGCGGTTTTTACTGGGCCATGCTGGTGGTGCTGTGGGCGCTGTTCTTCAGGCCGGTAGGCTTTGACTACCGCAGCAAGATCGCCAACCCGACCTGGCGCAGCACCTGGGACTGGGGCTTGTTCGTGGGCGGCGCCGTGCCACCACTGATCTTTGGCGTGGCGTTTGGCAACCTGCTGCAAGGCGTGCCCTTCCAGTTTGATGCGTACCTGATATCCACCTACACCGGCAGCTTCTGGCAACTGCTCAACCCGTTTGCCTTGCTGACCGGCGTGGTCAGCACGGCCATGATCACCATGCAGGGTGGCAGCTATCTGGCGCACCGCACTGAAGGCGTCATTCAGGCACGCACCGTGCGGGCCACCGTGGGCGCAGCCTTGGTGATGATCCTGGCTTTCGTGGCTGCAGGTATCTGGTTGCAGTCGATAGAGGGTTACCGCATCACGTCGGTGGTCAACCCGTCAGCCCTGCCCGATCCCTTGGCCAAAACCGTGGTTCGCGAGGCGGGTGCCTGGATGGCCAACTACGGTCACCAACCCTTGATGTGGGCACTTCCCGCGCTGGGCGTTCTGGGTGCCGCCTTGACCGCTTGGCTGGTGGCCATGCGTCACACCCTGAGCGCCTTTGTGACGTCGTCACTGGCCATCGTCGGTGTCATTGGCACCGCAGGTGCGTCAATGTTCCCTTTCGTGATGCCGTCCAGCACCAGCCTGGCATCAAGCCTGACGGTGTGGGACAGCGTATCGAGCCACTTGACGCTGGACATCATGTTCTGGGCCACCTTGATCTTCATGCCCATGATCATTGTCTACACCTCATGGGCTTACAGCGTGATGCGAGGCAAGGTCACTGCTGAGTATGTGCAGGAAAACGATCACGCCGCGTATTGACGACGGGTTCGATGTCATTCGGTCTGAGGGCCAAAAAAAAGGATGGTTGTATGTGGTACTTTGCTTGGGTTTTGGGTGTCGGATTTGCCGTGCTGCTGGCGATTTTGAACGCCATGTGGGGTGAAAATGAGCAAGCACGTGAAGCATCGCGTGGCAAAAAAGAGTGATGTCTGGCGTGGCAAGCTCCCCTGCTGAGGCCAGCGCGCCCAAGCTGCGCCCCTTCAGCCTGCTGGTCGCCTTGGCGATCATGATTGGCGGCAGCATTGACCCCTTTGTCTTTGCCAGACCGGACGGCAGTGCCGACCACGGCTTTGCGACACTGATTTTCTGGGCCATGAGTGCTGGCTTGGTCAACGGTGTCGGTTTTGTCCCCCGGTGGCCGCTGTGGCGCTGGCTTTTTTCTGGCTGGGCCTGCCTGGCCGCGCTGACGCTGGCCGCCTGGATGCGGTTGGGCTGAAACCCGTCGCCCTTTGAGAGCTTCAAAAAGTCCCTTTATGTCACATCAAATCACCATCATTGGCGCTGGCTTTGGCGCACTATCCTCTGTGCGAGAACTTCGCCAGCGCGATACCAGCGCGGAGATCACGGTGATATCACCACGTGCCGAGTTGCACTACCTGCCTGGCACCATCTGGATTCCCAGCGGCCTGCGCAAACGTGCGCAGTTGACCATTGATCTGAAGAATTTCTTTGCGCGCATGCGGGTGAAGCACGTCCAGGCAGAAGTCACTGGTCTGCGCGAAGGCGGCCGTGTGGTAGACACCACCGCAGGCGAGGTGCGCAATGACGCGCTGATCATCGCCTCGGGTGGACGTTTCATCAAAAAATTGCCTGGCATCGAACACGCCATCACACCGTGCGAGGGCATCACCGCCGTCGAACAATTCCGCGAACGTCTGCTTGACATGTCAGGTGGCACGATCGCCATGGGATTTGCTGGCAACCCCAACGAGCCCAGCGCCGTGCGTGGCGGGCCGATGTTTGAGTTTTTGTTTGGCACCGACGAGCAGCTCAAACGCGAGGGGCGGCGCGACAAGTTCAAGCTGGTGTTTTTCAACCCATCCAAAGAGCCCGGCAACCGGCTCGGACCCAAAGCCGTGGGTCACCTGCTGGCCGAGATGAAGAAACGCGGCATCGAAACCCACCTGGGTCACAAGCTCAAGAGTTTTTCTGCGGAGAAAGTGGTCACCGATGGTGGTGAGTTTGCCGCCGACCTGATCCTGTTCATGCCTGGCATGACCGGCAACCTGTGGTTCGACCAAACCGATCTGGCGCGTTCGCCGGGCGGATTGCTCAAGGCCGATGCCCAGTGCCGCGTCGAGGGTGCCAAACTCGTCTACGTTGTGGGCGATTCCGGCAGTTTTCCGGGGCCGGACTGGATGCCCAAGCAGGCGCACATGGCGGACTTGCAAGCAGCAGCAGCGGCCAAAAACCTGCTGGCCGAACTCAGCGGCCAGACACCGAGCGCCACGTTCAAGGTCGAACTGGTTTGCATCATTGATGCCATTGACCACGCCACGCTGGTGTTTCGCAACGAGAAGCGACGGATCATTCTTCCTTCAAGCCGCCTGTTTCACTGGGCCAAGCGCTGGTTTGAGAACGTTTATCTCAATAAATACCGATAACACCACAGCCCCACGGCAAAGAGGACGATGCACGATGCGTGAATTGTTCCCATCGAAATACCCCTTAATTTGTCAGCTAGGGCCAGCACCACATGGCTTACCATGGAATCGGATCAAACCGTACCATGACAATCCACCCTGCTTTTCTGGACCCGCAAAACCAGCACTTGTTTGAACAGAACAAACCTCTGGTGGAGAAGATCGCCCGCAATATGGCCCGATCACTATCGGCCAATATCGAGTGCGACGACCTGATCCAGGACGGCATGATGGGCCTGATTGACGCCATCCTACGAAACAGCAAGAGCACGACCAGCGCCCAGTTTGAAAGCTATGCCGCCCAGCGGGCACGCGGCGCCATGCTGGACGGCTTGCGTGCTGGCGACCCCGGCAGCCGCCAGATCCGGCGCAGCATGCGTCAAGTCGAGCTGATCATTCTGCAACTGGGACACCAACTGGGCCGTGCGCCGCTGGAAAGCGAGGTAGCCAACGGCTTGGGCATCCCCCTTGCAGACTACCAACGACTCTTGCAGGAAGCCCACGGCTACACCTTGATCTCCATCGACGACCTGGGTGGTGACGATGACCCGCAAGCTTATCTGGAGCAATGCGCTGACAGCAACAACGACCCCCTGCTGGCGCTGGAGCGCGCGTCGCTGCGCGAGGCTCTGGCGGCGGCGCTGAATGCGCTATCCAAGCAAGACCGTCTGATGCTAAACCTGTACTACGTGCATAGCATGAAAATGCACGAAGTCGGCAAGGTTCTGGAAATCAGTGAATCACGCGTCTCGCAACTGCACACCCAGGCGATAGCGCAACTGCGTGCCGGTTTTGCCGGACACAAGGAAATCCTCAAACCCCGTCGCAAACCACGGCTAGCGGCGTGATAGCTGGCCCCAAGACAGCCACATCCGTACGGTGATTTGCCCACGCAATTTGAAATTGTGTATTACGGGGTAAGTTGATTCAAATCAATCTTCGGCATTGACAATTTCAGCGTTTGGCCAATCCCAAAAATACAATTCGGCCAACTGCAAGGAGTTGACTATGGAAATCCTGTTACAGGTTGCCGTCATCCTGATCTGCCTTTTCTACGGTGCGCGAAAAGGCGGTGTCGCCTTGGGGTTGCTGGGCGGTCTGGGCATTGTCGTCATGGCCTTCGCGTTCAAACTGCCACCGGGCAAACCACCGATCGATGTGATGCTGACCATCATTGCCGTGGTCGCCGCCTCTGCCACGCTGCAGGCCTCTGGCGGGCTGGAGGTGATGCTCATGGGCGCCGAAAAGCTGCTGCGCCGCAACCCCAAATATGTCTCCATCCTGGCACCGTTTACCACCTGCTTGTTGACCATGTTGTGCGGCACCGGCCACGTGGTCTACACCATGCTGCCCATCATTTATGACATTGCCATCAAGAACGACATCCGGCCCGAGCGCCCGATGGCCGCAGCATCCATTTCCGCCCAGATGGGCATTCTGGCCAGTCCGGTATCCGTTGCTATCGTTTCACTGGTGGCCTTTTTGGCCAAAGTCCCGGTGAATGGCCACATCATTGACTTTATCCAGGTGCTGTCCATCACCATCCCCTCCACACTGACCGGTGTGCTGATGATTGGCATCTTCAGTTGGTTCCGCGGCAAAGACCTGAAGGATGACCCCGAATTTCAAAAACGCATTGCCGACCCGGAACAGCGCCAGATCATTTATGGAAACAGCACCACCCTGATGGGCAAGACTCTCAGTTCCAGCCAATGGACGGCCATGTGGATATTCCTGGGTGCCATCGCATTGGTGGCTTTCATGGGGGCTTTTCAGGCATTGAGACCTGTCTTCGGCGGCAAACCCATGTCGATGGTGCTCACCATCCAGATGTTCATGCTGCTGGCCGGTGCGCTGATCATCATGTTCACCAAAACCGACCCTTCTACCATTGGCAAGACCGAGGTGTTTCGCGCCGGCATGATCGCCGTGGTGGCCGTGTTTGGGATTGCCTGGATGGCCGACACCGTGTTCGAGTCCCATCTGCCTGAGCTCAAAGCCGCCCTGACCGAACTGGTCAAAACCCAGCCCTGGACCTACGCCATCGCTTTGCTGCTGGTCTCCAAACTGGTGAATTCGCAGGCCGCAGCCATCAGCGCCATGGTGCCGGTGGGGCTGGCCATTGGCGTGCCGCCCGGCTACATCGTGGCGTTTGCCGCAGCCTCTTACGGCTACTACATCCTGCCCACCTACCCCAGCGACTTGGCAGCCATCCAGTTTGACCGCTCGGGCACCACGCACATCGGCAAGTACGTCATCAACCACAGCTTTATCCTGCCGGGGCTGATTGGCGTGAGCACCTCCTGCCTGATCGGTTTCCTATTGGCTGATTTGACCGGGTTGATTTAACGCCCAAAGGCGGGCTGCCCGCGTCAACGGTTCCTGGCCCGCCCCCTAAAATCGTCGGGTGAACACATCGCCCGCCTCCTTACCTCAAGCCCTGCGCCGCCCCATCCGGGAACTCCCCGACGAGTTGATCAGCCAGATTGCCGCTGGCGAGGTGGTGGAGCGGCCCGCTTCGGTGGTGCGCGAGCTGGTCGACAACGCGCTCGATGCTGGTGCCACACAGATCACCGTGCGCCTGCTGGCTGGCGGTGTGCGCCTCATCAGTGTCGAAGACGATGGCAGTGGCATCCTGCCCGACGAGTTACCCATCGCCCTCAAACGCCACGCCACCAGCAAGATTGGCAGCCTCTCTGACCTGGAATCGGTGGGCACCATGGGCTTTCGCGGCGAAGCCTTGGCTGCTATTAATTCAATATCTGACTGCGCAATACTATCAAGGGCTAGCGACCAAAATCATGCTTATCTTCTGGAAGGACAAACGGGCGAGCTCAAACCCGTAGCCCGCACCCAGGGCACCACCGTCGAGGTCAAGGAGCTGTTCTTCTCAACGCCTGCGCGGCGCAAGTTCCTCAAAACCGACGCCACCGAACTGGCGCACTGCGTCGAGGCCGTGCGTCGCCACGCGCTGGCCCGCCCCGACGTCGGCTTTGCCATCTGGCACGAGGGCAAGCTGGTCGAACAATGGCGCCGCTGCGGCACCGACCGCGACAGCCTGCCCGCGCTGGAGCAGCGCCTGGCCGACGTGCTGGGCAGCGACTTTGTCGAGCGCTCGGTGTGGGTGGATTTTCAGACCGCCACGACCCCGGGCGGCTCGCCCTTCGCGCCCATCATCAAGGTCTGGGGCCGCGCCGGTATTCCAGACGCCGCCCGCTCGCGCGCCGACCAGCAGTTCTGCTACGTGAATGGCCGCTTCGTACGCGACAAGGTCGTCACCCACGCTGGCCGCAGCGCCTATGAAGACGTGCTGCACGGCCAGCGCCAGCCGGTGTATGCGCTGTACATCGAGATTGACCCGACGCGGGTTGACGTGAATGTGCATCCCACCAAAATCGAGGTACGTTTTCGTGACAGCCGCGAAGTGCACCAAGCCGTGCGTCATGCCGTAGAAGCCGCGCTGGCTGCGCCGCGTGCGGGCACCGCGGCGGTCGTGCCGCTGAATGTAACCGGCCCGGCTGCATTGGGCGAAACCTATAAGGAAAATGAGCCTCTAGCCCCCGTCTATTCTAGGCAACCAGCTATAAGTTTTGGAGTACGAGACGAGCCCATCGGGCACCGTGTCAGCGATCTGAGCGCGCTCTGGGGCCCGCCCACGGGAGAGGTGACGCGCAGCGTTGACCAGCCGCCTTCTGCCCCAGCCTGGCAAGCGCCAGCCAGCCCTGCCGCGGCACCCAGCATCGTTGGCCAGACCAGCGCCGCAGACAACACCAGCCAATCGGACAACGCAACCATCTGGCCGTTGGGCCGGGCGCTGGCGCAGTTGCAGGGCATCTACGTGCTGGCAGAAAACGCCCAGGGCCTGGTGGTGGTGGACATGCATGCCGCGCACGAGCGCATTGTGTACGAGCGGCTCAAACAACAATGGGCGCAGTCTGACAGCAGCGCCAAACCGCACCTGCACAGCCAGCCGCTGTTGATCCCCGTCACCTTTGCGGCCACACCCACCGAGGTAGCCACCGCCGAGGCGCAGGCCGACACGCTGCACACCCTGGGGCTGGAGATCACACCGTTTTCCGCCAAGACCCTGGCTGTGCGCGCCGTGCCCGCCAGCCTGGCACAGGGTGACGCCGTGGAGCTGGCCCGCAGCGTGCTGGCCGAACTCAGCCAGCACGACGCCAGCGGCATCATCGCGCGCGCCCACAACGAGCTGCTGGCCACCATGGCCTGCCACGGTGCCGTGCGCGCCAACCGGCGCCTGACGCTGGAAGAAATGAACGCCCTGCTACGTCAGATGGAAGCCACCGAGCGCAGCGACCAGTGCAACCATGGCCGCCCCACCTGGCGGCAGATCAGTGTGCGGGAGCTGGATGCGCTATTTATGCGCGGTCGGTGAGCCGCTTACCCGAACGCGCAAGACCCCGGCCCACCGGCATTCGGACAGGTGCTGCAGGCGCTTGGCGGCATCGGCATGGCCTCGGGCGATGCCGCCGTGGTGGCAAACACTGACAATTGCTTGTCCAGTTCGGTGGAAAGACAGTTGGGACATTGCGGCACCGTGTCGGACCGCACCAGGGTTTCAAACTTGTGACCGCAACCCTTGCAGGCGTATTCATAAATGGGCATTTCAGCTCCTCCTCTTGGTGTGAAATTATCGGTGACAGAAAGAACCTGTCAACGCCACGCGACCTGCTGGCCTTCACGATAAAATCGAATGGAACCCCTCACCACATAAGCGCCAAGCGCTATCAAGTTTGATATCTCCACTGAAAAACCTGTTCCATCACTCGGCCTCGCGTTGGCGGCTTCAGGTCGAACTGCGTGGCTTGTGGCAACTGGCCTGGCCTATTCTGGTAGGGCAACTGGCCAATGTCGGCATGGCGGTGGTTGACGTGGCCATGGCCGGGCACGCCTCGGCGCAAGACCTGGCGGGCGTGTCGCTCGGGGTGTCGATCTGGAACATGCTGATGATCACCTTGATGGGTGTGGTCATGAGTGTCAACCCGATGGTGGCGCACCAGGTGGGCGCAAGCGACTTGGCAGGTGTGCCGCAGGTGGTGCGCCAGGCGCTGTGGAAGGCGTTGGGCGTGGGGCTGATTGCGATGCTGCTGGCCAATGCCGCCGCCCGGCTGTTTGACCACCTGCCGCTGGAACCCTACGTGCATGGCCTGGCGCATGATTTTGTACTGATCACCAGCCTGGCGTTGCCGCTGTTTGCCTGCTACCGGGTGCTGTACGGCTACAGCACCAGCATCAACCAGACCAAGCCACTGATGGTGATTGCGCTGCTGTCCTTGTGCCTCAACATCGTCGTCAACAGCCTGCTGGTGTTTGGCAAGCTGGGCTTTCCCCGGCTGGGCGGACTGGGTTGTGCCTGGGCTACGCTGGCCACGGTCACCTTCAACCTGCTGGCGTTGCTGTGGTGGATGCATCGCGCCGAGGCCTACCGTGCTACTTGGCCATTCAGCCACTTTGAGCCACCGCATTGGGCGCAGATCAAAAGTCTGCTCAAGCTCGGCCTGCCGATTGGCATCACCTACTTTGCCGAGAGCAGCGCATTCAGCCTGATTGCGCTGCTGATCGCCAAATTTGGCAGCACCCAGATGGCTGCGCACCAGATTGCGCTGAACTTCACCTCGCTGACATTCATGGTGCCGCTGAGTGTGGGGCTGGCGCTGTTGACGCGGGTGGGTCAGTCGCTGGGTGCGGGTGACCCGGTACTGGCGCGCTACCAGGCCTGGGTGGGTGTAGCCGTGGGTTTGGTCTTTGCCACGCTGTCGGCAACGTTGATCGCCTTGCTGGCACCCACCATTGCCAGCGCTTACACCAGTGATGCGGCGGTGATCACGCTGACCGCGCAATTGCTGCTGCTGGCGGCGATTTTTCAACTGTCTGACGCCACCCAGGTCATCACCAGTTGCGCCATTCGCGGCTACAAGGTCACGCGCTCACCCATGGTGATTCACCTGACGGCGTTCTGGGTGTTTGCCTTGCCACTGGGTTACACGCTGGGCATCGCCCCAGAGTGGTTGCCTTTCAAGCCTGCCGAGCCCATGGCCGCACGGGGTTTATGGATCGCGCTGATCCTGGGTCTGACAATTGCCGCGCTGGGACTGGTGGGGTTGCTGCGCCGCGTAGCACGCTCCAGGCTTTAAACACCAAACAGTCACTTCAAGCCGCGCCGTCAAGCCCAGACGTTCAAAATGAGTACCCCCGCCGTGATGAACGCCATTCCCAGCAAGGCCATCGGGCTCAAGGTCTGGCCAAACAAGAGCCACCCCACCAGCGATATCAGCACAATGCCCACGCCCGACCAGAGGGCATAGACAATGCCCACCGGAATGGTTCGCAATGTGAGTGACAAACAATAAAACGCCACGACGTATCCCGCCACAACGACCAGCGACGGATAAAGCTTGGTGAAGCCTTCAGAGGCTTTCAAGGCCGACGTGGCAATCACTTCGGACAGGATGGCGACGGTCAAAAAAATCCATTGCATAGGCTAGCTCCGCAGGCAACTCAGCTCCGCGGCAGATTGCCGCTGCGTTGGCGGTCATCCATTTCGGCCATGCTGGCAGCCAATGAGTTGCCAGATTGCTCCACCGCCAAGCGCAGATCGCGCTCCAGTCCATCGATTCGCGTTAACAGTGCAGCTTTGGCCTCAGTGTCGGAGGCAGCCATGCGTTTGAATTCGGCATCCAGAAACGTGCGCAATTCAGTAAAACGCGAGGCTTCAGCCTGGTCAGCCAGTTTGCGTTGGCTCTGCAATTCCTTGGCCTGGTTGCGCCCATCCAACATCACCGTGGTTTGCAGGTACAGCAGATAGACCAGAAACACCAGGGTCAGTACAGCCATCATGCCCAGCATGATCAGCCCAAGTGGTGCCTGCACCTGGACCAGCCCCATGGACAGTTCGGTCGGCGTCATGATCACCGCCCAATTCAGCAGCGTGAACGCGCCAACGGCCAGCACCACCAGTAACAACACGAATGTTCGCAGTTTCATATTGAAACCTTTCGCAAAAGAGCACACCAACAAAAACAACGGCCTGCACCCGCATCCGCAGGTCAGGCCGTTGACGGGGATTGGCAAACGATCAGTGTAGCGGCACGCCTGTTTTTGCTTGCAGCTCGTCCATTGTCACGCCCGGAGCCAGCTCCACCACCTTGAGTCCGTGCGGCGTGACATCCATCACCGCCAGATCCGTGATGATGCGGTCCACCACGCCAACGCCGGTCAGAGGCAGGGTGCATTCTGGCAAGATCTTCAGGTCAATCGTGCCGTCTTTCTTTTTCGCCACGTGTTCCATCAGGATGACGACGCTTTTCACGCCGCCCACCAAATCCATGGCACCGCCCATGCCCTTGACCATCTTGCCGGGAATCATCCAGTTGGCCAGATCGCCGCGCTCGCTGACCTGCATGGCCCCCAGAATGCTCAGGTTGATCTTGCCACCACGAATCATGGCAAAGCTGTCGTGGCTGCCAAAAATGGCCGAGCCAGGCAACGTCGTCACGGTCTGCTTGCCAGCGTTGATCAGGTCAGCGTCCACTTGGTCTTCCGTGGGAAACGGGCCGATGCCGAGCATGCCGTTTTCGCTCTGCAACCAGACCTCCATCTCTGGCGGTACATGGTTGGCCACCATGGTCGGCAAGCCAATGCCCAGGTTGACATAAAAACCGTCCTGCAATTCCTTGGCCGCCATGGCCGCCATTTCGTCGTGTGTCCAAGCCATGTTCAGACTCCTGTGGGGGTGGAAGGGGTGATGGTGCGCTTTTCGATGCGCTTCTCGGGCGTGGCATTGAGCACAATGCGGTTGACATAAATACCGGGCAGGTGCACGGCATCTGGGTCAAACGTGCCGGTCTCGACAATTTCTTCGACCTCCACCACGGTGATCTTGCCCGCCATCGCCACGGCCGGGTTGAAGTTGCGCGCCGTGCGCCGGAAGATCAGGTTGCCACTCTTGTCCGCCTTCCAGGCCTTGACCAGTGACACCTCGGGCACCAGCGCGTGCTCCAGAATGTAGGCGTGGCCGTCAAAGACGCGGCTTTCCTTGCCCTGCGCCACCAACGTACCCACCCCTGTACGCACATAAAACGCCGGGATGCCCGCACCACCGGCGCGCAGCTTCTCTGCCAGCGTGCCCTGCGGCGTGAACTCCAGCTCCAGTTCACCGGCCAGGTATTGGCGCTCGAACTCCTTGTTTTCGCCGACGTAGCTGGAAATCATCTTCTTGATCTGGCGTGTCTCCAGCAACCGGCCCAGGCCAAAGCCATCAACACCGGCATTGTTGGAGATGACGGTCAAGTCTTTTTTGCCACTGTCGCGCAACGCGTCAATCAGTGCTTCGGGGATACCGCATAGGCCAAAGCCGCCGACCGCCAGCAACTGGCCGTCTCTGACAATGCCGTGCAGCGCCGCATCCGCTGAGGGGTAGATTTTGTTCACGCCATGTTCTCCGAGGTTGGTAAATGTGGCCTTAGCATACTACCTAGCTAACTACGTAGTTTTTCTTAAAGTACAAACCCTAACCCGCAGCGATTGACCCGCATGGACATTGACTACCGCTTGGCGTTTGAGCTGGCCCCCGTGGGGCTGGCGCTGTCACGCAACCGCACCATGGTGGACTGCAACCGCCACCTGTGCGACATGTTTGGTGCACGGCTGGAACAGCTCGTTGGCCAGTCGTTTCAGGTGCTCTACCCCAGCGCGCAGGAGTTTGAACGCACGGGTGAGCGTATTGCACCCTTGCTCAATCGCCACGGCACCTACTCAGATGACCGCATCATGAAGCGCCTGGACGGGCGCTTCAAGGGTGAACCCTTTTGGTGCCATGTCACAGGACGGGCGTTCAACCAAGCCGCCCCTCACGAAGCAGGTATCTGGACCTTTGAAGACCTGAGTCAACGCCGCCCGGTAAAAGCCGAGTTGACTGCCCGCGAGCGCGAGGTGGCCGCACATCTGATGGCAGGCCTGACCAGCAAGGAGATTGGCCGCGCGCTGACGATCAGCCACCGCACCGTGGAAATCTACCGCGCCAAATTGATGCGAAAATACGCAGCATCCAATACAGGCGATCTGGTGCACAAGCTCATGGCGGGCTGACACTCAAAATGGCACGCTTGTTGCTGCACTTTGATGACTTACGTCAAGTCATTCCAAAGTAGTTCACCGCACACTCAGTTGCGTTTTAACCCCAAGGAGTATTCATGGCTACAACCACCAAAAAGCCCAGTGCAACACCCATTGCCGCCGTAGCACCCGCTGTTACCAAACCTGCGGCCAAGAAAGCTGTCGCTACCAAGGCAGCCGCCAGCAAAAAAGTGGTCGCACCCGTTGCGGCACCGGCGGTGACAACACCTCCGGTGGTAGCCAAGAAAGCACCGGCAGTGGTCAAACCCGCTGCTGCCAAGCCTGCGGCCAAGAAAGCTAGCGCTACCGCGACCAAACTCAAACCATCCACCGCCCCGGCGCCGGTTCTCTCCGTAGAGCAGCGTACTCACTACGTGTCGGTGGCGGCCTTCTACATTGCCGAACGTCGTGGATTCACACTGGGCAACCCGGCAGATGACTGGCTGGCCGCAGAAGCCGAAGTGGACCGCCTGATTGCCAGCGGACACTTCACCGCCTGAGTCATTTTCTTGTTTTGATAGCACCTTACCTAGGTAACATAGGGGATACAGGCATTTTTAGCTATCGACTCAGCTGACCATCTCACGCAACCAGTCCGGTAGTGCGACAGCTTTTTGCTTTAGCGAATCGACCCAAATGGTGGTGGCTCCCCCAGCTGCACAAATCACACCCGGCTGGTCAGCTCGTTCCATGGTGGCCCATGTCTCAAACGTGGTGCGCGCCGGGTCGCTGGTGTACATGGTGATCAGCACATCGCCTGGGTATTCGAACTGCCGGTAGAAGTTGCAAAACGCATTGACGATCACCGGCCCCTCGCCGGATGGCGTGGGCATGGCGGCAATGGCGTGCATCCAGTCCACCCGGCAGGTTTCCATATACCTGAAATACGTGGTGTTGTTGACATGGTTCATTGCATCCATGTCGCCCCAACGTATCGGGATGGTCATCTGATAGACCTGCTTTTTCTGCTCTGGAATCTCGATCTTCATGGCTTGAACCTCTCTTGGGCATGTGAATGAACTCGGCTTGGCGCGCACCAGACCGAGCTAGGGGCAATAAACACTTCCATCACCAACAAAGGCCTACCCCGTCGCTCAAATGCTGATCGGCGCGCCGACAAGCTTCTGGTCAGGTTATCGTGTGCCTGTGGCGTCGGGTTGAGCGACACGTGCAAGTGCTGACTGACGCGACGGCGCAGAACCGTGGTCGGAGCTAGCTGGGTATAGCTGAGGGGCCCACGGGAGATGCCCGAACGCTTGAACAACACATCGGCCAGTGGGCGTGTTCCCAAGCCTCGCACCGAACGCCAGGCGCCCAATGAGTCTGCGTGTGTTGTCACACTACGAGCGAACACCCGCGCATGATCATCTACGCGCAACAACACTTCACGCGCATAGCCAGCGCACCCACGCGCCACACCCAACGCCTGCGCTTCGTCCGGCGTGAGCGCCTCACGCCCCTGGCGCAGCACCTGCACCGAAAAAACACTGCCGGTAGCAGCAAGGCGGGCGCTCAGCGAGCCCGACGCCTGCAGCCAGTTGCGCAGCGGGCCGCGCGCAAAATTGCGCGATGTCCAGGGTTTCATCGATGCGCCCGGATCGACATCAGGATACCCAGGGTAAACAGCACAACCGCCAGCCATTGATAGGTTGTGGGCCAGGTGGCATCCCAGGCAAACGAATACATCAGACCACACAGGGTTTCACTGACGATCAGCTGCCCGGCCAAACTCATGCTCAAGCGGCGGCTGGCCAGGTTCCACAAGAGACTGCCAGCCCAGCCTGAGCCGACACCAGTTGCTACACATGCCATAGCTGCAAGCCCTTTACCTTCCTGGGCTAGAAGAACTTTTGACTCTGAACCTGCGACCAACCACAGCAACAGCGCACCCACACCCGTGGCCAGCCCCAGCCAGTTGGCCCATTCGCTGACACTGATGTGCAGGTGGCGCTTGAGCCAGGCAGCGTTCAGCAGGGCAAACGCCGTCCAGCTCACCATGGCCGCCAACGCCAGCAGCACGCCCCACCAGAAGTCATGCCCGGCCAGCGGCAACGCGTGACCATCCGTGAGCGTTGCCTGCATCATCAGCACCAGTCCTGCCGCAGTCAACACGAGGCCCGGTAACAAGGCCGACCATTTCAACCCCAGTGGTTTGCCCAACAACATGACCCAGACCGGAATGGTGCCAATGATGAGAGTGGGAACCTCCGGGCCCGCTGCACCAATGGCTTGTGCCAGCAGCAGGTAGTAACCGGTTGCACCCAGCAGACTCAGGCCCAACGCCGTGGCCGCCTGCGACCAGCTTGGCCAAGTATGGCTGCGCCGACCAAACACCATCATCAACGCCGCCATCACCCCAAAGCTAACAAAGCGCCCCGCCGTCAAATCGACCGCCGACAGGCCCGGCGCCAGACGCGGGGCCACAAACACCATGCCCCACAAGGCCCCAGCGCCCAATCCGGCGGCAATCCCCAGCCCGAGCTTGCGCGATACCGGCGCCGCGCTACACGCCAAAGCCGTCATCGGCAGAAATCACCGCACCGTTGATGAAATGGCTTTGATCCGAACACAACATCACCAGCAGCGCGTCCAAATCCTGCGGCTGGCCGACACGCTTGCGCGGCAGCATCTGTAACAGTTTCTGTCCGGCTTCGGTCTGCCAGTGGTGGTGGTTGATCTCGGTGTCGATGTAGCCCGGGCAGATGGCGTTGACGTTGATGCCGAACTTGCCCCATTCGAGTGCCATGGCTTTGGTCATGTGGATCAACGCGGCCTTGGTCATGGAATACACACCAATTTTGGGCAGTACGCGCAAACCGGCCATCGAGGCCACATTGATGATGCGCCCACCGGTAAACGTTCCCGGCGCTGCGCCCTGCGCGCGCGCCAACATGCGTTTGCCTACTTCCTGCGCCACGAAAAAAGCACCTTTGACATTGGTGTCAAACATGAAGTCAAAGTCGCTCTCGGTCACGTCCTGTAGGCGTTGGGTGGTGCTGACACCCGAGTTATTGACCAGGATGTCGATAGACCCAACCTCGGTTTCAGCGTGTGCCACGGCAGATTTGATGGAGTCGCGGTTCGTCACGTCCAGTTCCATCACATGCGCGTCGCCGCCTTCGCCATCGATCCAGGCGCGCAACTCCTTGAGTTTTTCCACTCGACGGCCCGCCAGAATCACCGCAGCCCCCGCTGCCGACAAGGTGCGCGCAAACTGCGCGCCCAAGCCGCTGGAAGCCCCGGTCACCAAAGCCACCCGGCCTGATAAATCCATGCTGTAAGCCATAGTCATTTCTCCAGATGAAATAGAACGATCGTTCTATTATGTGCATATCTCACGCGCAACAGTGTTTTTATCTCTGACAATTGAGCCATTGAAGTGCTTGCGCTTTTCTTCACCCATTATCAAGCGAGAACCACCATGACCCCACAGGACATTCTGGCCCAGTTCGGCCCCCGCGAATCGATGGAATACGACGTTGTCATCGTCGGAGGTGGCCCGGCGGGCCTATCCACAGCCATCCGTCTGAAACAGCTGGCATCTGAAAAAGGCAAGGAAAT
>JARLJH010000015.1 GCA_031291305.1 Rhodoferax sp. | reverse complement strand
TGATAGAAAAAGAAGCCAAGAGAAACCAAGCCCAAAAACCGGGCACCGTAAACTTCCAGCTTTAACCCGGTCAAGCCACCAGTCAGAAGTTCTCAACTTCCTCCGCCTTCAGGCTCATACCTGGATTGGAAAATACTCCATAATTGCAAACTATGTCCCAGCAGCAGCCCGTCATCCGTATTCTGCTTTTTTCCAGTCTATTCCCCAGTACAGTTCGCCCCATTCATGGCATCTTTGTAGAAACGCGGTTGCGTGAGCTGGTTAGAACTGGGCAGGTACAAACAAAAGTTATAGCTCCTGTCCCATGGTTTCCCTGCTCTGGAGAGCGTTTTGGTGAGTATGGACTGTTCGCCACCACACCACATTTTGAGCAACGCAACGGGCTGGAGGTGTACCACCCACGATACTTCTTGCCACCCAAGATCGGCATGAACTTGGCACCTCACACCATGGCCATGGCCGCGTTACCTCTGATCAGGAAGCTCATTAGCGACGGCTTTGACTTTGACCTGATCGACGCACACTACTACTACCCCGACGGCGTGGCCGCAGGCATCATCGCCAAAAAACTGAGCAAGCCCTTTGTGGTGACGGCGCGGGGCACCGACCTGAACCTGATTCCTAAATATGCCTACCCACGCAAACTTATCCTGCAAACGGCCACAGCGGCCAGTGCATCCATCGGCGTGTGTCAAGCATTGATGGACAGCCTGCAAGCGCTGGGTGCTGATCCGACCAAGTTGCACACGCTACGCAACGGAGTGGACCTGCAGCGCTTTATGCCAGAGCCGCGCGACTTCGCGCGGAAAAAACTCGGCCTACCCGTGGATGCTAAATTACTGTTGAGTGTCGGCCATCTGGTAGAGCGCAAGGGCCACCACATTGCCATTGCCGCGCTGCCCTTGTTGCCACCCGACGTTCACCTGTTGATCGCCGGAAGCGGTCCAGAGAAAGCTGCGCTGCAAAAGCAAGCAGATGCGCTGGGCGTGACCAGGCGCGTTCAATTTGCAGGTGTGGTACCACAAGCCGACTTGAAGTGGTGGTACAGCGCGGCCGACGCACTGACCTTGTGCTCCAGCCGTGAAGGCTGGGCCAATGTTCTCCTGGAATCCATGGCCTGCGGCACGCCGGTGATTGCCACCAACATCTGGGGCACACCAGAGGTCGTCAGTAAATCATCTGCTGGTGTTTTAATGGCAACGCGGTCTGATCAGGGGCTAGCTGACGCCTGGGTAAGACTATTTACACACTATCCGGCGCGCGTTGCCACGCGCGCGCATGCTGAAATATTCTCGTGGGACGCCACCACACGGGGACAGTTGCAACTGTTTACTCATATGATGCACAAACACTCTACCAACATAGCCTAGTCAACTGTCACCCGAATGCGTGCACTCAAACTCCTTGCCATACTTTCGTTTACCGCGATTGCGTTCATCATGTGGTGGCCGCGACGGTACGTCATGGGGCTCGATTTGGGTAGTCATGGATTGCAGGCCGGTGCCTTTGCCTTGTGTGCCTTCTGCTGGATCTTTTCGCGAGGAGTTACGTCGCACCATGACATCTATTCAGAATTTCGCAATAATTTTTTGACGGTAGATACCCGCACCATTGGGTCCAATGTTGTCAGAATTGTTGTTGAATTGGTGGCTATCGCTGCAGTGCTTGAGATTGGGCAAATCCTGCTACCGGACAGAGACGAAGCATTCGGCGATTTCCTCCGTTCCGCACTGGCCGTTGTCGCGATTGGGAGTGTGCTTTACGGTCTATTGGCGATGGCGCTGCGAACTCAGCTTGGCAGACGAGTCATCGGCTTTTGGGTAAACCTGGAATAGGGTATTGGTGAAGACCGAAGTTTGCATTACCGTAGATGTGGAGTACTCCATTGGCGGAGCATTTGCTTGGCCCGACCGCTTCAAACCCTTGAGCAATGAAGTTGTCGATTGTATAGTGGATGGACATGAACATGGGCTGGGTTTCATTCTGGACAGCCTAAGCCGATTCGGCATGACGGGCACCTTCTTCACTGAAGCATTACAAACGATCTACTTCGGTGAGGCGCCCATGAGCCGCAACGCCCAACGTATTATTGCCGCGGGACAAGACCTGCAATTGCACCTTCACCCATGCTGGATGCATTTTCGGGACGACCGTTGGATGCAACCTGGCTTTGTGCCCAATGATTCCTGCGCTGGGCGCACCGATGCGGAACTGGATGAAATGATCAACTTGGGCATCAACACCTTTGCCAGCTGGGGTGTGCCACGACCAGTTGCATTACGTACCGGGGGCTTTAAGACGGATAATGCCGTCTTTCGCGCCATGGCTCGGGCTGGAATGCCACTTGCATCAAATATCAGTATGGGAATCTACGAACCCAAAGAACCCGAGTTGCAATTGTCCGGTGGCCGCCACATCTTGGAAGGCGTGATGGAAGTACCTGCATTGTCATATCGCTCTCCCAGGCTGTCGCGGCCTGGCTCCAGCGTATTTCGAAGCTTGGCGCTTACCGCGACCTCGAATTCCGAGATGGCCAGACTACTGTGGCAGGCAAGGCAAACCGGCGCAAAAACAATCGTTGTGCTAACGCACCCGCACGAGTTTGTTAAGAGAAAGGGGTTCCGGTTCGACGACCTAACAATCAACCGCGTCAATCAAGGACGTTTTTTTTACTTGCTCGAATTTTTGAAGCGCAACAGCGCTCACTTCGCCGCTACCACTTATGGTGAACGCAAACAAGCTTGGCTGGAGTCTGGTACGACAACAGCCCCCCTGGTTCGAACCACATGGCCGCATGCGGTATTGCGGTCAATGCAGAACCTGATTAACGACAATTTTTAGTTGCACTAGCAAAAGTGAAACTCTCTTCTGATTAGATGTACTTTTGGAGCGTGTACTCAAGCGATATCAGTCGTTGCCACTGCTGCAACGCAGGGCCGTCAATGATAGGGGAGGAATGTATGAAACCTTGCAAACGGCCTTCGTCAAAAAGACCACTTGCCAACAATCTTGGTAATTGCAGCAGGTCAATTCCATTGCCTTTCAAGAGATCTCCATATCGCTCAATCACACTGGAGACATGAAGTGCTGGTGAGCTATGGATTTGTTTAACGTGAGGCCCAACTTTGTTGACAACCTTGTCGAAGTACGAGCCAAAAATTGGCGCAAATTTGTAAAAATTGCGAAGGGAGACCTCTGCTGGTGGGTAGCCATGCTCGAGCGGTATGGTGGCCAAGAGGTGATTCCACTTTGAGAAAATGTGTCTTGGCATCAGGCTGCGAAAGCGTGCCGAAGGTGCAGCCGCCAGAATAGGCGACAACACGTTCGTAAATCCAAGGGGGGAAAGCGACGGCCAAATCTGGTTGGTGTTGCTGGCAATGCGCCCTTGCCAGCGCTGCATTCGCATCGTAAGGTAGACAGCATCCATTTGCGAGCCCATTGGAAGATCTTTGTATGGCTCTAACGTACGTCTTATCACGCCGCTGATGTGCGCGGTCAAAGAGATGAATGGCGGAACTCTCATAACCTCAACATACGATACGGCAGCAAACCGCTTTCGTGCAAGCATGTCTGCGTCAAGTGGTTGCATTCTTTCCATATACGGCCACAGCAACTCCCACCAGTAGCCTCGTGCCACCTCGCCAAATGAACCATTAAGGCTCATGGCGAATCTCTCGGACAATGGCCCTTGGCTGTCCAATATACGCGCGTAATCAAAGGCGTTGTACTCGCCATCTGACAGGCTAATAGCTTGCTCAAAACGAGCCATGGAAAACGCGGTCACGTTGCGAATATGGTGCAACTTCAAACCAAGTTGTCTGGCAATGGCTTTTGCGGTGAGTACATCCTGGCTGTCATTCGCCCCTGCAACGGTATAGTCAAAATCAATGCCACTTTCCAAAATGCCACACAGTAGCAGGCGAGAGTCATAACCCCCCGTTAAATCAGACACACCAGGACTAAGACGGTTCCCCAACTGCTTCAGAGTTGCCACCAGATTGGCCATCATTGCTTCAGATGCGTCATTCAGCGACAAACGGTGCTCAAGCGCCCGAGCTATCTGCCAATAGCGGCTGGTACTGAGCTTGCTTCCCTGAATGACTGTAACAGTGGCCGGACCGAGCTTATTCACGTCCAGCCAAAGCGAGCGGTCTTCGTAAATGATGCCTGTGTTTAGATATTCAGCCAAACCAACCGGATCGAGCTTTTGGTTGTCGCTGATCGCAATGGAGGAGGTCGAAACCCAAAAACCTTGCGCTGTTTGCCGCAAATATGTGTGCAAGCTTCCCATCGGGTCCGTAATGACCTTCAAAGACTGGCTGCGTGCATCGCTGATGATGATGCTGAAAACGCCTTCAAGCTCGCGTGCGAGCACTTCGGCACCCGCGACAAGGTAGCGTGCAAGTAGCCCTGCAGGGTCAATCAGATTGGCCTCGGTTTTGTGCAGCCAAGTGCCTGCACATACAACCCAGTTGCCGCATCCGTCCGCATAGAACGGCGGGCAACTTGGTAGGTAGTTGCAAAAACTGGCCGATGCGAAATCGGACTCAACCGTGGCTTGAACAGCGGAAGCCTTGAAACGCAGCCACCGGACTTTGGCTTCATCAACACGCGAATCATGCACAGCATCAACATGGGTTGATACAAAAAAACTGACCATAGAAATCTCTCAAAATGTCAGCCAACTGGGCTCGTCGCCACTCAATTCAGCTCTATTATGCTGGCTGGACTTGGCGCTAGCATGACCACCGTCTAGTGTTGACTAGGCAATTGATGCACCATCATGCAGACGAGTTCAAACACTATCTACAACATGGTGAGCGCCTCATCGCCGACTCGCATCATATTGAATTCGTATAATTTTTATTTGTATCAAGGAGTTTATATTGATTGAGGCATTTATTTTCTTATGCGAACTATGTGTAACTCTAATGCTTTTGTTGGCAGAAAAAAAGGCTTCAGATAAAAACAGTAATACCCAAGACCTTGGATTATTTAAATACCGCGAATCATTAACCAGCATTAACGTAGCCGCAAAAGAACAAGCGAGAAAATCCAATGCGTGATTTAATGGTATTAGGATTTACCCTAATATTCATTGCCATAAGTTTCAAAAGCACTTTTACCGCCTACCTACTCTGGGGCTGGGCAGGATTAATTAGTTTGAATGCTTATTTATATGGATTTATGGTGTCAGTTCCATATGTTCAATTATATGCCATAATAACATTAGTCAGCTTAATCTTACGTAAAGACACAAACTTGGAGAAATTTAAGTTTAATAGAACTAGTATACTATTCACTATTTTTGCAGTCCATGGATTCTTATGTGCAATATTTGCGTACCCTGGCTTGGTAAGTAATTTTGAAATATTGGGAAATATCGTCAAGACCGTTCTTTTTTGTGTTTTAATGCCCTTATTTGTAACTAAACGACTACGTTTACATGTCATAGTTACTATGGTTGCGTTGGCGATTAGTTTTCACGGAATTACGGATGGACTGAAGTTTCTAGCCAGTGGTGGCGCGCATAATGCCAGAGGTATTCCTAAATTTGGCGACAACAACCACTTTGCATTAGTACTTGTAATGGTGCTTCCAGTTTTGTTATATCTAACCCAATACTCTGCTTTGAAGTTTGTTCGAATAGGGTTTTTCGGTGTGATGATGCTTACCGTTCTGGCAGTCGTTGCAACGGGTTCACGTGGTGGTTTGATAGGTATGTTTGCTGCTGCCACATGGCTTTTGTTAAAAAGCCGCCGCAAGTTTATGGGAGTTATGGTTATTGCGACATGTTCTTTGCTTGTGGTTCAACTTGCCCCTGCGACATGGTCATCGCGCATGAAAACCATTGAGTCTGCCGAAACTGATAATTCATTTATGAGCCGAGTTACTGCGTGGAAAGTTAGCTCCGCCATCGCTGTAGCCAATCCTGTTTTTGGTGGCGGATTCCAAGCTGTTCAGTCATATACAGTATGGGCACAATTCAAGGATTCACCTGGATTGCTGGGATTTATTGATACTCCACAAACTCGTAGTGGAGTTGCGGCACATAGTATTTGGTTTGAAACATTAGGCGACCTTGGTTTTGTTGGTTTTTTTATTTTTCTGATCATGCTTATCAATGCATTTATCACACTTAAAGAAATTAATCGCTTAACAAAAACAGCGGGGGATTCGTATCGATGGGCCGCAGATTTGGCTAATACATTGAGTGCATCCATGTTTGTGTATATGATATCTGGCTCAGCTTTGAGCGCCGCTTATTTTGAAATCCCATATTTCTTAATGATGCTAATGGAAGTCATCAAACAGGTAATACTCAAAGATTTAGGAAGCTCAAAGGTGATGATAACCGGTCGCGATTATGTTTAAACCTATGTTCACTTTGTTACCTCGAGGTGAACTCACAGTCCTCGCATTCCACAAAGTCCCGCGAGTTCGCAGTCCTTATGTGCTTGATGAAATTGATCTGAACGCATTTGAAAATATATTGACCAGTGTCCGTAAACTGTTTCAAATCATTCCTTTAGAAAATGCCGTGTCTGCATTGCGAGCTGGCAACCTGCCTGCGCGTGCCGCCTGCATCACTTTTGATGATGGATATCCGGACTGGATAACTAGCGTGCTGCCAGCGCTAGAGAAGCACAAACTGCACGCCACTTTTTTCGTGACCTCTGGACAGTTTTTTGGCATGCCCATGTGGAATGAGCGCATATTGCATGCCGTTGCGAATGCACCAATTGCTCTGGAATGGCTTGAGTTGCCTGGCGTGGACTTGCCTCGTCTTGCATTAAAAAGTGAGACTGACAAACAACAGTCAGTTCTTTCGCTTGATCAGTTTTTAAAGTATCAGGAGCCCAAAGTCCGTGAGCGCACGCTTTTGGAGTTGGAGCGATTGACCAATGTAGACATTGGTCGCGTGCCAACCATGTCTATAGCAGATCTTCAAGTAATCCACCGCAAAGGCTTTGACATCGGTAGCCATACAGTAACACACCCCATTTTGGCGCGTTGCACACCGGAACTCGCTCTTCAAGAAATGATTCTGGCGCGTGAACAACTAGAGTCCATCATTCAGGACAAGGTTACCGCATTTGCATACCCCAACGGTGCGCCTGAAAGAGACTTCGGCACTGCGCACATTGAAATGGTGAAAAAGGCTGGCTATTCCTATGCCGTAACAACGCACCGTGGGGCTGCGACCAGCGCCACTTCTGTGTTTCAGATTCCCCGCTTTACCCCTTGGGGTCCATCAGCGACAAAGATGGAATTACAGCTAGCACGTAACCTGATGCAATCACCTCGCCTTTTGCCAGAAGCTGAAAGTGACCAGGAACAGAAAAGAGCGTTGATGATTGCCTATCATTTCCCACCGCAGGCGGGTAGCAGTGGCATTCTAAGAACGCTGAATTTTGTCAAGCACTTGCCACAGTATCAGTGGCATCCAACCGTACTAACCGCCAATGCACGTGTCTACGCTGAGCAAAGTAATGATTTGGTTGCAACCATTCCGGCACGTACCCGTGTCTTGCGCGCCTTTGCATTGGATGCTTCGCGCCACTTTGCGGTTGGCGGCAAATACCTCAGGACATTGGCGTTGCCAGACCGGTGGTCAACATGGTGGTTTGGAGCAGTGATTTTGGGCTTGCGTGAGATACGGCGGCAACGGCCAGATATCATCTGGAGTACCTACCCAATAGCGACTGCACATCTCATTGGCGGTACGCTGGCAGGTCTAACCGGTATACCTTGGGTGGCGGATTTCCGGGATCCGATGGTTAGTTCAGACTACCCGTCTGACAAGCTGCAGCGCAAGATTTGGACGCGATTGGAGGCGTATTTTTTGAAAAAAGCCAGTGCATGTGTCTTTACAACCCACCGCGCGGCTGCGACTTATAGACAACGCTACCCCTTGGCGGCCAACAAATGTCATGTGATTGAAAACGGGTATGACGAGGAAGCATTTACAGGGGTGCAGTCCAGCCGGTTTGGCACGCCATCGGACACCCTGCTGCTGCTCCATAGTGGCTTAATCTACCCACAGGACCGCAACCCCTCAACGCTTTTTGAAGCTATCAAAACACTAATTGATGAAGACAAACTAGAGCGCAACCGACTTTGTATTCGATTTAGAGCTCCGCATCATGGCGAGGAGGTAAAGGCCTTTGCTGCAGCATATGGTTTGGAAGATATCGTGGACATTGCCCCACCTGTCCCCTATCAACAAGCCATTGCAGAAATGATGGGTGCGGACCTGCTGTTAGTATTTCAGGGCAGCAATTTCAATGCGCAGATACCGGCGAAAATCTATGAGTATTTAAGGGCACAACGCCCGATACTGGCTGTGCTGGACCCGTCGGGTGACACTGCAGTCCAGTTGCAGCAGTTTGACGGTATTTACTTTGGCGACATCGCCAGCGCGGCTCATGTTCAAGGGGCGTTGATCGACTGGCTGGATGCCAGCGATTCAACCAAACCTGCGCCACGACAGGATGCCAATTTGGGGCTCGTTCGCCAATACTCGCGGATATCTCAAGCGGCCTTACTGAGCAAGGTATTGCAAACACATGCAGCCTCTTCTGTTCCGTGAGCATTGGTCATGACTGAAAACCACGCCACCGGCCGCCAAATCGCCAAAGGAGCGGCCTGGCTCATGAGCTTCAAGCTGCTGGACAAGAGCATTGGCCTAGTCAGCACCTTGGTGCTGGTGCGGGTGCTGACACCCTCAGACTTCGGGCTGGTGGCTATGGCCATGGCCGTGGTCGCCCTGCTGGAACTCATGGGTGCCTTTGGTTTTGACTCTGCACTGATCCAGCGTCAAGACACCCAACGCAGCCACTTTGACACGGCCTGGACCTTCAACGTGATTTTTGGTGTGAGCATCGCTTGCTTGCTGCTGGCGTTAGCGGTGCCAGCAGCGGAGTTCTACAAGGAACCCCGGTTGCAACTGATGTTGCCAGCACTGGCCCTGGGCTCATTGGTGACAGGTTTTGAGAACATTGGCACCGTCGCGTTTCGCAAAGAGCTGACCTTTCACCTCGAGTTCAGGTACCTGCTGGCCAAACGCCTGGCTGGGTTCGTGGTTACCGTCACACTCGCTCTCACGTTGCGGAGCTTTTGGGCACTGGTTTTCGGCATCGTCATTGGCAAGATGATGTCGGTGCTGATCAGTTACCGCCTGCACCCCTACCGCCCCAAATTTTCATTGCAGGCCAGGGCGGACTTGTTCAACTTTTCAAAGTGGCTGTTCATCTCGAACCTGATCCAGTTTTTACATAGCCGCTCCACCGACTTTATTTTGGGGCGCACCGTGGGCAGCTACGGACTGGGGGTATACAACCTGGCTGCCGAAGTGGCCACCATGCCATCGACCGAGCTGATCGCACCGCTCAACCGGGCGGTCTATCCGGCCTATGCCCAGCTGGCCAAGACACGCGAAAAGCTTTTGGCAAGGTTCCTGGAGGTTTACGGGCTGATCTGTGTGGTGAGTTTTCCGGTGGCCGTCGGGTTGTACTGCCTGGCCGGCCTGGTGGTGAGCCTGCTGCTAGGGCCGCAGTGGCAAGATGCCATCCCGATCATGCAGATTTTAGGCCTATGCGGCCTGGTGGGTGCGTTGCAAGGCAACATGTATGTGGTAATGTCGGCCATGGGCCAACCCCGAGCGAATACGCTGCTGTCAGGCAGCCTGCTGGTTGTGTCTTTGCCGGTGGTGGTCTACGCCAGTCTTCATTTTGGAGCACTGGGTGCGGCCTACGCGCACTTTGCGGCGGCGATCATGGGCTTCGCTGGTATTGTGATTGTTTTTACCCGACTCACCGGTCTGCCCACGCGGCATCTGGCATCAGTTATGTGGCGCCCCTTGATAGCGTCCGGTACTATGGCAGTGGCCATACAGATGGTAAAGGCAATGCTGGAGACACGTTGGCCAAACTTGGCGTCTCCGGTCCAGTTGTTCACACTCGTGCTGATTGGCGTACTCAGCTATGGCGCGGTGCTTACTATGACCTGGTTTACTGTGGGGTGCCCACGGGGTACTGAGCGTGTTTTGCTGGAAATCTTGCATGCCAAGTCGCGGATGATATTGGGGCTAGTGAAATAGAAATTCTGTCCATCAACCTTGCATCATTAGCCATTAAAACAGTATCTCAAAATCAGATGGACACCGCCAAAGTTTGGCAAATTCGATCAATTACCAGTTCCAGATTATGGGGAATAGTACTTCTACCGTGTCTTAGAGGAGTGAGGTGCCATGAGTCTTTCAAACTTAGCAATCACGGCATGTATAAAGAAAATTGTCTGATTTTTTACGGCATGGAAGATTCGGCCTTCCTCCAAGCACTTTTTCCCTTCATCGTGGAACTCGTACCGAAGGGCCCGAAATACAGAATGCAGTACTGGAACGTGATACGCCCGTAGCGCAATCGAAAGTCGATCCCTATAAAACGCGTGGTCTGTCGTGCGGGAACTCATCCCTCGTCCATCATAGTGACATAGCACCACATCGCAGAAAGTCACCTTACATGGCAGGCCAAAGCACCGAATATTGAAATCCCAGTCAGCACAAATCTTATACTTGAGATCAAACTCACCCAAACGTGTGAAAAGTGATTTCCGATAGAGAATAGCTTGCTGGCAGATATTATTGAGAACGATATCTCCAGGTGTAGAAGGAGCTCCCTCTAGCAAGCCAGTACTCATCCGCAGGACCTTGGTATGAATGATGTCATTGTCCGTGGCGAGGAAAGGGGCTATTGCAGTGAATACGCCCTGACCTGCAAGTCTATCGTCGCAACCCAGGATATATATCCACTCGCCCCGCGCTAGTCGTAATCCCCGGTTGATGGCATCATAGACGCCAAGGTCAGGTTTGCTGGTGCAGCTGATAAAAGGATTACCACGCGCCAAAATACTTACAATTTCGACAGTATTGTCTGTGGAGGCGCCATCGACAACAATTACTTCAATGGACTTATAGTCCTGTCGAAGCACACTCTCGAGACATTCACGTATTAGTTTGGCCCCGTTGAAGGTCGGCACGATGACCGTAACAAGATCACCGTTGGGCGCAAGAACATTTGGCGTGTGAATCATCGTTTACGCAATGCGAAAACAAAGTGGTCGGCAAACAACCCCGCCCCACCAAGTATCCAACGCGGCTGCGAATCAGCACCGCCCCTAAGGCGCGCCAAGCGATGTCGGAGTGCAATCTTAGCCGCTGCGACCCAAAAGCGAAGCTGGGAACGCCATCGACCCGGGTCAATTTCATCGTAATAGCGAAATCGCTGCATACCTTCGATTGGCACACAGTGCTGCTCTGCGAACCGCTTAGCCCACGACGAGGATATGAAGCTGACATGCTCCGCCATTTCTGAATACCAATATGCCGCACCTGCAAGCCGCCAAGGCCAAGCGTCGGCATCGCCGGTGGAAACCATAACCAATCCTCCGGGCCGCGTCAAATCCAACATTTGCCTCAGAAATACCGAGGGATCCAGCAAATGTTCGATCACATCAATTGCAACCACCACATCGAATCTTTGATTGATCTGCCCGAGTTCGCTCGTCGTTCGTGCAATGATCTCAACTCCATCGCATTCTGCAACGGCGGCTGCAGCCCTCGACGCTTCAACCCCAAATTTGCGGCAGCGCACATCAAGGGTTCCCAGAAGTTGGCCGGTATAACAACCAACATCTAAGACATCCACCGGCCCTGTTGAATGCATGGCAATCATCTCCGCGACGTACGCACGGTCGCCACGCAACCGGGAAGTAGACCATACTGTGCTAGGAGCCTCCGCGTACAGTGCTTCGTAAGTCTCCGCTGCCGCAACAGGATCTCGAAAGACAAACGCACAGCTGTGACAACGACGCAAATACCCCCCCGGCCAAGGCCAATCGAGCATGCATCCCGCAAAGGTGGCACATGTCGGTAGCAAGCCAATATTTGACACCCGATCACTGCCACATTGTCGACAATGTAGCGTCGGCGGCGATACGGAATGATTGCTGCTTTGCATAGATGGTCGGTTGCTGCTGGCTATATAGTGGAATATCTGCGCTTTCATAGTATGTTAGCCTAATAGATTTCCTGCTCGAGGTGAGAAAACACTGTGGGCGGGCATACAGATCGCTTTTTGTGGATAAGAATATCGTCAAAATCGGCTTCGTCTTGCTATCAAATTCGCAAGCCGCCATTCCCAGCACCCGCATCGTTGTGCTCAATATGCTGCCGTATCTGCGCGCAGCGGACTTTGACCCACACATTGTGTTTGAGCCTGCCGCCAGCTCCATGACACCCGATGTTTCAGGCTTGGCTGTGAGGTTGAAGGCTGAGAATTTTCAGGTCGTTTTTTTCCAGAAGGTCTTTGGCGACAGCGTACTGACTTTGGCGCGAGAGTTGCGCAAGCTGGGTATCAAAACCGTTTTCTCCATCTGCGACTTCATCAATCCCGCCATGTGCGAGGCCACCGACATGACGATTGTGGTGACTGATCATCTCAAAAGTCTGTACCCGAAAGAATTGCAAGCCAAGGTGACAGTGGTTCATGATGGCATTGAAAAACCAATGCTACATAAAACAGAGTGGGGTGGCCATGCAGGATCTAGGCAAGAACCAATAAAGGCGGTATTGGTGACATCAACAGAACTGGATAAAATCCCCCTGCTGGTAAGCCCCCCCGAATGGTTGCGAATCACAATTGTTGGGAGTTATTCAGCCGATGACAACAAGTTGCGCCGCCTGAGAGACCACCAATGGCGACTGCGCAACATCGGGCCCTTGGGGCAAAAGCTGGACTACATGCGGTTTCTGGCAAACCCACGCATTCGCTGCCACGCGTGGGGCCCCGAGTCTGTTTACGCTGAAATGCAGCAGGCCGATATTGGCATCATTCCCATTGAACCCGACACGGTTCGCGACCCCACCGGCGCTTGGAAGCTGAAGTCAGAGAACCGTCTAACTTTGAAAATGGCCATGGCTTTGCCGGTAGTTGCCACACCCATTCCATCCTATGAGCCTGTGATTGATCACGGCAAAAATGGTTTTTTAGCCCGCACTCCATCAGAGTGGCTGAAATACCTTTCAGCGTTGCGCGATCCGCAGTTGCGCCAACACGTGGGGCAGCTGGCCCGCCAGAGAGCGCTGGCTGGATACTCCATGGATCTGCAGGCACAACGTCTTATTACCGCACTGCAGAACTTAATTGGCTACCATTCAACAACAAGTTAGCTTCTATTTTTTGGGTGGGGTATGGCAGAAGTCCCCTTGATATATATAGTGTCAGTGTCGCTACGATTACGGAACTATTGCCCAAGTCGGGTCTGTTTTGAATGCGTTATCCATTTTTGGTGTTCGTGCTCGCCACTTTTCGTACGCTGCAGCTGCTCCGGCTATGCCCAACCTTGCGCTGGCAGCAAGCATAGCCCGCGCACTGGCCGCGTAGCCTAACGCCAGGTCGGGATAACCCCCAATAACTGGTTGACTGGTATCGCACTGTGTGACATTTCCAAAGTTTTTCTGAAAAAGCTCACGCCAATCCGTAATTTGATTTCCACGGTCATCAAAAAGCTTCAATGTGTACGCGGCGGCATATGCGCTGCAAAAACCTTCATTGTCATGGGTAAATCTACCTACCGTAAATTTGCTTAAATACTGAAGGTAGCGCTGTGCGCCCAGCTCTCCGTTTTCTGCTAACTGGGCAAGAACAATTGCCATGTAGTCATTCATCCATGGCCGCGTTTGATTCAACTGGGTTCCTCCACGCTCTACCATTCCAAGGCTTGATAGTGCCATGTCATTGGGATGCCGCGGTGGATAAGTTCCGTTGTACCAGTCTAAATTGTTTATGAGCTTGGTATTGAAGTACCGCTTCATGGGATGCCGGTCTGGCAAGGCTCGTGTGGCTTCGCCCAGTGAGCGCAACCCCCAAGCCTGTCCGCGGACTTCCTCAGAATGAATTAGCCCTTTGGCCTTTTCACGGTAGTCCGGATTCTTGCTTGCCATGTTCCAGTTTGCCCAAAAAAGTAACTCGTCAAGGTAAAACGCGTCACCAGTGACCATGTACGGTATGTATGCGAAGGACGCCTGATGGTTCGTGTCTGGGCTCCAAATCGTAGCTCCGTTGGTTATCACTGGTGTCGCATCGTGTGCTATTGATGCTCCAAACAATAGTGTCAAACCGGGATGATCATCAATGCTGACTGGCTGATCGGTAGCCTTGTCCCGGTAATGGATGGGGACGCTCGCTGCTGCATCGGCATTGGCTAGCATCATGGCGCGCTGCCTGCTGTCCTGGCTCAACAGATATAGGGCCGTCCAGCGCGGTAAGGGGCCAATATCGTCGCGCGCGCCAACGCCTGGAAAATAGTGGGTTATAAGGGCCGATCCCATGGGGCCAGTATCGGCATTGGCCAACTTGGCAGCCTCAGCTGCCAGAACTGATTCGGGAATTCTCACGGACAAGTCGTAATTCCAAGTTGTTTTGGTGTCCAAAAAGTAACGCATGTTGTGCTTCACTTGCACTTGTGGTTCGGGCCCAGACCACAGTACCTTGTGCCATCGAGCGTGATGGGTGTGGGTAAACGGGTCATTGTGGTAAATGATTCGCCCATCTTGCGTTACTGTTAGATCGTAGGTGATATTGCCTGGGTTGGGTTCATAGGTCCAGTCGTTTTCAATCACCATGTCAGTGCGCACGCGTTGCCCAGCATCCAAGAAACGAGTATGCAATCGCGCTGTGAGTTGCGGGTGCTTGTTGCCGGTACTTGTGTCAACAAACGGAGCGACTACCGTGTACTCGTAGGCAATCGGGCCTCCCAAGCGTGGGCTTTGATGGGAAGTAAGCATAGACTCCAACACTTTGCTCGGGTTAGCTTGATAGGTGCGCGGGAGTTTGTAGTTTTGCTCCTGACTAATCGTTTGCACAGCTGCACCAGAGTATAAGAACTTGATATCAAAGGCGGCATCATCTGGTTTTTGCGTGGTGATCCATAGATTTTCGTACCCACCACCTGCGCCAATTTTGTATGCATGGAATATTTTGCTGCTATTGTTAATAAGTCGCAAAAAAGCTTCCGCAATTTTGGTTAAGGTCATAAAACCACCACCCGCCTCGGCATCTGTGACGGTTAACACATATTGTTCGGGATCAGCGTTTCCTAACTGAATAACTATTTTTTCACCTGCTAGGTATGGCTTTCCAGGGGTAGTACCATGTCGATTACCAAATGTAATAACAGAAATTTGAGGTGAAAAAATAGTTACAGCAATTTTCAGATTGAATGCACGGGTACCGAAACTACCTTTTGGCACAGTAAAGTTAGAGGTGGTAGCTCGATAGATGTTGATCTGGCGGTTTTCGTTGGGCTGTAGATCACGTAGTTGCGCACTGAGCACTGCAAAACGTACGGAACCATCGGCATAGCTAGAAACTTCGTCCATTTGCAACGGTACGGATCGGCCAATAGAATCACTCGCGTCAAGCTGAGTGCCGGCTGGCACATCGCCAGCCTTGAACGGTTGACCAAATGTAATTGGCACACTACCTTGAACCGCAGCAGATGTCGATGAAACCGTCAAGTTGGTAATCGGCGCCATGTTATGCGCTGCGGGGTCAATATCATTCTTGGTGGTATTGGTTTGAGTTGGTGCTCCTAACGCGTTTCCAACCCCATATGCGAACAAAAGAAATATTGAAGCCAAAGCTAGCCTCGCGACATTAAAGTTAACTATATTTTGCATTTGTTCACCTGCTTAGAGGTTAGCGGGTCAAGAGAGTTATTAGCTAGTGGCTCAAAGTAATCCTTTGTGATTGTGTTCCACGATTCCCTAGCATGGATCACTCAATCCCACTCAATGCTCCCGGCGGGGTTGCGTTGCCGCGGGCACGATCGTAAAAATCATGTGGCACCAGCGCGACGGTGGGAATGTTGGGCGGTACCCGGCGCCAGCCAAGTTTCAAGGCGTTGGCATCTTCAAACACATCAGCCATGACAACAATTTCATTCATCACCAGCTTGGCTTGTCCACCCTTGCGTAGGCTAATCTTGCCTTCAAGCAGGTTGCCGTAGAGCTTGGCTGACGCTGGCGCCTGGCGCACGTCTATACCGGCGGTGTTGACAAGTGTGTTGTGGGCAATAACGATGCCAGTGGACATGTTTACGTCAATGCCGCTGTCATTGCAGTGGGCCACGATGTTGTTGGCGGCCAAGCCGGCAGCATGCTCTACGGTGCAACGCCCGTCACGGCAATAGTCTTTGCCGGTGGTGCCGCCGCCAAACGATATACCCACGCGCAGACCAGGTTGCGACACGTTTTGCAGGGTGCAGATAACCAGGTTGCGCTCTATGCGCCCTCCGCTGCTGGCCCCTTTCATGAAGACACCATAAGAGATGCCGTTACCTCCGTTCTTTACGAAGTTGCTCACCACATTGTCCAGAACCTGCCAGTTGTTGGCACCCACTAGATCAAACATGGTGGTGGGGTTTTGCGTGGTGCGCGCTCTGCTGTTGGTGACGGTGTTGTGCTGCAGGAGGCCGTCGTCTGGCCAGTCACCATTGAGACCGTTGATTTTGAGTGGGGCATTGAAGTCTTCAATGCGATTGTTACGCACTACTAAGTGTGCGCCTTGGCCCACCACATGAAAAGCGTGCTCGCAACTGGAGTCGTCCCTGCACACGCCGCGAATGTCCAAATTTTCAAACACCCAATAGGGGTGGGACACGATAAATCCTTCCTGCGCGTTGAGCTCAATCACCACTTGCCCTGGTCTGCTGGCACGCACCGTAATGAGCTGCTGTGCATTGCCTGCAACCGCCGTTTTGATATTTTGGTTGATGCGGTAGTGCCCTGGGGCAATCAGCACAGTCTGGCCCGCTTTGGCGCTACTGCTACTGATAGCGCGGATGATTTCGGAAGCGCTGTTGACGGTGAATGTTGGCTGCATGGCCTGACCGAGCAGCGGCGGGGGAGCCTGATCAAGTTGCCCTTTGCCCAGAGTTGGCATCGGACCGGGTGGCACAGGATGCTCATATTTGGTTTGTGTCCAGTGCAGCGGGGGTATCAGAACAGCTTCCAAATTGGGGTGTCCTTCCAGTCGGCGTAAGGCATAACGGATGAGTTCGCCGGGAGTGCGATCCGCCAGCAATGGCTCTTGCCCCAGCACCACGCGCTGAGCGTGCTGCCAAATGTCAGGGCTTAAACTGTCGCGATTCTTTAGCCACAGACCGCCCATGGCAAAAACCAGCAGGGTCAGACCAATACTGAGAATTTTCAAAATTTTGCGAATTACAGCCATAGATATGGTTTAGATACTGCGCTCATTATGGTGGAGCGGGGCAGATACAGTCCCACACTTGACCCATAGTCCATAGCTATGATGCCAGTTCTTTTCCCGACCCAACCCAACCATGCACTCCCACCCCCGCCACATCGTCCACTTGGTGTACCGTTTCGCCGCCGGTGGCCTGGAAAATGTGGTTGTACAGTTGATCAACCATCTTCCGCACGACGAGTTTCGTCACACCATCGTTGCCATTGCCGGGTTTGATACCACCTTTGTGACGCGCATCAAGCTACCTGATGTGGAGGTAATCAGCCTGAACAAGGGGCCGGGCCAGCCTTTCAAGCTGTACCCCAAAATGTTCAAGTTGCTACGTCGATTGCGCCCGGATGTGTTGCACAGTTGCAACCTAGCTGCGATGGAGTTTATGCCGGTAGCAACGCTGTCAGGCGTACCGCTGCGGGTGCATGTGGAGCACGGCTGGGATGTGGGTGACCTGGGTGGCGGCAACGCGCATTACAACTTGTTGCGCAAGATATACAAGCCATTCGTGAATGAATTTGTGGCGGTGGCTGAGCCGTTGCACGCGTATCTGCTGGACAAAATTGGCGTGCCGCCTGAGCACCTGCAACTGATCCCAAATGGAGTGGACACCCAACAATTCAGACCCCCGCAGGCTGGTGATGCACTGCCTGCTGGTTGGCCATTCGCCCGAGGAGTGGATTGGGTAATCGGCTATGTAGGCCGATTGGTGGAGGTCAAAAACCCGCTACTGTTGGTAGACACCTTTGTGGCACTGATTCAGTCTGGCGCACCTGGCACCGAGCGCATGCGCCTCGCAATGATTGGTGCCGGGCCGCTGGATGTTGCAGTGCGCCATCGAATGCACGATGCTGGCCTGATTGACAGGCTGTGGTTGCCCGGCGTACGAGCAGACGTGGCCGATATTTTCAGAGCACTAGACTGTTTTGTGCTGCCGTCTCTCTTTGAAGCCACTTCATGCACCCTGCAAGAGGCCATGGCTACCGGCCTGAAGATCGTGGCCACCAATGTTGGGGGCAATGCAGCGCTGCTGGAAAACGGTCGCTGCGGCACGCTGGTTCCCAGCGAAGATGCAGTGGCATTGGGATCGGCGATTCTGACCCAGTACGTCAGCAATATGGCCAGCAAAAATGCTGCTTCTGTCCAACAGGAGGCAGCCATGGGAAGCATCCAACGCCTATACGGGCTCGATGCCGTGGTGGCTCGGTATCGGGAATTGTTTCTGGCGCCTTTGAAATAGAGGCTTCATCGTGTCGATATGAAAGGCCTGTCCCTGATTAGGCCCCAGGAGACAACCCAACTCACCATTAGCCGCACGAATGCTACGCTGAAAACACTGATCCTTGTTTCTTTAACCGTCGGCTCGCCACACACTTCGCGCTTCACCAACTCACGGAGACTCGCATGCTGATCGGACTTCCCAAAGAAATCAAAAACCACGAATACCGCGTGGGTCTAACGCCCGCCAGTGTGCGCGAACTCACCAGCCACGGCCACCAGGTGATGGTGCAGATTAGCGCGGGCGCGGCCATCGGCCTGACCGATGCGCAATACCAAGCCGCTGGTGCCACGTTGGCTGCAACAGCCGCCGAGATATTTGCCGCTGCTGACATGATCGTCAAGGTCAAAGAACCCCAGCCCGCCGAATGCGCCATGCTACGCCCCGGACAGATTCTGTACACCTACCTGCATCTGGCCCCGGACCCGGACCAGACCGCAGCACTGGTGAAGTCGGGCGCGGTATGCATTGCCTATGAAACCATCACCGGCCCAGGCGGCGGCCTGCCGCTGCTGGCACCGATGAGCGAGGTGGCTGGGCGCATGGCGGTGCAAGCCGGTGCGGCGCACCTGGAAAAATCCAAGGGTGGTATGGGCATTCTGCTAGGCGGTGTGCCCGGCGTACCTGCGGCGCAGGTGGTGATTCTGGGCGCTGGCGTGGTCGGCACACATGCCTTGCAGGTGGCCGTAGGCATGGGTGCGCAGGTGAGTGTGCTGGACAAGAATGTGGACCGCCTGCGTGCACTGGACCTGATTTTTGGCAACCGCATCCACACCGTTTACTCCAACGCCCAAAGCGTGGAAGACGCCGTGCTGGATGCTGACTTGGTGGTGGGTGGTGTATTGGTTCCAGGCGCTGCTGCACCCAAACTGGTCACGCGCGACATGATCAGCCGCATGAAAAAAGGCGCGGTGGTGGTCGATGTGGCCATTGATCAGGGCGGCTGCTTCGAGACCAGCCACGCCACCACGCACGCCGACCCAACCTTTATGGTCGATGGCGTGGTGCATTATTGTGTGGCCAATATGCCCGGTGCAGTGGCGCGCACCAGCACCTTTGCGCTGAACAACGCCACCATCGCCCACGCGGTGGCGCTGGCCGATAAGGGCTGGAAACAGGCCCTCAAAGACAACGTGCATCTGAAAAACGGGCTGAACGTGTGCGAAGGCAAGGTGACCTACGAAGCCGTGGCGAAGGATCTGGGATACAACTACGTGAGTGCAGATACATTGCTATAATTTGTAGAGCTTGTAGCCATTTGCACATAAGGGCTACAAGCCAACTTTGTATAAATATCTCGACCCATTAACAAGACGCAGTCAGTTGAGTGCACTGATGATTCGAACCTGCCATTGAGCCTCAAGACCAGCGCACTCTTGCGGACTTGTTTGGAGATAGCCCCAATCGCGGGCTTGCCAAGAGGTCGGTGAAGGTCTGGCTGATAATGTTCCGTAACCACTTTTATGTGTTGAGGAACTCTTTATGTCGATACCCACTTGCAGTAGCTGGACCAACCTGGGCAAGCGTGGCAAGCGCTCACTGATTCTCTTTCTGGTGGTTGCGGGTGTGACCTCCATGGCTTATTCGACCCCGGAAAAGGCCTCTAAATACTACGAAGACGCCCTTCAGCGCTATGAAAAGGGTGACTTGCCCGGCGCAGCCATCCAACTCAAAAATTCCATCCAGCAAGATCAGAAAATGCTGGCAGCCCATCTGCTTTTGGGCAAAGTCTTACTCAAAAGCGGCGAGGTCAAGGGCGCAGAGGCTGCGTTCGAAGAGGCGTTGGCGCAAGGCGTCAACCGTAGCGAGTTGACCGTTCAACTGGGCCAGATTTACCTGATGCTGGGTGAGCCCCAGAAAGTGCTGGACAACATTACCGTCGCAGGTATGCCCAAGTCTCTGCATGCAGATATTCTGACGCTTCGTGGGGCCGCATACGGCATGTCGGGCAGCACAACGCTGGCAGCCAAGAGTTTTGCGGACGCACGTGCCGCAGACCCCCACTCTGCCGCGCCCCTGATCGCCGAGGCGCCCATGTTGTTAAAAATGAAGGATATCGAGAGAGCTAAAGCCACCGCAGCCAAGGCCGTTGAGCTAGCACCAGATAATGCCGCCGCCTGGTACACACAAGGCGTGGTTTTGCAGGGCTTGCAGGATTTCAAGGGGGCGATGGCTGCGCAAGATCGAGCCCTCGCCATCAACCCCACCTATGTAGATGCGCATGTGGCCCATGCTTCGCTGTTGATCACCCTTGGCCGCGAAAAAGAGGCTGGACAAGAACTGACGCAACTCGCCAATTCAGAACTGCTGGACCCGCGCGCCTCCTACCTGCAGGGCCTGCTGGCGACACGTGCTGGCGACGCCAGTGCTGCCAAACAGGCTTACGGCGAAGTGGTTGGCATGATCGACGCCTTGCCGCTGAGCATGCTCAGCAGCAACGAAAACCTCTTGCTGACTGGCGCTCTTGCCCACCAAGCCCTGGGCAATTCTGAGAAGGCGCAGGGGTATCTTGAGTCCCTGCTGTCCCTCAACAGAAAGAACACTGCGGCCCAGGTCCTGCTGGCTTCAATGTTGATGGACGCCAAGGACAACGCCAAGGCCCTGCCTTTGCTGGAGGCAGCCCAGCGCACCAATCCAGACGACCCGCAGGTTCTTTACCTTCTGGGAAGCTTACGACTGCAGCGCAAGCAGTATCTTCAAGCCAGTGAGCTATTTGAGAAGGCAGCAGCACACAGCAACGAGCCGTCGGTACTACGCGAGTTGGGAGCCAGCCAGCTCGCGCTTGGACAGGGCCCAGCTGGTTTGGCGAACCTGGCGAAAGTTGTTGCCAGCAACCCTGCCGATTTGAAGGCGGCGGTACAACTGGCACTGGCCTACGCGAGTCAGGGGAAAATCGACAAGGCATTGCAAACTGCTGAAGCCATCGTCAAGCGTGATCCGGGCAATCTAACCATGCTCAATTTTCTGGGCAATGTCAAAGGACGCTCAGGCGACAAACGTGGCGCACGGGCAGCTTTTGAGCAGGTGCTGACCAAAAACCCGTCGTTCCAGCCAGCTGCAATCAACCTGAGCTGGCTCGATATTGAGGAGCGCCAATTTGATGCTGCACGCACTCGACTCTCCAAATTGCTGGCTCAATCGAAGGATAACCCAGGCCTGCTGTTCCAGTTGGGCGTGCTGGAATTTCGGGCCAGACACCCGGCGGATGCCATGCGTTACTGGACCCGCGCCAACGACCTGCAGCGCTCAGACCCTCGCCCAGGGTTCGCCATGGTCGATCTTCTGTCCAATCAAGGGCAGGTGGACAAGGCTCTCGAAGCAGCCAAGTCGCTGGCATTGAATTACCCCGACAACCTGCCTGTACAGCTGGCGCTTGGACGCACCTACCTCGCTGTTGGGGACAACAGCAGCGCCCGATCAACCTTCAAAAACGCGACACGTCTGGCAGAGTACGACGTAGAAAAACAGGTGCAGATTGGGCGCCTGCAACTGATGGCGGGTGCCGTGGATGACGCCGCCTACAACGTACTCAAGGCGCTCCAGGCCAGCCCTGACAACCAGGATGCTTTGGTATTGCAAGTCGAGGTTGAGTTTCGACGCGGTGACGCAGCCAAAGTCGATGCGGCACTGAAAACACTGTCAGCCAAATACCCGGGCAGTGTCAACACGCTGATGACCAACGCCCATGTAGCGATGGCGCGCGGGCAGTTTCCAGCAGCATTGTCTGGCTACCGCTCGGTCATGGACAAGGAGCCCAGCACCGGCAACGCCATCCTGGTGACACGTGCCTATATCGCCGCAGGTCAACCCGATCAGGCGCTGACGTTCATGGAAGCATGGTCGAAAAAGCACCCCGCAGACCTAACCGCGTTGAAAGCATTGGCCCAGGTCGAAATTCAGACAGGCAAGCTCGAAGATGCACGCAAGAACTTCAAGCAGATCTTGTTGGCAGATCCCGAAGATTCATCGACGCTGAGCGACTATGCGCAGGTGTTGCAACAATTGAGGGACCCGGCCGCCGTTGCGATGGCCGAAAAAGCCCAAAAACTTTCCCCTGAAAACCCCGAATATGCCGACGTGCTGGGCTGGATCCTGGTGCAACGTGGCAACACCGAAGACGGGTTGCGTCACTTGCGCGAAGCACGCTTGCGCCAGCCGTCCAACGGTGAGATCCGTTTTCATTTGGCTTACGCCCTGGCAAAAACCGGCCGCAAGGCCGAAGCCCGGGACGAGATGGCAGCGGCTTTGGCCGCCCCAGTCAAGGTTCACAAGCGCCCGGAAGTTACCCAGCTCATGACGGCGCTGGGACTGTAGAGGTCAGGGCATGCCAACCTACTGTCGGAAAAGTTAACAATTACTGTGTTGTTATCTTTTGAAACTTAATTTTTCTCATATAAATCATAAATCTACGGAATTGGCTTAATTTTTGCTTGTCAAGCAACATGCCTGCGATTAACGTCAATTTTTGCCAATCAAAGACGTGCGGTCGGGTTTGCCATTTCAGGCGGACTGACCAGAGTTTGAATTTGAGCGAATCCCAGAAAGCGTGAACACCATGAAAACCATCCCTATGCTCAAACAAGCGCGCCAGATTGTTGGTGCCGTTGCAGTGGCGTTTTTGGCCTTGGGTGGCATACAGGCACATGCAAGCTCTACGACCCTGACGGGACCAGTAGGTACAGGCCTCTATAAGCCAGAGACGCTGCAATTTGGTACCAAATCCAGCACTACCGTTGAAACTGGTGCTTATCAAGTGAAAGACAGTACCGGTGATCAATTCTGGGTTTACTGTCTTGATCCGTTGACCTACTTGACCTCTGGAGCTAGCTACACCACGACGAGCCTGAGCAACTTTGTGACAACAGGCTATGTGAATTTATTTGCAACTAGTAATTACCAGCAGAATGGCATTGCTGGCAAGTACGATGACTCCAACACAACACCAACCGTCGTTTTGAACAAGTTGACGGAGCTGTATTCCCATGCTTATACGGACAGTATGGTAAGCACGACCAAATCGGCAGCTTTTCAATATGCCATCTGGGAAATTGAAGGGGATACATCCGGTAGCTATTCAGCCGCCACCGGAGGCCTCAAGTATGCGGGCACAGACTCCACTTTCCTGACTCAGGTTAACTTGTATCTGAACGCGCTAAATACGGGCAGTTGGGCTGCAGTGGGCTTGGGTGCCATCAGCAACTTCGTCTATACGGTGTACCAGTCATCGCCGTTGGCGGGGTCACAGACCGTCATGCGGGTGGCACTTGCCTCCAGCAATGTGCCAGAGCCTTCGTCCTTGTTGCTGTTGGGTATTGGCGTTCTTGCGTTGGGTGCCTCTCGTCGTGCCGCAAAAAGGGCAAACTTGCCTATCGTGACGATGGCGGGCTAGCTTGAAAATTTTTGCTATTTCTTAAGAAGCGCTACCCAAAATTGGAGCGTGGGTAACACGGTTGGATTGCCGTATATATCCACAGTCATCATTTAGTCAAACTCCGAGATACATTAACATCAGCGCATGACTGGCGCACCAGGAAAACTATGACGTCCAAGCCCGCCAACTGGCTGGCAGCGATGTTGGCAACCCTGATTTTTCACGCCGCCCACGCCGATCTCGTCAGTACCATCGCCAGGGTCAAGCCTGCCATTGCCATTGTGGGCACCTACAAGGCCACCAACAGCCCGCGCTTTACCTTGCGCGGCACCGGTTTTGTGGTGGGTAATGACGGCGAGGGAAACCGATTGGTGACCAATGCCCATGTGCTGGTCCCACCCTCCGATGCAGACCCGGACGCCACCTTGGTGGTTCAACTCAGGGCTGGCAACAATCTGTGGCAAACCAGACCGGCCAAAGTGCTGGAAGTGGATGTTTTGCATGACCTGGCGCTGTTGCGCTTTGACGGGCCTGCCGTGACGGCTTTCAAGGTGAGTCGTTCCGACAAGGTTAAGGAAGGGCGGTCAGTGGCGTTTATGGGCTTCCCGATTGGCGGGGCGCTGGGCTTTTCACCGGTCACGCATCGGGCCACGATATCGTCTATTGCTCCTGCGGCGATACCCACACCCACTGCCAGCCAACTCAATCCCGAGGTCATCCGCAGCGTTCGCAGCAACAGTCCGTTTGATATTTTCCAATTGGATGGAACAGCCTACCCCGGCAACAGTGGCGGACCACTGTTTGACCCGGACACAGGTGAAGTACTGGGCGTGGTGAACATGGTACTGATCAAGGACACGCGCGAATCAGCGCTGAGCCACCCCTCAGGCATCAGCTATGCGGTACCGTCAAGTTATGTGCTGGAAATGATGGAGAGAAATACCACTCACTGAAGGGGTGCCAAGCAGAGCAGCTCAGCAGCCGTGATGCTCAAGCCGCGTCAGGCAGAAACCGTGTGGCGTTGTCCAGGTCATCATGCGTGGTTCCCGACTGCATGGCGTTGACAAATTTGCGCCAGGCCAGATCGGGCTCAGCCAACTGGAAGCCGTAAAACCCGGACACCCCATTGGCCCGGTCTCGCACCGCAATTGCCTTGATGAAGGATTTCTCGGATTTGCCGAGTTCGATCGTTGCCTCCCCCCAGATGCCCAATGGCAGCGTGGCATCTGAATGCACCTCAAAACCGTAAAACGAGAGGTTCACCACCAGCAGTTGAAAGACTTGGTCACCCGCGGCTACCTGCACGTCAAACGTACCCGGACATTTGACCGAGTAGCGTTGGTGGCTTCGCTGCATCTGTTGGTCAGCATGCGGGACGATGGTGGGCAGCACTTGTTTGAACGCATCCAGGTTGTAGATGGCATGCAGCAACTGCTTTTTGTGTTCATTGAGTTGCTCGAAAACTCGGGTACGCTGATTGAAGAAATAGTCCAGCAGTTCGGGGGTCAAGACGGGGTCATTCGTCGTGAAGTAACGCCGCGTGGGCAACACGATGTTGGGCATGACCGCATCAATAAAGTAGTGGTACATGTTGCGGCGCAGGGGCTTGCGCCCATACACCTTCGCGAACTTCGCTGGGGCGTATTTGAGATCCAGTGTGGCGCCAACGGCTGGTGCACCATTGGCAAAGTCGTAGTTATCGACTGACTTTTCGGTAAGGCGCCGAAAAAATAGCAGCGACTCATACATTTCAATGCGATTGGGGTTGACCGCAATCACCAGATGGCGGGTGTCAAAGAAGGTCGTGCAGTAGTTGTACATGAACTTCATCAACGGAAACAGAATGGTCCCGCCGGTCTTACGGAACTTGGGGTGCACGGCCAGAGCAGACACTTCGGCAATCTGCCCCTTGCGCTCGCGCACGTGGCTCAAGTCAAAAATGGCTTGCAGCGGAAAACCGAAAAGGCTCTCCCGAATAAGCGACAGGGTGCCGACCACTTCACCGTCAAACTTGGCACATAGCGTTGTGGTGGTGGGCAGAGCGTGGTAGATGGTGACGCGCATGCCAGAAGGGTCAGACTTCATGAAGCCACTGCCCACATAAGCGTCGTGCAGCAGTTTGAAGCAGGCCTCAAGCTCTTCCTGCGTCTCGGCAATTTTCAGGACCAGCCGAGGATCAGGATTGGCATCGCACTCCACAAAAGAGCGATAAACGGCGAACCGGGTCTGGCGCGGCAAAAAAGAAAACAGTTTGCGCAAACTCTGATTGAGAGACCGCCCAAAGCCCATACGTTGTTTGCTCCTTCAAGATGCCACCAATAAAGTGACCAGCTGCGTCACAACACAACTTGCAATGATAGTCTTGCACACTGGGCTGTAAATGTCGGATTTATTGACACATCGCTTTTCGGAGTGGCGGGATCGACTGTGCAAAGTGCTGCAACTCGTTGTTTTAGAACTGATCGGAGTGCTATCATTTTCATAGGCACAGTTCCTGCTTTGCATAGACGTCGTTCAGAACAAATTCAACCTCCAAGAGACATGAACAGTCAGCAAACCACACTCCCCGGCCCGAAGGGTCAATCTGGCAGGTCCGCAGACAGATTCACGTCGGAATTGCCGGTGGAGATCAATGGCGCAATCGGCCTGACCCGCAATGTCAGTGCCACGGGGGTTTATTTCGAAACCACGGCGGATCAGGCGCCTGGCTCCAGGGTGCGCTTTGTGGTGGAAGTCCTCGTCAATGGCGAAAAACTGAAGATGGTTTGCGCAGGTGATGTGGTGCGGGTAGAGCAAAAATTAGGCATGCTTGGCATTGCCGTGAAGCTGTCAAGCTCATTTTTCACCGATACTGACAATGCAGAAGACCCCGACGAACAAGCGGACGACTAACACGCATTTATGAAAATATTGGTAACCGGTGCTGCCGGTTTTATCGGAATGGCAGTCGCTTTGCGGCTACTGGCACGCGGTGACGAAGTGATCGGGCTGGACAACATCAACGATTACTATGACGTGTCGCTGAAAGAAAATCGGCTCCAGCAACTCGCGCCCCACGCCAATTTCCGTTTTGTCAGGATGGATGTTGCCGAGCGCGTCGGCATGGCGGATTTGTTCAAGATAGAGCGCTTTGACCGTGTCGTTCATCTGGCCGCGCAAGCTGGCGTGCGTTACTCGCTGCAGAACCCGCTGGCCTATATTGACAGCAACCTTGTCGGCTTTGCCAATGTGCTGGAAGGATGCCGCCACAACCAGGTTGCGCATCTGGTGTATGCGTCAAGCTCCAGCGTGTATGGCGGCAACACCAAAATGCCTTTCTCAGAGCACGACAGCGTGGACCACCCGGCCAGCCTGTACGCAGCCACCAAAAAAGCCAACGAGCTGATGGCGCACACCTACAGCCACCTCTACGGCTTGCCCACCACTGGACTGCGCTTTTTCACCGTCTATGGGCCGTGGGGGCGACCAGACATGGCGCCCATCCTGTTCACGAAAGCCATTCTGGAGGGGCGCAGCATTGACGTGTTCAACCACGGCCAGATGCAACGCGACTTCACCTACATTGACGACATCGTGGAAGGCGTGCTGCGCACGGTGGACCGCATCGCCACCCCGGACCCCAGCTACGACAGTGCGCAGCCTGACCCGGCCACCAGCCATGCCCCCTATCGGATTTTCAACATCGGCAACAGCAGCCCGGTGCCCCTGCTTGACTTCATTGGCTGCATTGAAAAGGCACTGGGCCAAACCGCTGACAAGCGCTTCCTGCCCATGCAACCGGGCGATGTAGCCGCCACCTTTGCCAATACCGACGCACTGAACAATTGGGTGGGCTTCGCACCAAGCACCCCGCTACAGGACGGCATTGACCGCTTTGTTGCCTGGTACCGCAGTTACTACCAGGTATAAGTTCGTGCTGCCTGGGCTTTAAACCTGTGCCAACAAACCCTTGATGCCTGCCTCGATCAGATTGAGCACACGCTCAAAACCTGCCAGATCGCCGTAATACGGGTCAGGCACGTCCGTCACGCCGAGTTCTGGCGCAAATGACATCAGCAAACGCAATGTGTCGTGCCGTGTTGGCGGGCACAGGCGCTTGAGCGCTGCCAAATTCGCCTCATCCATGGCCAGAATCAGATCAAACCGCTCAAAGTCCTTCGCGCTCACCTGCCGTGATCGGGTTTTGCCTGGGGTGTATTGGCGCTTGAGCAACACCGCCTGCGCACGTGCGTCGATGCGTTTGGCACCTGGTACATGGGTGCCAGCGGAGTCGAACCTCAGTTTGCTGGTGCGACCCTGGTTGCGGGCCAGCTGCTGTGCCACCGCGAGCGCCATGGGAGAGCGGCAAACATTGGCCATGCACACCAGGAGTATTTGGGTCATGGCGCGGGATTCTATCGGTGCCCTGGCAACAGACCGCTGAAGCTGCCGTTTCTTTGCGTCTACAAAACACCAGCATGTGAGTAAACTGCATTGCTGCCCGGACACGCACAAAGATCCTTACTGCCTACGGAGTTATCACATGACACTGCACCGACTGACGATTTTTTTGTTGGGCTTGCTGCTGGGCGCCCTCGCCATGGCGCAGGGCAACCCGCAAACCAATGCACAGGCCTTGCTGCAAGCCAGCGACGCGGTGCGCAACCCCGACAAACCCTTCGGCGTGACCGTGACGCTGATTGAATACCGCGGCGGCAAGCAGACTGACACCAGCACCCTGGCCAGTTACGCCAAGTCCGACGCCCGCAGCGGCCAGTTCCGCACGCTGATTCGTTTTGTGGCACCGGCGCGCGACGAAGGTAAGCTGATGCTCAAAAGCGGCAACGACTTCTGGTTTTATGACCCGGCCAGCCGCGCCAGCGTGCGCCTGTCGCCGCAGCAGCGACTGATGGGGCAGGCCTCCAATGGCGACGTGGTGACGGTCAACCTGGCCAAGGACTACCAAGCCAAAGTGGGTGCACAAGAAGAAATCGCTGACGGCAATCGTCAGATGCATCACAGTACGCGGCTGGACCTGAATGCCAGCAGCCCGGATGCCACCTACAACCGCATCGAATTCTGGGTAGACAGCGCCAACAACCAGCCTATCAAAGGCAAGTTTTATTCCGAGAGCGACCGCTTGCTCAAGACCGTGTACTACCGGCGATACCAGCCCCAACTGGGCAAGGAGCGCCCGACCGAGATGGTGATCATCGACGGTCTCGACAGTAAATGGGTGACGGTGATGCGTTACACCGACTTTGTGTTTCGCGATGTACCCGAAGTCTGGCTGCAGCGTGACTATCTGCCCAATTTCAAGCCGGAGTAATCATGAGACAAAAACAGGCTGTAGCCCTTATATCTATTGCGCTATGCGCTCCTGTTTACGCAGCTGATGTGGCGGAGGACGATGCACTGAATCTGGCCGATACCACCGCCGAGACCGTCAAAGCCGAGACCAGCGCCTGGCGCGTGTTCACCGAAGCCACCGCCGGACGCACCACTGTGCACCAGGCAGGCGTGCCGGATGCGACCGAAGACACCCAGCGACTGTCACTGGACGTGCTGTTTGACAAAAAGCTCACCCCCGAGCTGCGCGGCGTGTTGTCGGACCGGCTGGACTTGAATCACCAGAGTGACGCCTTGGGCCAGCAGACCCTCAACAGCTTCAAAGAAGCCTACCTGAGCTGGCAGCCGCAGAGTGACCGCGTGCTGGACGTGGGCCGCATCAACGTGCGCTATGGCGCGGCCATGGGCTACAACCCAACCGATTTTTTCCGCGAGGGGGCCAACCGCGCGATTACCTCGGTCGACCCCAATGCCATCCGCGAAAACCGCATGGGAACAGCGATGTTGCGTGGGCAGACCCTGTGGAAAGGCGGTTCCCTGACCGCCATCGTCGCCCCCAAGGTGGCCGATGCACCCAGCAACGCTGACTGGAGCGCTGACTTTGGCGCCACCAATAACCGCAATCGCTGGATGCTGGCGGCCAGCCAGCAACTCGCCAACAACTTCAACCCGCAATTCGTGCTGTATGGCGACGCACGCCAGCCCGTACAGATGGGGATGAACCTGACCATGCTGGTCAACGACGCCACCGTGGCTCAGTTCGAGTGGTCTGGCGGACGGCAAAAAAGTCTTCTGGCGCAAGCCTTGCCTGTGTCGTCCACCGTGGCGCAGGACGAGGCTTTTCGCAACCGGCTGGCCACCGGCCTGACCTACACCAGCGCCAGCAAGCTGTCGATCACGGCGGAATACCACTACAACGGTGCGGCAGTGGACGAAGCGGTGTGGAACGCCTTACGCAGCAGTTCGATGTTGGACTACGCCAGCTACCGCCAACTGATCCAGGAGGAACTTGACCTGGCCACCCGCCAGGCAGCTTTTCTGCGTGCCACCTGGCAGGACGCATTCATCAACAAGCTCGACCTGACAGCCATGCTGCGCTACAACCTGGATGACCACAGCAAGCTGTCGTGGCTGGAGGCGCGCTACCGGTTGGACAAGTCCGAGATTGCCGTGCAATGGCAGTTGGCCAGCGGGGATGACAGCAGTGACTTTGGTGCAATGGCGCAGCGCCGCTACATTCAGGCGCTGTTCCGGTACTACTTCTGATTCATTTTGATATGAAATACATAGCTTCTTACCCTTTATTCATATGGGCTATAGGCCATTTTTTCATATAAATCGGGAGTCACAGCTACTTCTTCAGAACAGCCGATGGCGGGCTGACAGTGGCCTCAAACGGGTGATGCGGGCCGCCAAACGACTGCACCACGCGTTTGACGTAGTTGCGCGTTTCCAGATACGGCGGCACGCCTTTGTAACGCTCCACCGTGCCTTCGCCAGCGTTGTAGGCGGCAGCCACCAGCGCGACATCGCCCTCAAAATACGCCAGCAGCCAGCGCAAGTAAATCAGACCGCCACGAATGTTCTGCGCCGGGTCAAACGCGTTCTTGACATTGAAACGCTCGCTGGTTTCGGGAATCAGCTGCATCAGTCCCTGGGCATTTTTGGCCGACACCGCCTGTGGATTGAAGTTGGACTCGGCGGCAATGATGGACAGCGCCAGCTGCGGCTCGACATGAAAGCGCGGCGCCAGTTTGTAAACCAGTTTGTAGATGTTGCGGGGTGCGATCAAAGAGTAATCGACGGGCGTCCAGGTGGCGATCTGGGGTCGCTCGACTGGTAGCGGCTCTGGCTCGCGCATGCAGTCGGGCATCACGGGCTGCACACTGGCGAGCCTGTCGGCCAGGTGTCTGGCAGCCTCGATGCCTTGCTCCGCCGCCGCCAGAAAAAAGAAAACGGCGCGCCCATCGTCGCGCGGCACGCCCCGGCCATTGGCATACATCCAGCCCAGGTTGTATTGCGCGTCCCGATCACCTTGGCGGGCGGCCTCACAGTACAGGTTGGCGGCCAGCAGCGGGTCACGCCGAACACCCTCGCCGTTTTCATACGCCTGCGCCTGCTCGAACAGGCTGGCCTGCGCTGCGATGAGCGGCGCGCTGTCTTGTGCCAAGCATGCCTGTGCCGCCAAGGTACAGACCAAAGCGACCAAGGTGCGCAGAGGGTTCAACGGGGCTACAGACATACCCGAATGCTAACTTTTTCATCGTCATTGTGGCGTTTGAATTTTTTGCCCACCCAGTGCCGAAACCACGCCGACAGGCCGGCCAGAGTGCGCCTGTCAAAAGCCACGATGCCCCAGCGCTCGCGCCGGTGTGACATCCAGTCGCGCTTGTAGGCGTCGTCACCGGTGAGGTAGTCCACCTCTTGCACCTGATCAACATCAATCACATGGCGCATCAGCGCAGACGTGAGCACCGATCCGGCTGAAAAGCGCTCGAACCCCGTGATGTAGGCGAGTTTGAAGATGGACGCCTTGCCGCCCTTGACCAGCCACAGCTGCGCGGCGATGGCCTGCCCGTCGAGCCTGAGCACGCCCAGACGCAGCCAGCCTTGTGCTGCGGCCATGCGTGCCAGCGCTGGAATGAACTGCCGATTGGGTTCAGGCCCTTTCCAGCTTTTTTCATAGACCGCGACAAAGTCGTCAATCGCCGCATCCAGGCTGACATCGGGAAGCTGTTGAATGTCAACGCGCCACGCGCCTTGACGGCTGAGTCGACGCTGGCCGCGCGCGATGCTGTGGCGCAACGGCGAAGGCAGACCCTCTGAATACGTGGCGAATGATCGGCCAGCCACCTGCAGGTACCAGTTCCCAAAGCAGAAGTAACTGTCCACCGCATAACCTGCCTGCCGCAAAGCCATCGACCAGTGCCCGAAAAAATTCGACTGAGGATCGATCGGGTCAAACATCAGCACCGGCCAGCGCGCCGGATGTTGGCGTATGGCTTGGCCCAGTGCCTGCAAAAGCGCCGCCTCGGACGCCTGCGTACCCGGTGCAGGCCAGATCAGAGGCGCAAACAGGCTGCTGTAGTAATTGCTCAGACCCGTGAGTTTCTGACCAGACAACAGGGGCAAACAGACGGCCGGTCCGGTGCCCACATCGCCAGCCAGCCACCACTGGGCGATCGCTGTACCTTGGCTGTTGGTATCAAGCCCCGAAGCCGCCAAGTTCGCAAACCATGCCAGGGTGGCAAACACATCGGCTGCTTCTGACGCTTGCTCGGTCAGGCCATGCCGTATCAGTAGCTCGCGCAGACTGTCAAAATTGTCCAGAATTTGGATGGCTGGTTGGCTCACGCGGGTCTTTCTGGCTAGGGGAAAGCAGTTCACTGGTTATCATAACCAGCGCCCCTTGCACAGGCCGTTTGGCAGACCGGGCCAAACCGGGTTTGCTGCAGCTCGCATCCAACAGTGACAGACCAAGGAGTCATGGTGACCGTAGAGACTGATGTTTTGAGAATTCTGGACAGCGTGCTGAGCCTGCACGGACGCGCCGTAGGCTGGCAGCGCAATACCCCGTTGCTCGGCGCATTGCCGGAACTTGACTCGATGGCGGTGCTGGGCATCATCACCTCGCTGGAGGAGCACTATGCCTTTGTCATCCATGACGACGAAATTGACAGTACCGCCTTTGCCACGCTGGGTTCTCTGACAGATTTTGTGAGCGCCAAGCTGGCCGACTGAGACCCGGTCAACACCATGACGCCAAGTGCCACTCAGCTGCAAGCCTTCTTCATGGACGGCGCACGTGGCCAGCGATTTTGTCTGCTGCACACGCCACCTGTCGGTCAGGCCACATTGGGGCACGTGGTGTATGTCCACCCGTTTGCCGAAGAAATGAACGCCTCGCGGCGCATGGCGGCCTTGCAGGCGCGCGCGCTGGCGCATGCCGGTTTTGCGGTGCTGCAAATGGATTTGATGGGCTGTGGCGACAGCTCCGGCCATTTTGAAGAAGCCACCTGGGATGGGTGGCTGGAGGATGTGGCCCACGCCAGGCGCTGGATGCGTGAACGCTGGCCCGGGGTGGCCTGGCTGTGGGGCTTGCGGGCTGGCTGTCTGCTGGCGGCACAAGCCTGTCGGCTGGATGCTGGACTATCCAAGCTGCTACTGTGGCAGCCGGTGATGTCTGGCAAGCAGCACCTGAACCAGTTTTTGCGCCTGCAGATGGCGGGCGACATTGCTCGCGGCGAACCCAACCGGGGCACCTCGCGCCTGATGCACCTGTTGGAGCAGGGCCAATCGGTCGAGGTGGCAGGCTACAACGTATCGGCTGCGTTGGCGCAAGGCATGGCGCAGGCCGACCTCAACGGCCTGCCCGCAGGCACACACGTCGTCAGCCTGGAACTGGGCCACCCAGACACCGAGTCCGTCTCCCCCGCGCTGGCAGCACAGCTGCAGCGCTGGCAAGACGCGGGATGCAGCACACTGGCACAGGTGGTCGAAGGTGCGGCGTTCTGGCAGATGCAGGAGTGCCCTGATAGCCCGGCGTGGGTCGCGGCTGCCTTGCTGGCCTTGACAGCTGCGCCCGTTGAGGTTGCCTCTTGAACTTCCTGGAACAAGCTGTGGTGACGCCCTGTGAGGGCGAGTCCCTTGTGGGCATCCTCTCTCAGCCAGAACAGCCTGGCACGCTGGGCATGGTGATGGTGGTGGGTGGGCCGCAATACCGCGTTGGCAGCCATCGACAATTTGTGCTGTTGGCGCGCTGCCTAGCCAACGCGGGTTTTCCCGTGCTGCGCTTTGATCACCGAGGCATGGGTGACAGCAGCGGCGAGCGCATGCTTTTTGACAACATTCAAGAAGACATAGGAGTGGCGCTGGACACCCTGCTGCACCAATGCCCCAGCGTGCAGCGCGTGGTGTTGTGGGGGCTGTGCGACGGAGCTTCTGCCGCGCTGCTTTACAGTGGCCAGCGCACGGATGCTCGTTTGGCTGGCCTGTGTTTGCTCAACCCCTGGGTGCGCTCAGAGGCGACTTTAGCGCGCACGCACATCAAGCATTACTACACCGGCCGTTTGCTGGAAGGGTCGTTCTGGCGGCGGTTGTGGAAAGGCGAGTATGAATGGCGGCCGTCGCTCTCCGGCCTCTGGCAAAACTTGCGGGCCTTGCGCTCTGAACCCGCAGCCCTTGAGCCAGATTCGTCCTTTCAACAAAAAATGGCCTTGGCATTGCGCCAATTCCCAGGCCAGGTACTGTTGCTTTTGAGCGCCTGTGATTACACGGCGAAAGAGTTTTTGGAGTGCGCACAAAGCGACCCAGCTTGGCGCGGTTTGCTGCAGCGCCCGACGCTGCAGCGCGTGGATGTGGCCGATGCAGATCACACTTTTTCCAAGGCCATCTGGCGCGCCGCAGCAGAGCAGGCGGTATTGGACTGGATGCACCAGCTGGAGTGCACTGCTTGAAACGCCTGCTGATGGTGGCGTTTCATTTTCCTCCAATGGCGGGGGGCAGCGGCATTCAGCGCACCTTGCGATTTGTGCAGCACTTGCCCGCTCTAGGCTGGCAGCCGTTGGTGCTATCAGCAGACCCGCGAGCCTACGTGCAGACGGCGACCGATCTTTTACCTGACGTCCCCCCCGGCACGGTTGTACAGCGGGCCTTCACACTCGACACGGCGCGGCACCTGAGCGTGCGCGGGCGATATTTCGGCTGGATGGCCAGGCCTGATCGCTGGATGAGCTGGCAATGGTCGGCAGTGCGCGATGGCATGCGCTTGATCGAGCAATTCAAACCTGATGCCATCTGGTCTACCTACCCGTTGGCTACAGCCCATCTCATCGGGGCAAAATTGCAGCGAAAGTCTGGCTTGCCTTGGGTGGCTGATTTCCGCGACCCCATGGCGCAGGAGGACTACCCCGCGGACTCAGCCACCTGGCAAAGCTTCAAACGCATTGAGGAGCTTGCCATACGGCAAGCCGCAGCCTGTATCTTTACCACTCCTAGTGCGGCCCGTGCCTACAAAACAAACTACCCGCATGCAGCAGCACGCATGCACGTGCTTGAAAATGGATTTGATGAAGAGACTTTTGCCAGCCTGACTGCTCAAGTGTGCAGCGCCGGCCCCCTGAACCCTGGCAAGGTCACACTGCTGCACAGCGGAATCGTTTACCCGTCGGAACGTGACCCGTCTCATTTCTTGGCGGCGTTGGCCCTTTGCCTGCAGCAAGATCGACTGCCCCGCCAGAGCGTTCGTGTCCGCTTTCGGGCAGCCATCCATGAAGATATGTTGGGAACCCTGATTCAAAAATACGGATTACAGGATGTGGTGGAAATGGTCCCCAACCTGCCCTACCGCGCAGCTCTTGTCGAGATGATGTGCGCGGATGCCCTGCTAGTAATGCAGGCTGCGAAGTGCAATGCACAAATCCCTGCCAAGTTATATGAGTACCTGCGTGCTGGCCGCCCCATTTTGGGACTGACAGACCCTAGCGGTGACACCGCAGACACTTTGCGCACTGCCGGTATCAAGTCAATTGCACCGTTGAACAACGCGACCCAAATAGCTGATCTGTTGCCAGATTTTTTGGCCCGGGTAAAAAACGGCCAGGCAGAATTGCCACTCGAAAACGTGGTTCACGCGGCATCCCGCCGTACAAGGGCACAGGCACTGGGTTCACTACTGGACCAACTGACGCAAAAACAGCCCTCAAACTGACCAACTGAGGTAATTGCAAGCCTGTAAGATGGCCGCCTATGTCGCAGGCCACCTTACTCCCTGAGCTCGTCACCCTGGCGGCGCAGCAGCGCCTGGGCGCCATCGCGCTAACGTATGGACCAGACCATTGGACTTATGCCGAGCTGGCCGATGCCATGACGGCCTTTGCCTCTGGGCTGCTGGCGCTGAATATCCAACGCGCTGACCGTGTGGGTATTTACCTTGAAAAGCGCTTTGAGGCGGTGGCGGCCAGCTTTGCCGCGCCCTTGGCAGGGGCGGTTTTTGTGCCGATCAACCCCTTGCTGAAAGCCGATCAGGTGGCGCACATCCTGCGCGACTGCAACGTGCGTGTGCTGGTCACCTCGTCCGAGCGGCTGGCCATGCTCGCGCAGGTGTTGCGGGATTGCCCGGACTTGCAGCATGTGGTGCTGTGCGCGCCCATCGCCAACCCACCGGACGCAGACGCAACCCATTGGGCGGTCACCCTATGGCAGGACCTGTTGACCAGCCCCAGGCAGCCCGGTCATCGGGTCATCGACACCGACCTGGCGGCTATTTTGTACACATCGGGCAGCACCGGCCAACCCAAAGGCGTGATGCTGTCGCATCGCAACCTGGTGGCGGGTGCCAAAAGTGTGGCCTCCTATCTGCACAACCAGCCCAGCGACACGCTGCTGGCGGCGCTGCCACTGTCATTCGACGCGGGCTTCAGCCAGCTCACCACCGCGTTTCATGCAGGCGCGCGGGTGGTGTTGCTCAATTATTTGCTGCCGCGCGATGTGCTCAAAGCCCTGGAGCAAGAAAAAGTCACCGGGCTGACCGCCGTGCCGCCCTTGTACCTGCAATTGGTCATGCTCGACTGGCCCGATTCCATCGGTGAGCACTTGCGTTATTTCGCCAATACCGGCGGCCATCTACCGCGTGAAGCGCTGGTGAAATTGCGTCAGCGCGTGCCCAAGGCCGCGCCTTATCTGATGTACGGCTTGACCGAGGCGTTCCGCTCCACCTATCTGCCGCCGCATGAGGTTGACCGCAGACCCGACTCTATCGGACAGGCCATTCCCAATGCCGAAGTACTGGTGTTACGCAGCGACGGCAGTCCTTGCACGCCCGACGAGCCCGGCGAACTGGTGCACCGCGGTGCGCTGGTGGCCATGGGCTACTGGAATGATGCCGAAAAAACCGCCGAACGTTTCCGGCCCTTGCCACCCGACACGCCGGGTCGTCCGCTGGGGCTACAGTTACCTGAAATTGCGGTTTTCTCGGGTGATACGGTGCGCCGGGATACCGACGGCTTTCTGTATTTTGTCGGGCGGCGTGATGAGATGATCAAGACTTCGGGTTATCGGGTGAGCCCGACCGAGGTGGAAGACGTCCTGTATGCCACCGGCTTGGTGAATGAGTGCATCGCCTTTGGCGTACCCCACGATGTCCTTGGCCAAGCAATACAAATAATAGCTAGTTGCCCAGTATCCATGAGGGCTAGAGCCAGAAACGATCTTATGTCTCAATGCCGTAGCCGGATGCCGACCTACATGGTTCCCGCCGCGATTGAGTGGGTGGAAGAGCCTTTACCGCGAAACGCCAACGGCAAAATCGACCGTGCCCGATTGGCGCGGGACTGGTTGGAACGCCAGAACCACGCACCCGTCGCCCCAGCCTCCACAAACTGAGTCACACCATGTCAGATTTGCCACGCCCGTTGCCACAACATGCCCCGATGACGCAGTTTCCAGTGAGCCACGGCGAATTGATGGTTGGCGACATACGCCTGTCCACGCTAACTGCGCGCGTCGGCCAAACGCCGTTTTACGCGTATGGTCGGTCACAGTTGCGCCAGCGTGTGATGGAGTTGCGCCAGGCTCTTCCCAAAAAAATCAGGCTGCACTACGCCATGAAAGCCAATCCGATGCCCGCATTGATCGGTTTCATGGTGGGGCTGGTCGATGGGATTGACGTGGCTTCGGCTGGCGAGCTCAAGGTGGCACTTGACGCGGGCGTCAGCCCTCAGGAGATCAGCTTTGCTGGACCGGCCAAGCGTGATGCCGAACTGCACCAGGCCGTCGCTGCCGGGGTGCTGGTGAATATCGAGTCGTTTCGCGAGGTGGATGTGCTGGCGCAAGCATCGCAGTTGCTGGGCTTGCCTGCCCGCGCGGCGGTGCGCATCAACCCCAACTTTGAACTCAAAGGCTCCGGCATGAAGATGGGCGGTGGCCCCAAGCCGTTTGGCGTGGATGTGGAGCAGGTTCCTGCCTTGCTGGCAAACATGGGACGTTCTGGCCTGCAGTTTGAAGGTTTTCATCTTTACCCGGGATCGCAAAACCTGAACGCCGAAGCCATTTGCGACGCGCTGCAGCAGTCTTTCGATCTAGCCGTGCGACTGGCCGAACATGCGCCCGACAAAGTCCGGGTGCTGAATCTGGGCGGCGGCCTGGGCGTCCCTTATTTCCCCGGTGACCAGCGACTTGAATTACGCCCCATCGCTGACCAACTGGAGCGGCTGCTGCAACTCGCCCAGACCCAGTTGCCGCAGGCAACCTTGGTGCTGGAAATCGGACGTTATCTGGTGGCTGAAGCCGGCATCTACGTCACCCGGGTGGTGGATCGCAAGTTCTCACGTGAACAGTTGTATCTCATGGTTGACGGTGGTCTGCACCACCATTTGGCGGCCACCGGCAACTTTGGCCAGGTGTTGCGCAAGAACTACCCGGTGGCGATTGGCAACAAGATGGATGCCCCGGCCAGCCAGGTGACATCCGTGGTGGGCCCCTCATGCACGCCGTTGGACGTGCTAGCTGACAGGATGCTCCTGCCCGAAGCGCAGGTGGGTGATCTGGTGGTGGTTTTCCAGTCCGGGGCCTATGGTGCCAGCGCCAGCCCGCATCAGTTTCTTTCGCACCCGTCTTGCCTTGAGGTACTGGTTTAGCTCGGTGATGCGATTTCGTCTCTTGACCTGGCTGGTGGCAGCGACCTGCCTAATAGCGGGGCTGACGATGGCCTGGCATCACCCTGTATCGCCCTTGCTGAACTTGGTGCTGGTGTGTCTGTCCGGTTGCTTGGTCGCCTGGCAGCCCCGGTTGTGGTTGTGGATGGTGCCCGCCTGCCTGCCATGGCTGAATTTTTCACCATGGACAGGCTGGCTGATGTTTGATGAGTTTGACATACTGCTTTTGAGCGTCCTGGCAGGTGGCTACGCGCGCCTGGCTTGGGAGTCAAGGCCTGGCAAAGGAGCACCCTATCCAGTCGCGTCAAACCTGGTTGTTGGTCTGGTCGTGTTGTCGGGTTTGCTGGCCTTGGGGCGGGGTTTTGCCGATGCGGGTGGTCTGCGTTTTGACTGGTTTGCCAATTACAGTGACGCGCTGAACAGTTGGCGGGTGTTCAAAAGCCTGGGGTTCGCAGCTCTGTTTATCCCGCTGCTTCGGCGCGAGTTGTCCAGATCACCGGTGCTTGCACAAAACTACCTGGCTGTCGGCATCATCAGCGGCTTGACGCTGGTGGTGCTGGCTACCTTGTGGGAACGTGCGGCTTTCCCGGGCGTGCTCGACTTTTCGAACCCCTACCGTACCGTGGCCCTGTTCTGGGAAATGCATGTGGGCGGTGCTGCCATCGACGCCTATCTGTCGATCACGGCGCCATTTGTGGTCTGGGCCTTGTATGCAGTACGCCGACCAGGCCAATGGGCAGCTTTGTCTTTGCTAACCCTTCTGGTGGGCTATGCCTGTCTGACCACTTTTGCCCGTGGCGTCTATCTGGCTGTGGCCGCCCCACTGGTCTTGCTGGCCTTTTTACTCTGGCTGCAAAACCATGCGCGCAGCGGGCGCAACCTCTGGCAAGGTTTGCAGCACCAAAGCCATTCTCCAAAATGGCGCGTAAAAGCCAGTCTGGCGCTGTCTGTGACCCTGGTGCTAGAAATCGTGCTGGTGCTGGAGGGCGGAACCTTCATGTCAGAGCGCCTGGCCAGCGCAGAGCAGGATTTGTCAAGCCGAGTTACGCACTGGAAGCACGGCGTCGGTTTGCTCATGACCCCGACAGACTGGCTGTTGGGCAAAGGCTTGGGACGCTTGCCCGCCAACTACGCATCGAAGGTTCCCAACGAAGAATTTCCAGGGGATGCCAGGCATCACCTTGAACGCCGAGCGGGTCAGGTTGACCACCCATTTGTCACCCTTTACGGCCCCAAAACTCAGGCCGAACTGGGCGGGGTCTTTGAGTTGACACAGCGCGTAACGCTGACGGAACCTGACGGTTACCACGTCCGATTGAATGTCCGTGTGACAAAAGACACTCACCTTGAGCTCTACTTGTGTGAACGGCACCTGCTGTACGACCGGGCCTGCCAAGCGGCTTTTTTGCACATCCACCCCATCAAGGATGCGGATCGACCCGCCTGGCAGGCGCTGACGGTAGCGCTTGAGGGGCCACCATTAGGGCAAGAGCGCCGGTTCGCGCCTCGACTCAAAATGTTTTCAGTTTCTGTCATCGATGCCGGTGGCTGGGCCGATCTTGACAACATCACGCTGATCAGTCAAAACTCTTCGGATTTGCTGGCCAATGGCAACTTTTCGGTGGGTTTGTCACACTGGTTCCCGGCTGCACAGAGCTATTTTGTGCCCTGGCATCTGGACAACTTGTTTCTCGAAATACTTGTAGAGCGTGGCCTGTTTGGCCTGTTGGCATGGTTGATGCTGGTGATTTATGCGCTATGGCATCTCGTTTTGGGGCGGGCCCGTCTGGAACCCCTAGCACCTTATGTCGCCGCGTCCCTGATAGCCGTGCTGCTGGTGGGGTTGGTAAGTAGCGTCATGGATGTGCCGCGTGTGGCGTTTCTTTTCTGGCTGCTGCTTTTTCTGGCTGTCCAGCTATCAAAACCGGTTCAAAATACGCTGGACTCCGCTCATCAGCACCATATTGAACTGTGATATTGTTCACGAAAATGATCGTAAGGGATAGAACATGAAAATTACCGTGATAGGCACCGGCTATGTGGGACTGGTGTCGGGTACTTGCTTGGCAGAAGTGGGAAATGATGTGTTGTGTCTGGATGTGGATCCGGCCAAGATCAAAATCCTGGAAGAAGGTGGCATACCGATTTTCGAGCCTGGTCTGCAAGACATGGTCACGCGCAATGTGGCCGCTGGGCGGCTGCATTTCACCACGGATGTTGAGCGCGCTGCTCAGTTTGGTACGGTGCAGTTCATTGCGGTCGGTACGCCGCCGGACGAAGATGGTTCGGCCGACATGAAGTACGTCACTGCGGCTGCACGCAACATCGGCAAGTACATGACCGACTACAAAGTGGTGGTGGACAAGAGTACGGTGCCCGTGGGCACGGCCGACGCCGTGCGCGCCGCCATCGCCGAAGAATTGCAAAAACGTGGCGTCAACACCCCTTTCAGCGTGGTGTCGAACCCCGAGTTCTTGAAAGAAGGTGCCGCCATTGATGATTTCATGAAACCTGACCGCATTGTGGTAGGTTGCGACGATGAGCAGGCAGCGCACAACATGCGTGCACTTTACGCACCGTTCCAGCGTAACCACGATCGGCTCATCTTGATGGATATCCGCAGTGCCGAACTCACCAAATATGCGGCCAACGCCATGCTGGCAACCCGCATCAGCTTCATGAACGAATTGGCCAATCTGGCGGAAAAACTTGGTGCAGACATCGAGAGCGTGCGCCGGGGTATTGGCAGTGACCCGCGCATCGGGTACGACTTTTTATACGCAGGGGCCGGCTATGGCGGCTCATGTTTTCCCAAGGATGTCAAGGCGCTGATCAAGACCGCCGCCGTTGATGGCGGCATCGATCTCAAGGTTCTAAATGCGGTTGAAACGGCCAACGACTTGCAAAAACATGTGCTAGGCAACAAGGTCAAAGCGCGCTTTGGTACCAATCTGAAGGGGCGACACTTTGCACTATGGGGCCTGGCATTCAAGGCCAACACCGACGACATGCGCGAAGCCACCAGCCGAGAGGTTATCAAGGATTTGGTTTCAGCCGGGGCCACCGTCACCGCCTACGACCCAGTAGCTGGTGCCGAAGCAAGGCACTGTTTTCCCAACGAGCCTGCCTTGACTTATGCCGACAACCAGACTGCTGCGCTGGACAAGGCGGACGCGCTGGTGATCGTGACCGAGTGGAAAGAATTTCGCAGCCCTGACTTTGCCGCCATCAAAGCCAAGCTCAAGGCCCCCATCATATTTGATGGCCGCAACCTCTATGACCCCAAGACAGTGCGCGACCTTGGGTTTGAGTATTCAGCGATTGGCCGGTAGGTAATGACCACGGGGCTGCTTTAAGTACGCATGAGAAGCAGCAGGTACCGGACGCATCCGCAGAGACATTCATGATAAAAATATTCGGTCACTATTTCCATAAACGAACTTTGTTCCAGATCGGGCTGGATCTGTTCCTGTTGCTGTTAATTGCTCTGATCTCCACTTCAGCACACCAGACACCCTCCGCACCTGTGGGCTCTGCTGCTGCTGCCACCTTCCTGATTCTGGCCGTCACGATGATGGCCTTGAACGCAAGTCTTGGTTTTTACCAGCGCGTTCATACCCGATCATTGGGCCAAACCAGCGCTCGCGCGGTGTTGGCGCTGCTGTGTATGGCACCCATCATTTTGGTTTTGGCTACAAGGTTCTACGACTCGAGATCGTTTGCACTCACGTTACTCGCAGCCGTTGCCTTGATGCTGTTGCTGCGGGTCTATGCCATGCATTTCACACCGCGTAACGTGATGCGCCAACGAGTGCTGATCTTTGGCACTGGCGCACGCGCCAAGCTGGTGGGCACGGCCTTGCTCAAGTTCGACCCCACAGTGGACCTCGTGGGTTACTACGCCGGTCCCAATGAACAAGAAGCCCTGGTTTCGGCCTGGGGCTTGCTGTCCATGACCAACTCGCTGACCGACGTCGTCAAGGATCAGCAGGTGGATGAAATTGTGGTGGCCTTGTCCGAACGACGCGGCGGCAGCATGCCTTTGCGGGAATTGCTGGACTGCAAGTTGCAAGGCGTCAAGGTGGTGGACATTGCCACCCACTTTGAGAGGACGCTCGGGCAGATCCATCTCGAATCCCTATCAGCAGGTTGGCTTATTTTTGGTGACGGCTTTAGCACTGGTTGGGTACGGGCTGTGACCAAGCGGGTGTTTGACATCGTGTGTGCCAGCATCCTGATCGTGCTGACCTTGCCGGTGATGCTGATCACGGCCATCCTGATTGTGCTGGAGGACGGCTTCCCCGTTCTTTACTTTCAGGAGCGTGTGGGACAAAACGGGCGACTTTTCAATGTTGTCAAGTTCCGTAGCATGCGAACTGATGCTGAAAAAGATGGCAAACCGCGCTGGGCGTCTGCCCAAGATAGCCGCGTGACACGTGTAGGACGGGTGATCCGCAAAGTGCGTATTGACGAGTTGCCGCAACTCTTCAGCGTACTGGCAGGCTCGATGAGCATGGTGGGGCCGCGGCCTGAGCGCCCGTTTTTCGTTGACCAGTTGACACAGAAAATCCCGTATTACGCGATTCGTCACAGTGTCAAGCCAGGTGTCACAGGGTGGGCGCAGGTGCGTTACCAGTATGGCTCATCGGTGGAGGACGCGGCTGAGAAGCTGCAATACGATCTGTACTACGTCAAAAACCACACTTTGCTTCTAGACATTGTGGTGATGTTCGAAACCATCGGTGTGGTTGTGATGCGCAAAGGCGCGCAGTAAGACTCCTTGCCAACATGAACAGCGGCATCCTCGATTTGACCGCCTGGAGCGGTGGCCTGGCGGGGGGGTGTTACCTGATTTTTTCTCTACGCCTGCTGCAGGCAGGCTATCTGAAGATTCCACGTGAAGCCAGCAAGTTGGCAATACTGGCAGCAGTTGCACTGAGCGCCTTGTGGGGCTGGACAATGCTGTTGCAGACCCTGACTCAAACGCTCCTGTTGTGGCTACTGACCACACTGACGGATCAGTTGCGCTATGCAGCCTGGTTTGCTTTCTTACTCATCCTGCTACACGCCAACCGTCCAGCCAAAGGGCTGACTGGAACCAGCAGCCTGGTCATCTGGGCCATATTGCTGGCAGCTTTCGGCCCTTTGTCGCTGGGTTTAACGATGGTTGGAGTACGCGCGCTGGGTGACCCGACGCGCTGGATCCTTTTCAGCGCCATGGCCATGCCGGTGTTTGCGCTGGTGTTGCTGGAGCAGGTCTTTCGCAATGCCACCGAAGACTCACGCTGGAACATCAAACCGCTCGCGCTGGGGCTGGCGGGCGCTTTTTTGTTTGATTTGTATTTGTTTTCGCAAGCCGTTTTGTTCAATCGCCCAGATGAGGACGCCCTGAGCATCCGAGGCGGCGTGCACGCCCTGATGATGCCGCTTTTGTTGCTCTCCAGCACGCGACGCAGTGACTGGATCTCCAAGATCCAACTGTCACCCAAAGCGGCCTTTCATTCCGCCACGCTGCTGATTGCCGGGATTTACCTGATTTTCATATCCGGAGTGGGCTATTACGTACGCTACTTTGGTGGGGAATGGGGACGCGCACTGCAACTTGGTTTGGTGGTGTTTGCACTGATTGTGCTCGTGGTTCTGGCGCTCTCGGGCACCATGCGCGCAAAACTGCGGCTCTTTCTGGGCAAACATTTTTTTCGCTATCGCTACGACTACCGCGAAGAATGGCTGAAATTCACGCGCGCCCTGTCCGCCCAAAGCTCGCCGCAGGAATTGGGGCAGCAGGTGGTGCGTGGCTTGGCGGAGATGGTTGAAAGCCCCGGCGGGGGCTTGTGGCTACGTGTCAAGGGTGAGCCCGCTTTCAGCCAAACAGCGACGTGGAATCTGACGCGTGTCCCCGACAAGGAGGACCTCCACTCCCCCATGTGCGAGTACCTGGCCGACGGCGGCAAGCTGCTTAACCTGGAGGAGTACCGATCTTTTTCCAGACGCTATGGCTCGCTCAAAATCCCCGTTTGGCTGCAGGAGCTGCCCCAAGCCTGGCTGGTGGTGCCATTGATGGTTGGCGATGAGTTGATCGGCTTGGTGGTGCTGGCCAGCGCGCGCACCGTGTTTGAGGTGAACTGGGAGGTCAACGACCTGCTCAAAACCGCCAGTCAACAGGCAGCCAGCTACCTGGCACAGATGCAGGCGACCGAAGCCTTGCTGGAGGTGCGCAAATTTGACGCCTTCAACAAAATGTCGGCTTTTGTGGTGCATGACCTGAAAAACATCGTCACCCAGCTTTCGCTCATGATGAAAAATGCCAAGCGACTGAGCGGCAACCCCGAATTCCAGCAGGACATGCTGATGACGGTTGAAAACTCGCTGGAACGCATGCGTCAGTTGATGTTGCAATTGCGCGAGGGTGCCACCCCGCCAGGCAAAGCGTTCGGCGTCAACCTGAGCGCCATCGTCCAGCGAGTCCAAGCGGTGGCAGCGGCGCGCGGACGCACGCTCGAAATCCAGATGATTGAGTCTGTGGATGCCCGTGGCCACGAGGAACGACTGGAACGTATCATTGGCCACGTCGTGCAAAATGCATTTGATGCGACGGACCTGAACGGCCATGTTGGGCTGACGCTGGAGCGCGCCGGTGGTCAGGCCCGTGTTGTAGTCACCGACACCGGGCAGGGCATGACGCAGGAATTCATCCGCGACCGGCTATTCAAACCATTTCAAACCACCAAGCAGGCCGGCATGGGCATCGGCGCTTATGAAAGTTTTCAGTACGTGCAGGAATTGGGTGGCAAGATCGACGTCCAGAGCGAAGTCAACCGCGGAACGACCGTGACGCTGCTACTGCCTCTGTTTGAAACCCAAACACAATCAGACCTTCATTCCATGGAAAGCGCATGACAGCCGAAAAATCTCGCCCATTGATGATTGTTGAAGACGACTTGGCGCTGCAAAAACAGATCAAGTGGTCGTTAGACCGGTTCGAATCGGTCACCGCCAGCGACCGGGAAAGCGCCCTGTTGCAGTTGCGCAAAAATTTGCCCGCAGTGGTTACCATGGACCTGGGACTACCGCCGGATGCGGACTCGGTGTCGGAGGGCTTCAAGCTGCTGGAACAGATCATGGCCTTCGATTCCGACATCAAGGTCATTGTGCTGACCGGCCAGAACGATCAAGCCAATGCGTTGCGGGCGGTGGCCATGGGGGCTTACGATTTTTTTGCCAAACCTTTCGAGCCCGAACTGCTGAACCTGACGGTGGAACGCGCCTTCCGGCTGTTTGAGCTGCAGGCAGAAAACAAGCGCCTGCGGGAATTGCACCAACCTGACGCCTTGGCTGGCTTGACCACGCGTGATCCGCAAATGATGCGGATCTGCAGAACCATCGAAAAAGTGGCGACCAGCAATGCCACGGTCATGCTGCTAGGTGAAAGTGGTACCGGCAAGGAAGTTCTTGCGCGCGGACTACATCAGGCCTCGCCTCGGCGAGGTGAGAAGTTTGTCGCCATCAACTGTGCCGCCATTCCCGAGAACCTACTCGAAAGTGAACTGTTTGGCTATGAAAAGGGGGCCTTTACCGGCGCAGCCAAAACCACACTGGGCAAGATAGAGACTGCCAACCATGGCACCTTGATGCTGGATGAAATTGGCGATTTGCCGTTTCAGCTACAAGCTAAGTTGCTACGCTTTTTGCAGGAAAGAACCATCGAACGCGTGGGTGGTCGGCAAGAAATTGCAGTGGATGTACGCATCGTCTGCGCCACCCATCAAGACCTGATGGCCTTGAGCAAGGAAAGCAAGTTTCGCGAAGACCTGTACTACCGTCTGGCAGAGATTGTGGTCAACATTCCGCCACTGCGCGATCGAGTGGGCGATCCGGCCTTGTTGGCCCACGCATTTACCCGACGTTTTGCACAAGAGCAAAATCGTGGCTCGCTGTCGATCAGCGAAGACGCTGTGCACGCCATTGAATCGCACCCATGGCCCGGAAACATCAGAGAACTCGAAAATTGCATCAAGCGCGCGGTGATCATGGCCGACGGCAACCAGATCACTGCTGACGATGTTGGCCTTCAGGCGACGGCGCCCAACGCGATTGACACCTCGCTGGATCTGCGCATCATCCGCGACAACGCTGAAAAGACGGCCATCCTCGCAGCTTTGGGACGTGTCAATGGCAATGTCCTCAAGGCCGCAGAGCTTCTCGGCGTCAGCCGTCCTACGCTTTATGACCTGATGCACAGGCTGGGTTTGAAGTAAGTTTGTATTATTTACAACGCAACGGGAGATTAATAAATGGCATTTCGCACTTCTCCGGCTCAGGTAGTCCTATCCGCGCTGTTGGTATCACTGATGCTTGCCGGTTGTGGCGACAAACCCGAGGCCATGATCAGCTCTGCCAAAGATTACCTGGCCAAGAACGACAACAAGGCCGCCGCCATCCAGATCAAAAATGCGCTTCAAAAGAACCCGGATATGCCCGAAGCACGCTTTTTACTGGGCGAAGCCCTGCTCAACAGCGGCGATCCGGTGGGAGCCGAAACTGAATTGCGCAAAGCCTTGGCGCTGAAGTACCCGCAAGACCCGGTCATGCCGCTGCTGGCGAACGCCTTGCTGGCGCAAGGTCAAGCCAAGAAACTCACCGACGAGTTTGGCAAGATCGCGCTGACAGACAAGACTGCGGAAGCTGGGTTTTTGACCAGCTTGGCGATGGCTTATGCTGTCCAAGGTCAGGCTGAACCAGCGCAAGCGTCGCTAACCGCAGCTTTAACTGCGGCTCCTGACTACGCACCAGCCAAGCTGATCCAGGCTCGACAAAAGGCCGGGCAACGCGACTTTGACGGTGCGCTGGCGCTGACAGAAGAGATACTTGCCAAAACACCGCAAAGCTATGAAGCCTGGAAGTTAAAAGGTGACTTGCTGCACTACGCCAAAAATCAACCCGCCGAGGCGCTGGCGGCTTATCGAAAGTCCGTCGACATCAAGCCAGATTTCCTGGCTGGCCAGGCCGCTGTGATTTCGTTACTGCTACAGCAAAACAATCTGCCAGATGCAATCGCCCAGATCAACCAGCTAAAAAAAGTCGCGCCCAATCACCCGCAAACCAAATTCCTGCAAGCGAACCTGGCGTACCAACAAAAAGACATGAAGACCGCGCGCGATCTGATGCAGCAAGTCCTGAAGGTGGCGCCCAACAACGTGCAAGCCTTGCAACTAGCAGGCGCCATTGAACTTGAGCTTAATTCGCCAGTGCAAGCCGAAACCTATCTAAGCCAGGCCCTGCAAGCCGCGCCCGGCCTGCCGCTGGCCCGACGCCTGCTGGTCGTGACCTACCTTCGCTCGGGCCAGCCAGCCAAGGCCATCGACACTCTGAAACCCGGTTTGACCGGTGACCACGTGGACCCAGCCCTGTATGCCGTGGCAGGAGAGGTCTATTTGCAAAACAACGACGTTAAAAATGCTGAAGCATATTTTGCCAAGGCCACGCAGCAAGACCCCAAGAACGCGAGAAACCGCACCTCTTTGGCCTTGACGCACATGATCAGCGGGCAGGTGGACAGTGCGTTTGGTGAACTGCAAAACATTTCTGCATCTGATGCAGGCATCACGGCCGATCTGGCACTGATCAGCGCACACCTGCGACGTCAAGAATTCGACAAGGCCCTCAAAGCCATCGATGGTCTTGAGAAAAAACAGCCTGACAAGCCCCTGGCTGCCAACCTTCGAGGGCGGGTGCTGCTGGCCAAGCGCGATGTAGCGGGTGCCCGCCAAAGTTTTGAGAAAGCCCTAAAGATCGACCCCATGTTCTTCCCGGCTGTTGCCAGCCTGGCCGGTCTTGACCTGGCCGACAAGAAGCCACAGGATGCCAAAGACCGCTTTGATGCGGTGCTGGCCAAAGACCCGAAGAATTCCCAGGCTCTGCTGGCCCAAGCGGAGTTGGCTGCCAAAGTGGGAGCCCCAAAAGACGAAGTGGCAAAACTGATCGGCAATGCCGTGTCTGCCCACCCCACAGATGTCGCACCACGTCTGCTACTGATTGATTTTTACCTGCGCGACAAGAACGCCAAGCAGGCCCTTTCAACGGCGCAGGACGCTGCAGCCACCATTCCGGATAGCCCAGAATTACTGGACGCGCTGGGCCGTACCCAACAGGCTTCCGGTGATTTGAATCAGGCTATGGCCAGCTACAACAAGCTGGCGGACATGCAACCCCTGTCGCCGATGCCGTATGTACGTCTGGCTGATGTGCAGATGGCAGCCAAGGACAAAGCGGGTGCTGCAGCCAGCCTGCGCAAAGCGCTTGAAATCAAGCCCGATCTGCAACAGGCTCAAAAGGGTAGCATCATGTTGGACCTTGATGCCAAGAACGTCCAAGGCGCCCTGACGACTGCCAAGACCATGCAGAAGCAGGACCCCAAACAGGCCATAGGCTACGTGCTGGAAGGCGACATTTATGCATCCCAGAAAAATTGGGACAACGCCGCTGGCGCCTACCGTGAAGGACTCAAACATGCAACATCACCCGAGTTGGCGATCAAGTTGCACTCAGTGCTCATGACTTCTAACAAGGGGGCAGAAGCGGACAAGTTTGCCGTCACCTGGCAAAAGGACAACCCCAAAGATGCAGCCTTCATGCTTTACCAAGGTGATCGCGCCATTGCCAGCAAAGACTACGCCACCGCCGAAAGGCTTTACAGAACAGTGACCCAGCTGCTGCCCAACAGCCCGATCGCTTACAACAATCTGGCTTGGGTCTCGGCCCGGTTGAACAAGGACGGAGCGATAGCTTTGGCCGAAAAAGCAAACGCCCTGGCACCGAACCAGCCCGCGTTCATGGACACGCTGGCCATGCTGTTATCCGACAAGGGCGACTATGCCAAGGCTGTGGATTTACAAACCAAGGTGGTAACGCTGCAACCGCAGAACCCAATGTTCAAGCTAAACCTTGCCAAGATCCAGATCAAGGGTGGCAAGAAAGATTTGGCGAAGGCACAATTGGACGAATTGGTCAAGCTGGGAGACAAGTTTGGTGGGCAGAAAGAGGTGGCGGAGTTGTTAAAACAACTCTAACGTGACCCTGTTGTGACACTGATTTAACTGTCGAATTTTTTTACAATTGGCTGGTTCTTAATCTCTTAGAAAGAAGATTCATCAATAAATTCAACAATATATTCCCGCTGGCGCGAAAGTTGCATATTTTGACCCATAGGCATGTTTTCATGCCAGTTGTGTTGTATCCAAAGACAATCTGACTTGATTGTTTGAAAAGGTGGTGTGCCATGTCTGAAATCTCTTCTCAAGATGCATCGAACTCTGCGGTGCTTGCTGCGGCAGCAACGGGAATTGCTCGCCGGAAGCTGCTTCGCGCCGGTTTGGCTGCCGGGCCGGTCATGCTGGCGCTCAAAAGTCAATCTGCGCTTGCTTGCGGCACTGGTGGAGATCACTTGCAATGTTCAGTCTGGGCTTCTTTAAGCGCCGCCAAAGGCTGCATGAAGAGCCATGCTCCGGTGCCAGGCAAGAGTTGCAACAGCTACAAGGACTGGGCTGCCAACACCAGCAACATGTATTGCAACTTCAAGTTCCACTCAGCCACCAATAATAATGTGCCATTTGATGACACCTGCTTTAGGGACAGTTCTTTCAGTTCTAATAAGTATCACTCTCTGCGAAATGTCTGTGCAGGCACCAAGTCGGACGGGAAAACAACCTTCACTATTGCTGACGACCTTAGGAAACAACTCCTTGGGAAGCATTGCGCAGCCATGTGGCTGAATTACCAGGTGGACAACTCACCAATTAGTGACGCGCAATGCAAGGCTATCTGGACCGCCTGCAGAGATGGGAAGGGTACTTGGACACCTACGCCAGGCGCAACTCCGTGGGATCGGGAACAATGCATTGCTTATTTTGAGTACATTTGCAATGGCACGCCGCCAACAGCCTGGACAGGCAATTTTGCTTGCAAAGTAGTCTAAATTGACTTGGGCTGTTCGCAGATCGGCCGACTTTCATCTGCATTCCTGGGACGATGGAACTGCGGTTTTTGATGCGCTGACCGGTCATTTACACTGCGTCAATCCGTTGGCCGGTCAGTTGCTGGAGGTTGCACTCACGCGGCCTCAATGGTCAACTTATGAGTTGGCCCAACAGTTTCTTGGAGAGACTCCGCTACCTGAAGACCAGGAACTGGTCGAAAATGTGCTTAGCGCACTGACTTCATCCCACATCATTGAACGCGTGGCAGTTTGAGTGACCCCCAACTTTCCAGCATCTCCCAGGCTGATCTATCACAACGACTGAAGGGTACAGGTCTTCGGTTGCGGGTGCCACCGTTTGTGGTCCATATCCAAAGCCCCATTCCAGTGGTCGCACAGGGCCTGAGCATGCTTTATGCCAATCATGAATTGGCGCCGCAGGATGCGTTTGCTGACTTTCACATCGCCGTGACCTATGGCTCACCAATTTCGAGATCTGTCTGTGAATTCAAGATCGACGGCTTCAAACCATTCACTCCTTTGGCTGTCGGTGAAGGGTTTGCATTTCTTGAATGGGGCCTGAACTGGTGTGTCACAACCTACCTGCACACTTGGCTTACCATCCATTCTGCCGTCCTGGAGCGCCATGGACGAGCACTGATTCTGCCGGCCCCCCCAGGCTCGGGCAAAAGTACACTCTGCGCCAGTTTGCTACTCCATGGATGGAGGTTGTTATCAGATGAGATGGCACTGCTGGATCCGACCACGGGCCTGATCACCCCGTTTCCACGGCCCGTGAGTCTGAAAAATCAATCCATAAACATCATCCAAGGACTAAGTTCAGATGTGGTCATCGGGCCCGTGGCATTAGACACAATGAAAGGCAATGTAGCCCACATGCGAGCGCCTGCTGACAGCTTGCGCCGTTCGAACGAGAAAGTTTTGCCTGCCTGGGTTATCTTTCCGCAATATGTTGCCAATGCACCAGCCCAGTTGACACCTCGTGGCAAAGCGACCAGTTTTATGCAACTGGCTGAAAATAGCTTTAACCAATCAGCACAGGGCATCAAGGGATTCAAATCATTGACGCGTCTGATTGACCAATGCGATTGTTATGACTTTTCATATGGCCATCTGGATGAAGCTATGGCAATTTTCGCGGAGCTGCCTTTGCCACTATGACGCTGCCGTCGATCAAATTGTTAAAGGATGCACTGGTTGAACCCCACTCACTGACGTCGCTTACGCCTGCACAATGGGACTTATTGATCCGCCAGGCACGTAACGCAAGCATGCTGGCACGCATGGCATCTGACTGCCAAACCCTTGGAATCTTGGAACGCATTCCGGAGCAACCCCGCAGACATTTGGACTCCGCTGCAGTGCTGGCAACACGACAACACCGTGAACTGTGGTGGGAAGTTCAACTCATTGAAGAGGCCCTGGCATCCACCGGTATTGCGTTTGTGCTGCTCAAAGGTGCTGCCTACACCCTGAGCGGGCTACTGGCGGCCCGTGGACGCATGATGACTGACGTGGACATCCTTGTTCCCCGCAACGCACTGCCCGAGGTTGAGTCAGCTCTGATGATGCATGGCTGGGTGTCAGATGCGAAGTCAGACTATGACCAGCGTTACTACCGCACCTGGATGCACGAACTTCCACCGATGCGGCATTTCCACAGAGGAACGGCCATTGACGTGCACCACGCTATCGTTCCAATATCTTCGCGGTCGCACCCAAGCTCGGATGTCCTCTTGTCGTCAGCGCTGACAATTCCTGGACTCGTCAACGTCAAATCGCTGGCACCCTTGGACATGGCGTTGCACAGCGCATCCCATCTTTTTCATGAAGGCGAGCTTGATCAAGGTTTTCGAGGCGTCGTTGATCTGGACAGCCTGCTACGTGAATTTGGCGAACAGGACGGTTTTTGGAATGGATTAGTTCTGAGAGCCATCGAACTCGAGCTGGTGAGGCCTCTGTTTTATGCCTTGCGCTATACATCCATCATGCTTGGCACGCCAATACCGGCGGCAGTCATGACAGAAACCAGTCAAGCACCCGGAGTACCAAAATCGCGGCTCTTCCTGGCACTCATGGATGCCCTGTTCTTGCGTGCGTTGCGGCCGACCCACGCCAGCACATCGGATGCATGGACACCGCTGGCGCGATGGCTGCTGTATGTGCGTGGTCACTGGATGCGCATGCCGCCCTGGCTGCTCATTCCCCATCTGGCTCGCAAAACCTGGTTAACGTGGTTTCCTGAAAAAGAAGGCTGATGCCCATCAGCGGATAATCCCGCCCCTATGGCACTCATCACCTTACTTGACGCCCAGCTGGCATTTGGGCACGTCGCCCTGCTGGACCACGCTGATTTTTCATTGGAAACCCAGGAGCGCGTCGGCCTGATTGGCCGCAACGGCGCGGGCAAATCCAGCATGCTCAAAATCCTGGGCGGCATGGAAAAACCTGACGACGGCACGCTGCAAGTGCAAAACAACACGCGCATTGCCTACGTCGCGCAAGAACCGCAGCTGGATGCAGATGCTACTATTTTTGAAGCTGTTAGCGTAGGTTTGGCAAGGGCTAGAGCCCTGATTGACGAATATTCCCTGGGGCATGGCGACTTGGACGCGATGCAAAGCGAAATCGAGTCGCTGGACGGCTGGAACTGGGAACAGCGCGTGGGCGAGACGCTGCACCGCCTGCACCTGCAGCCCGATGCGATTGTGCGCACACTCTCCGGCGGCAACAAAAAGCGCGTGGCGCTGGCGCAGGCACTGGTGGCCGCACCCGACGTGCTGCTGCTCGACGAGCCGACCAACCATTTGGACCTGGACAGCATCGAGTGGCTCGAAGGCTTGCTGTGCGAGTTCAAAGGATCGATGATCTGCATTACACATGACCGCTCATTTCTGGACAATGTCGCGACGCGCATCGTCGAGCTGGACCGTGGCAAGCTGCTGTCCTATCCCGGCAATTTCTCCGCCTACCTGCGACAAAAGGAAGAGCAACTGGCGCAGGAGGCGGTGATCAACGCGCGCGCCGACAAACTGCTGGCACAGGAAGAAATCTGGATTCGCAAGGGTGTGGAAGCGCGTCGCACCCGGGCGCAGGCGCGCATCGTGCGCCTGGGAGAGTTGCGTGCCAAACACCAGGCACGACGCGAAGTGGTGGGTAGCGTCAACATGGACGTTGTCACTGGTGCAGCCAGCGGCAAGCTGGTGGCCGAACTCACGCACGTGTCCAAGAGCTTTGGGGACCGAAAAATCGTCGACAACTTCAGCGCCACCATCCTGCGCGGCGACAAAATTGGCTTGCTCGGCCCCAACGGTGCAGGTAAGACCACGCTGCTCAAGCTCATTCTCGGTGAACTGAAAGCCGATCCGGCACCGCCCAACTCGCCCGCCCCCGAACCCGGCCACAGCCCTTGGGGCACGGTGCGCCAAGGTGCCAACATCTCGGTGGCCTACTTCGACCAGATGCGCAACGCGTTGGAGCTCGACGCCACGCTGGAGGACTTCATCAGCCCCGGCAGCGAGTGGATCGAGATCGGCAACCAAAAGAAACACGTCAAAAGCTACCTGGGCGACTTTTTGTTCTCACCCGCGCGGGCCAACTCACCGGTGCGCAGTTTGAGTGGCGGCGAGCGCAACCGCCTGCTTTTGGCGCGCCTGTTTGCCCGCCCCGCCAATGTGCTGGTGCTGGACGAACCCACCAACGACCTGGACATCGACACGCTGGAGCTGTTGGAAGACCTGCTGCAAAACTACGACGGCACGGTGTTTTTGGTCAGCCACGACCGTACCTTTCTCGACAACGTGGTCACCAGCACCATCGCCTTTGAGGGCGATGCGAAATGGCGCGAATACGAAGGCGGTGTGACCGATTGGCTGACACAAAGCAAGCGCGCCGCAGAACTCGCCAAAATTAAAGGTCAAAAAGGCCCAAAGCCTTTTCATTATGAGCGTGAGCAGCTATCAAAAATAGAGTCTTCGGCGGCGCTTGAACCCACACCGGTTGCGCCTGCGGCGGCCACGCCAACAGCCACCAAGGCGCGCAAGCTCAGCTTCAAGGAGCAACGCGAGCTTGACGGTCTGCCCGACCTGATTGCGCGGCTGGAGGCAGAGCAGTCCGACGCTGCCACCCTACTGGCCGACGGCAGTCTGTACGCAGTGGACAACGCCCGCGCCCTGAAACTTGCCGCACGCAGCGCCCAGATTGACGATGAACTGCTGGTCGCGCTGGAACGTTGGGAATATCTGGGCAACCCTACTGCCTGATTCCAATGCGGCGCTGAAGCTTACAGATCCGCCAGCGGAATGCTGCCACTGGACTCGTCCACCTTGAGCAAAGCAATGAGTTCCGCCAGATCATGATCCAACTGCTGCAAGGTCTGCGCGGGTAACTTGTCCAGCGCGGCGGGCAACACCCCCTCAAAAGGCCCTGGCACCTTGGCCAACAACGCCAACGCCTCGGGCAGCACCTCCAACTGCACCTGGCGCTTGTCGGCCCGTCCCTTTTCCGCCCGAATAAGCCCTTTGGCTAGCAAACCCTTGACAAGATTGCTGGCTGTGGACTGATGAACGTCCAGGCTGCGCGCCAACTCCCCCAAGCCAATGCCCGGCTGGTCACGGATCACACTCAAAGCCCACACCTGCGCGCCACCCATACCCACCTGCTTTTCAACCTGTTTGAAATGTGTACGAATGGCATTGAAAACAATACGAAAACGGCGCAACACCACTGCAGATTGCGGTGATGCGGTCCCCATGGCAACTTTGACGTTGGATGTCATAAACGAAGGCAGGTAATTGGAATTCGAGGATGATAGTGTGCCTGACCGGATCTCAGTAACCGTGACCCACGGCAGAAGTGACGCTACCGTGCATGTACAACGCGTTAGTCCAGACACAATTGCGGACAATACCGCAAAACCAACAACACGAGACAGCATTTGGCGCCTGCGCTATTGACGGCCAGACCCTATTGCATCCAATCACATTTGAAGCAATGTATTATTACCCCTTGGGCTACCACTCCCTGACGGACTGCATTGCCCCGACAACTCTTGACTGACACCATCCAATGAAAATTGACGACGGCAGTTCGACTCTGCTGCATGCCATCCGCACCGACCTGTACGATTGGCGACTGTGGGCGGGCCGCGCAGTCGTGATCGGATTTTCCGCACTGGCGGGGTTGACGGTGGTGGCCTTTACCTGGATGACCGAGTTGGCCTTTGGGCTGTTTGAGCGCGTGAGTCATCTTCATGGATGGGCCACTTTTTTGTGGATGCCACTGTGCACCGCCTCGATTGTCTGGGTGATGCGCAAATATGCGGTTGGTGCAACGGGTTCGGGCATACCCCAGGTCATGGCCTCCATGGATGCAAGCGTGGCACGCCGTGATCGCCATCTATTTGTTTCGCTCAAGCTCAGTGCCATCAAAATGGCGCTCACCACCTGGGGTTTACTGGGTGGACTATCGCTCGGGCGTGAAGGCCCATCGGTACAAATTGCGGCTGGTGTCATGCACCACGCGCGGCGCTATTTGCCCGACAAGTCCCAGGTGTCCGAAAACGGCTTGCTGATGGCCGGGGGCGCGGCGGGTATTGCAGCTGCTTTCAATACGCCACTGGGCGGTGTCATGTTTGCCATTGAAGAGTTGTCGCGCCGACCCGACCAGCGCAATTACGGGCTGCTGGTGGCCGGCATTGTTCTCAGTGGTTTGATGGCAGTGTCGGTGTATGGCAATGCCACTTACTTTGGCGTGATCCACGTGGATAAGCTGAGCAGCGCCCTGCTGCTGCCGGGCTTGTTGGTCGGGGTCGCCTGTGGCCTGTTGGGCGGCCTGTTTGCCAGGGTTCTGCTGCTGTCGATCCGGGGCGACTCGGCCGACCCTTTCAGCCGCGGGCGCAAACGCTCGCCGGTGGTTTTTGCTGCAGCGTGTGGTTTGGCGTTGGCGGTGATTGGTTTGGTTGGACACGGCAGTACTTTTGGTACCGGATACACCCACAGCCGCGCCATACTGGATGGCAGTCCGGAAACACAACCATTCTTTACCTTGTTGAAGTTTGTGGCCACCTGGATCACCACCTGGGCCGGTGTACCCGGCGGTCTCTTTGCGCCAGCGCTGGCCATTGGCGGCTCGTTAGGCAATGACATTGCCCTGCTTACCCATTACGCCAATGCGCCAACACTGATTGCACTGGGAATGGCGGGTTTTCTGGCAGCTGTCACGCAGGCGCCACTCACCGCCTTCATCATCGTCATGGAAATGGTTGACGGCCACGCTCTGGTGCTGAGCATGATGGCCACGGCCATGGTCGCCAGCGGGGTCTCGCGCCTGTTGTGTGTGCCGTTGTATGGGGCGCTGGCCCAACTGCAGTTGCAGCGCCTTCCCACAATACCCAAGTCCTAAAAAAAAGGAGCCCCGAAGGGCTCCGAACTCGTATGCTTTTCCACTCGCTGAAGAAGAATTGCGAGTGTAAGTATATTTGAACAAATGAAAATGCAACCTAGGGAAAACCCTTGGTTTTATCTGATCTTCAGCGTTGCTGCACAGATTTTGGCAAGCGCGCCAGAGTGGGGGCAGCAGATATCTCGTCGGGGGGCAGGGTTTTATCCATCCATGTGAGCAAATCGCGCCACATTTTTGACATCTCGCTAGCTATCGGTGCGCGCAAGGCGCTGGGCAACTCCACGGTCACCACCGGCACCCCGCGCTGCACGCCACTGTAATTGCCCAACGAGCCAGGAAACACGCCGACCTGGTCCAGATAGAGGCGACCCAGCCGAGTGGGTGGCATCACCGGGCCATCAAAATCCAGCACGCCATAGGGCGCATGGATACTGACGATCACATCCGGCTGGAAGCGCCCTATCTCATCAAACAGGTACTTCGCCTCTGGTTCACTCAAAGGCGCACGCCCTGGCCAACGCCGCGGGTCCCTGCGGGTCAGTTTTTCCCAATATATTTTGGTCTCACGCTGCCAGTTGGGTGTTGGAAAGTTGCGGTTCAGGTCCACACCATGCGCGTTCATGCGTTGCGCGGGCTGACGCAACAAACCGTCCGGGTTGAGCACCGGGATGAAGCGCCAGTGTGTTCGCACGGGCGCAGCATTGGCCATCTGCAGCCAGTGCAGTGCCACCGACGCCGCCGAAAATTCATCACCATGCATGGCAGCCAGCACCAGCACGCGCCTATGCACATCAGGTGGCGTGATGTCGCGCACCAAAATCGACCGCCCTTGCACACTACGCGCCCCGCTTGGCTTGAGTTGTGCCTGAAGACACAAGTCCTTTGAAACATCCGGAAGTTTGGTATAAAAATCAGCGCAAGCCCAGGTAGGGCGGACGATAGCTGCTATCAATAAAAAAGTGATGAAAATGAGTTTCAGAAAGCTTGTATGCATATCATTGAAGTCGAAAAGCGCACCCAACAACATGAATTGTCGGTTGACGCTCAAGCGCCGAGGATTTAGGGTAAATTCCTTGCGATGTCTACATCTACTTTGCAAGCTCAGGCCCGCGCTCCACATTTCTCAAGCCCCGAATTTCGTACCGCCCTGGGAATGTTTGCCACTGGTGTGACCATTGTCACTGCACGCACACCCACGGGTGAACTCGTTGGACTGACCGCCAACTCCTTCAACTCGGTCTCGCTGACGCCACCGCTGGTGCTGTGGAGTCTGTCACAGGCAGCGACCTCGATGGACGCTTTTCGCCAGGGCTCACACTACGCCATCAACATTCTGGCAGCCGACCAGCAGGCGCTGGCGCTACGTTTCGCCACACGTGGCACCGACCGTTTCGTCGATCTGGATTTCACTGTGGGCGTCAGCGGTGCGCCGTTGATCACCGGGAGCGTGGCTACCTTTGAGTGCTTTAACCGCAGCCGGTATGCTGAAGGCGATCATGTGATTTTTGTTGGCGAGGTGGAGCATTGCAGCCACCGTGCAGGCGCCTCACCGCTGCTTTATCACGGTGGCAAGTTTTATACAGAACATCCTCTTTAACTACACTAATAGCAGCTACTTATCAAGCATACATAAGGGCTAGAGGTCGATTTTTCACGCGCTCATTGCCCTGCTGAACATGAGGTGGGCACGCTAGACGCTGCCGAGCGTCCTTGCTGCGGCGCGGTGCCAGCGGACAAGACCCTGGCCATCATGCAAGACACCGTCGACACGGCTATTGATGCCGACTGTTTCGCCCCTCTGCGACAGGTCACTCGCCAGAATCCGCAGTTTTTCTCTTTCTGAGGAAGCTGAATTTTGACGTTCAAATACGCTGGTGAACCTCTGTCCAAGCTCGCTGCACAGGCGTAAACTGTTTGCTCACAACTTCACAATAAAGAGTGCTGTATGAGTTTCCAACCATCAGAAAAAGTTCGTGCCGTGGCATTGGTAGGTCATGGGTCTGTGGGGAAAACAACACTGGTGGAAAGCCTGCTGGCTGCCACCGGCGCCATTGTCAGCCGTGGCACCGTCGAGAAAGGCAACACGGTCTGCGACTTTGACCCACTTGAAAAACAACTCGGCCACTCGCTGCAATCTGCCTTGGTGAGCCTGACCAGCGCTGACACCCTGATTCACCTGCTCGACACCCCCGGCTACCCCGACTTCGCCGGTCAGGCCATCGGCGCACTGGCCGCTGCAGACACCGCACTGATCATGATCAGCGCGCAAACCGGCATTGAGCTGACCACCGAGCGCATGTTCACGCTGGCCGGTGAACGTGGTCTGTGTCGCATGATCGTCATCAACAAGATCGATGCCGACAACCTCGACCTAGGCGCGCTGGTGGCAGACATCCGCGAACGCTTTGGCAAACAGTGCCTGCTGCTGGACCTGCCCACGCACCACGCGCAGGAAGTGGTGGAGTTGCTCGGGCACGACGATGGCGAGAGTGACTTTGCCTCGGTCGCCGCCGCACACCGGGCCCTGATCGACCAATTGATCGAAGAAGACGATGCGCTGATGGCGCGCTACCTCGAAGATGGCACCGACCCCAGCGCGCAGGAACTGCACGCCCCATTCGAGAAAGCACTGCGCGCCGGGCATCTGATCCCGATCTTGTTTGTCTCCGCCAAGACCGGCGCTGGCGTGCCGCAACTGCTCGACGCTCTGGTCAAACTCGCCCCCAACCCCTTGGAGGGCAACCCACCACCGTTCTACAAGACTGAGGCTGGCGTGGAGGAAGCCTACACCGCCCAACCAGACGACGCGCTACCCGTTCTGGCACATGTATTCAAGGTTGTCATGGACCCGTTCATTGGCAAGCTCGGCGTGTTTCGTGTGCACCAGGGCACCGTGCGCAAGGACGCACAATTGTTTGCCGGTTCGGCCAAGCACCCGTTCAAGGTTAACCACCTGTACCGGCTGCAGGGCAAGGACTACGTGGAAGTCGATGCGCTGGTGCCGGGCGATCTGGGTGCGGTGGCCAAGGTCGATGAGATCGTGTTTGACTGCGTACTGCACGACGCGCATGAACTCGACAACGTGCACCTGAAACCGCTGGTGTTTCCGCAGCCGATGCAAGGGCTGGCGGTGCAGACCCAGCGCAAGGGCGACGAACAGCGTTTGTTCGAGATTCTGCACAAGCTGGAGATGGAAGACCCCTGCTTCACCGTCGAACGCCACCCCGGCACCAACGAGACCGTGATTCGTGGCCTGGGTGACATGCACCTGCGCTCCAAGATGCTGCGCATGCAACAGCAGTTCAAGCTGGAACTTGACACCAGCGTACCGCAGATCGCTTACCGTGAAACCATTCTCGGCAAGGCCGAAGGCCATTGCCGCCACAAGAAACAAAGCGGTGGTGCCGGCCAGTTTGGCGAAGTATTCTTGCGCGTGGAACCGCTGGCACGCGGCGCGGGCTACGAGTTTGAAGATGTTGTCAAAGGCGGTGCCATTCCCGGCGTGTTCATGGCGGCGGTTGAAAAAGGCGTACAGCAGGCGCTGGCTGAAGGCGCGGTGGCAGGTTTCCCGCTGCACGACCTGCGTGTCACGGTGTATGACGGCAAAACCCACGCGGTGGACGGCAAAGAGGTGGCTTTTGTCGCAGCCGCCCGCAAAGCCACGCTGGAAGCGGTGCGCGCCGCCAAACCCATCGTCCTGGAGCCGATGGTGAACATTGAAGTCATCGCCCCGGAATCGGCCATTGGCGACCTGACCGGCGATCTGGCCAGCAAACGCGGCCACATCACCGGCACCCAGCCCAATCCCATGGGCACCGTCGCGATTTCCGGTCAGATGCCGCTGGCCGAACTGGGCGACTACCAAAGCCGCCTGAAGTCGCTCACCGGTGGCCAAGGCTCGTACAGCCTGGCGTTTTCGCACTACGCGCAGGTCAACGACGACACCCAGGCCAGGCTGGTCGGCGCCTTCAAGCCCGGCAATCTGGCTGACGATTGATGAGTTTGCCGCAGTGAAAGTCGGCGCCGCGCGTTAGCATCGCACCGACTTCACTCCTTCACCCCCTCAAAGTGCGACACCAAACCCTGCTCATCTACTCCACCGTTGACGGCCACACGCGCCATATTTGCGAGCGCATGAAGTTTGTGATGACGGCCATGGGCCAGCAGGTGACACTGATGCCGCTGGACCAAGCGCAGTCGCTCAATTTGGACAAATTCGAGCGTGTCGTCATTGGCGCGAGCATCCGCTACGGCAAGCACCGACCACAGGTGGCTGCGTTCATCACCAAAAATCAGTCAACGCTGGAAAGCAAAGCCTGCGCCCTATTCAGCGTCAACATCGTGGCGCGAAAGCCCGAGAAAAACCAGCCACACACCAATCCCTACATGATCAAGCTGCTCAAACAGCTTGGCTGGCAGCCGCATCTGCTGGGCGTCTTTGCCGGCCGACTCGACTATCCGGCGCTGGGCTACATTGACCGGCAGATGATCCGTTTCATCATGGCCATTACCAAAGGTCCCACAGACCCCAAAGCTGTCGTGGAATTTACTGACTGGACGCAGGTGGAAGCGTTTGCCCATCAGGTGTGTGCCTTGCCAGTACCCGGTGAGCCAACGGCTCTGGGCTGAACCAGTACCTCAGACAGACGGTGCCTGACCGTGCGGCAGCGAACGGCAGGGGGAATTTATGAGTAGGCATCGCGTATACCCCATAGGGTATAAAATGACAGCCTTCAGCATTCAAGGAAACGGCATGAAACCTCTCGGTTTAGCGCGCAAACAGCGTAACGGACCACCCGATACGGTGCAGCCTCCCTACACCAAAGCCCTGCTGGGCTTGGCATTGGCACTGGCCGTGGCTACCCCGGCGTTGGCAGAAACACTGGATTTTTCACATTGTGTGGACCTGGCTCTGAAACAAAACCCAGGGCTGGCGGCGACCAAATCACAGATTACGCAAGCCGAGGCCGCAGTCAACCAAGCCGATGGAACACGTATGCCCAAGGTCACGCTGTCGCTCAACGGTGTGCGCACCAATGACGCGCTCAGCGCATTTGGGTTAAAGCTGGGGCAGCGTAATACAACGTTTGGTGACTTCGGATTTTCGGATTTTTTGACCAACACGACAAACCCCAACCTGCTGGCCATTGCACCCAACGACCTCAACCACCCTAACGCCGTCACCAATTTCAACACGCGTATCGAAGCACAATTGCCGCTGTATACCGGCGGCATGATTGAGGGCTACGTGCTGCAGGCACAGTCGTCTGTCCAGGCCGCCCAGGACGGTGACCAAGCTGCTCGCCAGCAAGTCATTTTTCATGTGCTGCAAGCCTATGACGGTACCCACGCCGCCCGTGCTTACGTGGAAGTCGCCAAGCAAGGCGAAATCGCTGCGCAGGCTGATGTGAAGATGATTGAGAACCTCGTCAAACAAGGTGTTGTCGTTAAAAGCGACCTGCTCAGTGCACAGATTTTTCTGGAGAACACGCGCATTCAACTCAAACAAGCGCAAAACGGAGCTGAATCTGCCTTGGAGCAATTGCATCTGCTGCTGGGCATGCCTTTGAGCGAACCTCTGGACATTGGCCCGCGCATCGAGCCCAGCCTGCTACCCGGTCAGGTGGCCGATTTGCGTGAGCAGGCGTTGGCCAATCACCCCCGCATCAAAGCCATGCGTGCGCAACTGGCGGCGGCAGAGGGCAACATCCAGGTCGCCAAATCTGGACGCTATCCACAAGTCGGGGTGACGCTGCGCCAGGACTGGAACGACAAAAGCTTGGGCTTGGCGTCCAGTTCCTACACCGTTGGCGCGCAAATGTCCTGGAACGTGTTTGACGCCGGTGTCACCAACGCTGCCGTCAACCGCGCTACCTCGGCCAAGCTGGAGTTGGCCTCACGCCTGCAAGAAACCGAAAGTAGCGTGGCCTACCAGGTGGGTGATGCGATGCGCAAAGCCGACGAGGCACAACACCGTCTGGCCGTGCATGACTTGAGCGTGGCACAAGCGCAAGAAGCCCTGAATCTGGTGGAAAAGCGTTATCAGAACGGCGTGACCACCTTGGTGGAACTGCTGGCAGCGCGTACCCAGCTTGACAAGGCGAAGGCCGACCGGGTGACGGCGCAATACGATTTGGCTGTGCAACGCGCGTCCGTGCGGCTGGCCGTGGGCAATCTGGACCCAGACCTGAAATAAACGACCTCATAGAAGGCTCTCAAAATGCGTGAATTCAACAATCTTTCCATTTCGGCGACCGTGCTGCTGCTTCTGGGCGCGCTGGGCGGCTGCGGCGACCATGCCAAAGACCAGATCGCAGCGCCAGCAGCTGCCAATGTCCAGGCCACGGTGATTACCGTCGCCAAAGCGACCCTGCCCGTGGTAGCCACCGCGCCAGGCAACGTGATTGCCCAGCAGCAGGCCATGATTTCGTCCCGACTGATGGGCTTCCTGCGCGAAATCAGTGTCCAGGAAGGCGAGCACGTCAAAGCGGGACAAAAGCTCTTTGCGGTTGACCCCACCGACATCCAGGGGCAAGTGAGCATGGCCCGCGCGGGCCTGTCGCAAGCCGAGGCCGCTTTGGCCGACGCCAAAAATGACTACGACCGCTATGGCGCGCTGTACAAGGACGAAGCCATTCCCAAAATGCAGTGGGACAAAACCCGCCTGCAATACCAGACGGCCCAGCAGCAAGTCAGCATCGCACGTGCCAGTTTTGAGACTGCCTCCTCGCAGATGCGCTACGCCACCGTGACCGCCCCCTTCGCCGGGGTCATCACCCAAAAGCTGGCCAACGCTGGCGCCATGGCGGCACCGGGTCAGCCGGTGCTGATGCTTGAGAACACTGACAAACTTCAGGTGCAGACCCAGGTGTCCAACGATGTGTATGCCCAGCTCAAATTGGGCGCCAGCGTGGCCATTTCAGGCGAGGGGCAAGGTGGTACTGACATCGTTGGCACGATTGCCAATCTGGTGCCATCGGCAGACCCGGTCACGCATAGCCATCTGGTCAAAATTGATCTTCCCAAGGACAGCAGTTTACGCAGTGGCAGCTTTGTGCAAGTGGCGTTCAAACTGGGTGAGCGCGACGGGCTGCGTGTGCCTGACAGCGCGGTCCTCTCACGCGTCGGCATCACTGGCGTGTTTGTAGTGGATGCCCAGGGCATTGCCAAATACCGCATGGTGCGCACTGGCACAGCCAACGCAGGGCAAGTCGAGATTCTGGCCGGGCTGGTGACCGGCGAGAAGGTGGTGACATCGTCTGCCAGCGCCCTGCAAAACGGCGACAAAGTGGTGAACTGAGGGAATGGCCATGTCTGAAGCCTCTACCAGCCACGCATCGCCGCCTGATGCCTCCTCTGCATCGGGTGCGGCGCACACAGATCACAGAAATATGCCCCTGAACATAGTCGGCAAGCTCACCAGCACCTTTCTCGAGTCCAAGATCACCGTTCTGCTGATGGTCGCCATCATCCTGGCAGGTCTGTTGGCGCTGTTTGTGACAGCACGTGAATACAACCCGCAAATCGTGGTTCCGGCGGCAAATATCATCGTCGCCAAACCTGGAGCCAGTGCGCAGGAAATCCAGAATCTGGTCGTCAAACCCCTGGAAGCGCTGATGAACGCGCAGTCCGGCGTCAAACACACCTTTGGCTACTCCGCCGCTGACTATGGTGTGGTCACCGTGCAGTTTGAGGTGGGTGAAAATCAGGAGACCAGCCTGGTCAAGCTCTACAACCAGCTGATGCAAAACATGGACCGCCTCCCGGCAGGCGCCATGCAACCGATGGTCAAGCCGATCAACGTCGATGACGTACCGATCATGACACTGACGCTCAGTTCCACACAATTGCCAGAACATGAGCTGCGCCAGGTGGCTGCGCGAGTCCTTGAAGAGCTGCGCAACCTGCCCGGTGTGTCGTTCTCGCAGTTGATGGATGGCTCACAGCGTGCGGTCAATGTGTGGATATCGCCTGCCAAGCTGGCGGCCAGCGGCTTGTCGCTGGATCAGGTCAACCAGATGATGAAAGGCGCCAACGTCTCCATCCCCGTGGGACAACTGGTGGACAACAACCTCAACCAACCGCTGCGCTTTTCAGGTTTTATCGGCAGCGTCAAAGACGTCGGTGACATCATCGTCGGCGTACCACAAGGCCGCCCTGTGTTTCTGAAGGATGTGGCGCGCATTGAAGACGGCCCCAGTGAGGCCGACCAGCTCTCACGCTTTGCCTACGGCCCGGCCGCAGGTCCAAACGCGCCAAGAGGTGAGGCAACTGCAGTGACGCTGGTCATCGCCAAAAAAGCCGGCACCAATGCGGTGGAGGTTGCCTCCGCCGTGCTAGGCAAACTTGACACCTTGAAGCGGGTGGCGATCCCACAAGGTGTGGACGTGGCGGTCACACGCGATGACGGCGCCAAGGCCGATGATGCCGTCAACACCCTGGTGGAGCACCTGGGTATTGCGATTGGCTCGGTGGCTCTGATCCTGCTTGTATTCCTGGGCTGGCGTGAGGCGGCGATCGTGACGCTAACGGTGCCGCTGATCCTGTTTGTGGTGCTGACCGTGGGCTTGATCACCGGCCAGACCATCAACCGCATCACGCTGTTTGCGCTGATCCTGTCACTGGGTTTGCTGGTGGACGATGCCATTGTGGTGATAGAAAACATCCACCGCCACATGCACATGGGCGGTGGCAGAAACTTCAAGCATGCGCTGGTGCAAGCCACCAACGAAATCGGCAAACCCACCAACATTGCCACCATCACAGTGATTCTGGCCTTTATCCCGATGGCCTTTGTCACCGGCATGATGGGCCCCTTCATGCGCCCGATCCCGCTCAACGTGCCAGTGGCCATGCTGACTTCATTGTTGATGGCCTACATGGTGGTGCCCTGGGCGGCCAACCGCTGGCTGGCCGGCAAGGCGGCCAGGGCGTTGAGCGAGCTCCCTGCCCATCAGGAGACGGGCGAACACCCGAAAGACCCGCTGTACCGCGCCTACACCGCGGCCATCACCCCCTTCATCCGTCACGCTGGCCGACGCAACGTGCTGTTTTTGGTGGTGCTGGCGTTGCTGCTAGCTGCCATGGTGCAGCCCGCTTGGCAATTCATCCGTCCTTCGGGCATGAATGGACCGCTTTCGCCCATGGGTGTGGAACTGAAGATGCTGCCCAATGACAACACCAACACGTTCCTGGTTCAGGTCGACATGCCTGCTGGCACCACGCTGGCCGGGACCGACCAGGTTGCTCGCGCCGTGGGCGAGGTGCTTGCAGCCAACCGCCATGTGCATGACTACCAGACCTTTCTCGGCATGGCTGCACCTATCGACTTTGCAGCCCTGGTGCGCGGCGACAGCCTCAAACGTGGGGACAACCTGGCGCAGATTCGCGTCAATCTGAGCAGCAAACATGAGCGATCAGAACCCTCGCACGAGATCGTCAACGCCTTCAACGACTCGCTGGCTGACCTGCGCAAAACCTTCCCACAGGCCAAGGTCAAACTCTATGAGACCCCCCCTGGCCCCCCGGTGTCGTCACAGATATTGGCCGAACTCTATGGCCCGGACTACGACAAGCTGCGCGCCGCTGCCTCAGAGGTGGACAAGGCGTTTGGCGACATCTACGGCATGGTCAACGTGGATGATTCCGTCACCGCCAGCGTGCAAAGCCTGCGCATCAAGGTGGACCGCGAAAAAGCCATTCTCGCGGGTGTGGCACCAGGTCAGATCGCCAAGCTGCTGCACGACTACGTGTCTGGTTTCTCGATTGGCACCCTGCATGTGGATGATGCGCGCGAGCCCATCAACATCACCGTGCGCCTGCCGCGTAGCGAGCGCCAGACGGCGCAGCAGATCTTGTCGATCCGCATCACCAACATGACGGGTCAACAGGTGCCACTGTCCGCCATTGCCAGCGTCGAATCGGGCACGCAGGACAAGCCCATCTATGACCGCGACCAGCACCCGATGGTAATGGTGGGTGGAGAGCTCCTCAAATCCAGCCCGGTGTACGCCGTACTGGCGCTGGACAAGATGCTGGAACACAAAATGCTCGTGTCAGGCGTGGCCTTTAACACCGGCAACCTGGGCTTCACCGAGGCCCATCCTGACAACGTGATGAACTACCACTTGCTGTGGGGTGGCGAAATGCGCCTGACGCTGGATGTGTTCCGCGATCTGGGCTCGGCCTTTATCGTCGCGCTGGTGTTCATCTACCTGGTGCTGGTGGGTTACTACAAGTCGTTCGTGATGCCGCTGATCGTGATGGGCGCGATCCCGCTCACGCTCATTGGCGTGTTCCCCGGCCACTGGCTGACGAATCAGGCCTTCACCGCCACCTCCATGATCGGGGTGATCGCCCTGGCAGGCGTGGTGGTGCGCAACTCGCTGCTGCTGATCGACTTCATTGTGGATTACCGCAACCGGGGTTACGGGCTGGAGCAGGCGGTGGTTGATGCGGGTGCGGCGCGTTTCCGGCCCATCATGTTGACGGCGCTGGCGATCATTCTGGGCTCGGCCATCATGATCACCGACCCGGTGTTTGGTGGGCTGGCTGTGTCACTGATCTTTGGCACCTTTGCCTCGACCGCGTTGACCCTGCTGGTGATTCCGCTGATGTATTACCTGTGGGAGCGGCGTCTGGACCAACGGCGCCAACAGACGGTCTGAACCCGGCGCTTTCGTCAACCGCTCTAACACTAATAGCTTCTAACCCTTTAAATACGGGGGCTAGAAGCTATTTTCTTATGAAACTCTAGCGATTTACTGCTTGACCGCCTCAACCTGCACCACCAGGTGCACATTCTTCGGAAAACCCCAGTCGATGCCGTAGTTCATGCCGTAGGCCGTGCGGTCGACGGTGCCTTCAAAGTCGCCGCCGCACACTTCGTGCTTGAGCATCGGGCTGTCATAGCAGTTGAAGTTGGTGGCCTTCAGCGTCAGCGGCTGGGTCTTGCCCAGCAGCGTGAGATTGCCTGCCACTTCGGTCACCTTGTCACCATTGAACGTGAACTTGTCGGCCGCAAAGGTCATGGTCGGAAATTTTTCGGCGTCAAACAGCTCGCTGCTCTGCAGGTGCTTGTTGAACGCGGCATAGCCGGTGTTGATGGAGTTGGTGTCAAACGAGATGTTCACCTTGCCCGATTTGGCCGCGCGGTCAAATTCCACCGTACCTTCCTTTTTGTCAAAACGACCCCGGTTGGTCGAGGTGCCAAAGTGGCCGATCTCAAAGGTCACATAGGTGTGCGCCGGATCAATGGCATAGCTGGCGGCCTGGGCAGACACGGTGCTGGCGAGCAAAACAACAGCCGCAGCTGCAGGGACGAGGGATAAACGCATGAAAAACTCCTGAAGGGTTGAAAGGAAATAGAGAACAAAGAGACGGGTTACAGCTTGCCAACACCACTCAAGGTCAGTTTGAACTTGACCTGCACATCGTCAGCCACCATGGAGGTATCGGCCCAATCACCGTCACCCACCTTGAAAGCCAGCCGCTTGATGGGCAGTACGCCAGTGGCCACGGTGAGTGCACCGGCTTGCGTCATGGTCACAGGCACCAACACATCGTGCGCCTGGCCTTTGATGCTGAGCTGGCCAGTCATCTCGTACTTGCCTCCGCCTAACGCCTTGATGGCTGAAGAGGTGAAGCTGGCTTGTGGAAACTTGGGCACGTTGAACCAGGTAGCTTTGGGCAACTCGCTGTCGGCCTCGGCCGAGCCCAAGGTGGCGCTGCCCATATCTACCGTGAAGGCAACCTTGCTGGTGGCCAGTTTGGCGGCGTCGAAGGTCACCTGCGCGTCAAACTTCTTGAAGTGGCCGTTCATCGGCACCCCCATTTGTTTGGCAACAAAGCCGAGTTCACTTTGCGCGGGCAGCAGCTTTTGCTGGGCGGCAGCGGGCAGTGCCATGCAGGACATCAGCGTTGCGAACAGGGCGGCGGTCAATACAGTGTGTTTCATGGTTGTAGTTGCAATAAATGCGATGAAAGGGTAGGCAGGCGTTGATCGGGGCAGACCTATCGGGGCAACATGCGTAACAGTAGGCCATCGCGGTCCAGCCACTGATGTTTCAGCGCTGCGGCGACATGCAGTGCAGCCAGCCCCATCAAGGCCCAGGCGGACAGCTGGTGCAGCGGTTTGATCATGGCCGCCAGCGCCTTGTCAGCACCGACAAAATCAGGCAGCGGAATCTGGCCAAACAACACAATCGGAAACCCGGCTGCCGAGCTGTAAGCCCATCCCAACAATGGCACGGCGAAAAACAATGCATACATCAGGTGATGCGTGGCATGGTGGGCCTGCATTTGCCAGCCTGGCATAGAGCGAGTGACAGTCGTGGGCAGCGCAGGTGGACGATGCGTCACCCGCCAAACCACGCGTGCCACAGACAGCAGCAGGATGCTGACTCCGGCCCACTTGTGCCAGTTGTAAAGCTTCAGTCGCAAGGGTGAAAACGACAACTCCACCATGTAGAGGCCCAAGGCAAAGATCACCAGCAATGCCATTGCCAGCAGCCAGTGCAAAACGATGGCGACCGTCGTGTAGCGCGGTTGGCTGCTCAGGTCATAAGACGGCGATGGGGTCAAGTTGGTTCTCCAAAAAAAACAGACGTCCGGGGCGTTCCCGTGATAAGTACAGAGTCTAGAAAGCGAAAAATGCAAACATATTCAACGAACTTGTTGACTACGTTCGAAATATTTGCTGCATGGACAGTTTGAGGGCGCCCCAGTCACGCCGTGCCGTCTGCGCTGACTGGGCGCTGGCGAAGCTGAACAAAGCAGTGAATAATCCCTCTCCTCATGACCTATCCAACCTATGCGTGCTCCGCGACGGAATGCTTGTATGACTGACACTCAAGTGCAGTCTGCAGCCGAGGCACAGGCAGCAGACCAACAAAAGCTGACACTTTTTGAGGCCGTGTTTGAAGAACTACCCGATATCGTCTTGCTCAAGGACGCCCAGGGTAACTTCCTGCTGTGCAACCACGCCCTGGCGCGCCTGTACAACACCACGCCCGAGGCGATGGTGGGCAAGCATGACGGTGATTTTGGGGTGCCCAAAGCGTTGGCCGACAGCTACCGCGCCAACGTGCTGGACATCATGGCACGCGGTGAGGCCCAGGTCGTTTTTGAAGACAGCCGCAATGCAGCCACCGGCGAGATCCGACATTACAAGTCGATCAAAAAACCTTTCAAGGATGCCAACGGCAACAACCAGATTCTGGTGATTGCGCACGACATCACCGATGTCGTTCGGGCTCAGCAGCAAGTGGCCATCAGTGAACAGCGCCTGCAAGAGGTCATGGCCGCTACGCGCGAGGGTATCTGGGACTGGCATGTCACGAGTGGCCGGGTGGAGCACAACGCGCAGTGGTTTCGCATACTGGGCTTCGCCGAGGGCGAGATCACCAGCCACGTCGATGCTTTTTCTGCACGAATCCACCCCGACGACAAACCCGCCGTGTGGCAGCGGTTGCGTCATTTGCTGAGCAGCGGCGAAGAGTTTTACCGTTCAGAACACCGCATGTTTCGCAAGGATGGCTCCATCATCTGGGTGCTGGATCGCGGTCGGGTCGCTGAGCGCAACGCCCAGGGCGAGGTGGTCCGGGTGGTCGGTGCCTATGTGGACATCAGCGAACGAAAGCACCACGAAGTAGCACTGCAACAGGCACTCGCCCAGGCGAACACAAGCCCGCGCGCCGGATGAGCGACCACAAGGCCCGCTTGCGCGTACTCGGTGCTGGCATCTTCAGTCTGCTGCTGGTGCTGGGCGTGGCGCGTTTTTCTTACACGCCACTGCTGCCGCTGATGCAGCAGCAAGCCGGGCTGGGGGTGGCGTCTGCGGGCTGGCTGGCAGCCACCAACTACGCAGGTTACCTCAGCGGCGCCATCATTGCCTCGCAGATCAGCAATCTGGTGCTCAAGGACAAGTTGTACCGCATCGGCATGGTGCTCGCGATTGTCAGCACGGCGGTGATGGGGCTGACCACCAACGTCATCGTCTGGGCGCTGTCGCGCTATGTGGCGGGGCTGACCAGTGCAGCGGGCATGCTGCTGGGCACCGGGCTGATCCTGAACTGGCTGATCCGTCACCACCACCGCAGCGAGCTGGGCATTCACTTTTCAGGCATCGGGCTGGGCATTGCGGGCTGTTCGACGGCGGTGATGCTGATGCACCCGGCGCTGGACTGGCGCGAACAATGGTGGGCGTTCACCACCATCGGCTGCATGCTGCTGTACCCGGCGCTGGCCTGGCTGCCCCGCCCTGACCAGACCGGCCTGACCGCCAGCGGCCAGAAGATGGTCGACAGCCCGCCCAGCAGGCTGTACTTGCGCATCTTCATGGCAGCGTATTTTTGCGCCGGGTTTGGCTATGTGGTGAGCGCGACCTTTATTGTGGCGATCGTCAACAAACTGCCTGGGCTGGCTGGTCAGGGCAACCTGGCTTTTCTGGCCATCGGCATTGGCGCGGCACCCGCGTGCATCAACTGGGACCTGATTGCCCGGCGCACCGGCGATCTGAACGCGTTGATATTGGCTGCCATTTTGCAAATTGTGGGCATCCTGCTACCAGTGATGGTGGGCGGGCTGATGGCCACACTATTTGGCGCGCTGCTGTTTGGTGGCACATTCATCGGCATGGTCAGCCTGGTGCTGAGCATGGCCGGGCGCTACTACCCGACCAAACCCGCCAAGATGATGGGCAAGATGACGCTCTCGTACGGCGCAACGCAGATCATCGGCCCGGCCATCACAGGGCAACTGGCAGCGCACTTGGGCAGCTACAACGCTGGCATGTATGTGGCCGCGGTCGTGATGATGGTGGGGACCGGGTTGCTGTTGGCGCTGAAGGTGGTAGAAAAGCGCGATGCAAAGCATGCGCTGCCCGTCGGCTAAATTCGTTACATTGCCCTGAACATAGAGGTTTGCACGCCCGCCATTGCTGGCGGGCGAACCAGTCGCGCCCGTACCCGTTGGATAGCTCATGCGCACGTTTCAATCCACGCCCGCCATTGCTGGCGGGCGAACCGGATGGGCAAAGCTGCACATTCAGCGTTACGGCAGTTTCAATCCACGCCCGCCATTGCTGGCGGGCGAACCCGATGCTGTATTTTGGATTCAACGAGGCTGGCGGGGTTTCAATCCACGCCCGCCATTGCTGGCGGGCGAACCCGGCCGGAGGTACGCCCCCTAGCGGCCTAGACATGTTTCAATCCACGCCCGCCATTGCTGGCGGGCGAACCCATGGGCCTGCTGGGCAAGAATCGACGCATCAGAGTTTCAATCCACGCCCGCCATTGCTGGCGGGCGAACCGCGCACAGACATGCACCAGTGTGCAGTTGCCCAGGTTTCAATCCACGCCCGCCATTGCTGGCGGGCGAACCGTTACGGGCATACGTCAACGGCGGTAGTTCAGGTGGTTTCAATCCACGCCCGCCATTGCTGGCGGGCGAACCGCGGCACCGTTTAAATACACCGGGGGGGCAAAAAGGGTTTCAATCCACGCCCGCCATTGCTGGCGGGCGAACCGCTGGCCGGTCAGGTCGACGTGGCTCGCGCCATTGTTTCAATCCACGCCCGCCATTGCTGGCGGGCGAACCGAGTTCCTGCAGCCACTGGGCATCTTGCCGTCTGGTTTCAATCCACGCCCGCCATTGCTGGCGGGCGAACCGTGTGCGCGATGACTCGCCAGAGCGACGCGGCAGTTTCAATCCACGCCCGCCATTGCTGGCGGGCGAACCCGTGATCAGATCGTCTTGTGAGCCATCGGACTCGTTTCAATCCACGCCCGCCATTGCTGGCGGGCGAACCGGCATGCGCCGCGTCTGGTACTACGACCCGCCCGGTTTCAATCCACGCCCGCCATTGCTGGCGGGCGAACCTTGCGCGGCGGCGATTTGTGTCACATTTTGAGCGAGTTTCAATCCACGCCCGCCATTGCTGGCGGGCGAACCAAAGACGGCACGGTGATTGCGATTACCAACTATGTTTCAATCCACGCCCGCCATTGCTGGCGGGCGAACCAATTATCGGACTTGTGAGGGGCCGCAAATCGTAGTTTCAATCCACGCCCGCCATTGCTGGCGGGCGAACCCGCGCGGCGGCGATTTGTGTCACATTTTGCGCGAGTTTCAATCCACGCCCGCCATTGCTGGCGGGCGAACCGTCAGTACCGGGTCAAGCCCACGCGCCAAGTCTTGTTTCAATCCACGCCCGCCATTGCTGGCGGGCGAACCACCGCTACCCTGAAATAAGCCAGCTGACGCAGCCTGTTTCAATCCACGCCCGCCATTGCTGGCGGGCGAACCTCATATTATTTACGGCATCCATGCCGCCGTAAGAGTTTCAATCCACGCCCGCCATTGCTGGCGGGCGAACCGCCGGATTCGTGACAAGCGCTGTAAGCCGAATCAGTTTCAATCCACGCCCGCCATTGCTGGCGGGCGAACCTTTTTCTAAGGTGTGAATTATGGACTTTCATAAAACGTTTCAATCCACGCCCGCCATTGCTGGCGGGCGAACCGCTATCGGGCAGATGGCAGAGAATATCTATCGCGGTTTCAATCCACGCCCGCCATTGCTGGCGGGCGAACCACAGGTGTAGGCATAGGCGCTTGCGGCACTTGCGGTTTCAATCCACGCCCGCCATTGCTGGCGGGCGAACCACTTTCGAGATACGTTACAACGACAGAGATTATCGTTTCAATCCACGCCCGCCATTGCTGGCGGGCGAACCAGCACGCTTCGGCTTTTAGTGCGCAGGGAGATTTGTTTCAATCCACGCCCGCCATTGCTGGCGGGCGAACCTCTATTACATCCCCAACCTTGACTTCGGTGGGTTGTTTCAATCCACGCCCGCCATTGCTGGCGGGCGAACCTTTCCATCGATGTCCTTTGCTTTGCCTTCAACGCGTTTCAATCCACGCCCGCCATTGCTGGCGGGCGAACCGGCTCCAGCGTCTGGCAATCAGCTTGACTGGTAAGTTTCAATCCACGCCCGCCATTGCTGGCGGGCGAACCTTTGGCCATGTCGTCCGAGTCAATAAGCATGTCGGGTTTCAATCCACGCCCGCCATTGCTGGCGGGCGAACCGCGTTGTGGCGCACATTGCTGCGCACGGTGTCTGGTTTCAATCCACGCCCGCCATTGCTGGCGGGCGAACCCTTCTTGATGATGTCCACATGCAGCATCCCATGCTTGTTTCAATCCACGCCCGCCATTGCTGGCGGGCGAACCCGGATCAACACGTCAGGATGGCACATGGCCATGCTGTTTCAATCCACGCCCGCCATTGCTGGCGGGCGAACCCAATACCGTCGCTGACGCTGACCGTGAAGGTGGTGGTCGTTTCAATCCACGCCCGCCATTGCTGGCGGGCGAACCTCACTGTTACTCAGACCACTGTCAACAATACGACGTTTCAATCCACGCCCGCCATTGCTGGCGGGCGAACCGTGCTTGCCCAGCTCAATGCCCTTGTTATAGACCTTGTTTCAATCCACGCCCGCCATTGCTGGCGGGCGAACCGGGCGGTTTCCTCGGTTGTTACTTGGAGTTCTTATGTTTCAATCCACGCGCGCCATTGCTGGCGGGCGAACCGGCGATGTGTTCGGCAAGTACTGCCTGATCGTCTGTTTCAATCCACGCCCGCCATTGCTGGCGGGCGAACCAGCTCGGCACTGGCAAAGGCAAATTTGTTGTCCAGTTTCAATCCACGCCCGCCATTGCTGGCGGGCGAACCGCGGACATGTTCCTTGCCTTCCCGGCGCATCACGTACTTGTTTCAATCCACGCCCGCCATTGCTGGCGGGCGAACCCAACCAGTGCCACGGCACCTACACCCGCACGATGGTTTCAATCCACGCCCGCCATTGCTGGCGGGCGAACCCCAATCACCTATAGCCATGCCCCAGGTACCATTAAGTTTCAATCCACGCCCGCCATTGCTGGCGGGCGAACCTTTGACCCTGTGTCTTTTGACGAACTGCATGACCTGTTTCAATCCACGCCCGCCATTGCTGGCGGGCGAACCCTGGCTGAGGGTCGCACAGACTGGCTCACCAAGGTTTCAATCCACGCCCGCCATTGCTGGCGGGCGAACCGTTACACATGTACATAAGGCCGACTCTGTTGACGGTTTCAATCCACGCCCGCCATTGCTGGCGGGCGAACCGGATGACCACCTATTAGTGTCGCACCAAGAGGGCGTTTCAATCCACGCCCGCCATTGCTGGCGGGCGAACCCAGGGACTTGTTCTCGTCCAGGCGCTTCTGGATTGTTTCAATCCACGCCCGCCATTGCTGGCGGGCGAACCGTTGCACCCATTGCGACTCTCGGTGTAGATATTCCTGTTTCAATCCACGCCCGCCATTGCTGGCGGGCGAACCGGTTCGAGTCCAATCGCGCCTACCAAGAAAGGTAGGGTTTCAATCCACGCCCGCCATTGCTGGCGGGCGAACCGTTTACACCGGCGTCGTTGTTGCTCATAAGCTCAAGTTTCAATCCACGCCCGCCATTGCTGGCGGGCGAACCCAAAGTGGCAGGTTTCCAGCCATCCTGCGTTCTTGTTTCAATCCACGCCCGCCATTGCTGGCGGGCGAACCAGCGTAGCCCGAGGAATACCAGGCCCTACTTGAGTTTCAATCCACGCCCGCCATTGCTGGCGGGCGAACCATAAATAGCAGCCCCCGTTACTAGCTGGGCAGGTGTTTCAATCCACGCCCGCCATTGCTGGCGGGCGAACCGAGCCTCATTGATCCTGGTGTCGGCCTCCAACAGTTTCAATCCACGCCCGCCATTGCTGGCGGGCGAACCTGTACTGGGCGCCGCTATCTGGTGGGGGTGGCTATGTTTCAATCCACGCCCGCCATTGCTGGCGGGCGAACCTATCGCTACATCAAAGATTAAAGGATTGCAGAAATGTTTCAATCCACGCCCGCCATTGCTGGCGGGCGAACCTGGTCACTGCCAGCTCTTGGCCCGACTTGATCAGGTTTCAATCCACGCCCGCCATTGCTGGCGGGCGAACCATTCGTTGCTCATGGCTTTCCATCAGTTTAATGTTGGTTTCAATCCACGCCCGCCATTGCTGGCGGGCGAACCGCAAAACGTGGTGCAGGTTGATAAGCAACTACGTGTTTCAATCCACGCCCGCCATTGCTGGCGGGCGAACCCCTGGGTATAGTCGTAACCTCTCACACGGCAGGCTGTTTCAATCCACGCCCGCCATTGCTGGCGGGCGAACCCAGCCGCAGCCGCCACCGTAGACACCCAAGGATCAGTTTCAATCCACGCCCGCCATTGCTGGCGGGCGAACCATCAGGACAGCACCAATGAGAGTGACTGCTGCCGTTTCAATCCACGCCCGCCATTGCTGGCGGGCGAACCAGCGCAAGATTGAGACGTTTTTGGCTAATCAAGAGTTTCAATCCACGCCCGCCATTGCTGGCGGGCGAACCCTGAACACGTCGGTGACAATTTTTTGCCATCCTGCGGTTTCAATCCACGCCCGCCATTGCTGGCGGGCGAACCTCCGCGCATCCAAGGGCTTGTTGGCTAACGATTTTTTCGTGCATTTCCGCGAACCTGGCGGTGACGACATGAGTTTGCAAAATATTCAAGCTCGAAAAAATCAAAAGTCCGTTCAAAACAAGAGGTTGCGAAGGGCGCGAACCTCTGGGTGAAAAGGCCATCACTTGGGGTTCGCGGGGGTAACCATACCATGGCGATGCTGGCATGTGCACGGAGACGCGGGCATTTAAAGCACTAACGGCCCATCAAAATCCACGGCTTTAAAGGTGCCGTGCTCGATCACCTCAAAGCCGCGTGTGCCGGGAATGCGGTATAGCCGCAGGCAGTCCATGCTGGGGTCGATTTCGGCCAGCAGCTCGCGCTCCAGGGTTTCAAACTTGGCCACGTCCAGCTGGCATTCAAACACCGACTTTTGCACCCGCTGCCCGGTGCTTTCACACACCCGCGCCACGCGGCGCAGGCGACGGCGGCCTGCCTTGGTTTCTGTGCTTACGTCGTAGCAAACCAATACCAGCATGATGACGACTCCTTACTTCGCCACAAACGGCACATACGGTGCGCCGTCTTCGCGCAAAGCGCGCGCCATCAAGCGGGCTTGCACCAGTGGCACCAGACCCAGCGGCACGGACTGCGCCAGCAACGGGTGGTTGATCTCGTCCTTTTTGCGCTCCTGATACGCCACCACCACGGCCTTACGGGCATCGGGCTCCAGTGACACGCCGCCACCTTCGCGCAGCACAAAGTCGTCCGCACTCAACTGGCCCCGGTTGATGAGGGTCAGCGCCAGCCGGTCAGCCCAGGGGCGGAACTCTTCCATCAAGTCCAGAGCCAGTGCCGCGCGACCCGGGCGCAGGGCGTGCAAGAAACCCACTTGCGGATCTAGCCCGGCGGCTTCCAGCGCGCTGCGGCAGTCGTTCATCCACATGGCGTACAGAAACGACAGCATGGCATTGAAGCGGTCACGCGGTGGTCGGCGGGTGCGGCCATCCATGGTGAAGTCGGCGCGCTGGTCTGGGCGCACCAGCAGGTTCAAGCCGCTGAAGTATTGGCGTGCGGCTTCGCCCTCTACCCCGCGCAAGCTGTCGAGGTTGGCCACGTCGGGCAAGGCACGCAGGCTGGCAGCCAGGTCATCGGCCAAGCGGGTCAGGGTTTTGGCTTCATCCTCAGACTTGGCCTCGCGGGCTCCGCGCTGCAAGACTTGGCGGGTATTTTTGATCTTGCCCGCCACGCTGGCACGGGCCATGTCGAGCGTGAAGGCGGCATCAGCCACGCGCTGGAACTGGGCCTGACGTAGCAGCACGTTGCCGCTGACGGCGCCTTCCAACCGCGCTTTAAAACGGCCGTTGTCGTCCAGCAGCACCAGCGCAATGCTGCTCTCGGCCAGCCGGTGCATCAGCGGGGCGGACAAGCCTGTGTGGCCAAAACACACCACCGCGCTCAGGTGGTGCAGCGGCACACGCAGCCGGGTTTCGCGGTCTACCTCGACACGCAGGGTGTCGTTGTCCAGCCGCAGGTAGGTGTCGGGCGTGGTGACGTAGAGGGTGTTGAGGAGTTGCATGGGCAGGTGGGTGCGTTGATGCGGCTATGCGTCAGGGTCAAACAAGGCGGCGCGGGCAGAGAGCAAGCCCGCGTGCGTGGCCTGCGGCTGGCAGCGCTCTTGCAACGAGCAGGCCTTGCAGCGCCTGGCTGCTTGCTCCCCGCTCAGGGGCGCAGGCAGTGTGCCGCTGGTCAGCATCTGGCGAATGGCCTGCGCGGTCTGCGCCACGTCAGCCTTCAACTGCGCGGTGATGGGCACGACCCGGCGGCGCTTGGAGGTGGCGTAATACAGCGCACCCTCGTTCACGGGTTTACCGGTCATGGACTCCAGGCACATAGCCTGCGCAGCGAGTTGAATGTCATCACACGCGGCAATGTCGGCGGCCTTGTTGCGGCTGCCGTGTTTGTATTCCACCGGGTAGGGCACGCCACCGGCCAAAAACTCCACCACGTCAGACTTGCCAATCAAGCCCAGCGCGTCATGCCACAGCGGCAAGGCACGCTCCACACGCACGCCCTTGGCGGTTTCCACACCGGGCAGGTCTGCCCTGGCATGCACCGCCTGACCGCGCAGGGTGTGCACGTTGTCGTCAAACACCTGCTCCAGATGGATCAGACCGCACTGGCGCGGACAGTAGTGCCAGTGCTGCAAGGCGGATAGGGGGATGGGGTCAGCCGTTTCCATTGAAGATTTATGCCTCTAGCCCTTGTCTAATATTGGCTATTAACTATCTTTTTTGCAGCGCGTGGCAAAAAGTTCTCGCCTGACACCACGGACTTACCCGTCTGGCTCTCCAACTGGTTACGCGCTTGGCGGGCAATACGCCCACCTGCTTTAGCGGCAGTCTTGTTTTGGGCCATGCCTGTGGCCTCCACGCTCTGCGCGATCTGGCGGGTGGACAGTTCGGCCAGCGCGGTAAAGATCAGCTCGGCCTCACTCATGTGGTCGCGCAGGTTGTGGGTGGTCAGGTCCTTCATGTCCTTGTGCTCTGCCACGCTCACCCCCGCCCATTCCTGGTGGATGATGTTGGTGAGGATGGCGAATTCACTGCCCTTTTTGATGTCGTGCTCGCTCCAGTAGTCGGTGAGTTTGTTGCGGGTTTCCTGCCCGGTCATGCGCTGCTGTATCCACTTGTCGCTACGACCATGCTGCTGCCAGGTCTGGCGGGCGCGGTCCAGCGACAGGGCCGGGTCGGCCAGCTCTTGCATGCGCTCATAACCCACCTTGGCCAGCCAGAGTTTGATGGGTTCGGCTTTGGGGCTGGGGACGGATTGGACGAGGCGCAGCAGGGTTTCGGCGGTGGCTACGTCGGTGAGACGCTGCTTGCCATCGGCGGCGGGCATTTTCAACTGGTGACAACTTGTCACCAGTTGACTCCCTTCATTGGCAAGCCGACGTTTGAGCTGGTTCCAATACTTTCTGGCGGTCAGGTCATCTGCCTGCTGCGTGAGCACTTGCACCACGTCAACCACCGAAAACCACCAGGTTTCCGTGTCTTCGTCGTACACCCGGCGGATGGACTGACCATCGAATTCGGTGGGCAGGATTTTCATGTTTGCCTCGATCAGCAGCGTCGGGTCAAGGTCACGCCAGGCGCTGGCTGAACGGATTGCCCGACGGCCAGACTCTGACCGTCAAAGGCCACGGAATACGCATCAAAGCTGCGGGCCACTTCGCCCTCTGCTTTTGGCTCCACCTTGAGGCGGTCAAACAAAGCGTGGGCCGGGGCGTTGCCCAGTTCGCTGTCGTGTTTGAACACATACAGCCCACGGGTGGACATTTCGCCGCGTGCGGCAGAGCGGTCGTGCTCGAACATTTGCGCCAGGGCCTGAAACACCAGCTCCAGATCGTCGTCACCAAACCCGGTTTGCTTGGCTAGGAAGGACGACACAAAGCCGTGGGCCACATACACGCCATAGGGCACGGTGTGCTTGCGGCCCATGGTGCGGTTGTCGCCCTGCTGCTTTTCTGCCTCGGCTTCGGTGGCAACCGCCATGCGGGTGATGGAGTGCTCTAGCGCCACGATGGGTTCCACTGAGCGAGCAAAGGTGAGCTGCACCGGGCCGCGCACTTGACCGCAGTTCACACCGGTGGACATGACCGCGCCAAAGGTGCGCACGTCAAAGAAGTTCTGGCACATCCATTTGCGGGCTTGGCCCACCTCATCGGCGCTGCCTTTGCGCTTTTCTTTGGCGGGCTTTTTCTTCTTGGCATCAGTTGCTTCTGTTTCTGTAGCTTCTTGCGCTTGTTCTTCCTGGGCTACAGCCAGATTTAATGCTGAATAGGCACGCTGATTCTGATGATTCAGGATGGCCTTTTCACGCACATAGATTTCAAAACGCTTTTCGCCATCCACGGGCTCACGCTCGTCCTGCTCTTTGACCAGCCCGACAAAGTTGCGTACCTTACGTTTGAGCGACACGTCGGTCACCAAGCCGTGGCCGGATTCGGCATCCAGGCGCGGCATGTTGCCTGCATCGGGGTCGCCGTTGGGGTTGCCGTCCTTCACGTCAAAAATGAGAACGAAGTCGTAGCGGTTGGCGAGTTGTTGATCGAGGCTCATGCTGGGGTTCCTTCCTTGGATGCAGTTGTGATGGTGGAGTCGTCAGGTTTTTTGGTGAAGAAGTCTTGCCGCTGGTGGTAGTAGCCCAGCGCAAAAGTGCCTTGGTCAGATAGCTTTAAATGCATTGGTATTTCCGCAACATGCAAAGTGATTTGACCGATGTAGTCATCTGGTCGGTTGTCACCAAAGGCTCTGTAAAGAACGCGTCTTCCCTTCTCTTCCAACTTTGAAACATGGTGATTCTTAAGCTTCAATAGCATTGGAAACACGGTTGCAGGAGAACTGGAAGCAGCCCCGTAAAAACGATCTCGAATAGTCGCATTCAACTTACCAGGACCGCCTGCAGACTCTTCTTGAATACGTTCTAGAACGGCAAAAAGTCGGCCCATACGGTAGGCTGGTTTTTTATTGTCATGGTCAAGCATGGGTAAAAACTCCTTTTCATGTAAGTGGTCGGGTGCTGAAAGATTTGCTCTGCGTATCTGTCGATTTAGACAAGCTTTAATCACTGCAGCTCGGGCGTATGGGACGTTTTGAGCTTGCGTTCCCTGCTGCGTTTTCTTCGCTTGCTCTGCTCGGCAGCGACCTACCGCCGCGTTAAGCCACAACGCTGGATAAGGTGTGTCTTCACTCTCAAAAATAGCATCCACAATGGCACCGCCCAAGTTCGGGGGAAGCCGGTCAATGTCGCCAAAAGGTTGGCTGTTGGTAGCTAGACAAACCGTTTGAAGCAATCGCTTCAAACTTGGGTATTGCGGGTCATGTCCATGCGAACCACGCACCAACTCCAGGTCTTTGAAATGTTGTTCGATGCGCTTGCCCAATTCCGGCAAGCGCAGGCAGTAATAGAAACGGATGCTGATGCGAGCCGCGTTTGGTGCCAGCCCCAGAATATGAAAACGGTTGTCATCCTGTGTGGATAGGCCATGCTCTTTATGCACGGCAGAAAAGAGCGCATGAACGGCCCGCGTACCTGCTTCCGGGTCGTCTTTAGGTGGTTCACCAAAAATGTCGTGCACAGCGGTTTCAAAATCCGAGGCTTTATCGGCCCAAAACACGGTAGATGCATCCCCCACCTGGATCCGCTGGGGCGAGTCCTTGCGCAGTAGGTGGTTCAGTGCCGTGGTGTAGGCAAAAGCAGCGGCGCGGCTGACCGGGGCGTTCTCGCCCTGTCGCTCGGTCTTGCCATACGACTCGAAGGCGCGGGCATTGAACGAGACGATATTGGCCCCCGATGTTTGCGCCCCCCACACACCTTTGATGGAGGCATGCAGGCGCTCCACCGGGGCTTGATCACCGGTGACCAAACACATGGCCTGGGGTGCATCGTCGCCCGTGGAAACATTCAGCGCCGCACTCACCACGGCTGGGCGTTGGCACACCAGATCCTGGTCACCCTGCAGCCGAAAGCTCAGCACCGCATTGCTTTCCAGCGCATCGGCCCAGGCGGGCTGAAGCGCCAACTGCGCCAGGTCGATGTGATCCAGAAAGCGCGCCACAGCCTGAATGCCTGCATCCTCACGGGCTGCGTCTGGCAGAGCGGCAATGCGGGCGCGGAAGGCGGCGTGCTGCTCTGCCACGCGCTCAGGCTTACCTTTGGTGTCCACACCCAGAACGTATTCCAGCGTGTCCCAGAGCAAGTTGGCTGCCACGCCGGAGGTCTTTTTGATGCCCATGGGCACACGGAAAACGCGGGCCACTTTTTTCTTTCCATTCAACTCGCGGGTGTCGCGCAACTGCAGCAGTTCACCTTCGGAACTGATCTCCAGCAAAAAGGGGATTTCCTTTTGCTCCAGCCCGAACATGGGCAGACGCTGCGCCGGATCGGGGTCGTCGCACTTGCGGCGGTAGTAGTCGTTCAGAGCTTGCAAAATCATCCGCGTGCCTCCTCAAATGGGGGAACCGTCACCGTGCCTTTGTCCATCTTCGCGTTGAAGAAGCGTGGCTGCGGGTCAGACCTGTGGGTGAAGTCCAGGTCATGCAGCATCCAGCCCAGCTCGCGGGTATCGCCAATGGGCGTGGCTGGTGGCGTGTCAGTTGTGACCAGACGGAAGTCCGCTGCAAACTCGCGGCAACCCAGATACGGCTGGTTCACACACTGGCCTTTGCTGGCGCGGCGGGTGAACATCTCGGTGTATTTCATCAGGGGCTCGGTGCAACCCGGTGCCAGCGACAAATCGGCATGGATGCGGTAGGCCACGTCGCGCAAGAAGTAACCCGCGCGTTGCTGGCGTTCGTCTTCGATGTACAGGCCCAGCGTGCCGCTACCCGCCGTCATGGCCTGCTGCACATTGCGTGTGGACACCACGGCGCTGACTTCATTGCGCCGCAAGTTGATCCAGCGGATGGGCTTGAGCACCTCTATGCGATGCACCCGCCATCGGATGGCTGGCTTCCACAGCACAGACTCAAACACCGCGCGGGCGGCGGAGGGGGTCATCACGTCGTAAGAGACGCGCTCCACCTTCATCTCCGGGCGGGTAAAACAGGCGAAAGGGCCTGAGACTTCGAGGCAAAACGTGGTCATTTTTTGCTCACTTCAAAACGTCAATAAGTTTGAAAAACACCAGGCCACTGCCCACAGGCAGCGCCACAAACACCAAACCCAATCGCATCACAACCAAGAGCCACGCCAACACAAATCGATAGCCCGGTTGCTGGTGCATCAGCCTCAATTCCTTGAGCAATCGAGAAAAGTCCAAGAAGTCCATAGGCGTATCTCCGCAACCTGTAATTGGCGCGAGTATATTACTCTTCTTGGAAACGTTAGTTAAAATATATTTAACCCTCTACTTTGTTATCATCTACAACTCGCGAAAGCGTGGATTGAAACTTGGAAACGTTCGTTAACGAACTTTGAGAGAGGGTGGGGCTAGCCCCACCCTCTTCTCTTTTAAAAGACATTCCCAAGAGCGTCAAACGGAACGCCCTCTGTGTATAAGCCCAGCTTGTCGTCATAGAGCCCGGATGCGCCAACCTGCACATACAAACCGGGCACCACAGACGTTTTCAAACTCCCTTGCTCAAGCATCTTGTCAGCCACCCGCTTGCGAATGCTGACCGTGTAGCGCTGTAGTTTTCGCATCAACCATCGTTCGGGACCTTTGGCGTCCAAGCTGGCCAACAACATACCCATGTCATCTTTGGCTTGGGCGTAGAGAACAACAACCGTAGCGGTGTCTTCATCCTCTATCAAGCGAAACACCTCGGCAGCGGTACGAAATTGCACGCTCAAGGTTTTACGGTCATTGACAGTGAGCTTCTCGACAACTTTTCTGGCATCCAAATTCACCGAGTGGTAGAAATCTTTGAAATAGGTGGCAAAAAGGTTCCGAGTTAAGGAATCAACATTGGCATTGGGCAACGTGTTAATCAGTGACTGGGCTGCTTGTTCCAAATGCCCTTTTGGTGGCCGTTCTGGCGGCACAAATACCACCACGCGGCCTTTGCCTTTCATGCGTCCTTCACGGTTGCAGCGGCCTGCAGCTTGAGCGATGGAATCGAGCCCGGCCAGGGCGCGATAGACCACTGGGAAGTCAATGTCTACCCCCGCCTCCACCAACTGGGTGCTGACCACACGCAAAGGGGCCGTGTCGCGTCCTTCGCGTTTGGCTTTCAGGCGCTCTTTGATGTGAGCAATGACATCTTTGCGGTGTGCGCCGCACATCAAGGCTGACAGGTGCAAGGTGTCGGCAGGCATCAGGCGCTGCAATTCGCGGGCGGCCTTGCGAGTGTTGACGATGGCCAGCACACAGTCTTCGGCGCTGAGCTGCCTGGCGATGTCAGCCCAAGCGGTGGGCGTTGTCCAGTCGGGCGGCAGCGCCACATCCACGCGCTTGAGGGCATCAAACAAGGCATCGGGGTTGTCGATGATCTCGCGCACGTTTTCCAAGCCGCGCAGATTCTTGTTGGCATCGAAATAGGTGGTGCTGTTAAGCGCGGGCTGGGTGGCGGTGCACAGCACCACAGTTACGCCGTAGTGCGCCACCAGCAGATTGAGGACATCCAGAATCGGCTGCAAAAATGCGGGCGGCAGTTGCTGCGCCTCGTCCAACACGATGACGCTGCCCACCAGGTTGTGCAGCTTGCGGCAGCGCGAGGTTTTGGCAGCGAACAAGGACTCAAACAACTGCACGTTGGTGGTGACGACCAGCGGCGCGTCCCAGTTTTCGCAGGCCAGGCGGCTGCGAGCGGTTTCGTCTTTTTCAGCGGCATCGGCTTGGCTGTGGTGCTCGATCAGCACCTCATCGCCCAAGGCCTTGAACACATTGCGAAACACGTCTGCCGTCTGTTCAATGATGCTGGTGTAGGGGATGGCGTAGATGACGCGACGCTTGCCCTGTGCCTGTGCGTGTTCCAGCGCAAACGCCAGGCTGGAAAGGGTTTTGCCGCCGCCCGTGGGCACGGTGAGTGAGAAAAAACCCGCTGGCAAAGTGGCCTTGGCGCGGCACTGGCGCAGGATGTCAGCACGCAGAGTGTTGACGGGTGTGTCTGCCACAGGCAAGGCGGCCATGTGGGCATCAAACGCCAGGCGCATTTGCTCAAGCGTGGGGAAGCCTTCACGGCGGGCAGGTTTACCGGCATCAAAGTGCGCCTCGGTGTCCAGAAAGTCGGCATCGACCAGGCAGGAGAACAACATGCGCAGCCACAAGGCAAAACCGCTAGCACCACCAGGAATTTTCGCCACCACATCGCCATGCGCCAGGATGTGGGCGGGCGGATTGGCTGCCAAGGCTTCTTTCAGTTCCTGTTCGGAGTCATCGCTTTGCAACCGCTCTTTCAAGCCACCATCCCAATCGTCAAGACCGGCATGGTGGCCTGCAATCAGGTAGGCGAGGATGTTGCCGTAGGGTTGGTTGGACTTGTTGAGTTGCTGCATGGCCCACAGTGCGCCAGCGGCAGAGTGGGTTTTTTCGCGTCCGCCCACTTTGCCTTCAATATGGGCATCGGGGTTGTCAGCCAGCTTCACATAGCGCTGAAAGCCGGGTCGATATTTGCCCAGGTCATGCCACAAACCTGCCAAGTAGGCCCAGCGCTTTGATGCTTCAACCGGGTCAAATGCTTTGGAAAACTCGGCCGCCAATTCGGCGACCTTTTCCAGATGCGTAGCCAACAAGTGGCCACCCGAATGGGCCAATGCGTCTGACATGATGGAATCCCCCCTCATGAATTTTGTTGATTTACGTGTAGCTTACCCACCCAAAGGTCCACCAGATGACCCTCTGCCCACCCCCTCAAAAATATTTCTCACCCATCTTCTTCACCTCGTCCCCCACCACCTGCCGCAGGCTGGGCGGCCCCAGCACTTCGCAGTGGGTGCCGTGTTTGAGGATGTCCATGATCAGCTCGCGGTGGTCGGTGTAGGGCAGGCGCAGCAGGTAGCTGCCGTCGCTCAGATGCTGGCCCGTCTGCTCGGCGTGCCACTGTTCTTGCGCCACCCAGCGGGCGCGCTCGGGGGAAAAGCGCAGGCGGGCCCAGCGCACTTTGCCCCCTGAAAAGATGCCGTAGCCGGGGCCGAAGGTGGTGCTGAGTTGGGCGGCGCTGATTTCACGCGCGGGCTCATTGAGTGGCTCCAGCCGGGTGATGGCATCCAGGGCAAAGTTGCGCAGGTCTTGGCGCTGGTGGCACCAGGCGTCCAGGTACCAGTTGTCGCGGTAGTGCACCAGGCGCTGGGGCGAGATGTCGCGTTCGGTAGTGCTGCCGTTACCGCGCGCGGTGTAGGCAATGTGCAGGCGCTTGCGCTGGGCCAGGGCGGTGGCGACTTGCTCAAAGTGGCGCGGCCGCACGCTGCGTTGCGCCAGGCGGATGATGCGCACGCGCTGGCGCAGCTCTGTGGCCTCCAAGTTGCCTTCTGGCCCCAGCAGGGCGTTCAGGCGTTCCATCAGCGGGGCGATGTGGGTGGCAAGAACAGCACCAGCGTCCAGCCCAGCCAGCAGTTGTTGCATGGTCAGCAGGGCGTGGATTTCGGTGGGCGAGAACCACAGCCCTGGTAGTTCGTGCGGGTGTTTGTTGGCCGGGTCGGGGGCTGCGAGCTGGTAGCCGCCAAGGTCACGACGGTGAACGATGGGGTTGTGCAGGCGGTCGCACAGGTACTTCAGATCGCGCTTGAGGGTAGAGCGTGACACGCCCAACTCGGCCAGCAGGGTGGCAAAGCTGACGACCTTTTTGGCGCGCAACAGCTCGTTGATTTTGTAGAACCGTTCGGTTCGCTCCATGACATCTCCCTGAAGGATGCCGGTGGTAACTCAACGACGTTGCGGCTACGTAGTCCGACAATCTGTGCGGCATCCAGACCCAACTCTATCAGCAGCTCATCCGTGTGTTCGCCCAAACCAGGTGGCGTGCAGATTTGATGACGATGCCGTTGGATGCCGATGGAACTACATAATTAATAGCTACTCGCCCTTTTGTTTACTGGGATACAGGCCAATTTGATACTTATTCGCAGCAACTAAAACAAAGCCGCGTTAGCCTTGAGCTGCTCGGGGCTGAAGCGGTAGATGGTCATGATGTCAACGCTGTGGGCGCCCAGCTTGCGGTAGAAGCGGATGGTGGGTTCGTTCCAGTCCAGGCAGCCCCATTCCAGCCGCTGGCAGCCGCGCTCCAGCGCCAGCTTGGCCATGAAGGCCATCATGATTTTGCCCAGCCCTTTGAAGCGCATGGACTCACTCACCAGAAAGCCGTCGATGTACAGGCCCGACTGCCCGATGAACGCGGAAGAGGTCTGGCAAAAGTAGGCAAAGCCAACGGGCTTGTCGTCGTAATCGCCAAAGATGGCTTCACCCTTGCCCTGACTCAACAGCTGGCGCAGGCCCGCTTCGGTGGCGACGATCTTGTCGCGCATCTGCTGGTAGGTGCCCAGCTGGTGCATGAAGTCCAGCAGCAAACCGGCGTCGTCTGGGGTGGCAAAACGCAGCGAGAACTGAGGGTCTTTGGTGGCGATGGGGTTCATGGGCTTCAGGTGTGACTTGGTTTGGATGCCAGATCAGACCACGCCACGGCCGCGCAAGGCGGCAATCTGCGTCGCGTCCAGACCCAGCTCGGCCAGCACCTCATCGGTGTGTTCGCCCAGGGACGGTGGCGGGCGGCGCAGCACGGGCGGTGTGGCCATCAGCCGCAAGGGGCTGGCCACGGTGTTGACGGTCGCATGTTTCGCTATTGACTCAGTAGCTGCTTGCCCATGTTCTACCTGGACTACAGGCTGTTTGAGTACTAAACCTCTGGCTTGCACCTGAGGGTCGGCAAAGGCTTGCGCCATGTCGTTGATGGGGCCGCAGGGCACCGCTTTGTCCTCCAGAAGCATTGTCCAGTCAGCGGTGCTGCGGGTGCGGGTCACGGGCAGCATCAGGGCGACCAGGGCCTCGCGGTTTTTGACGCGCAGGGTGTTGCTGGCAAAGCGCGCATCTGTGGCCCACTCGGGTTGACCAGCGGCGTCGCAAAAGCGGGCAAACTGGCCGTCGTTGCCAATGGCCAGCAGCATGCTGCCGTCAGCGGTTTCAAAGGTCTGGTACGGCGCCAGGCTGGGGTGGGTGTTGCCTAGGCGTTGTGGCACTTTGCCCGTATTCAGATAGCCTGCGGCCTGATTGGCCAGCACGGCCATGCTGACGTCCAGCAGCGCCATGTCGATGTGCTGGCCTTCGCCAGTGGTGTGACGCGCTTCGATGGCGGCCAGGATGGCGCTGGTGGCGTAGATGCCGGTGAGCACGTCGATCAGCGCCACGCCCATGCGCATGGGGCCGCCGCCGGGCTGGCCATCGGCGTGGCCGGTGATGCTCATCAACCCGCTCATGGCCTGGATCATCAGGTCGTAGCCAGCGCGCTCGGCGTACGGGCCGGTCTGGCCGAAGCCGGTGACGGAGCAGTAGATCAGGCGCGGATTTGTCGCTTTGAGGCTCTCGTAGTCCAGCCCGTATTGCTTCAAGCCGCCGACCTTGAAGTTCTCGACCAGAATGTCGCTGTTGGCGGCCATCTGGCGGATCAGCGCCTGGCCTTCTGTCTTGGCCATGTCGAGGGTGATGGCGCGTTTGTTGCGGTTGCAGGCGGTGAAGTAGGTGGCCTCGGTGGTGTCGTTGCCATCGGCATCCTTGAGAAACGGCGGGCCCCAGTGGCGGGTGTCGTCGCCTGCGCCGGGACGTTCGACCTTGATCACGTCGGCGCCCAGGTCGGCCAGCATTTGGGTGCACCAGGGGCCGGCAAGCACTCTGGACAAATCGAGGACTTTGAGGTGGGAGAGGGCGGCTGGTTTGTTTGTCATTATGTCTGTTCGTTTGAAGTCAGGGGCTCAAGACTGACTTGACCTTGTATTGAACGCTGGCAAACCAGAGCGCAGGTCGCAGCGGGTGGGGTATTGGGCCACGCCGATTTCTGGGCCTTTGACAGTATGAGGCGGGGCCCAATACCCCACCCGCTGCCACCAAAGAAGTCGGCGCACCCAAGTTTGGCACCCCATCCAGCGCGCACATTGACCAATGCTTCGGCCATCAGCAAAACGCCTGAATCCCCGTCTGCGCGCGACCCAGAATTAGCGCGTGGATGTCGTGCGTGCCTTCATAGGTGTTGACCACCTCCAGATTCACCAGATGCCGCGCCACACCGAATTCGTCGCTGATGCCGTTGCCACCCATCATGTCGCGCGCCAGGCGGGCGATGTCCAGCGCCTTGCCGCAGGAATTGCGCTTCAGGATCGAGGTGATTTCGACCGCTGCCGTGCCCTCATCTTTCATACGACCCAGGCGCAAGCAGCCTTGCAGGCCGAGTGCAATCTCGGTCTGCATGTCGGCCAGCTTCTTCTGGATGAGCTGATTGGCAGCCAGCGGACGGCCAAACTGCTGGCGGTCCAGCACGTATTGGCGCGAGCGCAGCCAGCAGTCTTCTGCGGCACCCAGTGCGCCCCAGGCAATGCCGTAGCGGGCGCTGTTCAGGCAGGTGAACGGGCCTTTGAGGCCGCGCACTTCGGGGAAGGCGTTTTCCTCGGGGCAAAACACGCCGTCCATGACGATCTCACCGGTGATGCTGGCGCGCAGGCCCACCTTGCCGTGGATGGCTGGTGCGCTCAGGCCCGGCACGCCTTTTTCCAGCACAAAGCCGCGAATCTGGCCGACCTTGCCATCCTCAGTCACCTCTTTGGCCCAGACCACAAACACGTCGGCAATCGGGCTGTTGGAGATCCACATCTTGTTGCCGCTGAGTTTGTAGCCACCGGGCACTTTGACGGCGCGGCTGAGCATGCTGGCCGGGTCGGAGCCGTGGTTGGGTTCGGTCAGGCCAAAGCAGCCAATCCACTCGCCGGTGGCCAGTTTGGGCAGGTATTTTTGCTTGGTAGCTTCATTGCCAAACTCAAAGATCGGCAGCATCACCAGCGAGCTTTGCACGCTCATCATGCTGCGGTAGCCGCTATCCACGCGCTCCACCTCGCGGGCGATCAGGCCGTAGGCCACGTAGTTCAGGCCGGGGCCGCCATAGGCTTCGGGAATGGTGGGGCCGAGCAGGCCGAGTTCACCCATCTCGCGAAAGATGGCCGGGTCGGTTTGCTCTTTGCGAAAGGCTTCAATCACACGCGGCTGCAGCTTGTCCTGGCAGTAGGCGGCGGCTGCATCCTTGATCATGCGTTCGTCGTCGGTGAGCTGCTGCTCCAGCAAAAAAGGGTCTTGCCAGTTGAAGGATGCGTGGGCCATGAAAACTCTCCTGTAGGGGGTAAATACTGCTTGCGATGTTCGCATGGTAGCGCGCCAAGTAAGCGTGAGACAAACGATTTGTTGTCACCCAGATATGCATTTATGTAATTTATGAGCGTTTACACAGGTCATGAATGGCGATCAAATCTCAGGCAAATAGTGACAATTAGCCCACACAATAAGTTCTTTTACAGCTCTATTTGTAATAGCATTCTGGTAGCCAATGGATGCTTGTTATGTGTACATTACGCACATCATGCGCAGAAATATTCCATCCCTACAAGCGCTGGCCTGCTTTGACGCCGCCGCCCGCCACGAGAGTTACACCCGCGCCGCGCAAGAGCTGGCGCTGACGCAGGGCGCGGTGTCGCGGCAGATTGGCGCGCTGGAAGCCTTTGTTGGCGTCGCCTTGTTCCGGCGCACCCGCCACGGCGTGGTGCTGACCGACAGCGGGCGCGACTATGCCAGCCAGGTCGCCACCCGCCTGGCAGCGCTGGAGCAGGACACGCTGGATGTGATGAGCCACCAGGGCCAGTCGCAAACGTTGCAACTGGCGGCGGTGGCGACTTTTGCCACGCGCTGGCTGATCCCGCGTCTGCCCGACCTGCAACGCCAGCACCCCGACATCACGGTGCACATCGAAACCCGTACGCGGCCTTTCATGTTTGCCGACACGCCGTTTGATGCGGCTTTGTATGCGGGCACGCCCGATCAGGTCAACAACTGGGCGGGCACCAGAGCGGTCAAATTGATCGATGAAGAAGTCGTGCCGGTATGCAGCCCGAAGTGGCTGGACGGCCAAACCAGCCTGTCACCCGAGGCCATTGCCAGCCTGCCGCTGTTGCAGCAGAGCACCCGGCCAATGGCCTGGCGGCAATGGTTCGAGGCACAAAACGTTACCGCCCCGCAAGCGCTGGCCGGGCCACGCTTCGAGTTGTTTTCGATGACCGCCGCAGCAGCCACCTGCGGCATGGGTCTGGCGCTGGTGCCACGCTTGTTGATTGCAGATGAGTTGGCGTCTGGCACGCTGGTGGTGGCGTGCCAGCAGGCACTGGCCGGGGAACGCGCCTACTACCTGGTGACACCTGAGCGTGGCGACGAACGCCTGGCGGTGACGCTGTTTCGCCGGTGGTTGCAGCATGCTTGCGCCTAAACATCCACGCCGACCAAGGTCTGCATAAACCCCAGTGCAAAGCCCCTGAAGACACTGTGGCACAGACGCTACCCACCCGTCCCGTGCTAAGCTGCCCCGCTTGCCAACGACACTCTTTTCCAGCTTCACAGGAGCCATTTATGCCTGCACTGCTTGCCAACGTTGACCCGGACGGATTACTTGAATATTCGGTGGTTTATACCGATCGCGCGCTCAACCACATGTCCAAACGCTTTCAGGGCGTGATGCGTGACATCTCCGGCATCCTCAAAGAGGTGTACCACGCCAAGTCGGCCGTGATCGTGCCCGGCAGCGGCACCTTCGGCATGGAGGCGGTGGCGCGCCAGTTCGCCACCGATCAAAAGGTGCTGATCATCCGCAACGGCTGGTTCAGCTACCGCTGGTCGCAAATTCTTGACATGGGAAAAATCCCCGCTGAGTCCTTCGTCCTGAAGGCACGCCGCGTCAATGACAGCCCGCAATCGCCGTGGATTCCCTGCCCGATTGACGATGCGGTGGCCGCCATTCGGTCACAAAAACCGGCGCTGGTGTTTGCCCCGCATGTGGAAACTTCCAGCGGCATGATGCTGCCCGATGACTACATCCGCGCGCTCGCCGATGCCGTGCATGAGGTGGGCGGCATGCTGGTGCTGGACTGCGTGGCCTCTGGCACCATCTGGGTGGACATGCAGGCCACGGGTGTCGACGTGCTGGTCACCGCGCCGCAAAAAGGCTGGAGTGGCACGCCCTGCTGCGCCATGGTCATGCTCAGCGAGCAAGCTCGCTTCCGGATCGACAGCACCACCAGCAGCAGCTACGCCTGCGACCTGAAGAAATGGCTGCAGATCATGGAAGCGTATGAGGGTGGTGCCCACGCCTACCACGCCACCATGCCCACTGACGCGCTGGTGAGCTTGCGCGCGGTGATGCAGGAAACGCGTGACTACGGTTTCGAGAAAGTGCGTGCCGAGCAGGCCGAGCTGGGCACCAAGGTGCGCGCCCTGCTGGAGAGTCGTGGTTTTGCCAGCGTCGCCGCCGACGGTTTCAAGGCCCCTGGCGTGGTGGTGAGCTACACCACCGATCCGGGCATCCAGAACAGCAAGAAGTTTTTGGCAGCGGGCTTGCAAACCGCCACCGGCGTGCCGCTGCAATGTGACGAACCTGCCGATTTCATGACCTTCCGCGTCGGCCTGTTCGGGCTGGACAAGCTGCACAACGTGGATCGCACCGTGGCGCATCTGGCCACTGCGCTCGACGCCATGGCGTAAGCGCTGCGGCCTGGTTGAACCTGTTATTTTTATGACCCACGAAATTGCCTATCTGATATTGATTTTTGGCTTGATGGTGATACCCAGGGTGATGCAGCGCTTTCGCATCCCCGCGCCCTTGACGAGCTTTGCACTGGGAATGGTGGCGGCAGTATTTCTGGGCAGTTTCATCCATGACACGACGCTGACTTTGCTGGCCACCATGGGTATTTCTTCGCTGTTCCTGTTTGCCGGCCTGGAAATTGATCTGGACGACTTCGGGCGCGGCAAATGGCATCTTCTGGCCCATATCCTTGGCCGCTCTGCCACGCTAACGGCGCTGGTTTACCTGGCGATGCATTATTTCGGGTTCAGTTGGCAGGTCGCAGCCTTGATGGCACTGGCGGTGGTAACGCCTTCCACGGGTTTCATTCTGGACACCCTGCCCTCGCTTGACGTCAGCAGCGACGAACGTTACTGGGTCCGCATCAAAGCCGTCAGCGGTGAGTTGTTCGCTCTGCTGGTGCTTTTTGTCGTGCTGCAGTCCGATTCTGTGGAGACGCTGGCCTGGTCATCGGCGGCTTTGGTGGCCATGATTGTCGGTCTGCCCCTGTTGTTCATTGGTCTGGGAAAAACGGTCATCCCCTACGCACGCGGCTCCGAGTTTTCGCTGCTGATGATGGTTGGCATCGTCTCGGCGTATCTGACCTACCAGCTGGGGGTTTACTACTTGGTGGGGGCGTTCCTGGCTGGCTTCATTGCCAGGTTGCTGAAAAAGCGCATGCCTTTGCTGGCGTCAGATGGCAACCTGCACGCGATCCAGATGTTTGCCTCATTTTTTGTGCCGTTTTACTTTTTTTACAAGGGCATGAGTGTGCCCAGTGGTGCTCTGACACTGGAGGCCCTGGGAATGGGTCTGGCACTGACCGTGGTGGCACTGCCGTCGCGGGTGGGGTTCATGTGGTTGCAGCGCCGCTTTGTGAAGGGCGAGTCTGCGATGAGCAGTTTGCGTGTGGCCGCCGCACTGACCCCCACACTGATTTTTACTTTGGTGCTGGCAACCATTTTGCGCGAACGTTTTCACGTTTCAGACACGATCTATGGTGCACTTTTGATGTATGCAGGTTTGAGCACCATGCTGCCATCGGTGCTGATGAGCAAGGCGGCCGACTTCGACCTGCTTCACACGGATGAACAACCGCCTGAACCGACCACCCCCACGTCGCCTTGATGTTTCAGGGTGAAATGCACCTGTGCTATTGATCCGGCCCTGTGAAGTTTGAACTTTTATTCTGGCCTCTCCGTCAGAGAGGGTATACGGCGACTTATAACTTCATCGGGCCGAAGCAATAGGCTGATTCCGCCAAGACAGCTTTCGACCGAATCTTTCACGAAGGAACATCATGAGCACCCATCAACCAGACAAAGACACCAACAGCCACGCCGCTGAGGACCAAGCATCGCAAAAATCAGCCGCAGAAGGAGAAAAAGGTCGTGCCGAAGCACTGTACGACCGGTTCGCCGAACGCGTGCGCGAGCTGGTCGATGCCAGCCAGGAAAAAGGCAAGGAAGCCATGGAAAAGGCCATGGAAACCGCCCGCGAGCAGATTGCTGCTGCGGGTGAGTTTTCTGCCGGGCAAGGCGAGTTGTTCAAAAAGTACATGCGCCGCGACCTGGCACAAACGGAACTTGACGTGCAGGCACTGGGCAAAGAGGCCAAAGAACGGCTGCACCCCTCGCGCTTGGGCGCTGGGGCACTGTCATCCATCGCACGAATGCTTCAGGCAACCAGCACGGCATTGCAATCACTGTCGCGTCATACGGAAGAGGCGCTGACATTCAACACCGGCGACATCACCACGGCCGGAACCCTGACGTGTACAAAATGCGGGCAAAAAGTGCAGCTCAAACACACCACCAAAATTCCCCCGTGCCCGAGCTGCCACGCCACGGAATTCCGCAAAGGGTACTGAGGCGGTTGAGGCCGATGAAGCGTGAATGCCGGCACCTGAGATGAGGTAATGAGCGGCGTGGCGTATCCGCTCAGAAGAAGCGCTGACATTCTCTGATTGGTTTCAAGACGACCCCGCTGGCTTACCCGATCTACCGGGCATAGCTGCACCGCGCGTGAGTGATGCACGATCTGCCTGACGGCTTGGCAAAGCAAATCATCATTGAGCACCTTTTCAAGGTCTTCGCCGAAGAACCCGCTACCGCTCTGGAGCTGGTTCGCCAGGGCTGCAGCAAATCGGAGATCCTCGCCAAAACAGGTAGTTCCAGTCGTTCGCCCTGATGCCGCGCTACCCTGACGAACTCTCGGGTGGCATGCAACAACGGGTTGGGCTGGCACGCGCGCTGGCCGCAGACCCTTCTATCTTGTTGATGGATGTAGCGTTCTCAGCACTCGACCCGATCATTCGCCGCGAAATGCAGTCCGAGCTGCTGCGCCTGCAGACCGTCAAGCGTCGCACCATTGTCTTCATCTCGCATGATCTGGATGAGGCCATGCACATTGGTGAGCGCAACCGCGTGCTGAAAGCCGAATAATCCGGCGCCTGGGTCAGCGTATCTGACGGACGCTGGCTGGCTTATAGAACGAACGCGCCAGACCCTGCTCTTGGTCAATGACACAACCCCAATGCCTGCATGGATATAACTGCCTAGGCAATTGATGACTTGACATTAATTGCCTAGGCAGTTACAGTTGCAGGCAATGACATCCCATACTCCCCCAAACCCTGTTGACACCCCGCTGCCAGCGGCACCTGCTGTGGCGTTTTACAACGCGCGGGCTTATGAACCCAACGACAGCGTCGGTTATCTGATGCGCCGCATCCTGACGCTGGTCGGTCAAGGTGTGGAGCGTGAACTCGAACCCACTGGGCTGACCAATGCGCAGTGGATTCCCCTTTTCAAACTGCACCGCGGCTGCGCCACCACCGTGGCCGAGCTGGCGCGTGAATGTGGGCACGACACCGGCGCCACCACCCGTTTGGTGGACCGGCTGGAAGCCAAAGGTTTGTGCCAACGGGTGCGCTCACAGGAAGACCGTCGCGTGGTTCACATTGAACTGACACCCACCGGCCAGGCCGCTGCACAAGAGATCCCTGTCATCCTGAGCAAGGTCCAAAACGATTACCTGGCGGGCTTCACGCTGGAGGAGTGGCAAACCCTGAAGAGTTATCTGCGCCGCATTCTGGACACCGCACAGACTTTGCAATCAGCCAATGCATCCCATGAACATGAACAATAACAAACACCTTGTGGCCGCCACCTTGCTGATCGCCAGCCTGGCGGGCTGCGCCGACTTCTCCGGCATCACACCCCAAGCCCGGATGCGCGACGCCAGCGACCTCGGCCTGCCCGGTGCGACACCCTCAACCGCCGCACCCCTGGATACCCAATGGTGGCACGCCTTTGGCAACGACACCCTCGACCAGCTTGAGGCCCAAGCGCTGCAAAGCAACCCCAGCCTGAAGCTGGCGCAAGCCAGAATCGCTGCCGCGCAGGCGGCCAGCCAAATCACCCATGCCGCCAGCGGCCCACAGTTGGACGCGCAGCTTGATGTGACGCATCAGCTCTTCACCGCCAACGGCCTGTATCCAGCACCGCTGGGCGGCTCGGTCCAAGATACCGGTACGGTGCAGCTTGCCGCCAGCTGGGAAATGGACTTCTTTGGCAAAAACCGCGCCGCGCTGCAAGCCGCATTGGGCATGGAGCGTGCAGCCCAGGCCGATGCCCAGGCGGCACGCGTGCTGCTCTCAGCCCAGGTCGCACAAACCTACTTTGCCTGGGTCGGCCAAACAGAACAGCGCAGCGTGGCTAGCCAGACACTGGCCCAACGCGAGCAAACCCTGCGACTGGTGCAAGACCGCTTCAATGCCGGGCTGGACACGCCGCTGGAACTGCGCCAAGCCCAGGGCGCGTTGCCCGAAGCGCGTTTGCAACTGGCGACGCTGGATGAACAAATGGCTTTGACACGTAACGCGCTGGCGGCCTTGATTGGAGAGCCAAACAAGCCTCTAGCCCTCATACCACCAGCACAATCAGCTATTAAACCGATATCATTTGACGCGACCATCAGCGCTAACCTGTTGGGTCAGCGCGCCGATGTGGCCGCCGCCCGCTGGCGCGCCCAGGCGGCGGACCAAAGCGTGGCCAGCGCCAAAGCGCAGTTCTACCCGAACATCAATCTCACAGCCTTTGCCGGGTTCTCCAGCATCGGGCTGGACAAGCTGTTGCAAGCGGGCAGCCAGCAATGGGGCGTGGGCCCGGCCATCAGCCTGCCGCTGTTTGACAGTGGCCGCCTGCGCGCCAATCTGGGTGGCAAAACCGCCGAACGCGACGCGGCCGTGGAAAGCTACAACGCCGCGGTGATCAACGCCGTGCACGACGTGGCCGACCAGCTGGCCTCGCGCCAAGCTATCGCGCGCCAGCAGGCCGAGCAGGCCCAAGCCGAGCAGGCGGCACAGGACGCCTACGCCGCCGCACAACAGCGCTATCGCAGCGGTCTGCTCAACGCCTTACAGGTGCTCAATGCCGAGACGCCGGTGCTGGCGCAGCGCCGTCAAGCTGCGGACCTGAACACCCGCGCGCTGCAAAACCAGGTAGCGCTGGCGCGCGCGTTGGGTGGCGGGTTCGGCCCGTCAACGCTTGCACCCAATTGAGTCATTAACTACTATTTATGTAGCTACTTACCCTTTATCTATAAGGGCTAGAGGCCATTTTTATATATAACTTCTTCGCCAAACAACATCAGGACCTTGCACCATGACTGACCGCCCCAACACGCCCTCTCAGACCGTCAGCGCCCCGCCCACCAACGCCAGCAACCCCGCGCGCAAAAAGGGGCTGACGATTCTGGCCGCCGTGGTGGTGGTCGCCGGCCTGGGCTGGGCCGCCTATGAATACATGGTGGCCAGCCACTATGAAGACACCGACAACGCCTACGTGCAAGGTGACGTGATCCAGATCACGCCACAGATCGGCGGCACCGTGCTCAGTATCCTGGCCAACGACACCGACTTCGTCAAAGGCGGGCAAACGTTGGTACAACTTGACCCGGCCGACGCCAAGATCGCCCTCGACCAGGCCGAGGCCGCGCTGGCCCAGGCGGTGCGCCAGGCGCGCACGCTCTACGCCACCAACACCACCTTGCAGGCGCAAATTACCCTGCGCGAGGCCGACATCAGCCGTGCTCGCATCGATGTAGCACGCACTGCCGACGACCTGAAACGCCGCCAGTCGCTCAGCGGCAACGGTGCCGTTTCCAAAGAAGAGTTGCAACACGCGCAACAACAATTTGAGAGCGCGCAAAACGCACTGACGGCGGCTCAAGCCGGTGTTTTGACGGCCAAAGAGCAACTCAACAGCAACCAGACATTGACCGAAGGCACCCAGGTGGCGCAGCAACCCAGCGTGCAGCTGGCCGCCGCCCGCCTGCGCGAAGCCTTCCTGACCACGCAACGCACGGCGCTGCTGGCGCCGGTGGACGGCTACGTGGCCAAGCGCACGGTGCAGCTCGGCCAGCGCGTGGCCGCAGGAACACCGTTGATGTCGGTGATTGCACTGAGCAATGTCTGGGTCGAGGCCAACTTCAAGGAAGTGCAGTTGCGCAGCATCCGCATCGGCCAGCCGGTGACGCTGGTCGCTGACCAGTACGGCAAAAAGGTCAGCTACACCGGCAAGGTGAGCGGGCTGGGTGCCGGCACAGGCGCGGCTTTTTCACTCTTACCCGCGCAAAACGCCACCGGCAACTGGATCAAGGTGGTGCAACGGGTGCCGGTACGCATTGCCCTGGAGCCGAAACAACTCGCCGAGCACCCGCTGCGCGTCGGCTTGTCGATGACGGCGGAGGTGGACGTGAGCGACACCAGCGGCAGCGCTTTGGCCGATGTGCCTCGCACCACGCAACCGATGCCCGTAACGGCCAAAACGGATGACGCGGCTGAGCAGCTGGTGCAACGGGTGATTGCCGCCAATCTGGGGCAAGCTGCGGCTTCAAAGGCGCACGCCAAGCCGTGAACCCCGCGTTGACCACTTTTACCCCTCAGTCACAAACCCCATGCCTCAATCCACCCCTGCTGCCGGTTACATCCACCCACCGCCGCTGAGCGGCTCGGCCCGCCTGTGGGGCACGCTGGCACTGTCGGCCGCCACGTTCATGAACGTGCTGGACACCTCCATTGCCAACGTGTCGCTGCCAGCCATCGCCGGTGACCTGGGCGTCAGCCCGAATCAGGGCACCTGGGTCATCACCAGCTTTGGTGTCGCCAACGCGATTGCCGTGCCGCTCACCGGCTGGCTGTCGCAGCGCTTTGGCCAGGTACGGCTGTTTGTCACCAGCGTCATCCTGTTTGTGCTGACCTCCTGGCTGTGCGGGCTGGCGCCCAACATGACCACGCTGATCTTCTTTCGGGTCCTGCAAGGCGCGGTGGCCGGGCCGATGATCCCGCTGTCACAGGCGCTGCTACTGTCGAGCTACCCGTCTGCCTTGGCCGGGACGGCGATGGCGCTGTGGTCCATGACGACGCTGATCGCTCCGGTGATGGGGCCACTGCTGGGCGGCTGGATCACCGACAACATCTCCTGGCCGTGGATCTTCTTCATCAACATCCCGGTGGGCGTGGGCGCCGCCCTGGTCACCTGGACCATCTTCCACAAACGCGAAACGCAAACCAAAAAGTTGCCGATTGACTCGGTGGGGCTGGCCCTGCTGATGATCTGGGTGGGTTCTTTGCAGATCATGCTCGACAAGGGTCAGGAGCTGGACTGGTTTCACTCGCAAGAGGTGGTGGCGCTGGCCGTGGTTGCCGCTGTGGGGCTGGTAGCTTTTCTGATCTGGGAGCTGACCGAAGACCATCCGGTGGTGGACCTGACGCTGTTCAAGCGGCGCAATTTCTGGGCCGGCGTGGTGTCACTGTCGATTGGCTACGGGCTGTTTTTTGGCAATGTCGTGCTGCTGCCGCTGTGGCTGCAGCAGTACATGGGCTACACCTCCACGCAAGCGGGCATGGTGCTGGCCCCGGTGGGGGTGATGGCGCTGATTCTGTCGCCCGTCGTCGGCAAAAACATTGCCAAGTTTGACGCGCGCTACTTTGCCGCCTTTGCCTTTCTGGTGTTCGGGCTGGTGCTGTGGATGCGCTCCAACTTCAACACCCAGGCGGACTTTGGCACCATCATGATCCCGACGCTGATCCAGGGCGTGGCGATGGCGTTTTTCTTCATCCCGCTGATGACTATCACGCTCTCAGGTCTGTCACCGGACCGGATTGCAGCGGCATCAGGCTTGTCGAACTTTGTGCGCATCACGGCGGGCTCGTTTGGCACCTCGATTGCCACCACGCTGTGGCAGGACCGCGCCGCCATGCACCACGCGCAGCTCAGCGAATACGTCAACCTGGGTAGCAGCGCCACCAACCAGACCCTGTCAGGCTTGAGCGCGGGTGGCCTCACGCACCAGCAGTCCTTGGCCATGGTGGACCGCTTGGCCAACCAGCAGGCGTACATGCTGGCCGCCAACGACATCTTTTACATCTCGGCGCTGATCTTTGTGGCGATGATTCCGCTGGTGTTTCTGACGCGCCATGTGCGCGCCGGTGCTGCGGGCGGCAATGCCGCAGCAGGTGCGCATTGATGGACGGGTTGACATCGCCGCAGCAAGGTTATCGCCATGCGGCAAGAATCAGGCTCAGCTCTAATCAGGACATACCCCATGGACAAGCGCCGTTTCGTTGAAAAAACCAGCTGGTTGCGGCCCTACACGCGCTGGGCCACGCGCTTTTCGCTGAATTCGCCGCGCTGGCTGCCCGCCGGGCTGCGCAATGCACCGCTGAAACTGACTTCGCTGATTCTGCGTGGCTACCACCGCAACATGCGGTAGACGCTACACGCCTGGACACAGTCTTTACGGCCGCTTTACACCCGCGACGTCTGCATGAGTGGTTGGGCAGGCACCATGGAGGCCTGTTAAACACACCTCAAGGTGAAGCTCATGAAAAAGTCCCTGCTATTTCTCGCCACACTCGCCGCGAGCTCTTTGAGCATGGCCCAGGATGTTGGCCGCGTGATTTCTGCCACGCCGGTCATGGAGCAAGTCGGTGTGCCGCGCCAGGTTTGCTCAGTCGAACAGGTGGCGGTGCAGAGCCGCAAATCTGGCGCCGGTGCGCTGATGGGTGCCATTGCTGGTGGTGCCATGGGCAACGCTATTGGGAACGGTGGCGGGCGCGCGGTAGCGACCATGGTCGGACTGATGGGCGGCGCCATTCTGGGCGACAGCATCGAGGGCACGTCTGCCCCGCAGGTACAAAACGTGCAACGCTGCACGACACAGACTTTTTACGAAAACCGTACGGTGGCCTACAACGTGGTCTATGACTATGCGGGTCAGCGCTACCAGACGCAAATGCCCAACGACCCAGGGCCCACCATCCGCGTGAACGTCAGCCCGGTGGGCGCCAGCACGCTACCCCCGGCCAATGTCAACACGACGGTTTATGAAGAGCCCATGCGCTACCAGCAACCAGCCCCAGTCGTGGTGATGCCGTCGGTGCGCGTGAGCTACGCCAGCCCGGAGCCTGTCTTCGTGGCAGACAACAACCGCTGGGACGAACGCCGTTTTGTCCATCGTTCGGACCGGCGTGAAGATCGGCGCAACGACTGGCAGGACAACGGGCGCTAGCAGCCTGACCAATCCGGCTGGCGCCAAGGCCGCGTGCACGAGGGCTCAAAAAACCCAGGGCACAAAGCGCTTGCACTGCCGGCAATAACTGGCGTATTGGGCGTGGTGTTCGCGCAGCCAGTGCTCTTCCAGGCTGGATTTGACCAGCAGCACCGCAAATAGAGCCACCCACAGCAGCCAAACCAGCCACGTCCCCACGATACAAGCCATGGCCGCAGCACCCAGCAAAACGGTGGTGTACATCGGATGACGTATCAGCCGGTAAGGCCCGCTGGTGACCATCACCCCGCTGGCTTTGGGCTCGGGATGCACATTGAAATTGCCCAGACGGTTATGCATCAAGGTCCAGCCACCCAGCAGCGCCGACAGCGCCAGCAGCACCCAGCAGGGCAACGTCATGTGGCCCTGCATGGCTTGCGGCGCGGCCAAGATGCCCAGCCAGATCAGCAAACCGAACTGAAGCAGTACCAGTAGCGAACCGATTCGTGAACGCAGGGTGGGCGAGAAAGGTGACATGTGCAAATGGGCGAATCAATGGACCGATGCATTGTGTCTGACCACGGTCTCATGGTTAACCCCCGGTAGGGGTCATTTTTTGGCACGAAACTCGCTTCCAACCCTAGAATAAGTTGACCAACTGGTTAGTTTCTTGAGGGCAAGGCTGCTTTTTGGTGCAACTCTCCCCATTTCTGTGCCCATGAACCACCCTGAAGATTCGCCCATTCTGTCCAAGCTCACGCCGCCTGCGGGTGGTCGCCTAGCCGTTGAAATTCGCCAAGCCAGTGTGGTGTACCAGACGGCTGACACGCCCGTGCACGCCCTGGCCGACATTGACCTGAACATCCGTGAAGGCGAATTTGTCTCGTTGATCGGCCCCTCGGGCTGCGGCAAAACGACGCTGATGCGGGTGATTGCCGACCTGGAGCAGATCAGCGCCGGGCAGGTGCTGGTCAACGGTGTCACACCGCATGAAGCTCGGCTGGCACGCGCCTATGGTTATGTGTTTCAGGCGCCCGCGCTGTTTCCGTGGCGCAATGTGCTGGCCAACGTGACCCTGCCCTTGCAGATTCAAGGCCGCACCAAGGCCGACGCCAAGGCCATTGCCGAGGAACATCTGGAGCGTGTGGGCCTCAAGGGTTTTGAGAGCAAATACCCGTGGCAACTCTCGGGCGGCATGCAGCAGCGCGTGTCCATTGCCCGGGCGCTGTCGTTCGAGCCGAAGATCCTGATGATGGACGAGCCGTTTGGCGCTTTGGATGAAATCACCCGCGACCGCTTGAACGAGCAGCTTCAACAGCTATGGCAAAGAGAGCGCCGCACGGTGGTGTTTGTGACCCACTCGATTGCCGAGGCGGTGTACCTGTCCACCAAGATCGTGGTGATGTCGCCGCGCCCCGGGCGCATCGTCAAGGTGATCGATTCCCCGCTGCCCGACGACCGGCATCTGGGTCTGCGCGACACCACCGATTTCATCGCCGTGGCGCATGAAGTGCGCGAGGCTTTGGCCGATGGCCACCATGACTAAGGCCAACGGCGGTCTGGCGCAACGCCTGCAGCGCGATGGCCTGCCGGTGGTGGTGATCCTGCTGGCCGTACTGGTGATCTGGTACCTGGGCGCCATCTGGATGAACGCCGCTGGTGCCATCGAACGGGTGCTGCCCTCAGATGCACCCTGGACCTGGCAGCAACTGGTGTCCGCCACACTGAGCATGGATCGACCGGTGTTGCCCGCCCCGCATCAGGTGGCGCTGGATTTCTGGAAAAGCCTGGTGGACTGGCCGGTGACTTCGCCGCGCAACCTGTTGTTTCACGTGGCCGTCACCGCCCAATCCACGCTGTGGGGCTTTGTGATGGGCACCCTGCTGGGGCTGGGGCTGGCGGTACTGATCGTGCATTCGCGCACGCTGGACCGCGCCCTGCTGCCGTGGATCGTGGCCTCGCAAACCGTGCCAGTGCTGGCGATTGCACCGATCGTGCTGGTGATTCTGGGTAGCCTGGGTTTCTCTGGCACGGCGCCCAAGGCGGTGATCGCCATGTACCTGTGCTTCTTCCCGGTCACCGTGGCCATGGTGCAGGGCTTGCGCTCGCCGCAAAAGATCGAGACCGAAATGATGCACACCTATGCGGCCAGCAAGTGGCAGGCGCTGTGGCTGCTGCGTTTGCCCGCTTCCTTGCCGTTTTTGTTCCCGGCGTTGCGCGTCGGTATTGCGGCGGGTCTGGTGGGGGCCATGGTGGCTGAACTGCCGACCGGAGCAGTCGCAGGACTTGGTGCACGCCTGCTCACCGGCTCTTACTACGGCAACACCATCCAGATATGGTCGGCGTTGGTGATGTCGGCGCTGTTGGGCCTGACACTGACCGCTGCGGTGGCGGGCGTCGAGCGCTTGGTACTGAGCCGCCGCGGAGGCCAGGCATGAAGCGCCAACGCTGGATCGCTGCTTTGTTTGCACTGCTCAGCCTGATTGGCGCAGCCTTGTTGTTCATGCACCCGGCGGCGCAAGGCACGTTGCCTGACGGCGCCACGCCGGGTGCGCTGTTCTGGGGTGCCACCGTCGTGCTCGCCGCGCTGGCCGTGCAATCGGTGCGCCTGATGGCCGCGCTGGATGGTCGCCGCTGGGTGGGCATGGCCACCGCGGCTCTGTTTGGCGTCTGGATCATTTACTTCTGGCAAGTGTTGGTCGTGGCTTTTGACGTGCCGCGCGTGTTGTTGCCGCCGCCGGGATTGATCTTGCAGTCCATGGGCGAGCACAGCGACGTGCTGTGGGGCGACTTTGTGCAAACCGTACTGAAGGCCGTGTTGATTGGCTGGGCATTGGGGTCTGGACTGGGGTTTGCCGTGGCAGTGGCGATTGACCGTCAACCTTTTTTGCAGCGCGGGCTGCTGCCCCTGGCGTCACTCACCAGCACCGTACCCTTGGTGGCGGTGGCGCCCATCGCGGTCATGTGGTTTGGCTTTGAATGGCCCTCCAAAGCCGCCGTGGTGGTGCTGATGACGTTTTTCCCGATGATGGTCTCTACCCTGGCCGGACTCAAGGCATCGGGCAAGCTGGAACGTGAGCTGATGTACAGCTATGCCGCCAGCTACAGCCGCACCCTGCTGGCGCTGCGCCTGCCGTCGGCCATGCCGTTCATCTTCGGCGCGCTCAAGATCAACGCTACGCTGGCGCTGATTGGTGCCATCGTGGCGGAATTTTTTGGCTCACCCACCTCCGGGTTGGGTTTCCGCATTTCGACCGAAGCGTCACGCATGAACATGCCTCTGGTGTGGAGCGCCATTGTGGTGGCGGCCGTCACGGGTTCTGTGGCCTATGCGGTGCTGGTCCAGTTTGAGCGGCGTGCCGCGTTTTGGCACCCCTCCGTACGAGGCGTCTGATTTTTCCCCCAACCCCAAAGGAGCTTTCCCATGATTCGTTCTTCCAAGTTCACCAGCGGCCTGTTGGCTGCTGTGCTGGCTGTTTGCGGCATGACCGCCAGCCTGAGTGCCGTGGCCGCCGACAAGGTGACGGTGCAGCTCAAGTGGCTGCCGCAGGCGCAGTTTGCTGGTTACTACGTGGCGCAAAGCAAGGGCTATTACAAGGACGCCGGTCTGGACGTGACCATCAAACCGGGCGGCCCCGATATTTCGCCGGTGCAGGTGATTGCTGGTAACGGTGCCGACGTGGTGGTGAACTGGATGCCCGACGCCCTGGCCGCGCGCGAAGCCGGTGTGCCGCTGGTCAACATTGCCCAGGTGTTTGACAAGTCCGGCCTGATGCTGACCTGCAAAAAATCCAGCGGCGTGACCTCACCCAAAGACTTCAAGGGCAAGACCCTGGGTGTCTGGTATGGCGGCAACGAATACCCGTTCCTGAATTGGATGGCCAAGCTGGGCTACAAGCCGGGCAAAGACATCACCATCCTGAAGCAGGGCTTCAATGTGGACCCACTGCTGCAGAACCAGGCGGCGTGTATCTCCACCATGATTTACAACGAATACTGGCAAGTGGTGGACGCGGGCGCCAAGGAAAGCGATCTGGTCACCTTCTTCTATGAAAAAGAAGGTGTGGCCTCGCTGGAAGACGGCTTGTATGTCCTGGCACCCAAGCTGAAAGACCCAGCGTTTGTCGCAAAGATGGGCAAGTTCCTCAAGGCCACCTTCAAGGGTTGGAACGAAGCCGTGAAAAACCCGGCTGAGGCAGCCAAGATCGTGGTGGCCGCCGACATGTCGGGCAGCGCCAGCGAAAAGGTGCAATTGCGCCAGATGGAGAATGTGGCCAAGCTGATCAGCAACGCCAATACGCCGAAGATGGGCTACCTGGACCCCGCCGCCTATGAGCGCACCGTCAAGGTGCTGCTGGCCGCGGGCAGCTCGCCGGTGATCAAGAAAGACCCGGGCAAAGACGCCTACACCCATGCCGTGTGGGACGCTGCTGCCAAGTAAACAACCTGCTCCCGCCAACAAAGGGTCTTGTCCTCACGGCCAAGGCCCTTTTTTCGATCATGACGCCCCTCTCCAGCCAACAACTCACCACGGCGGCAGACGATGCCACCAAGGGCCAGATTCGCCAAGCCAACGAGGCGCACATCCTGGCCGCCGCCGAACGCGTGTTTGCCGGTGCCGGGTTTGGTGGCGCCACCATGGCCGCCATTGCCGAGCAGGCGGGCCTGCCCAAGGCCAACCTGCACTACTACTTTGGGTCCAAGCAGGACCTGTATCGCGCCGTGCTGGCACAGACCCTGCAAGACTGGCTTGAACCCACCCACGTCATCCACGCCGCAGCCGACCCCAAAACCGCGATTGAGGCCTACATTCGTGCCAAGATGGCACTGGCCATCGCGCGTCCGGACGCCTCACGCGTGTTTGCCAATGAATTGCTGCACGGCGCCCCTGTGGTTAAAACCTTGCTGGCCACCGACTTGCGCGAACTGATGCTGGCCAAGGCCGAGGTCATTGCCGAGTGGGTGCGCACTGGCCGCATGGCCCCGGTGGACCCGGTACACCTGTTTTTCACCATCTGGGCCGCGACCCAGACCTATGCCGACTTTGAAGTGCAGGTATGCGCCGTCCTTGGCCATGCTGAGCTCACACCTGACGACCAGACGCAGGCCACAGAACATGTGGTGAGCCTTCTGCTGCGCGGCTGCGGATTCTAAGAAATCACCCTCTAGCCCCATTACAAAAGGGCTGATAGCTATAAATTTGATAAATAGCTATCCAACCATGCGGCCAGCGACAACGCATCGGGGCGAACCGCCCCATCGGCGCAGTTGCACACATTTTGTACCAAATAGTACAAACCCTAGTTACGAACGATAATCGTACAACTTTGGGCGATTAGCGATCATTCAAGACATCTTTTTGTTTTACAAATCGCCTGAAAAAGCTAAAGTAACGAGAAATTCTCGCCAATCAAGCGATTATCGATCATTTCCAGCCTTGCATATCCGCTTGGCACCCCACTACCACCGGAGACAAAAATGAAAGATCTGATTTCCCACCAACTGGTCAAGTATCTGGAAGACCGCGGTGTTGAGTACATCTTCGGCCTGTGCGGTCACACCAACATTGCCGTGCTCACGGCGCTGGAAAAAAGCTCCATCAAATTCATCAACACCCGCCACGAACAGGTCGCCGCCCACGCTGCAGACGGCTATGCCCGTGCCAAGAAGACGACAGCGGTCGTGCTCAGCCACCTTGGCCCGGGACTGACCAATGCCGCAACCGGCGTCGCCAACGCCGCGCTCGATTCGGTGCCCATGGTGGTGATTGCCGGTGACGTGCCCAGCCACTACTACGGCAAGGGCCCGCACCAGGAAGTGAATCTGCACGCCGACGCCTCGCAGTCCGAGATGTACCGGCCGTTTTGCAAGCGTGTCTGGCGTGTGGACCGCCCCGATCTGTTCCCGGAAATCATCGAAAAGGCCTTCCAGCTGGCGGAAACCGGGCGTCCCGGCCCGGTGCTGGTGTCGGTGCCGATGGACATCTTCTCTAAAGAAGTAGGCGTAGAACTGTTCGCCAGGCTCAAACAGCACACCAAGAAGCTGCACACCCCGTCCATCGACGATGAGGTGGCCACTGAAATCATCCAGGCGCTGGTCGCCGCCAAAAAACCGCAGCTGCATGTGGGCGGTGGCATCGCCCTGGCCAACGCGACGGCGGAATTGCAAGAGTTTGTGGACCACATGAGTCTGCCGGTGTCGCACAGCCTGATGGGCAAGGGCGTTCTGCCTGACGATCACCCCTTCATCCTGGGCATGACCGGTTTCTGGGGCACGAAGTTCATCAACGACAAGTGCCTCAACGCTGACCTGATCCTGGGCCTGGGCACGCGCTTTGCCGAGGCCGACTGCAGTTCGTGGGAAAAGGAATACACCTTTGACTTCAGCAAAACGAAGCTGATGCACATCGACATCGACCCGAGCGAGATCGGGCGCAATTACCCCGTGCAGATCGGCGCCGTGGCGGACCTGAAGCAGGCGCTGAAAGTCTTGAACCGCATCGCCAAAAAGCTTTACCCAGCGGGTTTCAAGAACGACGCACTCAAAGCCGAAATGGCTGCCAACCGAACCACGTTCAACGCTGGTTTGGTTACGGCCCAGCAAAGCAAAGCCTTCCCGATGCGCCCTGAGCGCATCCTGGCGGACGCACGTGCGGTGTTGCCGCGCGACGTGATCATCACTACCGACGTGGGCTGGAACAAGAACGGTGTGGGCCAGCAATTCCCGATCTATACACCGGGCAGCATTCTGACGCCGGGCGGTTTTGCCACCATGGGTTTTGGTGCCCCCGCGGCCATTGGTGCCAAGTTGGCCTGCCCGGACCGTGTGGTGGTGTCATTGGTGGGTGACGGCGGTTTCGGCCAGAACCCGGCCATGCTCGCCACTGCGGTGGAAAGCAATGTGCCGGTCATCTGGGTGATCATGAACAACTGCGCCTTTGGCACCATTGCCGGTCTGCAATTGGCGCATTACGGCACCACCACGGGCACGCTGTTCTTCAAGGACGGCGTCCCCTTCCAGGCCGACTTTGCCGCCATCGCCCGCGCTTATGGGGCCGAAGGTGTGCGCGTGACCACGGCTGATGAGTTCAAGCCAGCACTGGAACGTGCCATGGCCGCCAACAAACCGTTTGTCATCGACGTGGCCATGCAGAACGCCCCGGTCGAGACCGCCGGCCACTGGAACATCATGGACATCTACTCCCCCGGCAAGAAGGTGCATCACGCGGACACCAGTGCTCTGCAAAACAAAGCATGAAATCCTTAAAACACGAGGGCTAACGCATGAAACATTTGTATTCCCTGGCGCACCTAAGCGCCATCGGCCTGCCACCGGTAGACCTGATTGAGGTGGCCGCACGCACCGGCTACGAGTACGTTGGTTTGCGCCTGACGCGCGTCACCGACACTGAGCCGCTGTACCCCATCATCACCAGCACGGCGGCCATGCGCGCCACCCAGGCCGCGTTGGCGCAAACCGGCGTGCGTGTGTGGGACGTGGAGTTGGCCCGCATGGACCCCGCCCACACCCCCGAGATGTACCAGCCGCTGCTGGAAGCCACGGCCGAGCTGGGTGCGCGCCACATCATTGCGCAACTGCCTGACCCTGACCGTGCCCGCGCGCATGACCGCTTTGCCCGCCTGTGCGAGTTGGCCGCGCCACTGGGCATCACGGTAAACCTGGAATTTCCGTGGTGGACAGAAACTGGCAACCTAGCTACCGCTACCGCCGTGCTGGAGGCCACCCAGGCTCCCAACGCCGGCATGCTGGTGGACATGCTGCATTTCTATCGCTCTCACTCCAGCCTGCAGGCCTTGGCTGAATTGCCGCGTCAATGGTTTAACTACGCCCACGTCTGTGATGGGTCAGCCGCCATGCCCGCCGACCTGGCTGCTACGCTATTCGAAGCACGGAGTTGCCGTCTGGCTCCGGGTGAGGGCGAATTTGGTGTCAAAGACATCCTGGCCACCATGCCGCAGGATATGACCTATGTGCTGGAAATTCCCAACGACTCGGTTTGCGCCGAGATCGGCTTTGAAGGCTGGGCGCGCCACATCCTGCAAGCCGCCAAACGCCATCTGGATACCGAACCCGCCCCCCAAATCAACAAACTCCTGGAGACCGTAGCATGAGCAACATCCCGCCCGAACTCAAAAAAACCGAGATCAACGCCGAGCAGCGCGAAGAACTCGACGCCGCCTTCGCCAAAGCCCGCGCGGCCTTGGTGATCATCGAAACCTATGACCAGGCCCGTGTTGACCGTCTGTGTCAGGCCGTGGCCTGGGCGGTCTCCAACAAGAAGACCTTCACCCGTCTGGTGGCCGAAGGCATTGCCGAAAGCCGTCTGGGCGACCCGGACAGCCGCATGGGCAAGCGCATGAAGATCCGCGGCATCCTGCGCGATGCGCTGCGCCAGAAAAGCGTCGGCATCATTGAAGAAATTCCTGAAAAGGGCATTGTCAAATACGGCAAGCCCGCCGGTGTGGTGGCCTGCATCGTGCCTACCACCAACCCAGATCTGACGCCCGCTGGCAACGCCATTTACGGCATCAAAGCGCGTGACGCCGTCATCTTCTCGCCACACCCGCGCGCCAAAAAAACCAGCTTCGAGACCGTTCGCCTGATGCGCGAAGCGCTGGAAAAAGAAGGCGCACCGCCCGACTTGCTGCAATGCCTGACCCGCGTGAACATCCCGATGTCGCAGGCGCTGATGGCCGAAGCCGACCTGGTCATCGCCACCGGCGGCCAGCCGATGGTGCGTGCCGCCTACAGCTCGGGCACCCCAGCCTATGGTGTGGGCGCGGGCAACTCGACCATGGTGATTGACGAAACCGCCAACATCGAAGAAGCCGCCTACAACACGCGTCTGAGCAAGACCTCGGACTTTGGCTCGGGCTGCTCGGCCGACGGCAACCTGATCATTCAGGAAGGCATTTTTGACGCCCTGCTGGCACAGCTGCAAAAGGAAGGTGGCTACCTGGCCAACGATGCCGAGAAGGCTGCGCTACGCAAAGCCATGTGGGACGATGAAGGCCACCGCCTGGCCGACACCGTGGCAATTGCGCCGCAAAAGGTGGCCGAAGCAGCCGGTTTCAGCATCCCGGCAGACCGCAAGTTCATCATCGTGCGCGGTGATGGCATTGGCAAAGAGTACCCGTTCTCGCGTGAAAAGCTCACCACCCTGCTGGCGGTGTACAAGTACGGCACGTTCGACGAAGCTCTGAAGATGATGCGCGGCATTTACGAAGTGGGCGGCAAGGGCCACTCCTGCGGCATCTACTCGTTCAACCAGGACCATATCCACCAATTGGCCATGGCCGCACCGGTCAGCCGCATGATGGTGCGCCAACCGCAAAGCAAGGCCAACGCCGGTGCGTTCAACAACGGCATGCCCATGACCTCCAGCCTGGGCTGCGGTACTTGGGGTGGCAACGTCATCAGCGAGAACGTCAGCCTCAAGCACTACATGAACACCACCTGGGTGTCGGTGCCGATCAAGGAAGACCGCCCGAGCGACAAGGAACTGTTTGGCGAGTTCTACGACCCGGCGCTGGAAGAAGGCGAATTCACCTCCGAAGACATGGCCAGCGCCTGCTAAATCAACCTGCACATGACGTACAGTGCCTGCTGGTGCCCCAAGGGTGCTGGCAGGCATTTTTTTTGACGGAGCGAGACATGCAAACATCCAAACCCATTGAACTAAACGGACAAGCCATTGCGGGCGGCAAATTTCCGTTGATCTGCACTCCGCTGGTCGGGCGCACGCTGGACAAGATCCTGACTGAGCTGGCCATCGTGCTGCCCAAAAAGCCCGACGTGCTGGAGTGGCGGGTCGATTTTTTTGAGCAAATAGCCGACTCAGCCGCCGTCATTGCTGCGGCAATAGCTATTAAAAATGAAGCAGGCAACATCCCCCTGCTGTTCACCCGCCGCTCCACCATGGAGGGTGGCGAAAAGATTGCGCTGACTGAAGCCCAGGTGATTGCCATGTACAAGGCGGTGTGCGAGAGCAAAAGCATTGACCTGATCGACTATGAAATGGCCAACGACGGCGCCAACATCGCGCAGGTGCGCGAGGCGGCCAAAGCCAATGGCATCAAGCTGGTGCTGTCGTTTCACAATTTCTCCTTCACGCCAGGGCTGGAGGCACTGCTGGGCAAGTTCCTGCTGGCCGACCAGTTGGGCGCCGATGTGGCCAAGGTGGCCGTCATGCCGCGCGATATGGACGACGTGCTGACACTGCTCACTGCCACCCGCGAAGCCAGCAAAAAACTGCGCATTCCGCTGATCAGCATGTCCATGGGGCCGTTGGGTGCGATCACCCGCATGATCGGCGGCGTGTTTGGTTCGGCTCTGAGTTTTGCCGTGGGGGCCGCCAGTTCCGCCCCAGGTCAGGTACCGATTGAAGACCTGAATACCGTGCTGCGGATTGTGAAAAATTCTATGACCGGGCAATAGCTCATATATGTTTTACCCTTTTAGCCCTTATTGTGCATTGACTTATAGCTCTCTATATGATAGTAAAAAATGGGTTATGCAGCGTGGACCGATGCGTGATGCGAGCAACTGCTTGGCAGGCAAAGGAGTCGCAGGGGTTAGGACGTGAATGACTCGTTGAGGCTGCTTGCAGACAGTGCAAAGGCAAATCAATTGCCTTCAAAGCCGACCTTGACATCTGCAGGTATCAATCTCGGCAAGGAGCAAAAATCTAAGAAGACTGTGGTGGCCAGTTATGTGACTCTGACTGGCTGCGATAGAGAGGTCTGTTCGAGAAGAGTTGCTCGGTTGGCCTTGTGATCAAGCTGCAACGCTGTAGAACTGGTTAGCTGCAGATATTGTGTGGCCTTCGGGGCCGTTCATCAGCCCCTTTGAAGAAATGCATTCAAGGCTACCGTGAATTGGTACATTAGCTCAATCGCTTGTCATTCCAATCTTGGAGCTATGGCACACAGATAGAAATTCAATAGTTTCTAGCCCACCTTTTTACAGACTTTTCCGTCGTTTCAGTCGAGGTCATCTAAATGTCATTTCAATATAACTCATATAGCCTTGCTGATATTACGGTTGGTTCCATTTCTGGACGAGGCGGTGTCGGAATAGCGCAGATTTATTTCGGCCTGAGTTTTTCGGTTATTTACAACCAAAAAGAACCCGTCACAGTTCGAGATATTCGTGTGAAGGTAGAAGTTGCAAGTGACGGTAGTGGGTCAGTACATTTTCTTGGGCTTGCACAGACTGAAATTGCTTGGCAATTCACGACCAAGGCATGGAGCCAGACTGAATCGAACCAGTTTCTTTTGACGTTGACTGATGGTCAGTTATTTGCCCTTGAAAAATTACGAAATGGCCTTGGGCTTCGCTTTCAGCTTACTGTGTCCGCTATGGCATATGGTGATCATGGTCCTTTGTTACAGAATGAATCAAAGTCACATGACATCAACTCATTAACCTGGGCAAAGGTTCTCCGTGATCTTGGTGGCGACGAATACTTAACTGTGGCAATCTCACTTCCAAGATGCGAGCCTGACAGTGCGCTAGCGCCTGCCGTCAGCCTGATCAAAAAAGCACACAAAGCGCTATTGGATGGTCAGTACGAGTTTGCTGTCTCGAATTGCCGACTTGCAATTGATAGTGCGAGAACTGCCTGCGATGAAGAAATCGCGGTTAAGGAAGCTGTCGCGCTTTTTCCCTCAAAGAAGACATCAATGACCAAACTCCAACGAGAACTTCTTATTGAAGAGTCAGCTAGGCATTACACACACCTTGCCCACCATGCCGGTGACGGTGGACAGTTCGAAATCTTCAGTCGAGATGACGCTCTGTTGTTGCTATCGGTGAGTGTTGGGGTAATTTCATCTTGTTCACGAAGACATGGCTTATGAACCCAATACACATTCACGTGAATGCGGCCATTATTTGAATGCCTGCGTTGGAGAAAATTGACTGACTCCTGAAGGCTGATTGCTGTCACACAACTTTCTGATCTGCCCGCTCTATAGCTGTCGTTCGGCAATACCCAGGAATTGGCAGCAATGTAGCGAAAATTTCATCGCCTTGAGTGCCAGGACAAGACCCATAGGAGCCATTCACAACGGGCTTCTATCAGGTTGCACAGTCAAATTCAGCCTGAAGCCATCGGTGGCATTTTGGCAACTTACCTTGGTCGGCCATCGTCAGATCATGAAATAGCACGCAAATAATATTACCCAGGCCAGCCAAAATACTCCATCTGCAACTAAGTTCGGCATAATTCCACGCAGCTCTATTTAAGTGTTACGTAATGTGCCAAAAACATGACATAGGGCAATTCGTCCTTTTGATATTTCTCTGACGCCGAAAAAATTATGTTCACACACATTTCAACGCCCTCCTACGCCTCAAAAGCTTTCAAACTAAGCATCTTTGCCAGTGCACTGGTCTTGGCAGGGTGCGCTACCGTCGAACCTCGTCCTTTTACCGTACAAGACATTCAGGCTCAGGCACAGACCGACCGTGGTCAGTCACAAACTGACGTGGAACCCATCAAAGGTGCGCTTAGTCTGGAAGAGGCGATTGCCCGTGGCCTCAAGTACAACCTGGACCGCCGCACCCGAATGATGGAAGAAGACATTGCCTTTAATCAGCTTGATGTCAGCAAATTTGACATGCTGCCCAAACTGGTGGCCTCTGCTGGATACAGCAGTCGCAGCGAATATGCCATCACTCGTGCGGAAGACTCCGTCACTGGCGCCCCCTCACTCGGCCATCCATTTATCTCCAGCGACAAAAGCCACACCACCACAGACTTGGGATTGACTTGGAACATGCTTGATTTTGGCCTGTCCTATTACGGCGCCAAACAAAATGCTGATCGTGCCCTGATTGCAGTTGAGCGTCGGCGCAAAGCCATGCACATCCTGATCCAGGATGTGCGCAGCGCCTTTTGGCGCACCGCCAGTGCTCAAAAACTGCGTGCTGAGGTCAAGAGTTCCATCGCACTGGCGGTTGATGCCTTGGGCGACGCTCGTAAAGCTGAAGATGAACGGCTGCGTTCCCCGTTGGATTCCCTGCGCTACCAACGCCAAGTGCTGGAAAACATGCGCCTGCTAGAAACCATTGACCAAGAACTCTCCACCGCCAAAGTCGAACTGGCCAACCTGATTAATGCCCCGCTGGCGCTTGACCTTCAAGTGATCGAACCAACTGAAGCCTTGAGCCGGCGCATGCTGGAGCTTCCAGTTGCCGATCTGGAAGATGTGGCTATTACGCACAACGCCGACCTACGTGAACAGTTTTACAACACGCGCATCGCAAGGGAAGAAACCCACAAGACCATTTTGCGCATGTTCCCGAGCTTGAGCTTTAACTACACCCTCAAGCATGACAGCGACAAATATATGGTCAACAACAGCTGGAACGAGGCGGGGGCGCAGCTCTCCTTCAACCTGTTGAATCTGCTCGCGGCGCCATCGCAAAAGCGCCTAGCCGAAGCCGGTGTTGCGCTTGCCGACCAGCGCCGTATCGCCACCCAAATGGCGATCTTGGCCCAGATGCACATCGCCCGTCTGCAATACAGTAATGCCTTGCAGCAATTCGAACGCTCGGATGCCATTTGGTCGATTGACAATCGTATAAATGCGCATATGGCAAACCGAGAACAAGCCCAGACCGTCAGCAAGCTCGACATGGTGGCCAACAACACCGCTGCCATTCTCAGCTTGCTGCGCCGCTACCAGGCGCTGGCCCAAGCCCACGCCGCTGCAAGCAGACTTCAAGCAACGTTGGGGATGGAGCCTGAGATCGGCAGCATTCAAGATATCAGCCTGCACGACCTGCAGTCCGTTATTGGCAATGCCATCAAGCACTGGGAAAATGGGGAGTTACCGATCAGTGAGGCTGAGCCCGCTAAGTCGATCTTGGCTCCAACCCCTGCGGCCGGCGTTGTCTTGCCGCAGTCTCAAAAACTCGTGTCCTGGTAAACGTTGATCATGCAAAAGCACATGCGCTTATCGGCGGTGATCTGCGGACTGTTCGCCCTGGGTATCTCTCAGGCCATGGCGGCGGACCCCAAGCAGGGCCCGGCCGCAGTGCTGGGACAAGTCCCTGTTGCCACTGTGCCAGCGGTTGCCTCTGCGGCTGCGGGCTCCGCGAAAGCTAGCTTGGATCAGCATGAAATACGTGCCCAACTGGCGCCTCACCGCTATACCACCTTGGCCGCCGAGATTGGCGCCAAGATCAGTCGCCTGCCTGTCCAGGAAGGTGGCGCCTTCAAGGCCGGGCAAAACCTGGTCAGCTTCGATTGCTCGTTGCAGCAAGCGCAACTCAACAAAGCCCGTGCCGTGCTCAGCGGCGCCGACACCACGTGGAGCGCCAACAAACGCCTGGCCGAGCTCAACTCCATCGGCAAGGTGGAGTTAGAGATGTCCGAGGTGGAGGTGTCAAAAAACAAGTCAGAAGTGGCAGCCATGAGCACCATGCTCAGCAAATGCAGCATTGCCGCGCCGTTCTCCGGGCGCGTGGCCGAGCAAAAGGTGCGCGAGCAGCAATACGTGCAGCCCGGCCAGGCCATTTTGGACATCATCGACGACAGCGTGCTGGAAATCGAATTCCTGGTGCCCAGCAAATGGCTCGCCTGGGTCAAACCCGGCTACGCCTTTCAGGTCAGCATCGATGAGACCCGCAAAAGCTACCCGGCCAAGGTGCAACGTATCGGCGCCCGGGTGGACCCGGTGAGCCAGTCGGTCAAGCTGGTGGCCACCATCAGCGGCAAATTTCCAGAACTGATTGCAGGCATGAGCGGGCGCGTCAACCTCGCGGCCCCGGCCGGGCAGTGACATGGACAGGTTCGAGATACCTTTAGATTGCTATTATTTTCATATCTGCTTACCCAGGTGTTACGTGGGCTAGAGACCGTTTTTATATGAATTCTTTTTTGTTGATCCGCATCTTCGGATAAACATTCATCGATAAAAGGAATATTTTCATATGGGAAAAAGTGCAAGTTTTGCATCCCCGTTCCCAAATGAACAGGGAAGTGTCATTTCGATCTACGGTGATATCGTAGATATATTGGACCAATTAAAAGTTTCATTGGTCGTCAGTACTGATGCCTTAAGATTATTTTGCTTGGGGGCTGAACATGGCCAACTTAGTGCAACGGTCATTCCGTTTCACAACCCATTCGGCGTGAATGTCCTTGGTAATAGGCTCGTCATTACCTCTCGCCGTGCAATCGCAATTTTTAACAATGCGCCGCACATGGCGGCAAGTTACCCGGCGGACCCCAATCGCTATGACGCGGTTTTTGCGCCGCGCGCGGTATACCTTACGGGAAACTGCCGTGCGCACGATATACAGATATCTGGTGAATCTGTCATATTCGCTAATACTCAGTTCTCATGTATTGCGCATTGCAATGGCACCTACAGTTTTTCACCGCTGTGGCAACCTTCATTTATTTCAGAATTGATGCCGGAAGATCGCTGTCATCTCAACGGTTTTGCTTTTCACAATGATCGTGTCGTTTTTGCCACCGCTTTTGCACCTTGCGATACACCAAGAGGCTACCGCAACCTTTCTACGAAAAGCGGCGTTCTGATGGATGTCATCAGTGGCGACATTGCCGTTGCGGGTCTCACCCTACCTCATTCACCACGACTATTTGACGAAGAACTTTTTGTCTGCAACTCGGGATTTGGCGATGTTCTAAAAATAGACATCGCAAGCCGAAAGGCAGATATCGTTGCTCGACTGCCAGGATTCACCCGCGGATTGCGCACCCATGGCGACTTTCTATTTGTTGGGCTGTCCAATATTCGTTCAACACGGCGAGAAATCCCTTTGCTTGAGAGCAAGGTACCACTTCTAAGCGGTATTGCCGTCATCGAGAAGAAAACCGGAAAAATTCGAGGTTGGCTTGAACTGCCTGATTCCGTCAATGAAGTCCTGGACTTTGACCTTGTTCCGGGCTTTCGGCAGGTATTGATCCAGGACACCAACGAAGAAGGTGGCGGCTACTGCGCCGTAGAAACCCCTGTCAATAGTTTTTGGACGCCGATTGAAGGTGCCTTTGTCGGGGAAGGATGACCTGAGCATTCGCTTAAGCGTCACTATTTTTATTATTTTTTCTATTGAATTTGCTTGCCAAGGAACTCTGATCATGAACAGAATTTTTCGCATTGTCTGGAATGAAGCTACTCGCACCTACGTCGCCGTGGCCGAGTGCGTGCGAGGGCGTAGCAAGTCATCGAGCAAGAGTTGTCAGGATGACACGAAAAAGGCAAAGGGCAACAACCACCGAACGATCCAACGGGCGCGCCCACGACCCCTGGCGCTGGAAGCGCGGCTCATGTTTGACGGAGCTGCTGCAACAACTTTGGTGGACACAGCCCATGACACGAGCACCGCTCATGCTGCGGCAGATGCGGCCGCCAAGACACTGATTCCTGTTGCCCCAGCCCCGGTGCAAGTGCGTGCGGGAGACCCGACTCTGGACAATGGCAAGAAAGAAGTTGTTTTCATCGAAACCTCTCTGGCGCAATACAAAACGCTTGAAGCGGACATTCGTGCAGGGGTGGAAATTGAAGAAATTGACGGCAGTCAAAGCGGTCTGGCTCAAATCGCCAAATGGGCTGAATCCCACAGTGGCTATGACGCCATTCACCTACTTAGCCATGGAAGCCAGGCGACCCTGAACCTGGGTTCAGACACCGTGACCAGCGCGAGCTTGTCAACGCCGGTTGTGCAAGCCGAACTGGCTGAGCTCGGACATGCCCTGAAGCCAGGTGGAGACCTATTGTTATACGGTTGTGATGTGGCGAAAGGCGCTGATGGCGATGCCTTTGTCTCCGCGTTAGCCCAGGCTACCGGGGCGGATATTGCTGCATCCAACGATTCAACGGGTTCCGCTGCCCATGGCGGCAACTGGATACTGGAGGTGTCCACCGGAGCTATTGTTGTCGACCCTGTTCTTTCGTCGACAACGTCGAGTGATTTCGACGGTTTATTGGCTGCCTCGGTGGCAAACTTTACGGCACAACCCAAGGTGACCGTACAAACTGCGAGCGCGAGCGGCGGAAATCCTGGAAGCACCGTGTTAGGCAACGCCTATCTTTCAAACGGCAATACGGTGGTCATGTATGCGGGGACGAACGTGACCGTATCGCACCCATATTCTTCCATGCCCTCTTACACAAATTCAACGAAATCATTAAATGGCCCCATACAGTTTGCGGTAGTCACCCCTAGCGGGGTGGTTACCCACAAGACAATAGACGTTGCGGGTGCAACAAGTGCCCAAATAGTCAGTCTGACCGGTGGCGGATTCGTTGTTGAACTAAATGGCAGTTCTATTGAGATATTCGACAACAGCGGGACCAAGACAGTAAATAACACAGGCATTACAGGTGGTGGTCTGTTCAGCCTTGCCAACGGTGGGTTTGCGACCGCAGGTAGCAAGATAAGTCTCTATTCGGCAACCGGCACATTGGTATCGAGCAATAGTATTCCTAGCCTCCCGCAAGTCACAGGATACTCGGCCTCAGGGGTATTAAACGGATCTAATTACTCCGTCTCCTTTGGATCAGAAGTTGTTGACGGGTTAGGCAACGTGATGGTCATCGGGAATGCCACGAACACCGTTTTTGACCATAACGTGTATGAGATCGTCAGCAGTTCTGGAACGAAACTGTCGTCGGGTAGTTTGGCGAGTGTGCAGGGTGGCACAACAATTCCTGTTGGCTTGTCTACTGGGGGATTTCTCCTGATGGAATCCGTTCCCTATGCAGGATGGAACACTCAATATGGCTATAACCAGGGCTTCAACATAGATGGGCAACTCTTTTCAGCAGCGGGTGCGAAAGTAGGGTCCGAGATTGCATTGCTGCGCTATAGCACGACATACAGCGCACCAGGGGGGGGCTGGGCGGTCCAATTGACTTCCGGCAATGTTTTTGTCGATATTCCAACCTATGGTGCGGCCGACCTTGGTTTCTACGTTAACACCACGACACTTTCTACCGCTGTTACCCATCCTCTAACGTTGGGAAGTGGCGACCACATTTCCACAAATCCACTGTCATACCTTTACGGCGGTGAAGTTCCGCTGGTTGCGGATGGAACCGGTGGTGTTATCGGGGGAATTGACAATACTTCCGACTCTAGTGGTTCTGGCATTCTTTACGTTCAAGACTTCACCGTAGGTGCCGTTAATATTGCTCCCACCTTTATTGGTGGCAGTACCAGTCTAACAGTTGTCCATGATTCCGGCGCGATTGATCTGATCCCTAACTTACATGTCAGCGACAGTGATTCCGCGCAAACTGAAACTTGGACGCCAAGTGTTGCACCCACTCACGGCACATTGAGTTTCAGCGGCGCAACCAAGGCGTCAGGTAGCACCGACATCACTCCTGGCGGCACCATTACCTACACACCGACCACTGGTTTTGCGGGCACCGACACATTCACGGTACAAGTCAGTGATGGCACCTCCACCGCCACAAGAACCTTTACGGTCACCGTCGATTCACCCACCATCTCGTCGGCAACCTACGATGCCACTTCCGGCGTATTGGCAGTGACCGGAACAAACATGAACACAGGCAACACCATTGCCGTCAACAAGCTAACCTTGGCTGGCGAAGGTGGTTCGACCTATACATTGACATCGGGCGACGTCACAGCCTCCAGCGCAACCGCATTCTCGGTCACGTTGAATGCCGCCGACCAAGCGGCCCTGAACCAAATCTTGAACAAGGCGGGCACCAATTCGAGCGGCGGTAGTGCCTTTAATTTAGCGGGCGCAACGAATTGGGATGGCAGTATCACCACAACGGCGGCGGATGCTACAAACGCTGTCACCGTCAGCAACGTAGCTGTGCCCGCGATCACCAGTTCGACCTACGATGCCAGCACTGGCTCGCTGGTTGTCACTGGCACCGGCTTCCTCAAACTCAATGGCGCAGCCAACGATATTGTTGCCAACAAGCTGACCTTCACCGCCGAGGGCGGTGCGACCTACACCCTGACAGATACGGCAAACGTGGAAGTCACCTCGGGCACCGCGTTCACACTC
>JARLJH010000014.1 GCA_031291305.1 Rhodoferax sp. | reverse complement strand
TTCTTTCAGGCGAACGGCTTCTTCAATGGCGATTTCGTCAAACGGGTTCATGCTCATTTTGACGTTGGCGATGTCTACACCTGTGTTGTCCGACTTGACCCGGACTTTCACGTTGTAGTCCACCACGCGTTTGACTGCGACCAGGACTTTCATAAAAACGTCTCTCCAAAGTAGTAATTTATAGGCTCACGAAACAGTGCGCACACGCAAGTCAGATTGACGTGCACGTCAACCTAAGCATTCTAAGCGGCTGGACATGCCAGCATGGTCACTACAACGATAGTCCGGGGAAACCCCAATAAAAGAACGATCGTGCTTTTTTATTATAGCCATGCCAGCCACGACTCATCTGGTCACTTGTTGGTGAACAACACGCTGCGGATAAGGAATCTCAATCTGATGCTCACGCAACAGGCGCAGGATCTCCAGATTGATCAAGGACCGCAGGTTCAAACTACCGTTCTCAGGATCGGCAATCCAGTAACCCAAGGTGAAGTTCAATCCATCCGCCCCAAAATTATCCAGAGCGGCCGAAGGCGCGGGTTCTCGCAATACACGCGACTGGTCCAACGCTGCCTGTTGCAACAACTTCTGCACCAGACCGACATCGCTGTCATAGCCCACCGACACTGCGGTGGACTGCCAGACGTTTTTATCAGCCAGCGAGTGGTTTTCGACACGATTGGTGATCAGCATTTCATTGGGAACGATGGATTCGCGCCCGCTGAGTGATCGAATCACCGTGTAGCGAGCGTTGATCTCGGTGACGATCCCGGTAAAACCATCCACCATCACGTTGTCGCCTATGCGCATGCTACGTTCAGTCAAAATCACAAACCCCGATACATAGTTGGCCGCCAGCTTTTGCAGGCCAAAGCCGATGCCCACACCCACGGCGCCACCAAGCACCGACAAGGCTGTCAGATCAATACCCACCGCAGACAGTGCCAGCAGCAGCCCGACAAACATCAACAGCGCACGTGTCGCATTACTCACTGCCATGCGCAAACTCAGCTCGCTACCTTTGGCGTTGCGCAGCAACTTGGCTTCGATTGCTGAAGAAATCCACAGCGAAATGATCAACACCAGACCTGCTGTCAGAGAACCTTCAATGATCTTGCGCACTGACAGCGTCGCACCACCCACCTTCCAGGTCACATCATTGAGCTCATCCATCACCGCAGGCAGCAAGCCGGTGACCCACAACACAAAGGCCAACCAGGCCAGCCAGGAAATGCTGCGCTCCAAAAGACGAATCAGCGGCGTTTCCTTGAAGGCAACCTGCAGCACCTTGACACCCACACGAATCACCAGCAGGGATAGAAGCACCGGAATCACAATCTTGAATACCGCCAGCGGTACCACCTGAGCCAATGGCTTGCGCGACAGGTAAGCAAAACTCAGCCACAGCGCAGGGAACAGTACCCCATCAACAATGCGCCGCCCAAACATGATGGATTTGCTGTCGCGACCGGCAAATGCCCCCGCAACCACACTTGACAGCAGCCAAGCCAGCAAGGCACACCCCAGCAAGGCTGCCAGTTCAACCAACGCGCTGGTTCGCGTCAGGGACGCAAACCAGGTTGGCCAGTCGATGGGGGGCGCTTCAGACATCCGCAAGAACCCGAATATGCGCCTCCACGCTGCGTGCCAGCGGGCTCATCACATAACCACCTTCCAGGCAACTGATCACTCGGCCCTTTGCGTGCCGATTCGCCACATCCATGATGCGGCTGGTCATCCAGGCGTAGTCGTTTTCCACCAAACCAAGTTGCCCCATATCGTCCTCGCGGTGCGCATCGAAACCCGCACTGATCAAAATCAGCTCCGGCTGGAACTCTTCCAGACGGGGCATCCAGGCGGCTTCAATCATCTCGCGGATTTCCATGCCCTTGGTATAAGCCGGCACCGGCAGGTTCACCAAATTGGAGGCGTTGGAGTGTTGCCAGTCCAACGGGTAAAACGGGTGCTGATAAAAACTCACCATCAAGATGCGGTCATCACCCTTGACAATGTCTTCGGTACCGTTGCCGTGATGCACGTCAAAATCGACAATCGCCACGCGCTGCAGGTTGTGGCGCTCCAGCGCATATTTGGCGGCAATGGCCACGTTGTTGAAAAAGCAGAAGCCGCCCGCCTTCTCGCGGCAGGCATGGTGACCGGGCGGACGCACCGCGCAAAAGGCGGTTTTCATCTCGCCCGCCAGCACCGCGTCCACCGCATCCGTGGCGGCACCGGCAGCATGCAGCGCTGCTGTCCAGGTATGGATATTGATACTGGTGTCAGGGTCAATCTGCAGGTGGTCAGCGCCACCTGCAGCAATTTCTTCCTTGAGTTCGGCATTCAAACCGCGAATGGCTGCCACATACATGCGACCATGTGCCAGTTCGATGTCGGAAGTGGATGCGGGTGTGGCCTCGCGTCGATCCAGCGCCACATCCAGACCCGAGATCAGCAGACGGTCGTCAATGGCGTCGAGCCGCTCGGGGCATTCCGGGTGGCCGGGGCCCATTTCATGTTTGCGAAAGCTCGGGTGAGTAAAGTATCCGGTCATTGTCATGGTGCGTCGTCTCCTGAGAATATTTTTTGGTAAGGTTAACTCATGGACATACAAGCAAAGCTTACAGCTTTAATGAATCAGCTTACCACTGTGATTGTGGGTAAATATGATCAGACTCAGGATTGCGTGGCCTGCCTGCTGGCCGGTGGTCACCTGCTGATCGAAGACGTGCCAGGCGTCGGAAAAACCACCCTGGCCCACGCGCTGGCGCGCACCTTTGGGCTGGCGTTTTCAAGGGTCCAATTCACTTCCGACCTGATGCCCAGCGACTTGCTTGGCGTCTCGGTTTTTGAACGCGGCAAAGATGCGTTTGTGTTCCACGCTGGCCCGCTGTTTGCCCAGGTGCTATTGGCCGATGAGATCAACCGCGCCAGCCCCAAGACGCAAAGCGCGCTGCTTGAAGCCATGGAAGAAAAGCAGGTCACCGTCGAAGGCGAAACGCGCGCCCTGCCCCAACCTTTTTTTGTCATCGCCACGCAAAACCCGATGGACCAGGCTGGCACCTATGCCCTGCCCGAGTCGCAGCTGGACCGTTTTTTGATGTGCATTTCGCTGGGCTACCCCAGCCGAGAGGCGGAGCGCCAGTTGCTCGACGGTGTGGATCGGCGTGAACTGGTTGATGCCCTGCCCAGCCTGCTCACGGCAGCCGAGCTGCTGGAGCTGCAGCGCCAGGTGCAAGCCGTGCACGCCGCCGATCCGCTGCTGGACTATGTGCAGGACTTGTTGGCTGCCACCCGCTCGGGCCGTTGGTTTGTGCAAGGCCTGAGCCCACGCGCTGGGATTGCCGTGCTGCGCGCCGCCAAGGCGCGTGCTCTGCTGAACGGACGCACTTATGTGGCCCCGGACGACGTGCGCGCCATCCTGCCGCAAACCATTGCGCACCGACTTATTCCCACCGGCGACGCCAACCGTGGCGCCAAAGAACAGGTGCGCGCCATGCTGGAAACCGTGCCGCTACCGTAATGACACCCCCCCGAAGCGCCTTTGGCGCATCCCCCTCAAGGGGGCGCACCCGGTGGCCTGGCAGAGCCAGTTCCACGATTGCCTTGGCTCGACATCCTATTCAGATGCTGCGGGCGCGGTTTCGCCAGTGGTGGCAAGCGCGCATGCCGCTGGCTGACAGCGTCACGCTGACCCAGCGCAACGTCTACATCCTGCCCACCCGCGCCGGGTTGCTGCTGGGGGTCACGCTGCTGGTGCTGCTGGTGGCCTCCATCAATTACCAGCTCAACCTGGGCTATCTGCTGACGTTTTTGCTGGCGGGCTGTGCCCTGGTGGCGATGCACGTGAGCCACAGCAATCTGCGCGGCGTTACTCTGACTCTAGGAGCACCTAGTCCAGTATTTACGGGGGCTAACGCCGAATTTGACGTAAAGATTCTAAACACGCTCAAACACCGACGTTATGCCCTGGCCCTGGCTGTCTCCGACACCGACCAATGGGTGCACACGGATGTGGCGCCGCAAGCCAGTGCCAGCGTGTTCCTAGCCTGGCAAGCCCCACAGCGCGGCCTGCACCCCCTGCCGACCCTCAGTGTGCAAACGCTGTTTCCGCTGGGCACCTTTCGGGTCTGGACGCTGTGGCGACCCGCTGCGCAGGTGCTGGTTTACCCAAGGCCTGAGGCACATCCCCCGGCGCTGCCCGATGGCGCCACAGATGCAGAACATGGCCCGACGCGAACCGCACCGCGCCACCATGGCGAGCCGGACAGCTTCAGACCCTACCGGCGCGGTGACGCGCTAAAAAACATCCTCTGGAAAAAAGCCGCCAAAACCGGTGAGATGGTGAGCCGCGACCACGTCGCCGCGCAGCAGCACGACCTCTGGCTCGACCGCCCACTCACCGGCTTGAACCATCCCGAACAGCAACTCAGCCGTCTGTGCGCCTGGGTGCTGCGGGCTGACCAGCTGGGTCTGCGCTATGGTCTGCGCCTGAACGGCCAGGACATGGCGCCTGACCACGGCCCGGTTCACCTGCAGCGCTGCCTGCGCGCGCTGGCGCTGGCATGAAGCTCCTGTCCGCCCTGACGCATCTACCGCGCGACGCGCGCGATACGCTGTTCATGCTGGTTGTCATTGCTTGGGTGGTGGCCCCGATGCTGGGTGAACTGCCCTTATGGTGCAGCCTGCTCACCGGCGCGGTGATGCTGTGGCGTGGTGTGCTGGCATGGCGCAGCCAGCCGCTACCGAACCGATGGTGGCGCCTGGGCCTGCTGGCGCTGGCCGTGGGTGCCACGCTGCTGTCGTTCAAAACCCTGCTCGGGCGTGATGCCGGGGTGACCCTGGTGGTGGTGCTGCTGGCCCTGAAAACCCTGGAACTGCGCGCCCAGCGCGATGCGTTCGTGGTGTTTTTTCTCAGCTTCTTCCTGATGCTGACCAACTTCTTCTACTCGCAGTCGCTGCTGACCGCCGCCGCCATGCTGGTCGCACTGCTGGGTCTGCTGACGGCGCTGGTCAACGCCCATATGCCGGTTGGCAGGCCACCCTTGTGGCACGCCGCGCGCATTGGCGGGGGCATGACGCTGCTGGGTGCGCCCATCATGGTGGTGCTGTTCCTGCTGTTTCCACGCATGGCCCCGCTGTGGGGCTTGCCCAGTGATGCCATGAGCGGACGCAGCGGTTTGTCGGCTGACATGGCGGTCGGCAACATCGCCAGCCTGGCACTCGACGACAGCGTGGCCATGCGCATCAACTTTGAAGGTGCGCCGCCCCCGCAAAGTGACTTGTACTTTCGCGGGCCTGTGCTATCCAACTTTGACGGCCTGCGCTGGCGCCATGCCGAGGACTTTGCTCTACTGCGCGCGGCCAACGCTGCCCTGCAGGTGAGCGGCCCGGCGGTGCGCTATCAGGTCACTCTGGAGCCCAACCAGCGTCCTTGGCTTCTGACGCTGGATGCCACCCCCAATGCACCGCAACTGCCCGAAGGTCGCGCGCGCATGACCGCCGAGCTGCAATGGCTACAAGACCGCAACGCCACTGAGCTGCTGCGCTACTCGGCCACCAGCTACCCGCAATATGCCTATGGCCGCAATCAGAGCGCCGCGCTGCTGGCCCCGTATCTGGCGCTGCCCAGTGGCTTCAACCCGCGCACGCTGGCGCTGGCGCAATCACTCAGACGCGCCGCACCTGCAGGCTCTGACGCGGGCGCGTTCGTGGTGCAGCAGGCCCTGGAGCGGCTTCGCACCGGCGGATATGTCTACACGCTAGAGCCCGGCGTCTATGGGCGCGACAGTGCCGACGAGTTCTGGTTTGACCGCAAGGCCGGATTTTGCGAGCACATCGCAGCGGGCTTTGTCATCCTGATGCGCGGTGCCGGTGTGCCCGCACGCGTGGTCACTGGCTACCAAGGCGGTGAACGCAACAGCGTCGATGGCTTCTGGACCGTGCGCCAAAGTGATGCCCACGCCTGGGCCGAGGTCTGGTTGCCCGGCCAAGGCTGGGTGCGTGTGGACCCGACAGCGGTGGTGGCGCCCTCACGCATTGGTAGCTTTGCCCGACTGGAAGCACCGCGCGGTGTCATTGCCCAGGCCATCCTCGGCAACGTCAACCCGCGTTTTGCGCTCAATCTGCGCGCCACCTGGGAGGCGGTCAATAACCGCTGGAACCAGTGGGTACTGAACTACACCCAGACGGCGCAAATCAACCTGCTCAAAAACATCGGCTTTGACGCGCCCAGCTGGGAAGACCTGATCTACCTGCTGTGCGCCATCGTCATCACCGTCAGCCTGGCCGGTGCCGCCTGGAGCGCCTGGGACCGACAGCGCCAAGACCCATGGCTGCGTCTGCTGGCACAGGCCAGAAGTCGCCTGCAACACGCCGAACTTACGCCGCCCGAGCACAGCACACCACGTCAGCTGGCGCTCCTATTGCAAGACCAAGAGGTAAAGAAGCCCGACGCGCGGGCCTTTATCGACTGGCTGTTGCGCCTGGAGGCCCTGCGCTACGCCCCCTCCGACCAGCACCAGGTCGTCAGCCAACGGTTGACTACACTGCAGCGTGAACTCCAGCAACTGCGCTGGGGTGCCTGACACCTCCTCTCGCCACCATGCCTCTGCCCGCCATACGACCTACCATTGCACTTTTTTTTATAGCTATAAGCGCTTTATCCATAAGGGCAGAAGCCGGAATTCATCACCACAAAAAGAAAGTCAGCAAAGCCGCTGCCAGTGCGCCCATTCCCGGCCCCAGCTACGCGCTACGAACCGATGCCATGCAGGCGGCTGACGAGATAGCCCAACTGCGTCATCTGGACGCAACCTGGGTACGCCAGACGCTGGCGCAAGCGCATTACATCCCGGCCATCGCCAAAGCCGTCACGCCACCCGCTGCAGGCGTAGCCAAAAACTGGCAGGTGTACCGCAGCCGCTTTGTTGAGCCCCAGCGCATCCGCGCTGGAGTCGCCTTCTGGCAGGCCAATCGCGACACGCTATTGCGCGCGCAGGCGCAAACGGGTGTGCCAGTGGAGATCATTCTGGGCATCATCGGCGTGGAAACCATTTATGGCCAACAGATGGGCAACTACCGCGTGCTGGACGCGCTGGCCACGCTGGCATTTGATTTCCCCGCCAGCCACCCTCGCGCCACCGAACGCAGCGCTTATTTCAAGAGTGAGCTGGCGCAATTTTTGAGCCTGATGAGCCTGTCCGGCACCGACCCGGCCAGCCAGCGTGGCAGCTATGCCGGTGCCATGGGCATGCCGCAATTTATGCCCAGCAGCTGGTCCAGGTACGCCGTCGACTTTGATGGTGATGGCAAGATCGACCTGTATTCCAGTCCGGCAGATGCCATCGGCTCGGTGGCCAATTACTTCAAGGCTTATGGCTGGCAGGCCGGTCTGCCCACACATTACCCGGTGAGTTTTGATCCCTCACGGCTGGACCTGCCTGCACTGATGGCACCGGACATCCTGCCCACATTTACCGTGGCATCCTTTCAAGCCGCTGGTGCTGTGCTGGAAGGAGACGCTTTGCAAACCCCCAGCAAGCTGGCGCTCATCGAACTGCAAAACGGCGACGCACCGCCAAGCTACCTAGCGGGTACCAACAACTTTTACGTGATCACCCGCTACAACTGGAGCAGCTACTACGCTCTTGCCGTGATCGAGTTGGGCCAGGCGGTGATGCAAGCAGTGGGACAACACCCACCAATAACGCCTTGACTTTGTTTGGCATCACTCAAATCAGCACGAAAAGCCCCACCACGCCAACGCCGATCAACAGTGCAGACACCGGCAACATGATGCGACGCAGTTCTGCTGAGCCGATACCGACGGCCATGGCCCCTTTGGCCAGGGTGTTGGCCAGCACCGCAATGATGATGGCCCGCGCGCCCACCGTCAGGGTTGCCACATCGACCTTGGCCCGGTCGGCCATGGCCATGGTGATGGCATCCACATCCGTCAGGCCAGCGATGCCCGAGGCTACGTACAGCCCGGTTTCGCCAAAATACACTCGTGCAACACGTGCCAGCAGCACCACAACGCCAAACAGTAGGCCAAACTGGATCGCTTCTGTGAGTTCAAATGGGTTGTTGCCAGACTTCACCTCACCACGCGGCTGATGGGTGCTCATGCGCCACAACCACCAACAGGCCCCCAGATTAGCCACACTGAGCACACCCAGCAACGGAGCCAGCTTGACACCGAGTTCCCAACTAATCACTACGGCCATCAATCCAACGCGAAACAACATGACGGTCCAGGCCATCAAGATACCCGTCGCCAGCGCCGGTGCCTCGGTGGCATCGAGCTTGCTGCGCCGGGCAAAGCCCAAAGTGACTGCCGTGCTTGAAGCCAAACCACCAAGCAACCCAACCAGGCCAATGCCATGTTGGGTGCCAACCACCTTGATCACTAGGTAGCTTGCAAAGTTCAGTGCCGAAATCAGCACCACAATCAGCCAGATTTTGTAGGGGTTGAGCGCGTCCAGCGGCGGTGGTCCGTAATTGGTGTTGGGCACCAAAGGCAGGATGATGAGCGACACGATGGCGAACTTGAGCGTAGCTTCCACATCGGCCGCGTCGATCTGGCTGGCCAGGTGATGCAACCATTGCTTGAGCGCCAGCAGCAGTGCCATGGCCACTGCTATCCAGCTGGCCACTTGCAAGCGCCCGTGCGCGCAAAGCAGGCCCAGCAAAAAAGCCAGTAAGGCCGACACCTCGGTAGTGATGCCGGTGTCACCGCGCATGGCCGTCACCACGTACATGCCGACGATCAGGGCGGTAATGGCAACAAACATGACCAGAGCCCAATTGCCCAGACCCATGGATATATCCAGATAACCGGCAACCGCACCGCTCAAAGCAATCAGCGCAAAAGTGCGCACACCTGCGCCACCATCACCACCCTTGGTACGCTCGCGCTCCAGGCCCAAAAGCGCACCTAGCCCGATGGCCACGGAAAAACTGATCGCCAGTTGGGTGTTATCCATGGGCGTCAACCGGCTATGTTCGGGTGGCGGATCAGGCCACCACCACTTGCTGAAACACCGGATAAAGCTGATCGACCCAGTTCTCCACTTCCTCTGGGCTAATCTGCAAAAACTCCAGGCACAGGGCGCCAAATTTCTCCCACTCGCGCTGATCCTTAACCGCCTCGTGACGCGCCACCAGGTGATCAGCGATAGCGGCAATGGCCACCAGTTGACGCACCGGCAAGGCAACGTGATCGTCCGACAAGACCGCAAAGTCATGATGCAGCCGCACCGCATGGGTAATCACCTGGGGCAAGCGCCAGGTTTTGGAGACGATAGCCCCCACCACCGCGTGATCTGTGCGATGCACCGCGTTTTCGGTCTGAACAAAGCTGCGGTCCTGACGCGCCAGGGCTTCCACCAATGTGCCACTGTAGCCACGCACACCCTGCAACATCACAGGAATGCCCACGTGAAAAAACAGCCCACAGGTTTTGGCAACCTCCACATCGACGCCGTACATCTGGCGGGCAATATGCGCCATAGCCAGCGATCGACGTGTGGAAGACTCCCAGAAATGCTCGATCAGCGTCGGATCAATGCGAATCGAATGGCGTAACAAAAATCCGGTCAGAATAGTCGCGGTGGGCTTGACACCTAGCATGGCTATCGCCTGCACCACCGAGCTGACCGGCTCACGACGCGCATACAGCGAACTGTTGGCGATCTTGATCAGGGCCGCCGTCATCGCCACGTCACCTTCAGCGATTTCGGCCACGCGTTGTGGACTCGGGTCAGCCTGGGCCAGTTCGTTCTGCAATTGCACCAGCAACTGCGGACAGGGTGGAATGACAATGTCTTTCACGGGCCCCGCATCGCGCGCGGCATCCAATTCATGATTCAGGTCTCGGGTCAGCATGTGCATACTCCTAGCCCCTATTATTGCCACGAAAATCAGGTAAACCGAGCTACGACATCAAACACTATGACGGGCGTCGGTCAACTTCTGACCATAAAGCAGGCCATGCTCCAGCGCCTGAGCACTCAAGGGGCGTGAAAAATAGTATCCCTGCAACTCATCACAACCCAGTGCCTTGAGCTGTGCGGCCTGCACTTCCGTCTCCACCCCTTCGGCAACCAGACGCAGACCCAAGGCATGGCCCAGCGCGATGATGGAGCGCACGATGGCCAGGTCCGCCGGGTCATCTTGCATGCTCTGCACGAAGGACTGGTCGATTTTCAGCTCATCGATGGGAAAGCGCTTCAGATACGCTAGGCTGGAGTAACCAGTGCCAAAGTCGTCAATCGACAATTGCAGCCCCAAGGCCTTGAGAGCGTAAAGCTTGTCGCTTGCGGCCTGAGCATCTGTCATCAGGTGAGACTCCGTGATTTCCAGCACCACGTGGGTTGGGTCACAGCCATGGCGTTCAATGGCGCCGCCCACCATGCCCACCAGGTCAAGGTCGGCCAATTGCGCTGCAGATAAGTTAATGGATATGTCCATCTGATCAAATCCGTGGGTTTGCCATGCGGCTATTTGCCTGAACGCCTCGTCAATCACCCATCGCCCAATTGACTGAATCAGCCCGCATTCTTCGGCCACCGGAATGAAACGCCCGGGTGATACCGAACCAAGCTCTGCGCTGTTCCAGCGCAGCAAGGCCTCGACACCCACCATCTTGAGCGTGACCGCATCCACCTGGGGCTGGTAATGCAACGTGAACTCGTTACGTTCCAACGCCAGCCGCAATTGCTGCTCCAGCGACTGGCGCTCACGTATCGCCAGGTCAATCGAGGCATCAAATACCCGTGCCGCATCGCGCCCCGAGGTCTTGGCCTCATACATGGCGGCATCGGCGCGGCGCATCAATTCCACCAGATCATGGCCATCGGATGGGTAAATGGCAATGCCGACGCTACATGACACATTGAGCTCGTGACCCTGCACCTGGTGTGGTTCACGGATCAGCGGAATCAGCCGGTGCTCGGCCTGCCAGCGCGCCTGTGCACCGTCTTGCAGATGACGCAGAATCACCACAAATTCATCGCCGCCAAGACGACTGACCAGATCGCCCGAGCGCACCGACTGCTGCAGCCTGTGCGCCACAGACTGCAGCAAGCCGTCGCCAATGTGGTGCCCTAGCGTGTCATTGATGATCTTGAAACGGTCCAGGTCAATGAACAACACCGCCATGCATTCACCGGTGGTTTTGGCCTGTAGCAAGGCGGCATCGAGCGTTTCGACACACATCGCACGATTGGGCAGTTCGGTCAACACGTCGTGCTGTGCCAAAAACTTGACCCGCGCTTCGGTCCGCTTGCGATCAGTGATGTCGATAGCGATACAGATGTAATGTGAAATCTCTTCCTGCCGCGACGACTCGCGCACCGCCGAAATCATCAGCCAGGCAGGATAGCTGCCGCCGTTGCGTTTGCGCAGCATCACCTCACCCTGCCACTCGTTGCGCTTTTGAATGGTGCGCGTCATATCGGACAGCACGGCTGCATCGGCAAGACTGGCATCGCTTCCTTCACCGTGACCGAGCAAGCGCCCCAGATGCTCGCCCATCACCTCATAAAAATCGTAAGCAGTGGTCCGGCTGTAGGCACGGTTGACGCTCAGCACTTTCTGCTGGCTGTCCATGATGATGATGCCTTCACTGGAAGCCTCAAACACCTTGGCCCACAGCTCCATGCGCTGCTCCATGATCTTCAACACATTGATGGGCGTAAAGGTGGTCAGCACCGCGTCCTGCCCCTGGAAACTCAAGCGCCGCGCCGACAGCACGGCCCAGGACGACTCGCTGCCTCCCAGCCAGCGTACTTCAAACTCGTCCACACGGTCGCGGTCAGACAGTTGCTGAAAGAAACGCGCTCGCACACCGGGTTCCAGCCCCTTGTGCCAAGGGTCAGTGAGGCAACCCGCCAGCCACGGTTGTGCGGGCTCATTGGCATGCAGCACCTCATGCTGCGGCACCGAGGTCACCAACATGGCAATCGGTATCGACTCCAGCAACTGGGCCTGAGCCAACGCTGCACGGGCACTGGCGGCCATTTCCTGACGCGTCAGTCGGTCCTGATCCAATTGCGCCAGCATACCGTTGAAGGTCTTCACCAGATGGCCAATTTCATCCTGACTGTCCCATTGGGCGCGCAGGTTGTAGTTGCCACTTTGGCGAACGTCATTGGCCACAATGGCGAGTTGCTTAAGCGGCCGCGCGATTAACCGTGCCACGGTAAATACCAACCCAAGAATGGCAAACAGCAAGGCCAGCGCCGTGCCCAGATGCAGCCACATTTTGTGGAACAAACCCTTGACCCGAAGCTCCAACAACTTGCCCAGAGCCTGTGATGACGCACCCCAGGCCTTATTCAGCGCATCAAGTGACTGGCCGTAGGTCGTAGCAAATGCCTGCCGATCAGTCGCGGTGATTCCCTTCTCAGAAAACATTTGAACCAGCGTCAGCACCTGGCCCAATTGCTCATCAAGCGCCTGCTGTTGCGGCTTCAGCTCAGCTTTGAGGGCCAAGTCGCCTGCAGCAACGGCCTGAGCATAGTCAGACGCAATGCCTTGGCGGATGGCATCGAGTCGCCCGGCCAGAATCAGCAGCCTGGCGCTGTGAAGCGCCGACGCACTTTGCGTTTGAGGTCTCTGCTGCGCCACGGCCTGCGCAGCATCCACCAGCACCTCCACCAAATCGGGAAAGCGCAGCACCACCAGCGACATGCTGTAGTAGCTGTCCAGATCGGGGTCTAGGATCAGATTGGACTGATTGCCCACCGTCGTGATCAGCGCGCGGGCATGAACCACCAGCGGTTTAAGCGATGCTGGCGAGGCACCCGTGGCTGTATCGGGTGCGTCCAAGCTGGCCACAAACGCCTGGCTGTCCTCCTGCGCTTTGAGCATCCCGTCTTCAAGGGTACGCTGCGACTCCAGCCGCTGCCGCAACGCCGCCTCTGGCACCTGCGTCAGACTGGGGGTGCCCATGCGAGGCATCAGCACATCACGAACGGTATCGGTGTAAGTGACGCCCACGATTTCCTTGCGGGCGAAATCGATGGCCAGGTATTTTTCGTTGATCAGAATGCTGGAGATGAAGATGACAGCCGTCAAATCCAACAGGTAGATCAGCGTCAGCTTGCGGCTGACACTCAGACGGCCCAGCCAAGCCGAAACAGGGTTGAAAAGCTGGCGAATCGGCGCAGACATCAATAGGCGCCAGCCACTTACACAGGCGTTGGTATCAGGAAGTCCTGGCTGATATGGGCGCCGAGATCGTTGACCCGATCAAGGAATTGCGTCAGATAAGCATGCAGGCCAGTGGCCAAAATCTCGTCAATGCAACCATACTCCAATTCACTGCGCAGCTTGCCAGCGCGGCGCTGGGTTTCGCTCGACTGATCATTGGCAACCATCTTCAAATTGCTCACCACTTCATTCAAGCTGGCATGCAGCGAGCGCGGCATGTCGGCACGCAGAATCAGCAGTTCGGCGACCCGCTCGGGCTTGATCACATCGCGATACACCTTGCGATACACCTCAAACCCGCTGACGCTGCGCAGGATGGCGCTCCAATGGTAGAAGTCGTATTCCTGATCCTTCTCGTTGGCGGTGCCGTAAAAATCACTTTGCACCGCGTGGAACTTCACATCCACCAGCCGTGCCGTGTTGTCAGCGCGCTCCAGAAACGTGCCCAAGCGCATGAAATGCAGCGCCTCGTCCATCAGCATGGTGCCCACCGTGACGCCGCGCGACAGGTGCGAGCGGAACTTGACCCATTCAAAAAACTGCGCAGGGTCTTCCTCGAACTCACCGTCCTTGACCTTGCGTTTGACTTCCAGCCAAGTCTGGTTGAGCGTTTCCCAGACTTCGGTGGTGAGCGTGCCACGCACAGCGCGGGCGTTTTCACGCGCAGCCGTCAGGCACGACAGGATGGAAGACGGGTTGCTCTCATCCTTGACCATGAATGCCATGACCTTCTCAGCCCGAATGTCACCATGTTTTTCTCGGTAGCTGGACATGAGCTCACTGATCGACAGCAAGCCCTGCCAGCCCGCCAGCGCTACCCCTTCAGACTGTGGCAACAGCGAGGTCTGGTAATTGACGTCCAGCAGGCGCGCCGTGTTTTCAGCACGCTCGGTGTAGCGGTTCATCCAGAATAAATGGTCTGCGGTACGTGACAACATAAAAAATTTCCTCGTCAATTCGTGGCGGTCAAAGGGATCTACCCATGGATTGGGCCTGGGCCATGACCTCGGTGACGGTCTCATCAACGGCAGTTGTCAACTCATCTTCCAGTATCCAGGTGTCTTTGGTGCCGCCGCCTTGCGACGAGTTGACAACAAGCGAACCTTCCTTGAGCGCCACCCGGGTCAGGCCACCCGGCACCATTTGCACCGTTTTCCCGGACAGCACGTAAGGACGCAGGTCGATATGGCGCGGCGCGATGCCGCTTTCGACAAACGTCGGGCAACTCGACAGGCTGAGCGTAGGCTGCGCAATGTAGCCACTGGGGTTGGCCTGCACGGCTTTCTTGAAATCTTCCACCTCGGCCTTGGTGGAAGCTGGCCCCACCAGCATGCCGTAGCCACCAGCGCCGTGCACTTCTTTGACCACCAGATCCTTCATGTTGGCCAACACATAGGCCAGATCGTCCTTGTTGCGGCACATGTAGGTGGGCACATTGTTCAGGATTGGCTTTTCACCCAGATAAAACTCGATCATCTTAGGCACATAGGGGTAAATCGACTTGTCATCGGCCACACCGGTTCCCACACCGTTACAGATGCTTACATGACCGGCCTTGTACACATCCAGCAGGCCAGCGCAACCCAGCGTTGAGGTGGGTCTGAACACCTTGGGATCCAGGAAATCGTCATCCACGCGGCGGTAAATCACGTCCACGCGCTGCGGGCCACGGGTGGTGCGCATGTAGCAGAAACCGTCCTTGACAAACAAATCCTGGCCCTCAACCAGTTCCACGCCCATCTGCTGCGCCAGGAACGCGTGCTCGAAATACGCGCTGTTGTACATGCCAGGGGTCAGTACCACCACCGTGGGTTCAGCGGTGGTCGGGGGGCTGCTTTCGCGCAAGGTTTCCAGCAGCAAGTCGGGGTAATGGGCAATGGGCGCCACGCGATGCGCGTTGAACAGGTTGGGAAACAGCCGCATCATCATCTTGCGGTCTTCCAGCATATAGCTCACACCACTGGGCACGCGCAGGTTGTCTTCCAGCACGTAGTACTCGCCTTTGCCTTTGGCATCGGGCGCGCGCACCATGTCGATGCCCGAAATCTGCGAATACACCTGATTGGGCACATCCACGCCCATCATTTCCGGTCGGAACTGGGCATTTTTCTCAATCTGATCACGCGGGATGTGACCCGCTTTCAGAATCTCTTGATCGTGGTAAATGTCATGCAGAAAACGGTTTAAGGCATTGACACGCTGCGCCAGACCGGCTTCCAGCGTGCGCCACTCGTGCGCCGGAACAATGCGCGGAATCAGATCGAATGGAATCAAACGCTCGGTTCCGGCACCATCCTCATCTTTGTCACCATACACCGCAAAGGTGATGCCGACGCGGCGAAAGATCATTTCAGCCTCTTCACGCCGCTTGGCCATCATGTCACCCGGTTGCCGGGCTAGCCACTCGTCGTAAATTTTGTAGTGATCTCGAATCTTTGCGCCATGGGTGAAGAACTCATAGGGCAAGCTGGTGTACATCTCGTCAAATTTCTGCATGAATATCTTCTCCTGGGTACAGGATAGCAAGCTTTGGGCCAATTACCGGCAGGTGGCAGATGGAGTGAGGGAAAAGAAAGTGCACCATGGGTAACCAGGGTCTAAGGTGTTGCGGCAACATCCGCCATCTGATGGTGCCAATACCGCAGATCAAGCACCCTTTGGCATTGCACCGAGCCAGAGTCCCAGGATTGCCAGGTTTCCGCCCCGCAATGGGGCGAATCCACCACCCTGGCACCGCTCACCTGATAACGCACCAAAACAGGGCCATACGGATGCCCGTAGCGGTTTCGATAGCCCGCCTGGATCAGCGCGATACGCGGCTGCACCGCATCCAGGAACAGCGCGCTGCTTGATGACTTGCTGCCATGGTGCGGCACCAGCAACACGTCGGCGCGCAGCACGGCCGGGGCTAGCGCCTGCACCAGTTGAGCTTCTTGCAGCTGCTCGATGTCACCCACCAGCAAGGCCGTCTGCTGGCCATTGGAGATACGCAGCACACAGCTCATGGCGTTGGTTTTCTTGATCTGCTCATAGTCCCCAGCTTGCGGGTGCAGCATCTCGAAGTCCACGCCATCCCAGCGCCAGCGCTGGCCCGCCATGCAGCGCATCGCCGGGCGCAACATCTGCAAGGTGTTGTCGCGCTCGATAGAGCTGATCAACTGTGCCTGCGGCTGCATCATCAACACCGCTGGCGCGCCACCGACATGATCGCTGTCGCGGTGACTTAGTACAACGGTATCGAGCCGCACGCCCAGCGCACGCAGCAGCGGCACCAGCACGCGCTGACCGGCGTCACTCTCGCTGCTAAAACGTGGACCCGCGTCGTACTGCAACGCATGGTGCCGGGTTCGCACCAACACCGCGTTGCCTTGCCCGATGTCGGCCGCCAGCAGTTCAAACTGACCCTCTGGCGGCTGAGGCACCTGCCACAGCAGCACCGGCAACAGCATCGGTACACCGGTCAAACGCAGGCTCCATGGCAAGCGCATGGCCAACAACACACCGCCGAGCACACCCACAGCACCGGCCCACCAGGGCGCCTGCGCTACCCACCATACCGCCCACGGCCAGGCGGCCAACCACTGCAACACGGCGCTCAGCAGGCCAATCACCCAGGTGGCCAGCGTCCACAAACCCGGCAGCACCGTCCCCAGCATGGCCAGCGGTGTCACCACCAGCGTCACCGTGGGAATCGCCAGCGCATTGGCCAGTAAGCCCACCAACGAGACTTGGCCAAACAACAACAGGGTCAAGGGTGTGAGCGCCAGCGTGATCACCCACTGCTCCCGAAACATATGAACGAATCTGGCTCTGGCCCTTTTATCGTCTTGGCTGACAGCTCCTGAATCTGAAGCAAACAAAACCCCCACCGCGACAAAGCTCAGCCAGAACCCGGCCTGCAGCAACGCCCACGGGTCCAGCGCCACCACCACCGCGCAGGCCAGCAACCACACCTGCGGCCAGGGCCAGCGCACTCCCGCCAGCCGCAGCGCGCCCACGGTCAGCAGCATCAGCACGGTGCGCTGCGCTGGCACGCCCCAGCCGCTGAACAGGGCATAGGCCGCCGCCAGCAGCACACCGCCGATCAATGCCGCGCTGGGCGCTGGTAACCACAGACATAAGCGTTGCGAGCGCCGCCAAAGCCACCCCACCAACCCAGCGGCCAACCAAGCAAACATCGTGATATGTAAGCCCGAGATGCTCATCAGGTGGGCCACGCCTGTGGCCCGAAACACATCCCAGTCAGCGCGTTCGATGGCGCCCTGGTCGCCGGTGACCAGGGCGGCAATCAGCCCGGCAGCGTGTGGGTCTGCCACACTGGCAAAAATGCGCTCGCGCACCTGCTGGCGTGCTCCATCGACCGGGTGCTGCCAGGTGATGTCCAGACGTTGCGGCGGCGGGTCCTGGCGACCCGCGCGCACATAGCCACCCGCTTGCACGCCCTGCTCCCACTGCATCAACTCATAGTCAAAGCCATGGGGGTTGATGCCACCGTGCGGCGCCTTCAGGCGCACCGTGAACTGCCAGCGCTCGTCGGCCTGCACCGGCGCTGGCGTGCGCTGCAGTTCACCTGTCGGATCGCCGTCAGCATCACTCTGCCCAAACACACCAGCGTACCAGGCCAGTTCCAACCTGTGGGGCAACGTTACCGCCTGCCCTTTCAGAAACGCCGAGTCCTGCTCAAAATGAAAACGCACACCGCCCTCAAAACGTTGTGGCAAACCTGCCACCACACCGCTGACGACCACGTTCTGCCCTTCCAGCGCAGGACTCAAGGCCGTGCTGGCAAAAACGCTGGCCCGCAAACCTGTAACAGCAAACGCCAGCATCGTAAACGCCAGCAGACTGGCCATTGCCATCGCCCGTTCAGATGCTCTAAAGAATGAAGCTATCAGCCCATACAAAATAAGGGCTAGAAGCACAAAAAGCATATAGAAATTGACTGACCACAAAGCCGACTGATATAGCTGCAGAGCACTACCCGCCAACACCCCAAGCAGGGCAGGCGTCAGGGTGAGCAGTCGCAGCGCAGACGTGTGGGTATGAAAGCGGTGAAGCTCGGGCATGTCACCATGCTAACGCCCGGCTCGGCAGATGGATGAGGTCGCCTCGACTTAAGTTGATTACCTGGCAGCTCTCAGGTAACTACTCATGGAAGAGATCACGCCAAGCCGATACTATTCGTTTGGCAAGCGAGGTACGACTGCCTCCAAGCCACGACAAGACTCAGCCAAAATCGGATCAACCACTCTTTCTTTGGAGATTAGCAAACATGATCAACTTTTCAAAAAAAAGCAAACTGAGTCTGCTGATTCTGGGCTTTTCTTCATTTTTTCTGGCATCGGCGCACGCTGCAGGCAAGACTGGACAAGCGGTGGTGCAGGAGGTTTGTGCAGCTTGCCACATGACCGGCAAAGATGGTGCGCCCATCATCGGTGACACCGCTGCTTGGCTGCCACGTGAAACGAATGGTCTTGCCAAACTCACTGAACATGCGATTGAGGGCTTTAACAAAATGCCAGCCCACGGTGGGCAGCCCAACCTGTCTGACCTCGAAATGAGCCGCGCTGTGGCTTTCATGGTGAGTGCTGGCAAGGCGGTTGACCCTACCAAGCCTTACGCCTCACCCACCTCCATAACGGCTGAGCAACTGGTCAGGACACGTTGTGTCGTATGCCACGAAAATGCCAAGACTGGTGCACCGCGCCTGGGAGACTTCCCGGCCTGGAAGCCGCGCCTGGCAAAAGGGATCGAGGTCTTGGTGCAGTCCGCCATCTCCGGCCACAAAGGTATGCCATCACGCGGTGGTATGGCCAGCCTCAGCGATTCCGAAATTCGTGGTGCAGTCACCTACGTTGTGGTGCAAAGCGCAACTTACAAGCCAGTGCCCTGAGCCCAGCGCAATCGCAGTGGACTCTTGGCCTGTTCAGGTGACCTGGTAGTCATACCTGCCCTTTGACCCAGGCTACCGACATGGCCCTGAATTTTTCTCTGTGGCACTCGCTCAAGACTCGGGTAACCCTGCTTACCCTGGTCATCTTTGTCTTCAGCATCTGGTCCCTGGTGTTCTATGCCAGTCAAATGCTGCGTGCAGACATGCAACGCATGTTGGGTGAACAGCAATTCTCCGACGTATCCGGGATGGCCCGTGAAATCAATGACCATCTGAGTGATCGCAAGCAGGCATTGGAAACCATTGCCAAAGAGGTCACCCCCACCATTCTGGCTAACAAAAAAACATTGCAAACCTTGCTTGAACAGCGCCCCTTGCTGCAACTCCTGTTCAACGGCGGTGTTTTCGTCACTGATGCGGATGGCACGGCGATAGCCGATGTACCGCTTTCAGCCGGGCGCATGGGTACCAACTATATGGACCGAAAGTCTGTGTCCACACCACTTAAAGAGGGCAAGACGGTGATTGGACGCCCCGCCATGGGGAAAAAACTGGGGGCACCGATATTCAGCATCACCGCACCCATCCTCGATGGCTCGGGCAAAGTCCTCGGGGCCATGGTGGCCACAGTCAACCTGGGTAAACCCAATTTTCTGGACCGCATTGCGCAAACCCGCTATGGCAAGACCGGCGGCTATTTGCTGATCTCACGGCAACACAATCTGATTGTCACGTCTTCCGACACCAGCCGCATCATGCAGCCAGCGCCTGCACCCGGACGCAACACCATGCACGACCGCTACATGCAGGGCTTTGATGGCTTTGGCGTGGCCGTCAGTTCTCGCGGCGTGCAGGAATTGTCGGCGGCCAAGTCGATTCCTATGGCGGACTGGTTTGTCGTGGCGACCTTGCCCACCGACGAAGCCTTTGCGCCGATTGATGCCATGCTCCAGCGCATATTGATCAGCACCATCGTGCTGACCCTGTTGGCCGGGGCACTGACCTGGTGGCTGGTGAGCCGCCTGTTGCAGCGTCAACTCGCCCCGATGCTGTCGGCCAGCCGCGCACTAAGCAAGCAGGCCGCCAGTGACTATCCTGCACGAACTTTGATGGTTGAACGCCAGGACGAAATCGGCGAGTTGATTGGGGGATTCAACCGGTTGCTGCAGACCTTGGCACAACGGGAAAGCGCGCTAAAGAACAGCGAAAAACAGTACCGCTCGCTGCTTGAAAGCCTCTCGTCCGCCGTGGTAGTTCACTATCCAGACACCTCAATCATGCTCTCCAACGCAATGGCAGCTTCGTTGCTGGGATTGACAGATCAGTTGTTGGGCAAGACAGCTACCGACCCGGGCTGGTGCCTTCTTCGGGACGATGGAACCCCTCTGTCTCCTGACGACTATCCTGCCAACCGTGTGCTGGCGTCAAACGCGCCGCTGAAAAATCAGGTCGGTGGCGTGTGCCGTCCAGACTGTTCCGAACCGACCTGGGTGCTGTGCAACGCCTATCCGATGCGCGATGAAGAGGGCAAGATTCTTCAGGTGGTGGTGACTTTTACCGACATTACCCAACTCAAGCAAGCCGAGAAATCCTTGCAACGCAGCCAACTCATGATGGAGCGTACGGAACATATGGCGCGTTTGGCCAGTTTTGAGTGGGACGTCAATGCCAACAGCGTGACTTGGTCGCCCGAGATGTTTCGAATTTTCGGCCGCGACCCGGCCCAGGGAACTCCCAACCTGCAGCAGCAGGCCGAGTTGTACACGCCACAGTCCAGGCAACAGCTTTTTGACGCCGTTGACCGGGCTGTATCGGACGCAATCCCTTATGAATTCGAATTGATGACAGTGCAGCCTGACGGCGAGCAGCGGCCCTGCTTCGTCAAAGGCTTTCCAGAACGCGATGGCAGCGGGCGGGTGGTTCGTCTGGCAGGACTGGTACAGGACATCACGGAACGCAAGCGCGAGGAAGAAAAGATGCGTCTTGCCGCCAGCGTCTTCAGCCATGCGCGCGAAGGCATCACCATCACCAACGCCGACGGCCTCATCGTCGATATCAACGAAGCCTTTACCCGCATCACCGGTTATAGCCGCGAAGACGTCATCGGCCAGAGCCCACGCGTTTTCAAGTCCAGTCGCCATGACAAGACGTTTTATGAAGAGATGTGGCGGGAATTGACCGGGCCAGGGCACTGGAGCGGCGAAGTCTGGAATCGGCGCAAGAATGGCGAGGTGTTTGCCGAACTGCTGACCATCAGTGCGGTTCGCGACGCCCAAGGCAAAACGCAGCAGTATGTCGCGCTTTTCTCAGACATCACGGGCATCAAGGAACACCAAAACCAGCTCGAACACATCGCCCATTTTGACGCGCTGACCGGTCTACCCAACAGAGTGCGGCTGGCTGACCGTCTGCAGCAGGCGATGGCGCAAGCGCAGCGCCGGCAACAGCAGTTGGCCGTCACCTACCTGGACCTGGACGGCTTCAAGGCCATCAATGATCACCATGGTCATGAGGCAGGTGACCATGTACTGATCACGCTGGCGCAGCGCATGAAACAGGCCTTGCGCGAGGGCGACACGCTAGCACGCTTGGGCGGGGATGAGTTTGTGGCGGTGCTGATCGACCTGGAGGACACAGCTGTCAGTCTGCCCATGCTCAACCGTCTGCTGGCCGCTGCGGCGCAGCCGGTGCACGTGGGCGACATGACGCTGCAGGTTTCCGCCAGCCTGGGGGTCACTTTTTACCCGCAGTCACAAGATATCGACGCTGATCAATTGCTGCGGCAGGCGGATCAAGCCATGTACCAGGCCAAAGTAGCCGGGAAGAACCGCTATCAAATCTTCGATGCCGCACATGACCTTGATTTGCGCTGGCACCATGAAAGTCTGGAGAGCGTTCATCTGTCGCTGAAAAACCATGAGTTTGTTCTTCACTTCCAACCCAAGGTCAACATGCGCAGCGGCAAAGTCATTGGCGCGGAGGCATTGATCCGCTGGCAGCATCCCGAGAAGGGGCTTCTGGCCCCGGCCGAATTCTTGCCGGTGATTGAAGACCACCAGTTGGCTATTGCCGTAGGCGAATGGGTGATTGACTCGGCTTTGGTCCAAATCGAGCAATGGCATTCAGCAGGATTGAACATGCCCGTTAGCGTCAACGTCGGAGCGCGTCAGTTGCAACTGGGCAATTTTGTCGAGTGCCTGAAATCCATATTGGCCAGGCACCCCAAAGTCAACCCGGCGAGTCTACAAATTGAAGTGCTGGAGACCAGCGCCTTGTCAGACATGGCGCTGGTCTCCCAAGTCATCGAGGACTGCGCCCAGATCGGCGTGATGTTTGCACTGGATGACTTTGGCACGGGCTATTCGTCACTGACCTACTTGAAGCGCTTGCGCGTTGCACTGCTCAAGATTGACCAAAGCTTTGTACACAACATGCTTGAGGACCCCGACGACCTGGCCATACTGGAAGGCGTGATCGGATTGGCAGCAGCTTTCAAGCGCCAGGTTATCGCAGAGGGAGTGGAAACCATCGAACATGGCACCGCGCTACTGAACTTGGGCTGCGAATTGGCCCAGGGTTACGGCATCGCCCGGCCTATGCCTGGCGCGGATATTCCTGTGTGGGCTGCCGTCTGGCAACCCGATGATGCATGGTCCGGGTTGAAGTCTCACGCAGGCACAGCGTCGAGCACTGGCGAGTAAGTGCTTGATCCCAATTCCAACTCATTTGCATCTGCGCATTGAGCCACAGCCATTGCAGAGGCAAGACAAGGCGAGATAACAACGCCACAAACGAGCTGGAAATGGAATCACAGCGGCTGAACAAGACCCATATCCGGTCGCTGCAACCAGGCATCAAACTCAGCGGCCAGTTGTTCACTGGCTGCCACACCAGTCTTCCAAGCGTTGACGCGACCCGCCAAGTCTGCGCCATAGTGGAGGAAATCGGTGCGATCGGGCAGTTTGCCATTGGGCAGGGTTTTGACCCAATCGGGACTGGGGGCCAGCAGCAACAGATTGTCCAAAAACGGCGTGGCATGGTGACGCCAGCGCAAGTGTTTATCGAGCCAACCCGGCACAACACTTTTCTGGAAATGCGGATAAAGCACCACTGCAGGTTGATTTTGCAAGAGATTTTGGCTTGTAGCCCTTATATGGAAAGGGATAGTAGCTATATTTTGTGCAGCATCTGACGTCTTCAACCAATCCAGATGCAGGTGGTAGTCGGTCACCCCGCCGTCCCAATAAGCGCCCGCAGGCGCACCGGCAATGTCATGCACCGCCTGCAGCACAAACGGTATCGAGCAACTGGCCTGCATGGCAGGCAGAAAATTCGCCTCAGTCAACCCAACCTGCCGCGTCGGGTAGTCCGCAGGGTCAAAAGGCAAGGGTGTTATTGGCCCGGTAGAGCCATCTGACGCGGGTGCCGAGCTGGAAAACACCACCCGCTCCAGCGAGGCGCCCAGCGCCTGGCGCGATACCAGGTTGCTCAAAAAAGCACCGCCGTAGCCCAGCGCGGTGCGCCAGCCATGCTCGCGCGCCAGTGGACCGCGCCCATGCGAGGTCAGCACATGCAACCGGTAACGCGGGTGCTGCAGCACCTCGGCCACCCGGCCACCATAAAACGCTTGCAAGTTTTCTCCAAACAAGGCGCTGACACGCGCCGCTGCCGGGCGTTTTTCTCCGGGCAGCAAGGCATAGTTCTGCTGGATGTAGTCGTGCTCCAATTGCATGAACGCCTGCACCGGGTCATTCAAGCAGGCCGTTGCCATGCGCCAAGCCCCAATGGAGGCACCCACCAAATGCACAGGCTGGTTCGATTGCGGCAACCACCGGCCAAAAATAAACTGGTCCAGCGGCCCCAAAATCAGGCCCTTGGGGCCGCCCGCTGCAGCGGGGATAGTGGAAATGTCGCGGCTGTGCAAGCCCTGGCGCGACAGATGTGCGAGCGCCTTCGGACCAGCGTAGAGGCGCAACGCCTTCATGGCAGGCGGGCCGCGGGTGAATCAACCGGATTGAGGCCTGCGCTCAAATCAGTGACCGTCCAGGTTCCTGCAGCGACCAGTCGATGGGGTCTTGCTGCAGCACCAAGTCGATGTCCAGGCCCATCACTTCGGCGACAAGCGACGGAAAGCTCACCGTCATGGCGTTTTCAGTCAGGCGGGCATGGCGGGCGCGGGCACGCCACACGGCCAGATGCACTACGCCGGCCAAAGGCTCAGAGACCTCTTGGTCAAACGGTTCGTGGGCGTGCAGCAAGGCTTCGTGGATCAACGGCGGCAGATGCCATTGGCGGGCCAGCCAAGCACTGACCTCGGTATAACAAAAGCCAAAAGTCTTGAATTCGGCACGGCCGCGTTTGATATCCAGCGGCTTGACGCGACCATCCAGCGCCACAACCTGCGTCATCGCAGAGCGCATGGCCAATTCCCCCACGGCATGAATCAGACCGCAGGTGAAGGCAGCCTGCTGGTTTTGCCGCACCAGCCCTGCCAGTGAGCGAGCCACCTTGGCGCAGTCCAGGCTGTAGGCCCAGAATTGGGTGATGTCAAAGTCTGCCCCGTTCTGAAATGACACCACCGACGCCGCCGATGCCACCATAGCCTGCACCTGCCCAAGCCGCAACACGGCCAGCGCCTCGCTAACGCCATGCACCTGGCCGACGAGCTTGAAATAATTCGCGTTGGCTGCCTGCAACAGCCGCATGGCCAGCGCCGGGTCGGAGCTGGCCAACTGATCAATACGACGCAAATCGGGTTCAGGCCGAGACAACTCCAGCAACAGCAAAGCCACCACCTTGGGGCGGCTGGGCATCACAAAACGTGACGACAACAGAGCTGGAGACTCCATGGTGCCTAGTTTCCAATGTTTTTGAGCTTGGCAAATGCAGATGACATGGCGGTCGATTGTGGCGCATGCGCCCCCTGCCCGGCGTTGCTGCCAGAGCCGTAGTTACCGCCGCGCCCGCGTTGCTGCGGGTTGGCGCCCTGGAACCGGTTGTCACCCACTCCGCCGCTGCGCGCCGGTGCGGCTCCCAGCTTCATGGTCAGCGCGATCCGTTTGCGCGCCACGTCCACCTCCACCACCTGCACCTTGACGATATCGCCGGTCTTGACCACCTCACGCGCATCGTTGACAAACTTGTGCGCCAACTGACTCACATGCACCAGGCCGTCCTGATGCACACCCAGATCGACAAACGCGCCGAAGGCGGCCACGTTACTGACCGTGCCTTCGAGCACCATGCCCTCTTTCAGATCACGGATGTCGTCCACACCGTCGTTGAAACGCGCCACCTTGAAGTCCGGACGCGGGTCACGGCCAGGCTTTTCCAGCTCGCCCAAAATATCCTTGACGGTGATGACCCCGAATTTGTCATTGGCAAACAGCTCCGGGCGCAGGGTTTTGAGCATGTCGGCACGACCCATGATCTCAGCTACCGGCTTGCCGGTCTTGGCGATGATCTGCTCCACCACCGGGTAGGTTTCGGGATGCACGCCGGTCATGTCCAGCGGGTTGCTGCCGCCACGAATGCGCAGAAAACCGGCGCATTGTTCAAAGGCCTTTGGCCCCAGGCCGGTGACCTTGAGCAAATCCTGGCGGCTGGCAAAAGCGCCGTTGGCCTCACGCCAGCGCACCACTGCTTTGGCCACGTTGCTGCTCAGGCCCGACACGCGGCTCAACAGCGGCACACTGGCCATGTTCAGGTCCACGCCCACGGAATTTACGCAATCTTCCACCACGGCTTCCAGCGTCTTGGCCAGCTCGCTCTGGTTCACGTCATGCTGGTACTGGCCGACACCGATGCTCTTGGGGTCGATCTTGACCAGCTCGGCCAGCGGGTCTTGCAGACGGCGGGCAATGCTGGCGGCACCGCGCAGGCTCACGTCCACGTCGGGCATCTCTTGGCTGGCAAATTCGCTGGCCGAATAGACGGAGGCACCAGCTTCCGACACGACTACCTTTTCAATAGCTACTTGCCCCCTTCCTTCCTGGGCTGCGGCCTGTTTTGACATCAATTTAATGAGGTCAGCGGCGAGCTTGTCGGTCTCGCGGCTGGCGGTGCCGTTGCCGATGGCGATCAGGTTCACGCCGTGCTTGAGGCACAGCGCGCCCAGAATGTGCAGCGAGCCGTCCCAGTCTTTGCGCGGCTCATGCGGGTAAACGGTGCTGGTGTCAACCAGCTTGCCGGTGGCATCGACCACCGCCACTTTCACGCCGGTGCGGATGCCGGGGTCCAGCCCCAGCACCACGCGCGGCCCGGCAGGGGCCGCCAGCAGCAGGTCGCGCAAGTTGTCGGCGAACACCTTGATGGCGACGGCTTCAGACGCCTCGCGCAGGCGGGCAAACAGGTCGCGCTCGGTGGAGAGGCTGAGCTTGACGCGCCAGGTCCAGGCGACACATTTGCGGATCAGGTCGTCGGCTGGGCGAGCCTTGTGGCTCCAGCCGAGCTTGAGGGCGATACGGCCTTCAGCCAGCGTCACCACCGGAGTCGCTCTTCCTTTTGTAGCGGATTGTCCAGTTGTTTCTTGGGTTAGAGCCCCATTTGGCATAAATTTTCCAGCCAAGGCTTCGGGTGGCTCCGGCAGCACCAATTTGGCGTCCAGAATCTCCAGGCTGCGTCCCCGAAACACCGCCAGCGCGCGGTGTGAGGGCACGCGGCCAATCGGTTCATCGTAATCAAAATAGTCGCGAAATTTGGCGACATCGGCATTGTTTTCATCCTTGCCGTCCATCAACTTGCTGCGAAACAAGCCCTCGGCCCACAGCCATTCGCGCAGGTCTTGCACCAGTGCGGCGTCTTCAGCCCAGCGTTCGCTCAGAATGTCGCGCACACCGTCGAGCACCGCCTGCACGGTGGTGAAGTCATCACCAGCCTCATTTTTCTCTGGCTTGACGAAGGCTTGGGCCTCGACCATGGGGTCCAGCGCCGGGTCGGCAAACAGTTTGTCGGCCAGCGGCTCGATGCCCGCCTCGCGGGCGATCTGGCCCTTGGTGCGGCGTTTTTGCTTGTAGGGCAGGTACAGGTCTTCCAACTCCTGCTTGGTCGGCGCGGCCACCAAGGCGGCGAGCAGCGCCGGGGTCATCTTGCCCTGCTCCTCAATGCTTTTGATGATCGCCGCCAGCCGGTCGCGCAAGTCGCGCAGATAACTCAGGCGGCTTTCCAACTCGCGCAGCTGGATGTCATCAAGCCCACCGGTGGCCTCTTTTCTGTAACGGGCAATAAACGGTACGGTGGCACCACCGTCGAGCAATTCCACGGCCGCAGCCACTTGCCGATCCTGAACACGAATTTCCTGCGCAATTTGCGCGATGATTTTCTGCATAACTTACCCACAAACCAGCCGAACGGCTGTCCCCAAACAAACAGGTGCGCGAGTGTGCCACAAGGCCGTGGCAGCCATGGCAGCGCTAGCGCGGGTCGAAGCGAGGGGAATACTTCTGCAACCACGGCTTCATCAACATGTCTTCCTTGATGACATGGTTGAGCAGCCAATCGCGCAAAAAGGCGGTGAAATGGGTGACGCTCTCCTTGGTCCATGCATCGCCAATCTGACTGCGCACGACTTTAAGTTTCTCGACCAGCGCGTCATGGGAGATGTGCAGCTGCTCTGATTTCGGGTAACCCACCGCCTTGGCCACCTGTTCCTCGCGCTGGAAATGCATCTGGCCATAATGCCCCAACTCATCGAGCAGCGGCGGCAAAAGTGTGGCTTGGTTGGCCTTCAGGCAGAGTTCAGCCTTGTTGATAATTTCCAGCAGGTACCGATGATCCGAATCAATCAGATCATTGCCCACACTGAACTGTTCACGCCATTGAATCGGCATAGATCCCCCTACGTCATATCTTGCCAGTTTTATCTTGTGACGTAGTTTAGGCGCAACAGCTGAGACTGGTCAGCGCGGGGGGTATCCGGCGGAAGTCGGACAGAACCAATTGTGTTGCGCAAATGCTGGTCTTTTTTTTATAGCGAGTCATATAGACTACGCGTTGCTTGCAGGTTTGATTCAAGTCAATTATATTGACCCAATAATTGCCCCCAAACGACACTTAATCACGTAAATCACTGTTATATTGACCGCATCGTTGTATCCGCAAACATAACCAGGCCTCGCTGAGATGCCTTACCTATAGAGTTATTTGTGAATTCCGCTCGCCCCGAAGACATCAAGAACCGCTTACTGGTGGCACGCCTGCCCACCATGCCGCAAATTTTGATCAAGCTGATCGAGCTTTGCCAGTCTGACGAAACGGGGGTGGTGGAGCTGGCGAAGCTCATCTCAAACGACGCGGGCATGACCAGCCGGGTACTGCGTGTCGCCAACAGTGCAGCCTATCAACGCAGCGGACGCCAGTTGGGTCTGCCACAGGCATTGACCACACTGGGCTCCGATCTGGTGAAGTCACTCCTGATCAGCGAGTCGGTTTTCCAGACATTCAGCGGCTTTCCACACACCGGCAGCACCGATCTGCGCCCCTTCTGGAAACATTCCCTCACAGCTGCCGTACTGGCGCGTGATCTGGCCAAAGCCACGCGCTACCCGCAGGTTGAAGAAGCTTACCTGGCAGGCCTGCTACACGATGTGGGCCGTCTGGCGCTGCTGGCAGTCGCACCAGACATCTACAGCACCACTTTCCAGAACGCTGATGATGACTATCTGTGCGCCGCTGAGCAACAAGACATGCACATCACGCACACCGAGGCAGGTGCCTGGCTGATTGAGCGCTGGGAGATGGACTCCTTTTTGGCAGATGCCGTGCTTTACCACCATGAAGCCCCCGCACGAGTCATGTCGGCGCACCCGTTGATCCGCCTAGTTCATCTTTCGCATCTGCTCAGCGAGCACCAGCCTGGCACGCGATTGCCAGCCGGCATCGGGGCAGTTTGCGAGCTCAGCGATGCTGCTGTTCTGGAGATTCACCAAGGCTGCGAAGCGCAAGTCATGCTGGCTGCAGAGCAACTTGCCATTGACCTTGCGGGCCTGGACGAGACGCAAGCACTAGCACCGGTGATGGCGAATCCGATGCAGCAACGCCTGACCGAAGAGATTCGCAATCGCACTCTGGCTGCGGAGCTAGGCCAGGTCTTCGCCCGCCAGAACGACGGCACCCAGTTGCTTGACAGCGTGCGACAAAACGCCCGCATCCTGTTCGATCTGGACGACTCTGCCCTGTTTTTGGTCAGCGGCAATGGCCGCTCGCTGATGGCCGTCTCAGTGGGTGAACAGCGGCAACGGCTAGCCAATTTTTCCGTCAGCCTAGCGGGCGGGGGCATCGCCGATGCAGTGACAAAGAAGAACTTGGCTTTTCTGGAGCGCGGACGCAGCAGCCTGAATCTGGCCGAGGAGCAATTGCTGCGTGCCTTTAATACCCCTTGCCTGTTGTGTTTGCCTCTGGTCGCCGACGGGCGCAGTCTGGGTCTGCTGATCGCCGGGATTGAATCCTGGCGCGTGACGCAACTGCAAAGCCAGGAGAAATTCTTGCTGGCCTTTGGCACCCAGGCCGCCAATGCCATGGCGGCGGCAACCAAAGGGCGCGCGGAGATAGAACAGCGCATTGCCACCCTGCAGGAAGAACACCTGAAGAGTTCCCGCAAAATCGTTCACGAGGTCAACAACCCCTTATCCATCATCAAGAATTACCTTGGCGTATTGGATGACAAGTTGGCCCGCAAGGAACCCTTGGGCTCCGAGCTGACGATCCTCAACGAAGAAATTGACCGCGTAGGCAGCATCATCAAGGAATTTGCCCGCGTGGCTCCACCAGCACCAGACGCGACGATCAACATCAACCAAGTGGTCAGTGACATTGTGCGGCTGTTTCGTGAGAGCCGGTTCTTGCCGCCCACCGTGCAGATTTCAGCGCTGTTGCCCGAAGAACCCAGTGAAATTTCGTGTTCCACCGGGATCGTCAAACAAATTTTTGTCAACCTCATCAAAAACTCGGTCGAGGCCTTGTCCAAGGGCGGTCGCATCGAGATTGTCAACAACGGCATCACACTGCGCGGTGGCGCCGAATATTTCTCGCTGTTGGTCAAAGACAACGGGCCTGGCATGCCCAACGATGTGATGGCCAAACTGTTCTCTCCGGTGCGCAGCACCAAGGCAGGTGACAACCGGGGGTTGGGCCTGAGCATCGTACATGGTCTGGTACAGAAATTGCAGGGCTCTATCTCGTGCAAGAGTTCAGAGCTGGGAACAGCCTTCGAAATCCTGCTGCCTGCCAAACGAGCCAAGTCCCTGATTTAATGAGCAATTTCAGTCCGATGCAGTGGGATTTCACGCTGGCCTCACGGGGTCTGCAAACTACTCAAATTCTGCAAAAGCCCGCCCGGGTTCTGTTGGTCGATGATGAACCAAGACTACTTGAAAGCCTTGGCGAGTTGCTGGCGAACCGTGGCTTAATTTTGGTGTCCGCCAGCAGTGGAACCGAGGCGATTGCACAACTGAGTCGTGATGTGTTTGATCTGGTCATCCTGGATTTGCGCATGCCCGACATCACTGGGCATGAGATCATGGATTACATGAACGTCCACCAGATGGATGCCAACGTGATCATCACCAGCGGCGACAGCGGCATTGAGGCCGCCATTGGCGCGCTCAGGCGCGGCGCTTATGATTTTCTGCGCAAGCCCTATCCGCGCGAGGAACTGCTCAAGGCCGTTCAAAATGCCTTGCAACAGCGTCGCCTGACCGCTGAAAACAAGCAAATTACAACCAAACTGAAAAGTTCTGAGCGCATTTACCGTCACCTGGTGGACAGTTCGCCAGACATCATTTTTACCCTGGACCACCAGGGCAGACTGACCTTTGTCAACGACCGAATTCAGCCCCTGCTTGGCTTTAGTCCCGAAGACCTGATCGGCAAACATTACACAGACCTGGTTCACGCAGGGGATCTTGAACGTGCCAATTATGTTTTCAGCGATGGCCTACAGCACCAGCACTGGTCACGTAACATCGAGCTGCACCTTAAGTCTTATCACAGTGACGATGACGGCCGCGTCTTCAGTGTGGAATTAATGAGCGTCGCCTTTAGCGTGCCGATGCTGTCTGACGATGGCCAGCCACACGACCAGGAACAAATGGGTATTTACGCTGTGGCGCGTGACATCACCGAGCGCAAGCGGGCAGATGAGCAGATCGCCTACCAGGCCTATTACGACATCCTGACCGACCTACCCAATCGGGTGCTGTTCAAAGACCGCCTGAGTCTGGCCCTGCTGCAGGCCAAACGCAAAAAGGGCGGCCTGGCCGTCATGTTTGTCGATCTGGATCGCTTCAAGGTCATCAATGACTCACTTGGACACCAATTGGGTGATGAGTTGCTGCAGCAGGCCACAACTAGGCTGAAAGCCTGCTTGAGGCACAGTGACACCCTGTCGCGTTTTGGCAGCGACGAGTTCAATGTGGTGCTGCCCGAGCTCGACTCCATTCAGGATCCGACACGCGTCGCACAAGCTTTTCTGGATGCTTTGCGCACTCCTTTTTCACTGGGCGGTCAAGTCGTTCACATCACCGCCAGCATTGGTGTTTCGGTGTATCCCAAGGACGGCGAAAGCATCGACGACCTGATTCGCAACGCCGACCTGGCCATGCATGCCAAGAAAGCGCAGGGGCGCAACGGCTACAAGTTTTTTGAGTTGTCCATGCTCAATCAAAGCTTTGAGCAAATCACTCTTGAAAGCGGTCTGCACCTAGCGCTGACATCAGGCGAGTTGGAAATGTATTACCAGCCCCAGGTGGATGTCACCACGGGGCGAGTGATAGGGGCCGAAGCCCTGATGCGCTGGAACCACCCGATGCGTGGCTTTCTGGGCGCTGGCGCATTCTTGCCATTTGCTGAGGAAAGCGGCCTGATCATCGCCATCAGTGACTGGATGCTCGAAGCGGTGTGCCGCGACCTGCTGGCCTGGAACACGCTGGGTGATGAGCGTCCATACATGTCCATCAACCTCTCGCCGCAATACCTGGACCGGGGCGACTTTTACGACAAGCTCAAGAATGCCATGGAAAGGTTCCAGATTTCGCCTTCACAGATTGAAGTGGAAATCACCGAGAACATCTGCATCCGCAACCCGCAGGCCGTCATTGAACAACTCAATCGCTTGTGCCAGCTTGGCGTGCGGGTGGCCATTGATGACTTTGGCACAGGCTATTCATCGCTGTCGTACCTGCACCGATTCCCGATTCATGTGCTAAAAATTGACCGCTCCTTCGTCATGCCCATCGAAGATGACACACTGCAGTTCCCGGTGGTGCTGGCCATCATCTCCATTGCCAAGGGACTCGGACTGAAGCTGGTGGCCGAAGGGGTTGAAACGGAGGTACAAAAGCGTTATCTGGAGAACGCAGGTTGTCAGACTTTTCAGGGCTTTTACTACCACCGTCCCATGCAACAAAGCGCCCTGATGCAAGTTCTCACCAACCAGATGCATTGACAAGCCCTCTCTCTGATGCCGTGCGGCAAAAGACTTGGGTACTGGGCTTGTCACAGAGTTAACAATCGCTTACCATTTTTAGCCTGTGGCTCCTGCGAACCATATCGCTTGAGCCGAGAATAGCTGAACAAGCTGCCCTGCCAAGCCAGGTGTATCCTGTGCCGGAATCACTTCGGCTCAACCATTGCGCTTCATGAAGGGTCCTTTGTGAGTCAACCGCCAGAAGATATCCTCGAGCGACTGCTGGTCGCGCGCCTACCCAGTCCACCGCAGACGCTAATTCGGTTGATGTCGCTATGCCAGTCTGACGACGTGGGCATGGCCGAGCTGTCAGAGCTGATTGCCAGCGACCCCGGCCTGGCATCCAAGGTGCTGTCGGTTGCACACAGCGCCGCCTACCACCGCACCAATGCCAAAACCCTGACCCTGTTGCAAGCCACCAGCACGCTGGGCATGGGGCTGATCAAGGTGCTGGTCATCAGCGAGTCGGTTTTTCAAACGTTCAATGCTTTCCGGCAAGCAGGTGGAGTCAACCTGCAATATTTCTGGAAACACAGCCTGAAGGTAGCAGTGCTGGCCCGCGCCATGGCAGAACGCCAGAGCGGTGTCAGCTCCGAGGAGGCTTACTTGGCAGGTTTGCTGCACGACGTAGGGCGCCTAGCGTTGCTGGCAGCCATACCGGAGCGCTATACCGAGCTGTTTGGTCAACCAGACAACGCTGGTCTATGCAACCAGGAACAACGTTTGCTCGGTATGTCCCATGCCCAAGCCGGAGCCTGGCTGCTGGAGCATTGGCACCTGAACGATGCCATGGTGGACGCAGTACTGTCCCACCACGACGACGTGCCCCCTCTCAAAGACACCCGGCCACTGGCCCGCAGTGTCCATCTGGCACACCGCCTAGCGGCACTGCCGCTGAACAAACCCTTTGACAACGCCCCTGACATCCTTGAACAGGATCTGACCCTGAGCGAAATTGCAGCACTGGTGCAAAAAGCCGCCTTGCAGGTAGCCCAGATCGCACGCGACTTGGGCGTGGACATTTCTGACACTGATTCCCCGCCCACCGCGGGCCAGGTGATCACCCGGCCACAGCCGCTGGACGCAACTCAAACCCAGCTCGCGCAAGAGGTGCTTAACCGCAGCGTCCTCAACGAGATGGCCATGACGCTGATCAACATGACCAGCACCAATGCCGCACTCACTTCCTTACGCCAACATGCCAGCGCCTTGCTTCAGCTTGAGGATGCCATGGTGATGCTGGCCCGAGACAACCAGCAGACGCTGGTGCCAGTGTCGATGAACGAGCGGCATCTGGATGCCACACCTCTGTCGTTTGACTTGGCGCTAGACGCGCCGATGTTGCAATGTGTTTCTCAACGCAAGGTGGTTTTTTCGAAGCGCACGGGAGCGTCCACCAGCATTCTGCTTGATGTCATGCATGCCGACGAGGTGGTACTGCTACCTCTGCTTACGGCCCAGCATTGTTTGGGAGTGTTAGCCGCCGTCGTTGCCCCGGAATATAGCCACCATCTCAAAACCCAGTTGCCGACGCTGCAGGCCTTTGGGGTGTATGCCGGTCTGGCGCTGTCACGCAGGCGATTGGCAGAGAAAAAGCGTCCCGTCCAAAACATCTCGGCCAAGGAGGCGCAGCAACTTGAACTCAAGCGGGTTGCGCAAGCCGTCAATCTGCTGGTCGAAAGTTTGTCCAAAACCACGCAAGCCGTGGTCATGGCGCCCGTTGAACTGAGCCTGGCGGTGCGCGACATCGTGCAACTGCTGCAGCATCGCCAACTCATTCCGGGCAACATCGAGATCAACTCCGAATTGCCCAACCGAGCCTCATGGGTGCAGAGTTCGCTGGGTATGGTCAAGCAGATCCTGCTGATCCTGATCAAGAACGCCTGCGAATCCATGCCTGATGGCGGGCAAATCGTGATCAATGGCGGTGTCCTGGTTCAGCGCGAAGGTGCTGTCTATACCGCACTGACTGTCTCGGACAGCGGCCCGAGCCTCAAAGAAGCCGTTCAGGCACAGCTGTATGAGCCGATGCATACTGCTGAACGGGACGAGAGCGAGCTGCACCGTTATGGACTGAGTATGGTGAACCACCTGGTGGAAAAGATGGACGGGCACCTGAAGTTCAATGCCAGCGCCACCGGCACCAAGTTCGAAATTTTGCTGCCCTGTGCCAGAAACCCGACTGTTTGAAGCAACTTATTCCGGGCGCAGCATCTCCAGATGCGGTATGCCATCTTCCAAAAAGTGAGTTCCCGTGTCTTCAAACCCGTGTTTCGCATAGAACCCAGCCAACTGCATCTGCGCACCAATGCGAATCGCCTGCGGGCCCCACACCTGGCTGATAGCCGAGATGGCCTGATCAATCAGTGCATGGCCCAGGCCATGCCCACGTGCGCTCTGACGCGTCAGCACCCGGCCAAAACTCGCTTCAGGAAACTTGACACCAGCCTCGAAACAACGGGCATAGGCTTGCAGCTCGCCATGCTGTACCCCTAGCAAATGCATCGCCTTCGAGTCAGCGCCGTCCATATCATGAAAGAGGCACTGTTGCTCCACCACAAACACTTCGCTGCGCAGGCGTAGCGCCTCGTACAGCTCAGCCACCCGCAAGTCTTCAAAAGCCATCAGGCGCCACACAGGCGCCAAGGATGCCGCCTGTGCCCCGTGCCCTGTTCCGATCGACCACAGCTTGAAAGTCATGATGAAGCCTCCTGTTTGAGCGCATAACCAATGCGTGGAAAGTGCACCCGCACGACACCGGCGCGCGCGTCCTCGCGGCGAAGCGTGTAATGGTCGTGCGTCGCCTCCACCAGTACACCCACCGTTGGCTCGCTGCCAAAACTCTCTGCGGCAACGCTCACCAAACTGCCTAGCGGGATGCCATGATCATCCTGAAACTCTGAGTCATTTTGGCCGATAGCCCTTTCAGAGCTTGCACATATAGCTATTGATTCAGAAGCACTAAGGCGGCTCATTTCACCATGCCCAAAGGCCTCCATACGCGCCATCCAACCCAGTACGACAGGCACAGTATTCAGAATCGACGCCATGCCTGGTACCTGATTGCGGGTGAACCACAGCGGGTGATAAGCCGCAAAATCAGCCACGCAAGGCGCCATACCGAGAAGAAAAGCCTGACCATCCAGCATGGATGCCAGACGTTGCAGATAGACCCGGTAGGCCACCGTGGCGTCACGTGGGCGCGGACGCGCCAGGCCAGTGGCCATGGCCGAGCGGTCGGCGGCAAAGTCCTTGACCATCTGCGCAGGCAGGCCGCTGAAAAGCTCATCCATCCCCGGCTTTTGCAGGTTGTAGCCCATGGCAGCCCAAAACAGGGCACTGTCAGCCCACTGTGCCACGATGGTCGCCAATGCGCTGTTCACCCCCTCAGGGAACAAACTGGGCGTGGGCGCACGCCGCTCCAGCACATCGCAGATTAACGAGGTATCACAGTAGATGTCGGCACCGATTTGCAGCACCGGCGTATTCCGGTAGCCGCCCGTGAGTGCCAGCATGTCCGGCTTGGGCATGATGGTCGGAATGATCACCGATTGCCAGGCCAGTTGTTTGAAACCCAAAACCGCCCGGACTTTCTCCGAGAACGGCGACATCGGGTAGTGGTGCAGGATCAGCATAGTTTTACCAACTGTTTGCCAAAGTTCTTGCCTTTGAGCAGCCCCAAAAATGCCTCGGGAGCGGCCGCGATACCCTGTGCGATGGACTCACGCGGGTGCAGTTTGCCCGTGGCTACCAGCGTGCCCAATTCGTTCAGCGCCTCGGGCCAGATGTCCATGTGCTCGCTGACGATAAAGCCCTGCACTTTCAAACGATTGATCAGGATCAGCGCCGGGTTTGCCATGGGTAGAGGTGCTCCGTCGTAGCCAGCAATCATGCCGCACACAGCGATGCGACCAAATGCGTTCATGCGCGCCATCACCGCATCGAGCACCCCACCGCCCACATTCTCGAAGTAACCATCCACACCATCCGGACAGGCCTCTTTGATCGCGTTCGACAGCGATCTCGCATCCCCATGCATCTTGTAATCGATGGCGGCATCAAACCCCAGTTCGTTGACGATGTAGGCACTTTTCTCGGGGCCGCCCGCAATACCCACCACGCGACAGCCGCGCGCCTTGGCCAGCGCCCCAAATGCACTTCCCACGGCACCGGCGGCGGCACTCACCACCAGCGTATCGCCCGCTTCAGGCGCAATGATCTTCACCAGCCCATACCAAGCAGTGACACCCGGCATGCCCACGGCACCCAGGTAGGCGCTCAGGGGAATGCGGGTGGCGTCCACCTTGCGCAGCGCGCCAGGCTCATCGGCGTTGACCACGCTGTACTCCTGCCAGCCGCCCATGCCCACCACCTTGTCGCCAACCACGAATTGTGGGTGGCGCGACTCTGCGACCTCGCCGACCGTCCCGCCAATCATCACGGCACCCAGAGGTTGCGGGGCGGCGTAGCTTTTGCTGTCGTTCATGCGGCCACGCATGTAGGGGTCGAGGCTCAGAAAGTGGTGGCGCACCAGGACCTGGCCGTCACGCAGTTCGGGGATCGGGCTGCTGACCAGCTTGAAGTTGCTAGCCACGGCCTCACCGGTGGGCCGGTTGTCAAGCAGGATCTGTTGATTGATGGTCATGTTCTTACTTCCTGAGGTGACGACGAATAACTATTGAATCAATAGCTTCTTGCCCTTTATATATAAGGGCTGAAGGGGATTTTCTTATATATCTTTTTAACACATCTGCATCTGCACGTTTACGCATCCGCCTGCGTTGGAAGGCGGTTAAAACTATTCACACTTTTGCTCCCCGTCGGTAAACGTTTGATGTACTTGAAGGTACCCGTGGCATGTGCGCAGGCCTTGCCGTGTTCATCGAACACGGTGGCCTCGGTGAACGCCAGTGTCGCCGTATGGTGCTTCAAGGTGCCACGCGCCACCAAGGGACCCATGGAGGGGCGCATGAAACTGGTTTTCATCTCCACGGTGACCACACCGGTACGCCCCGGCGCTGCGCGCGCCGCCATCGCCATGGTCACATCCAGCAGCGTCATGACCGCACCGCCGTGAGTCACGCTGTAAGAGTTGAGATGCTCTGGTCGCGCCATGTAGCGAATCTCGGACTGGCCGTCGGAAAACACTGTCAGCACAAAACCGAGGTGTTTCACAAACGGGATGGCGACACCAAAGTCTGTGCTGGGTAGGGTGATGCTCATACTGTCCATCGAGTTCAACTCCGCATATATGCGCTGATGCCACCGTCCACCGCCAGGCATTGGCCAGTGATGTGCTTGCCCGCATCTGATGCTAACAACACCGTCACGCCCTTGAGGTCTTCTTCATCGCCCAGCCGATGCAGCGGTGCGCTGGCAGCCAAGTGATCTTCACCGAGCACGGCCAAGGTGCCAGCAGTCATCTTGCTCGGGAAAAACCCCGGACAGATGGCGTTGACGTTGATGCCGTAGCGGCCCCACTCACATGCCAGCGTGCGGGTGAAATTGATCACCGCGGCCTTGGAGGTGTTGTACGCAATGCTCGTCATGCCCGGCGGGTTGCCACCCAACCCGGCGATGGAGGCCATGTTGATGATGCGCCCGCCGCGCGCCAGCATGCTCTGCTTGCCCACCATCTGACTGAGCAGAAACATGCTGCGCACATTCAGATTCATCACCTTGTCCCAGGCATCCAGCGGATGGTCTTGCGCCGGTGCGCCCCAGGTGGCCCCGGCGTTGTTGACCAGAATATCCACGTCGCCCATGCGTTGCAGTGTCTCTGAGACCAGCTTGTGCAGGTCTGCCTCCACCGCGCAATCCGCCGCCACCCAGCGCGTATCGATACCCGCCGCTTGCAGTTCAGCGGTGGCGGCTTCAAGCTCGTCAGCCTTACGGGCGCACAGCATGATGCGTGCGCCAGCCTCGCCAAGTGCGTGCGCCATTTGCAGCCCCAGAAAGCGCGAGCCACCTGTAATGAGTGCTGTCCTGCCATTCAGGTCGAAGAGTTGATGGATAGTGCGTGGCATGGCATGGTCAAAAATGAGAGTGATGACCCATTTTGCAGTAAATCCCACGTCCTTCACATCATGTAAAGCCAATGTAAAGTTAATCCGACGGGTAAAATTCAGCGAGGCCCTGCACCCACAATCACGCCAAACGCTCGCCGCCTACGCAAAGCAGACCCATGGACACCGTCAACACGCTGGAAAACGCCCTTCCCCCCCGAACACCAACCAGGTCTGATCAGCTCAAAGACTGGCTTTCATATTACACAGCCTTGCTGGGTTTCAAAGGTCGAGGTGGTCTGCTGGTGGCCATCATCGTGCTGCTGATCTGGGTGAACTCTGGGGTTTTTAAGGTGCAACCCGATGAGCAGGGTGTGGTACTGCGGTTTGGCAAGTATCAGGAAACCGTGGAGCCTGGTTTGCATTACCACTGGCCATACCCTGTCGAAGTGGTATTCACGCCCAAAGTGACGCAGATCAACCAGATACAGATAGGCTTGGCTCGCTCTGGCGAAGACTCCCATGACCGGCAGATGCTGACCGGCGACGAGAACATTGTGGAAGCCGAATGCACCGTGTTCTGGAAAATCAAGGATGCGAAAGATTTTCTGTTCAAGGTCAAGCGCCCTGATGTATCGGTCAGCATGACCGCCGAGAGTGCTTTGCGCGAGGTCATCGGACGCACGCCGATCCAGGCCGCCATGTCTGACAAACGCCAGCAGATCGCCGACGAAACCCGTGAACTGATGCAGCAGTTACTCGACAAAGAAAATGCCGGTGTCTTTGTATCCCAAGTGCAGTTGCAGCGTGTCGATCCGCCAGCCGCTGTAATTGATGCGTTCAACGACGTGCAGCGCGCCCGTGCCGACCAAGAACGCGCCCGCAACGACGCCGATTCATACACCAACGACATCCTGCCCCGCGCCCGTGGTGAAGCCTCCAAAATCACCCAGGATGCTGAAGCCTACAAAGCTCAGGTGATCAAACTGGCCGATGGCGACGCGAAAAGTTTCATGGCCGTCTACAACAGTTATGCGAAATCCAAGGATGTGACAGCCTGGCGCCTGTATATGGAAAGCACCGACGAGTTGTTGCGCCATGCCGCCAAGGTCATTGTTGACACCACTGGCAAAGGGGCCTCAGCCGTGATGCCCTACATGTCTATCAATAGCGACAAAGTGCAGCCGAAAGAAGGTGCGAAATGAAGCGCCCCGTAGTGGTGGTGAGCCTGCTGGTGATTCTGACGCTTTGGCTGCTGTCTATCACCGCCTATGTGGTAACAGAAACCGACGAGGTTCTGATCATCCGCCTGGGTGCCCCCATTGGTGTGGTGCAAAAGCCCGGCCTGAATTTCAAGGTGCCGACGATGGACACCGTCATCTACTACGACAACCGAGAGCTTTTGCTGCAACCGCCGTCCGAGCAAGTCATTCTGGGCGACCAAAAGCGCCTTGAAGTACAAACCTACGCGCGTTACCGCATCGTCGATCCACTGCGGTTTTATCAGTCACTGCGAACGCTGGACCAGGCCAATCTGCAGCTAGGGCAACTGATCAGCTCATCCTTGCGCAAGGAGCTGGGCCAAGTCAATCTACCCACATTGCTGTCGTCAGACCGCATTGCTGTCGTCAACAAAATCCAGGCTGAAGTCCTCGCCAAAGGGAAATCAATGGGCGTCGAGTTTTCTGAGGTGCGCTTTCTCAAGGCCAATTTGCCACTGGAAACCAGCCAGGCCATCTATGAGCGCATGCAATCAGAGCGGCATCGGGAGGCCAAGGAGTTGCGCGCCCAGGGTGCCGAGTGGGCGCAGCAAATTCAATCCAAGGCGGATAAGGACAAGCTGGCAATCATTTCTGAGGCACAGCGTACCGCCAAGATTGCCCGTGGCCAGGGTGATGCCACGGCCAATCAGATTCTGTCCGAGGCGTTTGGGCACGATGCCAAGTTTTACCGGCTGTACCGTTCGCTGCAAACTTATCGCCAATCGCTTGCAGAGTCTGCACCGATTCTGTTCCTGTCGCCGGACTCGGCTTTTTTGCGTGATCTCAAAACCGGACCCGACAGTGCACCCCGCAAATAAGTTGACGCCCTTGGTAGTTGCCCAGACATCTGTCGGGTTCGGAAAGGCAGAAGGACATCATGGAAGTTGACGCGTCGGTCTGGTCATTCAATGTGGCGCTGGGCGTGTTGCTGGTGGATATTTTGCTCAGCGGCGACAACGCCATCGTGATCGCGCTGGTAACGCGAACGCTGGACAAAAAGCACCGGATGAAGGCGCTTTGGCTGGGCATACTGGGGGCCTTTGCCGCGCGCCTGTTTCTCACCAGCATTGCCACGTTCGCCATGGAAATCCCGTTGATCAAGCTGATCGGCGGATTCCTGCTGTTAAAGATTTCCATTGGACTGATCATTGACAACTCAGACCAGGGCCCGTCAGCACTGGATGATCACCTGTCATCCAGAGGCGATATTTTTTCTGCCGTCAGAACCATTGTGCTGGCGGATGTGGTGATGAGTCTGGACAATGTTCTAGCGCTCTCAGCCATCACGCAAAACAATTTCCAGATGCTCATGGCGGGTTTACTGCTGAGCATTCCCATCCTGATGTTTGGCAGTTTGTACATTGCCAGATTGCTGGATGTGTATCCAGAGTTGTTGTGGGTGGGTGGGGCCATTCTGGGGGGCGTGTCGGGTGGGCTGATGGTCGATGATCCGATTTTGGGGGGCGCCATCGTCAATCCATCCAGTCTCGCCAGTCTGGTGGTACCCGTTCTAGCGGCTGCCTACACAGTGATGCAGAGCAAAATCATTCTACGAAATCAGCAGTCTCTGGGCGATAGGACACCCCCCGCATCGTTGTGGAAAATTATCAGACCGGCTACCGCCAGTGCCGAACAACCCCGCGAAAAGGCGTCACCCGAGGCATACGTTGCCGCTCAAGGCAATTTAGCGGACGCTTTGAGCACATCAACCGAAACCGTTGGATTGACGCAGGATCTGGAGCAGGTATCCAGCGTGTTGCCAGAGCCCCCTGGCACTAAGGCTGTACCGTTGATCAAGACAGTGTCCGATAAGCAAGCTGCGCCTGCCATCGAACGCGGCATGTCACAAAGAATCTATATTGGTCTGGTTTTTGCGATTTCCGGCGCGTTTTTTATCGGCTGGATCGTGCACTTTTTTAGCAGGGCTCCAGTGATGCCCGAACCAGAACATTGGGTCAAATACCAATGCAAAAGCCCGGATCTGGTGATCAGTTATTACCCTGGGGCCTCTGAAATGCGATTGACGTCTGCCAAAGGCGTGGTGCGCACCCCTGTCACGGCGGTCGATGGTCGCATCAACTGGAAAAACTATCAGGTCGCCGGCTTTGCCCTTGGCGTGACGCCGCCGGTCAAGATCGTCTCGGCAGGTGCGACCAAACTGGTCGTCGACGGTGGTGCATTTGAAAACGCCGAGTGCCTTGCTGTGGGCAAATAAGGTCTGATGAAAGCCTTCCAGGCCCCCCGTCAGCCCCGCCTGGCCGCAGTCGCGTCGCGTCGGACGCATTGGCAGTTCTTGATGGTCTGGGGGCCGGGACTGCTGGTAACCTTGGCCGATACGGATGTCGGCAATATCGTGACCGCAGCACAAGGTGGTGCGCAGTGGGGCTACCGACTTCTGCTGCTGGTACTGGCGCTGATTCCGATGCTCTACATGGTGCAGGAACTCACCGTCCGGCTGGGCATTTTCACGGGCATGGGCTTGGCGGAACTCATTCTGGCGCGGTACGGCAAACTCTGGTCGCGGCTGTCTGTCGGGGTTCTGGCTGTGGCGACCATCGGTTCGCTGATCACTGAGTTCACCGGCGTTGCTGCCGTTGGTGAGCTTTATGGTGTCTCGCGCACGGTGTCTCTATCTCTGGCCTCGACGGCCCTGTTTTCGGTCGTGTTTTTGGGCTCTTACCGCCGGATTGAAAAAATTGCGCTGGTGTTTGGTCTTTTTGAACTGGCTTTTTTTGGTGTCGCCTGGATGGCCCATCCTGATGTCTCGGTGATCACCCGGCAATCCACAGATTTCCTGTTCAAGAATCACCAGTTCATGTTCCTGGCGTCGGCTCTGATCGGTTCCGTGTTCAACCCATGGATGATTTTTTATCAGCAGTCGGCCGTGGCCGACAAGGGCCTAACTCCTGACAACTACGCTTCCGCCCGTTGGGACACCGCCAGCGGTGCCGTGTTGACACAATGCATCACCGCTGCCGTGGTGATCGCCACTGCAGCTACTTTTGACACCAAAGGCTCCACCCGCGTTATCCATAGCATTGGCGATGTCAGTGATGCGCTGATCCCACTGCTGGGTGGTTCAGGCGCACATCTGGTCTTCAGTGCCGGTGTCATGGGAGCAGCCATGGTGGCAGCGATTGTGTCGTCACTGGCGCTCGCTTGGGGCATCAGTGAAGCGGCTGGCTATGTGCGCGCCAAGCACAGCCCAGGCTCAGAGTCACCGTGGTTCTATGCCGTTTATGCGTTGTGCATCGTTGGCAGCGCCTGGATGGTGGGATCGCAGGCCAATCTGATCGGGCTGGATGTAGCGACACAGGTGGTGAATACAGGCATTTTCCCGATATTGATTGCCGTTCTACTGCTGCTGGCGCAAACCGTTCTGCCGACTGAGTATCGGCTTCGCGGCTGGTATCTGTGGGTTTTGGTGATGTTGGCAGTACTGGTCTCAGGCATCGGCTTGTGGGGTGGATTGGCGCCATTTGTCTGAATTTTCTGATGAGGCAAATGAACGCAAGAGCCCTTATGTTGCCCGCATTGAGACGTGGTACCGACGCCACTGCTGGGCGTCAGGCATTCTGTGTTCGCAACCGTACAGACGAACGCGCGTGGCGATGCCATAGTTAGCTCCAGTCCCGGCCTGCCGCAGCGGCGGACCGGCAACGGTGAGGACAGGCCACCTGCCACCATTTTCCACTGGAGCCTTCCATGCATGCGTTGATCAGAAACCTCTTTGCGATCGCGGGGGTCGCCATCGCCGCCCAGGCAGTAGCACAGGTCACTTTTTATGAGCGGGAAAACTTTGGCGGCCAGTCGTTCAGCACGCAACGACAAATTGGTGATTTCTCACGCTACGGTTTCAATGACCGCGCCTCGTCCGCCGAGGTGACAACCGGGCGGTGGGAAGTATGTGAAGACAGCCGCTTTCATGGTCACTGTGTCATATTGCGCGAAGGTCGCTACCCGTCGCTGGTCACCATGGGTTTGAACGATCGGGTGTCATCGGTACGCTTAGTCAGTCGCGACGCACGCATTGACGACCAGCGCTATGCGCCTGCGCCGCCACCTGAACCTGTTCGTGCTCCCGACTTTCGCCGGCGCAACAACGAGCGGCTTTTTGAGGCTCGTGTGACCTCGGTACACGCTGTTGTCGGGCCACCTGAACACCGCTGCTGGGTGGAACGCGAACAAGTAGCGCCAGAACAACGCAACTCCAACGTGCCCGGTGCCGTTGTGGGAGCCCTGATCGGCGGCGTGCTCGGGCATCAGGTGGGAGGTGGCGCAGGCAAAGACCTAGCCACCGTCGGTGGTGCTGTGGCCGGTGCAGCCATTGGCAATCAGGTCGGGCGCAACAACGAGCCTCAATCCGCGCAAACCCAAGATGTGCAGCGCTGCCGAGACATTCCCAGCCAAGCTCGTCCGGAGTTCTGGGATGTGACTTACAACTTTCGCGGTCTGGACCACCAAGTCCAGCTAACCGCCCCCCCAGGCCCCAGCGTCACCGTCAATCAGCGCGGCGAGCCGCGTGAATAGCGCGCGACAATCCCCCCGTTCATTCCACCCAATGGAGATCACGATGAGTCAAAAAACTGTTCTAAACATCGCACTGGCCCTGGCTCTTGCCTCGACCGGCTGTGCCTTTGCCCAAAGCCACGGCCCGGACCAGCGAGCCCTCCGGGACAACGGCGACTGCCGTAACGGACAAGGCAACTGCGCGGGCCCCGACCAACATCAGCGCCCCAACCAGAACGCCCGCCGCCCCTCTCCCCCACAGCAACAGACACGCAACGACTGGCAAAACCAATACCACCGTGCCGCACGCGACGAACGCGGCGCCGGGCCGAATCACGAGTTTCGCCAGGGTGGACGTCTGCCACCCGAGTACCGCGGGCGGCAATACGTGGTGGATGATTGGCGTGGCCACCACCTGTCAGCGCCACCGCGTGGTTACCACTGGGTCCAAAATGGCGGCGACTACCTGCTGGTGGCCATCACCACGGGCATCATCATGCAGCTCTTGCTGAGCAATTGACGCCATGTACGCTCACCTCAGCCTGACGCCACTGATCTCGCTGCTGGCCGGGATATTGATCCTGGTCATGCCCAAGCTACTGAACTTCATCGTGGCGGTGTACCTGATCATCATCGGGCTCGTCGGCCTGTTCGGCGTTGGCGCGATGCGCTTCAACTAAAGCGCACTCAAAACAGGCTGGAGGCAATATTGATTGTCAACGCCAGCAGCGTGGTGTTGAAAAAGAAAGCCAGCACACAGTGCAAGATGCCGGTGCGGCGCATCTTGCGACTGCTGAAGCTCACATCGGCCGTTTGCGCCGATGTGCCAATCACGATGGCAAAGTACAAAAAGTCTGCATAGTCTGGCGTCGCGGTGCCCGGAAACTTCAGTCCGCCGGTCTCGCCGTGGTTTTCTGACACATAAAAATCATGCGCGTAGTGCAGCGCAAACATCACCTGCGTGAACGTCCAGGAAGTCGCCAGCGTCAGCGCGGCCAGCGCCACGTGGGCGTGACGCAAATCACCGGTGAGGTCTTTCACGACCGACAACTCGGCCACAATGGCTCCGACACACATCATGGCGGATGTCACCACCAACATCAGAACCAGAAACTTGCCGTCGTCTTCCTGCATCGCACGTGCATGCATCCGCTCCAGTGATGACCAGAACATCATCTTGGCCGCCAGCACCAAATACACCAATGCCCCCACGTTCCAGCCGATGATGGCGCGTGTCACCCACTGGTGCACCCATTCCTGCGGAATAAAAAAAGCTGTCAGAAATCCCGTTACCAGACAACTCCACAACCTGGGCCGCGCCAGCAACACACGCAAGACGTAGGGCGAATTTTCCATTTAAGGCAGCACAGAGACGATATTGGCTGCCATCACCAGCAAGGTCACGATGAACGCTACCGCCATCACACGCTGCAACTTGCCCACCCACTGCAGTTCGGGGCTGATCAGGCTGTCCCTGCCAGAACGACCCAGCGTTCCCAGTCCGATGGACAAGGCCAGAAAGTCACGGTAATCATGGGTAGCCTGCTCATGCTCGTAGAAATAGGCCTGTGCATAGTGCAGTGCAAAGACCACCTGCGTCACGGCCCAGGTGGTGACCAAGGTCATGCCTGCCAGGATCGTATGCGCCATGCGCGCAGGCCCCTGAAACTCTCTGGCCACCGACAGCTCGGCCATGGTCACGCCCAGGCACAGCAGCCCTGCCACCACAGCCATACCCAACACCAGCCACTTGCCAGCTTGCTGCTTCGTGGCCAGCGCCTGGACACTGGTGCGTGGCTTGCTAAAAATATGCCAGGCGGAAAACACCAGGAATACCCCTGCCCCAAGGTTCCAGCCGATGATCACCTTGGGCAGCCAGGGTTGCGCTGCCTGCGCTGGCACGATCCACGCCACCACCACGCCCAACAGCAAACTGCCCCAAAACGCCGGGCGCGACAGCAACACGCGCAGCGCATAAGGTGCCGGTGTGACCTGCGGATTCGATGCCTGCTTCATACCAGCGGCGCTGGAGAACTGTAGTCCATGCACTGGCGCTCCTGCACGATGGCACGCATGAACGGCTTGATGGCCACGTGATCGGGGTGGTTTTGATAGGCCTGCAGTGCCTCAGCGTCTTCAAACACCGCATTGAGCAACAGGTCATACGTGCACTCATGCCCTGGCTGCGCCATGGCCGCCTCGAAACGGTGAATACCGGGCGTGAGCTTGGCGCAGGACTCCAACAGCACCCTGGCCTTGGCAATATTGACGGCCTTGTCCGCGCCTTCGGCGTGGTCCTTGAGTTTCCAGAAAACGATGTGTGTCAGCATAAAAATAATCATATATCCATAAGGCTGCGCCGACGCTGCGGTTGGTCGCAGATTGTGCTCAGCCAGGCGCGATGGGTTGAGGCTGATGAACTGGCGGCGTCTTTCGGCGCGCGCCGCGAAGCATGTCAAGCCGGGTATAGGGACGGACATGTCCCGACAGCAACAGCGCCAGTCGGGTCACCATCCAGTGCGTCGGCAAGGGTGGCGCCACCAGCGGGGCCACCACCATCCAGACACCCAGCAGCACCGGCACATACAGACGCCACACCACCTGCGGCAGACCCGCTTGCAAGATCGCCAGCAGCGTCACCGCACTGCCTAGCAGCAAGCCCAGAACCACCTCAGAGACTGAATGAGCGTCCACCATCACCCGCGACACCCCCACCAATGCGGCCAACGCAAACCCACAGCCGAGCGCAACCCTTTGCCAGACCGGCGCCAGTCTGGCTGTCAACGTGGTCATCAGCAGCGGATAAACGGCCGCCGAGAACATCGCGTGCCCCGAGAAACCAGTGAAGTTCCAGCGCGCCACCCCCATGCCCCAGCCGATAAAAGCCACCTTGGAGGCCGTATCCAGCAACGCAACCAGCGCCAGCCCCAGCAACCACCTGTAGCCCAATGGCCGCGTCGCCTCTGCGCGTACCAGCGCCAGGCAAACCCACAAGGCCGCAGGCAGCAGGTTTTGGGCCTCACCAAAACGCGTGATCAGGTACCAGTAGCTTGGAACACCAACTTCAGAAATCATGATGGGGCCAAGGGCTCCGCCTGGTCGGGCTCAATACCGCCCGCACGGTTATTTGTGAATTCGCCAAGCTGGCAGCGACTTTGTCGATGATGTCTCGTGGCGTCATGGTTGTAAACGGGGGTGGTCGGGTCAGTTGGACAAGCCAGGCTGCAAACGTCAGCGCTTTTGCCCTAAAGGCCTTGAATGTAGCAGCTAGCCATGGTGCTGCCATCGCCAGCAACCGTGTCGCCTTAGCCGCCGTGCACATGGATGGCCAGACAGTTGGCCCTATTGATTTATACCCCCAAATAGCGTCCGGGCTTGTGGTTAAGCACCAGCACGGCACTGATGATGACCGCCGACACAATGGACTGGATCAACCGTATCGGACTCACCACCGCCAGCGCCGTGACGACAACAACCACATCCACCGCCATCTGCACCTTGCCCGCGCTGATGCCCCGCGTTTGCTGCAACCACTGCGCCAGGATATTCACCCCACCCACGCTGGCATGGTGGCGCAATAAGGCCAGCAAACCCATGCCAATGAGAAAACCGCCCAAAACGCTGGCGACCCAGGGGTCAATCACTTCAAAGCGCACCACTTTGGGCGCAAAAGCCGTACACACCGACACCATGAGCACCGACAGCATGCTCTTCAAGGTGAACTCCGGCCCCAGACGCTTCCAGCTGAGCCAGAAAAAAGGCATGCTCAGGACCAGAAAGCACAGCGACAAGTTCCAGCCCAATGCGTAATGCAGCAAAAACGCCGCTCCCGCTACGCCACCGGTTAACAAGCCGACATGGGCAAACATGGTCATGCCCAAGGTCACAAACAGCACACCAATCACCATGGCATGTGCGTCATCCAGCCAACCGTGGGCGATCAGTCTTGGGAAAGCGGGATTGGGGCTGGAGGCTTCTGTGGATTTGTCAGTCATGAAACTTTGGTAAGCACGGGCTATGCCAAACACGGGCCGCTGGACTGCGACCTCACATTTTGACGCAAGCTTTCCAGGGAAACGCCACCGATCCAGATGCAAATCGAACATTTCAAGACGAAAATCGCTCCCCTTTTACCTTTTCGCACACTGACCTTCTTATGCACATTCACCTTGGTCTGACTCCCCTGATCTCCCTCATCGCTGGCATCCTGGTTCTGCTGATGCCCAAACTCTTGAACTTCATCGTGGCGATGTATTTGATCGCTGTCGGGTTGGTCGGACTGCTTGGACTGGGGGCGCTGCGCATCTCCTGAACTAACTTCGGCCTACATGGGTATCAACCGGTGTGATCGCGCCGGTGTGTGCCGCCGTGGATTCAACCGACGTGAAGGGAAAGTCGTGAAGCACGCCTTACACCGAAGGCTAAATGCCGGTAGTTGCATCGATCAAAACTCATCCTCCCCCATCTGCGCGCAGGTCAAATCAGCGGTCTTCACCACCTGCAGCCAGGCCCCGATCTTAGGCAATTCATAGTGATAAAAATAGGCTGTAGCCCTTAATTTACCTCGACTTGTAGCTACTAAAACAGAAGCATCCAGACGCAGCACCGCCAGCGCCACATCGAGCCAGACCCAGGCCAACACGGTGTGACCGAAGGCTTGCAGGTAGGGCACGGCATTGGCCAGCGCTTGGGTCGGGTTGCCGCTGGCCCAGGCGGCCTGGGTGGCCTCACCAACTTGTTGGAGGGCATCACGCAGCGCGGCGGCTTGCTGGCGCAAGGCTTTAGCCTGCTCAGCACCCAGCCCGGCAGCCAGGGTATCTGCAGCTTGTGCCGTCGCCAGCATGCGCGCCGCCAGCAGTTTCAGGCCCCTGCTCTCTTCCATCAGCACCTTGCGGCCCAGCAAATCCATGGCCTGGATGCCGTGGGTGCCTTCGTGGATCATGTTCAGGCGGTTGTCGCGCCAATATTGTTCCACCGGGAAGTCGCGCGTGTAGCCGTAGCCCCCGTGCACCTGGATGGCCAGGCTGTTGGCTTCCAGACACCATTCGCTGGGCCAGCTTTTGGCGATGGGGGTCAGCACTTCCAGCAGCAGACGGGCCTCGTCGGCGGCTTCAGGCACGGCGGTGTGTTGCTCGTCCACCAGACGGGCGCAATAGAGTTCCAAGGCCAGCGCGCCTTCGCAATAGGCTTTTTGCGCCAGCAGCATGCGTTTGACATCGGCGTGTTCGATGATGCGCACCTGAGGCGCGGACGCATCTTTGCCACTGGCCCCCAGCGGGCGACCCTGGGGACGGTTTTTGGCGTAGTCCAGCGCGGCTTCATAGCCCGCCATGCCAAGCATGGTGGCGGCCATGCCAACACCGATGCGGGCTTCGTTCATCATGTGGAACATGTACGACAAGCCGCGCCCAGGCTGGCCAACCAGGTAGCCGACCGCACCAGCCTGGCCGTTGACCGGGTATTTGCCTTCGCCAAAGTTGAGCAGCGTGTTGGTGGTGCCGCGCCAGCCGAGCTTGTGGTTGAGCCCGGCCAGGGCCACGTCGTTGCGCGTGGCTGTGACCTCACCCTGTGGGGTCACCAGGAACTTGGGCACGATGAAGAGCGAAATGCCCTTCACCCCGGCGGGCAGCTTGCCATCCGCATCGGGGATTTTGGCCAGCACCAGGTGGACGATGTTCTCGGTCAGCTCGTGATCACCGGCAGAAATCCACATTTTGTTGCCTTTGAGGCGGTAGCGTGGGCCCAGCGGGTCGTCGGCATGATCCGCGCCATCGGGCACGGCGCGGGTGGCCACGTCGCTCAAGGACGAGCCGGCTTGCGGCTCGCTCAAACACATGGTGCCCGACCAGCGGCCAGAAAATTCGTTGGCGGCAAACACTTGCTGTTGCAGCGGTGTGCCGTGCGCCATCAGCAGGTTGGCGTTGCCCGCCGTCAGCAGGCCAAAACCAATGCTGACCGAGGCCCTGCCAAAAAAGGCGTTGGCCGCAGCCTCCACCACATACGGCAGCTGCATGCCGCCCAGCTCGTAACTTTGCGCAGCGCTGAGCATGCCGGAGTCGGCATAAGCGCGGTAGGCATCTGCGGTGGCTTGAGGCAAGACCACGCGCAGGTTGCCGTCGGGCAGTGTTTCGGTGCGCGGCTCCTGAGTGTCCACCAGGCGGTTGAACGGGGCAAACTTGTCGCGAGCGATGCGTTCGCAGGTGTCGAGCACCGCGTCGAAGGTGTCGCAACTGTGGTCGGCAAAACGCTCGCGTTCGGTGAGCGTGTTCACGTTGAGCCAGTCGTGCAGCAAGAAATCAAGGGTGGTTCTGAAGTTCATTTTGTCACCTATTCATCTATCCTGTTATGGCTGCAGATGGCATTCAGGTGCGGCCACCTTGCGTGGTGGGAATCAGGCCGACGGCGCACTCAGCTCCGCGGCTGTTCCCCGCCCTGCGGGCTCCTCCTTGATGCCGCTGCGCTGAGCGCACCGCCGACCTGATTCCTGAGGCTGTTTTGGATTTCATGCCTCGAATACCACCCAAATCTCGACACCGTTGGCGCTGGGGCGGATGGTGCAGCGGCATCAAGGAGGAGCCCAAATGCGCAAGCGTTTGGGCGGGGGACAGCCGCGGAAGCATTCGCCCCAGTGCCAATGGTGTACACACAAAATCCACCCGCAGCCCACGTTTTACATAGGCCAAGCGCTATCAAATTACAAGACTTCAAACACCCCGCAAGCCCCCATGCCGCCGCCGATGCACATGGTCACCGCCACGCGCTTGGCACTGCGGCGTTTGCCTTCGATCAGGGCATGGCCGGTCAGGCGCTGGCCGCTCACGCCGTAGGGGTGGCCCACCGCGATGGCACCGCCGTTGACGTTGAGGCGGGCGTTGTCAATGCCGAGCTTGTCGCGGCAGTAGATCACCTGCACGGCGAAGGCTTCGTTGAGTTCCCACAGGTCGATGTCGTTCACCGTCAGGCCCAGACGGCCCAGCACCTTGGGGATGGCAAACACCGGGCCAATGCCCATTTCATCCGGCTCGCAACCCGCCACGGCAAAGCCCAAAAAGCGACCCAACGGCTGCAAGCCCTTGCGCTGCGCCACCACCTCGTCCATCACCACCATGGCACCCGCACCGTCAGAGAACTGGCTGGCGTTGCCGGCAGTGACCAGGCCACCGGGCATGGCCGAGCGCAGACCCTTGATGCCGTCGTAAGTGGTGCCGGGGCGGATGCCTTCGTCCTGGCTGACGGTCACTTCTTTGGTCGTCAAACCCATCACCTTGTCAGCCACGCCCATGGTGACGGTGATAGGGGCGATCTCGGCGGTGAACAGACCGGCTTCCAGCGCCGCAGTGGCTTTTTGCTGGCTGGCGGCGCCGTACTCGTCCATGGCTTCGCGGCTGATGTTGTAGCGCTTAGCGACGTTTTCAGCGGTTTGCAGCATGTCCCAGTAGATCCCTGGTTTGTTTTTGAGCAGCCACGGGTCGGTGATCATGTGTTTGTTGAGTTCTTGCTGCACGCAGGAGATGCTCTCCACGCCACCGGCCACGTAGGTGTCGCCCTCCCCGGCGATGATGCGTTGGGAAGCCAGCGCAATGGCTTGCAGTCCTGAAGAGCAGAAGCGATTGACCGTCATGCCCGACACACTGACCGGGCAGCCTGCGCGCAAGGCAATTTGACGCGCGATGTTGGAGCCGGTCGCGCCTTCGGGCAGGGCACAGCCCATGATCACGTCTTCCACCTCGGCGGCCTCAATGCCTGCACGTTGGATGGCGTGCTCGACCGCGTGGCCGCCCAGCGTGGCCCCGTGGGTCATGTTGAAAGAGCCCTTCCAGCTTTTGGCCAAGGGGGTGCGGGCGGTGGAAACGATTACTGCGGATGTCATGGTGATCTCCAAAGTATTGAGGACAGCGCTGACCCATTTCATCGGGCTGCGGCTTGTCCTGCAAAATTATTAAATTGATAGCTACTAGCCTTTAATTTACCTGGGCTAAAAGCGGATTTCTTACAAATTACCGGACTCGGCCACGAGCTTGACCAACAGCGGCGCAGGCTGCCAGAACTTGGCATCGTCCAGCGGGTTCTGGGCAAAACGCTTCATGGCTTGCACCACGTTGAACAGGCCGACTTCGTTGGCGTAGTTCATCGGGCCACCGCGGTACACCGGGAAACCGTAGCCAAAGATGTAGACCACGTCGATGTCGCTGGCCTTGTTGGCAATGCCTTCTTCCAGAATGTGGGCGGCTTCGTTGACCAGGCTGAACACCAGGCGCTGGACGATTTCTTCGTCCGAAATCTTGCGCGGCGTGATGCCCAGTGCGGCGCGGTGGTCTTCGATCATTTTGACCACTTCAGCATTCGGGATGGCATCGCGCTTGCCGGGCACGTAGTCATACCAGCCCGCGCCTGTCTTCTGGCCAAAGCGGCCTTTTTCACACAGCAGGTCGGCGGTTTTGCTGTATTTCATGTCGGGCTGCTCGGTGTAGCGGCGCTTGCGGATGGCCCAGCCAATGTCGTTGCCAGCCAGGTCGCTCATGCGGAAGGGTCCCATGGCCATGCCAAATTTTTCCATGGCCTTGTCCACCTGCGCCGGGGTGCAGCCTTCGTCCAGCAGGAAACCGCCTTGACGGCCGTATTGCTCGATCATGCGGTTGCCGATGAAGCCGTCACACACGCCCGACACCACGGCGGTTTTCTTGATCTTTTTGGCCAGGCTCATCACGGTGGCCAGCACGTCTTTGGCGGTTTTCTCGCCGCGCACCACTTCCAGCAGCTTCATCACATTGGCCGGGCTGAAGAAGTGCAGGCCCACCACGTCTTGCGGACGCTGGGTGAAGCTGGCGATTTTGTTCAGGTCCAGCGTGGAGGTGTTGGAAGCCAAAATCGCGCCGGGTTTCACCACGCGGTCCAGCTCTTTGAACACGGCTTCTTTCACGCCGATGTCTTCAAACACCGCCTCGATCACCAGGTCGGCATCAGTCAGGTCGTCATAGCTCAGCGTGGTGGACAGCAGGGCCATGCGCTGCTCGTACTTGTCTTGCTTGAGCTTTTTCTTGGCCACTTGGGCTTCGTAGTTTTTGCGGATGGTGGCGAGTCCCCGGTCCAGCGCCTCTTGCTTCATCTCCAGCATCTTCACCGGCACACCGGCATTCAGGAAGTTCATGGCAATGCCGCCCCCCATGGTTCCCGCGCCGATGATTGCTACCGATTTGATATCTCGCAGTGGTGTATCGACGGGGACATCAGGCACTTTTGACGCAGCACGCTCGGCCAGAAACAAGTGTCTGAGTGCGCGGTGCTCAGGCGTCCACATCAGGTTCAAGAAGGTTTCGCGCTCCAGGGCCATGCCGTCGTCAAACTTGTTTTTGGTCGAAGCCTCAACCATGTCAACACACTTGACCGGAGCGGGGAAATTCTTGGCCATGCCCTTGACCATGTTGCGGGCAAACTGAAAGTAAGCATCACCCTGCGGGTGGCGGCTGGGCAGCTTGCGCACCTGTGGCAATGGGCGCACATCAGCTACCTCTGCAGCAAAGACCAGCGCCTCGGCCATCAGGGTCTCGGGTGACGCTGCAATCTTCTGAAACAGCTGCTGGCCCGGCAGCATAGCCAGCAGTTCGCTCTTGACCTGCTCGCCGCTAACGATCAGGTTCAGCGCGGGCTCCACACCCAGCGCGCGTGGCAGGCGCTGCGTGCCACCGGCACCGGGCACCAGACCGAGTTTGACCTCTGGCAACGCCACATTGCAGCCAGGGGCGGCAATGCGGTAATTACAGCCCAGCGCCAGCTCCAGCCCGCCCCCCATGCACACCGTGTGAACAGCGGCGATCACCGGCTTGGTCGATGCCTCAATGGCCAAAATCACGCTGAGCAGATTCGGCTCGGCAAAGGCTTTGGGCGAACCAAATTCGGTGATATCGGCCCCACCCGAGAATGCCTTGCCAGCACCAGTAATCACGATGGCCTTGACGGTCTCATCGGCCAGCGCGCGGGCCAGACCGTCGGTCAATGCCACGCGAGTGGCGAGCCCCATGCCATTGACCGGCGGGTTGTTGAGCGTGAGCACGGCGACGGGGCCCTGCACAGCGTAGTCTGTCGTCATGATCTGACTCCTTTAAATAAATAGAACGGTCGTTCTTTTTATTGTAGGAAGACTTGATGACAGCGTGACTACGGGTAAGCCCTTGGTTTGATCAGTGCAGCAAACTCCTGTCTATGCGCCGGTTGAATGCTCTGGATGGCGTGGACTGCCCTGCTGCCAACAAGCGTATTCTGCTTGCAGCAGACTTGCCAGATCATTCGAGAGCGATTTCCTGAATCGGCACACCGCACAACTCGGCCAACGCCTGCACCACCACGGCATGGTCTTCGCGCTGGGGCAGGCCCGACACAGTGACCGTGCCGATAAACCCGACACCTTCCGCCATGATCGGGAAACTGCCGCCGTGGCTGGCGTAGTCGCGCGTGGACAAACCCATTTTGACCTCAAGGGAGGATTGGTCCTTTTGCAGGGCAAGACCTGTGGCGTAGGAGCTGCGCTTTAAAAGCTCGACGGTATTGCGTTTGCGTCGCGCCCAGTCGGCATTGGCTGCAGCGGTGCCTGGCATGGCGTGAAAAAAGACTGTTTCACGCGCTAGGCGAATCTCGATGACCACGGCGTCACCCCGCGCCTTGATGTTGGTTCTAAGCCATGAGCCCAAGGCCCAGGCCGTGTCCTCGTCAAACGCCTTGAAACGCAATCGGGCCTCTTGGTTGGCGATGGCTGCAATATCTTTTTCAATGTTCATGTCGTGTCCTCAATGGATGAGCTTGCGCCCGCTTGAGCAAACCTACTGCTGCCTGCACAGATCAGCCACTATTTTTCCACCGGGACAAAAATGCCGCTCCAGCCCGTCGTGGCCACGCGCAACTGTTTGGCGCCAATTCTCGTCAGCGTGAACTTGCCACCGTTCCCCAGCACATAGCGCAGTACCCAGCTGGCTGCCGGACCGAAGTGAATTTGCTCTGCAGTAAATCTGATTTCCATATCCTTGTCGGCCTGGCAGATTTCGCCAGAAATATCGGCCCACAACCCTTTGGTTCGCTTGACGAATGCCACCGAGAGAGCCCCGTTCTTCTCAGAAATGGACACCATCAGGGGTTTGCCGTCGTCCATTGTGGTTTCTTCCCAGTTCAACGAGAACGAGGGATCGTCCAACAATAGTTTCAAGTCTGCAAGCGTCGAGACGCATTTTTCTGGCGCCTGGGCATGACTGCTCAAGGGCAGCCACAAGCTGATGAAAAAACAGAGGCAAATTCGATAAATAGATCGTGTCATAGGCATACGGTAACAGTTTCACACCGCCAGCCACTCCCTGCGCACAAGGTCATCGGCCAGCAACTGCACTGGCGTGCCGTCAAACACGACGCTGCCGTGGCCCATGACGGCGCAGCGGTCGGAGATGGCCAGCGCAATGGTCAGCTTTTGCTCAATCAGCAGCACCGAGACGCCTTTGGCTTTGACGGTCTTCAGGAATTCGCCCACTTGTTGAATCAGTTGCGGTGCCAGCCCTTCAGTGGGTTCGTCCACAATCAGCAGATCCGGGTCGCCCAGCAGCGTGCGACACAGGGCCAGCATCTGCTGCTCGCCACCCGACAGCACTCCGGCTTTCACCGCCAGACGGGCCTCCAGTTGCGGAAACAGCCCGAACATGTCCGCCCATGACCAGCGGCCCGATGGATGCGCGCTCTTTTGACCCAGCAGCAGGTTTTGCGCCACCGTCAGGTCCGGAAAAACGTCGCGCGTCTCGGGAACATAGCCCAGCCCCAGGCGGGCAATCTGATAGGTTCTGAGGCCCAGCAACTCGTCGCCGCGCCAACGCACGCTGCCCTGCGCTGGGACCAGCCCCATGATGGCTTTGGCCAGCGTGGAACGGCCCGAGCCATTGCGCCCCAGCAGCGCGACGATCTCACCCGGCGCCACGGCCAGCGACACATCTTGCAAGACCCGGCTTTTGCCATAGCCTGCACTGAGATTCTGAATGGTCAACATGCTCAGGTCATAGCTTCATTTAAGGGCTGTGCCAGGCCCAGGTAGGCTTGTTGCACCAGAGGGTTAGCACGCACTGCATCGGGCGTATCCAGAGCCAGCAGCTCACCTTGAACTATCACAGCGATTTTGCTCGCTAGCCCAAATACCACGGTCATATCGTGCTCTACGATCAATAGCGTCTTACCCACCGTTACCGCATCGATCAAGGCCATGAACGCCAACGCTTCCGAGCGACTCATGCCCGCCGTGGGCTCGTCCAGCAGCAGCACGCTGGCGTTACCTGCCAAGGTGATGCCCAGCTCCAGCGCGCGCTGTTCGGCGTAGCTCAGGTGTAGGGCCGGGGTGTCGCGCCGGTGGTCAAGTTGCAGGCACTGCATCAGCGCATGAGTGCGCTGGTTGGTGTCGGTCAGGTCCGACAAAAAGCGCCAGAAGCCGTAGCGCAGCCCCTGGCTCCACAGCATGGCACAGCGCAGGTTGTCAAAGACGCTCAAGCTGGGAAACAACTGGCTGACCTGGAAACTCCGCGCCAGGCCCAGGCGGTTGATCTCGAAGGGCTTTTTGCCGTCCACGCGCTGGCCATGCAACCAGATCTGGCCGCTGTCAGGTGCATGGCGGCCGCTGATCAGGTCAAACAGTGTGGACTTGCCCGCGCCATTGGGCCCGATGAGGCCCAGGCGCTCACCTGGCTGCACGCTCAGGCTGATGCCGCCGATGATGTGGGCTTGGCCCAAACGCTTGTGTACGCCTTTGAGTTCCAACGCGGGAGAACCTGCGAAGGCCGCTTTGGCAGGCGTGTCCAGTTGCGCCTCGGGTCTGGTCATACTCGGCCCTCTTGCGCCAGCCAGCGCTGGCCAGCCAGCCACAGTGCCAGGCCCGACATTCCCACCACGGCGCAGCCAATCCAGCTGACCGGGCTGCGGGTGTCCAGCGTCAACCCCATCATCGACAGCATGGGGCCCGACACATCGCTTTGTTGCAGGTGATAAACCATCTCAACCCCCGTCACAAATGCGCTGGCAGCTATCACAAGTGCAGCAAGCATCAGTAGTCGCGGGGCCCACTGCCGCGCCCAGGTACCCTGCCCGGCCATCCGCCACGCAGCCAGCGCCAGCGCCGCCACGCCACCGGGTGCCAGCATCACCATCCCCACAAAGATCACGCCCAGGTACAGCAGCCAGGCCGGTGTCAGCCCCGGCAGCAGCCCGAATGCCAACACCATCAACACGGCGCCAATGATGGGTCCGACAAACAGGGTCGAGCCACCGACAAAGGTGAACAGCAAGTAAGCGCCGGAGCGACTGCCGCTGAATACCTCGTTGCTCACAATTTCATAGTTCAAGGCCGACAATCCACCTGCGATCCCGGCAAAAAAGGCCGCAATGACGAACACCATGTAACGCACCCGCTGCGGGTTGTAGCCGATGAAAGCCACACGCTCGGGGTTGTCGCGCACGGCATTGAGCATGCGCCCCAGCGGCGTGCGGGTCAGCGCATACATCAGCGCGGTGCAGACCCAGGTGTATGCCGCGATCAGGTAGTAAAGCTGGATTTGCGGGCCAAAGCTCAGCCCCAGCGGTGCGCTACCCGCCACCCGGTTGCCCGAGACACCACCCTCGCCGCCAAAAAAGCCCGGCAAGACCAACGCCGCGGCCCAGATCAGCTCACCCATGCCAAAGGTGATCATGGCAAATGATGTGCCCGCGCGCCGGGTGGTGACCCAGCCCAGCAGCAGCGCCAGCAGCGCGCTGGCCAGCCCGCCCACCAGCGGAACCAGACTCACCGGCAAAGGCATGCCGCCGCTGACCCGGTTGAGCGTATGCATGGCCAGAAAAGCGCCCATGCCCGAATACACCGCGTGACCGAAGCTCACCATGCCGCCCTGGCCCAGCAGCAGGTTGTAGCTCAGGCAGACGATGATGGCGATGCCGATCTGGCTCAGAAGCGACTGGCTCAGGCTGCTGGTCAGCAGCAGCGGCGCCAGCACCAGCACCAACGCGTAGCCGCCCCAAACCAGCAGGCGCGACAAGCTGTTCGCGGGTTGGGTGACCGACAAACCTCTGTTTTGATCCACGTTAGCGATCCAGCCGACCGCGCCCAGACTCCGCGCCGAAGAAACTGAAATTTAGATCGTTGATTTGTATGGGCATTTTTGAAGTTACTCAAGAGCGCTCACGCTTGAGCCCCGGTTCAATACCCACCATGACGCTGTGCGCTCCCCATCAGGCCGTTGGGCCGCAGAATCAGCGTCAGCACCATCACCGCGTAGGGCAACACTGGCGCCAGTTGGCTGAGCTTGAGCGACGGCAGCAGCGGCACATCCAGTGCCACGACAAAAGTCTGTAGCAGCCCGATCAGCAGCGAGGCGGCAAACGCCCCTTTTAACGACCCCAGGCCCCCCACCACCACCACGACAAACACCACACCGCCCAGCGCCTGCGCCATGCCAGGCTCGGTGACAAAGGCGTTGCCGCCCAGCACCCCGGCCAGCCCGGCCAGCGCGCACCCCGCGCCAAACACCCAGGTGAAAACACGTGGTACGTTGTACCCCAGGGCCTGCACCATGTCCGGATGGGTGAGCGCCGCGCGCACCACCAACCCGATGCGGGTGCGCACCAGCAGCGCCAGCGCCGCCAGCACGGCCAGCGTCACGACCATCATGAAGGCGCGGTACAACGGAAACTGCGTGTCAAACAACGTGAACAGCGGCCCGTCCAGCGCAGGGGGCACACGGTAATCGACCGAACTGCGGCCCCATACGAGTTGCACCACTTCAACCAAAATGTACGACAGGCCAAAGGTAATCAGCAGCTCCGACATGTGACCAAAGCGGCGCACCCGTCGCAAACCCAGGCGCTCAAACGCCGCACCCGCCAACCCCACACCCAGCGGCGCCAGCAGCAGCGCGGGCCAAAACCCCAACCAGCCCGTCACGCTATAGGCCAGATAAGCGCCCAACATGTAAAACGATGCATGGGCGAAATTGAGCACGCCCATCATGCCCCAAATCAGCGTCAGTCCCGAGCTCAGCATGAACAGCAACAGGCCGTAACTCAGACCGTTGAGCAAAGACAGGGTGAAAAACGCCATTCAGGGGAATGCAACAGGTGCCAAGTCGGAGTTAACGCAAGTCCGGCAACACATAGTCCTTGAGCACCTCGCGCAGCTTGCTTTTTTGCATCTTGCCGGTGGCGCCCATCGGGATGGCATCCAGAAACACCACGTCGTCCGGAATCTGCCACTTGGCGGCCCGGCCCTGGTAAAACGCCAGCAACTCCTCGCGCGTGACCTCCATGCCAGGCTTTTTGGCCACCACGACGATGGGGCGCTCGTCCCACTTGGGGTGCTTCATGCCGATACACGCCGCCATGGCGATGGCCGGGTGCGCGACGGCGATATTTTCGAGGTCGATGGAACTGATCCACTCGCCACCGGACTTGATCACGTCCTTGCTGCGGTCGGTGATCTGCATGTAGCCATCGGCGTCGATGGTGGCCACATCGCCGGTGGGAAACCAGCCGTCGATCAGTGGCATCACGGCCTGGGTGTCACCTGAACCCTGAAAATATTCGCGCATCACCCAGGGGCCCTTGACCAGCAGGTCGCCATAGGTTTTGCCGTCCCAGGGGAGTTCACGCCCCTCGCCATCGACGATTTTCATGTCGATGCCAAACAGCGCGCGGCCCTGTTTCAGGCGCACCTTCATCTTGTCGGTCTCCGACATCGTCAGATGCTTGTTCTTGAGCGTGCAAACCGTGCCCAGCGGGCTCATCTCGGTCATGCCCCAGGCGTGCAGCACCTCCACGCCATACACATCATTGAACGCCGTGATCATGGCTGGCGGACAGGCCGCACCGCCTATCACCGTGCGCCTCAGGCTGGAAAATTTCAACTGGTTGGCCTGCATGTGACTCAGCAGCATCTGCCAGACAGTGGGCACGCCTGCCGCGTAGGTGACTTGCTCCATTTCGATCAGGTCATAGACCGATTTGCCGTCCATGCCCGGCCCCGGGAACACCAGTTTGCACCCGGTGAGAGCGGCCGAATACGGAATACCCCAGGCGTTGACATGAAACATCGGCACTACCGGCAAGATCGCGTCGCGTGCCGAGATGCACATCACATCGGGCAGCGCCGCCGCGTAGGCGTGCAGCACGGTCGAGCGGTGGCTGTAGAGCGCCGCCTTGGGGTTGCCGGTCGTGCCACTCGTGTAGCACATGCTGGAGGCCGTGTTTTCGTCCAGATCAGGCCAGGCGTAGGTGCTGGGCTGTGCAGCCAACAGAGCTTCGTAACTCAGCAAATTCGGAATGCCCGAATCGACCGGCAGCTTGTCCGCATCGCACAGCGCCACCCAGTGCTTCACGCTGGGGGCTTTGCTGTGGATGGCTTTGACAATCGGCAAAAACGTCATGTCAAAAAACACCGCCTGATCTTGGGCGTGGCTCATCACCCAGGCGATCTGCTCGGGGTGCATGCGCGGGTTGATGGTGTGCAGCACACGGCCTGAGCCGCTGACGCCAAAGTACATCTCCATGTGCCGGTAGCCATTCCAGGCGATGGAGGCCACACGATCACCCGGCTGAATCTTCAAGGCGTCCAGCACGTTGGCGAGCTGGCGCGAGCGCTGCGTCGCTTCTTTGTAGGTGTAGCGGTGGATGTCGCCCTCCACCCGGCGCGAGACGATCTCGCCATCGCCATGGTGGCGGTTGGCAAATTCGATCAGCGACGAAATCGACAGCGCCTGGTTTTGCATCAATCCCAACATGTCTCGGCTCCTCTTTATGGTTGAAATAGCTGCTCATCGTACTGCGAAACCAGGCTGCCAAAGCCACGGCTCACGGGCGTCGGTGCGATTCAAAGTGAGTGTGATCGTGCTCGTCAGGGCGCCAACGCTGTCTCTTGTGTTGCTCATGGGAAGTGATTCCAGGGCATTGAGCCAGCTGCATCGACGCGCGGCGCGGCGGCTGGGTCAGGTGCATGCGGTTTTGGGGTGAAAGCACGCGCGGGGATAGGCTGTCGTGTGCGAGTGCCCAGGGCGCACGCATTTCACCCCAAAGCCCGGTCACCTGACCCAGCCACCACACCTTATGAGCTTGTGAAGCCGCACGGGTCAGAAGAAACCCGGACAACCTCGGCCATGCGGGCAAGATATGCACATTTTTGATAGCTGCTAGTCCTTTACAGACAAGGGATTGAGGCCGTTTCTCTACAAAATTCATCAAGACCAACACGGTGAGGCAGGGTGATTGGGCCAGGCGACCGGGCTTTGGGGCCAAAGGCGCGCGTCTCAGGGTTTGGCGTACTGATCCACTTTGCCTCGCGCGTGATTTGGTCCCAAAACCGCATGCGCCTGGCCCTGTCGCCCTGCCGTGCGGAGAGGAGGTTTTCTATCAGCAAGCACTTACTTTGAATCGCATCCCACGATGCATGCCATCAGCAGGCCATGGTCCATGGTTGGATGCCCCTGCACGCACAGGGTTTGTACCCGCCAGCCCACAATGCTACCCATGAATGCGCCACTCACCCCCATACCATTGGTCAAGACGCCGCTGACGTGGAACAACCGTTTTCACCGTCTGGGGCCGGGCTTTTACACATCAATGGCTCCGCAGCCGCTGCCTGCACCGTATTGGGTGGGACGCAGCCAGAGCGCGGCCGAGCTGTTGGGGCTGGATGCGTCCTGGATGGACTCACCCGATCTGCTACAGGCGCTGTCCGGCAACCTGCCGATCTCGGGCACCCAGCCACTGGCCAGCGTCTACAGCGGACACCAGTTTGGCAGCTGGGCCGGGCAGTTGGGCGATGGCCGCGCCATTCTGTTGGGTGAAGCCCAGGGGTGGGAAATCCAGCTCAAAGGCTCCGGCCTCACACCCTACTCCCGCATGGGCGATGGCCGCGCGGTGTTGCGCAGCAGCATCCGCGAATTTTTGTGCAGTGAGGCCATGCACGCACTGGGCATTCCCACCACGCGGGCGCTGTGCGTCACTGGCTCGGATGAGCCCATCGCACGCGAGACGCTGGAAACCGCCGCCGTGGTGACCCGCTTGGCACCGAGTTTCATTCGCTTTGGTCACTTCGAGCACTTTGCCAGCCGGGGCCAGCAGGCCGAGCTGAAAACGCTGGCCGACTTTGTCATCGACAACTTTTACCCGGACTGCCGGGAAACGGTGCAGTTTGATGGCAATGCCTACGCTCACCTGCTGCAACAAGTGAGCGAGCGCACCGCCGTGATGCTGGCGCACTGGCAGGCGGTGGGCTTTTGCCACGGCGTGATGAACACTGACAACATGAGCATCCTGGGCCTGACCATGGATTACGGGCCGTTTGCCTTCATGGACGCGTTTGACCCCGGCCACATTTGCAACCACACCGACCGCAGCGGGCGCTACGCGTTTGACCAGCAGCCCGAGATCGCGCACTGGAACCTGTTTGCGCTGGCGCATGCGCTGCTGCCGCTGATCGGACGGCCGGCACTCGCTGAGCAGGCCCTGGAGGCCTTTCAGCCCCGTTTCACCCAGACCTACCAGCATCTGATGCTCACCAAGCTGGGGCTGACACTGCCGCCAACCAGCAGCGATGACGCAACAGCGCCAGGCGCCGCTGATTCGGTATTCACTGACTTCATCCGCGACACACTGGCGCTGCTGACGCAAGACCGGGTGGACTACAGCATCTTCTGGCGCCGCCTGAGCCACGCCCGAGCCAGTGCTCGCTATGAGCCGGTGCGCGACCTGTTCATCAGTCGCCCGGATTTCGACACCTGGCTGCTGCGTTATTCAGAGCTTGTTGCGCAGTCAGATCAAGGGCTAGAGGCCAATTTGATGCTTAACGTCAATCCCAAATTTGTCCTGCGCAACTACCTGGGAGAGCAAGCCATTGAGTCTGCCCGGCAGAAAGACTTCACGGCGGTGGCCCATTTGTTGGCTGTCTTGCAACACCCCTATGATGAACATCCGGCGTTTGAGACGCTGGCCGGTTTTCCACCCGAGTGGGCCAGCCACATCGAGATCAGTTGCAGTTCCTGAACCCCAAGGAGTTCTTTTCAATCATGCCTTACCCTGTCCAGAAGTCAGAACCCGAGTGGCAAGCCATCCTCAAAGAAAACGGCGCCGAACCTGGGGCCTATCAGGTCACGCGCCATGCGGCCACAGAGCGTCCGTTCACTGGCAAGTACGCCCAGCACTGGGCCGACGGCAGCTACCACTGCATCTGCTGTGGCAACAAGCTGTTTGACGCTGACACCAAGTTTGATGCGCACTGCGGCTGGCCAAGCTTTTCTCTGGCAGTGCCCGGTGCCATCACCGAAATCACCGACCACAGCCACGGCATGCGGCGCGTGGAAACCGTGTGTGCCCAATGCGGCGCACACCTGGGTCATGTGTTTGACGATGGCCCCACCCCCAGCGGCCTGCGCTACTGCATGAACTCGGCTTCGTTAAAATTCACGCCTACATGAAAATACTCATCGATTTCTTTCCCATCCTGCTGTTCTTTGGCGCGTACAAGTTTTACGACATCTATATCGGCACGGCGGTGCTGATGGTCGCCACGGTGGCGCAGATGAGTCTGATCTATGCCATAGACCGCAAGCTCACCACGCTGCACAAGATCACGCTGGCACTGATCCTGATTTTTGGCACCTTGACCTTGGTGCTGCATGACGAGCGTTTCATCAAATGGAAACCCACCGTGCTGTACGCCGCCATGGCCATCGGCCTGGGTGTTGCCGTCTGGGTGTACAAGAAAAACTTTTTAAAGGCCATGCTGGGCAGCCAACTCACCCTGCCTGAGCCAGTATGGATGCGCCTGAACGTGATCTGGGTCGGCTACAGCGTCTTCATGGCCGTTATCAACGGCTACGTGGCGGCTTATTTCAGCACCGAGGCCTGGGTCAATTTCAAGATTTGGGGCTATGTGTTCCCGCTGGCCTTCCTGGTGGGTCAGGGTTTTTACATCTCGCGCTACCTGACCGATGAAGAGCCCGCCAAGGCCAGTGAACCATGAGCCAGAGCCCGCTTGCCCCCACCGCAGCACAGCTTCAAGAGCGTCTGCAGAGTGTGCTGCAGCCCAGCGCGCTGGAGGTCATTGACGAAAGCGCCCTGCACAGCGGCCATGCCGGAGCCAATGACAGCGGTTTGGGCACTCACTTCAGAGTGCGTGTCACTTCACATTTATTTACCGGCAAGGCGCCGGTTGCGCGGCATCGGCTTGTGTATGATGCGCTGCAAGATTTCTTGGATCAGGGCTTGCATGCCCTGGCCATTGAAGCCAAAGTTCCACCCGCGAACTAGAACAATCCAAACACCCAACACTCGTTACTTTTTGAAACTCAGGAAAATTCGCATGAAAAACAAACTTGTCAAAAGTTTAGCGCTGGCCGCCCTGGTGGCTGGCCTGTCCCCGATGGTCAACGCTCAAAACCTCGCCATCGTCAATGGCAAGGCCGTGCCCATGGAACGCGTGCAGGCCTTGAGCCAGCAAATCGCCCGTTCTGGCCGTGAAGTTACCCCCGATATTGAAAAACAAATCAAGGACGAAGTCATCGCCCGTGAAATTTTCATCCAGGAAGCCCAAAAGCAGGGCTTGGACACCACTGACGACTACAAGGTGCAAATGGAACTGGCGCGCCAGACCATCCTGATTCGTGACCTGTTCACCAACTACCAGAAGGCTAACCCCGTCACCGACGACGAAGTCAAGGCAGAGTATGACAAGTTTGCCGCTGCCAACAGCGGCAAGGAATACAAAGCTCGTCACATCCTGGTAGAGACCGAAGCCCAGGCCAAGGCCATCATTGCCCAAATCAAAAAGGGCGCCAAATTTGAAGACATCGCCAAAAAAGTCAGCAAAGACCCAGGCTCCGGTGCCAAGGGCGGCGATCTGGACTGGGCTCCTGCCAGCAATTACGTGGCCGAGTTTGCCCAGGCACTCACCCAGTTGACCAAAGGCAAAATGACCGAGACTCCAGTGAAATCCCAGTTTGGCTACCACATCATCCGTCTGGACGACGTGCGCGAAGCCCAGTTGCCCAAGCTTGAAGACGTCAAGGCACAAATTGCCCAGCAGTTGCAACAACAAAAACTGGCCAAATACCAAAGCGACTTGCGCAGCAAGGCCAAGATCGAGTAAAACCTTGGCACCCCGTTGTTAAAAAACGCGGCTTCAGAGCCGCGTTTTTTTTGGATTGTGCCAACCATGCCTACCCCGCCTCGCCTAATTCGGTCTCTGATCCTGCTGACGGCAACCCTGTTGGCGTCCTGCAGCGACAAACCATCGTCGGCTTGGTCAGGATACGCTGAGGGCGACTATCTGTATATCGCCGCGCCCATCGCCGGACGACTTGACACATTGGCGGTCGAAGCGGGGCAATCCGTGAAAAAAGATGCGCCGCTGTTCGCGCTGGACGACGAAGTCGAGCGCGACGCCCAGCGTCAGGCCACGGCTCAGCAGAACGCCGCGCAAGCCCAGGCCATGGACGCTACCAAAGGCCACCGTGCCGACGAGCTGGCGGTCAGCCAAGCCCAGGTTCGGCAGGCACAGGCCGCTGTAACCCTGGCGCAAAACGACCTGACACGCCAGCAACAGCTCGCCACCCAAGGTTTCGTGGCACCGGCGCGGGTGACCGACGCGCAAACTTCGTTGCAACAGGCACAAGCCGGGTTGGCACAGGCCACAGCCTCTCTTCGCGTAGCGCATCTGCCCGCTCGCGAGGATGAACGCCTCGCGGCGCAGGCCAGCGCCAGCGCCGCCAGTGCCGCCGTGCAGCAAGCCCAATGGCGCACCGGGCAAAAGCAGCAGACCTCTCCTGCTGACGCCACCGTCGCCGAGGTGTTTTACCGTCCGGGCGAATTTGTCGCTGCGGGGCAGCCGGTGCTCTCATTGCTGCCGCCAGGCAATGTCAAGGCACGCTTTTTTGTCCCCGAAGCGGCACTGCCCAGCGTGGCAGCGGGCCAAACGGTGCGCATCAGTTGCGACGGCTGTGGGGCACCTTTTGCAGCGCGCATCACCCGCGTGGCCACACAGGCCGAATTCACGCCGCCGGTGATTTATTCGAATGCCCAGCGCGCCAAGATGATGTTCATGGTGGAAGCCCTGCCCGACCAGCCAGGCCACCTGCATCCGGGCCAGCCGCTGGACGTGCAAGCTACGTCCGGCCATTGACCCGCCATGTCAGAACTGGCCATAAACATCCAAGGCCTGTCCAAAATCTACGGCAACCGAACCGTGGTGGACAACGTGGACCTGCAGGTGGGCCAGGGGCGAATTTGCGGTTTTTTAGGCCCCAATGGCAGTGGCAAGACGACCACCATCCGCATGATTTGCGGGCTGCTGGAGCCTGATGCTGGCAGCGGCACCTGCCTGGGGCTGGACATCCGCACCCAGTCCACCCTGATCAAGCGCCAGGCTGGCTACATGACGCAAAAATTCGGTCTGTATGACGACCTGTCGATCCGCGAAAACCTCGACTTTGTGGCGCGCCTGTTTGAGCTGCCCAAGCGCCGTGAAGCGGTCGACCAGGCATTGGAACGCCTGGGCCTGCAAGCGCGCCAGCGGCAACTGGCCGGCACCTTGTCGGGCGGCTGGAAACAGCGTCTGGCGCTGGCCGCCTGCCTGATCCACGAGCCCAGACTGCTTCTGCTGGATGAACCCACCGCCGGCGTGGACCCGACGGCGCGGCGTGACTTCTGGGACCAGATTCACCAACTCGCCCTTGAGGGCATCACCGTGCTGGTGTCCACCCACTACATGGACGAGGCCGAGCGCTGCCACGAACTGGTGTACATCGCCTACGGCAAGATTCTGGCGCGCGGCACGGTTGAGGACATCATCAAGGCGTCAGACTTGCTGGTCTGGAGCGTACGCGGCCCGGATGTGGCTGCCATCATTGAGCCGCTCAAAAAAGCCCCGGGCGTGCTCAGTGTGGCGGCCTTTGGCAATGCTGCACATGTGGCCGGACGCGATGGCGACGCGGTGCTGCGCGCGCTGCACGGCCTGGGCCACGCCGACAAGCTGCACATCGTGTCGGAGCCGCCCAATCTGGAAGACGTGTTCATCAGCCTGATGAGCACGGCGCAGGACAATTTTGACGATACCCCGGCGAAGCGAGGCAAGCCATGAGCGGTTTTTCCTGGCGGCGCGCGCTGGCGGTGTTCATCAAGGAATTCCAGCAGATGATGCGCGACCGGCTGACCTTTGCCATGGCGGTGGGCGTGCCGATCATGCAACTGGTGCTGTTTGGCTACGCCATCAACACCGACCCCAAAGGCCTGCCCACCGCCATCGTCAGCACAGACTCGGGCACGATGTCACGCAGCATTGCCAGCGCCTTGCAGCACACGGGTTATTTTCGGGTGGTTTACAGCGGCGAGAGCGAATCCCAGGCACAGACGCTGCTGGAAGATGGCCAGGTGCAATTCATGATTGTCATCCCGACCAACTTCACCAAGGAACTGGTGCGCGGCAACCACCCTGCACTGCTGGTGGCTGTCGATGCCACCGACCCCTCCGCGTCGGGCAACGCCATTGCCGCCCTGAGCATGGTGGCCACGCAAGCGCTACAGCACGATCTGGTTGGCCCGCTGCGCGCGTTGCAGCCAGGCCCGCTGCCTTTCGATATCCGCATTCACCGCCGCTACAACCCCGAAGGCCTGTCGCGCTACAACATCGTGCCGGGACTGATCGGCACCATTCTGACCATGACGATGGTGATGCTCACCAGCCTGGGCATGACCCGCGAGCGCGAGCGCGGCACCATGGAAAACCTGCTGGCCACGCCGGTACGTCCGTCCGAGGTGATGGTGGGCAAAATCCTGCCCTATGTGGTGCTCGGTTATCTGCAGCTTAGCGTCATCATGGTTGCGGCGTTCACGCTGTTTGAGGTGCCCATGGAGGGCAGCTTTGCGCTGCTGATGGCGATGATCGGCGTCTTCATGGTGGCCAACCTGAGCGTGGGTTTCACCTTTTCGACCGTCGCACGCAACCAGCTGCAGGCCATGCAGATGACGTTTTTCTTCTTTTTGCCGTCCATACTGCTGTCAGGCTTCATGTTTCCGTTTCGCGCCATGCCGGTGTGGGCCCAGTATGTGGGCGAGGTGCTGCCGCTGACCCACTTTTTGCGCATCGTGCGCGGCATCCTGCTCAAGGGCAATGGCGCGGCGCAATTGCTGCCCGAGTTGTGGCCGATGCTGGCTTTCATGCTGGTCGCCGGGGTGATTGCGCTCAAGCGCTATCGGCAAACGCTGGACTGATCGACAGACCGCCAGCAGCTTCTAGAATGACAGGGCGCTCCTTTCTTCACTCCGCAGTGAAGGTGCCATCCGATCCCTCCACCCTTCTGCTGCAGCCCGCGTCCATGCCCTGGCGACTTCTATTCCTGTTATTTTTGCTCGGCATCACTCAGATGACCCAAGCAGCGGGCGCGCCGATCAGTCTGGATGCGGTATCGGGTCGTTACGATTTGAACCCGGTCATTGAGGTGCTTGAAGACCCCGGTGGCAAGCTCAACCTCGCGGATATTCAGTCCAAAACGGTTGCCGAGCATTCCTTCGAGGCGTCCAGCGGTGGATTGTCAAGTTTCGGGTTCACCAACTCGGCCTACTGGTTTCGCTTCAGCCTCAGCAATCCTTCGCCCCAAGCGCGCCAGATGGTACTGGTGCTGCGCGCGGCCTGGCTGGATAGCATTGACTTTTACCAGCCCACGGCTGTTGGCAACTACTCACAACGGCGCTTTGGCGACACCTTGCCGTTCAGCCAAAGAGAACACGTTCACCCCCAGTTCCTGATTGACCTGCTGGTGGAGCCCGGCACACACATCTACTATTTGCGTATCAGCAGCCAGCAAGCTTTCATGACACCGATCGAGCTATGGGAGCCTGAAGCCTTTCACCGAAGCGATCGTTTGTTGGGCGCTTATTTCGGCATGTTCTACGGCATCATGCTGGTCATGGTGCTGTACAACGGGTTCATTGGCCTTTCCACCCGAGACCGCAACCACCTTTACTACTGTCTGTATCTGCTGGCCTTTGTGGCCATGAATTTCTCATACAACGGCTTTGCCTTTCAGTACCTGTGGCCGGATTCACCACGGTGGTTGAACTGGAGCTACTCCAGCTGGATCTTTTTGTTCCAGGTCGTGGCCATCCTTTTTGCCATGACTTTCCTGGAGTCCCGCACGCGGTTGCCCCGCATGCACAAGGTCCTGAAGGTTTTTCTGTCGGCCATGCTCGGCACCTGGTTTTTCACGATGGCAAGCGGCAACCAGTTGCTTTACAACGCTTCTGCGGTTTATTTCATCTTTTTCATGTCTCCGCTGATTTCCATGTCTGGCATAACCGCCTGGCTGGCTGGCTACAAGGCAGCACGTTTTTTTGTGCTGGCCTCGATGGCCTCATTACTCGGCTCCTTCATCACAGCCCTGACAGTAAGCGGCTTCTTGCCCTATTCCTTTTCAAGCTTTCATGCAGCTGAATTCGGCATCCTGGTGGACGTCGTCCTGCTTTCCCTGGCTTTGGCTGACCGCATCAATGTCCTGCGCGAACAGAAAAACGCCGCCGAGTTGGGCGTGATTGAACAAAAATTGCTGACCCATGCATGGCTGGAGAAGGCCAAGAATGAGCTGGAACACACCGTACAGGAGCGCACTGCAGAGCTTGCCAAAGCCAGGGACGAAGCCGAGCACCTGGCCCGTATGGACATGCTGACGGGTATTTCCAACCGACGTCATTTTGAAGAGGTGAGCACACAGGAATTTGCTTGGGCACTGCGTTACCGTCACCCGTTGTCGATGATCCTGTTTGATATTGATTTTTTCAAATTGATCAATGACACCTACGGCCACGCGGTTGGCGACCAGGTGATCAAAAGGGTGGCCAACGCCGCCAGGGATGCGGTGCGTGAACTTGATCTGGTGGGGCGTATTGGTGGCGAAGAGTTCGCCATCCTGCTGCCCGAAGCATCAATGGGGCAAGCCATCATGACCGCAGAGCGTCTGCGTGAACAAATCGCCAATCTTGTGTTTGACCATGAGGGGCACACCATCGGCTTCACAGCCAGCTTTGGCGTGACCCAAATTGGCGATGGCGATAAGGGGATTGACACCTTGCTCCAGCGCGCAGATCAGATGATGTACGCGGCAAAGGCGGCTGGCCGAAACCGGGTTTGCGCAACGCCTGCTTCTTTTTATGACTAAACGGCGCTTTGTGCTGGTGCTGGGCGGTGCCAACATGGACATCTCGGCCACCACCGAGCGCGCGGTGGTACCCTCCGATTCCAACCCCGGCGTGATTCGCTGCGCCCCAGGCGGCGTGGCGCGCAACGTGGCCGAGAACCTGGCGCGCCTGGGTGTGGATACCCGCTTGCTGGCGGTCGTGGGCGACGATGCCTATGGTCGCAGCCTGCTGGAGGCCACGCAGAAAGCCGGTGTGGACGTGCAGGGTTGCTGGGTGCTCGCCGGCCAGACCACCTCGACCTATGTGTCGTTGCACGGCCCCGCGGGTGACTTGGCCGTGGCGGTGAATGACATGCGCATCCTGGAGTGCCTCACGCCCGAGCGCCTGACCCCTCATGCCGACCGCGTGCGCCACGCTGCCGTGCTGGTGGTGGACTGCAACCTGAGCGCCGACGCGCTGGCCTGGGTGTTTGCCAACCGGGGCGCTACGCCGGTGTTTGTGGATGCCGTGTCGGCCTTCAAATGCCAGCGCGTTCTGCCCTGGCTGGATCAGGTGCACACCCTCAAGCTCAACCGGCAGGAAGCCCAGGCGCTGTGCGGTTTCGCGGTGCAAACTGATGCCGAGGTGGAACGTGCAGCGCAGTGGCTGCACGGCCAGGGCGTACAGCAGCTGGTGCTGAGCCTGGGCGCACGCGGCGTGTACTGGAGCGACCAAGATGCCGCGCATGGCTGGCAGGGCACCGTGCCTGCTGCGGTGGTCAATGTCACCGGCGGTGGCGATGCGCTAATGGCGGGCCTGGTGCACGGTTTTGTGAGCCATCAAAGCCTGGAGGAATCCATCCCGTTTGCGCTGGCCTGTGCCGCCCTGACGCTGAGTGCCGAGCAGGCCAATCACCCCAGCATGTCCGTCGTTTCTGTTTCGCAACTGCTGCGCAGCGCAGCCCCATGAGTGTCACCATGACCCCTCCTTACCTTGATATCCATCCCGACGTGGCACAAGCCATGGCACAGCGCCGCCCCGTAGTGGCGCTGGAGTCCACCATCATTTCGCACGGCATGCCATACCCGCAAAACGTGGCCACCGCCTTGCAGGTGGAGGCCGAGGTGCGAGCGCATGGGGCGGTACCCGCCACCATCGCCATCATCAACGGCAGGCTCAAGGCCGGGCTGACGGCCGCAGAGATTGAAACCCTGGGCCAAAGCGGGCGCAGCGTGGTCAAGGTCAGTCGACGCGACCTGCCGTTCATCGTGGCTAGCGGCGCAACGGGAGCCACCACCGTGGCCGCGACCATGATCATTGCCGCCATGGCCGGCATCCGCGTGTTTGCCACCGGCGGCATTGGCGGCGTACACCGTGGGGCGCAACAGAGCTTTGACGTGTCGGCCGACTTGCAAGAGCTGGCGCAGACGCCCGTGGCCGTGGTGTGTGCCGGGGCCAAGTCCATCCTCGACCTGGGTCTGACGCTGGAATACCTGGAAACCCACGGCGTGCCGGTGATCGGTTACCAAACCCCCTGGCTGCCGGCGTTTTTCACCCGCGACAGCGCCTTCAAGGTGGACTACCAACTCGACAGCGCCCAGGCCATCGCCCAGGTGATGCACGCCAAGTGGGCCATGAACCTGCAGGGTGGTCTGGTGGTGGCCAACCCGATTCCCGAAGCCTTTGCCATGCCGCGCGCCGCCATTGACGCGGCGGTGGAACAAGCCCTGCAAGAGGCGCAGCAGCAACGCATCACCGGCAAGGAGTCCACGCCCTTCCTGCTTGCGCGTGTGTGTGAACTGACTGGCGGCGACAGCCTGGCCTCGAATATCCAGCTGGTGTTGAACAACGCCCGGCTGGCGGCGGCCATTGCGCGGGAGCACTTGGCGTTGGGGTAGCAGGGTGTTGAGCGCCTGGCGGGGTGTTTAATTGCTATATTTACTGAAGCAATATGCGGATATTTTGCCTGGGCTAGAGGCCTTTTTTGCATAAAGTATTCGCAAAACTGCCGCACTGACTGAAATCGGCGGTTTTTGCAGGCATGATGTCGGTTACCAAAAAAATTCACACAGGGCGGTGACTTGGGTATGGCGACTCTCATTCCTTCAGTAGGTGTGTTGACGGCTGCGGCCGCGGGCGCAGACACGGGCGCGATGGCGCGTGGGGCTGACCGCGCCAAGTATGGCGACCAGCTCATCAAGCGCGTGGGCGATCAATTGGCGCAAGAGTTTGGCGGTGGCTTTGAGGCCAAAAACCTGCGACGCATGGTGCAGTTTGCCCAAGTCTTCGCCGAGCCTGAGATTGTCGCGACACTGTCACAACAATTGAACTGGAGCCGCAGCAGCACCAGGCCCTGCTGGAAGCGCGCGAGCGGCTGGCGCGAAGGGCAAGAGCCCCTCATCATCAAACTGCCCACCCTGCAGGCAGAAGCAGAAGCCATTGCCGACCACTTGGCCCAGACCCAGAAGGAAGGCCACGCCTGGGGCGACATGGCCGTGCTGTGCGCAGACACCAAAACGCGCGACCTGTGCGCCCGCACCCTGGCGCAGCGCAAGCTGCCGGTAGAGAACCGGCTGGGCTCGGGGGACTTTGACCCCACCAGCAACAAGATCAAGGTGATGACCATGAAGGTCCGCAAGGGCTTGGAGTTCCCCGTGGTGGCGCTACCCGACGTGGGGCATATGCCCGCAAAGGGCGAGGACGAGAAGGAAGCTGCACGGGTGTTTTATGTGGCGGCTACGCGGGCTACTCAGAGGTTGGTGATGGGGGTGAGTGGAAATGGCGGATTTGGAGAACGGCTGAGAACGTGAAAAGGCAACAAACAGGAACGACACAACACACGGGATGGCGCCTGTAACTTGTCATTTCAAGCTGATGTAAATGTTTCGCGGATTTAGTCAAGATTTTTTATCTATTAAAAGGAATCAATATGGCTTTGCCAGACAGCTACACGATGAAAACCGGCTCGGTGCCCGCGTACTTTGATGCAATGCTAGACGCCCAACCTCCTGAGCGCTTCTCTCTGAAATTCCTGGAAAACCTGGGCTTTACGTCGACTAACGATCGTCTCTTCATGGGTATCTTGAAGGACCTGGGATTTCTGAATCGCGATGGGCAACCACAACAACGATATTTCGATTTCATGGATCGAAGTCTTTCTAAGCAAGTATTGGCAGAGGGAATCCGTGAAGGTTATGCAGACTTGTTTGCAGTGAATACGAAGGCAAACGACTTTACGGTGGCCGACGCCAAAAACAAACTTAGGACTTTGTATGCCGGCAAGAAAACGGACCTCGTCATTGGCCATATTGCTAAGACCTTTCGTGCTCTGTGCGACTATGCAGACTTTTCAGGAGGTGCTTCTCCGCGAAAGGAGCGTCAACCGAAAGAATTTGCAGAAGACACCACCTCGGCAGAGCGCGATCCCGTAGTTCGGCACATCCCAGACGAGCCGAGTTTGCCTTCTGGAAAAATTAAGGTAACTGGTCTTCAGTATCACATCAACATAGTGCTCCCTGATACCCGTGATCAGGGTGTCTTTGATGCAATCTTCAAATCCCTTAGAGATCATCTGGGATGAAAGAAGTCGATCTTTACTCTTTTGTTTATCGGGGCATCCTCACTGAAGAGACGCTCGATAGAGCCGGTCGCCTTCGTCGCAATCACTTTGGTGAAGAACAGGCCCGGGTAGCACAAAAATCTCTTTCCTACGAGTTTCTCGATCCAGACCTCTTAGCAGAAGCGCAGCGAATGTCAGTTGTCTATGCTGCGATCCACGCGTTCGAAAATGCGGTTCGCAAGCTCGTTACTAAGGCGATGGCAGAAGTACATGGCGAGAACTGGTGGGAAAAAGTTCCGGAGCGAATTCGAAAGACATCCAGAACCAGAATGGAAGAAGATGCCAAATTTCGGTGGCATGGTGCGCGTGGTGCAACTGAAATTAACTACTGCGACTTTAGCGACTTGTCCTCTGTCATCGTTGTGAATTGGCCAGTGTTTGACGATTTGCTAGGCAATATGGAGTGGGCCAAGGCAACCCTCAATACTTTGGAGAAGAGCCGCAACATTGTTATGCACGGTGGAACCCTTGCAAAGGAGGACGTTCAACGAATCGGAATGAACATTCGGGATTGGATACGGCAAGCGGGCTAGTACCAGTGGTACAAATTTACTTCAGGTAGTGTGCAGAATGGGCGTCATCTGATGGGTTGACTATTTGGAGAGTCCAATTTGATTCAGTTACTTGGGCAACACTGTTATGGTGATCCCGTTGTAAGGATGAAATATGGCCATATCGCTGATGATCTGTCCATCATCTCGCATGTAGTGATGTGTAGCGTTCGGAAATACCTCTGGCTGAAGGGGAATGCGCGCTTTGGGATTGTGGAAAAGTGAAACCCCGTGCCCCCAAGCCTCCTCGTATTTATCATCTATCAAGTAGCTGAAGGAGTCAGGTAAAGATGCGTTGGGGTCCAGCCTGTGCTTCGTACCCGAATAAATCATTGTTACGTTGGGATCACCAAAACCAGCAACTCTTCCCATTCGTAGAAATTTCGAGATGGTGCCGCTGGCGGAGAACAATATGGCGCTCACGTTCTCAGCATCTGGAGTGAAGAAAAATCCAGATGGAATTTTCTTTCCATTGTGTTCGTGAAAGTCAATTTTTATTGGATTGATGATAAGTTGACCAGCATCGTCATAGTGAAACTCGTGATAGCTTCCGTAGAGATAATTCGAAAGCGCAGTCGATGACCACAGCATCGACTGCTCCAAATGAAAATCTGCAATCGCAAACACCAACGGTTTACCCTTTACATGTTCTTTTTCCCAGTATCTTTTCTTCAGCTTTGAATATAGGGTGCTGCCGAATTTGATAGGCATGTAATGTTTTTGAAGCTCTCTTATTTTCTCTGGTGTCAAAGTATCAACATCAATTTTTGATGCAGCCCCGCCCTGCGTGGGTTGCACTACAACAGCCTCTATCGCTGCTACTTGTTCGCCGTTGGAAACAAGATAGTCCGGTGCCTCATGGGTTCGATCTATAAGTAGGCGCTCCTCCGTCAAGTACGCGAAAAGATAAAGCTCCCAAAGCCTTGCATCAAACCCCGTCGTTTGGAATTGTTCTACATAGTTTCCATCGATATCGGCGTAGTGATGCATCATTTCTTGAATGATTTGTTTGGCTGATGAGTACCCTGGCATATCCCTTACTCGCTGAAAGTTGGGGCTCAATTTTTCTTCAGGGTGAACAGCAGCGAAGAGATCCAACTTCTTTCCGCGCTCATCTCCTTGTGGAAACGACGAATCTCCTGTGGCTAGAATTGTTCGAGCACATTGAAACAGCGCTTTTCGCGCCGCGTTTACGCTCTTTAGATCAATTAGGGTATTGATGCAGCGGTATCGTTGATCGGCGTCTCGACCCAGGACAATCACCACGAAGTCTTGATCAGTAAAATCGAAAACGATGGCTCCGAGTAGTGTTTCATCGCGGCTGCCATACCAATCCACTTCTTGAGACATGGCAAACGCATGAGGTAGCCGAGAGTACCCAACAAGGGCATCAAACCTCGCTCTCTTCATTGGCAACATGCTTTTTTGTTTCATATGACTGTAAGTTGGAATGTGGAATGACAAATGTATTCGGCCTACTGTTTTGCCCGGAAACCTTGCCGCGAATGTTATGCCAGCTACGCGCAACAGTTGTGAACAGCAGGTCCAGCATGCTGCGCTACGCCATAAATCGCCGGGAGGCCACCCGATAAGGTACCGAGATCGACATAACGCGTGCGGTTAGATAAATACTCCTATTTTTATAGCTTCCGCGCATATTTCACGAGAGGCTACAGCACAATTTGGCACTCAAGCCCGCGCTAACCGCGTAACCATCCAACCAAAAAGAGAAGGTCCAGTCGCCATGCATGAAATCATCTGCCCCCACTGCAGCAAAGCCTTCAAGATCGACGAGGCGGGGTATGCCGACATCCTCAAGCAGGTGCGCGATGGCGATTTTGAGCAGCAGTTGCACGAGCGCCTCGAATTGGCCGAGCGGTAAAAGCGCGACGCGATTGCCCTGGCCAAGGCAGAGGTGAACAGCACGCTGCAAAAAACTGCAGCTGCCAAAGACACGGAGATTCAGGCGCTCAAAGCCCAGATCGACGCGGGCGAGGTGGCGCGCAAGCTGGCGGTGGCCGAGGCCTTGGGCACGGTGAGCAAAGAGCGCGATGCGCTGGCCAACGAGCTGGCGCAAGCGCGCAACGGCAGCCAAGCGGCCGCCCAGTTGGCCGAGGCCAAGCTGGCCCATGCGCTGCAGGCCGAAGCCGCCAAGAAGGACGCTGAAATCCAAGCGCTGCAAGCCAAGCTGGCGGCCAGCGATGTGGCGCGCAAACTGGCGGTGACGGAGGCGGTGAACGAAGCCGTGGGCGTGGTGGCCCGCGAGCGCGATGCCTTGAAGAGCGACCTGAGCCTCATCACTGTCAAAAACCAGCTGGAAGAGAAAGCCATCAAGGAGCAATTTGCCTTGCAGCTGCGCGACCGCGAAGGCGAGATTGAGCGCCTGCGGGACATGAAGGCGCGGCTATCGACCAAGATGGTGGGCGAGACGTTGGAGCAACACTGCGAGATTGAGTTCAACCGCATTCGTGCGGCAGCGTTTCAGCGCGCGCATTTTGAGAAAGACAACGACGCACGCACCGGCAGCAAGGGCGACTACATTTTTCGCGAGTCGGATGAACACGGCACCGAGATCGTCTCCATCATGTTTGAGATGAAGAACGAGAGCGATGAGACGGCCACCAAAAAGCGCAACGAAGATTTTCTGAAAGAGCTGGACAAGGACCGCACCGAGAAGGCCTGCGAATACGCGGTGCTGGTGTCCCTGCTGGAGCCGGAGAGCGAGCTGTACAACAGCGGCATCGTCGATGTGTCGCACCGCTACCCCAAGATGTACGTGGTGCGGCCGCAGTTTTTTGTGCCGCTGATTACGCTGTTGCGCAATGCCGCGTTGAACGCGCTGAAATACAAGTCTGAGCTGGCGCTGGTGCGCTCGCAGAATGTGGACATCACCAAGTTCGAAACCCAGCTCGACGAGTTCAAGACGGCGTTTGGCCGCAATTGGCGCCTGGCCTCTGAGGGCTTTGAAGAAGCTATTCGGCGCATTGACGAAGCCATCAAAGACCTGGAAAAAACCAAGGAAGCGCTGCACAAGTCCGCCAATAACCTGCGCCTGGCCAACGACAAGGCCGACGATCTGACGATCAAAAAGCTCACCCGCGGCAACCCGACGATGGCGGCCAAGTTCGCTGAGCTGAAGAATGGTTGATGCACCTCACCCGGAGCACCCATGCACCTCGGCTACACCATTCTGGGTAGGCGGCAACCCACAAATCTGAAAAACGCGGCCTCTGCAACAGGAACAAAGGGCAGACCTATCGAGGGTAAACATTGATCCGAAAGTGATCGGGTTGGTTATATATTAAAACCATATCCAGCCCTCAAGCATTCGTGAATCAACGCCACTCGCTGCCATGCACCGTCGTCCTTTGCCAGGTCCTGATGGCCTGTTCAATGTCTCCAGGCAACCCCGCTTTGTTGCGGACAGCAGTGTTGTCGGCTGGGACGGTGCCTTTTTCACGGACATTGTGGCGGCACAGGAGGGCACGGTTGACCATGGGCATAGCCGGTTTTGCCTGACGCATTCGTCCGTCCCTTTCCTGGTGCGTGATGTGCGCCGCAGCCCGCAATGGACAACGGTGAAGCCGGGCGTGTACCTCAGCCACCCCGGCGATGAGCAGCGCTTTGACTGGCAGGGCGGTGGCAGCCGCAAGTTCCTTTTTGTCGAGCCCTCACGGGTGGAGCAGATATGGGAGACCCCAACAAACCGGCATCAGCGGCACCCCAACGAGGCCATCACCTCGCCGCTGGCCGAGACTCTTTTGCGCGCCCTGGTCAGCGATTTGCAGGAAGGCAGCCCGGCAGGTGCTTTGGTGGGAGACAGCCTGATCGTGGCGCTGTTGGCCCATCTGCATGGCCACGCCCAGGGTGTGTACAAGGGCAGTGGGCGGCTTGCGCCCATGGTGTGCCAGCGGGTACTGGCCTATATGGATGAGCACATGGCTGATCCGCTGAGCCTGACCGAGTTGGCTGAACTGGCCCGCATGAGCGTGCGGCACTTCTGCCGCGCCTTCCTTGCCAGCACGGGCTATTCCCCCCATCAATACCTGCTGCGCCAGCGCGTGGAGCGGGCGAAATCCTTGCTGGTCAAGGGGCGGATGCCGATATCGGAAATTGCCCAATCCATGGGCTTTGCCGATCAAAGCCAATTTACCCGCACGTTCAGGCGACTCTCGGGCATCACCCCCGCCGCTTACCGCATGAACCATTAAATGGCCCGATTCGTCCAACGCGTCCTGAAACGACAAGACGGGCCAGACGCAGTCACCTAAATTTGGTTTTGCCCGACATGGCGCATGCCGCGCGGGCCATAACCATATCCAGGAGACAAATCATGCCCTTCAAACCCTTGCTGTTCATGCTCAGCAGTCCATTTCAATTCTCCAGTTTGTGCGGTAACACGCGCGCGTTGCAAAGGACGGCCATGGCTGCTGCCGCCACCACTTTCATAGTTGGTTGTGGCGGTGGTAGCGGCGGCGTGGTCCAGACCAATTTGGCGTGTGAAGCCATCACCACCAGCTCGCTAGCCATTCCCGGTCTGAAAGTCGCCTCGGCCATCAATGTTGCCGCCAAAACCGACGGGGCCACAGCGGGAGACAACTACCCGGCACATTGCCAGATTCAAGGCAGCATCAATGACCGTACCGGCATCGACGGAAAACCCTATGCCATCGGCTACGAGGTTCGGCTACCTGCAAGCTGGAACGGCAAATTCTTCTTTCAAGGCGGTGGCGGAACCAATGGCATCCTGGTGCCAGCGTTGGGCAATCTGCTCAACTCCAGCGAGTCCAATGCACTGAGCCAGGGTTACGCTGTGGCCAGTACCGATGGCGGCCACAACACGGGTCAAAGTGACGTGAATTTCGGTCTTGATCCGCAAGCCCGGTCTGACTATGGCTACAACGCCGTCGGAACGCTGACCGTGGCGGCCAAGCAGATCATTGCGCGCAGGTATGGCAAGTCGCCTGATCGCTCCTACTTCATGGGCTGCTCCAACGGCGGGCGCGATGCGATGGTGGCCGCCTCGCGCTTTGCCGATCAGTTTGACGGCTTGGTGGCGGCCGACCCCGGCTTCAACCTGCCCAAGGCAGCCATTGCCCAGCAGTGGGACACCCAGCAATTCATGTCTGCGGCAAGCACCGGGCAATTGCCCAAAGATGCCTTCCCACAATCCGCCATGGATGCGGTGGCCAAGGGCATCCTGGCCAAATGCGACGCGCTCGACGGTGCCGTTGATGGCATGGTCAGCAACCGCAGTGCCTGCCAGAGCGCCTTCAATTTGGCCACAGACGTTCCCACCTGCACGGGTGCACCAGACGGCACCTGCATCACCGCCAACCAGAAGACGGCCTTGCTGAAAATCTTTGCAGGCCCCAAAAACAGCCAGGGTGACAGTCTGTATGCCACATGGCCGTGGGATCCGGGTATCGCAGGGGCCAACTGGCGCTTCTGGAAGCTTGACGCAGGGTTTGCACCGCTGCCTTTCAACACGCTGATCGGGGCCAGCGCCATGGGCTACATCTTTACCACGCCAGCAGATGCACCGAGTCTGGCCGATAGCGGCATGGGCTATCAAATGGGGTTCAGCATGGATACCGATGCACCCAAAATCTTCGCCAAAAACGCGGTGTTCAAGGAGTCGGCCATGGATTTCATGACACCGCCCAATGCGACCCAACTCACCAGCTTGAAGAGCCATGGTGGCAAGCTGATCGTCTACCACGGCACGGCCGACCCGGTCTTTTCACCCAACGACACCATCGCCTGGTACAACGCCGTCAACGCAGCCGACAGCCAGGCCCCCAATTACACGCGGCTGTATCTGGTGCCTGGCATGAACCACTGCTCTGGTGGCCCGGCAGCGGAGCGCTTCAATATGTTGCCGGTGCTGGAAAACTGGGTTGAGCACGGTGTGGCGCCAGGCAGCGTCGTGGCGGGTGTCAACCCCGCCAACCCGGATGTGATCGCCAAAGCCTGGCCGACAAGCCGGACACGCCCCCTGTGCGTCTACCCCCAACAAGCCATCCTGAAACCGGGAGCGACAGACCTGGAAAGCGCAAGCAGCTTCGTCTGCCAATAAGCAAACGCTACTACGCCGCGGGTGGCATGCCACCCGCGTGCACTTTGCACGCAGGAGATGGATGCCTTGAACGAGCAACAACTGTTGTGAACGCCGCCACCATCAGGCACCAGAACGCATCAGCCAAGCCAGTGCGCTCAACAGGCCAATCATCACGGGCTGATGCAGCATGTAATAACTCAAGCTCCAGCGACCCAGTACTGCCGACGGTTGAAGGCACGTAGCCAGCTTCAAGCGCATCACCTCAGGCCGGGACTGCATCAGCCAGTTGCCCGCCGCCAGGCCCCACCACATGACCCCGAGCCAGGGGAACACGGGCACGTAATCTTCGGTCACCGGCAGGCGGGTAATCCACCCAATCCAGTTCAGCATGGGTGCGTTGAAATATATAGAAAATTGGCCTCCAGCCCAGGTATTCAAAGCGCTAGCAGCTATAAATTTGGATGCAATCGCCAGACCACCCAGCAACCACAGCCAGCGCCCCCAAGACGCCGTGAGTCGTGCCACGATCAGCATCAGCGTCATGCCGTGCAGCACGCCAAAGTAGATGAAAGTTTGCGGAAACATCCACCACGAACCCGCCGTAACCAGCAGTGCGCAAGCCACAATCTGCGCCCAGCGCCGCCAGAATCGCGACCAACTCTGCCCCTGTGCCACGGCTATGGACTGACCCAAACCCGCACAGAACAAAAACAAGCTGACGATCAGCGTGCGCTGCACAGTCCAGAACGGGTTGCTGTAAAAATTCTGCTGGATGTAGCCAAAGTGGTTCAGGTCAAAGCTGAAATGAAACGCGGTCATCCAGACCATGGCCAGGCCGCGTAAGGCATCCACTGAATCAAGGCGTTGGATCTTCATGTGGAAAGTGTACTGAGCAAGGGATAGTCGGCATTGCGGCCTGCGTCGACCAGACTTTGCAAGGTCAGCGCCAGCTCCTCACCCAGCCAAGTGCGAAAGGCCTGCAAGGGCGGCCAGCTCTCCAACTCAGGGGGGAACACACACCAGAAGGCGTACGCCGTGGGATCAGGTAACGCCGTGGGCGACAAGCGAATCAACCGACCGTCACGCATGGCATCGGCAGCCAACACCTCCCGCGCCAGCCCAATGCCGATATCTTGTTCCACTGCCTGCAACATCAGCCCTGAATCGTTGAATATCGCCACCGTATGGACGGCACCTTGCCAACCACCCAATGCAACCCAACGCTCCCACAGATCGGCGTCCCCCAGCAAGGGCTCATCCGCCAAGGCCTGCATACGGCAGCCTTTAAGCCGCTGCGCAGCGGCAGGTGAACCCAGCACGACCAACGGCGAGTCCATCAACTGCTCGGCTTGCAAACCACGCCACGGGCCAACCCCTTGGCGCAGAGCCACGTGATACCCCTCGCGCACCAGGTCAACCATTTGCGGCGTAGTGTGCAGCTCCAGGCTGATGTCGGGATGGCGCTCGCGCCAGCGCGGCATGCGTGGCAACAACCAGCGCTGGGCAAATGATGACAGCAGCGTCAGCCGTATCCGCTGGGCTTCGCCTTGCGAGGCGGCCGCAGCGGCGCGCAGACCCTCGTCCAACCGATCCAGCGCAGGCTCTACCGCCCGCTGCAAGGTGGCCCCGGCAGCGTTGAGCACGATGCGCCGCCCCCGGCGTTCAAACAGCTCAAACCCCACCTGCTCTTCCAGCAGCTTGATCTGCTGACTGACCGCACTGTGGGTCAGGTGAAGCTCTTGCGCGGCAGCGCGCAAATTTCCGAGACGGGCCACCACCCGAAAGGTGGGCAAGGTGTTCAAAGGCAATCTGGACATTTACTGGTAAGTATTGGTGAACGATCAATGCAGAAATGAACGATATTCATGACAACAAACAGCAGATAAGCTTACCAGCATCTCAAATCAATCACAGGAGACCGCCATGAACACCGCCTGCAGTCCCAGCACGATCAGCCCATTGGTGCCGTTGAATACACAGCGCGCTGTTGACACCTGGGTTTTGGCCGTACGCGCCTGGTGGACACGCCGGATGGCTCCACGCAAAGCCCACCTGACTCAAGCTGATTTGACGGCGCTGGACGGTTTGACGGAAGAAACGCTGAAAGACATTGGTGCACCCGAATGGATGTATGAACGTGCGCACCGCGCCCAGGAGCGTGCCTGGCAAGGAGGTTTGTTTGAACGGGACTCCATACACTGGCGCTGATGTGCGCAGCTGCAGCCTGCTTGGATGCTCTGCACGCTGACGCTGAGGGCAAGTAACGGTTCACCCAGCGACCACCGCGTAGCTCGCCACAAGCGATGGCTAGGTCTCGACCGGCAACAGCATGGCGATGCGCTGACTGATTGAATCGGCCCGCTCCGCGCCGGCAATTAGCTCAACCGCTTCCATCATGTCGCGCGCTACGGTCAGCATGGACTCACGATCCCGCGCATTGCGGAAGGCCTCACGAAACGCCTGTGCCTGATCCGGTGCACGCCGCGAAAACATGCGTTCACAAATGTCAAACAAAAACATGCGCGTGGTCGCCAATGACCTTTTCCCTTCAAAAGCATCGGCATTCACTGACTGCTCCGGCGGCATAACGCTGGGTGCAAGTCCACCGCCCTGATTCTTGGCAGGTTGCGGCGTGGATTTGGGTGGCGTCAGGCTGATGCCCATGAGATAGCCTTCGCGGATCAGCGACTCTGCCAACGGACGCGCCTCATCCTTGAGAATGGACTCAATATCCTGCACCGTCTTCTTACCATCGGCCAGGATCAGCAGGTTGCGCTCGCGACGCCCCAGGCGACGCAAACCACCGCGCAGTTCCTCTCGGGCTTTCTCGGTCTTTTCCAACCTCATTTTTTTCCCCGGTAAAAAGCAGCATTACATTCTGCGGATGTGACATCAACATGAACTTGAGGCGGCACGCTGGCGCCTGTCCCGCCCAGGTGATCAGATCGTCAGCGAAATGGCCCAGGTTCATCAGTTATTTCGAAACGTCCAAGCCGCGTGTGGGGTCGAACACAGGCGGGGATAATCCCGCCCCATGTCCCTCCTCCCCCACCAACTCGAACTCCTAGCCCCGGCGCGCGACGCTGCCATTGGCATCGAAGCCGTCAACCATGGCGCTGACGCCGTGTATATCGGCGGGCCCGGCTTTGGTGCCAGGTCAAGCGCTGACAATTCTGTAGCAGACATCGCAAAGCTGGTGGCGCATGCGCACCGCTTTAACAGCCGCATTTTTGTCACCCTCAACACCATCCTGCGTGACGACGAGCTGGAGTCCGCGCGCAAGTTAGCCTGGCAGCTCTATGACGCGGGAGTGGACGCGCTGATCATTCAGGACATGGGTCTGCTGGGCATTGACCTGCCGCCGATCCAGCTGCACGCCAGCACGCAGACTGACATCCGCACACCCGAGAAAGCGCGTTTTTTGCAGGATGTGGGCCTGAGCCAGATCGTGCTGGCGCGTGAACTCACGCTGGAGCAGATTGCCGCCATCCGTGCAGCCACCGACCCAGCCAAAAGCACCATCGAATTTTTTGTGCACGGCGCGCTGTGCGTGGCCTACAGCGGCCAGTGCTACATCAGTGCCGCCCACACCGGGCGCAGCGCCAACCGGGGCGAATGCAGCCAGGCCTGCCGCCTGCCGTATCAGGTGATTGACGACAAGGGCCGCTTTGTGGCGCATGACAAACATGTGCTGTCCATGAAAGACAACAACCAGAGCGACAACATCGCTGCGCTGGTGGATGCCGGTGTGCGCAGCTTCAAGATCGAAGGGCGCTACAAGGACATGGCGTATGTGAAAAACATCACTGCCCATTACCGCACGTTGCTCGACGAGCTGATCGAAGAGCGCCAGCATTCCGACACCCCTTTGAGCCGCGCCAGCAGCGGCAGCACCACCTTCAGCTTCACGCCCGATCCGAACCAGAACTTCAACCGCGAGTTCACCGACTACTTTGTCCATGGCCGCCAGGACACGATCGGCGCGTTCGACACGCCCAAAAACCCCGGTCAAGCCATCGGCCATGTGCTGCAAACCGGCCCGAACTGGGTGGAACTGGAGCTGACCAGCCGCTACACCGAGCTGCACAACGGCGACGGCCTGTGCTACTACGATTTGCAAAAAGAACTGGTGGGACTGGCCATCAACCGTGCCGAACTCATCAGTGCCAAAAAGGCGCGCTGGCGCGTGTTTCCCAAAGACGCGCTGGACACACTCAAAGACCTGCGCGCCGGTGTTGAGGTCAACCGCAACCGCGATGTGAACTGGCTGCGTCAGCTGGACAAAAAGTCCAGCGACCGACGCATCGGTGTATGGGCCAAACTGCACGTGCTGGCCGATGCCGTGCAGCTGACACTGACCGATGAAGACGGCCACAGCGCCACCGTGCAGCAGCCCTTCCCCGCTGCCAACCGCCAGCCAGCCATGGATGCCGAAGCAGCTACCGAGCAAGCCCGCGCCCAGCTCAGCCGCTTGGGAAATACGATATTCATAGCTATAAGCCTAGATATTACCTGGGCTAGAGGCCAATTTGATGCCATAGTTTTACCCAGCTCATTGCTCAACGCCTTACGTCGCGATGCGGTCGAAGCGCTGGAAACCGCCCACACCCAAGCTTTCACCCGATTGCCGCGCGCTGTGCCGGTGGAGCCACCCGTGCCCTACCCTGACGACACGCTGAGCTATCTGGCCAACGTCTTCAACAAACCCGCTCACGACTTTTATGCCCGCCACGGTGTCAAGGTCATCGCCCCGGCGTATGAGGCGGTGCAGGAACTGGGCGAAGTCAGCCTGATGATCACCAAACACTGCGTTCGTTTCTCGCTCAGCCTGTGCCCCAAACAGGCCAAAGGTGTGACCGGCGTGCAAGGGTTTGTGAAGGCCGAGCCGCTGCAACTGGTCAACGGCAAAGAAAAACTCACCCTGCGTTTTGACTGCAAACCCTGCGAGATGCACGTCATGGGCAAGATGAAACCCGCCGTGGCTAAACAGTCACGCCAGGAGTTGCTGGCCGCCAGCAAGGGCGTGCCCATCGCCTTTCACAAAACCCGGCCCAAGCAGGAATTTGGTCACTGAGGGTGGTGTGTGCTTTGGTGGTGTAAAAAAAAGCCGACATTTGTTTACTTGCGCATCCCGCCAAAGAAGATGGCCAGACCGCCCAGCATGGCCATGCCGACAGTCATGGCCACAATGACACCTCGGGCGTTGGCTTGACCAGCAAACAGGCCAACCACCAAACCTGCCACAGGTTGCGTCAAGTTATTGAGCATGACAATGAGTCCGGTGGTTTTCCCCAAGTCCGCCGTTGGTATGACCTGAAACCGGCGTGTGCGGATATAGACGCTGAACATTTTGTCAAAACCTATGACCATCAAAAAACCAATGGCATAAGCCAACGGCCCGTTGCTGAACGCGGTGGCTACCCCACCCAACAGTATGCAACCGTAAGAGACGAGTCCCATGCCACGTAACGGCAAGGACAAACGGGCAATCAACAAGAGGATGATCACGGTGGCAACGGCCCCGCCGGTTTGCAGCGCCGCGTAATCGTTGCCGGACCGATGAAACGTGCCCGTCACCATGGCCGCCGATGTCGCCAGGGTCACGCCAATGACCAGGTTGACCCCGGCGGACAGGGTGATAAGTTGCACTAAACCAGGTAAGTGCAGGACGTGGACCAGCGCTTTTCTGTAGGGTTGAAGCCAATGCATGCCTTCGATGGGATGAACCAAAGCAGGCTCGACGAGTTCCACCGAACTGGCTGAACGCCATATTTTCATGGCAGTATCGGCGGCCAAAAACAGCACGGCGGTCGCACCCAGCACAACCACCCACGACCATCCATCAAGTGCCAGTGCCGCCAGCAGCGGCCCCAACACCATGCCCAATTGGTCGGCAATTTGTGCGTGGGCCAAGACTTTTTCGGTTCGGAACTCCCGAAACACCTGAGGAAGCATCACTTCACGCGCCATCACCCCTTGAGTGGTCAACACGCCGCACACGACTGAAACCGCCACCAGCCAAGCCACATTTCCAGTCAGGCCAGATGCAGCAGCACCCAGCACGCACGTGGTGGCACGAAACATCTGACTGATTCGCAGCAAGCGAAAAGGTGAAACCCGGTCACAGAGGGCACCGCAGACCGGGAAGGACAGGAACCTGGGCAATGTCTCTGCAAAAAAAACCACGCCAGACCATGCCGCACTTTGTGTGACCTGGAACACGACCAGCGGCACCACAAATAGCAAGATCTGGTCGGCCAACCGCGACAGGAAAAGTGAGGCGTAAAAAGCTGTATGGTCGACGCGCATAACGAAGAAAAGTCTGACCGCGCTCCGGCGGCAGACCAGCATAGCTTCGTTTTGAGCGGGCAGAACGCCGCGACAGAGTTCTTTCTGGTTACAAGTGGGCCAAGCTCCACCGTCTGTTCCTGACGGTGGCGGCTCTATCAAGCAGCTCTGCTCAGTCCTTTCCCTCTTTGCGCTTGGCCAACATTCGCATGACCGGTGGCACGACAACCATCGCCACAGCGGCTATCCACAAGCCCTTGCAGATCGGGCTTTCAATCAGGATACCCAATTCTCCATTGGTGATGGACAGGGCGCGGCGCAGGTTCTGCTCCATCATGTCACCCAGAACAAAACCCAAAATCAGCGGCGCCATCGGCACACCCTGCTTGCGCAGCAGGTAACCCACCACACCAAAAGTGGACATCAGCATCAAATCGAAGGTGGTGGCATGCACCGAGAACACCCCCACGGCACTGATGGCCAGAATGCCCGGAACCAAAGCCCAATTGGGCAGGCGCAACACGCTGGTAAAAACGCGCACCAAGGGTATGTTGATGAACAGCAGCAGTACGTTGGCAATAAACAGTGAGGCAATCAACCCCCAGACCAGCGTCGGGTTTTGGGTAAACAGCGCCGGGCCGGGTGTGATGTTGTAGAGCGACAGCGCGCCCACCATCACGGCGGTGGTACCTGACCCCGGCACGCCCAAGGTGAGCATCGGCACAAACGAGCCCGCAGCAGAGGCGTTGTTGGCGGCCTCGGGCGCAGCCACACCGCGAATGTCGCCCTCACCAAAAGTGCCACTATCACCCGCCAGACGTTTCTCAGTCGAATAGGCCATGGCGCTGGCAATGGTGGCACCTGCACCCGGCAACACGCCCACGACAAAACCCATCATGGAAGAACGCAGCACCGTCCAGCGGGTGTGAACCAATTCCTGAAAGTTGAACAGGTTACGGCCCGTGATCTTGACCATGCCGTCGCTGCTATGGTGCATCTCCAGCATCAACAAAATCTCGCTGATGGAAAACACCCCGATCACCACCACGATGAACTGGATGCCATCCGAGAGATGCAAGTTGTCGCCGGTAAAACGGTACACGCCCGAGTTGGAGTCCAGCCCGATGGTGGACAGGGACAGGCCAATGATGGCCGCCAACACCGCTTTCATCGGTGCGTCACCCATGAGCCCGGTGATACAGGCAAAGGCAAAACACATCAGCGCAAAGTATTCAGCCGGGCCAAACGCCAGCGCCCAGCGCGCCAGCAGAGGCGCAAACAGCACGATGCCAACGGTGGCCACCAGCGACCCAATGAATGAGCTCCAGGCCGAGATCGACAGCGCCACGCCCGCCTGGCCTTTTTTGGCCATCGGATAGCCATCCAGCGCCGTCATGATGGCACCCGCATCACCGGGCACATTGAGCAGGATGGACGAAATGCGCCCACCGTATTCACAGCCCATATAAACCGCAGCCAGAAGAATCAGCGCTGTTTCAGGCGGCAAATGCAGCGCAAACGCCAGCGGCATCAAAATGGCCACGCCATTGATGGGCCCCAGCCCCGGCAGCATGCCGACCACCGTGCCGATAAAACCACCCAGCGCCGCAATCAACAGATTGGTGGGGGTCAGCGCAACGCCAAAACCGACCAGAAGATAGTTCAGCGTATCCATCACCGTCCTCCAAAAATGAATGACAGCACACCCGTGGGCAGCACCACATCGAGCAACTTGTCAAACAGCAGATACAGCACCAACCCAATGCAGATGCCGCCTGCCAATGACTTCTTCCAACCACCGCCAAACGCCATACCCACCGGCACAGCCATCACCGTGGTGGCCAGCGTAAAACCCAGCGACTCAAACAAACCCGCGTAAATGAACACGGCCACAACGGACATCAGAAACGGTTTGACATGATCACGGGCCAAACCAAACGCCTGCGGGCCAGGCTTGACCACCATCCACGCGCCCACGCCCGCCATCAAACCAGCCAAAAGCATGGGAAAAGAACTCGGGCCCACCGGCTCGTAAGAAATGGGTGCCACATAGCTGCGGGCGGCCCAGGCCATGCCTGCGCCCACAGCCACACACACCGCGCCAAGAATGCGGTCGCTCATGGATTTATCTCCTGAAATTAAAAAATGCCCGGCCCGTCGGGCCGGGTCATCAAGCTGGATTTACTTGGCGACGTTGAGACCAAATTCAGCCGCCATGCCGCGATAGGTAGCGACTTGCTTCTTGATATAAGCATCCAGCTCAGCGCCGGTCAGGGAGAACTTGAACAGACCACGTTCACCACGCAGCTTGTTGAATTCTGGGGTTGCCATCATCTTGTTGAATGTATCCACCCAGACCTTATAGTCGGCATCGCTCACCTTGGGGCCGACGTAAAAGCCACGAATGATCGGCCAATCGACATCCATACCTTGCTCCTTAGCTGTCGGAATGCTGGCCAAGCTACCTTCCAGACGCTTGTCAGACATCACGGCAAGCACGCGGATCTTGGCACCGGCCTTGATCTGCTCTTCGGCCTCGGAGGCATCACCTGAGTACACCTGCACATGGCCACCTTGCAGCGCCGTGATGGCTTCGCCACCGCCTTCAAACGCGACAAAACGCATTGACTTGGGGCTCAAACCCGCAGCACGTGCTGTCAGCGCGGCTTTCATCCAGTCTTGGCTGCCAATAGAACCACCGGCACCAAATACCACCTTGGTCGAATCTGCCTTGACAGCGTCCACCAGGTCTTTGAGGGTCTTGAACGGCGAGTTTTCAGCCACGATGACGGCACCGAAATCGCTCCCCACAGCGGACACCCAGCGCACATCGTTTTCGTTATAGCGGCCAAATTTACCTTGGGCAATGTTCAGCAATGAGCCACCTGAATACGCCACGATGGTGTTGGCTTCGGCTGGGCGCTGGGCAATGATGGTGTTGTAGGCCACGGCGCCAATACCGCCGGGCATGTAAGTGATGCGCATCGGGTCAGTGATGAATTTACCCGTCAGCAAAGCCGACTGTGCCAGCTTGCAAGTCAGGTCGAACCCACCACCGGGCTTGGCACCGGCAATGCATTCGGTTTTGTCCAGCGGACCAGCAAGGCCAGCAGTAGCCATACCAGCCAGAACCAGGGACAGAAGATGGGCTTTGAATTTCATGATGTCTCCGCAAAGTTGGGGGGATGTTCCCCCTCCAGATCAGCACGGCGGATCGGAGGAGTGCGGGGACCGTATCCAGGCCGTGCTTTCGAGCAGCTTTCAGAAAATCCGTCAAAACATTAGGGAAAACCCGGCATTAACCGATATTTTGGACCAGAGGCAACACGATGGAAGCCACCAGTCCCGGCCCATCGGCATTGGCGCTCAAACGAAACTCGCCGTTCATTCGAATAGCAATCGACCGCACAATGGCCAGCCCCAGACCGGAGCCAGGCTGGGTCACGTTGCTACCCCGAAAAAAACGGTTCCCCGCCCGATTGAGGTCGTCGGCAGACATGCCCGGTCCGCTGTCGAGCACGTTGATCATGCCGCGGTCAGCGCTGTGACGCAGCTTGACTGTGACTTGTCCGCCACGCGGTGTGTACCGGATGGCGTTATGCAACAGGTTTGACAAGGCTTCCTGAAGCAAGGGGCCATGCACATTCAGTAGCAAGGGCTGGTTGTCGGGTTCAAACCCGAGGTCAACACCGCTGGCACGCGCCTGCGGCCACCAGTCACGGGTCACTTTTTCCGCGATGGCGGTGGCATCCAGCACTTCCAGCACAAACTCAGCGCTGTCCACCCGCGCCAGCGCCAGCATCTGGTTGGTCTGGCGGATGGTTTCCTCCAGCTGGTTCTTGATGGCCACAAGCACTTCGCGCTGCCGATCAGGGTCTGCTTCACGCAGGGCAAATCCCACCTGGGTGGTCAGGGTCGTCAAGGGGGTGCGCAACTGGTGCGACGCGTCATCCACAAAGCGCTGGCGTGCCTCGGTGTGCTGCCGATTGCGTTCAATATGAAAATTGATAGCATCCACCAAAGGCTGCACCTCGGCTGGAATGCTCAACACATCAATGGGTCGCAGGTCTTGCGGCGCACGCGCCTGCACTTCGCGACGCAAACGCGCTAATGGTCGCAACGCCCAACTCACAGCCAAAACCATGAGACCGACGGCCACCACCATCAGCAAGACATCCCGCGCCACGGACTGCAGAACCAGCTCCCGCGTAAACGCCTGACGCGACTCCAGCGTTTCAGCCACCTGAATCAGCAGCCGTTGCCCGGCCACCTGTCCGCCCAAGGGTTTGTCCAGCACGCGCGCGTATGAACCCACCCGCACGGCTTCATCAAAGTAGACGGCATCCCGAAATACCGGCTGCCCCGTCACCAGCACACCGCTTGGTCGTGGCAAGTCTGAACTGCCAATCTCCACCAGCCCATTTTCTGTTGCCACCCGGAAATAGACATGCCCGCTGGCGGTCAGCTCGAAGAATTCCAGCATGCGGTAGGGCAACTCTACCGCCAGTCCACCGCTGGCCGTTGAAATGTTGGCATCCATCGCCTTGATGGCACCCAGCAGCGAGCGGTCATAAGCCGCATTGGCAGCATCCACTGCTGTGCGCCAGGTTTGCCAGACTTCAGCTGCTCCTACCAACAAAAAGCCGGGCACCAAAAGCAGCAGCAATGCGCGCCGCAAGCTCAAGGCACGCAGGCGCTCGAGCACAGGCCAGCTCACTGGGCGCTTTCCAGCACGTAACCCAGGCCCCGCAGGGTAGTAATGCGCACCTGGCTGTCCCCCAGGCGCTTGCGAAGCCGGTGCACCAGCACCTCAATGGCCTCAGGGTGCACGTCTTGCTCATCGGAAAAAACCCGCTCCAAAATCTCTTGCTTGGACAAGGGCTCACCGCTGTGCTGGATCAGCGCCCGCAAGGCTGCGTGTTCGCGCGGGGTCAGCGTCAGTGGTTCATGGCCCAAGGTGAACTGCTTGCTGCCGGTGTCATACGACAAAGGACCGCAGGCAAAGCGCGGATGCTCGCTGCCGCGAGACCTGCGGATCAACACCATCAGACGCGCCTCCAACTCGGCCAGTTCAAACGGTTTAGCCAGAAAATCGTCAGCACCCTCGCGCAAAGTGCTGACTCGCTCCATCAGTGAATCGCGTGCCGTGAGGATCAACACTGGCAGGCGGTGGTCGGCTTCCCGCAAGTTGGCCAGTACATCGTGACCGTCCAGGCCCGGCAGGCCCAGATCGAGAATCAACGCGTCGTACCGGGTGGCCTTGAGCGACACACGCACCATGCGGCCATCGTTGACCCAATCCACCTGAAATCCGCCCTGCTCCAGCGCGCGCACCAGCCAGTTGGCAAGTTCACTTTCGTCTTCAGCCAAGAGGATGCGCATAGGTGAGGGTCGTGATCGGGCAGTGGAGAGAATATTGCTGCCGGATTGTGCATGATCTGTGACTGTTGGGACCCACTCAACAGTCAACCATGCTGGCGTTATCTTTCGTCAGCCAAAAGCACGTTGTAGATCAGTGCGCCAAACACCGCACCGGCAATTGGCGCCACCCAAAACAGCCAAAGGTCGCCCAGGGCACCCGTTTGTGCAAAAAGTGCAGGGCCGGTGCTACGTGCAGGATTGACGGACGTATTCGACACAGGAATGGACACCAGGTGAATCAAGGTCAGGCAAAGGCCGATGGCCAGACCGCCAAAGCCACCCGCGGCCTTTTTGGCGGTAGCACCCAAAATGACAACAAGAAAAATGGCCGTCATGACGACTTCACAAACCAGCACCGACAACATGCTGAAGCCACCCGGTGAGTTTTTGCCATAACCATTGGTGGCAAATCCGCCAACGCCCTGGAAATCGGACTTGCCGGAAACAATCAAGTACAACAACGCCGCTGCGGCAATGGCGCCAAGAACCTGCGAAGCAATGTAGCCAGGCAACTCAGCGGCTGAAAAACGCTTGCCAACCACCAGACCAATGGAAACAGCCGGGTTGAAATGCCCACCAGAGATGGGCCCCAGCGCGTAGGCCCCAGTCAGAACTGTCAAGCCAAACGCCAAAGAAACGCCCAACAGCCCAATGCCGACACCAGGAAATGCCGCGGCAAGCACTGCACTGCCACATCCACCAAAAGTCAGCCAGAAAGTGCCCAAAAACTCCGCAGACCATTTTGCTTTGTTGCTAATCATGTTGTTTCCTTTCGTTAAATGATGACGTGAAAAAAATTCGGCCTCATCGTATTTGCAAAGTTATTGCCGCCTTCGCACACAAAGCCAATGTCGTCAACTTATCGACATGTGAGAACTTTCTTTTTCTGGCGGAACCGTGTCATCCTGACACTATTGGTCTCATCAATGGCCGTCACCGAAGGTGCCAAACCGGCCCCATCGACCCGCCATATCTTCATCGACAATCCATTTCGTGCTTCTTAACTTCGCGCCCCAATGACAGCCCACAACCCTCAACATGCCTCTGCGCACCACGGTAACCTGCGCAGCATTTCTGCCATGCTGGTGGCGGTTGGCTTTTTTGCTTTCATGGACACCATCTTGAAATTGCTGTCCAGCCATTACCCGGCGCTGCAAGTGGCTACCCTGCGTGGCTGGGTGGCCCTGCCGCTGATCGTGGTGTGGATTCAGTGGCGCGGCACCTGGCACACAGTTTGGCGCATCCGCTGGTGGCTGCATGGCTTGCGTGGCGCGCTGGCAATTTGCATGTTGACCTTGTTCACGCTGGGTGTGAAAGAGCTTCCGTTGGCAAACGCCTACACCCTGTTTTTTCTGGCGCCCTTGTTGATAACACTGCTGGCAGCCCCGGTGCTGGGTGAAAAGGTCCCCAGCGTGCACTGGTGGGCGCTGGGCGTTGGCATGATCGGTGTGGTGGTGGCCTTGCGCCCGGCGACCGATGGACTGGTGAGCTGGGGCGGACTGGCCGTGTTGGGCGCTGCTGCGTGCTACGCCTCGTCGGCGGTGCTGGCGCGGCTATCAAGCCGCACCGATTCGAGCGAAAGCCTGATGCTGTGGATCATGGTGATCATGGCACTGGGTGGCAGCGTGCTGGCCGCACCCCACTGGGTGGCCGTGCGCCCGGACGATGCCTACCTGCTGGCCGCGCTGGCGGTCATGGGTTTTGGCGGGCAACTGGCCATCACCGAGGCTTTCCGCCACGGGCAGGCGTCCGCCGTGGCACCGTTTGAGTACACCGCTTTGGCCTGGGGCTTGGGTGTGGACTGGCTGGTGTGGGACACCCTGCCCGACATGTACACCCTTCTGGGCGGAGCCATCATTGTGGCCAGCGGCCTGTATGTGGTCCGCCACGAAAAAAAGGCCGCTGCAGTAGTGGAACGACCATAGGCAAACGATGGGTGGCGCACTGTGCCGGGCACATCTGACCTGGCGGGCTGAGTTCAGAGTTTGGGAATGCGTATGCGGCTCACCATCAACGAGCCCGACAGCGCAAACATCAGTACCAGGGGGTGCAGCATAAAGCCCCCAAGCATCACATTTCCGAACCACAGTGAGTGGTGCAGTGCACCTTGCCGGGCTGCCAGAAACAGCACAAACACCAGCAGCAAGGACGTGGGAATGGGCGTACCTTCAAAGTACTTCACCTTGCCCTGACCTTCTTCAGAAAAAGCCTCAGCCGTCACGTTGTAACGCGCCAGGCGCGATACACCGCACGCCACAAACGCGGTCAGGATGACACGGTCATACAGCCCCTGCATACCGCAACCGTAGGCGATCAAGGCCGGAGCCACACCAAAAGAAATCACATCCGCCAGCGAATCCAGCTCACGCCCAAGCACCGAGGTTTTCTGCCGCCAGCGGGCAATGCGCCCATCCAACACATCAAAAATGAACGCCGCCAACACCAGCGCGCAAGCAAAGTAAACGTGCAGAACCTCGCCATTCTGCAGGTAAGTCATGATCGAAAACATGGCACCCATGCCACTGACTGCGTTACCCAGCGTGAACCAGTCAGCCAGGGTGAATTCCCGAATCATCGAGAAAGGTTTTTTGGGGTTGTTTGTGCTCATGGCGTGAGGTTAACTGAATCTCATGTAGCGATTGTGTACGCGCATGAACGGCAACTCTTTACGCAGCGGGGATGTTTTGACTGAGCTTCTTGCCCATGCTGATGCGGTTTTCGACCACAAAGCCCAGTGACTCGTAAAACGCCGCGACATCTTCATTGCCGCCCCGGATCTGCAGATTGACTTTCAGGCAGCCACGCGCTGCCAGGACTTCTTCAGCAAAACGGATCAACGCCGCGCCCAGACGCTTCTGCCGGTGCAATGGGTGCACCGCCACCGAGTACAACCAGCCCCGGTGGCCGTCATACCCTGCCATCACGGTCCCGGCCACCATGCCATCAGCCAGGGCGACAAAAAACAGTCCATCAGCCACTGCCAACTTCTTGTCAATTGCCAGGCCCGGCGCGTTGTGTGCATCTTCATAACCGAATGCCGTTTGCCACAGCTCGATTACTTGCTGGCGATGGTGCTCGTCGGAGTATTCGATGATGGTGTGCATAGCTTCGTGGGGAGTGTTCATGACAATGTCTACCTAACCGACTCTACAAAACGGCGTCTAACGCCTGCAGCAACTGGGTCATTTCCTGCGCGCTGGTGTAGTGCACGAAGGACAATCGCAATACCCCCGCATCCGGCTCCAGACCCATGGCCTGCAACAAACGCACAGCGTAAAAGTGGCTGGCCCCGCAGATGATGCCTTTGTCTGCCATGCGCTGCGCCACCTCCAGAGCTGGCCGCTTCGGTGTCAGCAACGACACCGTCGCTGCCCGCTCTGAAGCATTAGCAGGCCCAAGCAGGCGCACTCTGGGATCATCCTTGCAAAAATCCAGAAGCTGCTGCAACAAGCGCACTTCGGCAGAACGCATCAGGCCACTCACCGCGTGGCTTGTTCTCTGGCCTGGTGTGCCCTCGGGAAAGTGGTGTGCGTACAGCGCATCAAAGTACTCGGCCACCCCGGCACTGGCGGCCACCTGCGCGTGGTCTGGCCCGGCGGGCACAAACCATTTGTGAATCAAGCCCTCGTTGAAATAGTGCGCCTGATTGCCCAAAAACTGCGCCGTGTCCTGCCGGATCACCATCACCCCCTGGTGCGGGCCAAAGGTTTTGTAGAGCGAAAACAGATAAATATCGACCCCGAGCTCAGCCACATCTGGAAAACCATGCCCGGCGTAAGAGACACCGTCCACCACCGTTCTGGCTCCGACCGCATGCGCCTTGGCGCAAATCTCGGCCACCGGGTTGATCTGCCCCAGGATGTTCGAGCAATGGGTGAAAGCCACCAGACGGGTGCGTGCACTCAGCAGGGCGTCAAGCGCCGCCATCGGTAGCTCGCCGGTGACCGGGTCAACCTGCCATTCCTTGATGACAATGCCCTGGCTTGCCAGCCGCCGCCAGACGCCGCTGTTGGCTTCATGATCCTGGTTGGTGACGATGATTTCATCACCGGGTTGCAGCCGCTTGGCAAAAGCCTGCGCCAACACGTAGGTATTTTGCGAGGTGGATGGCCCAATGTGCACCTCTTGCGGCAACACGCCCAAATACTGGGCCAGCCGCACATGGGCGTTGTCCATGGCCTCACCGGCAGCACGTGACGCGGGGTGCACACCATACGGTTGCAGCTTGGTTTGCCGGTAATACCGATCCAGCCGCCCAATCACCTGCTGGCAGGCGTAAGAACCACCAGCATTCTCAAAAAATGCCTGCCCGGCGAGCGATGGCTCTTGGAATGCTGGGAATTGCTGGCGGACAAAGTCGATGTCTAGAGTGACTGGCATGAAAAGGCCTCGTGATAGAAATGAGCGCTATTGCTATGTACTGAGCAGCTTGCCTCAGAATCTCATCACCCCACCCACTTCCTCGCATTGCGCCACAGCTGCATCCATGGGCTGAAACCTGACACGTCCTGATCTGTCCAGCTCATCTGGATGTTGCGGAACACGCGCTCGGGGTGCGGCATCATGGCGGTGAAGCGGCCGTCTGCGGTGGTCACAGCCGTCAGGCCGCCGGGGCTGCCATTGGGGTTGAAGGGGTAGGCTTCAGTGGCGGCACCGTGGTTGTCGGTAAAGCGCATCGCGGCGATGGCTTGGTCGGCATTGCCTCGGTACTTGAAGTTGGCATAGCCCTCGCCGTGCGCCACGGCAATCGGCAAGCGGCTGCCGACCATGTCGGCAAAGAACAGGCTGGGCGATTCCAGCACTTCGACCATGGCTAGGCGCGCCTCGAAGCGTTCGCTCTGGTTGGTGGTGAAGCGTGGCCAGTCTTGTGCGCCAGGGATGATATCGGCCAGTTCAGCAAACATCTGACAGCCGTTGCACACGCCCAGGCCGAAGGTATCTTCGCGGCCAAAAAAGGCTTTGAACTGGTCGGCCAGCACAGGGTTGAAGGTGATGGAACGTGCCCAGCCAATGCCTGCGCCCAGGGTGTCGCCGTAGCTGAAGCCGCCGCAAGCCACCACGCCTTTAAAGTCGGCCAGCTTGGCGCGGCCACTTTGCAGGTCAGTCATGTGCACGTCAAAGGCTTCAAAGCCTGCCTCGGTGAAAGCGTAAGCCATTTCCACATGCGAGTTGACACCCTGCTCGCGCAGCACGGCCACTTTGGGGCGCGACAACAAAAGCGCCGGAGCAGCTATTGAATCACTAGCTGATTGCCCTTGATTTACCTGGGCTACAGGCTGATTTGGCATATAAACATGCATGCCGGGGTCAGACGGTTCACCAGCGGCGGCGTGTTCGGCATCGGCGCAGGCGGGGTTGTCGCGTTGTTGGCAAATCTTCCAGCTGGTGGCATCCCACACCTGATGCAGATCAGCCAGTTTGGCGCTGAAGATGGATTTGGCATCGCGCCAGACTTGCACCTCGCCCACGCCCACTTGAATCTCTGAATCCGCCGGGCGGGTTTTGCCGACGATGTGGCTGTGCTGGCTTAGATGGTGGTCGCGCAAGGTTTGCAGCACGGCGCTGCGGTCCGCCGTGCGCACTTGCAGCAGCACACCGAGTTCTTCGCTGAACAGCGCCTTGAGCGTCAGTTCGTCACGGCGACCGCTGATCTGGCCCGCCCAGTTTTTACTGTCGCCCACGTCCATGCGACTGTCAGAGATGCCGTCGCCTTCGGTGACGAGCATGTCCACGTTCAGCGCCACGCCTACATGGCCGGCAAAGGCCATTTCACAGGCGGCGGCAAACAGGCCGCCGTCACTGCGGTCGTGGTAGGCCAGGATGTGACCGCCAGCGCGCAAGGCGTTCACGGCCTTGACCAGGTTCACCAGGTCTTGTGGGTTGTCCAGGTCAGGCACGGCATCGCCCATCTGGCCCAGGGTTTGCGCCAGGGTACTGCCGCCCATGCGGTTCTGGCCACGGCCCAAGTCGATCAGGATCAGCGAGGTGTCATCCGTGGCGTTCAACTGCGGTGTCAGCGTGCCACGCACATCGGCCAGCGTGGCAAAGGCGGTAATGATCAGGGACACCGGTGACGTGACCTTTTTGGCCTGCTCGCCGTCTTTCCATTGCGTGCGCATGGAGAGCGAATCCTTACCCACCGGGATGCTGATACCCAGCGCTGGGCACAGTTCCAGCCCGACGGCTTTCACGGTGTCGTACAGCGCCGCGTCTTCACCCGGCTCGCCGCAAGCGGCCATCCAGTTGGCCGACAGCTTGACGCGGTCCAGCTCAATGGGTGCCGCCAGCAGGTTGGTGATGGCCTCAGCGACCGCCATGCGGCCCGACGCGGGGGCGTTCACGGTGGCCAGCGGCGTGCGCTCGCCCATGGCCATGGCTTCACCGGCAAAGCCCTTGAAATCGGCCAGCGTGACGGCGCAATCGGCCACCGGCACTTGCCAGGGGCCGACCATCTGGTCGCGGTGGCTCAAGCCGCCGACGGTACGGTCGCCAATGGTCACCAAAAAACGCTTGGAGGCCACGGTTGGATGCGCTAGCACGTCGATGGCGGCTTGTTGCAGCGGCACGCCGGTCAAGTTGATGGGGGCAAAAGTGCGGGCCAAGGTTTTGACGTCGCGGTGCATCTTGGGCGGCTTGCCCAGCAGCACATTCATCGGCATGTTGACCGGCAAATCAGCCTCGCTCTGCTTGGCGGTTTGCTGGGCCAGATCAACATCACCCACCACCAGCTGACGCGCCTCGGTGGCGACACCGACGACGGCAAACGGGCAGCGTTCGCGCTCGCACAGGGCCTTGAATTGCGGCAAGGCATCGGGGCCAATGGCCAGCACATAGCGCTCCTGGCTTTCGTTGGACCAGATTTCCTTGGGTGCCATGCCAGACTCTTCCAGCGGCACCGAGCGCAGGTCAAACAAGGCGCCACGCTGGGCGTCGTTGGTCAACTCGGGGAAGGCATTGCTCAAACCACCGGCACCCACGTCGTGGATCGCCAGGATGGGGTTGGCCGGGCCCTGCAGCCAGCATTGGTTGATCACCTCTTGCGCGCGGCGCTGGATTTCGGGGTTGCCCCGCTGCACCGAGTCAAAGTCCAGGTGCGCGGCGTTGGCACCGGTGGTCATGGAGCTGGCGGCGCTGCCGCCCATGCCGATGCGCATGCCCGGGCCACCCAGCTGGATCAGCAGGCTGCCTGCGGGGAACTCGATTTTGTGGGTCTGGCTCTCGTCGATCACGCCCAGGCCACCGGCGATCATGATGGGTTTGTGGTAACCGCGCTGCTGGGTATCCACATTACTGGTCACGGACTGCTCGTATTCGCGGAAGTAACCCAGCAAGTTGGGGCGGCCAAACTCGTTGTTGAACGCAGCGCCCCCCAGCGGACCTTCGATCATGATTTGCAGCGGACTGGCAATGTGGCCGGGCTTGCCGTAACCGGCCTCGCCAGCGTTTGGCCACAGTTGCGACACCGTGAAACCGGTCAGCCCCGCCTTGGGTTTGGAGCCGCGCCCGGTAGCACCTTCGTCACGGATTTCGCCGCCTGCGCCAGTGGACGCACCGGGGAATGGCGAAATGGCGGTAGGGTGGTTGTGGGTTTCCACCTTCATCAGGATATGCTGCGTGGCGCTGCTTTTTTCATAGCTAGCTGCGCATACAGCATCCGGGCTAGGGGCCGATTTGGCTACAAAACGCTCAATCTGCGCGCCATCCATCACCGAAGCGTTGTCCGAGTACGCCACCCGCATGTGCTGCGGGTTGGTCTGGTGGGTGTGGCGGATCATGCCAAATAGACTCTTGTCTTGCGCCACGCCGTCGATGGTGAACTGGGCATTGAAGATTTTGTGGCGGCAGTGTTCGCTGTTGGCCTGGGCGAACATCATCAGCTCCACGTCGGTGGGGTTGCGCTGCAACTGGGTGAAGGCGTTGACCAGGTAGTCAATTTCATCGGCCGCCAGGGCCAGGCCGAACTCGGTATTGGCGACCAACAAGGCGGCCTTGCCACCACTCAGTACATCCACATGCGCCATCGGTGCAGCGGGCAATTCGTTAAACAGGTTCAAAGCCTGGGCGCGATCAAACATCACGCTTTCGGTCATGCGGTCGTGTAGCAGGTCGGCGATGTGCGCCAGTTGTTCGGCGTTGAGTGTGGGTTTGGACAGCAAACCACTTTTAAGAGACACGCGGTATTCCACGATGCGCTCAACGCGTTTAATGGCCAAGCCACAGTTGTGCGCAATGTCGGTGGCCTTGGAGGCCCAGGGCGACACCGTGCCCAAACGCGGCGACACCACAATCAGCGCGCCATCAGATGGGCCGGTGTACGGGTCACCGTAGGTCAACAAAGCGGCCAGTTGCTCTTTGAGTGCGGCTGTGGGCGCATCCACGCTGGCCACCAGATGCACATAACGCGCGGCAATGCCACTGATCTTGTCATGCACAGCTTGCAGGCCGGGCAAAAGTTGTTGGACACGGAAGGCGCTGAGAGCGCTGCCGCCCTCGAATTGGGAAATATGCAGGGTCACGATGGGGGCCTGTGGAGGAGCTGGCAAAGTTGGAAAGGGATACGGCTTGAACGCCAGGGTCTGGCCGTCGCGGTCAAAAAATTTTACCAGCGACATGCCTGGCAGCATGTCGGCATGCCATGGACTCAGCCACTGGGGCACGAAAGATGAGCACGAACCTGGATGCGCAGTTGATCACAGTTGAAACAGGGTTAAAGCCACGTCAAACCGGTGCAGTACACCCAAACGCAGACGAACTTCACGTGATGATTTCCAAAGTGGCGCCACGAGACCCTTTGGTTTGCGCCTTGATCTCTGTCATGGGAGTTGCTGTGGGCATACTGAAAAAGGCACCCTGTGAGTGGTCGATGCCAAGTGCCTGAACCCTGTCCTGGATCGATGCCGAGTGCACATACTCCGCCACCGTGCTGAAACCCAGTTCCTTGGCGAACTGCAGGATGCCGCGTATGAGGATAAGTGCACTCGCGTCGGTGTCGAGGTTGCGAATCAGACTGCCGTCGAGCTTGATGATGTCTGCGTTGAGACGCAGCAAGTGATCAAAATTGGAGTATCCACTGCCAAAGTCGTCAATGGCGATGCTGCATCCCATGGCCTTTACCTCGTCAATGAAGGCTCGAACTTCGGTGTAGCTCTGGATGCCTTCAGACTCCAATATTTCAAAGATAACTTGCTTGCCCATGCCGGATTCACGCAGAAGCTGTTTGATAAACCCGGTGGTTTCTGAATCAGTGAGGTCTTCAAACGACAGGTTGAGGGAAAAGCTGTAGGGCGTTCCCTTGAAAACAGCCATGCTTTTGCGCACCATGAGGCGGGTAATGTCTCCGTACAGACGCAGTTTTTTGGCCACGCCTAGAAACTGCCCCGGCCCAACCGGCATACCTTGTTCGTCCAGCAAGCGCACCAAACATTCAAACTTTTCAGTTCTGCCACTGCTGTTGCTAACGATGGGCTGGAAATAAGGGACGATGCGATCCTCCACCAGGGCAGACTTCAATCGCTGTGCCCAAAGCAGGTTTTGTTCATAGGCTTCGCGCACTTTCAGGGCCGGGTCATAGACCGCATAGTGCCGATGCTGCAAACGAGCGAGTTTGAGGGCCATGTTGGCCGAAGACAGGAAGGTTTCACCCGATGTTGGCACCGATTTCTCGCTGTTCCACGTACTGACTGCGCCCAGGGTCACATTGACAGCAATTTCCTGCTCTTCCCAGAGAAACAGCCCTTCTCTGATCTGTTCGGAAATTTCCTGCAGACAGGTATTCAGCACTTCAGGATCCAGCGCAGAAGTTATCCGAATGGCAAATTCATCACCGGTCAACCGATAGAGCGACGAGCGTCCACGGTAGGGGCTGGCATCCAGATACGCCTGAAGTCTTTGGCTGACTGAATTCAGGATGTAATCGCCACAATGGTGACCGTAAAAATCGTTGATTTCCTTGAATGCGTCGATGTTGACTTGAATGATGCTCTCGTCATGTGGAGTTTCTGTATCGCGTAGCAGTCTGGTGCGATTGGGCAGGCCCGTTAGCCGGTCTGTGTACAGTGCTTCCAGCATGCGCAGAATCTTTGCGACAACATTCAAGATCACACCCGACAGAATCAGCAGCACCAACCCGGTGGCTATGGCGATGCGGTAATTGGTTTTACGCATGGGCTCTAGCACTGCATCAATTTCGTCTTGCGGAACGCCGATACCAAAAACCATGCCGGTGCGGGTGTACGACAAATACATGGAATAAGCTCGTCCCTGGACAGCCATCTGCCGTGTCTGCATGGGCATTTGGATTTGTCCACCGCGCAAAGATGCTGCCCCAGAGGGCATAGCGATATTGAATTCCTGCTTCGACAACGCATCCATCAACGCTTGTCCCACCGATGATTCGGTGGTCTGCGACAGACTGGACAGCAGGTGCTTGTTTTGGTCTATCAGAAAAGAGAAGCTCCCAGGGGTGACGCTGGCACTGCTGACAAGTCGAATGATTTCATTGGTACGCCAAGACATGGTTGCCAAACCAATGAGTCGCCCACGGCTGTCTAACATCGGCGTGGACACCGTGACCAACCCGTCATTTTGGACCTCGTCGTAGTAGGTAGGGGCCCAATGGAATGCTTGGGTGTTGTCCGTCTTGCCATCATGCCAAATCGCCAACGCGTCCTGATACCAGGATTGGTGCGGGTAGTTGTATCTGCTTGCCGTATAGGCAGGCATCAATTGAACAGCATTGTTCGTCCAACCCGCATAAGCGGCAAAGAGGGGCGTGTTCGCAAACCACGCGTTCGGCATAAACCAGATGCCACCGCCGGATGATTCTGGAAAGTCACGGATTTTTTTGACCAAGGCGGCTTCCAGTTCGGCACGACGGTCTTGGCTGCTTTGGCGGTTCATGCTGTAAAACAGCTCCCCCAGGCGTGCCAACGCCGCAGCGTTCTTTTCCATGATTTGGTGCCGTGCGTCAATCCGGTCAAGATTGCCACGAAAGGTCTCGTCAATCTGCCGTGCCCGCAATGCCGACATGGCATCCTGGGAATAACTCAGATTGAGCGAGGACATCACCCCCATTCCGGCCAAGAACAGTGCGACCAGCAAAAACAGGACGAGCATGAGAAGCTTTTTGGCAGACTTCATCGCGACTTTCTGGCGGTTGGGCAAAACAAGCGCCCCCAGTACACCGATCAATCCAGTTTCATGCATCATGTTGGTGTAAGCGCTTGATATGTTGGTTCTGGGAGCTTCTGGAAACACAAAGCGAGGTCATCAGTGCATGCTTTCTTGCATGCGGCGAGAGCGCTGCTGTGCATTGGCAAGCTGTGCGGGTGACAACTTGAGTGCAATCTTGTCGCGAGGTGCGGCAGCTTCACCAAGGCCGCCCGCCAGCGCCAAATTCAACCAGATGTAGGCTTGCACCTCATCGGCATCGACACCGATGCCCTGCGCGTACATCATGCCCACTTGGAATTGGGCTTGCGCAACGCGTCGCTCAGCTGCGCTAAGCAGCCATTTGTGCCCCATTTTCTTGTCTACGGCCACGCCCTCACCTTGAACATACATGCGACCCACATAGAGTTGGGCATTGCCATGCCCTTGCGCGGCAGCCAGGCTAAACCAGTGCAAGGCCTGCTTGGCATCGCGCCTGACGCCTTCGCCGCGGTAGTACGTCAGACCAGTCATGTATTGCGCCTCAGCCAAACCCTGTGCAGCAGCCCGTCCAAATTGCTCTGCAGCCTTGGACTGGCTCTTGGGCAAGCCTTGACCTTGCTGGTACAACTGGCCAAGGTGCAATTGCGCCTCTGGCAACCCCTGCTCGGCCGAGCGCTGGGTCCATTGCACGGCCTCTGGATACAACTGCAAGACGCGCGCGCTGAAACCCAGGTCGTACTGCGCCCGTGCATCACCCATCGCCGCCGGAGCTTTGCAAACCTTATAAGCTTCGCGGTAGTTTTTGATGGCAAACGGCAAATAACACTTCTCAAAGGATGCTTTGTCTTTGTCCGAACCGGCACTTGGCACAGATGGCGCAGGTGACGCGGTTGCAGCAACGCCTCCAGGCGCCGTCTCACCCGGGGTTGCCGGTGCGTCACTGCGCGTGACCTGGGCAGAAAAGGCTTGCACAACCACCGGACAGGAATAGCGATAGCCTTTCTCAAGCCTTTCCAAATTGGCTACCGTTTTCTCCCTAGCGGCATAGGTGTCTGCGATCTGGGTACATCGCTTGTCGCGCTCACTACGAACCTGCTCGGTCAAGGCAGAACGCGTCGATCCATGGCGATCAAGATAACGGGTCAATGGGTCAATGTTTGACTGAGCAAGCAACTCCTTGACTTCCAGCTGTGCCGGATCGGCAGCGGCTTGGGGAACTTTGGAGGTAGAGGGCAACCCCGAACACCCTCCGAGAAACATGAGAAATGTCACTGCAATCGATTGCAGGTCTCGTAAACGATGAGAGTTACAGAACATTTTTAACGGTCAGTATTCGCTGTCTTCAGGTGCGGAAGTTAAGTTCATGAAAGCAAAGCTTTCCCATGCAGAAATGGAACAACAGGTGACACCATCTTGTTTGTAAAAACAGAGACTGGCATTCGTTGGAATGAGACGATGGAAACCAAGGCACCGCATGAATCCACGAGATGCTTGCGGTGACCTTGACGGGTACGCTTTTCACCAAATATTGCCAGTAATGGCGAGGACAACGCTTTACTGAATTGAGGAGACGCTGCGCCAACAGTAAGTGGTGGATTGCGACCAAAAAAACCCATCAAAAACCCGATTGAAATGTAGGGAAATTCTACTGAAACACATATTGAACCCGATGCGTGGCACTTGCTATTTCAGTGATAGCAATATACCGAATAATTATATGGGGCGCTTCAAGTCAAATTAGAGTCAAAACCTTTTCCCCCGAGGTTTTGACCTGACGTGTCCGCGTATTTTTTTGTGACTGAGGAAAAGTACTTGTGCTGCCGAGAATCGACAAGTTCAGCCTTGGCAGCGGCGGTTCTTTCGCCAGATACAAAGTCCTCCAGCCTTGGGTTACAGGGTGATCGCTCAGATCACATGCATGCACTCAAAGACGACGGCAACAAGCGCATCGTCATCGCCGTCAAGGCGCAAGGAAACAGCCCACTGATCATTTCTTGCCAGGTTCCAATCTTAGCCAAAAGGACTTTTCCCCCAATGGGATAATCCGGTCCCATGACTATCACCATCAAAGACTCCGCAGGCATTGCAGGTATGCGCGTCGCTGGTCGCCTGGCTGGCGAACTGCTTGACTATCTGGCCCCCTTCGTCAAACCCGGCGTGACAACCAACGAGCTGGACCGCTTGGCCGAAACCTACACCACTGAGGTGTTGGGTGCGATTTCGGCACCGCTGAATTACGCGCCCGGTGGGCACAACCCCTACCCCAAATCCATTTGCACCTCGATCAACCACCAAGTGTGTCATGGCATCCCCAATGACAAGCCGCTGAAAAAAGGCGATATCGTGAACGTGGATGTCACCGTCATCAAAAACGGTTGGCATGGCGATTCCAGCCGCATGTACATGGTGGGTGACGTGTCGGTAGCGGCCCGCCGCCTGTGCAACCTAACCTATGACGCCATGTGGAAAGGCATCATGAAGGTTCGCGAAGGCGCTTTTCTGGGTGATATTGGTCATGCCATCCAGACCTTTGCCGAAGCCCAGGGCCTGAGCGTGGTGCGCGAGTTTTGTGGCCACGGCATTGGCGAAAAATTTCATGAAGACCCTCAGGTGTTGCACTATGGCCGACCGGGTACGCTCGACCAACTCAAGGCCGGCATGGTCGTTACGATTGAGCCCATGCTCAACCTTGGTCGCAAGGAGATCAAGGAATTGGGCGACGGTTGGACCATCGTCACCAAGGACCATTCCCTGTCCGCGCAGTGGGAGCACATGGTGCTGGTCACACCGACAGGCTATGAGGTGTTGACACTGTCGGCCAACAGCCCACCGATTCCTGCCTTTGTGACACCGTCCGCCTGAACCGCTTCCCCCTCCATTTTTCGGGTCCGCCATGACCAACCAACATTCCCTGCGCACCCAGTACCGCGCCGACAAAGCTGAGTTGCTGGCCTCGCTGGCCACCAGCGGCGCCTCCACACGCGGGGTTAACGCCGCGCTGACCGGTCTGTCACGCCTGGCCGACAGCGCGTTGATGCAGCTGTGGCGGCAAGCAGGCATGACAGCGGATCTGGCCTTGTTGGCTGTTGGCGGTTTTGGCCGATGCGAGCTGTTTCCGCACTCAGACGTGGATGTGCTGGTGCTGCTGCCCGACGATCAGTCACCCGAATCAGACCCGGCGCTCAAAGCGCGTATCGAAGGGTTCATCGGCAGTTGCTGGGACGCCGGGCTGGAGATCGGCTCCAGCGTGCGTTCGCTGAACGAATGCCTGAGCGAAGCCGCCAAAGATGTGACTGTGCAAACCGCGCTGCTTGAGTCGCGCCTGATCACCGGCAACGCGACCCTTTTTGCCAGTTTTCAAACGGCCTACGTCGAGGCCATGGACGCGCACGCCTTCTTTGTTGCCAAGACGCTGGAGATGGAGCAGCGCCACAACAAGTTCGAGGACACGCCCTATGCGCTGGAACCCAATTGCAAGGAGTCCCCCGGTGGCCTGCGCGACCTGCAGGCTGTGTTGTGGGTAGCCAAGGCAGCGGGTTTTGGCAACAACTGGAACGCGCTGGCCAAGGCGGGGCTGGCCACGGCTTTCGAGGTCAGCCAAATCAAGCGCAATGAAGCGCTGCTGCGGCTTATTCGCGCGCGCTTGCACCTGCTGTCTGGCCGTCGCGAAGATCGGCTGGTGTTTGATCTACAGACCAGCGTGGCACAGTCCTTTGGCTACAAGGCACCAGATACCGGCACCGACCAACGCGCTTTTGTGCGCCCTAGCGAAAAGCTGATGCGCCACTACTACTGGGCCGCCAAAGCGGTGACTCAGCTGCGCCAGATTCTGCTGCTCAACATTGAGGAGCGTTTCAACCCGCTGACTCACACAGTGCGGCCGTTGCGCCCACTGAACGACGATTTTGTGGACAAGGCCGGCATGATCGAAGTGGTCAGCGACGACCTGTACCGCCGCAAGCCGCAAGCCATCCTGCAGACCTTTCTGGTCTATCAGACGTATTACGGGCTCAAAGGCCTTTCAGCACGAACGCTGCGCGCGCTGTACAACGCACGCGACCTGATGGGCACCGGGTTCCGCCACGACCCGACCAACCGCGAGACCTTCCGCAAGATCGTGATGCATCCTGATGGGTTGACGCACGCCTTGCGGTTGATGAACCAGACTTCGGTGCTCGGACGCTACCTGTGGGTGTTTCGCGGCATCGTCGGACAGATGCAGCATGACCTGTTTCATGTCTACACGGTCGATCAGCACATCCTGATGGTGGTACGCAACGTGCGTCGATTTTTCATCGTCGAACACGCCCACGAGTACCCATTCTGCTCGCAACTGGCCAGCGGCTGGGACAAGCCCTGGATATTGCTTGTCGCGGCGCTGTTCCATGACATCGCCAAAGGCCGTGGCGGCGACCACTCCACGCTGGGTGCGCTGGAGGTAAGGCGCTTTTGCAAACTGCACGACATCGCCAGTGAAGATACCGAACTGATTGAATTCCTTGTGCGCGAACACCTCACCATGAGTCGCATCGCGCAAAAGTCCGACCTGGGCGACCCCGACGTGATTGCCAGCTTTGCCAAACACGTCGGCAGTGAACGGGCGCTGACCGCGTTGTACCTGTTTACCGTAGCCGACATTCGCGGCACCAGCCCCAAGGTCTGGAACGCCTGGAAAGGTAAGCTGCTGGAAGACCTGTACCGTGCCACCTCACGTACGCTGGGCGGCCATGCACCCGACCTGCACGCCGAGGTGCAGGAGCGCCAGCGAGATGCACTGATCGAGCTGGCCCTGCTAGCGCAGCCGTTCGAGTCCCACAAAGCCCTGTGGGCCACACTGGACGTGGGCTACTTCATGCGCCATGACGCCGTCGAAATCGCCTGGCATGCGCGCATGCTGTCGCGCCGCCTCGGCACCCAGGAGCCCATCGTGCGGGCCCGCCCCTCACCCGTGGGTGAAGGTCTGCAGGTGCTGGTCTATACCCCCGACCAGCAAGACCTGTTTGCCCGCATTTGCGGCTTTTTTGATCAGCGCGGCTTCAGCATTCTGGATGCGCGCATCCACACCACGCAGAACGGCTATGCACTTGACACGTTTCAGGTGGTGGCTACACATCTGCCCGAGCACTACCGCGAACTGGTCAACATGATCGAGTCTGAGCTGAGCGAGGTCATTGCAACTGCAGCGCCGCTGCCCCGCCCCAGCCGTGGCCGGGTATCGCGCCGCGTCAAGAGCTTTCCGATCACGCCGCGCGTCAGCCTCAAGCCTGACGAAAAAGCACAGCGCTGGCTGCTCAACATCTCGTGCAGTGACCGCGCCGGATTGCTGTATTCGGTGGCGCTGGTGCTGGCGCGACACAAGGTGGACCTGAACCTGGCCAAGATCAACACCTTGGGCGAACGCGTCGAAGACACCTTTTTGATTCAGGGCCCGGCCCTGCAACACAACCGCGCGCAGATCGAAATCGAGACCGAGCTGCTTGACGCACTGGCCTGATATATAAGCCATTTTGACCTCTAGCCCCTATAAATAAAGGGCTAGATACTATGATTTAAGTAGCTATTTTATTTGCGAGCCGGTAATATCCAACGCGGCAACATCGACATCAGCACGGCATCCCGCAGAAACACATGGTGGTAAATGGCGGCCACGGCATGCAGGCCAGCAACCCACAAAATCAGGTCACCCAGCAAGCCATGCACCTCGGCAATTGTGTTGCCCAGACCGTGTGACATGGCCAATTTCGGTGCAATTTCAAGACCTGCCAGCAACGTCAGCGGATGCCCCTGCAGCCAGGCACCAACGATGGCGCTCGCGGGTACCGCCAGCAGCAAAAGATACAAGCCACCATGCGCGGCCTTGGACATCAGGTGCATCCATGTCGGCATTTCCGGCGGCACCGGCTGCTTGTCCATCATGCGCCACAGCACGCGCAACAAAGTCAGCGCCAACACACACAGGCCCAGGGTTTCGTGCACTTGCCGCTCAAAATCACGCGCGGGCAAATACACCCGCAGCTCGGAGCCACCCGGGCCCAAAATGAACGCAGCCAGCACCAGAATGGCAGTGAGCCAGTGAAATATTTGCGCGACCGAACCGTAACGGGAAGAAGTTGAATAATTCATGAGAATGCTCAAGTTAAAAAATCGGGGCAAAAGCGCGAGCGAGTTGGTGAGAAGAACCGAGGGTCGTTGAGCGCTTGCGTGACGGGAGTCAGATGAAATGCACACCGATTTTGGCTAATGGATGTGACAAGGAGGATAGGCATACAGGCTTATGGCTCCCTTAACGTGCAACGGGCCGCATCCAACCCGTTGTCACAGACACTATTGTGGATCAGCTATCAGATGTATCCAGTCCGGGGAAAAGTACCTCGGTAAAGCCAAAATAACTGAAGTCGCGTACCCGCATCGGGTACAACATGCCCATCAGGTGGTCGCATTCATGTTGCACCACGCGGGCGTGAAAACCAGACACGGTGCGATCAATCGGGTCACCAAACTGGTCAAACCCGGTGTAGCGGATGCTCTCGAACCGCGGCACCTTGGCGCGTAGTCCGGGTACAGACAGGCAACCCTCCCAGTCTTCCACAAGCTGAGGTTCAGACGCCGCCATCACCTGTTGGTTGGCCTGCGCGTCAGCACCCAGCGCCAGCGGCGTGATGGTGGGGTTGATGAGCACAGTTCTGGGCACCACGGGCGCGTCAGGGTAACGCGGGTTGAGTGCGTTGGTGCCAAATATCACCAATTGCAGATCCACCCCAATCTGCGGTGCGGCTAGCCCAGCACCGTCATTGGCGTGCATGGTGTCGAGTAAATCGGTAATCAACAAGTGCAGTTCATCAGAATCAAACTGCGTCACCGGTTGGGCTACGCGCAACAGGCGCGGGTCCCCCATTTTCAAAATTGTCCTGACGCTCATTCATCCACTCCTTGCAACAAGGCCTGCAAACCCGCCTCGTCCAGCACCGGAACATCCAGTTCCAGCGCCTTGTCGAGCTTGCTACCCGCCTCCGAACCCGCCACCACATAGCTGGTCTTCTTGCTGACCGAACCCGCTACCTTGCCGCCAGCGGCTTCGATCAGGGCCTTGGCGTCTTCGCGGCCCAGGGTGGGCAGGGTGCCGGTGAGAACAAAGGTTTTGCCGCTCAAATGCGTTGGCGCACGCTCGGCGGGTGGACCTTCCGGCCAAGTCACGCCACAGGCGCGCAGTTGCGCCACCACCTCTACGTTGTGTGGCTGGTCGAAAAAAGTCCGAATACTTCGGGCCACGATAGGGCCAACGTCAGCGACTTCCAGCAATTGCGCCTCTGTGGCAGTCATGATGGCGTCCAACTGGCCAAAATGCCGCGCCAGCTCTTTGGCGGTGGCCTCGCCCACGTGACGGATACCCAGGCCAAACAAAAACCGTGGCAAGGTGGTTTGCTTTGACTTCTGTAGCGCATCAAGCAGATTCTGCGCCGACAAAACGGCCATTCTGTCCATATTTGACAGGGTGGAAAGAGCCAGCGCCTGTTGCTTGGAGGCATCCAGCTCATCCGCCAGTTGGTCCTGGCTGATCGCCAGCAGTTCTGCCTGCGCGCGCCAGCCCAGACGATACAGGTCGGGCAAGGTGCGCACCACATCGCGCTCCACCAGTTGATCAACCAACTTGTCGCCCAGGCCTTCCACCTCGACGGCGCGGCGTTGGGCAAAGTGCAGGATGGCCTGCTTGCGTTGCGCGCTGCAAAACAACCCGCCGGTGCAGCGGTAGTCGGCCTCACCCTCCTCGCGCACAGCCGCGCTGGCACAGACCGGGCAGGTATGCGGCATGGTGAAGGGTTCAGGCTCACCCACGCGTTTGTCGAGCAGCACCGACACCACCTCTGGAATCACATCGCCGGCGCGGCGCACGATGACGGTGTCGCCCACGCGCACATCTTTGCGGCGGGCTTCGTCTTCGTTGTGCAGGGTGGCGTTGGTGACCGTGACACCGCCGACAAACACCGGCGCCAGTTTGGCCACGGGTGTGAGTTTGCCGGTGCGGCCCACCTGCACATCAATGGCCAGTACGGTGGTCAGCATCTCCTGCGCCGGAAATTTGTGTGCCACCGCCCAGCGTGGCTCGCGAGTGACAAAGCCCAATTGGCGCTGCAGCGACAGACTGTCAACCTTGTAAACCACACCGTCAATGTCAAAGCCAAGGCCATCGCGCTGCTGCCCGATAGCATCGTAAAACGCTACCAGTTCAATAGCTCCTTGCGCACGTTTGACAAGGGCTGAGACCGGAAAACCCCATGATTTCAGGGTTTGCAGCATGTCGTAGTGGGTGGCGAATACCGGTCCACCAGCCTCTGGCGGCGTAATTTCCCCCAAGCCATAAGCAAAAAAGCTCAGGGGACGCTGGGCAGCAATGGCCGGATCCAGCTGGCGCACCGCGCCAGCGGCGGCATTGCGCGGGTTGACAAAGGTTTTTTCACCCTTAGCGCCGGCGGCAATTTTCTGACGCTGACGCTCGTTGAGCGCCTCGAAGTCGTCACGGCGCATGTAGACCTCACCGCGCACCTCCAGCACGTCGGGTGCATCGGTCGGCAGCCTAAGGGGAATCTGACCAATGGTGCGGATGTTTTGCGTCACGTCTTCGCCGGTTTCTCCGTCGCCCCGGGTGGCCGCCTGCACCAGAACGCCGTGTTCGTAGCGCAGGTTCATGGCCAAACCGTCGAACTTGGGTTCAGCCACATAGGTGACTGGCGCGTCAAGCTCAGTCAGAGACAGTTCGCGGCGAATACGGGCATCAAAGTTTTCCGCGCCGCTGGCCTGGGTGTCGGTTTCGGTGCGGATGCTGAGCATGGGCACAGCATGGCGCACTTGGGCAAACTGCTCCAAGGCTTTGCCACCCACGCGCTGGGTCGGCGAATCGGGCGTGATCAGCTCTGGGTGAGCTGCCTCAAGCGCCTGCAGTTCCCTGAACAAACGGTCATATTCAGCGTCCGGGATGCTGGGTTCGTCCAGCACGTAGTAGCGATGTGCATGCTCATGCAAGGTCTGGCGCAATGTAGCCAGGCGTTGGGCATCGTCCGAAGGCATGGCAAACAAATCCAGTGTCTGCATAAGCGTGCCTGATCAGGAAAACAGCCGCCGCGCCAGCGTCGAACCCGCTGACAGCCCGTGCTGGTCCAGCGTGTCGTAAAGCTGTTCCAGCTCTGCGGCAATCACTTCCAGCGCCTCGGTCGGCAGCGGTACGCCGCCGTCGTCGGTGACAACACCGTCCATCTCTTTGGCCAGTGCCTGCGCCACTTCGCACATGCGGGCAAAGGCGCGCTCGGCGCGCTCCACCTGCGGCACGTCCAACGCCAGGCTCAATTCGCGCAAGGCAGATTGCGACATGTCTTCAGCCAGCGCCGCCTGCGTATCAAAGTTCAGACTCAGTACCGGCACGGGCCCGCTAGCGCCCGGCAGGACCATGCGCCCGGCCATGGAGCCGGGTACAAAACCCAGGCGGGCCGCCATCTGCTGAACATAGCTGGGGCTCCACGCCGAGCGCCGGGCCCGCAACGCAAAGCCGATCTGCGCGTCGTGGTCACTGGCAAACAGGTCCAGTTCACGGGCACGGTTGACTTCACGGCGCATCTCGGGAAAGTCAGGCGTGCCGTTCAGCACATCGCAAAAGCTTTGCGCCTTCATGACAAATTCTGAATATTCGATGTCATTGAGTGCGCCAGCCCGGTTGGCCAATTGCAAACCGGCTTGCAGTTGGGTGTAGCGCTGACCATTTTGCGGACTCTCCCAGTGCTGTGTGGCAGCGTTGAGTCCCTCCACGGCGAACGGCTTGCTGCCAACACGACGCGTGGGCGGCAGTGCCGCCAGCACCGCGTCGCCGGACACCGGCGCTTCCAGCGCAATCGGGGCAATCACGTCAATCAGCGCGTCCAGCCCGGGTTTTTTTTCCGGTAGAGGAATGGCAAACCCCGGCTCTTCTTCCGATGCACCGCCCAGGGATTCGACGTCCAGCGTGGGCTCGCGGCCAAAGGGGTCCGTGGCGTTGGTCGGCACGAAATCGGGTTGCCGTGGCCGACTTTTCCCTGCCAACCACAGGTAGTAACCTAGCATGGCCACCAGAACCACTCCGCCCAAAACACCCAAGCCCAGTTGCAATTGGCTCATAGTCATTCCCCCTGATCGGCCATATTCAAGGCCATATCCATGTCCACGGCCACGATGCGCGAGACGCCCTGCTCTTGCATGGTGACACCAATGAGTTGCTGTGCCATTTCCATGGCGATCTTGTTGTGGCTAATGAACAGGAACTGTGTTTCCTTGCTCATGCTGCTGACCAACCTTGCATAGCGTTCGGTGTTGGCATCGTCCAGTGGTGCATCCACCTCGTCGAGCAGACAAAACGGTGCCGGGTTGAGCTGGAAGATGGCAAACACCAGCGCAATCGCTGTCAGCGCCTTCTCCCCACCCGACAAGAGCGCAATACTCTGGTTTTTCTTGCCCGGCGGCTGGGCAATCACCTGCACGCCCGAGTCCAGAATTTCATCGCCGCTGATGACCAGACGAGCGTTACCACCGCCAAACAGTTCTGGGAACATCTTGCCAAAGTGTTCGTTGACGGTGTTGAAAGTGCCGGAGAGCAGCTCGCGGGTTTCGCCGTCGATCTTCTTGATGGCATCTTCCAGCGTGGCCATGGCTTCATTCAGGTCGGCGCTCTGGGCATCCAGAAACTGTTTGCGTTCGCGCGCCACCGCCAGCTCGTCCAGCGCAGCCAGATTCACCGCGCCCAAGGCAGCAATCTCGCGGTTCAGGCGGTCAATCTCGGGCTGCAGGCCAGGCAGGCGCACGGCACCATCGGCCACCGATGCCGCGAGCGCCACCAGGTCGGCCTGCGCGTCTGCCAGCATCTGGGTGTATTGCTCAAAACCGAGCCGCGCGGCCTGTTCCTTGAGCTGGAATTCAGTGATGCGCGCGCGCAAGGGGTCAAGTGCGCGTTCGAGCTGCATTCGGCGCTCATCGCTAGCACGCAGCTTGGCGGTCAGATCATCGTACTGGCTGCGCTGCGCGCCCAGGTGTTTTTCACGCTCCAACTTCTCGGCAAGTGCCTGCTGCAGGCCGCCCTGCGCAGCCGCATCGTTGAGGCGCAGCAATTCTTCATGGGCTCTTTGGGCTTCAGCCCTGACAGAATCTGCCTGCTGCACTGCTGTTTCAATAGCACGCGACAACTCTGCCCGGCGCGCACCCAGGCTGCGCATGGCAAAGGTGGCTTCCTGCATCTGGCGCTCCAGAGCGCGCTGCTGCTCACGGCATTCATTGAGCTTGCGCTCAGCACTGATCACGCCGTCATCCAGCTGAGCATGGCGCTCTTGGGTGTCGGCCAGTTGCATGTCAAGCTCTTCAAACCGCGCTTCGGCAGTGACACGGCGCTCCTGCAACTCGTCCAACTGGGCATCGACTTCGGCCAGATCCTGGGCAATTTGCGTGCTGCGCTGGCGTGCCTGTTCAGCCGCCTGTGTCAGGCGCAGGGTCTCCACCTGCAAGGCATGGGCACTGGCCTGCGCTTCGGTGGCCTCGCGGCGCACGGTGACCAGCCGCTGCGACAGGTCGGCGTAGGCCGCCTCGGCACGCACCAGCGTGGCACGCGACTCATCCGTGATCAGCACCTGGGCGCGCACCTGCTTGACAAGGTTTTCGATCTCCTGCGCGCGGGCCAGTAGGCCAGCCTGCTCGGAGTCAGGAGCATAGAAACTCACGCTGTGGCACCCGACCACATGGCCGGCTTTTACAAAAATCAGTTCCCCCGGCTGCAACTGGTGGCGGCTGGCCAAAGCGTCTTCCAGGCTGGCGGCGGTGAAGCAGCCTTGCAACCAGTCGTCCAACACGGCTTTCTGGCTGGCATCGTGCAGGCGCAACAAATCTGCCAGACGCGGCAATGCCGAGGCGCTGGCCGATGTACCTGCCTCCGGTGGGCTGTAAAACGCCAGCTTGGCAGGAGGCGCATCCTGTGCGAAGGCGCGCACCATTTCCAGATGGCTGACTTCCAGCGCGCCCAGACGTTCGCGCAGCGCGCCTTCGAGCGCGTTTTCCCAGCCAGGCTCGATGTGCAGACGGCTCCACAGCCCCTGCAAGTGGTCCAAACCGTGTTTTTGCAGCCAGGGCTGCAGTTTGCCGTCAGTCTTGACGCGCTCTTGCAAGGTTTTCAGCGCTTCCAGACGCGCCGAGAAATCGGCAAGGCGTGCCGACTCGATGTTTACCGTCTGCTGCTGCGCGCGCCGTTGCTCATCGATTTCCGGCAGGCTGTTTTGCAGTTCGGCCAGGCGCGCCTGGGCCAGTTCGGCTGATTCCTGAGCCTCTTCGAGCTGGCTTTGCTGATCTGCCAGGCGTGATTCGTCGGGCACGGCCAGCATTTGGCGGTCTTGCTGCAGACGCTCACGGCGTGTGCCCAACTGGCGCGACTGCTCTTCAATGCCGCGCTGCTCAGCGGCCAGCACGCCAATCTGTTGCTGCACCTGCGCCACGCTGGCGCGCTGTTCATTGGCAGCGCGTTGGGCCAGACGCAGAGCCTCTTCGAGATCGGGCAACTGCTGCGCCTGATCTTCCACTTGGGCGGCAAGCATTTCGCCTTTTTCCTCACCGACCATTTCCAGCTCGGACAGGTTGTCGAGCTCGGTTTGCGCGTCATCGCTGCGGGTAGCCCACTGGGTGGCCTGCTCTTGCAGCGTCACCAAGCGCTGCTCGACCCGCTGACGACCTTCGACCACGAAGCGGATTTCTGCCTCCAGGCGGCCGACTTCGGTGCTGGCTTCGTACAACTTGCCCTGCGCCTGGTTGACCTGGTCACCCGCGGCGTAGTGGGCTTGGCGTACCGACTCCAGTTCGGCCTCGATGTGACGCAAATCGGCCATACGGGACTCGAGGGCGTTGACGGCCTCCAGCCCCTCCATCTTGACGCGGCCCTGGTCGGCTTCAGATTCAGAACGCTTCAAAAACCAGAGCTGATGCTGCTTGAGCGATGCGGCTGCGGACAGGGTGTTGTACTTTTGCGCGACCTCGGCCTGCTTTTCCAGCTTGTCCAAGTTGGCGTTCAACTCGCGCAGGATATCTTCGACGCGGGTCAGGTTTTCTCGGGTATCGGAGAGCCGGTTCTCGGTTTCGCGGCGACGCTCCTTGTATTTGGAGACACCGGCGGCTTCTTCCAGGAACAAGCGCAATTCTTCGGGGCGACTCTCGATGATGCGGCTGATGGTGCCTTGGCCAATGATGGCGTAGGCACGTGGCCCGAGGCCGGTGCCCAGAAACACGTCCTGGACGTCACGACGGCGCACCGCCTGGTTGTTGATGTAGTAGCTGCTGGTGCCGTCGCGGGTCAGCACACGCTTGACGGCGATCTCGGCAAACTGGCTCCACTGGCCACCCGCGCGGTGGTCGTCATTGTCAAAAACCAGTTCGACGCTAGCGCGGCTGGCGGGTTTGCGGGTGGTAGTGCCGTTGAAAATCACGTCCTGCATGGACTCGCCACGCAATTCCGACGCTTTCGACTCGCCCAGCACCCAGCGCACCGCGTCCATGATGTTGGATTTGCCGCAACCGTTGGGACCAACCACGCCGACCAGTTGACCTGGCAACAAGAAGTTGGTGGGCTCGGCAAACGACTTGAAGCCGGATAACTTGATGGAATTGAGACGCACGAGTGGGAAGAATTCTGAACTTAAATGTGGGAGAACGCAGCGTGTGACGGGCTGCCTCCCAATGCGCTGCCATGATAACTTGCCTGAAGGATGCCGGGCGCGGCTTACTCGGCGGTGGCGCGCTCCTTGTTGTAAGCGTCGTAAGTCTTGTTATTCAAGCGTGACAGGCAATCTTCGCGTGCCCCCGGGGGCTGTTTGTCGCATTGGTTGACAGCACCCTGCTTCATGCCCTCGTACCAGGCTTGGGTGGTGCAAGCGCTGACTGCGAGGGTCAGGCAAGCCGTATAGAAGACGCTGCGAATCAGTGCACTGTTCATTCATTGACACCTTTCAAGATACTACAGTAAACATAGCTCCATATCCTTATATCGAAAGGGATAGGGCACGATTTTATAGATATTTATTGACGATGCGCCAATGCCATCACCTGATCCGGGCGCATGGTTTTGAGGCTATGGTCACTCCAGATTCGGCGCCAGTGGCGCGAACCAGGCAAACCATGACGCAGGCCTAACATGTGCCGCGCGATGGACGGCCAGGTCGTGCCATGCGCGGCCTGCTCGCGCATCATGTAGTCCACCATCTGCTGCTCTACCCACTCGCGCGTCATTTTTCCTGCATTGGCATCCGCGTCCGCCCTCAAAAGCGGCAGATCGGCAAAAAACGCAGCATCCCACTGGCTAAGCCACCAAGGATTGTGATACGCCTCTCTGCCCAACATGACACCATCGACCTGAGCCAAATGCGTCTGCACCTGTTCGGTGCTGGTGACACCGCCGTTGATCACAATCGTCAACCTGGGAAAGTCGCGCTTGAGGCGATATGCCCAATCGTAGCGCAGCGGGGGAATATCTCGGTTATCTTTGGGACTCAGTCCCTTGAGCCAGGCGTTGCGGGCGTGAACAATGAAGGTGCGGCAACCCGCCTGGCTCACCGCGCCCACGAAGTCACAGACAAAGCCGTAGCTTTCAACCTGATCGATGCCAATGCGGTGCTTGACGGTAACGGGTAGCTCCACCACATCGACCATGGCCTTGACGCAGTCTGCCACCAGCTGCGGTTCAGCCATCAGGCAGGCGCCGAAGGCGCCGCGCTGCACGCGTTCACTGGGACAGCCGCAATTGAGGTTGATCTCTGAATAGCCCCATTGCGCACCCAGTCGGGCGCATTGAGTCAGATCGGTCGGATCGCTGCCGCCGAGTTGCAGGGCGACAGGCTGTTCTTCCGGGTTAAAGCGCAGATGGCGCGCCACATCACCATGAATCAACGCTCCGGTGGTCACCATTTCCGAATACAGCAGGGCATGCTGCGACAGCAAACGATGAAAGTAGCGGCAATGGCGATCAGTCCAATCGAGCATCGGAGCCACTGACACGCGCCAACGCTGGGAATCAACAGAAGGAGGAATTTGCATGAACTCAATTATCCCAACCAAGCAGTCCAGAGGACGCTTCCCATCAGACTATGACAGATGCGTCTGAGGTCTTGAGTTCATCACCGTCAAATCGGTGAGCACCAAGGCGCGCCAGCATGCGCGTAGGCCATCCACAAGGCCCAACCCGCGCTGGCAGCAAGGGCCAAGCCCGCAAGCCGGACACCCCAATCACCATTGCTGTTGCTGCCCAGGCGCAACCACAGCCACGGCCCAATCATCATGGACACACTGGTACCGACGGCAAAAAGGCCCATTGCCACTGCGCCATCGAACGCGTGCCCAGTAAGCCCGGCCACCAGCAAAGCCGAATAGAGCAGCCCACATGGCAGAAAGGTCCACAAGGTACCCAGCATAAAAGTGCCAGAAAGCCCCCTGCTGACAACTAGAGTGCGAGCGCCTTGCCAAAGCCTCTTCCCCGCCTGCTCCAGCCAGATCGGCTGCTGTGCATTCCACACCAGCATCAGTCCAATCACCATAACAGCCACGTGGAACATGGTCCAGACTGGTCGCAGGGCAGCAGTCTGCACCGTCATCCATCCCAAACCCTGCATCGAAGCGGCCGCCAGCGCACCCATGGCTGAGTAGCCAAAAATCCGGCCTACCTGAAATATCCACATGGCTGAAGCGCGCCTCTCCCCTGCGGCTTGGCCAATACCGGCGCACGCCGCACCGCACATACCAATGCAGTGGGGACCGCCTGCCAACCCCATCAGGAAGGCAGTTGTTGCCAGAGATGTTTGCATCCGAGCAGGTTAGAGGATTTTGGAAAACTTTGTGCGTGTACGGTCAGTCTGCAAATAGCGGTCAAATACCATCGCGACAGCCCGGACAAAGAACCAACCTCTTTCAGTGACCTGAATGCCAGAACCATCAAGCGTCACTAGCCCCTGATCGGCTTGCACCGCCATAGCATCCAATTCCTTGGCGAAATACTGCTTGAAGTTAACCAAGTAGGCCAACTCGATGGACTCGTACGACAACCGCCCCTGACACATTAGCGCCATGATCACGCCGCGCCGCACTAGATCATCACGAGTCAAGGCCAAACCACGCACAATCGGAAACTGCCCTTGATCGAGAAAGTCGTAATACTCCTCCAGCGTCTTGGCATTCTGGCTGTAGGTAGCGCCCACCCGACCGATGGACGAAACGCCAAAACCAACCATGTCGCAATCTGGCTGTGTGCTGTAACCCTGAAAATTGCGATGCAGGCGCCCCTGACGCTTGGCAATTGCTAAGGAATCATTTGGCAAGGCGAAGTGATCCATGCCGATATAGACATAACCCGCAGCCATGAAAGCCGCCATGGATCGCGCCAACATCGACACTTTGGCCGCCGCGGTGGGAATTTCAACGGATGAAATCCGACGTTGCGGCTTGAAACGCTCAGGCAGGTGTGCATAAGCATATAGCGCAATGCGCTCGGGCCGAAGTTCAGTGATTTGCGCTAGCGTACGGTCAAACGACTCAGGAGTTTGCTCAGGCAAGCCATAAATCAGATCGGCATTGACCGATTCAAATCCTCGCGCACGGGCTGCGGCAACCAACTCAAATACCTGTTCAACGGGTTGAACTCGGTGAACGGCCTTCTGAACCGCGGGGTCAAAATCCTGAACGCCAAAGCTCAAACGGTTAAATCCAAGCTCGGCCAGCACATCAAGCCGCTTGGCGTCAATGGTCCGCGGGTCAATTTCGATAGAGTATTCGCCACCAGGCACGAATTTGAAATTGCGTCGCAGCAATCCCATCAAATCATGCAACTCAGCGTCTGACAGAAATGTTGGAGAGCCGCCACCCAGATGCAGTTGCGACACGGACTGACCAACACCCATGTGCTGGATGTGCAAATCGACTTCACGACTTAAATAGCGCAGGTACGCCGCAGCACGGTCATGGTGCTTGGTGATGATTTTGTTGCAAGCACAGTAATAGCACAGTGACTCGCAGAATGGGATATGAACGTACAACGAAAGCGGCAAGGCCAGAGCAGCCGCGCCTGAACGGCGCTGCTCCAACGCCAAGGCGTAATCCTGCGCAGTAAACGCCTCCACAAACCGGTCAGCGGTTGGATAAGAGGTGTAACGAGGTCCCGATACATCGTATTGCCGAATCAAAGCTTCAGAGATGGGTTCAGCAGCACTGTCATTCATAAAAATTCCTTTTCCAGACGTCACAAATGTGCCGCCAGCACTCTTTTGCACCCTTGATATTGATCAATCAAGGATGAGATAGCAAATTGCTCCAATTTGACAATTGTCAGCTATCTGCAAAGAACAATGTCAAAATCGCGCCCATGAATCATGAGACCATCAAAATCGCCTGCACCAATTGCAACATGCGCGAGCTTTGTATGCCTATTGGCCTGAGCCAAGACGAACTCAACCGAATCGACGAAATGATCGGGTCCCGACGCAAGATCAAACGGGGCGAAACCCTCTTTCACAATGGTGAGCGGTTTACCAATCTGTACGCCATCCGCACCGGTTTCTTCAAGACATGCATTACATCCGAAGATGGACGTGATCAAGTTACCGGCTTTCAGATGGCAGGCGAAATCATTGGCATGGATGGCATCGTCAATGACCATCATTCCTGCGATGCCATCGCTCTGGAAGACGCAGAAATATGCGCCATGCCATTCGCACAGATTGAAGCCTTGTCTAGGGAAGTCAATGCACTCCAGCATCATGTGCACAAGATCATGAGCCGTGAAATCGTGCGTGAGCACGGGGTCATGCTATTGCTGGGCAGCATGCGTGCCGAGGAACGGCTCGCAGCCTTCCTTCTCAACTTGGCCCAGCGCTTGCATTCGCGGGGATTTTCCCAATCGGAACTCATCCTGAGAATGACGCGCGAAGAAATCGGCAGCTACTTGGGTCTCAAACTGGAAACCATTAGCCGGACGTTCTCAAGATTTGTAGACGACGGAATCGTTGCGGTCAAGCAGCGCCACGTTCAAATCCTCGACACCAATGCCCTGCAGGACATTGTGAACCCCAAATAACATCCTAATTTTTGGGTGTGTCCGAAGTTGATTTGGGCACCGGAACCAGACCAGTGGCAGCATGATTCATGGCCATCATGGCCGGTGCTTCGCTTCCGACAATGTTCTTTGCATCCTTGTCATGCGTGATTTCAACATCCTGACGTGAAAGAACCTCGTTTGGACTATTGCTAATGAAGTAAAAAGTCACGATACAAGCGATCACGACGCTGACAGGTCCGCTGATCACCAGCCAAAGATGGCCGTAGCTCCACCAAGGCTTTTCATCCAACGTTGAATCACTTTTCACGAGTGCACCTTTCTTTTATTGACCAAAATTACGTTCATCGACACCAGAACAACAAAGGGAAACAATCATGCTTCCCTTTGTATATTCGTCAGGCAAGGCAGGAGGTCTCAATGACTCTCCGTGCTTTAACCAATCAGCTCTTGTGCGAAAGACCCCAGATATAGGCGGTCAACACCTTGACTTGGGCTGCGGTCAGCAACTTCCCTTGAGGAGGCATTATGTTTTGTTTGCCGTTATTGACCATATCCATGATGGCCTTTTCACCGAAGCCGTGCAGCCAAATATCATCGGTCAAGTTAGCCGAGCCAATCGCAATATTGCCTTTACCGTCGGGACCATGACAAGCAGCACAAACTGTCATGAACTTCTCTTTGCCCAAAGCAGCGCGAGCGGTGTCAGCAATCTTGCGTCCACCAGGAGACAGAGTCAACACATAGTTTGCAACGTTTTTAACATCATCCTGTGTTCCCACCGAAGCGACCATGGGTGGCATGTTTCCGACGCGCCCCTCCATGATGGATTGAGTGATATCTGCAGGCATGCCACCGTGCAACCAATCGTTGTCTGTCAGGTTGGGAAAGCCCTTTTGGCCGTGCGCATCAGATGCGTGGCATTGTGCACAAGTATTGCTGAACAAGCGCTCGCCAATGGCCATAGCCGGCGCATCTTTGGCAATTTCCTCAGGAGTCATGTTGGCGAAACGCGCGTAAACGGGAGCAGTCTGGAGATCGCCCTCTTTCACTTCTGCCTCGTGCAAACCCCGTGAAGTCCAACCCAGCAAGCCCGGGTAGCTACCCAAACCCGGGTACAACGCCAAATAGCCGAATCCAAAAAAGACAGTGATCAAAAACAAGTAACTCCACCAACGAGGAAGTGGGTTATTCATTTCGCGCAAATCACCATCCCAAACGTGACCGGTCGTATTGTCATGGGAAGTCATTGCATGCGCCTTGCCAGAGAAAATCAGCAAGAGCCAGCAGGCAAAAATACTCAGGAGAATAATGCCTGAGACGTAATAATTCCAAAAACCGCTTACAAAATCACTCATTTTTTAGTTCCTTCTCAGTTTCCGGATCAGTCCTGATCGAAGGGCAGCTGTGCTGCCTCTTCGAAATCAGTGGAGTTCCTGCTCGAGTAAGCCCAGACCATGATTCCAATAAAGGCAACCAGGCTTAAAACAGTCACAACAGCTCTTCCAGTGTTGATGTCAAATTCCATCACTGTGTTCCAAATTACTTGACCAAAAGACCCAAACCTTGAAGGTAAGCCACAACTGCTTCCGCTTCGGTTTTTCCCTTGACTGCCTCGGTTGCACCAGCAATATCAGCATCCGTATAAGGAACTCCAACCGTACGCAGACCCTTCATGTGGGCAGGTAACGTCTCACCGTTCACCATCGTCGCGCCCAACCAAGGATATGCCGGCATGATGGACTCAGGCACCACATCACGAGGATTGTTCAGGTGGGTTAATTGCCACTGATCACTGTATTTACCGCCAATGCGTTGCAGATCCGGACCTGTGCGTTTGCTACCCCACTGGAAAGGATGGTCATAGACAAACTCGCCTGCCAGTGAATAGTGACCGTAACGCAGCGTCTCGGCCCGGAAAGGTCGGATCATTTGACTGTGGCAGTTGTAGCAACCTTCACGCTGATAGATATCCCGCCCAGCCAGCGCAAGCGCCGGATAAGGTTTGAGACCAGGCACTGGCTGTGTTGTGGACTTCTGGAAAAACAGGGGAACAATTTCCAGCAAGCCACCGATCGACAGGACGATCAACATCAGAACGATCATCAGTCCATTGCTGGTTTCAATGGCGTTGTGAGAAAAACCGCTTGGTTTAGTATTTGACATGTTGAATTACCTCAGGCATGAGCCAAAGCAGTAGGAATAGTGACCGTCACGGATTTGCCACTGGTCGCGGTTTTGTATGTATTCCAGAGCATGATGACCATGCCAATTAAGTACATCAACCCACCAACCAAACGCAACACATAGAACGGATAGCTCGCCTTGACCGATTCCACAAAGGTGTAGGTCAATGTTCCGTCCGCATTAATCGAACGCCACATCAAACCTTGCATCACACCAGAAATCCACAGTGCAGCGATATACAAAACAATGCCGATAGTGGCGATATAGAAGTGAATCTCGATCGCCTTAACGCTGTGCATCTGTTTTTGACCAAACAATTTAGGAATCAAGTAGTACATGGAACCAATGGTGACCATACCCACCCAGCCCAAAGCACCAGAGTGAACGTGTCCAATTGTCCAATCCGTGAAGTGCGACAACGCATTCACAGTCTTAATGGACATCATCGGACCTTCAAAGGTGGACATGCCATAGAACGACAGCGACACAATCAGGAAACGCAGAATAGGATCATCACGCAGCTTGTGCCATGCACCAGACAGCGTCATGATGCCGTTGATCATGCCACCCCAGCTTGGAGCCAACAAAATCAACGAAAAAACCATACCAACAGATTGCGTCCAGTCAGGTAAAGCGGTGTAGTGCAAATGGTGCGGACCCGCCCACATGTAGGTAAAAATCAGTGCCCAGAAGTGAACAATGGACAGACGATAAGAGTAAACCGGTCGTTGTGCTTGCTTAGGAATGAAGTAATACATCATGCCCAAAAAGCCAGCAGTCAAGAAGAAGCCAACCGCATTGTGCCCATACCACCATTGCACCATGGCATCTTGCACACCAGCGTACACAGAGTACGACTTCATGGGGCCGACCGGGATGGAGAGATTATTGAAAATGTGCAGAAGGGCAATAGCCAAGATGAACGCGCCGTAAAACCAGTTAGCCACATAAATGTGCTTGACTTTACGGGTACCGACCGTGCCAAAAAACACGATGGCGTAAGCCACCCAGACCAAAGTGATCAGGATGTCGATGGGCCATTCGAGTTCAGCATATTCCTTGGCCTGAGTAAAACCCAAAGGAAAGGAAATAGCTGCACTAAGAATCACGAGTTGCCAGCCCCAAAATACAAAGGCGGCCAACTTGTCACTGAACAACCTGACTTGACAGGTTCGCTGAACGACGTAGAAAGACGTACCAAGCAAGCCACATCCACCAAACGCAAAAATCACCGCATTGGTATGCAAAGGCCGCAAGCGACCAAACGAGATATATGGAATGCCAAAATTGAGCTCAGGCCAGGCAAGTTGTGAAGCAATGAGCACGCCGACGAGCATCCCCACAACACCCCATACCACAGTCATGATGGCAAACTGACGTACAACTTTGTCGTTGTATGTCGTCGCCTGCGAATTTAAAAATGCCATGTTCACCTCTTCTAAGTTGGAGTCGCAGAGTGTCCCGATGAAACCGTGCTTCGGATTTGACAAAAATCAATTATGGCTGAAATTCCCCTTCAATCTTTAAGTATTCTTTCCCCTTCTTTATCCACATCTTCAAATTGCCCGCGATGGATGGCCCACCAAATACCACCAATGATGAAAAGCACCAAAACCACCGAGATCGGAACCAGTAGATACAAAACGTCCATCAATTTTCCTTGTTCATCGGCTGCGCCCGGGAAAGCCGAAGAGCGTTAGCCACCACCAGCAGGGAACTGCTGGCCATACCAATACCCGCGAGCCAAGCGGGAAGCATGCCCGCCACAGCCAACGGCACGCAAATCGCGTTGTAAGCCGCCGCCCACCAGAGGTTTTGCTTGACAACCATCAAAGTGCGCTTAGACAGGCCGATTGCAACCTCCACGTCTGCTAGCCTGCTACCTGAGACCAAAAAATCAGCCTGTGCCTGCGCCAGCGGAACAGCTTGACCAAAAGCAAACGACGCGTGCGCGCCAGCCAAAATGGGGCCGTCATTCAGTCCATCACCTACCACCGCGATCTTATGTCCGTTCTCTTGTGCCTGGCGTAGGAAATCAAGCTTATCCTGCGGCGAACACTGCCCCTTGAAGTCGTCAATTCCCACGGCGCGGGCTACCCGGCGGGCAGCATCACTGGCGTCACCTGAAAGCAGATGAACCTGCAGCCCACGTGCCTTCAACGCTGCGATGGTCGCAACGGCGTCGGGGCGGACATCTTCCTTGAGTTCAAACGTGGCCAGCCACCGCTGCTTGTCACTCAAAAACACCTGCAATGCATTCGACTGCGATTGCTGTACACCACAATGCTCGGCGGAACCCAGGCGCAACTCGGCCACTTGAGCGGCATCACTTGCCAACGTCAGCCGGGCTGTTAAACCACGTCCGGACACCTCAGTGAGATCACTGACACGCCAAGGCCCCAACAGGCCATGCTGCTGCGCGGCAGCCAGCAACGCCCGTGATGCCGGATGCAACGAATGCTGCGCCAGCGCCGCAGCCATCGCCAGCGCCTGGACCGGGTCAACCCCTTCTGCCACCTGTGTCGTACCCAGCACCATGGCGTCCCGTGTGAGCGTGCCGGTCTTATCGAACATGACCGTGTCCACAGCGGCAAGAGCCTCAAACGCGTCAAGTCTGCGCACCAAAACACCCCGACGCGCCAGCGCCCCCGCCGCCGACAACATGGCAGCCGGTGTGGCCAAAGACAAGGCACAGGGACAAGTCACCACTAACACAGACACCGCCACCATCAAGGCCCGCTCCGGGTCGGTGCTCCACCACAATGCGCAGGACAAAGCTGCAGCAATTAGCACACCGATCAAAAACGGCTTGGCGATGGTGTCGGCCAGTTTGGCCAGTTGCGGCTTGGTGGTGGAAGCGCTTTCCATCAAGCTGACAATTTGCGCGAAGCGCGTTTCATCGCCCACGCGCTCGACCCGGGCCAACACCACGGCTGCCAGGTTGTGACTGCCAGAGATCACCTCGTCACCCTCGGCGCGTGCCAGCGGGCGGGATTCGCCGGTCAGCAACGACTCATCGACCGACGTCTGACCCCGCACCACTACGCCATCGGCGGGAAAGGCCTCGCCCGGTCGAACCTGAATCACATCGCCCTTTTTGAGCCGCCGGATAGGCACCCGCTCGAACTCACCATCGGATATTTGTCGCGCAACGCTGTCGGGCAGGCGGTTCATCAGCGCCTCCAACGCGCCCGCCGTACGGTCGCGCAAGCGTAATTCAAACCAGCGTCCAGCCAGCAAGAAAAATACAAACATCGTCAGGGAATCGAAATACACCTCACGACCAAAAATGCCATCAGGATTAAAGGTGCCCGCAGTACTCATCACAAAGGTGATCAGCATGCCCAATGCCACTGGCAAATCCATGCTGACCCGCCGGTGCACGATATCGCGCCAGGCATTGGCAAAAAACGGACTGCATGAGAACAATATGACCGGCAAGGTCAACACCCAGGAGGCCCAGCGCAGCAGATGCTCCATTTCGGGAGTCAGGTCGCCCGGAGTAGCAACGTAGGCCGGGAGGGCATACATCATGACCTGCATCATGCACAGGCCCGCTACCATCAGCCGCCAAAGCGCCTTGCGCGATTCGACCCGGCGCCGCTCCCTGGCGAAAGCGTCATTCGCGGGCACCGCCCGGTAACCGGAGTCGCGCACTGCCTGCATCCAACGCGATGGCACCACCGACTGCGTTTCCCAGACCACCTTGGCTCTTTGGCTGCCGGCACTGACTTCAGCTGATACCACCCCCGGAATGCTGCTAAGCGCGTCTTCCACCGTCAGCGCGCAGGCCGCGCAGTGCATGCCTTCAATCATGACATTGGACTCCCAACACCCAGGGCGAGCCGCGTCCGGCCGACTGAAGGCGGACCACTCCTGCTCGTCGTCCAGAACTTTCAACGCCTCCATCGAGTCGCCCGTTACCGAGTCAGCCGAACCTGGTCCTGCGGGATCACGCAGATCAACGACGAATCGAGGGGAACCGTGTGTCATCGGGCGGACGGAGTCAACGGGGAATGTCATCAAATTACCTGGCCAGTAGCAAAAGCGGCTGATAGTATAGGAAGGTACTCAATTTAGTCATCAAGATAGGAGTTCAGCATGTACCAAAAGATTCTTGTCGCCACAGATGGTTCCAACTTGTCCAAAAAGGCTGTCAGCAGTGCCATTTCACTGGCGGCGCTGACTGGTGCGGCGTTGGTGGTCATCAAAGTGGTGCCACGCTACCCGCAAAGCTACTTTGAAGGTGGCCTGGCCCTGCAAGCCGCCGAAGTCGGCCGCATTGAGCAACAATGGGCCGAAGAAGGTCAGGCCGTGGTCGATGAAGTAAAAGAGCAGGCCGAAGAACAAGGCGTCAAAACCCGCGCGCTTACTGTCAAGTCGGACATCGTTTCAGACGCCATCATCGCGGCGGCCAAAAAGAACAAGTGCGACCTGATTGTGATGGCCTCGCATGGCCGCCGAGGTGTCAAGCGCCTGCTGCTGGGCAGTGAAACCCAGCAAGTACTCACGCATTCGCACATCCCAGTGTTGGTTCTGCGCTAAAAGTTCTACATAAAATCGACATCTAGCCCTTATATACAAAGGGCTGGAAGCTATTATTAATATAGCTTATGATCAATCATCATCTTTGAAGCGCTGCTGAATTTCAAAGACACTTTCCCACTGGTCAAAAAACGTCGTCACACATTGTGGGTCAAAGTGGGTACCCGCACTGGCCTTGATGTGATCGCTGGCGCGTTCCAGTGACCAAGCTTTCTTGTAAGGGCGCTCCGAAGTCAGGGCGTCAAACACATCCGCCACTGCCACGATGCGGCTGAAGATGGGGATCTCATCTCCCTTCAATCCACCCGGATAACCCGAGCCGTCATACTTTTCATGGTGCCCCAAGGCAATGGCGGCACCCGTTTGCAACACTCTGGATGAACTGCCCTTCAGGATGTCGTGGCCATATACAGCGTGCTGCTTCATAACCTCGAACTCTTCAGGGGTCAGACGACCGGGTTTGAGCAAAATGTTGTCGGTGATACCGACCTTGCCAATGTCGTGCATGGGTGCAGCCTCCAGCAGCAACTCACACTCGGGCGCGGGCAGGCCCATGCCTCTGGCGATCAACTCGGAATAGTGGGCCATGCGCAAAATGTGGGAACCGGTCTCGGGATCACGGTATTCAGCGGCTTTGGACAGACGGATCACCGTCTCACGCTCACGCTCCTTGATCTCGAACGTCGCCTTGTGCACTTCTTCAGCCAGCCAAGCTGCCCGATCAGCCAGCGCCTTGCGGCTGGCACCAAGTTGCAGCATGTTGTTGACGCGCGCCATGAACTCGACTTTATCGACCGGTTTGATCAGAAAATCGGTCGCGCCAGCATCCAGCGCACGGTAACGCACCTGCTTTTGGTCATTGGCGGTGATCATCAGCACGGGCGTGTCTTCGCACCCGGGTGTGCTGCGAAACTGGGCAATGAACTCCATGCCATTGAGATTCGGCATCATGTAATCCACAATGATCAGGTCAAAGTCTTCTTGCTTGGCACAGGCCAGGCCGTCAACCGAGTTGGAAAACTTGACAGATTCACATTGCCCCATGCGCTTGAGCAGCGCCTCAAACAAGATCAGATTGATCTCTGCATCGTCAACAATCAATACCTTGTAAGTCATGGTGTTAGATTTCAATGGAGGGCACGCGGATCACACTGATTTCACTTTAACACTGCTCCACCGCGCTGGCTCAAGGCCGCCAGCAATAACACGACTTGCACAGTCAACTCCGACAGTTTGGCCAGCGCGCTCTGCCGTGTTTCCTCATTCCTCAGAGCGCTTGTATCTGAAGTCAACATCTCCAACTCCCCCACCAAAACTATCGCCGGACGGGCTCCAAACATACCAAAGATACCCTTAAGCGAATGTGCTGTACGCATCAAGGAGCCACAGTCACCCTGTTCCAGGGCCATTGTCATTTTTGACAGATCTGCTGGCCACTGCGCTATAAACGCGTCGGAAATGATTTCGACGACATCCTGATCCACCATATTCAGTGCATCTGCGTAATCAAATACCCTCTGCGGCAGAGCTGAAGCACAATCCGCTACCGGATCGACAACACCTTCAGTTCCTAATAATATAGCATCCTGATGAGGTGCAAAGCGGGCTAGAACCCGATGAAGCTCAACAATTGAGATGGGTTTGGAAAGATAATCATCCATACCCGCCTGTATGCAGCGCTCCCGGTCACCTGGCATAACGTTGGCAGTCATCGCCACGATGGGCGTTCGGTGCCCCTGCTCAGTGGCACGAAAAAGCCGCGTCGCTTGCGGGCCGTCCAGCACCGGCATCATCATGTCCATCAATACCAGGTCAAAACGCTGCTGCGCCAGCATCTCCAGGGCCAGCTGACCATTGGCCGCCAGCGTCACGCGGTGGCCTTCGCGGTTGAGCAGCACGATAGCGACCATCTGGTTGACCTCGTTGTCCTCTACCAGCAAGATGTTCAGACTTGTGGCAGAGACTGGCGGACTGTCTGGTGTGGGTTTGGCCACTGGCATTGCAAAGTGGCCTTGAGCGCGATGAAGCCCCTGCGCCTGGGGAGGAAATTCCACCAGAACATCGAAATCAAACTGGCTACCACACCCAAGTTCGCTGCGGACCGATATGTGACCGTCCATGGCGGCGACCAGCCGCGAGCAGATGGACAGTCCCAGACCCGTACCGCCATAGCGTCGAGTAATGCTGCTGTCCGCCTGTGAAAAAGCGTCAAAGATGCTGCTCAAATTGGCCCGTGCAATGCCCACGCCTGTGTCCTTGACTGAAAACAGCAGACGCAGACGCGCTGCGGACTCAGACTGCGCACGCACACGCAAGCTAACTTCGCCCTGATCGGTAAACTTGATGGCATTGCCTATGAGGTTCATCAAAATCTGCTGCAACCTCCCAGGATCCCCAATCAAAACTCCTGGCAGTGCCTCATCCACACCGCCAAGCAAGGTAAGCCCCTTGGCCTGAGCCGGTACGGCCAACACCTTGAGCGTCTCACTGACCACCTGTGCAAGGCTGAATTCAGTCTTTTCGATCTGCAGTTTGCCAGCCTCGATTTTCGAAAAATCCAGAATATCGTTGATGACCCGCAACAAGGCGTCTGACGACAGCTTGACCATCTCCAGGTGCTCACGCTGCTCGGTTGTCAGCTCAGTATCGAGCACCAGATCAGTCATGCCAATCACCCCATTCATGGGGGTGCGGATTTCATGGCTCATATTCGCCAGGAAGTCAGATTTGGCACGGCTGGCGACCTCAGCAACCTCTTTGGCTCGCTGTAATTCCTCGGAAGCCTGCTTGGCCATGGAGATGTCGGCCAGATAACCGTTCCACAGCACGCCACCGTCCACAGCTGGCTTGGGCATGGACTCGCCATGTACCCAAATCAAGGCGCCGGTTTTCTTATGGTGCATCCTGAAATCGAGCGATATTCGCTCGCCATTACGCGCAGAGGCCTTGAAGGCATCCACAAAAGTAGCCTGATCATCGGCGTGAACCAGTTGAAAAAAGCTGGCAGGGTCAGCGATGACATCCTGCGGTGTCAGCCCGCAGACCTGCTCAACCACCGAACTGCAAAAGGAAAAGTGCTGATGACCATCAGCCCTCCGTCGGTACTGAAAAACCACCACCGGAATGCTTTCGGTGACTTCGCGCAGGCGGTCGCTGGTTTCCCGAATATGCGTGACATCCTGCCAGATGCCGGTGAACACGGTTGAACCGTCTTCAGTCGGCACCGGCTCAGGCAGGATCTCAGAGCGAATCCAACGCAAACTGCTATCTGGCAAACGAATCTGGTATTCAGCGTTCCACCCTTCGCGGCGCTGGCCTGCGGTCATCACTTCGGCAAATAGCCGCTCACGTTGAGACGCCACAATCTGAGCGAAAGCCAGTCGGCCATCGGCCATCAAAGCCTCGCGCTCCAGTCCACGAATTTCTTGTAGTTGATCACTCAGGAAGGTGTAACGAATGCTGCCTGCGCCCACCTGACACTGAAAAACCACGCCTGGCACAGCGTTGGTGATGCGCCGCAGGCGCTCTTCAGTCTGCGCCATGGCCGCCTGCATGGCTTTGCGGGCCGTGATGTCCGTGCGAATCGCAATGAACTGTCGGGGCGCGCCATCATCGTCCAGCAGTGGCACCAGCGTGGCCTGCACCCAAAAGATGTCACCGCTTTTGGACCGGTTGCAAATCTCACCATGCCAGACCCGCCCCGCCAAAATGGTTTGCCAAAGCTGACTGAAAAACGCCTTGGACTGCACGCCGGCATTGATCAGGCGGTGGTTATTGCCCAGCAATTCCTCACGCGTGTACCCGCTGATCTGGCAAAACTTGTCATTGGCGTAGGTAATGTCACCCGCCAGATCGGTGATGCTGACAATGGCATGTTGATCAAGCGCAAATTTCTGATTGGCCAGGTCCGACAGGGCAGACTGCAGGTCGCGCTGACTGGTTTCACGCTGCGCCACCAGGTCTGACATCAAGCGTGACAGCGACTCCAGACTGACCTCACGCAGTGCCGGTGTCTCGGGGTCAAGCTGCTGCATCAAGCCATCGGCCGTTTCGCGCAATGACTCCATCGCCCGCGTTCGGCTGACCAACTCATGGCGTAGCCGATCATTGGCGTGTGAGAGTTCAACCGAGCTGAGCTGAAGGCTGCGCGTTTTCTGGTCCAGATCGCGTTCATTTTGCGCGTAAGACTCCCCCACCCCATTCAGAAAACTGTTCAGCCCCGACAACAGATGCGCAGCGCGATCTGAAACGCCTGCTGTACGGGCGAGTTGCGCCAGTTCATCCAGCACAGCAGGCAGATGTTCTTCGTCAACACCCAATAGGCGTTTTGTCTGGCGACTGAGTAACTTGTGCATAACGGATGCAGTCAGGGTACTGCCGTAGTTTCTGTCAGATAAGTGATCGTCACTGTGTTGCGCAAAGAATCCTATCGACTTTGCGCCACCGCGTATTGTTCACGCAGCAGATTCTTCTGCACCTTGCCCATGGCATTGCGCGGCAAATCGGGCACCACAAAGCACTGCTTGGGCACTTTGTAGTTGGCCAGACTGGCTTTTAGACTGGCCAAAATGCGTGCTGACTCCAGGGTCACGCCCAGGCGTGGCACCACCACGGCCACACCCACCTCGCCAAAATCGGCGTGCGGCACGCCAACCACGGCGCTCTCAAGCACACCAGGCAGATCGTTGATGAAGCTCTCCAACTCCGCAGGATAGACGTTGTAGCCGCCGCTGATGATCAGGTCTTTGCTACGGCCAACGATGGACACGTAGCCATCGGCATCCTGACGGCCCACATCGCCAGTCCTGAAAAAACCGTCAGCCGTGAATTCCTGCGCGGTTTTCTCGGGCATGCGCCAGTACCCGGCAAACACATTCGGACCCTTGACCTGGATGTCACCAATCTCACCCGGTGGTACAGCTTGCCCTTGCTCATTGACAATGCGCAGCAGCACACCGGGTAGCGGAAAACCCACTGTGCCACCACGGCGCTCACCGGCGTAGGGGTTGGAGGTGAGCATGACCGTCTCGCTCATGCCATAGCGCTCCAGAATGATGTGACCGGTGCGCGCCTGCCAGGCTTTGAACGTGTCTGTCAGCAACGGGGCCGAGCCCGAGATGAACAGACGCATGTGGCTGCAGACCTCGGGTGTCAGCCCCGGCTCGGTCAGCAACCGCACGTACAAGGTCGGTACCCCCATGAACACGGTGGCGCGCGGCAGCTGCCAGATGACGAACTTCGGGTCGAATTTGCCACACCAGATCATCTTGCTGCCGTTGATCAGCGCGCCGTGGATGGCCACAAACAGCCCGTGCACATGAAAGATCGGCAGCGCATGGATCAGCACATCACCACCCTGCTCTGCGCTGCGCCAGCCCCAATAATCCTTGAGCACCCGTGCATTGCTGAGCATATTGCCGTGGCTGAGCATGGCCCCCTTGGAGCGCCCGGTGGTGCCGCTGGTGTAGATGATGACGGCCAGATCATCGGCCTGCTTGGTGGCCGGTGTGTGCCGGTCTGGCGCATGCGCCGCACGATCCAGCAGGCTGCCGGTGCGGTCGTCGTTCAGAGTGAAGACCCACGGCGTGCCCGCCTGGAACGCCAGCTTACTGACCCAGCCAAAGTTGTGCGCACTGCACACCACCACGGCGGGCTCGGCGTCACTGATGAAGTAGGCCATCTCGGCGCTCTGGTAGGCGGTGTTCAACGGCAGAAACACGTAACCGGCGCGCAGCGTGGCAAGGTAGAGCATCAAAGCCTCGACCGACTTGTCCACCTGCACGGCGATGCGTGAGCCGGGTGGAATATCCAGTGATTGCAAAAAGTTCGCCAGCATGGCGCTGCCACGCTCCAGGTCGCGCCAGGTGTAGAACAGGCCGCTGTCGGTTTCAACGGCGGTGCTATCCAGGTCTGCGGGGAAAGCGTCGCGCAGAGCCTGGTACATGTTGGAAGAATGGGTCTGCATGGTGGGCGTGGGTGACTGCATGGCGTGGTGTTGATTAGACAGGAGCATTCGAAAGCGGCTATCGCGGTGACGGTGACTGCGTTGGTCCAGACGGTGTCAAGTCATGGGGCGCTGCTGGTCATCGCCGCGTAGCAGTCGGTGGGGGCATCCCCCTCATACTGGGGTACCAGAAATCGGGGGCTGCCCCCACCGACTGCTACGCTGACACCGTGGACCATCGCGCGATGTTTTGAAGTCAATGAATCCGGTGCAATCCATGGATCACGGCGCGCCACAGCCTTCGGCTTCACCCAGTCTGCCAGCGCGTCGGGGGGGGGTGGGGGGGGGGGGGTTTTTTTTTTCCCCTATTATGTTTTACCCCCCACTAGCACCAGCCGCGGGGTTTATAACGGAAAACCTTTTTTTTTTATTAAAAATTGGGGGATTGGGCGCTGTTTTTTTGTTTTGGTTGGGGGGGGGCCGCCAGTTTTTTTTTTAAACCATTTTTGGTGGGGACGCCCCCACCCGACTGCAACGCGGCGATGACC
>JARLJH010000013.1 GCA_031291305.1 Rhodoferax sp. | reverse complement strand
TTGTAAAGCCCTTTGTCCTCCCAGGCTTTGACCCAGACGGGCTCGCGTTTGGGCAGGTCGCCACGCATGGGGAATGCGGTGTCGGGCAGGTTCAGGGTGCTGCGGTAATCGGTTTGAGTGGTCATGGTGTGGCGGAAAGGCAAAGTAGTCACGGGCATCTTGGCCATCTTGACGGATGCCAGCGGTCAATGCGACCAGAGATTCGTTTTGAGTTCGTCGTGCAGTCGGTGTTGCCGCGCGGGTCGCTGGATTTTACCGTAGGCCTTTACGAGCAACTTCAACGCACGGTGTGGCGGCTGGGGCATGCGCGTGCGGTTTTGGGGCGAAATCATGCGCGAGGACAGGTCAACGTATGCGAATGCCTTCGGCGCGCGCCCTTCGCCGCAGGCCTTTGTGCAGCATTTGCACAAATTTATATCTCAGACCGTCAAGTTTGGGAAAACCATGTCGATATTGAGAACAAGAATCCAGTTGACTGGGACTCACAAACCAACCCAAGGAGATCAGTATGTCTCTATCAATCAGTCCCGTTGCAAACGGAAGTGGTGGGGGGGTCGATTCATCAAAGATGGCATCCACGATGGCCTCCAAGATGATGAGCGACCTTGATCCCAACAACACCGGCAAAGTTACCAAAGACCAATTCATTTCTGGATTGACTGCCAAAGGCGTGTCCAGCGACGATGCCGCAAAAATGTACGACGCCATCGATACGAAGAAAGCCGGAAGCATTGGAAAGTCAGACATTGAAGCCGCCATTAAAAATGGCAACCTGAAACCTCAATCAATCAACTCGCAAGGTGGCACTGGTGGCGCAGCAAAGCCGGGCGGCGCGGATGGAGCAGAAAAATCGGGCGGCGCGGGTGGAGCAGGAAAATCGAGCAGCGCGAGCAGTTCTTCCACAACCTATGCCAAAGCCGACACCAACGAGGATGGTGTGGTTTCCACCCAGGAAGCGGCCGTCTATGCCATGAAGCATCCTTCAGTTTCGACCACTGATAGCACCAATACCGACCCGTCCAAGTTGGGCAAGAACGTTGATAAGTTGGTTTGACGCACTACCAGCAGGTTACTCAAAGCGTATACGGCAGATAAATTGTCCGGTTACTGTGTCGATAAATGACACCGTTGGGACGGTAAAACGGAGCCCAAGTCGTGGTGGTTTCAGGTTTTGGTGGCGCCTAGCCACGGGTGGGCATCGAAATAGCCACGAGCATCTTGGCAATCCTTGCTGATGCCAGCAGTCAATGCGTCCAGGGAGTCGTATTTGAGTTCGTCGTGCAGTTTGTGCAGCAACTCCACGCTGATGATTTTGCCGTAGGCGCCTTCTGTTCCCAGGTGTTGGGGCCAGTCCAGGCAGTGGGTTTCCAGCAGCACGCGCCCGCCGTTGACGTCTTTCGGGTCCAGCGAGGGGCGCACGCCCAGATTGGCGACGCCGCGCAGCGGCTGCTCAGACAAACCAAACACCAGCACTGCAAAGATGCCTCTGGCGGCGGGCTTCCAGTGCGCGAAGCGCAGATTGAGCGTCTTGAAGCCCAGCGTGCGACCTAGTTTGCGGCCATGCACGACATGGCCCGAGATGCAGTAGGGGTGGCCCAGCAAGGCGGTGGCGTCGGCCATGCGGCCCTCGGACAGTGCGTCGCGCACGGCTGAACTGGAGACGCGCAGCTTGTGCACCTCGTAGCTGTTCATGCGAGCCACATCGAAGCCTTGCTTGAGCCCGGCGGCATCCAGCAAGGTGTAGTCACCCGCACGCCGCTGGCCAAAGCGGAAATCGTCACCGACCAGCACGTAGCGCGCGCCCAGGCCTTGCAACAACACGGTGTCGATGAAGGCTTGCGGCGACAGGTTGGCCAGCTGTGCGTCAAACGGCAATACCACCGTCTGGTCGACGCCGCAGGTGTTGAGATCGTTCAGCTTGTCGCGCAGGGTGCCGACGCGGGCCGGTGCCAGGTCGGGGTTGTGGGTGAGCCCGGCAAAGAAGTCGCGCGGGTGCGGCTCGAAGGTCAGCACGCAGCTGGGGATGCCGCGTTGTTGTGCCTCGCCCTTGAGCAGTGAGAGCATGGCCTGGTGGCCACGGTGCACGCCGTCAAAGTTGCCAATTGTCAAGGCACAGGCCCGGGCGATGTCCGGGTGCTTGAAACCTCTGAAAATCTTCATCATCTGTTATTGATTTAGTAGCAATATGCGCACGTATAAAAAGCGCTTGAAGTCAATTTGACACATAAAGGGGGTATATTGTGTCCTAGACTGGTCAAGCGATGAGAGTTGGCGCGTTTCCTGCATTTGCAGTGTGTGGAAATGGATGAGGGTTGTGACCAGAGTCGGGTGTTGAGCGGGTTTCGGAGAACGTCTTTTTTACAGGAGTCGTGTTTTGAAAGTCTTGAAGCTGTCAGCCCAGGGGCTGCCCCAATCGTGGATTTCGCTGGAACAGGCGGTGATTCATTACGCCGCTGAAGAAGTCCGCTGGGAAATGGGCCACGAGGTGGCTGTGTTCCACGGAGGGCACAACGCCATCACCGGCAAGCAGTCAATCATTGCGGTCTCCAGCATCATCGGCACCAAGGGCGTGCCCAACATCAATCCTTTCGAGTTGCGTCCCGGCCTGACCAATGCCAAGCTGTTTGCCCGCGACCGCAATATCTGCGCTTACTGTGGAGACCTGTTTGACGAGCATGACTTGACGCGCGAGCACATCATCCCGTTCGCGCAGCACGGCATCGACACCTGGATGAACGTGGTCACGGCCTGCAGGCCCTGCAACCATCGCAAGAGCCACCGCACACCCGAGCAGGCGCATATGCCGCTGCTGTACACGCCGTATGTGCCCAGCCTGTGGGAAGACTTCATCTTGCGCAATCGTCGCATCCTGGTGGACCAGATGGAGTTTTTGATGGCCCACGTGCCGAAGTCGTCGCGTTTGGCGGCCTGATTCAATAAGTGAGCATTCAGTCCTTATCAGTCAAGGGCTAGAGGCCGATTTCATCTATAAGTTTCAGGGGGATTTTCATGCATCCATCGCGATCGCTTGTGTCTGCAGCGTGTTTGACGCTGCTGTGGGGTACGGCCCTGCTGCCCACTTTTTCCGCCACCGCCAGGGCTCTGTCGGGTGTTCAGGGACCTGCAGAAGCAGCGTCTGCAGGGGCCGCCCCGGCGCTGATGCTGGCTGGACTATGGTCTGTCGGGCACAACCCCAACGCCTATCTGGTGAGCGAAAAGCTTGACGGCGTGCGCGCTTTCTGGGACGGCCAGAGCCTGCGCTTTCGCAGTGGCCGGACCATTGCCGCGCCGGGCTGGTTCATCGCCGCCTTGCCCAAGACTGCGCTGGATGGCGAGCTGTGGCTGGGCCGGGGGCGATTTGATGAGTTGTCGGGCACCGTGCGGCGCGACTTGCCGGTGGATGCGGATTGGCATCAACTGCGCTACATGATTTTTGATCTGCCGGGTTCCCAAGAGCCGTTTGCCGAGCGCGCGCAAACCATCGAGCGTGTGGTGGCGCAGGTGCATCAGCCGTGGCTGCAAGCGGTGCCACAACAGCGAGTGGCAGATGCTGCGGCTTTGCAGGTATTGCTGCAGCAAACGGTGAAGGATGGGGGTGAAGGTTTGGTGCTGCACCGCGCCAACGCCTTGTGGTCGCCTGGGCGCAGCGATGCCTTGCTCAAGTTCAAGTTGGCACCTGATGACGATGCCCGCGTGGTGGCTCACCGGCCTGGCAAGGGCCGCAATGCGGGCAAGTTGGGCGCCTTGCTGCTGGAGATGCCCAACGGCCAGCGTTTTGCACTAGGTACGGGCTTTACCGACGCCCAGCGCGAGAACCCGCCCGCCGTGGGCAGCGTGGTTACTTACCGCTATCGTGACCGCACGCCCAAGGGCTTACCGCGATTCGCTTCTTTTTTGAGAGTGCGTGACCAAGAGTAGACGAACGCTATCGGGATGTACTGCTTAGTGTGCTGTTGGTGCCACTAGGCTTGTCGGCGTCAAATGTTGTTTGGCTCAAGCTGCCGTCGCCATTGATGTCTGCGGTGGCAAAGCTGGTGATGCTGTCCAAGCTGGTGAACTGCTCTTGCGCATTCAGTGTGATGCCAGCGTTTTTGGGGCTGATATCACTGAGTGTGGTGCTCAATTCAGACTGATCGTCACTTCCGCTGACGTCGGCGTCCACTTTGGCAAGCTTCTTGGCCTGCATTTGACGGTGCAGGGTATGGACATTGTCCCAAGCATTACTGACGCCAACGACACCAGAGATTGAGCCCATGATTCTTTCCTTTAGAGAGTCGGTGGGAATGATGGTGTCATTGTCAAACCCGTCGGTATCTCTGCTATGTCTGCTTTGTATCAGGCTCGGTACAAAGGCATGCCGGAGCAGCTCAACAGTGCGCGAAATACCGGCTTATTCCTCTTATTGACCTGATTTCTCCCGCCTAAACTGGCTTTTGATCCAACGTTGTTCGTCATGAAGCCACATTCACATATCCTGATCGTTGATGACGATGCCGAAATCACTGACTTGCTGGGTGAGTACCTGAAAGGCTTCAACTTTGCCGTGCACACCGCTTGCGACGGCACCACCATGTGGGCGGAGCTGGAGCGCCATCCGGTGAATCTGGTGGTGCTCGATGTGATGTTGCCCGGTGTGGACGGCTTGCAGTTGTCCAGGCAAATTCGCCAACGTTCGGCGATTCCTGTCATCATGCTGAGCGCACGTCGGGGTATCTATGACCGCATCATGGGTCTGGAAAATGGCGCTGACGATTACATCAGCAAACCTTTCGAGCCACGTGAGCTGGTGGCACGTATTCACACCGTGTTGCGCCGGGCCAAGTCGTCCGAGGACTGCGTCGCGGCGGTGTTGGACAGCGACGTGATTCATTTTGACGGCTGGGTGCTGCACCGTGGTGAACGCACCCTGAAGTCACCTGCCGGACTGACGGTGGTCCTGTCAAACGCCGAATTCCGGCTGCTTTCCACCTTTTTGCAGACCCCCCGGCATCTGTTCAGTCGCAACCAGTTGGTCGCGCAGGCCCGTGGGCGGACCATGGATGTGTTTGAACGCAGCATTGACCTGCTGGTGTCGCGTCTGCGGCAAAAACTCGCGCAAGACCCGCTGGCACCCCCAATGATCAAGACCGTACGGGGTGTTGGTTACATGTTCAACGTCCAGTCGGTGCAAGGGGGACCGGTGTGGCACAGCTGATGTCGCGGCTGAGACTGCGCGTCTATCGCTGGGTGCAGAGTGGTTTACCGGCTAGTTTGTTTGGCCGCCTGGCGCTGTTGCTGGTGTTGACCGTTGTGATCAGCCGGGTATTGGTGGTTTCGCTTTTGTCCGGGCAGTTACTGCCGACGTGGAGTGCGACGGGCGATATACCTGCGACGAATTCTTTGGCAGATATTCTTCAGCTGGGCGGACTGATGGATGTCGTGATGCTGATGCTGGCTGCCTGGGTGGGCGCGCATTGGCTGTCCGAGCCGGTGCGCAAGCTCGCCAGCGCCGCCAAGGAACTCGGCTGTGACATCCAGCGTGAGCCGATGCTGGAGGAGGGCACGCTGGAGTGCCGCGAAGCCACCCGTGTCTTCAACCAGATGCATGCGCGCATTCGTCGGCAGATGGCGCAGCGCGACCAGTTTGTCGCCGCTGTGTCTCACGACCTGCGCACGCCGCTGACGCGTCTGTCACTGCGGGTGCAATCGCTGTCTGACCCGCTGGACCGGGAGCGTTTTGGCAAGGACATTGTGGAGATGAACGAGATGATCCATACCACGTTGGACTACCTGCGTGGCTTGGCCGACCAAGAGCCGATGGTGTTACTGGACGTGGGTTCACTGCTGCACACACTGGCTGAAAACGCCCAGGACAGTGCGCAGGATGTGCAAGTGTTGGGCAACGTCAGCGTCGTGCCCCTGCTGGCGCAAGCCTCGGCGCTGCGTCGCTGTGTTGGCAACTTGATCGATAACGCCGTGCGTTATGGGAAAAGTGCCCGTATCTCCTTGCTGGATATGCCTGAGCAGCTACAAATTTCAGTGCATGATGATGGTCCCGGTATTGCCGACAGTGAGCTAGGCAAGGTGCTGGTGCCGTTTTACCGGCTAGAATCTTCAGGCAACCGGCACACGGGCGGTGTCGGCCTGGGCCTGGCCACGGCCAATGACATCGCCCAAAAGCATGGTGGCAGTCTGACCTTGGCCAACCACCCAGCGGGCGGCCTGGTGGCTACCCTGCGTCTGCCACGCCGAGTTCGACGCACAGCTTAGCTACCGTTGCGCGCAATTGCGCGACCTCGGTTTCCAGCCGTTCCAGGCGTTCCGCGGTGGCACCGTCTGCCATGCGTGCGCCGTGGCCTTGTGCTAGGACCGACTCGTCCACCGGCCCACACAGCAGATGTGCCCAGCGCTGCTCGCGCGCACCGGGTGCTTTGGCGAGCTTGACGACCAGTGAACCGCCTTTTTCTTCGGGACGGTCCTGCAGCTCTTCCAGAAAGCCTTCGACCGAGGAAATATCGGCAAATTTGTACCAGCGCTCGGTGTTCAGCCGCAGCTCGGCAGCGGTTTGCGGGCCACGCAGCATCAGCATGCCTAGCAGCACGGCAGATTGCTCGGGTACACCGACACCGCGCTGAAAGTTGTGCTCAAAGCGGGTGACGCGGCTGCCGCTGTTTTCGCGCACCAACTGATGCTCTTTGAGGCTGCTGACCGCGTCGGCCACCTCGGCCTCGGTCAGGTTCATGATCGGATCGCGGGTGGTTTTCTGGTTGCAGCCGAGCACCAGCGCGTTCAGCGACAGCGGGTAGCTGTCAGGCACGGTGCGGGCTTTTTCCATCAGCGTGCCCAGCACGCGGGCCTCGATGGGGGTGAGAAGAAGGGCGGGCGCAGGCGCTGGGGCCGGTGCGCTGCCAAAGGCGGGAGGGGTCAAAGTCATAATTCAGCCAAGTATGAAAAACATCGTCATTTTGATCTCAGGCAGCGGCTCCAACATGCTGGCCATCGTTCAAGCCGCCAAACGGGAGAATTGGGCCGCCAAGTATCAGGCCAGAGTGGCCGCCGTCATCAGCAACAAGGCGGATGCCAAAGGGCTGGCATTGGCCGAACGTGAAGGCATTGCCACCGAAGCGCTGGACCACAAGGCGTTTGCCAGCCGCGAAGCGTTTGATGCCGCGCTGGCGCAGCGTATTGACCGCCACGCCACAGCCGAGGCGCCACCGTTGGTGCTGCTGGCGGGCTTCATGCGCATCCTGACGTCCGATTTTGTCAATCACTACGCCGGGCGACTGGTGAATATCCATCCGTCCTTGTTGCCCGCGTTTGCCGGGCTGAATACCCACCAGCGCGCCATCGATGCTGGTTGCAAGGTGGCTGGGGCCACGGTGCATCTGGTCACCCCCGAGCTGGATCATGGGCCGATCCTGGCGCAGGCGGTGGTGCCGGTTCTGCAGGGCGATACGGCAGACGCGCTGGCGGCAAGGGTGCTCACGCAAGAGCACTTGATCTACCCGCAGGCGGTGGTGAAGTTGCTTCAGAATCAATAGCTGTAAGTCAATTATTTGTCTGGGCTACAGGCATATTTTTTATATGAATTATTCGTGCCGAAGCGCCTCAATCGGATCCAGTTGCGCTGCTCGACGGGCGGGGAAGTAACCAAACACCACGCCAATCCCCGCTGAAAACAGGAACGACAGCAGGTTCACGTTCAAGTTGAACACGAAGGGCACGCTCATCAGGGCGGACACACCAATCGACGCGCCAAAGGCCAGCACGATGCCGATCACGCCGCCCAGCGCGGACAGCACCACCGCTTCGATCAGAAACTGCATCAGCACCTCGCGCTCCAGCGCGCCAATGGCCAGACGCAGGCCGATCTCGCGGGTGCGCTCGGTGACGCTGACCAGCATGATGTTCATGATGCCAATGCCGCCCACCAGAAGGCTCACTGCAGCCACCGCACCCAGTAGCATGGTCATCACTTTGGTTGTACTGGCAAAGGTTTCGCCCAGTTGCTTGGTGTCTAGCACATTGAAGTTGTCTTCGTCCGCCTCGGCCAGTTTGCGGCGTTCGCGCAGCAGTTGGGTCAACGCAGCCTTGACGCGGTCGGGGTCGGTGCCATCCTGCATGGACACCAGCAGGGTGTTGACGCGGGTGTTGCCGGTAATGCGCCGCTGCAGGGTATGCAGCGGCACCAGCACCACATCATCCTGGTCGTTGCCAAACGCGCCTTGGCCTTTGGAGCCCAGCACACCAATCACCTCGCAGGCGATTTGTTTCACCCGGATCGTGACACCCAGCGCAGAGCTGCTGCCCAACAACTCACGCCGAACGGTTTCACCAATCAGGCAGACGGCGGCGCCACCACGCTGTTCTTCCTCGGTGAATGTTCGTCCGTCAGCTACTTTCCAATTGCCGGTGATCAGCCAGTTGTTGGTGCTGCCGATCACGCTGCTGCTCCAGTTGCGGCCATCGGCGACGATGCTGGCGGAGGCGCGCGCCTCCGGGGCCACAGCCAGCAGGCCACCCACTTGGCTGGTGATGGCATCGGCATCGGCCTCTTTGAAAGACGGTGCTCCGCCGCCACCGCTGGGTGGGCCCATACGCTGGCCGGGGCGAATCTGCAGCAGGTTGGTGCCCAGACCGGCAATCTGGTTTTGCACCGCCAGCGTGGCACCGTTGCCGACGGTGACCATGGTGATGACGGCGCTGACACCAATCACGATGCCCAGAATGGTCAAAAAAGAGCGCAGCAAGTTGCGCCGGATGGAGCGCAAAGCCAGAAGCAGAGTGCTGAGCAACATCAGACGGTCTCCTGGAGGACGGCCGCAGACAGAGCGGTCGGGTGATCGTTGCGCATGTCGCTGGCAACAACACCATCCACAAAGCGCACGATGCGTTTGGCATAGGCCGCCATGTCGCTTTCATGGGTGACCATCAGCACGGTGATGCCGTGGTCCACATTGAGTTTCCACAGTAAGTCCATGATTTCATGGCTGCGCTGGGTGTCCAGGTTGCCGGTGGGCTCATCGGCCAGCAATACGGCAGGCTCGGTGACGATGGCGCGAGCAATGGCCACGCGCTGTTGCTGACCACCTGAGAGTTCGGCCGGGGTGTGGTGTTCCCAGCCGCCCAGGCCCACCGAGGCCAGCGCCTTTTTGGCGGCTGCATGGCGGGTTTTGGCAGGTTCACCGCGGTAGAGCAGCGGCAGTTCAACGTTTTCCTGGGCCGAGGTGCGCGCCAGCAGGTTAAAGCCCTGGAAGACAAAGCCCAGATAGCGCCTGCGCAGCAGGGCACGCTGGTCGCGCGACAGGGTTTCCACATGGACACCGTTGAAGATGTAGGCGCCGGTGGTGGGGGTGTCCAGGCAACCCAGCGTGTTCATGGCGGTGGATTTGCCCGAGCCACTGGGCCCCATGATGGCGACAAAATCACCGGCTTCAATGCTCAGGTCAACGCCTTTGAGCGCTTGCAAAGCGGTCGCGCCCTGGCCGTAAACCTTGGTGACGCCCTTGAGTTGGATCAGTGGCGCAGCATTCATGGTCTTGTGGCGGCGGCACCGCTGGCGCGTTGGTCGGTGATGACCTGCATGCCTTCGTTCAGATCACCGGCGGTGATTTCAGTCATACGACCATCGCTGATACCCGGCGTTACTTTCACGGCCACCGGAGCACCGTCGCGAAGTACCCACACTTGTTTGGCTTGACCGCCGGTGGCCTTTTTGCCAGCGCCGGAGCGGGGCATACGCGGCATCATGCTGCCCATGATGCCGCCGCTGGATTTGGTTTCTGCAGCCGCCGCCTGGGTGGGCGTAAAGCGCAGTGCGGCGTTGGGCACCAGCAGCACATCTTTGCGTTCCACAGCAGTGATGGTGCTGGTGGCGGTCATGCCCGGGCGCAGGCTCAGGTCGGTGTTGGTGACATCCATCTGGGTCACGTAAGTGACCACGTTGTCGGTGATGGTGGAGCCATACGACACCCGGGTGATGGTGGCAGGAAAGCGTCGCGCGGCAAAAGCGCTGACGGTAAAGCTGGCTTTTTGGCCGACCTTGACACGGCCCACATCGGCTTCATCCACATTTACTTGCAAACGCAGCTGGGTCAGGTCTTCGGCAATGGTGAACAAGGTAACCGCCTGCAACGAAGCCGCCACGGCGTTGCCGGGGTCCACTGAGCGGGTCAGCACGACGCCGTCAATGGGTGAGCGAATCGAGGCCTTGGATAAATTTGTTTCATCCGTTGAAAGCGATGCGCGGGCAGAATCCACATTGGCTTTGGCGCTGTCTTGCGTCGCTACGGCACGGTCCAGCGTCGCGCGAGCAGTATCGAGTTCAGTGGCAGAGGGCACTTTGCCGCCGGAGAGGCGGGCCACTTCTTCGAGTCTGGCCAAACTAGCCTTGCTTTCCTTAGTCGTTGCAATTGCCTGCGCCAACGCAGCTTGGGCAGCCGCCAATGCGGCACGCGAGCGGGTGACCTGATCGCTCAGCTTGGCGGTGTCGAGTTCCACCAGCACCTGGCCTTTTTTGACACGGTCATTCACATCCACCAGCACCCGCAAAACAGTGCCCGAGAGTTCGCTGCCGATATTGACTGAGCGCGTCGGTTGCAGGGTGCCGTTGGCGATGACGGTGAGGGTCAAATTGCCTTTGGCGGCAGGCTCAGCCACGTAGCTGGGCGCCGCATTGCGTTGTTGCTTCACCGCCCAGGCGTAATAACCGCCAGCCGCTGCCACGCTCAGCGCGAGCGCGACCCACAGCGTGCGGCGTTTCCACCAAACCCGCTTGGGTGCCTCAGCCAGCAGGGCTTGCAGGTCACTGGGCTTGGGTGTACTGACCGCAACGTCGATGGGTGTGGCTGAAGAAGTGGTGTTGGAAGTCATGGTGCTTACAAAGTCAAACTGGTGGGTGTTGCGTGTGCGGTCGGTGTTGGATGCAAAGGGCTAGCTATCGCCAGCCGCCTCCCATGGCTTTGACAAGGCGAACATGGTCGGCACTGATGCTCGCCTGCAGGCTAGCCACACTGTCTTGGGTACTGAGCAGGGTGCGCTGGGTTTGCAGCACGGTCTGAAAATCAATCAGTCCGCTGGCATAGCGGTTTTGCGCCAGTAGATCGGCATTGGCAGCCGAGGTGGCGGCCAATTGCTGGAAGTTCAGTCGATCACGGTCGTTTTTCAGGGCCACCAGCGCGTCTTCAACTTCTTGCAGGGCTTTCAGGACTGTGGCTTGGTAAGTTGCGCGTGCTTGTTCCAGAGCAGCTTCCTGCGCCAGCACCTGGCTTTTTGCAGCGCCTCCGTCAAGCAGTGGTACGGAGACTGAACCCAGCAGGCCCCCGGCCAGTGTGGCGCCATTGGTCAACCCAGCCAATGTCAGTGCGCTCAAGGACAGTGACCCGCCCAGGTTGAAACTGGGGTAGCGCGCTGCGTCGGCGGCGTCCACGCGGGCCAGTGCCGCCCTGACGCTGTGTTCGGCTGCGCGCACATCGGCACGCTGGCGCAAGGTGTCAGCCGGAATCTGTTCAGCCATATCCATGTTGGCCTGCGGCACTGGGCGGGCGGGTGTCAACAGGACGTCCAAGTCCAGCGGCCGCTGACCAGTCAGCACTGCCAGGCTATGACGCGACTGGGCAATGCTGGTTTGCAGTACGGGAATCTGGGCAGCAGTTTGTGCCACAGAAGTCTGTGCCTGCTCAACTTCCAGTGAAGTTACCAGCCCGGCCTGTGCCCGCCATTGGGTGATCTGCAGCGTTTCCTGCTGGCTGGTCAGGTTGCTTTGTGCAATGGCCAGTTGCGCCTGGCTGCCACGTAGCTGGATATACGCCAAGGCGACTTCGGCAGCAATGCTGACTTGTACGTCACGTAGGCTGGCGGCTGCGGCTTGTGCATCAAACTCACTGGCGTTGACGCTGGCACGATTGCCACCAAAGATGTCGACTTCCCAACTGGCATCTAGCCCGGCGTTGAAGCTATTGCTGGCATCGGTGTGCTCGATCTGGTTGCGCTGCGCGGAGCCAGACAGTGTCAGGCTTGGCCGGGTAGCTGCGATTTTGACATCGCGCAGGGCTCGCGCCTGCTGCAAGGCAGCTTGGGACGATCGAATACTTGTGTTAGCGGACAGCGATGTTGTGACCAACTGGCTCAACAGTGGGTCGCCAAAACTAACCCACCAATCGGTTTGGGTGAGCAGGGCGCTTGGGGTGTTTTCCACCGTCAAGGCGGACCTACCAGACACCGGTGAAGTGCTACATCCCCCCAGCATCAGGCTTGCGATGACAAGGGCAGAGCAAATCAGTTTGAGAGACCAAACATCAGGGAGACGATCTTTGGTGTGGGTGAGGTAGAGAAACATCAGTAGATCAATGGAGTGGCTTTGTGGGCGCTGCCTGGAAGGCGAATGAAATTGTCCGGCAAGTTCGTGACAGCCAAGATGAAGACGCGTGAAGTCTTGTAAAGTTGCTTTTTCAAAAAAGTGGCATCCTTTGTGTTTTGGGCACTGTTGGCGGGCGCTCATGGGACAATCGCAGTCTATGCATCCAAAAGCCCTGCTTGACGCCTGTTCTGAACTGGTGCGTCTCACCCTTCGATTCGATCACCCGGCTGACGCCATTGTCTCGCGATTTTTTCGCGAACATCGTGGCCTGGGTCCGCGCGAGCGCGCCACCTTGGCGGAAACGGTATACACCGTATTGCGCAAAAAGAATCTTTTTGACCACTTGGCACCCTCTGGCAGCGGCCCCAAAGAGCGCCGCCTGGCAATTCTGGGGTTTTACGGCCCCGGAGATTTCTTGCGCAGCGCGCTCACCGAGCAAGAGATCAACTGGCTGGACCAGTGCGAAAAGATCCAACCCCATGACTTGATGGAGCGCCACCGGCATAACCTGCCCGAGTGGCTGGTGCAACCGCTCAAGGACCAGCTGGGCGAAGGTTTCTGGCCGCTGGTGGAGAGTTTCAACAAGGGCGCTGGGCTGGATTTGCGCGTCAACACCTTCAAGGCCAAGCGCGCTGATGTACAAAAAGAGCTGGCCGCAGCCGGTATCAAAGCGCTGCCCACGCCGTATTCGCCCTGGGGTCTGCGCATTGCGGGCAAACCGGCGCTGAACAAGCACCCGGCCTTCATGCGCGGTGACTTTGAGGTGCAGGACGAAGGTTCGCAACTGTTGGCCATGCTGCTCGATGCCAAGCGAGGCGAGATGGTGGTCGATTTTTGTGCCGGTGCCGGAGGCAAGACGCTGGCCCTGGGCGCAAGCATGCGCAGCACCGGGCGTTTGTACGCGTTTGACACCTCTGTGGGGCGACTGGATGCTTTCAAGTCGCGGTTGGCGCGCAGTGGCTTGTCCAATGTGCATCCGGCTGCGATTGCGCATGAACGCGATGACCGCGTCAAACGTCTGACGGGCAAGATTGATCGTGTGCTGGTAGATGCGCCGTGCACCGGTTTGGGCACACTGCGCCGCAATCCGGACTTGAAGTGGCGTCAGGACATGAAGGCCGTTGAGGAGATGACCGTCAAACAAGCGGCCATTTTGCAAAGCGCCGCGCGACTGGTGAAATCGGGGGGGCGCTTGGTTTATGCAACCTGCAGCGTGCTGCCCCAAGAAAACGAGGCCATTGCACAGGCTTTTTCGCAAGCCAATGCGGATTTTGTGCCTTTAGAGGCCGGTGAAGTGCTCGCCAGTCTCAAAGTGGAGCATGCTTCGGACTTGTGCAGCGGCGCCGACAGTGGCCAGCGCTATTTGCGCTTGTGGCCGCATCTGCATTTGACAGATGGTTTTTTTGCTGCCGTCTGGCAGCGCAAGTAAGCCGGTGTGCCGCGCCGGGGCACCGAAGACCCGTCGGAGACTCGGGTCGTTCATAACTAGAGAGAGACTGATTTAAAGATGTCAATGCTGAATTGGGCCATTCACGGCTTGTGGGACTTGAATGTGTGGGAAATTGTGCTTTTCACGCTGGTGATGACACATGTCACGATGATCAGCGTCACTATCTTTCTGCACCGGCATCAGGCGCATCGCGCGCTGGACCTGCATCCGATTGCCGCACATTTTTTCCGCTTCTGGCTATGGCTGACCACCGGACAAGTGACCAAGGAATGGGCATCCATTCACCGCAAGCACCACGCCAAGTGTGAGCAGCCCGACGATCCGCACAGCCCTCACGTTTATGGCATCAGAACGGTGCTGCTGCAGGGCTACGAGCTGTACCGCAAGGAGGCCGCCAACAAGGAAACCATGGCGCGTTTTGGTCACGGTACGCCCAATGACTGGATGGAGCGCAAGCTGTACAGCCGTTTTTCAGCGTTGGGCGTGGCCTTGATGTTGCTGATCGACTTGGCGTTGTTTGGCGCGGCTGGCTTGGCCGTTTGGGCCGTGCAGATGATGTGGACGCCAGTGATGGCCGCAGGCATCATCAATGGCGCGGCGCACTACTGGGGCTACCGCAACTTCGAAGCACCTGATGCCAGCACCAATATTTCGCCATGGGGCATTCTGATCGCGGGCGAGGAACTGCATAACAACCATCACACCTATCCCACTTCAGCCAAGCTGTCGGTGAAGCGATACGAATTTGATATTGGCTGGATGTATATCAGCCTGATGCAGCGTTTGAAATTGGCTACCGTCAAGAAGACGCCGCCCCGCTTGGCTGTGGGCACGGTCCGTCCGGTGGCTGATGAGCAAACGCTGGAGGCACTGATTCAAAACCGATTTGAATTGATGGCTGGTTATGCCAAAGGCATGCGTCGGGCTTTCAACGAAGAAATCGCCGCCTTGAGGGCCCGACATGCCGATGTTGCGGTGATTCGCTCCGCCAAAAGCTGGCTGCACCGCGATGCTGAGAAGATTCCCGCAGCTGTGACGGTGCATTTGGCCGCAGCACGTGCAGCCTCCCCCACGCTTGACAAAATGGTGGTTATGCGTGAAGAGTTGCGCCAGATGTGGCTGAACCGCTCGCACACGCGAGAGCAACTCGCGGCAGATTTGCAAGCCTGGTGCCAGCGTGCTGAGGCCAGCGGTATTGCGGCTCTGGAAGAGTTTTCGCGGAGGTTACGATCGGTGCGGACGGTGGGCTGAAGCTGTATGGTTTTTTAGTCACTAGCCCTTATTCACAAGGGATGGGTAGCTATCAAAATAGAGTTTTTTGACAGTTCATACAGGTTGATCCGTTGCCATCTCGGGTGCACAGGCAACAAAAAAGCCCGCATCTAGCGGGCTTTTTTGTTGCAGAAAAACCGAATTACCGCTCATTAAGCGCGGGTGAGACCATGGAAAACTGACTGAATGAATGACATTTCAATGATCTTCATTGGGAAAAGAAGGTATTCCATGTGGCACTTCTTGAAAATGTAAGTAAGTTAGTTAATAAGCAGATAAAATCAAAGCGCTTAAAGACATAATAGCTCGCGGTCGAGGCAGGGTGAACTGGTTCTGCCAACCGACTAGACAAAACACGGAGACAGTCAATATGGAGAGCCACTCTATTAGCTCTCATCAGCTGACCACAGTAGCGTCCCTGATTCGCATGATTGACTGACGGCTTGTACGGTACACCCTCGCTAAAGCAGCAACAGAATCGCCAGCGTCTAACCTCTTCAATACCTCCCCAGCTTGCGCTTTAGTCAGACTTGAAGGCCTGCCTAGAGTCTTGCCCTGCGATATGGCACGCGATAGTCCAGCCTGAGTGCGCTCAATGAGTAGATCTCGCTCAAATTCAGCCACGGCGGCGATGACCCCCATTGTCAGCTTCCCAGCGGGACTTGTAAGGTCAGTACCCCCGAGCGCGAGGCAGTGCACCCGTACGCCCATGCCTTCAAGGGCTTCCACCGTCGTGCGCACGTCCATAGCATTTCTACCAAGCCTATCTAGCTTTGTAACGACCAACACGTCCCCCGACTCAAGCTTGTTGATGAGTTGGCCAAACCCTTTGCGTTCCCTAGCTGCTACTGACCCCGATATGGTTTCAACAATGGTGCGCTGTAAGGTGATACTGAACCCGGCTCCCACGATCTCATGGATTTGGTTGTCGGTTGTCTGATCGGACGTGGAGACCCGGCAGTATGCGAAGACACGTGACACTACAAGACTCCAAGAAAATGTACGAATTGGATGTCCGTATTATTTCCTGTGTCCGAAAGCTTGTAAAGCTATTTTTCGTACACCACTGATGCAGGTGTCCGTTTTCGGACGATTTAGTACGGGGTCGGAGGTCAGCAATAGGCTGTTATGCACAGTTCCCAGTTATCGGTAGTTGCCGTTCGAAATTATCCGCCTGTCATTGGTAAAGTCACCATCTTGGCGACTTTTGTTCTCTACATAGTTCCATCGACTTGTATCTGGCCAAGACTTCGAAAGGCGAGCTATTGGTGAAGGTGGTTTTGCGAGTCCCAAACTACTGGTTGACTCCTGCCCCATTGGGCGAGAGATTACTTTTGGCACGAAAACTTGACATGTTTGCATTGCTGATGAAACGCATGACTAGAAGATTCTGGGGTGCGCAAAGCAACAGAATTATGGTGAGAACGAACCTCGTGAAATCCGGCAAGAGTCAATATCTGCGCGGCTTCCAAGCGAACTGCAACCACAAACTGTTCATAACTGGGAACTGTGCATAACGCTGCTTACCTGTCTTAGGCTGAGGTGCCGCCAATATCAACAAATTGAATGCACTGCTGTCAATTGACGGGCAGCTTCATGGAGCTCGGGTTTCACCTTGATGGACGTTGTCAGCCGTGTTAAACGGCGAATATCGGGCTGGCATGTTTGTTTCTGGTGGACCGGATGAGGCACGAAAGAGCTAGCCACCATCGGCAAGTTTGGAGCACCCAAGAGTTATCCTTGGCAAGTTTGGTCACTACATGACCAAATCACTGTGCCCGATGGTGTAAAGTTGTTTACGACTTTAATTCGTGGTGTTGCCAATTTACGACGCCGCAAACCCGCATGAATGCTCAACCCCTGTTTACGACTTTAATTGCTAGGAATAGATATCCCGCGCCCGAGATGGAATGGCGCGGTTGCCTTAGCTATCTCTCCCCGTGTGGATGAATTCACTGGTCAGGCGACCAGTGCCACTTTGAAGATGTTAATCACCTGCTCCAGGGTGGCAGTGCGCGGATTGGTTAACTGGCAGGCATCCTTCTTGGCATTCGTCGCCATGGTTTCCAGATCCTTTTCCAGAACGCCCAAAGCGGTGAGATTTTTTGGAATACCCACATCGCTGGCCAGCCGCCTGATGGCGCTAATTGCCTTTTCTGCTGCGGCCACAGGCGACAAACCGGTGATGTTTTCGCCCAGCGCCAGTGCAATATCGCCAAAGCGTTGCGGACAGGCGATCAGGTTGAAGGCACACACCTCTGGCAGCAGTACCGCATTGCAGACACCGTGCGGCAGGTTGTAGAAACCACCGAGTTGGTGCGCCATGGCGTGTACATAGCCGAGGCTGGCGTTGTTGAAGGCCATGCCAGCCAAGTACTCGGCGTAGGCCATCTTGTCGCGCGCTTCAATGTTGGTGCCGCAGGCAACCGCTGGACGCAACCACTCAGCGATCAGGGTAATTGCTTTGAGTGCGCAGGCGTCGGTGATGGGGGTGGCAATGGTCGACACGTAGGCCTCAACGGCGTGCGTCAACGCATCCATGCCGGTTGCAGCTGTCAAATTTGGAGGCATATCCACCATCAGCAAGGGATCGTTGATGGCGATATTGGGTGTGCAGCGCCAATCTACCAGTGCCATCTTTACATGGGTATCGGTATTGGTGATGATGCAAAAGCGCGTCATTTCTGCAGCAGTGCCGGCTGTTGTATTGACTGCCAGAAACGGTGGCATTGGCTTGGTTGTCTTATTCAGTCCTTCGTAATCACGAATATGGCCGCCATTGCCGATCACCATGCCAATGCCCTTGCCGCAGTCGTGTGAGCTGCCTCCACCCAAGGTAACGATCGCGTCGCACCCCTGGGCCAGATAGGTCGTCACGCCGTCATGAACATTGCGATCGGTTGGATTGGGTTCAGACCCATCGAACACCGTCACGTTGACGCCAGCGGTTTCGAGTAGCCCTTTTACTTTCGCAGCAAGGCCGAGCCGCACCATGCCAACATCGGTACAAAGCAGCGCATGTCGGGCACCCAGAGACTTGGCCTGCTGCCCAATCTCGTTGGCGCATCCCACGCCCATCAACGCCACTGTGGGCGTAAAGAAACCAAATGTTTGTTCCGCGAGTGCCATGTGTATTCTCCTGAGATGCTTGCTTAAGTTACGAATCGGGCCTGAATCGCCGTCGTTTTCGAAGGCCGTCAAATCACCGCATGCGTGCCAACATGCGGCGCTCCATTTGACTCGCATCTGCTTGCAAGCAGACTTATTGGCAAGCGAATTTGTTGATGTAAGTCAACAAACAGCGGTTCTACCGAGATGCTTTGGTGCGGTCCATTGTGGAGTCGGATACCTGCTCAGCCATGGGTCGTTGTCACCCAAAATGGTTAAAGCATCTTTTCCAGAAATGCACGGGTCCGGGGGTGTTCTGGCGCGGCAAACAGTTCGCGTGCCGGGCGGGCTTCCACAATCACACCGCCGTCCATGAAGACGACCCGGCCGGCGACTTCGCGGGCAAACGCCATTTCGTGCGTGACCACAATCATCGTCATGTGTTCCTCGGCCAGTTCGCGCATGGTGGTCAGCACCTCGCCGGTGAGTTCCGGGTCGAGTGCCGATGTAGGCTCGTCAAACAGCATGATGTCGGGTTCCATCGCCAGCGCCCGCGCGATGGCCACGCGCTGTTTCTGCCCGCCCGAAAGGCGCGACGGATAGCTGTCGCGTTTGTCAAACAGGCCTACCTTGCGCAGCAAAGCCTCAGCCTTGGGCGTGATTTCCTCCCGGGACGCTGCCTTCACCGTCATCGGCGCTTCGATGATGTTTTGCAGCACTGTCAGGTGCGGAAACAGGTTGAAGTGTTGAAACACCATGCCCATCTTGCGGCAGACACGGTTGATGTCAGCGCCTGGCACATACTGGCAATGGCCCTGGGCGTCGGTGCTGACCAGCGGTTCGCCCTCAATGGCGATGCTGCCACGGTGAATGGTCTCCAGATGGATCAGGCAGCGTAAAAAAGTGCTTTTGCCCGAGCCTGATGGCCCGATGACGGCAATGACCTCGCCACGGGCAACGTCCAGCGACACGCCCTTAAGCACCTCCACCGTACCAAAGCGCTTGTGCACATCGAGGGCGCGAATCATGGGGCTATTCATCATAGACAGCGTATTTCTTTTCCAACCGCTGGAAGCCATAGGTCAGCACCAGGGTCATGATCAGGTAAAAAGCCGCCGCCACCGCAAACGGCATGGTGGTGAAATCGCGCTGCACAATGCCGCGCGCAGCGCGCAGCAGGTCGTTCATGGCCAGCACGTAAATCAGCGACGTGTCTTTCACCAGTGTGATGGTTTCGTTGCTCATCGGTGGCAGGATGCGCTTGAGCACCTGTGGCAGCACGATGCGGCGCATGGTCTGCGGATAGGTCATGCCCAGCACCTTGGCGCCTTCATATTGACCACGGTCAATCGATTGGATGCCGGCGCGGAAGATTTCTGCAAAGTAGGCGGCGTAGTTCAGCACAAAGGCCAGGATCGCCGATGGAAAGTCGGGCAGACGCACGCCGATCACGGGAATGAACGGCAGGGCAAAGTAGATGAACAGCATTTGCAGCATCAGCGGCGTGCCGCGCATCAGCCAGATATAGCCATTGACCAGGCCGCTCAAAAAACGCAAACGTGAAATCCTGAGCAGCGCCAGAGTCAAGCCTAGCGGCACGGCCAGCACCAGCGTGATCAGGAACACCTGCAGGGTAACGCCGCTGCCCTGCAATAAGGGGGGCAAAATATTGGCAAGGTAGTCCATGGAACAGTGTCAGAGCTCGGAAAAAAAATCCGGCCAGGTAGCGTCCTAGCGAGCGCATCAGCTAGCCGGATGTCAGGTGTCAGCCCGGACGCGGGCCGGCCTATTTCTTGATGATGTCTTTGCCAAACCACTGGGTCGAAATTTTGGCGGCCGTGCCGTCGACTTTCATGTCATCCAGCGCCTTGTCCAGCTTGCCCGACAATTCCGTGTCGGTCTTGCGGGTGCCCACGCCGTAGTCTTCGGTGCCAAAGTTTTCTTCCAGGATACGGTACTCACCGGGCTTCTTGCCGGTGTAGTAACGGCCAACAATTTCATCCACCACCAGCGCGTCCAGACGCCCGGCAGATAGGTCCATCAGCGCGGTGACGTTGTCGCCGAACTTCTTGAGTTCCTTGATCGACTTGGCGGTGGCCGCGTCTTTTTGCACCGCTTCCACCGCGCTGCTGCCGTCCTGCACACCCACCACCTTGCCAGCGAGCTGCGCCTTGTTGGTGATCGGCGACTTGTCGGTCACCACCACGATCTGGCGGTTTTCCAGGTACGGCTTGGTAAACAGAATGTTGGCCTTGCGCTCTTCGGTGATCGTCAGGCCGTTCCAGAGAACGTCGATGCGGTTGCCATTGAGCTCTGCTTCCTTGGCGTTCCAGTCGATGGGTTTGAAAGTGACTTCCATACCCAGACGTTTGCCGGCTTCCTTGGCCAGATCGATGTCAAAACCGACCAGTTGATTTTTTTCGTCGCGAAAACCCATGGGCGGGAAGTTGTCATCCAGACCGATGACGATGCCCTTGGCCGCCACCGGAGCGGGCGCTGCCGCCACGGGTTCTTCTTTTTTGCCGCAGCCAGTTGCCACAACTGCTGTCATCAAGCCAGCCACCAACCACCAAACGTGCTTTTTCATGTTTTTTCCAGTTGTAAAGGATAGGTCATTATCGATGCGTTGATAACCGGAAAAGTGGTGTGCTTGACGTTGTTGATCCAAAGTGCAAGGATCAGGCCGTTGGACTTTTCAAGCAAGTGGGCCAGTTACTGGTGCCCCATCACCCCTTAGTGGTGTCTGCATCGTCCACCGGAATTTTTTCAAAAGGAAGAAAGGTTGCGCATCATGTCTGACTGTTCAAAATTGGGTGACATTGAGGCAGGTAAAGAAAATGCGACACCGTTGGATGCTGCAGTCCAGGCGTTTATGAAGACGATGGACCCTTTCGGCATGGTGACCTCTCAGATGGATACCCAGATGGCCTGGTGGCAGCATCCGCAGGCGTTCTGGCGTGCTGCTGACGAGTTTGCAAACGACATGGCGGCGCTCTACAGCCACGCCATGCGCCGGTCACTCGGTTTGTCGGCCGACGACATCTATGTACCCAATGCATCGGATGCCCGTTTTGCCGAGCCCATCTGGACAGAGTCTGCCCCGTGGGACATTCTCAAGGAGTGGTATCTGACGATGACCAGCCGCTTGCAGAAACTGTCACTGGAAGCGCCTGGCCTGTCGGATCACGAGCGTCACCGGGCTGCTTTCTGGCAGCGCAACTTTCTCAATATGCTGTCGCCCACCAATTTTTTCTGGCTCAACCCGCGTGCCATGGCGCAGTATTCAAAGACCCAGGGTGAAAGTGTGCGCCAAGGTCTGAAGAACTTTGCCCGTGACGTGGAAGCCAAAAACATCCTGATGGTCGAACCGGATGCGTTTACCGTTGGCAAGGATCTGGGCACGACGCCTGGCAAGGTCATTTTTCGTAACCGGCTGGTGGAGCTGATTCATTACGCGCCGACCACTGACAAGGTGCGCAAGATGCCCATTCTGATCGTCACGCCATGGATCAACAAGTTCTACATTCTTGATCTGACCGCCAAAAAGAGCCTGGTTAAATACCTGACCGATCAAGGCTTCTCGGTATTCATTTCCAGTTGGATAAATCCGACGGCAGACATGCACGATGTACGTTTTGACGACTATTTGCTGGAAGGTGTGAGTGAGTTGGTGCGCGTGGTCACCGAGTTCTGCAAGGTGCCGCAGTTGCATCTGGTGGGGTATTGCATCGGCGGCACGCTGGTTGCCACCTACATGGCCTGGGCCAACAAGCGCTATGCCGCCGACAAGCTGCCGGTGGCGCATTGGACACTGTTCACCAGTTTGACCGACTTTTCGCAACCCGGCGAGATCAATATCTTCATTGATGAAGCCTGCCTGGACGCCTTGGACGACATGATGTCCAAAAAGGGCTACCTGGACGGCACTGAGATGGCCGCGTCTTTCCGCTTGCTGCGCTCCAACAGCCTGATCTGGAACTATTGGGTCAGCAGCTACTTGCTGGGCGAGAAGTTGCCGCCGTTTGACGTGCTGTTCTGGAACGTGGATGCCACCCGCATGCCGCAGGCCATGCACTCCTACTACCTGCGCCAGATGTATCTGTACAACAACCTGGTCAAACCGGATGTGTTGACGATTGGCGGCGAATCGATTGACCTGGGGCGCATCCACCAGTCGCTCTACGCGGTCACGGCGGAAGAAGATCACATTGCTCCCTGGAAACCCTGCTATCAGATTCGCAAATATATTCACCCTGACGCATCGGTGCGCTTTGTGCGGTCAACTTCGGGGCACATCCTGGGCGTCGTCAACCCTCCGGTGAGTCCCCCCAAACGCGCCTATTGGGTCGCCGAGCCCACACACAGCGAAGATGCCGAGCACTGGCTGGCTCGCGCCGACAAGAAGCCGGGTACATGGTGGGACGACTGGACCGCCTGGTTGCATCAACGTACCGGCGAGATGGTGGGCGCTTACGCCACCTCCAGCCGCAAATACCCCGCGCTGGCCGATGCGCCCGGCACTTACGTCATGGAGAAGTAGGGCGAGCAGGCTGGAGGACGGCCTGTCGCGCCGTTTGCCCCTGGTGGTTCACCTGTTTTGCGCCTGAGCCAGGTCAAAGATCACTTGATCGGCATGGTTGCGCAATTGATCGGCGATATCGGCTGCCAAGTCGAGCCTGCGTAACAGCCATGTACTGAGATCACCCTCGAACGGGTCGTTCAGTTCTGGCGGTTCGTCCACTGTAGCGAAATGGGTGGCCTCAGCACACGGCAATCGGGGACCGGTGAGGATATTGACCAGGGACACGCCCGATTGCCGCAGCGGTGCGTCAACCTGATCGTGCGTCAAACGTCCCCGGCGGCGTAGCAGCATCGTCTTCACCGAGGTCAGTTGGCCCAGTAACTGGTAGCTGTAGGCCAGCATTTTTCCCAGCGGTTCCAGTGGCGGACGTACTGCGCGCGGCTCGGACAGCGAACGTTGCGTCGCCTGAACCAGCGCAGACAGGCTGTCATAGGCCTCGCGTCTAGCCAGACGCCATTGAAGCTCGGGCTCATTGTCCACAGCATTGAGTTGCCACAAGTCCAACGCCACCTGTGCGTGGCGTGCCTGAGCTGCCAGCGTTCGTGTCACGAGCGCGGCGATCTGGTGACGCTCCCAGGACGGCAGGACATAACTGAACGCCCAGGCAATGCTGACCCCCATCAAGGTGTCGGCTATTCGCTCAAGCACATCAAAGCTGGCGCTTGTCCCGGCGTTGAGCATATGCACCTGCAGCAAACCCATCACCGTGGCAGCCACCGCAGTCACCAGGTAGCGTCTGACAGCAAAAGCGTGGGCAAACGCCTGCGCCAGCGTCACCACCACCAGCAAGACCAGTGGCGAAATGTGTATGTACAACAGCAAGCCCGCCAGCAAGCAGCCGATCAGGGTGCCTATTACGCGGCTGTTACGTCGCTCCAGCGTCTGCGCCAGACTGCCGCGAAGCACCACCACGATGGTCAGCAAAATCCAGTAATCATGCGTTCCCCAGGGCAGCGCCAGTGCTAGGGCATAAGCTGTGCCTATGGCCAGCGCGGCACGGATGGCATGGCGCATGGACGGAGCTTGCCAACTCCAGAGCGCGGCCACAGGTTGCCACGACCAGGCAGTTGGGCTGACAAACAGCGCCCAGGTGGTTCGCACCAGCCCCACATCCGGCGCCAGCTCACCGCGCGCTAGTGCAATCATTTTGCAGGCTTCATCATTCAGGTGGCCGATGCGGCTGGCCAAGCCGCGGGCCAGGATGCCCGGAGGTGGCTCGACACCATTGGACGGGGCAGTCGTATCGCTCACCCAGCGCAGATCGGTCAGGCGCGCGCGCTGGCTGATGAAAGGAGGTGGTTGGCGCCCACGTAGCAAGGCGTCTGCCAGGCCTTCGATGCCATCGGCCAGCGTTTTCAGCACGTCGCTGAGCGTGCCCAGTGTCGGAGCGTGTCCGGCGTGCGCTTTCAAGGTGTCCAGATCAAGCTCGCACACCAGCAAATGGTCGCGTATCTCCAGTACCAGCATCAGCATGCTGGCGAGTTGCTGCCGACGCAAGGTGCGGGGTGACTCCAGCAATATGTTGCGTGCAGTTTGAAGCTGGTCAGCCAGCGTCGCCTGCTGGCGCAGCAACGCGCCTATCAGCGGGGCTTCACCGCCGGACTGCGCGCCCGTTGCCGATGTGAATTGCCGCGCCTGCGTGCGCATCAACTGCACCAGCGCAAGCAGTGTGTCGGCCAGCATCTGTACCCGATAGCGACGGTTAAGTGCAGCATTGGCCAGGGTGGCCCAGATCAGGTAGGCAACGCCGCCCACTGTGAAGTACAAGCCGGAGCTCAACGTGGTGGCGATGCTGCTGTGTGTGGGTATCGCCATCGAAAAAATCATGGCAAACATGGCCGAAATGGCAATCGGCAGGCCACGTTTACCCCAGGCACCTGCCAAAAAAGCCAGGAAGCTGGCGGGTACCAGCAGCAGGCCCAGCCAGATGGGGTCCGCGTGAAGCACCTGTACCGCCAGAAACAGCGGCAGCCCGATCAGCAGCGCGGGTAAGAGTTGCCAAAATTTACCGCGCTTGGGTGCTGGTTGGTCGGGTGGAATGCACACCAGCACCCCGACCGATGCGGCCGCAGCTGCAAACGACCCAAACAACAGGTGCACGCTGCCCGATATCAGCAGCAGCCCCAGTGCTGCCGCCAAGCCGTTGGTCACGAAATAGCTTAGCCCGGTACGTAGAGCATCTGCTTTGTGGCTTTCGAAATAGCGGCTAAGCGACATGGGTGAGTAAGCAAGGGTTGTGGTCGTCGGGCGATGGTAATCGTCCTGCCGATATGCCACCCCAAGTTAGCAGGATTTCCAATTGTTTTCTTGGATTGACGGTCAGAAAATAGTAATCTCTAGAAATAGACCTTAATAACCCTTCATTTTTGCCGTTAAGAATCCTAAGAACGGAGGAAGACCCAGACCTATTCTGAAGTCTGACACACCATGACCCAACCATCCATTGATCGAATCCAGAGCGTTCGGCCAGTTGCCGAACAGGCTGCTGCTTTGTCAACAGGTCGGGTGTTGCCCGCTGTGCCTATCAATACGTCGCAGCAGACCGATGCTTCGGCCGTGGTGTCGCCCAGCGTGATTAACATGATCAACACCAGCGACAAATCCAGTTCGGGCGAAGGGGTTTACAGCAGTGTGGCCGACCCGGTACGGCAAAACGTGGAACAAGCGGTCCCCAAAGACTGGACCGTCAAGCAACCGGAGCCCGTAAAAGCCGAAAATCCAGCGCCCGAGCCGCTATCCAAGATGTTGATTGACCACGTTAAATCTCTGTGGCAGGCCAGCGCCAGCGCGGTGCAGGTTCAAGAACAGGTCAAAAACCAGATTGACCCCACCAAAGTTGCGGCAACGGTGGCTCCTGGCGTGATTTCAAGCGAGGTCTATACCTACTCGCCCACCAAAATCAACAAGACCGAAAAAACCCAGACCTGAGCAGTCCGCCATGTTAGGTCCCCTGACTGGGCAATGCGTTGCTGCGCAGTGTGAAGCGTGCCAGGGCGCCAGGTGGCAATTTCTCCAATGTCCACTGGCGCGAATGAAACGCCGCCATACCTGGCTTATGTGCTATTGAAATAATAGCTCCTTGCACAGAATCTACGTGGGCTAGAAGCGTTTTATAGACTAAATGTTCAGAGGTTTCATCCAGCGCACTGGTGGCCTCGTCGGCAAAAATCCAGGTCGGCTTTTTCAGCAGCACACGAGCGACTGCCAGGCGTTGTTGCTCGCCGCCCGACAGCGTCTGGCTCCATGCGCCGACTTCATTCAGACGCTCGGTCAGACCAGGCAGCAGGGCCTGCTCCAAGGCATTTTTCAGGTCATCATCACCGAATAGTGCCGGGTTCTGCGGGTAGGCCAGCGCGTCACGCAGCGGGCCGTTGGGAAAATATGGCCGCTGCGGGATGAACATGCTGCCCTCCGGGCGCTGTAGATGTCCTGTGGCATACGGCCAGATGCCCGCCAGCGCGCGAAACAGCGTGGACTTGCCAGCGCCGGATGGCCCTTGCAGCAGGATGTGGTCGCCAGCCTGGGCGCTCAGGTGGGCCTGGTCGAGCAGCAGTGTGCCGTCGGGCAGAGCGAGTTGCAGGTCAGAGCTGTTCAATGCTTCTGAATCCGTAGCTACTAGTGCTTTATTGGCGGGGGATAGAGCCTGAAAAGATGCTTCAAAACTGGTCAAACGATCGGTTGTGGCGCGCCATCCGGCCAAGTTGCTGTAACTGTCCACAAACCAGCTCAATGCGCCCTGCACTTGGCCAAAGGCGCTGGAAATCTGCATCAACTCACCCAGCTGGATGGCGCCGCTGAAAAAGCGTGGTGCGGCCACCAGAAACGGGAACACCACCGCAGCTTGACCAAAAAAGCTGGTAAACCAGATCAGGTTCTTTTGCGCCTTGATCAGCGCCAGCGAATTGCCCAGCACCCGGCCAAAGCGCGAGGCGAGCTGTCCGCGCTCCACCGGCTCGCCACGGTCCAGCGCGATCGATTCGCTGTACTCGCGCACGCGCACCATGTGGTGCCGGAAATCGGCTTCCAGGCGCTGTTGCACAAAGTTCAGCTTGATCAGCGGGCGACCAATGTAATGCGTCAACACGCTACCGGCCACGCTGTAGAGCACCGCCATCCATACCATGAAGCCTGGAATATTGAATGATGACCCCGCCAGGGTGAAGGCAAACCCGCCCGACAGGCCCCACAAAATGCCCACGAAGCTGGCCAGTGTCACCACCGCATTGAGCAGGCCCATTGATAGTGAAATGGTGTCGGTGGTGAACTGGTTGATGTCTTCCTGAATCCGCTGATCCGGGTTGTCGGGGTTCTTGCCGCTTTGGCCGCTGGCAGCGTCGGGCTGGCTGGCAAAGCGCGCCAACTCCAGCTTGTAGAAGGCCTGATTGGATAGCCAGCGTTCCAGGTAGTGGCTGGTCATCCAGGCGCGCCAGCGCAGTTCCAGCAGTTGCGTCAGGTAAAACTTGTACACCGCGATGACGATGAAGCCAAACGCCAGATAGGTAAAGCGCCCCAATTGCGCCCAGAACACGCTGGCGTTCTTGTTTTGCAGGGCGTCGTAAAACAGCTTGTTCCAGTCGTTGAACAGCACCGACATGTACACCAGCGCCAGGTTCAAGGCGATGATGGCGGCTAGCCAGGCACGCGCCTTCCATTTGTGTTCGGAGGCAAAGTAGGGGCGGGTCAGCGCCCAAGCATGGGCCAGAAAGGATTTGAAATCAGAGAATTTTTGGGTCAGCGTCATGTTGGGGCCGGTGAACGTACAAGAAGGCAGTCAGAGCGCGATGCTAAGCGACAGTTCACAGTTCACCCTTGGGCTTTACATAGTTTTGCCATACCTTCACAGCTTGGCAATGCTCGCAAGCAGGCGCTCAGTTACGTACGCCACTGACCACGTGGCCCGAGGGCACATGCTGCGCCGCCGACTCGATATGGCCGGTCTGGTCGTCAAAGAAGAAGTCAGGCTCGAACTCGCGCAGGAACTCGCCCTTGGGCAGGCCGCCCAGAAACATCGCTTCATCAACCTCGATGTTCCAGTTCATCAGCGTGCGGATCGCACGCTCGTGCGCCGGGGCACTGCGCGCCGTTACCAGTGCGGTACGGATGCGCATCTGCGGGGTGCCTGCCTGCTGCAAACGTTGTAGCGCCACAAGCAGGGGTTTAAAGGGCCCATCGGGCAAAGGCAGGGCAGCTTTTTCGATCTCGTGCCGCTGGAAGGCCTGCAGTCCCTGCGACTGATAGACGCGCTCGGCCTCGTCGCTGAACAGTACCGCGTCGCCGTCAAAGGCAATGCGCACCTCTTGCGGGTGGGCGTCACTGGCGTGTACCGATTGCGGATACACCTGCGCGGCGGGCACGCCCGCAGTCAGCGCGGCGCGCACATCGCTCAGGTGGGTGCTTAAAAACAGGTTGGCATGCAGCGGTTTGAGGTAGCGCCAGGGTGGCTGGCCGCGCGTGAAGCTGCCGCGCTCAATGGGTAGTCCGTAATGTTGTGCTGAGCGAAACACCCGCATGCCCGACACAGGGTCGTTGCGCGAGAGGATCACCACCTCGACCGGATGGATGCTGGCAGCACCTTCCCCTGTGTTGAACGCCAGCAGCTTTTTCACCATCGAAAACGCCACGCCAGGCTTGGCCGGGATGTCGAGGCGCTGCAGTTGCAATGCCATGTAGGCGCGGTCATCGGTTTGCTCGAAAACCTGGTTTTCTTCCTCAAAGTCAAACAGAGCGCGGCTGCTGATTGCCACGACGAGTTTGCCGTCGAGAAGGGAGGTCATGACTGCAAAAACATCCGGTACGCCGGGTTGGCGGTTTCTTCCACGCAAGGGTAGCCCAGCGTGGTCAGAAATTCGGCAAATTCGGTGTCATCGGTGTGCGGCACCTGCAAGCCCACCAGAATGCGGCCATAGTCCGCCCCCTGATTGCGGTAATGAAACAGGCTGATGTTCCAGCCCGGGCGCATCAGGTTCAAAAACTTCAGCAGGGCGCCGGGGCGCTCGGGGATCACAAAGCGCAACAGGCGCTCGTCTTCAGCCAGTGCCGAGTGCCCGCCCACCATGTAGCGGATGTGCTCTTTGGCCAGGTCGTCATGCGTCAGGTCCAGCGCCTCAAAACGGTGTTTGCTCAGGTGCGCGGCGATCTTGACCGACTCGCCCTTGGCCGTGGTGGTCAGGCCGACAAACACATGCGCCTTCTTGGCGTCGCTGATGCGGTAGTTAAATTCGGTCACATTGCGCGTCGCTTTGGAGCCGCCAAACGCGGGCAGATTGCCAAGAAGTTCGCAAAAGCGGCGGAAACTGCCACGCTCCTCAGGAATGGTCACGGCAAATAGTGCTTCGCGCTCTTCGCCCACCTCGGCGCGCTCGGCCACAAAGCGCAGACGGTCAAAGTTCATGTTGGCACCGCACAAAATGGCGGCGTAGGTCTCGCCCTTTTTTTTGTGCTTGGCCACGTATTGCTTGATCGCGGCCACCGCCAGCGCGCCCGCCGGTTCAACGATGCTGCGGGTGTCGACAAAAATGTCCTTGATGGCCGCGCACGCCGCGTCGGTGTCCACCAGCACATAGTCATCCACCAATTCGCGGGCGACGCGGAAAGTTTCCTCGCCCACCAGCTTCACGGCGGTGCCGTCCGAGAACAGGCCCACGTCTGCCAGCGTCACCCGCTGGTGCGCCGCCACCGACTGCATCATGGCATCGGAGTCGTTCATCTGCACGCCAATCACCTTGATCTCCGGGCGCACCGCCTTGATGTAATTGGCCACACCGCTGATCAAGCCGCCACCGCCAATGGCAACAAACACCGCGTCCAACCGCCCCTGATGCTGGCGCAGCATTTCCATGGCCACGGTGCCCTGACCCGCAATCACGTCCGGGTCGTCAAACGGGTGGACAAAGGTCAAGCCTTCCTTCTTTTCCAGTTCCACCGAGTGGTTGTAGGCGTCGGAATAGCTCTCGCCCACCAGTACCACCTCGCCGCCAAAGCTGCGCACCGCGTCCACCTTGACTTGCGGCGTGGTGGTGGGCATGACGATCACCGCGCGCGTACCCAGACGCTGAGCGCTCAGTGCCACGCCCTGCGCGTGATTACCGGCTGAGGCGCAGATCACGCCCTTTTTCAATTGTGCCGGGCTCAGGTGTGCCATCTTGTTGTACGCGCCACGCAGCTTGAAGCTGTGCACCGGTTGCTGGTCTTCGCGTTTGAGCAGCACGGTGTTGCCAAGCCGTGCACTCAGCGTCTGGGCGGTTTCCAGCGCGGATTCAATCGCCACGTCATACACGCGGGCGTTCAGGATTTTCTTCAGGTAGTCAAGGGGAGTGAGGTCAGAGGTTTTCATAGGTGGCTGATGATAAGCCGGTCGTTCAACGCGACAATCAATCCACTGAACTTATGGAAGGATTCAATTTATGGAATGCACCGTCAACTGGACCGGTGGCCTGAACACCCGCTCTGGCATGGGCTTTGTCGCCGAAACCGGCAGTGGCCATACCCTGATGATGGACGGCGCGCCCGATGCCGCCAAGCCCGAAAACGGTGGCCAGAACCTGGCGCCACGCCCATTGGAAATGCTGTTGGCAGGCACCGGAGGCTGCACGGCCTATGACGTGGTGTTGATCCTCAAGCGCGGCCGCCACGAGGTGCGTGGCTGCAGCGTCAAACTCACCGCCGAGCGCGCTGATACCGAGCCCAAAGTATTTACCGCCATCAACATGCACTTCACCGTCACCGGTAAGGGTGTGCCCGCAGCGGCCGTCGAGCGCGCCATCAGCATGAGTCACGAAAAATATTGCTCCGCCAGTGTGATGCTCGGCAAAACCGCCAGCATCACCACCAGCTTTGAGGTGCAGGAGGGGTGAGTTAAACCCGGTGCGCCACCGTGGTCATCACCTTGGCTGCGGCTTTCATCAGGCCTTTGACCGGCGCGGGCAAATCTATGGCCCCCAGTTCTGTGGCGTTGTGAGCGTGGCGAGCCTCGTCATCCATCATCTGTGCGACGATGGCGCGTGATGCATGGTCACCTTCGGGCAGACGTCTCATGTGGCTTTCCAGGTGTGCCTCAACCTGGTTTTCGGTCTCCACCACAAAACCCAGGCTGACAGCATCGCCTAGCTTGCCGGCAATCAAACCAATGCCAAATGCACCTGCGTACCACAGCGGGTTCAGCAGCGAGGTGTGGTCGCCCAACTCTCTCAGGCGTTGCTCGGTCCACGCCAGATGATTGGTTTCTTCAGCTCCGGCCGTTGTGAAATGGGTGCGAAGGGCTTCATTATTGGTAGCAAATGCTTGCGCGGTATACAGCGCCTGGGCGCACACTTCACCCACATGGTTGACACGCATCAACGCCCCGGCTTCTTTCTTGTCTTGCGCAGATAGTTTCGTTACATCGCCCGGCAAGGTCGGGCAAGGTTGCGCCGCAGCGTGTGATGCAAACACGGTACGCAAGGCGGAGTCTGCGGCGATGAGAAAACGGTCAATCATGGTGGGCTGTCCTGTGGCTTTGACGGGGGGTGTTTCGGGTGCTGCAAATTGTAGAGTTGGGCCCGTTTCGCTTCACCATCGTAACCAAATCCTGGCGTAAAACAAAAAAGCCCCAAAAGGGGCTTTTTTGGGGGGGCGGAAATCTGAAATTAGAACCGGTGGCGAATGCCCAACTGAATGGCATTGGAGTCGGTGCCAGCAGATGAAGTCACGCCACCAACGTAGCCATTACCGCCCGGTGCGACTTGCGACAGATTTTTGTTGTCGTAATGCACCAGCACGGCATTCAGGTCGGTGCGTTTGGAGAGCGCGTAGGTGTAAGCAGCACCGTATGACGAAACGTCAGCATTCGCGGGGCGATTGTCATTAAACGTGTTGTACGCCACAGAAACGGTGTGTGGACCGGTGGAGTAACGGTAGCCAATGTGATAGAGGCGGCCATCCTGTTTGAGAGCCTGGGTATAGGCGTTTTGAATGGCTGTGGCGACGCTGCCTGGCAATCCACCGGCCAGTAATTGCGCGCCAATCAGCGTCATGTTGGCTGGGTTGTCATCTGTATTTTGAAGGGCCATGAAGGTCACCTTGTGCGCATCCATGGTCATGGACGCGCCTATAACGGTGGTCTTCAGTGAATCCTGTCCCAATTCGTTCTTGGAGGCGTTGTACCCAACGCCCATGGCAAAGTAGCCAGCCTTGTAGCTGGCGTTAAACCCCACTGTGCGACTAGCATCGTTGGCCGCTTCGCCGTTATCGCCCAGGGAATAAAACAAAGAGCCCGCGAAGCCATCTTTGGCAATTCTGTAGGCCACGGAATTGGATTTGCGAATTTCAAGGATCGACGGAAACGACACAATTTGACCCGCAGCCAGGCCAGATTGGGTTTCCATCACGTCGAACATGGCGTTCGTCTCAAACGCAGGGGTGTACATGCGACCAGCCAATATGGCGCCTACTGGTGTAATCAGGCCCACAAACGCCTGCCGATCAAACAGCCGATTTCCATACGGGCCCACATTCACGCCATAAACTTGACTGGCTAAGCTGGCCACCAAACCACCGCTGCCAGTTGCACCTGTCAAGATGGCCTGGGTAGGCGGCAGAAGGGGAGAAAAAGACGCTGGCAGACCTAAAAGCGCAGCGTTCGAGTACCTGTCTGATAGCTGATGACCAGAGATTGGGTAGCTGCTGTTGGACCCCGTATCCAACTCCACCCGCGACTCCAGCGTAAAAATCGTCTTGTAGCCGCCACCTAAATCCTCGTTGCCTTTGATCCCCCAGCGCGAACCCTCCATGATGCCGCTGGCCAGTTGCGTCACGGTGCCAGCTTTCAAGCCGCTGGTAGAAGTGATGCCCACATCTGCCAAGCCATACAGTGTGACTCCTGGGGCAGTCTGGGCGTGTGCCAGGTTGGCGCAGTACAGCGCAGTGACCAAGGCAATGACGCGAGCTGTGCTGTGCTTGGGAGAAGATTTTTTTGAATATGTCATGGTGAACTTGCCAAGGTTGGGTTGATTAAAAAGAACGACCGTGCTCTTTTGTCATATGTTGCCCGTCTTTGGTACTTTCGATGGCAGGGGTTTTCCCTCTCGTGGTGCATTTGTGCAAAAGAACATGGATGTGCTAACTTCTTGATTTGAACCAATAAAGTGCCTGTTCTTGCTCGCAGTTCAGAACGGATGCCTGTGTCGGCGCACTTGTTGCAAACTCGCGACAAAAGTGGCTTCTTTACGTATGTAATCAAATTGAAATAAGTCAGTTTCCGGGTTTTCCCGCGTACCGGTGGTTAAATCAAGTCCGTGATGTTTCATCCGCCCGTTTGAATAACTGGTTCACAGCTTTCAAACGGTTTTGTTTATTTTTTGGAGTTTTACTCATGAAAAAAAGTCTGATTGCTTTGGCTGTTCTCGCAGCTTCTGGCGCTTCTTTTGCACAGTCCACCGTGTCTGTGTACGGTATCCTTGACGCCTGGATGGGTGTTAACAAGGCAGCTAATGGTGTTTCGACCACCATGGTGGGTTCTGGTGGTGTAGATGGTGACCGTTGGGGCCTGAAAGGTTCTGAAGATTTGGGTGGCGGCTTGAAGGCTGACTTTGTTTTGGAACAAGGGTTCTCCATCGACACTGGTGCTGCAGACACTATTGGTGCTACTGATTTTGGTGTTAATGGCAAGGCCGGGAGCGCAGTTTCTTCTGCTTTCGCTCGCTATTCTGCTGTTGGCTTCTCTGGTGGTTTTGGTGAAGTCAAGCTCGGTAAATACAGCACGGCTTACGACATGGTTGAAAACGGCGCTAACGGCGTGTTCAATTCTGCTTTGTCTGCAGAAAAGGCTACTTGGAAGAGCGGCGCTACATACAACTGGAACCCTGCCAACGGTATTTACTACGCAACGCCTGAAATGGGTGGCTTCAGCGCTGCTGTGAGCTACGCACTGGGCGAGAACAAGACCTCCAACGTTGGCGCAGGCAACATTACCGCTTTCAACGTCAAGTATGCTCAAGGTCCGATCATGGCTTCTTTGGGTTACCAAGAAGAAAAGGCTGATGGCAATGCCACTGCCAATAAGTTTGGTCAGATCAACGGAAGCTATGACTTCGGTATGGCCAAGCTGCAATTGGCTTACGGCACGGCTGACGTGACCGCCGCTGTTCAGACCAAAACCAGCGAATATGAAATCGGTGTGACTGCACCTGTTTCAACCGCGTTGGCTGTTTCTGCCAACTATGCCTATTCCAAGGATGACGACAATGCCGTGGCTACTGGTGTGAAGCGCTCTGGCATTGGCTTGGGTGCAGCTTACTCGCTGTCCAAGCGCACTTTCGTGTACGGTGGCTACCGTGCTGAAACCGCTAAACAAGATGGTGCGGAAAACGTCGACACCCACCTGTTCGCAGTGGGCGTGCACCACGTTTTCTAATCTGACGCTGACGTAAGTCAGTTGAAGATGAAAACCAAAAACCCCGCTCGGGAAACTGAGCGGGGTTTTTTATGGCCTGAGCTTTTATGTGCGATCAGGATAATTCGGGTTGAACAGCCGATACTTGGCCATGCGGTCCACGCGATGGGTTATTTGTTGCAAAACAACCACGAATTCACTTAGTTTGAGTCCGTTTAGGGTCTTCATGGAGGTGGTTTGTCATACTTGTCTGTTTCAATAGCTTCCAACTTCCTGAAACGGGAGGTTGGCCCGGGGTTCTGAAAACTTTCAGTTCCGGAGCCCTTCGTTTAACCTTGGAGAATTTTGAAATGAAAAAATCGCTAATCGCGTTGGCCGTTCTGGCTGCTTCTGGCGCCGCTATGGCCCAGTCTTCTGTGACTTTGTACGGCATTCTGGACGGTTTCTTGGGTAGTTCCACCACTGAAAATGCAGTCAACAAGACAGCTGCATCTGTCACTCAAACAGTGTTGAACTCTGGCTCTGTCAACGGTACTCGTTGGGGCATGAAGGGTACTGAAGACCTGGGTGGCGGCTTGAGTACCATTTTTGATCTGCAAAGCGGATTTGGCATCGACACTGGCGCTGCCCAACAAAGCGGTTTGTTGTTCGGTCGTGAAGCTTTTGTCGGTTTAAGTGGTGGCTTCGGTACCGTCGTGTTTGGCCGAGTCAGCTTGCCTTTCTACGACAACGAAGGTATGAATGATGCCATGTTGAATTCGTCGGTATCGGCCCAAAGCAATGTGATGCGGACTGCCAACAACTGGGGTCCCAATGTGTTTGATAAGAATGCACTTACTGGCTACGCATTGCGTGGCGACAACGCTGTGCGCTATAGCACTCCGAACATGAGTGGTTTTGTCGGCACTTTTGCTTATACTTTGAATGAGAAGACTCAAAGTATTGCTCCTCAGGGCAACGGTAACGGCGGTGAGATAGCCTCTGCTTCGTTGGTCTATGCTGCGGGCCCAGTCAGCGGCGTGTTGGCTTACCAGAAAGAGACGCCATATCAGCCAGCTGGTGTTGGCGCTGCAGGGACTGCCTATGCTGGAACCAACGCCAGTGATCGCAGCTACTTGCGCTTGTCGGGCCAGTATGACTTTGGCATGATCATCGCCAAGGCTGGCTACGGTCGTGTTGACAATGTCAACTTCATTCAAGACGCCAAAACCAATGAATACCAGCTTGGTTTGGATTACAAGGCTTCCGCAGCCTTGGTCTTGAGCGGCGGTATTGCCAGCTCCAAGGACGATGCAACTGCAACGATTGGTGAACTTAAGCGCACCGCATTCACATTGGGTGGCAAGTACGTCATGTCCAAGCGCACCTTCTTGTACGGTGGTTACGAATCAGGCAAGCAAACGCTGGCTAACTCTCCTGATGCCAAGGAAAGCATCCTCGCATTCGGCATGCAACACCGCTTCTAATCTGACGCTGACGCAAGTCAGCTGACGGCTAAAGTTCTAAAACCCCGCCCGGGCAACCCGGCGGGGTTTTTATTTTTAGCTTGCCAGTGTCTGTGGCCTATACTCAAAAAATGCCAACCGTCCTTAGACTTTTGGGGTTCAGATTTCACTTCTATTCAGATGAAGGATCGGAACCGCCGCATATTCATGTAGATTCCGGTGACGGTGAGTGTAAGTTCTGGCTTGCACCAGTGGCTCTGGCGAGGCAACGAGGCATGAGCGCTGTTGATATTCGCAGGGCTGAACGTCTGGTGTATGAGCATCAGGCTTTTCTTTTGGAGAAGTACGATGATTTTCAATCCCAATGAGTTCGAGTTTGTGGCGACACGGGTTTGGGTTGCCAATCGCATTGTGTTCATGGAGTTGACGGACGGGCGACAGATTGGGTTCCCGGCAGCTAGGTTCACACGCTTATCCAGTGCAACGGATGAGCAGTTGGCGCAGGTTGTCTTGCGCCTGGGTGGCTCTGCCATGCGTTGGGATGATCTGGACGAAGACATTACGGTCACCGGCGCTGCGCTGGGTAGGTTTCAGGCCCCGTTGCCACTTGCCGCCTGAGGTTGCCGCAAAGAGCCGAATCCAACAGTGCTGGACGATACCGAGTCCAATCTAACGCTGGCGCAAGTCAGCTGACGGCTAAAGTTCTAAAACCCCGCCCGGGCAACCTGGCGGGTTTTTTTGTGACTGGATGGACGTTTTGCAGATTTCCGAATTCGGTATGACTTACAAAAGTGAACGACAGGTAAAGTTTTTGTGCAGGGGCACAAGTTCAATATGATTGCAGTCTCCGGCTGCAAAGTCGCATTTTTTTCAAGCATGCAAGCTCTCAAATATCTTATTGCCGTGACGTTCGCGGGATGGGCGATGACACCCGCGCTGGCGGCGCTCGGTCGTGCGCCTTTGGCAGAAATTGCAGGTACTTTAGCTGCCACGGCGGCATCGCAGGTCGTGGCGGCGAAGAAGTTGGCGGCTGTCAGTCCCAACCCCACTCTCTACACGCTTCAATCGCAAACCCTCGACACCGGCACGGTGGTGACGGAATACGTTAATAGCGGCGGCATTGTGTTTGCGCTGACCTGGGTCGGACCGGTGTTGCCTGACCTAACGTTGCTGCTGGGCGACTATTTCCCAACCTTCAAGGCGCAGACGGACCGCCGTCGGGCTGCGGGCCAGCGCGGTGGGCCGGTGCAGGTGAATGCTGATGGGCTAACGGTGGGTTCTGCCGGGCGAATGGGGCATTTTTCTGGCTACGCCTACGCGGCTTCGTTGGTTCCCACCGGCGTTGATGTTGCGGCATTGCTGAAGGATGCGCCATGAAAGCGTTGGGCTTTCAGGGTTGGATGCGCCGGGTAATGCCGGTCGTGCTAACCGTGCTGGTTGCCGCCTGTGGCGGTGGCGGTGGCGGGGGCGGCGGCAGTACCAGTGTCAATTCAACGGCAACTGTATCTAGCATCGCCGTGGCTGGTGCAAACGCGCTGGCGGTGACGGTGGATGCGGGCCCTGCGGGCAGTGGCAACAACGTCAACCGGCTATACACGACGGTCACAGTCTGCCCGGCGGGCAGCACCACACAGTGTCAGACGATTGACCATGTGCTGCTGGACACGGGGTCTACCGGGCTGCGGCTGTTGGCGTCGGTTTTGAATAGTTCGGCAGCGTACACGCCGATGCTTGCCAGTGGTGGCATGCCTTTGCTCAACTGCGCTCAGTTTGTAGACGGCAGTTATGCGTGGGGGCCTGTGGCGAGCGCCGATGTGACGCTTGGCAGCAAGACTGCCAGCGCGGTACCGGTGCAGATCATGGGCAGCCCGGCCATTTTGACCAGTGCAGACAGTTGCAACCCAGGTGGGGGAGGTGAACTCAGTACGGTGAGCGCGCTGGGTGCCAAAGGGATTCTGGGACTGGGTCTGTTTCAGCGGGATTGTGGGGCTGGCTGCGTCAGCAATGCGGGTAATGGCTATTACTACACCTGCACGGATGCCAATTGCACAGCCAGTGTAGGGGCCACGGCTCCGTTAACGAGCCAACTGACCAACCCGGTAGTGCGATTTGCCACCGACAACAATGGTTTCGTGATTACTTTGCCTAGTGTGAGTTCGCCTGGCGCGGCGAGCGTGAATGGTGCCTTGGTGTTTGGCGTGAACACACAGAGCAACAACCAGTTCACCGCCGGTTCCGTGTTGACGACCAGCAGTGTGGGTTACATCACCACGCATCTGGGTAGCCAGACATTACGCAGCAGCTTTATTGACAGCGGGTCCAACGGCCTGTTTTTCGATTCCAGCACACTCGTAACATGTTCAGTTGCCAGTGGTTTGGACAGCTTTTATTGTCCAGCTTCATCCCAATCCTACGCATCAGTAACGCTGACAGGGGCCAATGCCGCGAGCGCTAACGTGTCGTTTGTGGTGGGCAACGCCCAGACCCTGCTGAACACAGGATATAACGCGCTGCCGACGTTGGCTGGACCTTACAGTCTTTTTGGGTACAGCGGCTCCTTTGACTGGGGTTTGCCATTTTTCTATGGCCGCAGCGTGTTCTTTGGCATTGACCAAATGTCTTCTTCTCTGGGCACCGGGCCGCTGATGGCGTTTTGAGGTCGGGCGAATAGGCCGTGCAGGCCACGGGGTTCGGGTGGCCGCCCTAGAATCTTTGGCCCATCCCCTTTTCCACCCACCCGGACCGTCTTCATGCCTCAGGGAACCATCCGCATTCGCGGCGCACGCCAGCACAACCTCAAAAACATCGACCTGGACATTCGAACCGGTGAGCTGACGGTGGTCACCGGGCCCAGCGGCTCGGGTAAATCCAGCCTGGTGTTTGACACGCTGTTTGCCGAAGGCCAGCGGCGTTATGTGGAAACCTTCAGCGCCTACGCGCGCCAGTTTCTGGATCGCATGGACAAGCCCGCCGTGGATAAGGTGGACGGTGTGCCGCCAGCGATTGCCATCGACCAGACCAACCCGGTGCGCAGCAGCCGCTCCACCGTGGGGACGATGACGGAGCTCAACGACCACCTCAAGCTCTTGTTTGCCCGTGCCGGTCAACTGTTTGACCGCGACACCGCCTACGCCGTGCGCCATGACACGCCCGAAACCATTTACGCCCAGTTGCTGGAGCGCGCCGCCGCCCTGGCAGCCACTGGCGCATTGGATCAGGTGGATGAGGGTGCTGATGTGCGGTTGGCGATCACGTTTCCGGTGGAGTTGCCCGCCAGTGCCACGCCTGAGGAGATTGAACAGTGGCTGTCGGTGAGCGGCTTCACGAAAGTACAGGCTGAGCGCGTGGTTGAACAGCGTAAGGTGCTCGACGTGGTGGCCGACCGATTCCGCCTGGGCGGCGCCGAGCGTGCCCGTGTGCTGGAAGCCATCGAAGTGGCCCTCAAGCATGGTAGCGGTCGCCTTATTGTTTATGTATTAAATCAGCCTCTAACCCAGATAAATAAAGCGGAGGCAGCTACTGAATATGTAGAAGAGCAAGCGCCCGAGGTCTGGCGCTTCTCCACCGGCCTGCATTGCCCGGAAAGCAATTTGCGCTACGCCGACCCGATCGCGTCGGCGTTTTCCTTCAACTCTGCGGTGGGGGCGTGCGACACCTGCCGGGGTTTTGGCCGCGTCATCGGGGTCGACTATGGCCTGGTCATCCCGAACGACAAACTGACCCTACGTGCTGGCGCCATCAAGCCGTTTCAGACCGCGGCCTGGGCCGAATGCCAGGACGACCTGATGCGCCATGCCGAAACCCACGGCATTCCGCGCGACACCGCCTGGAACAAGCTCAGCCCAGAGCAACAGCACTGGGTGATCCATGGTGAACCCGGTTACCGAGACGGCCAGTGGAGCAAGAAGTGGTTTGGCGTCAAACGCTTCTTTGAGTACCTGGAAACCAAGGCCTACAAGATGCACATCCGGGTGCTGCTGTCCAAATACCGCAGCTACACGCCGTGCCCGGTGTGCAGCGGCGCGCGGCTGAAAACCGAGTCGCTGCTGTGGCGCATCGGCACCCAAGCTCAGGCAGACGCGGTGCTGCAGCCTGCAAATCGCTTCATGCCCAGCGGCGTGAAGTGGTCACGCGAACAGCTCGAAGCCCTGCCGGGACTGTGCCTGCATGACTTGATGCTGCTGCCGATTGACCGTCTGCGCCAATTCTTTGACGCCATGCAGGCCGACTCGCAGACCACCGACGCCCACGCGTTGTGGGCGTCCGAGGCGGATGCCAAAACCCTCAAGCTGCTGCTCGAGGAAATCTGCACGCGCCTGAAATACCTCAGCGAGGTCGGCATTGGCTACCTGACGCTGGACCGGCAAAGCCGCACGCTCAGCGGCGGCGAGGTGCAGCGCATCAACCTCACCACCGCTTTGGGCACCTCGCTGGTCAACACCTTGTTTGTGCTGGACGAACCCAGCATCGGCCTGCACCCGCGCGACATGCACCGCATCATCGTCGCCATGCAGCGCTTGCGCGACGCGGGCAACACCCTGGTGGTGGTGGAGCACGACCCGGCCGTGATGCTGGCCGCCGACCGCATGATCGACATGGGCCCCGGCCCCGGTGAGCGCGGCGGGCAGATTGTGTTTGACGGCAGCACGGCTGACCTGCGCAACGCCGACACGCTGACCGGCGCCTATCTGGGCGGACGCAAGCAGGTGGGTATGGGCTTCAAGCGGTTGGTGGCAGCCAACACGCCGCGCCTGATTCTGGAAGGCGCCAGTGACCACAACCTGAAAAACGTCAGCGTCGAGATCCCGCTGCAGCGACTGGTGTGCGTCACCGGCGTGTCAGGTTCGGGCAAATCCACGTTGATTCAGGACACGCTGGCCCCGGCGCTGCTGCGCCACTTTGGCAAAGCCACCGACGCGCCGGGTGCTTTTGAGCGGCTGCTGGGGGCCGAGCAACTCAGTGACGTGGTGTTTGTCGATCAGTCGCCGATTGGTAAAACTGCGCGCTCCAACCCGGTGAGCTACGTCGGCGCGTGGGACGCCATTCGCGAGATTTTTGCCAACGCGCCGCTGGCCAAACAGCGCGGCTACACCGCCACCAAATTCAGCTTCAACAATGGCGACGGTCGTTGCCCGACCTGCGGCGGCTCGGGCTTCGAGCACGTGGAGATGCAGTTTCTGAGCGACGTCTACCTGCGGTGCCCGGACTGCGATGGCAAACGCTATCGCCCGGAGATTCTGGAGATCACGATTGAGCGGCAGCAGCGTCACCTGAACGTCGCCGACGTGCTGGACCTGACGGTCAGCGAAGCCGCCGCACTGTTCAAAGACGACCGCGACGTCATCCGTGCGCTGCAGCCGATTGTGGATGTCGGCCTGGAATACGTGAAGCTGGGCCAGCCGGTGCCGACGCTTAGCGGTGGCGAGGCGCAGCGCCTGAAATTGGCTGGTTTTCTGGCCGACGCCGCCAAGAGCAGTACGGCGAGCCGCCAGGCGGTGGCCAAACGTGGCATGTTATTCATGTTTGACGAACCCACCACGGGCTTGCATTTTGACGACATCGCCAAGCTCATGCGCGCCTTGCGCAAGCTGCTGGACGCCGGGCACTCGCTGCTGGTCATCGAGCACAACCTGGACGTGATCCGCGCCAGCGACTGGCTGATCGACCTCGGCCCCGAGGGGGGTGATGCGGGCGGTGAAGTGGTGGCCTACGGCACGCCCGAAGACGTGATGCTGCACGCCACGTCGCATACCGCGCTGGCCCTACGCGACTACGCGGCGCAGATGGGGGTGGTGCATGAGGTGCGAGATTTCAGCGGTGGCGGCACAACTGATGCGTTCGCACCTGTTGCTGAGTTGCTCTCAAAATCAGAGTTGCTTGCCAAGGTATCACCTGGGCTAGAGGCTAAAAACACCATACAAATCGTCAACGCCCGCGAACACAACCTCAAGGGCCTGAGCGTCAATATTCCGCGCGGTCAGTTCACCGTGGTGACCGGTGTCAGCGGTTCGGGCAAGTCCACGTTGGCGTTTGACATTCTGTTCAACGAAGGCCAGCGCCGCTATCTGGAAAGCCTGAACGCCTACGCTCGCAGCATCGTGCAACCGGCAGGGCGGCCCGAGGTGGACGCGGTCTACGGCATTCCGCCCACGGTGGCGATTGAACAGCGGCTGAGCCGGGGTGGGCGCAAATCCACCGTCGGCACCACCACCGAGGTGTGGCACTTTTTGCGGCTGCTGTTTGTCAAACTTGGCACCCAGCACTGCATTCACGACGGCACGCCGGTGGCGCCGCAAACGCCCGACAGCATCGCCGCGCAGTTGATGAAGAACTTCCGTGGTCAGCACATCGGCCTGCTGGCCCCCTTGGTGATGAATCGCAAGGGTGTCTACACCGAGCTGGCCGAGTGGGCGCGCCCGCGTGGCTTCACCCATCTGCGGGTGGATGGCAACTTTTTGCCGACCACGGCTTTCCCGCGTCTGGACCGCTTCAAGGAACACACGATTGAGTTGCCGGTGTTCAGCCTGGACATTGCGCCAGAGAACGAAGCCGATTTGCGAAAGGCTTTGGCCGATGCCTTGCAGCATGGCAAAGGCGTGGTGCATGTGCTCTCCAGCTTGGACGGCTTGAGCGAGGCCATGCAGGCGGGTTCGTCCACGGCGGGTATCGGCAAGCTCAGCGTGTTTTCCACCCTGCGCGCCTGTCCGGTGTGCCGCACCAGTTATGCCGAGCTGGACCCGCGCCTTTTTTCATACAACAGCAAGCACGGCTGGTGCCCGGACTGCGTGGGCACGGGCGTGAAGCTGAGCAAAGAGCAGCGCAAAGTGTTCGACGATTCGGTGCGTGATGACGAGAACAAGGGCCGCGAGCAAACCTTTGTGGAAGCTGATGTGGAAGATCTGGTCGACGCCGTGTGCCCTACGTGCAATGGCACACGTTTGAACGCCACGGCGCGGGCGGTAAAGTTTGGCTCCGTCAGTCAGATAGGGCTTGAATTGGGGGGGGAGCCCGATTTGGCGTTAACCCGCAGCACGCGTGGGGTGTCCGACTCCGCGGATGTCCCCCGGCCCGGGCGGAGCCCGAGCCTCCTCCTTGATTCCGCTACGTCAGACACCCCACGCATGCCGCTAGACGTTGTTGGTGGCGTTTCCATCACCGAACTGGCCCGCCTGAGTGTGACCGACATGCGTTTGTGGGTCGAGACCTTGCAGACGGTGGGCCGCATGAGCCAGCGCGAGACCGACATTGCGCGTGATCTGGTGCCCGAGATTTTGGGGCGGCTGAAGTTTCTGGAGCAAGTCGGCCTGGGTTACCTGACGCTGGATCGTGGCGCGCCCACGCTCAGCGGTGGTGAGGCGCAGCGCATCCGGCTGGCCGCGCAACTGGGCAGCAATTTGCAAGGCGTGTGTTACGTGCTGGACGAGCCGACGATTGGCCTGCACGCGCGCGACAACCAGATTTTGTTGGGCGCTTTACAAACGCTCAGCGACCAGGGCAACACGCTGGTGGTGGTGGAGCACGACGAGGACACCATCCGCCATGCTGACCACATCATCGACATCGGTCCGAGTGCGGGTAAACGCGGCGGGCGGCTGGTGGCTGAAGGCTCGGTGGCTGACATTCAGGATGCCGCCGAGTCGCAAACCGGGCGTTATTTGCTGCACGCCATGCGGCACCCGGTGCAAGCGCGGCGGGTGGTTGGCGCTTTTGAGTTGATAGCTGCAAGCCCATCTGATATAGGGGCTAGAGGTGAATTTGATGATGTATCTGTTGATCTGCCCTTAGCCGCAGAGACTGTGGGGTCAGATGCCAAATTTGTCTTAGTGTCTGCGCCAAAAAAGAAGAAAGTCGCCAAGAAGCTGGACGTTGATTCCTGTGTCTCGGAACAAGAACCACAGCGTTGGATCACGGTTCACGCCGCCTCCATGCATAACCTGCAAGCCGTCACCGTCAGCGTCCCGCTCAAGCGGCTGGTGGCTGTGACCGGCGTGTCCGGCTCCGGCAAGTCCACGCTGGCGCGTGATGTGCTGCTGACCAATGTACAAACGGCGGTGCACAAGCGCAGTACCAAGGCGGGGCATGACGCGTTGGAAGCTGGCGAAAGCATCGCCTGGACCGGCTGCGAGCAAGTCACGGGTTATGAGACGGTGGACCGGGTGCTGGAAGTGGATCAAACCCCCATCGGCAAAACACCGCGTTCCTGCCCGGCCACCTACATTGGCTTCTGGGACACCATCCGCAAGCTGTTTGCCGACACGCTGGAAGCCAAGGCGCGCGGTTATGCCGCCAACCGTTTCAGCTTCAACACCGGCGAGGGGCGTTGCCCGAGCTGCGAAGGGCAGGGCATTCGCACCATCGGCATGAGCTTTTTGCCGGATGTGAAGGTGTTGTGTGAAACCTGCAAGGGTGCACGCTTCAACCCCGAAACCCAGGCAGTGACTTGGCGCGGCAAGAATATTGGTGACGTGTTGCAGATGGAAGTGGACGAGGCGGTGGACTTCTTTGCCGCCATGCCGGTCATCGCGCATCCGCTGCAATTGCTCAAGGATGTGGGGCTGGGTTACCTCACGCTGGGCCAGCCGTCACCGACGCTTAGTGGTGGTGAGGCGCAGCGTATCAAGCTGGTGACCGAGTTGTCCAAGGTGCGCGACGATATCACCCGCCGTGGCCAGAAGGCCCCGCACACGCTCTATGTGCTGGACGAACCCACGGTAGGCCTGCACATGGCTGATGTGGAAAAGCTCATCAAGGTGCTGCATCGTCTGGTGGACGGCGGCCACAGTGTGGTGGTCATCGAGCATGACCTGGATGTGATTGCGGAGGCCGACTGGGTGATTGACCTGGGCCCGGATGGCGGTAACGCCGGTGGGCGTGTGGTGGCCGCTGCCCCGCCCGAGGCGGTTGTGGGCTTGGGAACTCACACAGGCAAAGCGCTGGAGGCGGTGCTGGCCCGGTAATTGGTGGGTACCTGGTTTTGCAGCAGATGGATGAATTGGTCAGTGGGCACGGGTTTGCTGAACAGGTAGCCCTGGCAGATGGGGCAGCCATGCTGGTCAAGAAATTGCCGTTGTGCTTCGGTCTCGACACCTTCGGCAATCACTTCCAGTCCCAGACTGTTGGCCAGTGTGATGATGGCCTGGGCGACCACCGCGTCGTTCTGGCTGTCCGGTAGGTTGTGGACAAAGGATTGGTCGATCTTCAGTTGATGCAGCGGTAGTCGGGTCAGGTAAGACAGGGATGAATAGCCGGTGCCGAAGTCGTCCATGGAGAAATTCACGCCGAGTTTCTTGAGCACATGCATTTTGTTAATGCTGTCAGTGATGTTGTCGAGCACAAGGCTTTCGGTCAGTTCGAGCTTGAGGTGTGTTGCAGGGGCTCCGGCGCGCTCCAGCGCGTTGCGCACCTGATCTACGAAATCCTCCTGGCGAAACTGCCGTGCACTGACATTGACGGCCAGGTGCAGGTCACGATAGCGCGGGTCATGAGCCCAGCTTGCTAGCTGGGTACAGGCTTCTTCAAGGACCCACTGCCCAATTGGCAGGATCAGGCCGGTTTCCTCAGCCAGCGGGATGAATTGGTCGGGTGCCACCAAACCGTGCGTGGGATGGTGCCAGCGGATCAGCGCTTCTGCGCCAACGATGTTGTAGCGACCACGTACCTGCGCCTGGTAGTGAAGAACGAATTGCCGCTGATCTATGCCTTGTCGCAAAGCGGCTTCCAGCTCGGCGCGTGCGGCCAAGGCGGCCTGCATGTCGGGGTCGAAGAAGCGCAAGGTATTGCGACCTGCCGACTTGGCTTGGTACATGGCAATGTCGGCTTGTTTCAATGGTTCATCCACGGAGCTCTCGTTGCCCATGAAGAGGGTTGCACCAATGCTGGCGGTGCTGTGGCGTACTTGACCGCCTATGGCATAGGGCTGGTTCAGGGTTGACAACACCTTCTCTCCAATGGCTTTGGCCTGTGCCGCTGCTTCCGAGGCGTGTTCGCTTAAGCCCACCAGCATGACCACAAATTCGTCACCCCCCAGGCGCGAGATGGTGTCGCCTTCGCGAATGCAGGTGGTCAGCCGACGTGCCACTTCGGTCAGCAACTGGTCGCCAACATCGTGACCGCAGGTGTCGTTGAGCATTTTGAAGTTATCCAGGTCAACAAACAGCAAGGCGCAGGTTTGCTGGCTGCGCATGCTGCCTGACATGGCTTGACGCAGGCGATCCATCAACAGGCGCCGGTTGGGCAACTCGGTCAGCGGGTCGTAAAAGGCCAGATGTTCGATGCGTTGTTCTGCCTTTGTTCGTTCGGCGCGCGTGCGTAGGGCACCAATACCAAAGGCGAGGTCACCGGACAGCTCTTCCAGCATTCGTATTTCCTCTGGGCAGAAAGCATCGGGTTGCAAGGAATAGATGACCAGCACGCCAAAAGTGTGCGTACTGTCGTCCTTGAGGGGGAGGCAAAGGCATGATCGATAGCCGTGCTGCAAGGCAGCACTGCGCCAGGGAACGGCCCGTGGGTCAGTTGCAAAATCTGCGATGAAGGCGCTCTTTCCGCTACGGATGGCTGTTCCGGCGGCGCCAAGACCGCGTTCCGTGTCTGCCCAGGTAAGTCCTGCTGCTTCGAGATAGCCAGGCTTGACGTCGGCACTGGCGGCAATGCGGATGGTTTTGGCCTCGTCATTCTCGGCGTATCCCACCCAGGCCATGCAGTAGCCAGCGTCGTCACAAACAATGCGGCAGATGGCATCAAGCAGAGATTTCTCGCTGTCGGCACGCACCAGAATCTGGTTGCAGTGACTGATAGCGTGCAGTTCACGGTTGAGTCGGAGAAGCATTTCCTCCGCCTGTCTGCGTGCCCGGCGCTCACGACACTCATCAAGTGCCCGCTCAATGGCCCCTGGCAGTTTGGATAGTCGCCCTTTGAGTACATAGTCCGTAGCACCTTGCTTGAGAAATGCCACAGCCTCTTCCTCGCCGACTGCACCGGTCACGGCAATGAAGGGAATGTCGGGACAGTAGGATTTTGCTAGAAGCAGTGCCGCCGGAGCGTCAAAACCGGGGAGTCGGTAGTCCGCCAGAATCAGATCGTAGCTGCCACGCTGCAGGAAAGACACAAATTCCTGTTCGTTGGCTGCCCAATCCAACTGCATGAAAAGTTCGGCGCCGATCAACCACTCCCGAACGAGTTCAGCATCCTGAGGGGAGTCCTCAAGGTGCAGAATCCGCAGAGGTCTGGCGACATCCATTGCAGTACTCATGGTTTGACCATCGGTGGTTCGTTCAACATAACTTGTCCGTTCGAAAGCTTACCCCCGAGGCAGTTCGTTCAGAATGGCCCAAAATATGCCGAGCTGCTTCACTGCAGCGATAAAGTCTGAAAATTTCACAGGCTTGACGACGTAAGCGTTGCTGCCAAGTTCATAACTGCGTATCAGGTCCTGCTCTTCCCGTGAAGAGGTAAGCATCACGACGGGCATCAATTTCAATGCTGGGTCAGATCGGATGGCTCGTAACACTTCGATGCCATCCATGCGCGGCATTTTGATATCGAGCACCGCCACCGCTGGATTGCCTGGCGTGCGCCCTTTGTACTTGCCTTCGGCATGCAGATATTCCATTGCTTCCACACCGTCCTTGACGAGGGTGACCCGGTTGGCCAGCTTGTGTTCGTTCAAGGCTTCCATGATCAGTTCGGCGTCCTGAGGGTTGTCTTCTGCCAGCAGGATTGACTTTAGTTCAGACATCGCGCACCTCCAATACAGTTGGATTAATCAATTCAGCATTCCTTGCCGTTACTGTCGCCTGCGTGCCAAGCATCCATGGGTATCTCATTTTGCTCCCACGGCTTGCGGTAGTGAAAAATAAAAGCTTGCACCGCCATCGACCTTGCCCTCTGCCCAAGTCTTGCCACCATGCCGATTGATGATGCGGTGCACATTTGCCAGGCCAATGCCGGTGCCTTCAAACTCATCGCTGCTATGCAGACGCTGGAATACGCCAAACAGCTTATCGGCGTACAGCATGTCAAACCCGGCACCGTTGTCGCGCACGAAGATGATGACAGCTTCCCCTGCACCGGGCTGGCTGCCGATTTCGATGCTTGCTTTTTCGCGTTTCTGGGTGAATTTCAAGGCGTTTGAGATCAGATTGAGCAGAACGACGCGCAACATGGCGCGATCACCGGTGACTGCGGGCAATTCGCCAATGTGCCAATCTATGTTTCTGCCCCGTGTTTCCGAATCGAATTCATGGATGACCTCTTGCAGCAAGATGTCCAGATCCACGCGTTCGGCCGCCATTTCCTTTCGCCCCATGCGTGAGAAGCCCAGCAAATCGTCGATCAGCGTGCCCATGCGCCGGGCAGCATCCGAGATGGTGTCCATGTAATGCTTGCTTTTATCATCGAGCGAACCGGTCGTTCTTGCCTTGAGCAAGTCAAGAAAGCCGTCAATGTGGCGCAGTGGCGCACGTAGATCGTGCGAGACGGAGTAGGCGAAGGCTTCGAGCTCCTTGTTTGCCGCTTCCAGTTGCGCTGTGCGATCAGCAACGCGCTGCTCTAGTGTCTGGTTGAGCGTGCGTATGCTCGTTTCTGCCAGTTTGAGTTCGGTGATGTCAATGTTTGTGCCGATCATGCGCAGGGGTTTGCCCTCCTGGTCCCGTGTTGTTCGCGAGACCGCCTTGATGTTGCGGATGCTGCCATCCGGGCGAACAATGCGGAATTCGGGTGCGTACTCATGCTCGCCGCGCAACGCTGCCTGAATTTCTCCGTCCGTATGCGCCTTGTCCTCGGGATGAATGGTGCTTATCCATGCATCGTAGGCCTCACTGAAGTCACCCTTGCGAATACCGTATAACTGGTACATCGAGTCATCCCACACCAAACTGTTCCTGGGTATATCCCAGTCCCAGATGCCGATATTCGCAACGCGCGTGGCCAGTTGCAGCCGTTCTGACGAAAGGCGCAGAGCCTCCTCTGCCTGCTTGCGTTCGGTGATATCCATCAGGTTCCCAACGAGTCGCACCACCTTGCCATCCTCATAGACGGGTTGGGCGGTCGTGCGGACCCACAAGGGCTTGCCGGTGTAAGTGGTGAATGGCAACTCAAGGTCGTACGGTTCGCCCAGCTCGCAAGCGCGCGTAAATGCTTCGTTGAGAGTTTGTCTGTCTTCTGGCGAATAACACGCAAAACTCTCCTTGCGATGATCGATGTCGGAACCCTTGGGTATTTCATGGAGCCGATATAGTTCATCCGTCCAGAACGCCTTGCCCGATTTGATGTCAACCTCCCAACCTCCCACTTTGGATAGTCGCTGAGTGGTGTTTAGCAGGGTCTCGCTTTCGCTCAAGTGCGCCACGGTTTCTTCCAAACGCTTGGCCAGACCGTTAAAACCATCCATGAGTGTGGCAAATTCGTCGCCACCATCCAAGGCTTGCGCACGAGCCGCATAGTCTCCCAGCGCGAAACGGCGGAAGATGTCGATCAGATCGTTGAGCCGCCTGATAACCAGAAAATTGAGCAGTAAGGTGAGTATTGCTGCGGTAAATGTGACTGTCGCAAGCGAGCCGACGGCGAAGAGGATGGCGACTTTTTTCTTCTCAGTTTCCGTTGTCTTGGTTCCTACCTTCAAATAGAGATAGCCGGTGAGCTTTCCATTGGGTCGCAGGGGCGAGAGACAAGTCAGGTAGGTTCCGCTGCTGTCCTGAATCGGCACAATCAGATCAGGTGTGTCAACCGCCAAGGGCGATGATTCAGAGCCCGGCAACTTCAATCCATCAATCTCATCGAGATGAGTGTCCCGCCGGGCAGGGTCGAAAGAGTAATAGACGTGACCGTCAAGACCGATCACGATACCCTCGCTATACGGCGCACGGAGCAGTCCCTCCATCGTCCGCCTGTCGCTGACCGCATCAAAGCTCAGTTCTCCACGGGTCATCAGCAAGCCCGCAATCGAGAGCCTGGCGATGATTGCATTGTCGATCTCCTGGCTGAAACGATGCGTGTAAAAACCGCCTAGTGCGGACAATATCAACAACTCAACCGTGATCACCAGGATGGTGACCTTGAAGCGCAGGCTTTTGGTGAAGTGGTTCATGATCACTGTGCACTATTTCATTTTGACCAGAATCGAGCGCTGAGCCTGATCTGCAGTCATTTTTCCTTCCAGCAGTTTCCAGAGAATATCCACAATATCCTTTTGCAGAAGACTGTTGTTTTTGCCAATCAGGTAAGCGGCATTGAACGAATATTGCACCCGGTTCCCATACTTTTCGGAAAGTGTTCTCTGATAGACCTCATACACATCGCCGCCTATGGTTGCCTTGGAAAAATCGCCTGCAATGCCGGTGGGAGTTTTTGTGTATTGCACCCATTTCTCTGCGATCCTGGGGGTTGACATCGACATGATCAGGCGGATAGCCGCCTCGCGGTGGGGTGAATCTTTCATCACCGCCCAAGCTGGAATGACACCGCCCAAACCGTAGTTGACGGGTTTGAAAACTGGCAGCTCGGTCGGAATCATTTTGGTGGATTTGGCAACGTCGATGTCCCGCCAACGGCTGTACATCCAGGTGCCACTGATATAGAAGAGTGCCTTGTCGTTCAGCGGCACATCCCTTGTGAGGAACCACGCATTGCTCGCATAGGAAGGAATCAGCGGCATGTACTTCCCGAGTTCTTCAAACGCCTGAAACCCCTTGTACATCGCTTCAAGTTTCTTCGGGCTGCTCTGCTCGGTCGTCGTCGCTCCGTAGTCGGCGATCCAGGATTTGACCAGGTTCTGGAAGAGCACCTCCATGGACGGCATGTCATGGGCATCGAAAAAAATCGGAATTTTGTCGGTGGCGGTCTGGTTGTATTGGGCTGCGGCTTTGACATAGCCGAGCAGGTCCTCGAATGTCATTCCGAATGGTTTGACCTGTATCCCAACTTTCGCCGCCAGGGTACTGTTGTAATACAGCGCGTAGTAATATCCCTCGATATAGGGGCCGACGAGAATGCCGCCGGTTTGATTGCGATAGGCGGGGTCTTCGATGATGAATGGCTTCTGGCTTTGGACAAATCCGGATACTTCTTTAAAGTCAACGAGGTGCTTGCGCCCCCAGAGCGGGTCATTCAATTCTTCGGCAACGAATTGGTAGATAAGGTTGTCCATCCATACGATGTCCCAGTCGATTTTTTTGTGTTTGATCATGTCGGCAATCAGATGGGCGACAACAACCTTGTCGTTGGTCCCGACGATCTGCTCTGGAAATTGAAGGTTGACATGGGTGTCTTGATGGCGAAACGAAAATTCCCTCGCCATTTCGAGTACCAAGTCATATCGCTTGTCGGCTTTGTACCAGTGCCCCATCCAATTGATTGTGTGCGGTGTTTTGTCGGTCGGTAACTGCGTGGACCTTGTATCCGTCGGGTTAGGACGTTCTATTCCCACCTCGGAAATGGTCGTCGCCGCGCTGCGCGGAACAGCGTTGTAGGTCGCGACCTGTCCTGCTCCGGCGAATGACATCAAGATCAGATTGATCAGTAGCGCAACTGTTGCTGCCACGCGCGCGCTACAAGTGTGGGAACCCAGAAAATCTTGCCGATTTCTAGTGGTCAAAGACACCTTTTCGGATGCCTGGATTTTCATGTTCCACCTCACTTGATCTGGAATGCGGCGTACGTTCGAAAGGTCGATACCGGTGCCGCTGCCACGAACGAAGGCGCTCTCCGTTCTTCTGATGGGTAGCAGACGCCAATTATCTGCCTTGCCACGTCTTCATCCTTGACAAATACAAAGCTGGAGCACGATTAAAACCAGACTGAAATCGTTGCTGTCCTGGTTTGGAGAAGAGGGGGATACGGCTGAGAAGGGCATACTAGGTCCCGCCAAATTCAGAACTTCGGAGTCAGTGTGATCACCTTTTTCAACCAACTTCATGCCAGGCATCAGGGTAAGTTTGAAATGTTTCGCGGCGAACTGGTGCCGTGTTTTGAAGTGCCAGCCAGGGTGGATCATGTGCTGGCCGAGCTGGAAAAGCGCAGGTTGGGCTTGGTGGTGGTGCCCGAGGCGTTTGACGGCAGCGTTTTACTGGGCGTGCACAGCCAGCGTTACCTGGACTTTCTGGCCAGCGCCTGGGACGAGTGGGTGGGGTTGGACGTGGCCAACGCCGAACGTGATGCGTTGCCGTCGGTGTGGCCGGTGCGCACTTTGCGATCTGAAGTGTTGCCCAGCAACTTTGCGGCGCGCATGGGCTTGTTTTCTATGGATGCGGGTTCGCCGCTGACATCGGGCACCTGGGAAGCTGCACGGGCGGGAGCAGACTGTGCCCTGAGCGCGGCGGTGGCCGTGGCGGGCGGCGAGCGCGCCGCTTTCGCTCTGACGCGGCCACCTGGCCACCATGCCGGTGCAGATTTTTTTGGTGGTTACTGTTTCTTGAACAATGCCGCGCTGGCGGCTCAACAGTTACGCACGCAGGGCTTTGAGCGGGTGGCGATTCTGGACCTGGACTACCACCACGGCAACGGCACGCAGGCCATTTTCTATGAACGCGCAGATGTCTATTTCACCAGCATCCACGGCGACCCGCAGACCGAATACCCGTTTTACCTGGGTTATGCGGATGAACTGGGCGCTGGGGCCGGGCGTGATTTCAACCGCAATTGGCCATTACCACGTGGTACCGGTTTTGACGTTTGGCGTGCCACCTTGCAACAGGCCTTGTCGGACATCGCCAAGTTTGGTGCGCAGGCGCTGGTGGTGTCATTGGGTATGGATACCTTTGTGGGTGACCCGATTGCCGGATTCACGCTGCAAACGCAGGACTATCTGCAGGTTGGCGAGGACCTTGCCAAGGCCGGTCTGCCCACCGTTTTTGTGTTTGAAGGTGGTTACGCCGTGGCCGATGTAGTATTTTCCAATCCAGGTATGAGCCTGAAGGCGGAGGAAGTTGAGAACTTCTGACTGGTGGCTTGACCGGGTTAAAGCTGGAAGTTTACGGTGCCCGGTTTTTGGGCTTGGTTTCTCTTGGCTTCTTTTTCTATCAGG
>JARLJH010000012.1 GCA_031291305.1 Rhodoferax sp. | reverse complement strand
CTGATAGAAAAAGAAGCCAAGAGAAACCAAGCCCAAAAACCGGGCACCGTAAACTTCCAGCTTTAACCCGGTCAAGCCACCAGTCAGAAGTTCTCAACTTCCTCCGCCTTCAGGCTCATACCTGGATTGGAAAATACTACGCGGGCGTCAGCTGAGCGTTGTGCGCACCGTTCTCACCGGCACTGATGGGCGGCTGATTGCCGACATCACCACTAGCCACATCCCGGCCAAGTAATTGAGTTTACGTACTTATTTTTTTGAAAGAAACTGCCATGTCAAAGTCCAAAGTAGTCGTTGTCACCGGAGTCTCATCTGGCATCGGACGTGCAACGGCCAAACAATTTGCCGATCAAGGTTGCCAGGTTTTTGGTACGGTGCGCAACATTGCAAAAGCAACTCCGTTACCCGGTGTGCAACTCGTTGAGATGGATATCAGTGACGAAGGGTCCGTTCAGCGCGGAATCCAAGTTGTCATGGATCTGGCCAAACGCATCGATGTGCTGGTCAACAACGCGGGCGTTGCCATGGTTGGCGCGGCCGAAGAAACGTCGATTGAAGAGGCCAAATGGATGTTCGATACCAATGTGTTCGGCATCTTGCGCACCAGCCAAGCCGTGCTGCCTCACATGCGCGCCCAAGGCAGCGGCAGAATCGTTAATGTCAGTTCGGTGTTGGGCTTTTTGCCCGCCCCTTACATGGGGCTCTATGCGGCTGCCAAGCATGCTGTTGAGGGTATGTCCGAGACGCTGGATCACGAAGTACGGCAGTTCGGTGTCCGCGTGTCCCTCGTCGAACCCGGCTTCACAAAGACCGGCCTCGACGCCAACGCACCCGAAGCGGGCATCAAAATCCCGGTCTATGCGGCGGATCGCAAGACGGTATCGAGCGCAGTGGCGAAGAATGTGGGCGCGGCCCCTGGGCCGGATGGCGTTGCGAACACGATCATCCGCGCAGCGCTGGGCGGCTGGCGCATGCGTCATACCCCAAGTGGCCAGGCAAGTTTGTTGGCCAAGCTGCGCCGCTTCATGCCAGTGGGGCCGGTGGATCACAGCCTGAGAAAGTCATTCGGCCTGAGCTGAAGTCCTGTACCGCTGGCAAGCTCAAACAGTGGCCAGCATGACTTTTACCAATTCCCCACGGCAAAAGAGTGGTTCTTTTTGCGCTCAACCAGCCAACGTGCGAGTGATGGTTATTCTTTTCAGACCATGGAAATCTGGAACGAGCAGGAAGAGTTGGTGCTCTCTGGCTCACAGACGGTTGCCTTTTTTGTGTAGAGTGCGGGTCGCGTTTGGCAAGACCCGGTTCGCCCCCCATCCTCAATGCCCGCGCATCGCAAGCGCATCCCAACCCATTGAGCCAATTTACTTGCTGACATCGCCGGACAGCGGGGTGATCCATGAGACTTATTTCTTACGTCTCCAGCATTTGCTGATGAAGTGCTGGGAGCGATTGTTGACGTAGCAAATCAGAATGGGTAATGCCGTGGCGTGGTTTGCAGGGTGATCCAGCGCAGTTCGGTGAACTCGGCCACACCGGCCTTGCCACCAAAGCGGCCGATGCCGCTGCCCTTGACGCCGCCAAACGGCATCTGCGCCTCGTCATGCACCGTGGGGCCGTTGACGTGGCAGATGCCTGACTCGATGCGCCGAGCCACGTTGAAGGCGCGCGCAATGTCGCCGCCAAACACCGCTGCCGACAGACCGTAGGCGTTGTCATTGGCGCAGGCAATGGCGGCTTCCACGCCGCTGACGCGCACCACGCACTTGACCGGGCCGAATGTTTCTTCGTGGTAGATGCGCATGGCCGGTGTCACATGGTCCAGCACGGTGGCAGGCATCAGCGTGTTGTTGGCCTTGGCACCGCACACCAGCGTGGCCCCCAGGGCCAGCGCGTCGTCGATCAGCGCATTGCAGTGCTCCACCGTGGACATGCCGATGACCGACCCCAGCACCACCGGCGCGGGCAGGCGCGGGTCGCCTACTGGTAAGGCGCTGGCTTTGGCTGCAAACTGGGCAACAAAAGCGTCGGCGATGGCTTCGTCCACGATGATGCGTTCGGTGGACATGCAAATTTGACCGCTGTTGGCAAAGCAGCCAAAGGCGGTGGCGTTGACCGCATCGGTAATGTTCGCATCGTCCAGAATCACCAGCGGGGCCTTGCCGCCCAGTTCCAGCACCACTGGCTTGAGGTATTTGGCGCAGGTCATGGCGATGATCTTGCCCACCCGGGTGGAGCCAGTGAAGTTGACGCGCCGCACTGCCGGGTGCGCCACCATGGCCTCCACCACCGCGCCTGCGTCAGCCGGGGCGTTGGTGAGGTAGTTCACCACACCGGGCGGAAAGCCTGCATCCACAAACGCCTGGGCAATCAGCTGATGGGTGCGCGGGCAGTTTTCCGAGCCTTTGAAGATGACGGTGTTGCCACAAGCCAGCGGCGTGGCAATGGCGCGCACCCCCAGGATGATCGGCGCGTTCCACGGTGCCATGCCCAGCACCACGCCCGCCGGTTGGCGCACGCCCATGGCCAGACTGCCGGGCACGTCGGAGGGAATCACCTCGCCGCTGATCTGGGTGGTGAGCGATGCGGCCTCGCGCAGCATGCCTGCCGCCAGATGCACATTGAAGCCGGTCCACATGGCGGATGCGCCTGTTTCGGCCGCCACCGCCTCGATGAATTGCGGGGTCTTGGCCTCCAGCGCGTCAGCCGCCTTGAGCAGCAGCATGCGCCGCTCACTCGGGCCGGTCTGGCTCCAGCTCTTGAAAGCTTCGGCCGCCGCGTCGACGGCCTTCACTGCGTCTGCCGGGGTGGCGGCGGGTGCGCGCGTGGCCACACTGCCGTCCAGCGGGTTGTAGCGCTCGAACGTAGCGCCGTTTTCAGCGCTGACGGCTTGGCCATTGATCAGCATGCTCAGGTCGGTCATGGGAGTCTCCTTAGGAATCGTTGTCAAAAAAGGACTAGCGGTGCTGTTTGGGTGCACGCGCTGCCTGGATCGTAGAAGAGGCATGTGCGTCGTGCTGTGCTGGGCGTGCACTTTGCATTGATCCAAAAGTGCACTGGGCCACGGGTTAACCCTCACCTCAGACACCGCAGCGCACGGCCCATAATGCCCGCCATCGCCACCTCTTGTTCCCGCCACATCCATGTCCGCCTACGCCGTTGTCACGACCGACCACCTTGCCCCCCGTGAGCGGGCACCGGTGTGGCGCGAGTGGATCTGGCAGCGGTTTGGCGGTCTGGAGTCCGACCTGTATGGCGACACCACGTTTGAGGGCCACATGGCCACCAGCCAGGCCGGTGAGGTGATCCTGACCCGGTTGGAGGCCAACCGCCACCGCGTGCTGCGCACTCAGGACATGGCACGCGACAGCGACAGTGCTTACCTCAAGATCGTCGCCCCCATGCGAGGCAGAGCGGGTGTTCAGCAGCGCGGCCATCAAACCTGGGTTGGCCCTGGTGCCTGGACAATTTATGACACCAGCAGTGCCTACACGGTTGCCAACCCCGAGCGGGTGGAACACCTGATCGTCATGCTGCCCAAAACCTTGCTCATGGCGCACGGTCTGCGCCTGGATCCTCTGATGGCGCGGTGTGTGGGGGAGGGTAGTGGCATTGCCCGTGTGGCGCTGGCCACCATGCGCAGCACCTACCAGGAGCTGCCGCATATGAGTGCCGATGCGGCGCGCGGCGCAGGTGAGTTGATTACCCACCTGGTGCGGCTCTCGCTACTTGAACGATCAGGTCAGCCGACCGCACAGACGCAGCGTGAAGCGTTGAAAGACCGCATTCGCAGCTACATTGCCCTGCACCTGCGTGACCCGGATCTGTCGGTGCAGCGCATGGCGCAAGCCCTCAACTGCAGCAGGCGCCACCTGCACAACGCCTTCTCGGGTGGCGAAGAGACCCTGGCCAGCCACATCCTGCGCCTACGGCTTGACGCTTGCGCGCGTGAGTTGCGGCAGTACCCGACACGCCCGATCACCGACATGGCGCTGTCCTGGGGCTTCAACAACCTGTCGCACTTCAGCCGGGCTTTTCGCGAATACAGTGGCTGCAGCCCCAGTGACTACCGGGCGGCGGCTAGCCTGGGCCAGATGGGGCTACCGCAAGCTCACTGAAAGGCCCACGCCACCGGCTTTGTCGGCCAAGATGCGGGTTTTTGATGCAGCTCCTGCCGGATTAGGCTGCTGCTAAAAAGTTGACTTATTCGGCCTGTAGCCCCCATATCCATTGCACTATAAGCTACATACTCAATAGCAAAGGAAACTTGAGGGCCTGCCGCTACGTATTGCGGTCCTAAATGACCAATGCTTACCCCGATACGGTAAGCTCACCTACGACTTTCATTTGACGAACTGCCCCATGAGTAACCCACCTATGCCCGCCAACACCAGACGCCTTCGACTGAAGTCAAGACTGGACGCCTTACGGGCACGCGGATTGGTGGTGTACTTGAGTTTCTTTGTGTTGGTGGCGCTGGCTGTGGGCGTTGCGGCCTTTGCCTTTGTTCAATTGGCCGTCCCCAACACATTGACCATCACCGCAGGCCCTGTCGACAGCAGTTTTTACCGCACGGCTGAGCGCTACAAAAAGATTCTGGCCAGGGATGGCGTGAGCTTGAACATCCTGAAATCGGATGGTTCCCCGGAAAACCTGCAGCGGCTGATGGCGGCGCAGCCAGGCGCAGACATTGGTTTTGTGCTTGGTGGTGAACTCAAGGATGCGAAAGCCCCAAATTTGATGTCCCTGGGAAGCATCAACTACCAGCCCTTGATGATTTTTTATCATGGGAAAGTCCGCCACCTGCTGTCGGAATTTGCCGGTGCCCGCATTGACATTGGCGCGCCAGGCAGCGGAACAAGAACCTTGGCGCTGGACATGCTCAAGGCCAATGGCATTGAACCCAAAGGCGCGGCCAGCTTCAAAGAAGTGGATGCCAAAGATCCGGAAAAAGACTTGAATGAAAACCGGCTGGATGTCATTTTCATGATGGGCGATTCGACCTCATCCAAATTGATGCGCCAGTTGTTGCGCTCGCCAAAGATTCACCTGTTTAACGTCGCACAGGCCGATGCTTATGCGAGGCGAATCGGCTATCTCAACAAACTGGTGCTGCCCATGGGGTCGCTGGATTTGGGCAAGAACCTGCCTGCGCAAGAACTGAATCTGGTGGCGCCCATGGTTGAACTGATTGCCAGAGACAGCTTGCACCCGGCCTTGTCTGATTTGCTGCTTGAAGCCGCGCGCGAGGTGCACAGCGGCCCGGGCCTGTTCAAAAAACGCGGCGAGTTCCCGGTGCCACTCGAACATGAATTTCGCATGAGCCCGGATGCGGCGCGTTACTACGCATCGGGCAAGACCTATCTTTATCGCACCTTTCCGTTTTGGCTGGCGAGTTTGATTGCCAGGGCCTTGGCGGTGCTTGTTCCACTGGCCTTGTTATTGGTTCCGGCTTTGAGGTTTGCCCCGACGATTTACCGCTGGCGCATTGAATCGCGCATCCATCGTTGGTACAAGGTTTTGCTGGACCTGGAACGCGACGCCTCTATGGCGCAAACCCCGCAAGAACGGGCAGATTTGTTGCGTCATCTTGACACCATTGAAGCCAGCGTCAATCGCATCGTGATCCCGGCGTCCTTTGGCGACATGTTCTACGACCTGCGTGGGCACGTGGATTTTGTGCGCAACCGACTCACAGCCGAAGCGCCGCCCATGCCTGAGTCGGTCTGAGCGAACGCTTTCGCTTTGTCACACTTGGGTTAAGTTGTTGCGATGGCGGCAGCAGACTCTGCCAGCAGGCGCTGTGCCATGTCATTTTTCCGGGCAATCATCTTGTCGGCCAACGATGGAGAGCCAGCGTTGTCGAGGATGCATTGGCGTATTGATTCGTCGGGGATTCGAGTCACCTTCATGATGGCCTGATGAATCTCATTGCGCCCCATGTTGGCAAACAATCTGGCTGCGTGGGGGTTGTCATCGTTGTTGCGCAGGGCGTCGAGTTCGCCCACGCGGGTGCCGAAGGCTTGGCCCTTGGGGTCGCCATGCGCCCTGAAAGCCAAGGCTCCACCCACGTCAAGCGTCAACACCTGGCCGTTGACGACGCCCTGGTTGGCACCATCGAAACCGGCGGCATCCCAGTTGGCCGTCCAGGCATGCACGCCCAACCATTTCTGCGCCTGTTGGCGTTCGCTGGCGCTGAAATGTGCGACACAGCGCTTGTCCAGCGTCACCCACTCGGTGGCGATCTGGTCCGGCGCCTGGGTGGGCATATAGCTCAGAGTCGGCGCACCGGCCAGTTGGTAGAGCCTGGCGGCGATCATCTCGTTGCGTGCGTGGGCGGCGGATTCCAGCGTCTTGACGTAGTAGCGCCGTCCGCTGTCATCCTGAAAGATGCCAGCGTAGTTGCTACCGAGTTGCCCGCCGACGCGCTGCAGGGTGGTGGTGTCGATAGGTGATGTGTTCATCGTCATGCTGGGTTGACTCAGGGCTGGGTCACGGTGCGGCGCACCAGAGCGAGTTGTGCCGACGTTTCGATGGCGCCCTTGCGCACGTGGCGCACGGCGTGGATCGCCGCTTCGGGCTCCATGCCCAGCTCCACCAGCAGCCGCGCTGCCATCATCCCGGCACGGCCCAGCCCGCCTTTGCAGTGCACCAGCACGTCGTCACCCTGGCGCAGCATCGCACGTACCGCCTGACCTTGTGTCAGCCACTGTTCTTCAAACTTTTTGCCCGGGACGGAATAGTCGGCAATGGGCAGGTGGCACCACTGGATGCCCCGGCGGTGGACCTCCGCCCCAAGCGTCGGCACCTTCAATGCAATGAGCTCTGCGGGTTCCACCAGGGTCAGCACCAGCTTGGCGCCCCATGCGGCGATCAGGTCCAGGTCGATGCCCAGGTCGCGCTCCCAGGCACCGGTGTGCGCGAAATGGTCATGCTTGCCAGGGCAGAAGGTGATGCCGATGCGCCCATGGGCGGCGCTGGCGCGGACTTCTGCAATCTGCAGTGGATGGGTTTGGCTGGTGCGTGCGTGGGCCATCGTCGTCTTGTTAAGTCACCGAGAATGAGATGGCGCATACGCCGTAACGAATTCAGTGGCAGGTATTGGCCGCGAGATGAAGTACCCTTGAATCTCGTCACAGTGATAGAGCTTTAGTCGATCCAGAACCTCCTTATTCTCGACACCTTCAGCAATGGTTTGCAAACCAAGACTATGGGCCATCTGGATGACCGCCCGGACGATGGCTTCATCCTCCACATCATGGGCTAGATCGCGGATAAATGACTGGTCTATTTTGAGTTTGTCGACCTTGAATCGTTTGAGGTAAGCGAGGCTGGAATACCCCGTTCCAAAGTCATCGATGGACAGCTTGACTCCCATCTCCTTCAGGCCCATCACGGTCGACAGAACACGCTCTGTGTCGCCTATCAAGATCGATTCCGTCAACTCCAGTTCAAGTAACTCGGGGGCAAGACCAGACTCCTCCAGAGCCAATCTCACCGACTGCGCAATGTCACCCCGTTTGAACTGCAACGCAGAGAGGTTGACGGCAACCACCAAGCGGGATAAACCGGCATTCTGAAATCGCACCGCCTCCCGGCAAGCTTCGCGCAACACCCACGCCCCTATTGGGACAATCAGACCGTTTTCTTCCGCTGCCGGGATGAAACGAGCAGGAGGCACCAAGCCCAACTCCGGGTGATTCCAGCGGATCAGCGCCTCAACACCAACCAGGTGACCACTATCGAGTTCAATTTGTGGCTGGTAATGAAGCACAAACTCACCCTTTTCGAGTGCCTGGCGCAAACCGACATGCATGACCAGCCGTTCCTGTGCCTCCTCGTTCATCTCCTGGTTGAAGAATCGATAGGTGTTGCCACCGTCATGCTTGGCTCGATACATGGCCATGTCGGCTTTCTTGAGCAAGGTATCGAAATCAGCACCGTCGTCAGGATACATGGACACGCCGACCGAAACAGTCATGGTCAGCTCCTTGTCATCCACTCGAAGCGGCATCAAAAATCCAAGCATCAACTTAGAGAGAACTATCACACTGGCATCTGGATCATTCAGATTTGGAAGCAGGATCAGAAACTCATCTCCGCCTTGTCGACAGAGAGTATCCGTGCCCTGCAAGCACTCACGCAGACGGTTGGCCGCGGTAATTAACACCTGATCACCAACGCGACGACCCAAGGTGTCATTGACGGTTTTGAACTGATCCAGATCAACCACCAACAGTGCCAGCTTTTCATGATTGCGGTCAGCCAGACTGATTGCCTGCTGCAATCGATCCTGCACCAGCAAGACATTGGGCAAGCCGGTCAAGACATCATGATGGACGAGGAACTTGATCCGATCTTGCGCTAACTTGTGTTCGGTGAAATCGCGCCCTACGAGCACACCGTAACAGACGTGTTCAACCATGGCCACGCGATACGACAACTCCAGCCAGATGGAAGCTTCGCCACAACCGTACTCGGTCACCAGAAAATGGGGAGGCGTTTCCACGCTGGTATTAAGCGCACTCATGTCCAGGCGCAGATCAGCCAGCAAAATTGTTACATCCAACAACTCTAATGATGCCAAGGGCTGGCCGATTAATTTCTCGACAGATTCGCCAAGCAAGTGCCCCAAGGCGGCGTTGGCATCAACCACGATCCCTTCGGGCAAAGCGATGAGAATGACGAAATCCGATGTGTGGTCAATGAGTGTGCGAAAGCGCTCAAGGCGATCCAGGTTCTGACGCAATTGGGGGTAATAGCTTTTATGGAACGAGCGATCACCCAGACCGATGATGCGATCCTTGCGGGTTTCCCAATCCTCACCGGACTCAAAGAGCTTCGCCATAAATCGCCTTAATGTCACCCAGTTGGGTATACCGAGGATTGGTGACAAGACAGGCGTCGTTGAGCGCATGTCCAGCCAGTTCTGGAATATCGGTTGAATGAACGCCCCGCAGGGCCAGACTGTCAACGATGCCAACCCGTTTGCGCAAGGCTGCCAGTTCGGTCGTGATCTTCTTGGCCCACTCACTTTCTGTCATGCCGCGCATATCGATTCCCATCGCCTGACCAATCTGGCCGTAGCGGTCAGTCGCCGCATTCATATTAAAACGCACCACGTGCTCCAGCAGCAAAGCGTTGCATTCCCCATGTGGCAAATCCAGAAAACCGCCCAACGAATGCGCTAAAGCATGAACAGCGCCAAGACTGGCGTTCGAAAAAGCCAACCCGGCATGCAAACTACCCAGAAGCATGTTCTCACGCGTCATTAAATTGTTGGGCTGTGCAACGGCTATCTCCAGATTTTTCCAGATCAGCGTAACGGCGGCCAGCGCATGGACATCGGCCACGGGTGAACTGGCGGTAGATACATAGGCCTCAATGGCGTGGGTCAGAGCATCCAGCCCAGTACAGGCGGTCAGATAAGGCGACATGGTCAGCGTGGTTTCCGGGTCAACCAACGCCACATCGGGCACCATCGTCTTGCTGATGATGGCCATCTTGTAGCGATCTTGCGTATTGACGACGATGCAAAACTGGGAAATATCGGCCGCTGTCCCTGCCGTGGTTGGAATGCAGATCAACGGAGGTCCCGGCACAACGACTTGATCGACGCCTTCAAAGGCCAGGATATGACATCCGTTGGCATGCACGATACCAATGCCTTTGGCACAGTCCATCACACTGCCACCGCCTACGGCAACGATCAAATCACAGCGCTCACTGGCATAAAAAGCGGCCCCGGCCATGACTTCATGATCTTTGGGATTGGGTGTCAGCGCGTGAAACACGACGGACTCAATGCCGACATTTGTCAAATCAGCCTGCACATCCTTGAGCCAACCAGCAGCAATGACACCTGGGTCGCTCACGACAAGCACTCTGCGAGCCATCAGGTTGCGCGCGTAGTAGCCAACTCGCCGGCGTGAACCAACGCCGAAAATGAACTCTGGCGCGACGAACTTACGCATTTGGTACAGTGACATGTCCACTTCCCTGGTTCTGTTTATCTCCAACCGGCGTTGATGCATGACGGCTCGGCGGCGGTCTGGTAAGCGCCGTTGGCGCTGATTCAGACGGTTGCTAACCACATGATCAATAAGCTCAACACCTGGTGCCACCATCATATGCCCAAGATGAAATGCAACGCTAGTCTAGTACCTGCAGTGTCATCGCCAGCGCGTGCGAAGTGATACCAAACGCAAGCAAAAGCTCTTCACGTAGTCACTTGCCTGGGTGGATTTTTTGGTCAGGGTTAGGGGAATACTGCGCATTTTTAGCCTCTAGCCCAGGTATCAACTGGGTAAGCGGCTATCAACTCAATAGTGACGACTGCACGCAGAGAAAACTGCACGGGGCAGCCGCATTGCCACGGCAAAGCCTTCACGACCAGCCCCTAAGCCGCCTCGTCCACCGCAAGCCAGCGCATTTGCCCATGGCCTGCCTCATTGAGCTTGGCGACCAGTGGGGCCACCTCTGGTTCCGGCAAGGAGAAGATCATTTCAACTTGCGCGCTGTGCTGCACCTGGCCCAGCGTGCCGCCTGCGGCTTGCAGCTCGCGGCGGGCCATGCCCTCCAGCGCGTAGGGCATGGCGCAGCGCAGGGTGAGCAGCTGCACGATGGGTGACTTTTCAGCGCCCAGCAGCGCCTGGGCAATGCAGTCGGTGTAGGCCCGCACCAGGCCACCGGCACCCAGGTTCACGCCGCCGTAATAGCGAACCACCGTGGCCAGCACGCCGTCCAGATCCTGATGGCGCAACACATCGAGCATGGGCCGCCCGGCCGTGCCGCTGGGTTCGCCATCGTCCACCGCCGCCGAGTGCCCACCCGCCAGCAGCGCCCAGCACACATGCGCCGCCGCCGGGCGCTGCGCCCGCAACGCGGCCACCACCTGCTGCGCCGCTGCCCGATCCGCCACGGGTTGCACGCAGCCGATGAAGCGGCTCTTTTTGATCAGCAGTTCGCTGGTGCTAGGGGTGGTGAGGGATTGGGGCATGGGGTGGGAGTAATACGGTGAATTTTCGTCTTGAATGGAATGCGTTTGACTGTAGATCGGTTCCCGCACTGACAAGGCGATTTGCGGCGCAAGCAATAGCCTTCTGGATGCACACTAAAGACATTCAGGTATACGCCAGACAACATATTTGAAACATCGACATCGTCTGCAATGCAGAATGAAGGGCATACGCCAACAGGCGGGTCTCAATTAACCGGGATCAAACATGGAAATTGACGTGAACGAAATGCGAGAAATGATGGTGAATGCCTTCCAGCTTCGGCGGGTCAACGACAAATTCACGTTTTATTACGACGAGACCAACAACATTCGCAAGTTCTACTTGACGGATGAAGGCACGAACGTCCCTGAGCACAATAACTTTGTATTGGGCGGAATCGTTCTTGCGGAGGGGCAGTCCCTGCCCGACATCGCTGCTTTGAGAGGCAAGCTTGGAATGCAGAGAAATGCTTCTGAAATCAAATTTGGCCATGTCGCCAAAGGTGACTTTGAAAAGGTTTTGACCTCGAAAAAGTTAGGGACCTTTTTGTCTTGGCTAGTCGACCATGGCATTGCGATCCATTACTCCAGCGTCAACATCATCCACTGGTCAATTGTCGACATCATTGACTCCATCTTGGCCGAGGATAAATTCAGGGAGTATTCCCCGCATCATCAGTACATAAAAAACGAACTTTATCGGCTGGCAAACCTCGATGAGCCGAAGTTCTTGGCGCTGATGAAACTACACCGCTATCCAGACATCCAGCCAGGCGGGGTGGCAGCTTTCATGGGCTCCGTCAACGAGTTTATTGCAGATCGCAACCCAAAGAACAACAATCTCCCCGCACTTATGCTAGATGCCATTGTCAAAAAGGCCGCATCATTGTCTGAACTCGCCTTTTTGGTACATGAGGAAGAGGGCATGCTGATCGACAGCTTTCAAGGCTTCTATACGAGGCCAATCATGCTTTTCAAGAACTCCACTCACATCTTCGACCGTGAGACCGAAATCGAAAAGAGTTTGAAGGACACGAAGTTTATGGATGGTTCTCGCCATGTGGACTTTTGCTTTTCTGATTCGAAAGCCGAGCCAGGCATCCAAATTGCGGACGTACTAACGGGTTTTCTCGGGAAATACCAAAGCTTCGTGGAAGAGCACTCACTGCCGGAACTATTGACGCGGAAAAAAGCGTGGAATGCAATTCAAATTTCCAATTTTGAACTGCTACGCCGGTTAATAGATCATTCAGACGAAGTCAGCAATGCATTCATTCACCGCACGACTGCAATGGATAGCGCTTGGAAGGATGAAACCTTTTTGCACGGCCTACCAGCGATGCCCTATTTGCTGTGAATCAGGATGTCAGAAAATAAAAATATGTCGTTCGCTGCACTCGTTTGAAGAAATTAAGGCTAAAGCCAATCACCGTCCATCAAAATATCAAAGGGGAAAAATTAGTGTCTTCAGAATTTCCAATGCTCAATACGCTGCAAAAGCTAGTGAGAGAAAATCTTAATGAGGGATGCGAAGACCGATCAAAAGTCGGATCGGCGTTGCGAGAGCTCTACAAACATAATCGTCCTCTCGCACAGTTCTATTACGGCCTTCTGACCACTCGCGCAGACCATTTGCTTGAAGAGACAGATTTACCCAGCTTGGAAGAGTGTTTCCAAAAAATTGATCGCTTGGAGCATCAACCACTAAGTAGTCATACGTTTGCCTCACTGTTCTGGGATAACGACCATCGAGGCATTCACATCGCCCGTGAAGAGCTGCAAGGGGGCGGACTAGTTTATTCTGTGACGCTCATGACACGAAGCAACCTGCTAAAGCAAGTCGCACGTGCTGAATTCAGGGCCGCGCGTTCTCAGCCAGAGCCTTTCGCGTTAATTTGTACCGTAGATGACTGGATTGTGGTTCCGCGCGATCAGATTCAAGAAATTCCTAAATTGTTCTTGATGCTGAGGGTACTCGTGGCCCTTCACAATTTTCGCTATCGCATGATTCCCGTCGAGGATATTGATACCGCAGACTTGGGGCCAAACCGTCCACCGAAAGAAAATGAGACTTTGATCAGGCTTTGTGCGCTCGCTTATCAAGGAAAGCTGGAGTGCACGCGTGTGATTGTTCCTCTGGATGCGGTAGTACCGAACGACATGGAGCATGCCCTGGCATATCCCTTGGAGGAGGTTCGGCGGCTACGCAGTTCTCACATAGATGGCACTCAGGCGTGCACAGAGATGCTGCTTTATCAGCGCGGTGGCCGCTTAATAATGGACGACGATTATTCGGCTTATCTTTCCTACAAGTCTTTGGGCTTCAAGCGCGTTCCTGCTGTCATTCTTGGGAAGTTTCATGCCCCTGGCGTTGATATCCTGGAGCGCGGAGGAGAAGAGTTAATACCACCCATCATGGTCGAAATTCGCTCTAGTCGTATCAAAGAGATAGCACTGGATGAAATGGAGATGTTGGAGCAGCGCATGCAGTACCTTGCGCCACCTGCGCCATCTCAGGTGCAATTGCTATCGAAAATCTATTTTGAGTTCTGTCATTTGCTGGAAAGGCGAAAAAAGAAAGAGGCCGATCTACATGCCTTTCTGAAAAGGCATCCGATGTTGATTGATGCTCACGTTGCACAGGTGCACAGCGAGGTACGCGTAGGGGCATTCAGGGCAGACCTTGTTCTCAGGTACAGGCAGTCTGACAAACGAGTGCTGCTTATTGAACTGGAAAGAGATGATGACCGGATATTCAAAAGGCACAACCGGCTCGTCGATAAGGTGTCGCATGCATCGCAACAAATCGAAGACTGGATCGTCCAGATTCGGCGTAACGCGGAGACTATGCCGGATTGGCTGAAGGGAGAATACACCGCCGAGGGATTGGTGGTTATTGGCCGATCCAATCAACTTTCTGATGAACAAAAAGAAACGCTTTTCAACATCAACTCAAACAGAGTCGTGAAGATCGTGACCTATGACGATCTGTTGGAGAGATTGAACCGACTAATTGTTTCACTGGAAGAAACTGGAACGTAAGGGCGCCCCCTGCTGAACCAGTTTCTATTAATTCGGTTCCCTTAATGAGAACTTATGCCATTTTGACCTGTAGCCCTCATACCCATTACACAAACAGCTATAAACTCAATAGCAAACATAAATTCGCTAGTTCCCCGCGACACCCACCCACCCTCAATGCCCTTGCGTCGTAGGCGCATACCAGCTCATTGAGCTAATCCCTGCGCCATCGCTACCGGGCACCGGGGTGATCCAAGAGGCATTTTTCTTCACGCCTTCAAAATCCCCGTCAATCACCACCGCGCCACACCTTCACCGCCTGGCGCAGCGCCTGAATGTGCTCAAACGGGTCGCGCGCCAGCAGCACGGCATCCCAGGCTGCGCCGGGGCGCAGAGTGGTGTGGGTTTGTCCGAAATGGCGGCGGTTGGCTGATGTAGCGGCACGCAAGGTGTCTTGCAAGGACAGGCCAGCCTCCAGGTAACGGTCGATCTCGTCAAACACGGCGTGGCCGTGCTCCACACCCATGCTGCCGGCATCGGTGCCCAGCAGTAGGGGCACGCCCAGCTCTTGCGCCATCAACAGGTGCTGCGCGTGCTGGTCCAGAATGCGACGCAGGTTGCCTACCGTCTCAGGCTTCCAGCCCACGGCCTGGGGCTGCGCCCACTGAAAGTGCACCGGGCAAAAGGTGGGTGTCCAGGCCACCTGGTTCTGTGCCATCAGCGCGAGGGTGTCGCGGCTCATGAAGAAGCCGTGTTCGATGGAGCCGACACCTGCCGCCGCCGCAATGGCCAGCCCCTTGGGGCCGCTGCAATGCACCATGGTGTTGCGGCCATGGGTTCGCGCTGCGTCCACCACCACGCGGGCTTCGTCCAACGTGAACTGGGGCTCGTCGGTGACGGCCCCGGCATCAAAGTCGATGATGCCGGTCAGGATGAGTTTGATTTCGTCGTTGGCTACGGCCAGGCTCTGGATCGAGTCGCGGATGCTTTGAGCATCGTCCACGTCGGTGGCCATGAAGGCGCCGTATCGCTTGGCGCGTTTGATGCCTAGGCCGGTGGAGCGCACTTTGGCCAGGTTGCTGTTGGGCGATTCGGCCTCGGCACGCACGCGGTTGTTGATGCCATGGCGGTCACCCGCATCACGCACCTGGGTGATGCCAAGGCTGAGCGACTGGCGGGCGCTGGCGCGGGCGGCTTCTACCAGTTGCTCCAGCGGCTGTTTGAGGTGGGCCGAGCGCACCGCTTGCTCGGTGGGTGCACCGTCCAGAAACAGGTGTACATGGGCATCGACCAAGCCGGGGATTAGGAAGGCACCGCGCTCCACGCTCAGGCCGCGTACCGCCAGCGCCGCGCTGTGGTCACCAGCGTCGATGGCGCTGATCTGGCCGTTGATGACGGTGAAGGTGGTGGGGCCGCTGTGGCGCTGTTCGCCATCAAACCAGCCGTCCACCACCAGGGCCAGTGTGGCCTGTGCGGGTGTGCTCATAACGCTTTAGGCCTTGTAAAACTTGCGTACCGCCCGTAGGGCATTGCTGCCGGTTTGCTCCAGAAAGTTGCGGTAGGTGGTGAGCACGTGGTGGTCTTCAGCCAGGGGCTCGTAACCGCGCCAGGGTGTGCCCAGCACGTAGTCAAAACCGTGTGGCACGTTCAGGGTCAAGAAGGCGTTTTCCAGGCAGTGTTTCAGGTCAGAGCCGTCGGCGGCTTTGGGGGGCAATTGCTGGCCGATGTTCGAGAGGCCACCCATCATGTGCACGCCTTTCAGCTCGGGGTCGGCGCCAATCAGGCGGATGGCTTCCACTGTGCTGCGGTTCAGGCCTTCGGTGTCGGCAATGATGGCCGAGACCGACATGTCGATGAAGATGTGGTCCAGCGGCATGCCGTAGTCGTTCTTCAGGCGCAGCGCGGCGCGTTTGGCGGTGCTGTAGATTTCTTGCGTGGTCTTGTTGCCCTTGGCCACCATGGCCCCGTCCACTTCTTCCAGCCGTTCCGAGGCCATCAGGATCACCTTGAACTTGTAGGGGCCATACAGCTCCATCAAATCCCAGCGGTGTTCGGTGATGGAGTTGACGATGGGCAGCTCGCCACCGGCCTTGTCAATGTCATAAGCAGCCAGGCAAATCTCTTGCACTTTTTTGCTGGGGAAGTCGAACGACAGCGGGGTGCTCACCACCTCTTGAATGGCCTGGATCACGCGGGTCATGAACTGCGGGTCGGTCAACGCACGGGCACCGATGTTGACGTTTTGGTAAGTCGCACCGGCCTCGGCCTGGCGCACGGCCAGGGCCTGGATGCCGGGCAGGTCTTCGTTGTCAAACAGCGCGCGGGTGCTTTTGAAGCCGGGGTTGATGCGCTCGCCAATGATCTTGATGGCAAAGTTGTTGGGTTCTGACATGTTCATGCTTGTCTCCTCTGGGGTTAGGACGGGAATCCGATATGGTGTAAAAAAACTTTTTGAAATTCGCTGCGGGTGGATAGCTCCACGTATTCACAGGTGCTGGCCAGTTCGGTGGCGCGGGCTCGGGCAGCTTGGCTGGCCAGCATCTGGCGCACACCCAGGCCGGCGGCGTTGCCCACCTGTTCAAAGCGTTCCATCGGCAGCTTGGGGAACAGGCCAATCGCCATGCCGCTGCTGATGTCGATGTAGGCCCCAAAGGCTCCGGCGATGATGAAGCGGTCAATGTCCTGCTCATGCAAGCCCTGGTGTTGCAGCAGCATGTCCACGCCAGTGCGGATGGCGGCTTTGGCCAGTTGCACGGCACGCACGTCGTCTTGCGAAAAGTGCACGCCGGGGGCCAGCACGGCGACACGCTGGCCGTTGAGTTCTTGCACGTCGGGATGGTCGGCAGCCAGGCGGCCCCGGGCGTTGACGATGTTGGCGCTGCGCAGCACCGCCAGCGCATCCAGCACGCCTGAGCCACACAGGCCCACTGGGGCCAGGTTGCCAATGGTGCGCACGGTGATGCGGCCAGCCTCCAGGCTGACGCGCTCAATCGCGCCTTCTGCCGCCCGCATGCCGCAAGAGATGTGACCGCCCTCCAGCGCCGGACCAGACGGGCAAGAGGCCGACAAGATGCGCCCGCCGTGGACGAGTGAGATTTCGGTGTTGGTGCCAATGTCCATCACCAAGGCGGTGCGGCAGCCTTGCCAACGGTCTTGGGTAGCCAGCAGCGCGGTGACGTGGTCGCCACCGACAAAGCCGCCCACATTGGCGACGATGTGTACCCAGGCCCCTGGCGCAATGCTCAGGCCCAGTTCACGTGCTTTCAAATCCATAGCTGCCCGCGCAGTAGCTACAAAGGGTGCACGGCCTAATTGCACGACAGGCAGGCCCAGCAGCAGGTGGTGCATGGCGGTGTTGCCACAGACCACGGCATCCACAATCTGCTCGCGGCTGGCCCCCACGGCGTGGCACAGGTCGTGCGCCAGGGCGTTGATGGCGGTCACGGCGGCGGCGCGCAACTCTTCACGGGTGCTGTCGCTGCGCACCGCGTTGTTGATGCGGCTGATCAGGTCCGCGCCCCAGGCGGTTTGCGGGTTCTCGATGCCCAAGCTGGCCAGGCGTGCGCCGGTTTCCAGGTCGACCAGAAAGGCTGCGGCGTTGGTCGTGCCCAGATCCACCGCCAGGCCCAGGGTGCGGCTGGCGCTGGGGGCAAAGTCGATCAGCTCCTGGCCGCGCTGGCGCACGCGCAGTGACCAGTGTTCGTCGTTCGATTGTTTGCGCAGCAGCGGCGACAGGGTTTGGGCGGCCTTCAAATCCAGCGTGAGGTTGGATGCACCCAGAGCCCGCAGCACGCGGTCGGCATCGCTGAGGTTGTCGGCCAAGGTCGCTGCGGGCACGGTGATGTCATGGCTGCGCACGCTGGCATCGAGCGCCAGCATTTCGGGCACGCCCGCAGTGTCTGCCTCGGCCCGCACCACCGGGGCCAGGGAGCGCGGGGCGACTTCGATGCTGCAGTCGCTGTGGGCGTGGATTTGGCAGGCGCGCAGCCACTTTTTGCGGCTGTGGGTGGGGTTGGGGCCGATGGCCGCCGGTTCACTGATGGCGCTGGCGGGTGTGGCATCCACGTGGCCCTCTGTCACCCGCACCACGCAAGTGCCGCAGGTGCCACGGCCTCCGCAAGCGCCCACCAGGCGCAGGCCCTGGCGGCGGGCGCTCTGGAAGACGCTCTCGTCGGCTTGCGCGGTGATGGAGCGATCCAGCTCGGGGAAGTGAAGCGTGTGGCTTACGGCGTGGGTGGCGGGGCGGGTGTGGGGCATGGTGGGCAATGAATGGCGGCGAGTCGATCAAGCTGATGCCAGCTCGCGCTCGGCCTGTTCGCGATGGGCCAGTTTGCATTTGGCGCGGGTGGGGCAGCTGTCACAGCGTGACCAGTTGGCTCTGGGCAAGTTGATGCCAGCGCCCATCACCACCGAGAAGGACTTGAGCGGGTACAGCGTATGGCCATATCGGGCGACAACACCAATGGACTCAGCCTGGGCCAGGCGCAACACGGTGGCGTGCGCGTCAATGGCCAAGCCAGGATCGCCGGGGCGCAATTCACCACTCAAGCTCAAGCCCTGGCGTTGGGCATCGGCCAGCATACGGTCTTGCACCAGGCGTGAGGCGGCAAACAGCAGCTCGTTGCCCACTTCATCCAGCGCCAGTGCAATCGAGGCACGTTTTTCGGTGAACAAGGCGGTGACCCGCGCCTCCAGTGCCGGGCCGACCGTGCACGAGGCACAGGCCAGCGCGGTGAGCTGGCCGCTGGCGGGCAGCAGCCAGGGCGCGTGCAGGGTTTCACCCGCCAGCCGCAGCGTTTCGCCCACGGGCTGCTCCAAGGGCACGATGCAGTAGCTCAAGGCCACCTCGCCCAGGCCCTCACGTTCAGCCAGGGCCAGCGCGTCACGGCGCATGCGTTCGCGCAAGGGCGACTGCCTGCCACTTAAAGGCATGGCGGCGACGTTGCGCAGCAGATTGATGTGGGTGCGGCTGGGCATGGTGATGAGCTGGTGGGTGAGCGTGGTTAAGCCTGCGTATTAACCGCCGGCGTACTTGCGGGCCGCGTCGAACATGGCGCGCACATTGGGCGTGGGCGTTTCGTCCGGGATGCCGAAGGCGCCGTCCAGAATCAAATTGCCGCCCTTGTTCCAGACGTTGTCCACCAAGTGCTTGACGGCAGCGTCCACGTCAGCAGGTGTGCCGGTGGTCAGCATCGACGGTGACAGGTTGCCGCGCAAGGCCACGCGGTCGCCCAGCACTTCAAAGGCCTTGACCATGTCGGTGCGCTCAAACCAGTAGATGCATTTTCCGGCCGGAATGTCTTTGATGACTTCCAGCCGCTTGGTGCAGTCGGACTCCCACATCGGCATGGGGATCAGGTCGGCCTCGATCATGCCCATCATCATTTTGCGAAACGGCGGCCACCAGAATTCTTCAAACTGCTTCGGGCTCATGAACGCATCCGGCGCCCAGTGGATCGGGATGAAGACAATGGGGTTGCCCGACATCTTGGCATTGGTGATGGTCATCTTGGTGAGGAACACCGCGGCCTTGTCCAGCACCTGCTTGAGTTTGTCTTTGTGGCGGTACAGGTCTTTCATCATGCCGGTGGCACCGCGGAAGTAGTCGGCGATGAAGTCGTAGGGCGACACGGCGTTGATGCCGTTGAACAGCGGGTAACCGGCGGCGTTGATCTTTTGCGTCCAGTCGATATGGTGGCCAAAGAAGGTGTTGACCTCTTCGGCAGCGGCGACGATCTTGTCAAACGAGGCGCGCACTTCGGGCAGGGCAAAGGACCGAATGCCGTTGACCAGGCGGAAGTAGTGCAGGCCGGGGAAGGACGGCAGTTTGTCAAAACCTTCAAAAGCACCGGCCACGCGCGGCAGGTATTTGTGGATGTAAAAGCCCGTGGGGTCGAACAGGAAGTCGTCGTACTCGTCGGCGCTCATGTACTCGCGGTCCAGGTACTGGTAGGGCTGCATGTCGCCCACGCCGTGACCGGGCCACTGGAGTTGTTTGAATTCGAGCTTTTCCAACGCGCGGCCCTGGTTGGTGCCCATCAGCAAGGGGTAGACGCCGTCGGGTTCAAACTCCATGACCACGTCGTAGCAAACCTTTTTGGCCTTCTCGTAGTCGTGCATCAACTCGTTGTAGGTGATGCCGCCATAGGTGGCCGGGAAGAAGAAGCTCTGAAAGCCCACCGGCATGCGCTTAGGCTGCTCCAGGCGCACGCAGGCCAGGATGCGTTCCCAGCGTGCGTCATAGGCGGCCTTGGCGGCAGCCGTTTGTTCATACGGCCCAATCATGGTGGAGTCGGCGGCCATGGTGTTCTCGGCGCTCATGCTGCCACCCCCATCCAGTTCTTGCACAGATGCACGGCTTCAACGGCGTTGACACCGAAGGCATCGGCCCCGGTGTAACCGCGCACGGTGTCGTCAATCTGGCCGCCGCCAATCATGATCTTGAACTTGTTACGGATGCCTTCGGCCTCAAAAGCGGCAATGGTTTCTTTCATGGAATCAAAGGCCAGCGTCAGAAACCCTGAAAGACCCACCACATCGGGTTGGTACTCGTTGATTTCTTTGATGAAGGTCTTGACCGGCACGTCAATGCCGATGTCTTTGACCTCAAAGCCATTGATGTCGAGCATGAAGGTGACGATGTTCTTGCCGATGTCGTGCAGGTCGCCATGCACTGTTCCGATCAGCACCTTGCCGTGTGTTTTGACCTCTTCACCGGGCGCGGCCTTGATCAGCGGCTTGGCGACTTTGCCGATGGTGTCGAGCATTTCACCGGCCAGCACCAACTCGGGCAGGAAGTATTCGCCTTCCTCAAAACGCTTGCCAACGATGTCCATGGCGGTGCGACAGAGTTCGAGCACGCGCAGCGGGTCAGCGCCTTCTTCCAGCAGCATTTTGTTGGACAGCGCCAGCGCGTCGTCCTCGTTCATGTCGGCCAGCCATTCGACCAGCTGTTGTTCCTGTGGGGTCATGTCGCTCATTGGGGGTCTCCTCTTTGTTAAAAAAGTCATTCGCAGTGCAGACGGGTTTGCTCGCGCAAACCGCTCTCGGAAATGATCTGGGCGAGGGTGTCCTCGTTTTTGTGGCCCATCACATGCACACCGGCCACGCCTTCAATGCGTGCCAGGGCTTGGATGGTTTCAATACACACTTGCTTGGCTTCGGCTTTTTGATCCGGTGCGGCGGCAATGCGCGCCAGCAAAGCAGGGGGCACATGCACGCCGGGCACATGCTGCGCCATCCAGCCCAAGGCCTTGGCGCTGCCCAATGTGCCGACACCGACGATGAAGTGGGCGCGTTGGTGCAGGCCACGCTCACGCACCAGGCGCATGAAGTCTTCCAGCATGAGCAGATCAAAACAAAACTGGGTCTGGATGAAACGCGCACCGGCGGCAATCTTCTTTTCCAGATTGGCAATGCGGTCGCCAAACGGTGGCACAAAAGGATTGGCGGTGGCACCAATGAACAGGTCGGGCGCAGTGAGCAGCTTGCGGCCGCTGGCGTATTCGCCCCGGTCACACATGCCGCGTGCAATGTGCAGCAGCGAGACGGCATCCAGGTCAAACACCGGCTTGGCCTGCGGGTGGTCGCCCTGGCTGACATCGTCACCCGTCAGGCACAAGATGTTTTGCACACCCAGAGCGCTGGCCCCCAGAATGTCGCCCTGAATCGCAATGCGGTTGCGGTCGCGGCAGGCCACCTGGTAGACCGGCGCAAAGCCGTGAGTGGTCAAGATGGCGGATGCCGCCACGCTGGACATGTGGCAGTTGCCACCCGCGCCGTCGGTGATGTTGATGGCATCGACCAGGCCCTTGAATTTTTCGGCACGCGCCAGCAGGTCGGCTGGGTTGGCTGAGTCCGGCGGGGCCACTTCCACGGTGATGACAAAACGGCCCGAGCGGCAGGCGCGCTCCAGCGGGCCTTGCTGTGCCTGGGGGGTGATGCGTTCACCTACGGGCGGTTGAAAGGCCGGGTTCGGCTTGCCATGGATCACCTGAATCCAGCTGGCGCTGCCGCGTTTGCGCTGGTCAATGGCGGGCAGCAAGGGTGTGGGGTGGGCCAGGTGGTCGGGCGCGATGCGTTTGGTGCCGGCAGTGGCTTCCACCCAGACGCAGCGCATGTCGGGCTTGACCTCGCAATGGCCATTGGCGCGCACGCCGCCGCAGGGGCCGTTGCGCATTTCCTTGGCGCAATTCATCGGGCAGGCCATGCCGGTGGCCGAGAGCACACACTGGCCGCACATGCGACAGTCAAACAGCAAGCCCTTGGCGTTGCGCTCCAGCGGGCGCAAGAGTGCCTCGGTGCGGGTCACGCCAATGGCGCGAGCCACCGGGGCCACCACCGGCGCCAACCGCGAGAACAGGTCATACACCCGGCGCAGGCCACGGGCATGACGGACAGACCAGAGACGTAGGGCGTGCATGGGTGACTACGCTTGCAAAGTCAGTTGAACCCGATGCCCGGGGCTAATAGATGGTGTGTATGTGGCCAAGGATGACATCTTGATGAATACCAGATGTATACATGTTGATGTGATTTAACAGGCCAATATCAATGTCGTCAATGTGGGTAAACACCAATCCGGTCAAATATTTGAGCTTTTTAGGCCAAACATGGTCCAAATTTCAACGGGTAATGACTAAAGAAGACCTCGTGACACCGCTGTTGTTTTTTGGCTTTGCTATTTATGTATACATTTTTCCGTGGACTTGCTCACCAAACGACAGTGAACGCATGTGCCGATGAATTGAATTCTGGCTTCAATGATCAATGCAAAAATGGCCCATAGCCCAGGTATAACCTGCGTATGTTGCTATCAACAACAGAGTATTTTTCGCTCCGCCTCATGACACGTCGGCGGTCCGAACCTCGGGCAAAGATAATGTGCGGCATCCTGCATCACAAGCGGCCATGATCATCGTTTACATCCTCCCATCCCTGAGCCCTTGCCACCTTCTTGCACTGGAGATGGCTGAACATCTCTAACAGAATACTTGCCATGCCGCACACCATCCAAGTCATTGCTTCCTTGCCATCGTTTGGCAAGCGGCTCAAGCGTTTGCGGCGCATCAAAGCGTTGAAGCAGGAGGCTGTGGCCGTCATGGCGGGAGTGAATCAAGCCACCGTGTCGCGCTGGGAGCGGGGCAGTATCACGCCGTCAGCAGAGGTCATTCAGGCTTTGTGGCATGCCCTGGCTCATTCACCAGCACAGGATGCCGCCTTGCAGCGGCTGGTTCAGCATTGCACTTTGCCCACGCATTTGATTACCGATATCGACCACCGGTTGTTGGCGGCATCGCCTTTGCGTCAGCAGATATGGGGCATTCCAGAAACCGATCTGCTGCATACCTCGCTCTGGCAATTCGCGACCGAGGACATTGCCCAAGCCGAGTTGCAACTCAGCCTCAACGGTTGGTGGGAACAGGAGGCCCCCGCACCAGTGGTGGTGCATGTGCGCACCGCACAGACCGTGGGCCTGCAGATTCACCGCAGCATCATGGTTTGGGAGCGCGTTTGGCTGGCCAGTGGCCTTCCAGCGCGCCTTTGCACCACCGTGCAGAGTGACGCATAAGTTATGCGTTGACGCACCTGCGGCGGCACGCGAACATCGGCCTATGCCTCAGAAAAAAGCCAATCCCGCCCTCGCGTCCTTGTCAACCACGTATTGGCCCAGGGTCATCACCTTGTGGCTTTGTGGCGTGTTGGCGGCGATGCAGTTCTCGAAAATTTCCTTTGCCTTTCAGACCCTGCAGGCCACCTACGAAGCCACACCCACGGCCATGGGATGGATTTTGTCGACGGTGGGTACGGTGGGACTGGTCTTGGGTGTCACAGCGGGACTGTGCGCCCCCGCCATCGGCTATCGACGCTTGTTGCTGGTGGGCATGGGGCTGGGCGCGGTGCTGGCCTTGCTGCAGTCGTTGATCCTGCCGTTTGAATTGTTGTGGCTGACGCGTCTGTTCGAGGGCTTTTCTCAGTTGGCAGTGGTGGTGGCGGCACCCGTGCTGATCATCCGCCAAAGCGCACGGAGGCATCATTCGCTTGTCATGGGGCTGTGGAGCACGTTTGTGACCGTCGCTTTTGCACTGACTGCGGCGGGAGGTGGCTGGGTGTTGGCGCATTTTCATTTACGTGGTCTTTTTCTTGTGCATGCCTCGGGGCTGACGATGATGTTTGTGCTGGTGTTGCTCATGGTGCCCAAGGATGCGGCACAGGCTCAGCCTTGGCCAGCATTGACCGCGTTGCCGAGGCTGCACCTGCGCCTCTATCAACACTGGGTCACCGCCCTGCCGGGTCTGTGCTTCTTTTGTTACACCAGCACCGCCATTGCCTTGCTGACTTTTGTGCCCCAGTACGCGGGGGCGGATCGCGCATGGGTGGCGGTCATCTTGCCCTTTGCCGCCATCAGCGGCACCTTTTCTGCGGGCTGGTTGGCGCAATCCCTGGTCGCACCCAGGCGACTGGTGTTGGGGGCTTTCACGGCGATGGCGCTGGTCGGGTTGGGTTTGGGTGGCTGTCTGATGGCTGGGCTGCGCATGGCGCCGGTGGCGGTGTTGCTGACGTATTCGGTGGGTCTGGCGGGTGGCTCATCCTTTGCCTTGATTCCTTACCTGAGCCACGAACCGGCAGTGCAGGCGCGCGCCAACGGTGCGGTGGCACAGATGGGCAATCTGGGCTCCACACTCGGCCCGCCCCTGTTTGCCCTGATGATCTCGACCTTCGGTGCGCCGGGCTTGGTGTTGCCCGTGGTGGGCTTTGCGTTGCTGGGTTGTGGATGGATGGTCATGAGCAGCAGGACAGACAATCAGCCGCCATGCGTTTGAGAGCGGTTCGCGCCGCCCGTCTTTGACGCACTGCAACGGCGTTGACTGGGGTCGCTTAACGGAGGTAATCACAAAGGACGGAATGTGCTTGCTGTGCGGATCAAGAAAATCCATGTGCCCGGCATTGGACAGTTCGACAAATTGGACACTGTCACCGACTACTTGCGCTGCTGATGCATAGCGTTGCGAAAGATCAATGGGCAGTGCATCGTCTTCTTTGCCGTGAATGATGAGTTGCTTGACGCCAAGCGGCAACATGTGAATCGGGTGGAAACGTCATAACGGTCGGGATACTGAGTGCGGGACCCGCCCAAAAGCTCCGTGACCGCGCCTCTACCCAAGGTGCGAGATGACCTCCCGCAGAATGCCACACCACAGTGACGCGGCTCAAATCGAGTGGAATGCCGTCCGTCTTCATGGTTGCCAAGTGGTCTATTGCCAATGCAACATCCTGAAAAGTTCCTGGCCAACCGCCACCTGGCGCACCCAGCCTTCGATACTCAATATTCCAAACCGCGAAGCCTCTGGATGCCAAATCCTTGGGGTCGAAATATCGAATCGACGGGAAGCAGCTTGGTCACCTGCATTCATTTGCTGCACTGTGATGTGATGCTGGCAGAAACGATGTCAGCTTGGTCTACCGCCAACGGTGTTTCACGGGGAAGACAGGCCAAGCTTGCGAATTAACTACAAAATATGTAGCTAAAAGCCCATATGTTATCTGGTCTAGGAGGCAAAACAATGCACAAATCTGGACTAGAGGTATATAGCAAAAAAATGGCCACCTCTCCAAGAGAACGGCCATAAAACGCACTTTGGCGTGCGATTGCTTACCTTTCCACCACTGTCAAATTCTCAAAACCTCAGAACGATGACTTCACCGTGAGCGTCAGCGACCGCTCCGTGTACGTCCTTCGCCTCTGCTCCGATTTCGCGGGCAAATACGCGAACCCTTTCAATCCCGCTGGAGTTCGCGACACGTACGTCGTGTCCAGCCACGCTGAGCTTGCGTGCAAGCGTTCCACAGATGTTGCCGGTCTCAATAATTCCGATCATCCAAAACGGCTTCGCCCCACTTGCGCCAAGCGGCCAGCACATCGAAAACGAAGCAGGTGGTCGTCGCGTGGGTATGCGGTTTGCCACTTTCATCTTTGACACAAGGGCCGACCTCTCATCAACCACTGAACTACTTTCGAGAACGGTGAAAGTGCCTCTCCTCGAATCCGGCGAGTTAAGGGCACCGGTCGATTCGATGGAAACGGTTTGAACATCTGGATGTGCACAGTAACGGGGCCGCAGAAGTCGCGGCGTCTCCACAATTGCCTGCTGAAAGCCCCGCGCTTCCTGTTCGTCAACTCACCGCGGGACAATCCGTACCTGTCTCTATCGCTCCCGACGGACTCTGTGCATCAGCCTTTGTCGCCCATTCCCAGGCCATTCACTCGTTCACTCCGCAACGGCCGCTTCCTTGGCGAGCGTGAACCAGCCTTTCATGGCCTGGATCACATGCCACAAGCTGTCGGGGATCGCCAGCAGTGGGATGCGTTCAGAATCAAGCATCGTGGTAATTTCTGCTTCCCGGCCTTCGCTGGCGAGTTCGACCCATTTCGGGTTCATCACCAAACCCTGCCCGATGGCGACCAGAGACAGGCCGGTCGTTAATGCTTTTTCGGCATCCCCAGGCGTTCGGATAAGACCTGCAGCAATCAAAGGAATGCGCTCACCAACGTGTTGAACGATCAATTCGGCGGTTGTGTGCCCGTCGTTATGGCCTACGGGTTTGGCGTTCGGAATGTCAAAGAGCGACGCATGGATGTAATCGACATCGGCTTCAATCAGCCGATCAATCAGCACGTAGGTATCGCCAATGCGCAGCCCTCCCTCGTCCGACTCTTCTGGTGAAATGCGGTAGCCAAGCAGGAAAGGCCGCTTGGCGTGTTCGGCGATCACCCGCTGCGCTTCGCGCACCACGGCCAGCGGGAAGCGCATGCGGTTTTCGAGAGAGCCACCCCATTCATCATCGCGCTGGTTGGAGAAAGGCGAGAAGAAGTTCTGGATCAGAAAGCCATGGGCGCCATGCAGCTCAATGCCATCGAAGCCCGCCTCGATGGCGCGGCGAGTTGCATCGCCAAAAGCTTGGATGATCTCTTGAATTTCCGCCTGAGTCAGGGCGTGGCTGGTCACTTCATTGTCATTGAACGGGCTCGGAGGGACCTTCAGTGCGCTGGCACTGACAACGCGGCCATCCGGCACGAGATGTGGAAGGGCTTTATTGCCTGCATGGAAGATCTGCAGGATGGCGGGAGCGCCGCCGCTCTTGGCTGCTTCTGCCAAGCGACGAAGGCTGGGAATGAAGCGGTCATCATGGCTGGCGAACTCGTCGGTGAAGCCGATGCCGTCCGGTGTCACGTGCGTGCAGCCCGTCACCACCATGCCGACACCGTTGGCGCGAGCGCGGTAGTAAGCCACCTCCTGGTCGGAGATGGTGCCGTCCGGGTTGGACGACCACGTTGTCATCGGCGCCATCACGGCGCGGTTGCGCAGGATCACACCGTTCTTGAAAGCAAAAGGCTGGAACAGCTTCGTTTTGGTTGGGGTCATTGAATTGAATCTCCGTTGTTGAAAAAAAGTCCGCGGTCGGTTGTGGACTGATGGCAAGTAGTGTGGCCCTGAATGGCCCTGATCCGCTTGCCAAAACCGCCATGTCTTTTGCCTAATTCAACGATCTTTAATCAAAACTGGAGTTTGTTGATATTCGGCAATGCTAAGCTTTAGCTCTGCAGTCCAAAGCTAAACACGCAACTTCACGGAGATATTGAATGGTGATTCAAGCACAACCGGATATCAGTGAACTTGCCGGCCTGATCGGCAACATTGCACAAAACGATGGCGACTACGACACGCCGATTCCGGCGCTGAAGTTTCGTCGCTGCAGTTCTACGACCGATCCGATGCCCTGCATCTATGGTCTGGGCGTTGTGCTCATCGTGCAGGGCAGCAAGCGGGTCACGCTGGGTGATGAGATCTTCGACTACGGGGCTGGACAATCGCTTATCGCAACCGTGGATTTGCCCGTTGTGTCGTATGTCACCCGCGCCAGTTCCGCAGAACCGTTCCTCGGGATGTGGCTGGAATTGGATGCCCGCGTCATCGCCCAGTTGGCGGCAGAAATGGAGTTTGCGATGCCGCTCCAGGCTTCGACGACGCGAGCAATGTCCGTCGAGACGCTGGATGAAGGCCTGAAGGACGCGCTGACCCGGTTAGTCCGGCTGCTGGCCGAACCGTCGCTGATTCCCCTCCTCGCCCCCTTGATCCAGCAGGAGATCGTCGTCCGCCTGCTGAATGGTGGGCATGGCCCCTGTCTGCGCCGTCTCGTTGCGGTTGGCTCCCCGAACCAGCAAATTGCCAAGGTAATCACCTGGCTGAAACAGAACTACACGGAGAACGTGCCGATGGATGATCTTGCGGCTAAAGCCCACATGAGTCCATCAACATTCCGGCAACATTTTCGTGCCGTGGTCGGCATGAGCCCCTTGCAGTACCTGAAGAACCATCGCCTGCAGGATGCCCGGCAACTGATGCTCAATGAAAACCTGGATGCGGGCAGCGCGGCGGTGCGCGTCGGGTATGAGAGCGCATCCCAGTTCAGTCGGGAATACAGCCGACTATTTGGTGAGCCACCCAATCGTGATATCAGACGGATGCGGGAAGCCACCTGGGCAAGCGACGGACCCCGCTACTGAGAGGGGCAACTCGGCATCGTCGCGGGCAAGCTGGGCTGACACCACCTCGTAACTGCGACGTTGGGGCAGCTGGTACGGCAAGCCCGGCTGATCACCGTACCAGCAGTCGCAGGTGGCTCTCGCCGAGCTGGTTTTTTTGACACAGTCTGAATGCGGACGCTTGTATTTCAAGCCACCCCCGCACATCGAAAACAAAGCAGGTGGTCGTCGCGTGTGCATACAACTTGCCTTTTTCGTCCTCGACACGAGCCTCTGCCGTAGCCATTTGACGGCCCACGTGGACAACCGAGACGATGGCACGCAACAGCCCTGTTTTGTGGGAGGCCGACCGCACGATTTTTAGCTACTCCCGGGTCCAATCCGTACCTGTCTCTATTGCGCCCAACGGACTCCGTACGCCAGCCTTTGTAGCCAATTCCCGGGCAATTCCCTCCGTCACTCCATGACCTTCGCTTCCTTGGCGAGCTGGCCCAATACTGGGTGCGCCGGACGCGGTGCACCGAGATGAAGGTAACGTAGTTCATCCATAACGGCACTCCAAAATGAAGAGCCGCCCTTTTCCAGCCGCTCCGCGCGCAAAGCCGCCTCCTCGCTTGGATGCGTATACCGAAGGCCCCAGGCAGCCATCTGTTCGAGCCGAGGTACAAGTTGTATGGCAGCTTCCGTGAGGCTGTAGATTCCTTTCTGCTGATGATTCGGATCCGGACATCGTGTCAGCAGGCCAAACGCGGTCAAGTGCTTCAGCCGGCTTGCGAGGATGTTCGAGGCGATGCTTTCCTCGTTTTTGCTCCAGCAGGGCGCCATTGTTGCCGCCGACCGAAAACTGAGTGGCCCAATATTCAATCGGCGCTGACAGACAAGACCGACCAGGAGCGGCCATTCACCGAAGCTACCTGTATGACTGTTGATGTGCTTCTGCAAGCGCTAAATCCAGTCGTCGCCCGGCTTGGTACGGCTGAAGACTCTCAGGGCGTACAACCTCTGACGAAAGTCGGGGACAAGGCTCAGGCTCGCCAAGCACCGTCATAACCGGTATGCGCTCTGCGTAAATCGGCAAATCTTGATCTTCGGGGTCATCGGCCAGCCCTTTGCTGCGAACCTTCCCGGACGCCCGCTCAATGTCCATCACCATCACCGCAGTGGCCTTGAACTCTTGCGCGGTTGTCGGCCGCAAGGTGGCTGTGCGCTGCGGATAAAAACGATCCACCATCATCGTCAAGGCTCGTTGCTTTTCTTCGATGTCCGTAACCAACTCTGCATGGCCAAAGGCCATCACCGAACGGTAGTCCACCGAATGGTTGAAGCCGCAGCGCGCCAATACCAGGCTGTCCAAGTGTGAAACGGTCACGCACACGGGTACTCCACCAGCTTGGTGCCTCACCATCCGGCTTGCGCTGGAGCCGTGCCAATATAGACGGGTTCCTTCGCGCCAGAACAAGGTGGGGGTGCAGTACGGCTGACCGTCAATGACATAGGAAATGTGCGCCAACGCCGCGGCATCCAAGATCGCATGGACAGTTGCATGGTCGTATGCAGCGCGTTCGTGCAGGCGTTTGACCCGATTGATGGGGTCGATGGGATAGGTAGAGGTTTCGTGGGACATCGCTTTACTGATGGTTTAAAGACAAGTGCGCTATCCTCGCTGCAATCATTGGTAGATTCAATGTCCAATTTCATACCATTTCCTTCAACCAATTTTGCAGATGTACCTGCGGTGTTCCTGCATTTGGAGCGTCAGCTGTCGGCATACACAGGCAGCCAAACTGCGCGTGTCTATGCAGCGCTACGTGACGCCATTCTGGTGGGCGAGCTTGTATCGGGCACACAGTTGCCCCCAACACGTACCCTGGCAGATTGGTTGCGCGTGGCCCGTCATGCGGTTGTCGGCGCGTATGAGTCCTTACAAGGTGATGGATTGGTGGTGGCGCGTGTGGGTGCAGGCAGCTTTGTCGCGCCTGGCCTGCGCCAAGCCAAGCCACCCGCGCTTTCCAAACTTCCCGCGTTGTCATCCGCCAGCGCAGATCCCATCACGGCGTTCGCGCTCGGGGTTCCCATGTTGGATTCCGCATTTCAGCAACGCCTAGCAGCTGCTGTTCGCAGACACATGCTCAGTGATGACCTTGCGAAACTGGGTTATGGCGACCCTCGTGGCAGCGCTAGATTGCGAGTGATGATCGCCCGCGACCTGAAGCAATCTCGTGGTTTGCAATGTTCGCCTGAACAGATCGTCATCGCAACCGGCACGCAGCAGGTTCTTCGCTTGTGCGCACAGGCGCTGATGCATGCGGGGGACGTGGTGTGGATGGAAGAACCCGGCTACCCCCCGGCGCAGCGCACGCTGGTGGCTGCGGGTCTGCGGCCGCTTCCGACAGCCGTCGACCACGATGGCATTGCTGCATTGGCGTGCCCGGCAGGGTTGGGGGCAGCGAAAGCCATTTATGTGACTCCTTCTCACCAGTTCCCCACCGGCAGCGTCATGTCGCTACCGAGGCGCTTGGCTCTGCTGGAATGGGCGCACCGGAACGACGCCTGGATTCTGGAAGACGACTACGACAGTGAATTTCGCTATCACGGTGCGCCATTGACGGCATTGGCAGGGCTGGATCGTAGCGAGCGGGTCATCTACATCGGCACCTTCTCCAAAAGTGCATATCCTGCCCTGCGTCTGGCCTACGCAGTCGTCCCCCACGTGGTACTGGAGGCCGTAGTCGCTGCACGTAGCACCTTCGACCGTTTCGTTCCACCGATGTTGGAACTCGCGATGGCCGACTTGATGGCCGATGGATCCTTGGCTCGGCATCTGCGGCGCGCACGCGGGCACTGCAAACGTGCGAGAGACCTGCTGGTCCGTGTTTTGGTGAAAAGTAGTCGAGGGCTCCTGAGCGTCGCAGCGCCAGACCAGGGATCGCACCTGCTGGCCTGGTTGCCCCCTGGCGCCGGTACCGATGTCGCTCAGCGCATCCGTGCCGCTTCTGGCCTAGCTCTGGTCTTGTTGTCCGAGATGCGGCAAGTGCTCAGCAAGGGTGATCGTGAAGCGTTTGTGGTCGGATTCGCGGGCTTTTCACTGAAGGATGTCGAACAGGCTGCAGATATCCTTGGTATGGCCGTCGTCGATCACCTTTCCCAAAGTATTCCTCGCACGCCTTGATCTGCGGGCCATTGAAGTAGCCCCGGTCTGCAAAGGTCTGAAGTTCGCTCTTGCCCGTTGCCTCTTCCGCTGCCTGGCCCATCTTGTGCAACTGCGTCCGATCATTGCCGATATTGGTGACTTCAAAGCCAGCCAACCTGGTGTGGATAGCTTTGCACTACATGACGTATGCCATGACGCAAAGATTAGTACTAATTTGCGATTGCCTTCTCGTTGTCTGCGCGGAGCGCGCCCAATACTGAGCGCGCCGGACGCGGCGCACCGAGATGCAGGTAACGTAGTTCATCCATAACGGCACTCCAGAATGAAGGGCCGCCCTTTTCCAGCCGCTCCGCGCGCAAAGACGCCTCCGTGCTCGGATGCGTATGCCGAAGGCCCCAGGCAGCCATCTGTGCGATCAGAGGTACAAGTTGTATGGCAGCTTCCGTGAGGCTGTAGATTCCTTTCTGCTGATGACTCGGATCCGGAGATCGTGTCAGCAGGCCAGACGCGGTCAAGTGCTTCAGCCGACTTGCGAGGATGTTCGAGGCGATGCCTTCCTCGTTTTGCTCCAGCAGAGCGCCATAGCTGCGCCGGTTTGCGAACATGACATCGCGAATAACGATCAGGCTCCAGCGGTCGCCTATCTGCTCAAGTGTCAGGTTGATCGGGCAGCCAGATCGTCTTGTTTGCGGCACAGCTAATCTCCTTAAATTGCTACTTGCATTATGCAATTAGTTTGGGTATTATTCAACAACTTGCATATTGCAAGTTGTTTAGAGGTCTTGGCAGATCGACAGAGGAATCGAACATGTGCGGCTTTCATCACGGGTTACAGCGGCAATTCGGTAGTGCGGGTGGCCGAAGAGGTGGTGGCAACGACATGGCACGACGAACTGGCGTTCCGCTAAAGATCATTTCGTACGTACGTCCATATCCAACCACATTCAACAGTCAGGAAACACTATGAAACTCTCCAGCATCATTTCGCGTACCGTGCTCGCGGTATCGTTAGCATTCGCCGGAACCGTCGTCGCTGTAGCACCGGCCCAAGCTGCAGCGCCGATGCAGCACAAACAGGTTGCGGGCTTCTATCGCACGATGATTGGCGACTATGAAGTCACCGCTCTCCAGGACGGCAGCAGCAGCATTGACGCCAGCCTCCTGCATGGCGATCCGGCGCTCATCCAGTCCCTCCTGGCGCGCTCCTTCCAGAACGATCCCAAGCATGTCTCGGCCACCGTCCAGGGCTTCCTCGTCAACACCGGCGCCAAGCTCGTGCTCATCGATACGGGGGCAGGCGGCCATTGGGGCGGCCCCACGCTGGGCAAGCTCGTGCAGAACCTGAAGGCCTCCGGCTACAAACCGGAGCAGGTTGACCTGGTGCTGCTGACCCATCTTCACGCCGACCATGTTGGCGGAATCTACAAAGACGGGAAACGCGTCTTCCCGAATGCGACCGTGATGATGAACAAGGCTGACGCCGACTTCTGGCTGTCGAAGGAAATCATGGCCAAGGCCCCGGAAGATGCAAAGATCTTCTTCCAAATCGCACAAGATGCCGCCGCGCCTTACATTGCTGCAGGCAAGTGGAAACCGTACGCAGGCATGGACGACATCGTCTCCGGCATCACACCGTATCCCATTTCCGGCCATACGCCAGGTCACACCGGCTACATGATTTCCTCGAAGGGGCAGACGCTGCTGGTCTGGGGTGATGTTACTCATGTCACCGCCGTCCAGATGCCACACCCGGAAGTTAGCATCGTCTTTGACTCAGACAGCGCAGCGGCTGTCAAAACGCGTGAAGACCTTCTGGTGAAGCTCGCCGCGGACAAGACGATGATTGGTGCTGCCCACATGCCGTTCCCGGGCCTGGGCCGTATTCGCAAGGCCGACACTGGCGTTGGCTACGACTGGGTGCCGGCAACCTTCCAAAACCTGAAGTGAGCTGAACCATGGCCTACGATTCATCTTCCGCCCGCAAGCTCATCGAGGAGATGTTCGCTTTCAACATTGCGCATCCCGTACGCAGCATCGAGACCCTGCGCGTCGGCATGGAGGCAATTTCGCAAGCGAACCCGCCGGCGGCTGACCTGACCGTCGAGCCGACCGAGCTCGGCGGCGTCGCCGCGGCGGCGATTACGGCTCCCGGCGCGTCCAAAGACCGAGTCATCTACCATTTGCACGGTGGTGGCTGGGTGGCGGGCTCTCCGACCACGCATCTGGGCATGCTCGGAGAGCTGTCCCGCGCGGCAAAGTCCCAGGTCATCGTCCTGGACCACTCCTTGGCACCCGAGCACCCCTTCCCGGCGTCCTACGACGAGTCCATTCGCGGCTACGATGCAGTGCGTGCGCTTGGCAAGCCGTTCGCCGTGACCGGAGACTCCAGCGGCGGCGGCATGGCTCTCAACGTTCTTGCCTACGCCTCCTCGAAGGGCCACAAGGACGCGCGAGCCGCGCTACTCATCAGCCCATTGGCAGACTTGACGCTGACGCTGCCCTCGTTAACGCAGTTGGCCGAACGCGACCCAATGGTCAGCGCGAGCGCGATGCGGGAGATGGTCGAGGCTTACGCTGGCAACCACGATTTGAAGGATCCGCGCATCTCGCCCCTGTTCGCCGACATGCACGGTTTGCCTCCACTGCTCATCCATGTCGGAAGCGACGAAGTCCTGCTTGACGACGCGCTTGAAATTGACCGAAAGGTGCGCGCGGCGGGCGGCAAGTCGCACCTTGAGGTCTGGCCGGAGATGCCGCACGTCTGGCACATTCAGACAGCCTCTTTGCCTCAGGCGCACGACGCGCTGCAGAGAGCCGGCGAGTTTCTCATCGGGCACCTTGAGAAGTAGAAGCATGCAGGCATGCGATTGAAATATTGAAACGACTACTGACACTAACCTAGGAGATTGAAATGACTACTGACACCAACCCACCGGGAACGGCATGGATGCAAATCGTCATGACGAAAGGAACGAGCGACTTCGCGAAGTCGTTCACCGCTGACGCCAGCCTTCAGGCTTCGCCCCTCAGCAAGACCGTGGTCGGCCCGACACGCATCGGGGCGTTCTTTGCCGCGACGAGCACGATGTACGAACACATCGCGTTCACTGCAGAGACGGTTGACGGTGCAATGACTTACCTTGAGTGGGAGGGCATCTACGCTGGCAAGCCGGTCGCTGGCGCCACCCTACTCACTCGGAATGAGTCTGGCCTCATCAACAACATCAAGCTCTTCCAGAGCCCGTTTCCCGTCGTTCGTGAATTCTCGTCTGGCCTCAAGGAACGGCTCGAAGAAACACTCGGTCAGGATTTCTTTAGTTAAGCATTGACTTGAAACGGATGTCTCGTTCGTTTCTCAGGCATGGGGCTCATGTGGCTCCGATCCGACACCATTCTCTGAAGAGGTAAAGCTATGACAGACTGGCATTTCTATGAACCGGCGCAGGGGCATTCCCTGCGTCACGATCCGCTCAACGCCATCGTCGCTCCGCGACCGATCGGCTGGATCAGCACTGTCTCTAACGACGGCGTGCGCAACCTTGCGCCCTACAGCTTCTTCAACCTGTTCAACTACCAGCCGCCGATCATCGGCTTTTGCTCGCTGGGCGCGAAGGACTCGCTCGCCAACGCGCGTGACACCGGCGAGTTCGTATGGAATCTGGTGACGCGAGAGCTCGCGGAGGCGATGAACGCCTCCTCGGCGACGGTGCCAGCGCACGTCGACGAGTTCGAGTTGGTCAAGCTGGAGACATTGCCCTCTGCCAAGGTGCGGCCATCGCGCGTTGCGGCTAGCCCAGTGCAGTTCGAGTGCGTGGTCACCCAGATCGTGCAGCTTGAGGTACAGGGCGGCGCGGCGATACCGGCGTGGCTGGTGTTGGGCGAAGCAGTTGCGATCCACATTGACCGGCAGCTGATCAAGGACGGCGTTTACCAGACCGCGCAGGCGCGCCCGATCCTGCGTGGCGGTGGGCCGGCCGACTACTTCGAAATCGACGCGGGGCAGCTCTTCACGCTTGAGCGACCGGGTGATTGACTGGGCGTCGAGCAAGATCGCAGACATCTTTTTACAAGGAGAACTTCCATGTTTCAACGTACCGATTTCGCATTCGAAGCCGAGGGCGGCGTCACGCTGCGCGGCTGGCTTTACGTGCCCACCGGCGGCACCGGCCCCTATCCCGCCATCACCATGGCGCATGGCTATGCCGGCGTGAAGGAGCACGGCCTGGAGCGATTCGCCGAGAAATTCGCGTCCAACGGCTTCGTCGTCCTCCTGCACGATCACCGCAACTTCGGCGCCAGCGACGGCACGCCGCGCCAGGATATCGACCCATGGCGTCAGATCGCCGATTGGCGGCGCGCGATCAGCTTCCTCGAACACCAGGACGTCGTCGACGCGAAGCGTATCGGCTTGTGGGGCACGAGCTATGCCGGCGGCCACGCGCTCGTGCTTGGCGCAACCGAACGCCGCTTGCGCGCGGTCGTCGCGCAGGTGCCGACGATCAGCGGCTTCGAGCAAGGACTGCGCCGCATTCCGCCCGACGCCGTTGCCGCCATCGAGGATGCCTTCGCGGCGGACGAGCGCGCGCAAGCACGCGGCGAGCCGCCGCGCCGGCAGACGATCGTCAGCGCCGACCCGGCCGTCCCCGCTTCGTACCGCGCCAAGGATGCCATTGAGTTCTATCTGCAGCCCGTGCCCGACGGCGCCTGGGAGAACAGCGTCACGGTGCGCTCGACACGCGCCGCGCGCATGTACGAACCGGGCACGTGGATTGCGCGCGTGTCTCCCACGCCGCTGCTGATGATCGTCGCGCTGCAGGACACGATCACGCTGACCGATCTCGAACTGGCCGCCTATGAGCGCGCTCTTGAGCCGAAGCGCCTCGTGACGATCCTCGGCAGCCATTTCGATCCGTACATCACCAAATTCGATCAATCCAGTGCCGCCGCGCTGGACTGGTTCAATGAACACCTAGCCTGAACAACACAACCGAGGAAACACTCATGCCAATATTTCACGCCCACATTCCGGCTCAAAAGTTCTCAAGCGAAGAGAAGCGGGCTCTGGCGGATGCCTTGAATCTCGCACTTCATGAAGCCATGAATTCGCCCATGGATGACCGTTTCGTCATCATCAGTGAGTACAAGGACGATGAACTCTTCATCCATCCGACTTTTCCCAACTTGAAGCGATCCGACAAACGCATGATCGTAACGGTGACGTTCGGCACGAGCAGGACGGTGGAGCAGAAACGCAAGCTTGGGGAGTTGGTCACCCGATACGCAGTAGAAAAAGTTGGCGTCAGCCAGGACGATGTCACCTTGATGATGTATGCCATTCCCTTGGAGAACATGAGTTTCGGGGCTGGAAAGCTGGTCTCAGACATCGACCTCTCCATGCCTTGGGTAAACAAGTAAAAAGGACAGATCATGACCTCGACAAACATCGCCTACGCTCCTCTGAAATGGAAGCTGCTGACAAAGAAACGCGGAAGTTCAACCCAGGGACTTCCGCCGGGGAAAGAGGCACTGGCCTGGGTGACCAATACGGTGACCCTGATATATGGTGAGCGGGATGCCGTCCTCGTCGACACCTTCCTCTCTGAGGAACAGTCGAAGGAACTGGTGGATTGGGTTGCCGAGAGCGGCAAGAATCTCACCACGATCTATGTGACGCATGCCCACGGGGACCATTTCTTCGGCCTGAAGCTGTTGCTTGACCGGTTCCCGAATGCCAAGGCGGTCGCCACTCCAGCTATCGCCGAAGGTATCCGCAAGCAGGTCGATCCCGATTTCATCAAGACCTTCTGGGAAACGCGGTTCCCCGGCCTGATTCCAAAAGAACTCGTTGTCCCCGATGTTCTGGAGGGCAACGAGCTGGAACTCGAAGGGCAAAAATTGGTGGTTGTGCAACTTGGACACACCGATACGGTCAGCACGACTTGTCTTCATGTTCCTTCGATCGATCTCGTCGTCTCCGGCGACTGTGTCTATAACAACACGCACCCCTATCTGGCGGAATGTGATGCGGCCGCCCGTGAAGAATGGCTCGCAGCACTCGACAAGGTCGAATCGCTGCATCCCCGTGCGGTAGTTGCTGGACACGGTGTACTCGATCCCGATAGCGACCCGAGACACATCGAGGAAACCCGGAGATACCTCCTCGATTTCAACAAATCGGCGCAATCGGCGGCGAGCGCGCGCGACCTCTATGACGCTATGCTTGAGCTTTACCCGGATCGGGTTAATCCGGGCTCCCTGTGGGCTGCCGCTAACGCCGCGAAGCCTTCGTAATTCCCCGTACAGATGGTTCGCCGCCCCCCAAGGGGGCGCGAATTCAGCTTGGGGTGGCCCGGCGCCGAATTCAGGAGGCCTCCTTGGCCCGGTACGGGCTCTGTCGGTCCGCAGCGTCTTGCTCACGGAACTGGCGCGGCGACTGGCCGGTGGTGCGCTTGAACACCTTGGAAAAACCGAAGGCATCCTGGTAGCCCACCGCCTGCGCGATCTGTTCCAGCGACTGCCGGGTGTCGGCCAGCAACTGCATAGCCTTCTGCATGCGCAGGGAGCGCAGGTGGTTCAGCGGCGTGTCACCCATGGCGCTGCGAAAGCGCTCGGCCAGCGCCGAGCGCGACAGGCCGGCCTGCTGGCCCAGTTCTTCGAGTGTCCAGTTGTGGCCAAGGTTGCCGTGCATGAGTGTGAGCACCTGGCGAATCGGGTGGTCGGCGATGGCGTGGTGCAAGCCCGGTGCACCAGGGTTTTGGCGCTGTGCAATCTCGCGCAGGGCAAAGGCGAACAGTGCGTCAAGCAGGCCCAGGGTGGCCGAGGAGGCACCCAGTCCTTCGTCGCCCAGCTCGCGGTCGAGCAGGCCGATGGTCAGCGGCAGGGCGGAGAGCGGGGGCAGAGAGTGGCCGCGCACCACGAACCACGGCGGCAGACTGCGCAGGAAGGGATGCAGTGGGGCGTGCCAGAACTGGTAGGCCGCACTGATGATTTGCGCGACGGCCTGAATGGGCGGGTTGTCGTCGGCCCCGGCCATAGAGTGTGGTGCTCCGTCTGCCAGACAAGCGCCTGCGAATGGTGCGATCGACATGGTGGTGCTGTGCGTGGGCGTTGTGCGGTCCAGCGACAGCTGGTGCACACAGCCTCGCGCCATCAGCACCAGGTCGCCGGCCTGCAGTTCCAGAGGCTCGTCCAGGTTGGGTGCGTGCACGAAGGCGTGGCCGCGCGTGACCGCGTGCAGGCCGAAGCTGCGGTCGCAGGGAAAGCGCAGCGCCGTCCCGGGCATGAGCGCGTGCAGGTCGAGCAGGCGGCGGCGCAGTCCGGCGACATGGAGAATGTCTGAGAGTATGTCCATAATCTCCATTGTATGGACGATTGGATATAAATAGTGGAATTTCATGCATTCAAGTTTTGTTGATAGCGATGCACACTGGAGGCCTTTCCAACCACAAACAGGAGTTATGCATGACCACCACCCTCGTGACCGGCGCCAATGGCCAGAACGGTTCCCCCCTCGTTGACCTGCTCGCCGCCCAGGGCCAGACGGTACGCCGCGCCACCAGCCGCGCCCCCGCCCAAGCCGGCGAGGTTCACCTCAACCTCGCCACCGGCGAAGGCCTGGCCGAAGCCCTGGCCGGCGCCGACCAGTTCTTCCTGTTGGTACCTTCCGGATATCCCAACCATCACGAGTTGCTGATCCCCGCCATCGAGGCCGCCAAGTCCGCCGGTGTGCGCAAGGTGGTGCTGATGTCCGCCATGGGTGCCAACGCCGACGACAGCATTCCATTGCGCCGCGCCGAGTTGCACCTGGAGCGTTCGGGTCTGGCCTGGAACGTGATCCGCCCCAACTGGTTCATGCAGAACTTCCACACCTTCTGGCTGCAGGGCATCCAGACCCAAGGTCAGATCCTCCTGCCGGTGGGGGCTGCGAAGGGCAGCTTCATCGACACGCGCGACATCGCAGCCGTGGCCGCCAGGCTGCTGAGCAGCGACGACTTCGTGAACCAGTCGTATGACCTGACCGGCAGCGAGGCGTTTGACCACACCCAGGTGGCGGCCATCCTGTCGAAGGCCGCAGGCCGGACCATTGGCTACACCGACGTTCCCGAAGACGCCATGCGCCAGGGTCTACTGGGCGCAGGCCTGTCGGCGGACTACGCCGAGTTCCTGTTGGCGATCCTGGGTGCTTTCAAGGCTGGATATGCCGAGCGCACCACCGACGCGGTGCAGCGCATCACCGGGAAGGCACCGATCCGTCTGGAACAGTACGCGCAGGACTTCAAGGCCTACTGGGCCTGAGAAGGTGTGAACGAACCCGTCGAGTCCGAGCGGGGTCGTGTTTCCATTTGATGACCTGCGGTGATGGTCGGATACTCGTACGACCTGATTTTCCGACCGGCTCGCGCCCGCTCCTAGCTTGGGTAATGGTGGCAATGGTTTTCCGGTTATTCCCCGCCCTGGCTTCGGAGCGCGTCCGGTAGTCAGAAGGCCGTAAGTGCCTCCAGACCATTATGAATAAAGAATAATAAGCTACTCTTTATGTAGTAAAAAAATGGCCAACCCTCGATGAAGGTTGGCCATTAAAAGCACTTTGAAGTGCTATCGCTTACCCTTCTACCACTGACAAATACTCAAAATTTCACGACGTTGTTGCGCTGGGCTCAATGCATGTTCAGCCACTGCGCCAGATCATTCATGACATGCTGACCGACTGGTGAGACAGCGGTGAAATGGATGCATGCGTGGATAGCGCTGGGATAGTGGCGGTGGGTGACAGACACACCGGCCTGATCCAGCTTGAGTGCCAGCGCATGGCCATCGTCACGCAGCGGGTCATGGCCCATGGTGCCTATCCAGGTAGGTGGCATGTTGGCAAAGTCGCCTGATTTCAGCAAGGCATAGTCCGGGTGGGTTACCGCCGCTGCCTGCCCACCCAGGTAACAGGCGATGAACCAGCGCATCACCCCATCGGTGAGGAACTTGCCGTCACAGTTTTCCAGGTACGAGGGAGTCGGCTCGTCGTTGTGCTGGGCCACCGGGTAGATCAACCCGAGTGCACGCACTGGTGGCGCTTTCACTCGCCGTGCCGCTACAAAGGCCAGCTGCGCACCTGCGCTGTCGCCTGCCAGCGCAATGTGGTTCGGGTCGCCACCCAGCGTGGCCGCGTTGGCCAGTACCCAGCGCAGGGCGGCCTCAGCGTCGTCAGGCGCGGCGGGAAACGGGTGTTCCGGGGCCAGCCGGTAGTCCAACGCCAACACCAGTCGGTGGGCTTGGGCGCAGAGTGTGCGGCAGACTTTGTCGTGAGTGTCCATGTCCCCAATCACAAAACCGCCCCCATGGATGAACAGCAAGACAGGCAGAAGCTCGCCAGGCACACATTGTTGGGGCTGGTAGACGCGCAGTCGCAGTGCGCCCGCAGGGCCGGGGATGGTGATCTCGGTCACGGTGCCAATGTCGGGCGCAGGCAGACCCAGTGCATCGGCCATGTCACGGTAAATTTGCCGCTGCACCGGTGCAGGCAGGGTTTCCATGGGCGGGTTGCCCTGAGCGGCGGCCTGGGCCAGGAAACCAGCCAGGGCCGGGTCAAGCGGGGCCACATCAAGCGCTGGCATGGAAAGAAGGGCGCAATGGGTCATCGGTGCATTCATGCAAGTACCTCTGCATTGGGGGTGACGAAAGCCGGAGCTGTCACAGACTGGCTGCGACGATGGGGGCGCAACAAAAAGTGCGCCAGCGCTGGCAGCAAGACCAGCGCGCCGACCATGTTCCAGACAAACATGAAGGCCAGCAAGATGCCCATATCGGCCTGGAACTTGATCGGTGAAAACGCCCAGGTGCCCACCGCCAGGGCCAGCGTGATGCCCGTCAGCATGACCACCCGACCCGTGAATTGCAGTGCGTGCAGGTAAGCGGCGGACAAGCTTTCACCAGCCCGAAGCTGAGTCAGCATCACTGACAGCACATACAGCGCGTAGTCCACGCCAATACCGACGCCCAGCGCGATGACAGGGAGCGTGGCCACTTTCACACCCATGCCGAAGGCGACCATCAGCGCTTCGCACAAGATGGAAGTGAGCACCAATGGCAGCACCGCGCACAGCACCGCACGCCAGGATCGGAAGGTGAACCAGCACAGCAACAGCACCGCGCCGTAGACCCACAGCAGCATCTCGTGCATGGCTTTCTTGACCACGATGTTGGTGGCGGCATCTATGCCCGCAGAACCGGCGGCCAGCATGAAGTGCACGTCTTGGCTGGGGTTGGCGTGGATGAAGGTTTCCACCTCGTTCACCACGCGGTCCAGCGTCTCGGCCTTGTGGTCTTTCAGGTAAACATACAGCGACAAGAAGGAGCAGCCCTGGTTGAACATTTCGCGGGGTGCACGAGACTGCACCCCGCCCAGCGCGCTGGCGTTGGGGAACAGCTCATACCACTTCAGGTTGCCTTCGTTGTAGCCCACCATCGCCAGCTTGGAGAGTTGCGCCATGGAGTTGGTGGACTCCACCCCCGGCAATTGCTCCAGCTGCCAGGCCAGGCGATCCACCTTGGCCAGGGTGTCGTAATGCGTGCATTGGTCCTCGGGCGTGCTCACCATCACGGTCAGGATGTCGCTGCTGGCGGCATAGTGCTGGGCCAGGTAAGCGTTGTCGCGGTTGTAGCGCGAATCAGCGCGCAGCTCGGGGGCGCCGGGGTCCAGATCACCGATCTTGAGCTTGAGACTGACGGCATAGCCACCAGCGGCCAGCAACAGACTGAAGGCGATGGTGGCCAGGGCAGGGCCACGCCGTGTGAAGTTGTCCAGGAAGATCCACAGCCAGGTGCGCTTTTGTACCGCGCCGCTGGAGCGGACCACATCGTGCTCGTCATGTGCTTCCAGCCGCAGACTACGCCGCGCCGCCCGAGCACCCACACCCACATAGCTCAGCAAGATGGGCAGCAGCACCAGGTTGGTGAAGATCAGCACCGCCACGCCAATGCTGGCGATCACGGCCAGGTCTTGAATCACCTTGATCTGGATGATGGCCAGCACCGCAAAGCCCACCGCATCGCACAGCAGCGCGGTGGCTCCAGCCACGATCAAACGGCGAAAGGTGTAGCGCGCGGCCACCACCTTGTGCGTGCCCCGGCCAATGTCTTGCATGATGCCGTTCATCTTTTGCGCACCATGGCTCATGCCAATGGCAAACACCAAAAAGGGCACCAGCACCGAATACGGGTCCAATTCGTAGTGGAACAGGGCCAGCAGGCCAAACTGCCAGACCACTGCAATCAGTGAGCAGGCCACCACCAACGAGGTGCTGCGGGCGCAGCGGGTGTAGCCGTACAGCACAGCAGCGCAGATCAACAGCGCCAGGCCAAAGAACATCAGCACTTGCTGCAGGCCCTGGATCAGGTCGCCCACTACTTTGGCAAAGCCCACCACGTGGATGCGTATGTGGTCGTTTTGGTACTTGCTGCGCAGGGCTTCGATCTTGCGCGAAAGATCACCGTAGTCCAATGCCTCGCCCGTCTTGGGGTTCTTGTCCAGCAGCGGCACAACGATGATGCTGGACTTGAAGTCCCCCGCCACGAGCTGACCAATTTCGCCCGACCGCTCCACATTGGCGCGTACTTCGGCCAAGGCAGCGGGTGAGCCGTCATAGCTGTCACCGATCACGGTGTTGCCGTCCAGGCCTTCTTCGGTCACCGCAATCCAGCGCGTGTTGCTGGTCCACAGGGACTTCATGAAGGGCCGGTCCACACCGGGCAGCAGGAAGATCTCGTCATTGAGCTTTTGCAGCGTGTCGAGGTAGTCCTTGTCAAAAATGGACTTGCCCGTGGTCTCCACCACGATGCGCATGGCATTGCCCTGGCCTGCCAGGTTGTCCTTGTTAGCCAGGTAGTTGGCAATGTAGGGGTGCTGGGTGGGAATGGTCTTCTCGAAGCTGGCGTTCAGGCGCAGGCCCAACGCCTGCCAACCCAGCAGCAGTGTGATGAGCAGACAAATGGCCATCACCCAGGGGCGATGGTTGAAAAAGGCCCGCTCTACGGCACTGCCGCTGGCAGTGTCGAAGTCTTCCAGTTGGGCCACGACCGGTTGATGGTCAAGAGGAGAGTCGGCGTGCATTTTTGAAGGTTCCTTTGATTGCTATTAGAGATGTAGCTATTTGCGCAATATTCATAGCGGCTACAGGTCTTTTTTGTTGTTTTTGATGTGGTGGCAGGCCGGGTCTCGCCCCGGCGGGCGACTCACTTTCTCTTGCTTCGCCAAGAGAAAGTAAGCAAAGAGAAGGCGAGCCGAATGCGTCGCCGTCACTGCGTGCCGGTTCGCTGCGTTGCTCGGTCTGGGCGGGGGGCCGCTCGAACTCGGCTATCGCCTCAAACAATCGCGTCCCCTGATCCGCCCAACCCTGCGCTACTCGCCGACGCACCACGGCGTGAGGGGCCGCACTGCTCGCCCGGCTGCGCCGGGCATTGCAGCGCTGGGAGCTTGCCCTGTACTGGTCAAAGGGTCGAATGGCTTCGACAAGCTCAACCTGAACGGAATCAGAAACCGCATTGAGTCGGATCAGCCTGTGCAATGTGACGCGCAGCGCCACGAGCGGTATGGATTGGGTCCCCTCTGTATGCGCCTGCGCTGTGGGTTTGGGGCGGGAAAAAGAACCGCGATTGTCTGAGCGAAGCGAGTTTGAGCGGTTCCCCGCCTCAAGCCCACGGCGCAGGTTGCCCGTAGCGCAGCGAAGGGTCGCAGACAGTGGGGTCGCTTTTTCTTTGCTTACTTTCTTTTGGCGAAGCAAAAGAAAGTGAGTGCGCAGCCGGGCGCACATCCCGGCAACTGCCTCACATCCCATAACTTCTCGAGCAGTCAACACAATAAACAACTCAAGGCAAAGCTTGCCGACGCAAACCGCGCAAGCTGGCATAAACCAGGTGGCGTTCATCAGCCAGCGCCAGGCCAGAAGCGGGCAGGGGGCCAGCACTGGGCGCAACACGGTTGAAGCTGGCACCGTCGTCATGGCTGAGCAGCAGCGCGCCGGTCTGACTCAGCAGGGCGAGGGTGCCGGGGGTCAACTCGCGGCCAGCACTGATGCTCATGGGCAGGCCGGTCTCGAGCTTGTCCCAGTGTTCGCCCTGATCGGTGCTTCGCAAGGCATTGCCACGCAGACCATAGGCGATCAATGCCCCTGAGCGCGTGGCCAACAAGCCAAAAAAGCTGCCTTTGTAAGGCGACGCCAAGGCCGTGAAGCTGGCACCGGCATCGTCTGACCTGAGTAGTAGGCCTTGTTCGCCCACCACGTAGACCCTGTTGCCCACATAACGCACGCCGTAGAGGTGCAAGCCCCTGGGGTTGGGCAGGCGCTGCAGGGCGGGCTGCCAGGTTTTGCCGCCGTCAACGGTTGCAAAGGCCATGTTGTAGGCACCCACGGCAAAGCCATGCTGGGCATCGGCGAAGTCGATGTCAAAAAAAGGCTTGTCGGGGCCGTCTTCGGCGAAACGCTGGGCATTGCGCTGGGCTTTTTCATCTCCCAATGATGCGGCGCTGGCCCCTACGGCCGTCGCTGCCAGCTGGCCATCGAGCTGCTTGACCCAGGTTTGACCGGCATCGTCCGAGCGCAGGATCACGCCCAGGTGGCCCGTGGCCCAGCCGGTGCGGTCGTTGATGAAACGCACACTGGTCAGGGTCACACGCACCGGTACCTGGGCTTGCTGCCAGTGTCCTCCGGCATCATCCGAGAGCAGCACCGTGCCGCGTTCACCCACGGCCACCAGGCGGCTGCCCGCCCGGGTCACTGCCAGCGTGGCAGCGCTCAAGGCCTTGGGGCTTTGCAAGGCGGGTTCGCTGAGCACCCGTGGCGTTGCGCCAGCCGCGGGCGCTTCGGCTGCGCTGGCGCTGTGGGCCGCCACCACGCTGCCCATCACGATCACACACAGGGACATCACCCGGTTCAGGCGTGTTTTGGCGACGGCCGTTTTCATCAGCGTGTGCCCTCGTTGGCCAGTTCTTCGGGGCTGAAGAAGCTGCGCTCCAAGGTGGGAAGCACTTTCACTTGCACTGGCAGCTCGTTGGTGGCCATGTTCAGGTAGTAAGCGCCAGTTTGCAAGTCATAGCCACCCCAGAAGAAGTTGCCCAGTACGGCCGGAATGTCGGGTGCGACCAGAGCCAAGGTGTAATTGGTGCGCCAGAGGTCGCCCTTGGCATCCCAGCCGTCAAACAAAATGATCTGCCAGCTGTCTTCGTCGATGTAGTACTTGCGCTTGGCTACCACGTGGCGCTTGCCGGGTGCCAGCGTGGCTTCCACTTCCCATACGCGGTGCAATTCCCAACGCACCTGAGAAGGGTTGAGCGTGTTGGGCGTGACCAGATCAGCCACCTTGGCGAGCGCCGCCCGGTTGTTGTTGTAGGGGATGTAGATCTCTTTCTTGCCCACCAGTTTCAACTCGTGTTTGTCGATGGGGCCAAAGAGGTTGAACGCTTCGTCGAACAGGCCAATGCCGCTGGTGACGGAGTCGGGCGTGTCGTAACCCACAGAGGGCGACTTGCGCACCCGGCGCTGGCCCACCAGGTATTGCCACAGGCCGCGTGGCGTACTGGCGTTGATGCCGTCGTGCGCCAGAATGGCTTCCCCAGCCTTGGAGCCTGGCTCACTGACCGTGAACTTGCCCAAAGAGTAATAACCATCAAACTTGCTGGTGGCTAGATTGGGCTCGGCCCAGACACGCTGGAAAGTTTGGGTGCCACCGCTGGCCATGGTGCGCTTGCCGTCCGAGGTCATCACCCAGACGCGCAATGGCGATTGAACAGTCACACCCGTAAAAGCCAAACGGTGGTTCAAAATGACTTCATAGCCATCCTTGGGGATCGGGAAAGGGATACCGCCCAGTGCACCTTCCACGCCCTGTCCGTTATCCACCAACTTGGCCTGGGTAGCGTTTTTGAATGTCTCGTCGTAGTAGTACTTCGGTGCGGCCGCCGTGCGGTGGGTGGGGTAGACCTCAATGCGGAAGTCGGGGTACTTCTTCATCAGCGCCTTCACACCATCGGTGAGCTTGGCGTCATATTGCGCCATGTTCTTGGCGTTGATCGAGAGCAACGGTTTTTCACCGGGAAACAGATCCGGGCGCGGGTCGCCATTTTTATAGCCAGCGGGCGCCTTGGTCAGGCCGCCTTCCCAGCTGGGAATGCTGCCATCTTTGTTGCCAGCCTTTTCGGCACCCAAAGGTGTGAGCGTGGTCTTGAGTTTGGCAGCCTCGTCAGCCGAGACGGCGGCCTGCGCCAAAGGTGCCAAGAACAGGCCCGCGATAACCGTGGTCAAAAGTGATTTGCGATACATAGATAGAACTCCGTATTTCAGTAAATGCTGATCAGAACGTGCGCGACACGGTGAAGGAAATGTTGGCGCGGTCTGCCAGGGTTTGTCCAAAGCTGAGTTGCCGCGGCGATCCGCTGCCCGCCACCAGGGTTTGGGTGAAGGTTTTGGCCGGGCCGAAGAAGTCGCTGTAGGTCAGTGCAAAGTTCCAGGCGTTCTGGTACTTGCCTTTGATGCCAATGCTGAAGTCACCCGCGTTCGATGCACCGCCAGCGAAGTTGGCAACGGCTGAAGATCGACCCCCAAAGTTGTAGCCCAGGCCGATGGGCACCGACAGGTCCAACCCAGGAAACACCTGGAAGTACTGAGGCTCAAACAGCATGCGAAAAGCAAACGCATCCCGGGTGGTGTTGGGGTCCAGGCCACCCAGACCCATGCCTGCGTACGGCGCAAAGATGTCTTTGGTGATCGACAGGGTACGGTTGAAAGCCAGTTCACCCAGTACCGCACCACCTTGCCACAAGGCATTGGGTTGCAGCACGTAGATGCCTGATACTTGCAAGTGACCGGTACGACCCACGGCAAAGCAGGGGTCGGCACTGGAATTGCCGCAGGTGGTAATGGGGCCCAGACCCAGAACGGCCGGGTCGCTGTTGAGTGGGGCGTTTTCACGGATCGAGCCTTCCACGGCCCAGTTCAACTGGCCGATGGACGACGTGACACTGGCGCCATAGGTGCGGATATCGCTGGCATAGGCGAGGTGCACATTGCCATTGACAAAGTCGAACACAGGTGCGCCAGGTGTTTTGTCATGGTAGTTCGCGGCGTAGAAGCCAAACTCGTAATCGCTGCCCGTGGGGCTCCAGCGCAGTTGCACGCCACCCTGGCCGGAATCCTTGGGCTTGAGGTCTTTGCTCGGGTCGTAGCTTAGGTTGCCACCTGCACCGAAGTTGACGATGCCAGTACCAACATAGTCCTGGTTCGAATAGAAACTGCCCACGCCAGGAATCTTGCTGGGGCGCCACTTGAATTGGTAGTAGGCCCCCAGCGAGACGCCTTCAGCCACTTGCAATGAGCCCGAAGCCTGTTCGACGGGCAACAAGACTTCCTTGAACTGCCAGCCCGGCACCGAGACGATCTTGGCCACGTCCACTGGCCCCTGCGCATTGGCAATACCGTTTTGCCCAAAGAACAGACTCTCGCCCCACTGCAGCGTGTGCTTGCCCAGTCGCACGGTGCCCCTCATGTTGCCGACATCGCCCTTGGCGTAGACGAAAGCGTCAAGAATTTCGCTACCCTGGCCTTGCTGGTCGCGGGTGGCTTGCAGGAACTGGTTAGGCGCCTGGGTGCTGACATTGTTGTTAGCCAGCGGGTAGATGCCGCCGGTGTTCACGCCACCAGCGTAGACCGGTGTGCCTTGGTAATTGTTATTGCGCAGATAGACCGCGTCATGCCAGGTGGTTGCGCTAATGCGGCCGCCGAAATTTTTGCCCGTGACATCCAGCTCGGTCAACAAGTCAAAGCGGTTGGAAATTTGGCCTTTCTGAAAGTTGTGGTCACCATCGTCTTCATTGACGGTGCCGGGATCTACCGCCACATCAAGGCGGGTTAGCGCGGGCGATGGGTCTTTCAGGCGCACAGCGGTGCTGTACTTGGGCGTCAGGTCCAGGCGAACCTTGACATCCGGGTCCGGCACCGTGATGTCAAAGGCGTGAACGGCGGGTAGCGCAAGCGCTGCGGCCACCGCTACCAGGGTACGGCGATGTTTCATGGTTTTGTCTCCTACTGGTTTGAGTTATTGGTTTTTTGTCAGGGTGCGCAGGGTTCAGAGGTAGGTTGATGCGATGCCTCCATCCACCGGGATATTGGCGCCGCTGACCCAACGGGCGGCATCGCTGCACAGCCAGGCAATCACCGGGGCGATCTCGTCCGCAAAGCCAGGGCGCAACATGCGCTTGGCATCGGCTTGTACCCGTTCTTCTCCAAGCATTTGTACAAAATCGCCCAGGATCGGCGTGAATACTGGGCCAGGTGCTACACAATTCATACGAATGCCTTTTTCAAGAAACCACTTCTGGGACTGTGTGGTGCTCCAGACAATCAACGCTTCCTTGAAGTACTGGTAGCAGGTCTCGTAGGGCACGGGATGCGCGGCCAGCCACTGCGCACCGGCCTCAAAGCCCTGAATGGCGGCCAATGCCTTGTGCAGATCCAGACGCTTGGGCCATTCGTAACTCAGGATGGAGGACACATTGACGATGCTGGCACCCTGCGGCATGCGGGGTAGCACCTGCTCGCTTAAGTGGCGCAAGCCCAGGTAATTGACACGGGCCACCAGATCGCCATCGGCTGTGCCCGGCACACCGGCCACGTTGCACAGCGCATCCACGTTGGCGGGCAGTTGGGCCACGGCAGCGTCAATGGACGTTGGAGTGCTCAAGTCAGCCTTGACGAATCCGTCGAGGGTCAGGCTGGGGTCGTTGCGGTCCACGCCAATCACCTTGGCCCCCTGGAAGCGGGCCAGTTTGGCGACCTCGGCGCCGATGCCGGAAGATGTGCCGGTGATGACGATGGTTTTTCCTTGCAAACTCATGGTGTCTCCTGTTTTGTAATGAAGTGAAAGTGACGAACAACTTGGGGTCAGAAGGGGTAGGCCGGGGCCGTGTCTTTCACGGTGATCCATTGCCACTGGGTGTATTCCTCCAGGTCGGCAGGGCCGCCCACGCTGGTGCCGTTGCCGGCGATGCCGGGGCCGCCAAAGGGGTTGACGCAGTCGTCGTTGACGGTCTGGTCGTTGATGTGCACCATGCCGGACTTGAGCTGCTGGCCCATCGCCATGGCGCGGCCAATGGCCGGGGAAATGATGGCCGAGGCCAGACTGCCGGTGTTGTTATTGGCCAGCGCAATGACTTCTTCGTCGGTGTCGAAGGTGATGATGTTGGCCACTGGGCCGAACGTTTCCTCGTCAAACACACGCATGCCGGGCTTCACGCCAGAGAGCACGGTGGGCTTGTAGAACAGGCCGTCATACGCGCCGCCTGCTTCGAGCTTGGCCCCGGCCTTCACGCTGTCTTGCACCATGGCGTGCACGCGGTCACGCTGTTTGGCATCAATCAGCGGCCCCAGGGCCACTTGGCCGCTGGCACCGTCGCCCACCGGCAGGTGCGTGGCCTTGGCAACCAGGCGCTGTGTCAGCTGGGCGGCGATGCTGCTGTGCACATAGATGTGGTTGGAGGCCATGCAAATCTGGCCTTGGTGCAGCCAGGCGCCCCAGGCAGCATTGCTGGCGGCCAGATCCAGATCGGCATCTTCCAAGATGATCAGATTGTTGGCCCCGCCGAGTTCCAGCGAGACTTTTTTCAGATGCCGTCCGGCCAGTTCACCAATGCGCCGCCCCACAGCCGGGGAGCCGGTGAAGGCAATCATCGGCACCAGCGGGTCGGTCACCAACGCTTCACCGGCCTCGGCATCACCTGGCAAAACCTGCAGCAGGTCTTTGGGCAGGCCAGCTTCGGCAAAGATGCGAGCAATCATCAGGCCGCCAGATACCGGTGTGCGGGTGTCGGGTTTGACGATTACCGCGTTGCCAGCAGCCAAGGCTGGAGCCACCGCGCGAAGTGTCAGGATCAGCGGAAAGTTGAACGGCGAGATCACCCCCACCACGCCGTGTGGCACACGCCGTGCAATGCTGCTGCGCCCAGGCACGCTGGGCAGCACATGGCCTTGGGACTGCATGGGCAGGCTGGATGCCAGATGGCAGATCGTGATGGCCTCACGGATTTCATGCTGGCCTTTGGGCAGAATGCCACCGCCTTCGCGGGTGACATACAAGGCCAGCTCGTCAAAGTGCAGCTGGAACAGATCACCGGCGCGGCGCAGGATGGCTGCCTTGTCACGCGGGGGTACAGCTACCCAAGCCTTTTGTGCGGCTGCTGCGGCGCGGGTGGCGGTGGCGACGTCGGCCGCGTTGGCAATGCCCACGGTGGACAGCACCTGCCCGGTGGCGGGTTCGATCACGTCACGCGTTCCGCCACTCAGGGTGGCGTGCGATGACATTGGAAAATTCAGGAATGCGGTGGTATCAGGTGCGCCCATTTGCTGTGGTCCTTTCAGTGGTTTGATCAGTGCGTCACATCGGTGTGATATGCCAATGAATTGCAATGCGCGTACCAGACTGGATGCAGACCCATGCCAAGCGGGGTGTTTTTTGGGTCTCTACGCTAGGGGAATTAGGGACATACCCTAGCTTGTGTTGATCCATGTCAATCCGCACAATCAGCGTCAAAGTTTTGATCTGCAGATGAAATCGCTGCATTTCATGTGTAGCCTCCATTTATTCCTTGATCAAATTCATGTCGAGTTTTCCCCGTATTTCCTTGGCTGATGTGGCCCGTGCCAGTGGTGCAGCTTTGGGCAAGTTCGATGCTGAGTCGGTGTCCAGCGCCATGGGCGGGTTTGCCAGCGCAAAAATTGGTGGCGATGCCCACCCCACAGTGGGTGACATCAGCGAGTGCCTGTTTTTCTCCCCTGGTGATGGCCGCATCTGGCTACAGGATCAGCGCATGGTGTTGCTGCACACCGAGGCCCTGGGCGCCATGCGGCGTGAGATGATCGACAGCCTGGGCACCGAACAGGCTCGCGGTCTGTTCACGCGCGCCGGTTATGTCAGCGGTGCGCGTGATGCTCAACTGGTGCGCAAGCAGTGGCCCGACGCCGACCCATCGGCCACGGCGATTGCCGGTACGCGCCTGCATGCGCTGGAAGGCGTGGTCAAGGTGGAAGTGGTGCATGCCTCCTACGACCCAGACAGCGGCATTTACGAAGGCGAGTTTCTGTGGCACAACTCCAGCGAGGACGATGAACACATTGCCGCCTACGGCATTGGTGGCTCACCGGCTTGCTGGATGCAGGTGGGTTACGCCACGGGCTATGTCAGCACGCTGTTTGGCCGATTGATCGTGTTTCGGGAAGTGCAGTGCCGCTCCATGGGCGACCCGTATTGCCGGGTGATTGGCAAGTCGGCGGACAACTGGGATGACATCACAGAGGACATGCGTTACCTGAGTGCGCGTGAGTTTGTTGGCGCTGGCGCCTATGCACAAACCACTTCACACGCGGCTGAATTGCCTACTGCAGAAGCTGCCGCGGGCGGTGCCATGGTGGGGGCGTCATCCGCCTTCAATGCCGCCTGCCACCAGTTGAACCGGGTGGCGCGGACCACGGCCACCGTACTTTTTACCGGCGAGTCCGGCGTTGGCAAGGAAAAATTTGCCAGCATGTTGCACAAAATTAGTCCACGTAAAAACCAGCCCTTCGTCGCAGTGAACTGCGCTGCCATTCCCGATACCTTGATCGAGTCTGAACTGTTTGGCGTGGAGCGCGGTGCATACACCGGAGCCAACCACTCCCGCCCAGGCCGTTTCGAGCGGGCCAACGGCGGCACCTTGTTTCTGGATGAGATTGGCACGCTGAGTTTTGTCGCCCAGGGCAAGCTGCTGCGCGCCTTACAAGAGGGCGAGGTTGAACGCGTGGGTGGCACACAGAGCATTGCGGTGGACGTGCGGGTGGTGGCCGCTACCAATGAAACCTTGCGACAGGCTGTGCAAGAGGGCAAGTTCCGCGAGGACTTGTTCTTTCGGCTCAATGTGTTTCCGATCCATTTGCCGCCTTTGCGCGAGCGGCGCGATGACATTCCCTTGCTGATGAACCACTTTTTGAACTACTACCGGCACAAGCACGGGGGACAGACCCGTGGTTTCACCCAGGCCGCTGTGCGGGCGCTGCTGAACTACGACTTTCCCGGCAATATCCGCGAGCTGCAAAACCTGATCGAGCGCGCGGTGATCATGGCCGATGCCGACGGTTTGATTGACCTGCAGCACCTGTTCACCAGCGGCGAGACGCTGAGCAGCGACATCATGACCTTGCGACTTCAAGGCAACTCGGGCACCTTGAACCGGGCTGACTGTGGCGTCCCCCCCGTTGGGGAGGACAGTAGCCATGTCAGTGGCAAGCCCGCGATCAACCCGCAATCTCTGGCGCAGACCGAACGAGAGACCTTGGCCAAGGCCATTGCCGCCAGCAAAGGCAACCTGTCGGCAGCGGCGCGCCTGCTGGACACGACGCGGGCCAAGCTGGCCTTTCGGGCGCGCAAGCACGGTTTGGTTTGAGGCTTTCAATTCGAGACAGCGCCGATCAGATCGTTCGTGGTGCGTTCAAGTTTTGGCAGTTTTAGGCATTTTGCTGCAAATAGAATAGCTGTTGACGCAGTTCTTGACTGCGCTGGAGGCCAAAAACTCCTATGACTACTAATTTGGCCCACCATTAACGTGTTAACCCAGAAAAATCCCATCATGTCTCCACAATCACCGGTATCTGCCTTGTCAGGCGACTCCCACCAACTTGAAACGTTCAGTGCTGATTTTTTTAAATATCACGGGTTTTGGGCTCCTGGGGTGCGCTTGTTTCGTGCACTGCGCTTTTCCACCAAGGCCATTGTTATTTCTTTGACTTTGGTGTTGCCAACGCTGTGCCTGCTGATCTGGCAGCTGATGGCCGATGCCAATTGGCAGCAACAAGCCCGCATGGATGCTACCCGCGGGCATGTGGAAATTGCTTACGGCGTGTTGACCTGGGCCCAAGCCCAGGAACTGGCTGGCACGCTCACGCGCGAGCAAGCACAACAGCAAGCGCGACTGATGCTGTCCAAGATGCGCTACGACGGCAACGAGTATTTCTGGATCAACGACATGCAGCAGCACATGGTGATGCATGGGGCCAGCCCTGAGCTCGATGGCAAGGACATGTCGGGCATGAAAGATCCCAATGGTCTGGCCTTGTTTGGCGCGTTCGTAGACACCGTGCGCCGTGATGGCAAGGGTTTTGTGCGCTACCAATGGCCTCGCCCAGGTACGACGCAACCCGTGGACAAACTCTCGTATGTGCAAGGTTTTGAACCTTGGGGTTGGGTACTGGGGTCCGGCATTTATGTGGAAGATTTGAATCAGCAGTGGGTGCATCAACTGGTTCTGGATACGTTCATAGTGTTGATTTCCATGTTGGTGGCGGTCTACCTGTTTCTGAGCTTTTATCGCGTGATGGATGGGGGACTGAAAGAGACACGCCGCCATCTTCACGCCATGACAGCCGGAGACCTCACCACCTCGCCATCACCTTGGGGGCATGACGAAGCGGCACGACTGATGCTTGATCTTCGCCAAATGCAGAACTCTTTGCGTGATATGGTTCTGCGGGTACGCCACTCCAGCGACGAGATCGTACATTCCAGCGCAGAGATCGCCAGTGGCGCCATGGATTTGTCGGCCCGCACCGAACAGGCTGCCGCCAACCTGGAGGAGTCAGCTGCGTCGATGGAAGAGATTTCGTCCACCGTCAAGATTACCTCTGATCACACTGCGGAAGCTGCGCGAGTGGCCCAGAACAATGCCGAGACGGCAGCCCAAGGTGGCCGGGTCATGCGTGAAGTGGTGCAGACCATGGAAAACATTCGCGGCTCATCGGCACGCATTGGCGAGATCATTGGCACCATTGACGGCATCGCCTTCCAGACCAATATTCTGGCGCTCAATGCGGCGGTAGAGGCTGCACGTGCCGGTGAGCAAGGGCGTGGTTTTGCCGTGGTGGCCTCCGAGGTGCGTTCTCTGGCACAACGCAGTGCAGCGGCTGCGCGCGAGATCAAAACCTTGATCGGTACCAGCGTGGAACAGGTTGAAAGCGGTTCCAACATCGTGCAAAAGGCGGGTGACACCATCGAAGACATTGTGCAAAGCTCACATCGGGTCAGCGGATTGCTGAGCGAGATTGCAACCGGGGCACGCGAACAAAGCCTGGGCATTGGGCAGATTGGTCAGTCCGTTCAGGATCTGGATCGCATGACCCAGCAGAATGCGGCCTTGGTGGAAGAAACGGCGGCCGCCTCATCCGCCATGAAAGACCAAGCGAACACCCTGGCTGACGAAGTCGCTCGCTTCCAATTGCCCGCCGGTGCGGCCATGGCGTCCACCGAGCTGGCTGTAGCGAGTGTTGCAAACTTTAATTTTGACAACGCCATTGAGGCCCATCGGGCGTGGAAGGTGCGCTTGCGCAAAGCCATTGCAGACAAGGGCCACTTAGATGCCGAGATCCTTTGCCGTGACGATAAATGCCCCTTGGGTCAGTGGCTGCATGGCGAAGGTGGGCAACAGTGGGGAAGCAAGCCGAATTTTGTGACGCTGCTGGACAAACATGCACAATTCCATCAGGTCGCGGGCGGGGTTGCCAAGCAAATCAACCAAGGGCAGTATGCGCTGGCAGAGAAGTTGATTGGTTCAGGCTCCGATTTCGCCCAGGTGTCCACTGAAGTGGCGACCTTGTTGACAAAGGCAAAACGAGGCATGTGAAGCAAAAGGCTCATTCATCCCCCGACACTGAGCGTCGGGGTCAGTCGGTTTGGCTGTAGTAACTGCGAATCGTCGCCAGCGAGCCCGCCGCGCTGTGGCGGATCTGGCTCTCATCGTAGCGGTGCTCAGCGCCTACCGGGCAGGCGCCGCGTGCCAGACAATTCAGCGCGCACGTGGAGTCAGAGGCCAGTCGCCCTGCATTGCAGGCTGCCAAGTTGAAGCTGCCGCTGTCCAGAGCACCAGCCGGGCAGGCGGTGATACAGGGTTTGCTGACACAGCTTTCGCAGGGGTAACCGTTGTCAATCGGGGCCGAGGCGGGCAGAGCGGTGTCGGTCAGAATGGCCACCCGGTAGGCAAACCAGCTGCCCCACACCGAATCAATACCCACCATAAACGGCGCGGCGCGATGCCAGCCAGCGATGGCCCCCAGCCGTTGCAATCCAATGCGTTGCGTACCTGGAAACACCCGTCGCGAGCGCGCTTGTGGCAAGGCCTGCGCCAGCCAGCGTTCCACTGTGCGCACGCTGTACTCGTCAATCGGGTGCGCGCCGTGAATGCCCTCGGCCTGCACGCATTCCCACAAGCGCCGCCCGGCGTGGCCGAACAGGATCAGTTGCCGCTCATGCGGCGCCGGTTCAAGCGGTGCCACCAGATCAGGGGGTAGCGCGGCCAGATCAAACACATGCTGGCGGTTCAGCCCGGCGTGATCAAGTAAATCGGCCAGCGGGAGGAGGGGGCTTGGGTTCATGGGGGGCTCAGGATCAAAGAGACCCTGAGTTTATGGCTTAGCCCAGCCCAAGCAACCTGACGGCGTTGTCTTTCAAAATACCAGGCATTACCTCGGGTTTGAAGCCAGCTTCTTCAAAGTCTTTCATCCAGCGGTCCGGCGTGATCAGTGGGTAGTCACTGCCAAACAGGATGCGGTCTTTGAGCAAAGTGTTGGCGTACTGCACCAGTTGCTTGGGAAAGTATTTGGGACTCCAGCCGCTGAGGTCAATCCACACATTGGGCTTGTGCGTGGCCACACTCAGCGCCTCGTCCTGCCACGGGAAACTCGGGTGTGCCATGACGATCTGCATGTCGGGGAAGTCGATGGCCACATCGTCCAGGTGCATCGGGTTGCTGTAGGCCAGGCGCAGACCGCCTCCACAGCGCATTCCGCTGCCAATGCCGCTGTGGCCGGTGTGAAAAATGGCAGGCATCTTGTGCTCGGCAATCACCTCGTAAATCGGCCAGGCCATCTTGTCGTAGGGGTGGTAACCCTGCACCGTGGGGTGAAACTTGAAGCCCTTGATGCCGTACTCTTCAATCAGCTTGCGCGCCTCACGTGCGCCCATCTTGCCCTTGTGCGGGTCGATGCTGGCAAAGGCCATCATCATGTCGGAATTGGCCTTGGCGGCCTCGGCCACCTCTTCATTGGGGACACGCTTGCGACCCATCTGCGATTCAGCGTCCACGGTGAACATGATCAGACCGATCTTGCGTTCGCGGTAGTAAGCAATGGTTTCGGCAATGGTCGGCCTGCGGCTGTTGCGAAAGTACTTGTCAGCGGCGCGGTCGTACTCCTCGCCATAGTTGTCAAACGGGTTCCAGCAACTCACCTCCGCGTGGGTGTGAATGTCGATGGCGACCAGGTTTTTAACGTCCATGAATGTCTCCTGTAATTTTGATTGGCAATGGATGGTTCTTACGTAAAGAACGAAGTCAATTTTAGGTCAATTATGGTTATTTGTTATAACCATAATTGACGCCTTCAAAAAACTCATCGTCAATCATCTGGCCAGCATAGCCACCTTTTTCCCGCCTGTTTGTCAGGAAGCAGTATTTGAATGGTTATGCATCATTATGCCTACTAAGTTTGCGATAGATCAAACATTTGAGGCATTAAATGCATAAAAATGCAAATATCGAACTTAATAAATGCAACATAGTGCATTTGCTCGATATCAAAAATCCACCCTATTCCAGGAGACACCATGAGCGAAACCATTGAACTTGTTGAAGACGTAGCCGCCATCCAGAGCGACGACTTTGTGGCCGTTAGCTACGACGACCTGATCCCTAACAACGTCGATTTGTCCTCTGACAAACAGTTGCAGCGCGCGCTGGAGGGCTGGCAACCCAACTACATTGACTGGTGGAAAGACATGGGGCCCGACGGCTTCCAGAATGCCGACGTATACCTGCGCACCGCCGTGGGCGTAGACCCCAGCGGCTGGGCCAAGTTTGGCCACGTCAAGATGCCCGAATACCGCTGGGGTATCTTGCTGGCCCCCAAGGAAGAGGGGCGCACCATTCCCTGTGGCCGCCACAAGGGTGAACCCGCCTGGCAAGAAGTTCCGGGTGAATACCGCTCGCTGTTGCGCCGCCTGATCGTGGTGCAGGGCGACACCGAACCCGCCTCGGTGGAGCAACAGCGCTTTTTGGGCGCGACGGCACCCAGCCTGTACGACATGCGCAACCTGTTCCAGGTCAACGTCGAAGAAGGCCGCCACCTTTGGGCCATGGTCTACCTGCTGGTCAAATACTTTGGCCGCGATGGCCGTGAAGAAGCGCAAGCCCTGCTGGAGCGCCGCAGCGGCCAGCAGGACAACCCGCGCATCCTGGGCGCCTTCAACGAGCGCACCCCCGACTGGTTGAGCTTCTTCATGTTCACCTACTTCACCGACCGCGACGGCAAGATGCAGCTCGCCGCGCTGGCGCAGTCTGGCTTTGACCCCCTGTCACGCAGCTGCCGCTTCATGCTGACCGAAGAGGCGCACCATTTGTTCGTCGGTGAAACCGGTGTCGGCCGCACCATTGAGGCCACCTGCCTGGCCATGAAGGCTGCTGGCATCACCGACCCCAATGCCAAGGAAGCCATTCGCAAACTCGGCGTGATCGACCTGCCCACGCTGCAAAAGAAGGCCAACTTTCACATGTCCGTCACACGCGACCTGTTCGGCTCCGAAATCTCGTCCAACGCCGCCAGCGCCTTCAGCACCGGGCTCAAAGGCCGTTTCAACGAAACCGCTATTGATGACGACCACCAACTGGAAAACGCCAGCTACGCGGTGCTGCGCGTGATCGACGGCAAGTTCGTCACCGAAGAAGTGCCCGCCCTGCGCGCTATCAACAGCCGTCTGCTGGACGACTACATCACTGACTGCCAAGGCGGCATTGACCGCTGGAACAAGGTGATCGAAAAGTCGGGCATCGCCTTCCAGTTCAAGCAGCCACACAAGGCTTTCAACCGCAGGATCGGAGAATTTGCTGAGGTGAATGTCAGCCCGGCAGGTGAGTTGCTGAGTGACGAGGCTTGGGCCGCCAGCCAAGGTGAATGGCTGTGCAACGATGCCGACCACGCCTTCATCAACTCGCTGATGAAACCCTGCATGGAGCCCGGCCAATACGCCAGCTGGATTGCGCCCCCGCGCGTGGGCATCAACAACCAGCCCAAGGACTTTGAGTACGTGCGCATTGAGCATTCCTGAGGTTAAGCGATGGCATGAGGCTGGCCCTCATGTCAGCGCATGTATTTACCCCTGATCGCGAAACCCAGAATGGCGCATACGCTCTGCCGAGCATGGCAACTTCGGAGACTGCGAACCAGTCGGCGAGGGAGTTTCTGAAATGCGCATTCATTTCGGTCCTGGCTATCGCGTCTATTTCACCCGTCGTTGTGAGGTGCTCTATTTGCTTCTGTTGGGCGGCGACAAGTCCTCGCAGAAGCGGGACATCAAACGTGCCGTTGAGATGGCGCGGGCTTTGGATAAGGAGTGAATCATGGCCAAGTTTTCCCCATTCGATGCCGCTGACTGCCTCAACGACGAAGAAACCATCGCGCAATACATTACTGCTGCGCTGGAGGATTCCAATCCCGATGTATTTTTAATCGCCGTGCGAGAGGTGTCTCGCGCACGTGGCATGGCACAACTCGCCAAAGATGCCGACCTTGGGCGCGAAAGTCTCTACAAGGCGCTGACACCCGGCGCCAAGCCGCGCTACGACACCATGCTCAAGCTTCTTCATGCGCTCGGTGTAAAGCTCTCCGCTTCTCCCGTCCATTCGTGAGTTGCTTGCCAGTCCATAACGCGATGCCTCTTCGGTCAGCCGTGAGCTGCTTTCAATTCTTTGATTGCTATATAAGTTATAGCTTTTAGAGAAAATAGGATAAGGGCTAAAGACTGTTTTTTGTAAATAAATCGTCGTGCCACCGAGCTAGTGAGTTTATCCAGCGGGCTGGCCATGCCGTCCGTGGTTACCTTGAGCACATGGGTGTCCATTATGGTGGTAGAAACATCCGAGTGGCCCTTAAGAACTTGCGCCGCGCAAATGCGCGCTGCTGCGGTAAAGCTCGCTGCGGGCTGAAAAATCCGGGGCTGTCTGGCATCCTTGCGGAAGATTTCATGTGTGTGCACGTGGTGACTGGCTGAGGGGGGAGAGGCTGATGCTTCGCTATGATCTGATGCCACAAATGGGGTGAAGCTTGCAATCGGCTATCGCCACCTGTTTACGCAAGAGGTTGAGTCCAACATGGTTTATTTGTCGCGGGAGGCTACATGATTTTTTTGAGCATGGCTGAGCAGCGGATAAGCGCTGATCGTTATAACCATTCGAGGTATCTATGAAACTCGTCACTCCCTCCTTAATGGTTGAAGATTCAGACGGATTCAGGAATGACGTTCTCCAGCGCCAACAATTTGGGGAAGCCTTATCGAATTTAGTCGCTCGCTCCACGGACGAGTTGGTAATCTCACTTGATGGAAAGTGGGGGGAAGGAAAAACGACATTCGTAAAGATGTGGCAGGGCCTTTTGAAGGAAAAGGGAATTCCGAGCATCTACATCGATGCGTTTCAGAATGACTACACGGAAGATGCATTTATCTCAATTGCGAGCGCGATCACTTCGTTCGTAGATCAGCACTCCGCCGACACTCAGAGGAGCTCGAACTTTAAGGATAAAGCAAAGAAAGTCGGGGTTCGCCTACTGTCATGGACAGCGAAGATCGGCATCAAAGCAGCAACACTCGGAATTATTAAGGAGTCCGATATTGATGCCTTGTCAGAGATAGGTGATGACGTTGCCGCCGATACTTCGGAAACAATTGCAGAATTGGTCAAGGAGCGTTTGAACGCACACGAGAAATAGACTGAGCTAATTCGGTCCTTTCGAGAATCTCTGTCTGATTTGCCAGCAAATTTGGCGGGTAACAGCAGCGGTCGGCTTGTTATCGTTATCGACGAGCTGGATAGATGTAAGCCCACGTTTGCGGTTGAGATCCTCGAGAAGATAAAGCATCTCTTTTCCGTCAAGAATATTGTTTTCCTTCTTGTGATGCATAAGCAGCAACTTGAGGAAGCTATTCGAAGCGTATATGGGAGCAACATTGATGCCCATACCTATCTTCAAAAGTTCATTAACGTTGAGACATCTATTCAAAAGAGGGTTAACGATCGATACAGTAGCGACATAGAGTTGTACATCAAGAAGCTGCTTCAATTACATGAAATTGCGACTTGGGGCGATGATCGGAATATCGTTGACTGCTTGATTCCTCTTGGTCAGCATTTCAATCTTTCGCTGAGGCAGTTAGAGAAGGTTTTTACCAACTTGGCGATCATATACAGCACTTCTGGAGAGAATCATCTCCGACTCGTTCCTATCATCGTATTCATCTCCGTCGTAAAGGTAGTCAATCCGAACGTATTCGGTAGTCTCATGTTGGGAAGAATATCATTCACGGGTCTTTGCGAGCAACTTGGATTTCGAGAACTTAATCAAGAGGAGGAAAGCAAGAGCAAGTTGTTTTGGCTGATGAATTGGATCCGCTTTTCAATGCTCACCGAATCCGAGTATCAAGCAATCGACGTGAACGATTCGATTAAGCGATTCGGGCAGTCGCTTTGGCAGTACAACGTGGATCGAGAAAGGCTAATTCCATTCTTCTGTCAAAAGCTGAGCATGTTCATTGTGAACTAGCCATGCATAGCTTGGCGTTCCAGGGGACTTCGGCAAGCTTTGCCTACCTCTACCCTTGAACTACAAGTGAGGCTCTTACAGATACGCGGTGAGATGAAATTGTGAGTAAGTGCCACCCGCAGCGGCACCGAGTAGGCATGAGGTTTATATGAAAAACATGCTTCTAGCCCCTATCCATCAACCGCAAGCCGCTATTGAAATTGAATCATTGGGTGGCCTGAACTTTTTGCACTGTACAAAGATATGCAGGCACAGTTGAAGCCACAGCATACCCCTCACACCCTCTCAACCACCAGTGCAATTCCTTGCCCCACCCCAATACACATGGTGCACAGCGCATAGCGACCACCGCTGCGGTGCAGCTGGTTGATAGCTGTCGTCACCAGCCGCGCACCACTGGCTCCCAGCGGGTGGCCCAAAGCGATGGCGCCACCGTTGGGGTTGACGCGGGCATCGTCATCGGCCAGGCCCAGGTCGCGCAGCACGGCCAGGCCTTGGGCGGCGAAGGCTTCGTTGAGTTCGATCACGTCCATCTGCGCCAGGCTCAAGCCGGTGAGTTCCAGCACTTTGCGCGTGGCTGGGGCCGGGCCAAAACCCATGATGCGTGGTGCCACGCCAGCGGCGGCCATGCCAACGATTCGGGCACGGGGTGTCAGGCCATGGCGTGCGGCGGCGGACTCGTTGGCCAGCAGCAGGGCGCAAGCGCCATCGTTCACGCCCGAGGCATTGCCGGCGGTGACCGTGCCGTCCGGGCGCACCACACCTTTGAGTTTGGCCAGGGACTCCAGCGTGGTGGCGCGGGGGTGTTCGTCTTGCGTCACCAGTAACGGGTCGCCTTTTTTCTGCGGGATGGCTACCGGGGTGATTTCGGCGTCAAAGTAGCCGCTCTGCTGGGCACGCAGCGCGTTCTGCTGGGAGCGCAAGGCCATCAAGTCTTGCGCCTCGCGCTCGATCTTGAAATCGGTGGCCACGTTTTCTGCCGTCTCGGGCATGGAGTCCACGCCGTACTGGGCTTTCATGAGTTGGTTGACAAAGCGCCAGCCAATCGTGGTGTCATAGACGGCGTTGTTGCGGCTGAAGGCGGCATCCATCTTGGGCATGACAAACGGGGCGCGGCTCATGCTCTCCACGCCACCGGCGATCATCAGTTGTGCCTCGCCACTTTTGATGGCGCGTGCCGCCGTGCCGACCGCGTCCAGGCTGGAGCCGCAGAGGCGGTTGATGGTGGAGCCCGGCACTTCTGGCGGCAGCCCGGCCAAGAGCGCGGCCATGCGCGCCACGTTGCGGTTGTCTTCACCGGCCTGGTTGGCGCAGCCCAGCAGCACGTCGGTCAGGGCGGTCCAATCCACCTGCGGGTTGCGTGCCATCAATGCGCGTATCGGGATGGCAGCCAGATCGTCAGTACGCACGCCAGAGAGTGCGCCGCCGTAGCGGCCAAAGGGGGTGCGGATGGCGTCACAAATAAAAGCGTGGGTCATGGTGTTGGTGTTTTGGAAAGGTCAAACAGGCTGGTGGCTTCCAGGTCAAGCACCTCGGTGCCCGCGGCGTTGAAAAGCTGCCAACGCCAGCGCAGGATGCCTATGTGCCCTTGGCCACGTGAGCGGCGTACCTCAATCACCGTGGCGCGCACCGATAGCTGATCACCAGGGCGCACCGGGTGTGGCCATTTCACATAGGCCAAGCCGGGCGAGGCAAACGACTCAGAGCCCTGCAAGGCCGCGTCCGCCACCAGCCGCATGGCGATGCCGCAGGTGTGCCAGCCACTGGCGATCAGGCCACCAAAGCGGCCATGTTCTGCGGCCACGGGGTCGGTATGAAACCACTGCGGATCGTAGGCGCGGGCAAACTGCAGCACCTCGGCCTCGGTCAGTGCATAGGGGCCAGCCTCAATGATCTGGCCTGTTTGAAAGTCAGCAAATTTCATGCGACACCAAATTGAGCGGGGCGTTTCTCGGTCATGGCGGCCAGACCTTCGCGGGCATCGGCACTGGCAAAGCCAAGCATTTCAAGCGCCAGTGAATGTTCAAACGCTGGCCAGGCAGCACGTAGCCAATGGTTGAGGCTGCGCTTGGTAAAGGCCAGCGCGGTGGGGCTGCCCGCAGCCAGTGTGCGGGCAATGTCGCGCGCCTTGCTCAGCAGTTGATCGTCGGGCACGGCCAGACTCACCAGGCCGATGCGTTCAGCCTCAATGCCGTCAATCGTGGAGCACATCAGCAAGTGGTATTTGGCGCGGGCCATGCCACACAGCAAGGGCCAGATCAAGGCCGCGTGGTCTCCGGCGGCCACGCCGATCTTGGTGTGGCCGTCGATGATCTTGGCCCGGTGCCCGGCAATGGACACATCAGCCAACAAGGCCACGGCAGCGCCAGCGCCCACGGCTGCGCCGTTGATGGCCGACACAATCGGCAGGTCGCAATCCATCATGCCTTGCACAATGGCGCGGCCTTCGCGCATCACGCGCAAGCGGGTGCTTTCGCTGCTGAGCATGTCTTGCACCAGCTCAGGCGCGCCGCCCGCGCAAAAACCTTTGCCCACACTGCGCACCAGAATGCAACGCACACCGGGCTCGCTCTCCAGTTGGCGCCAGACGGTGCCAAGCGCGGCGTGGCCAAGTGCATCGGTCATAGGCATGCCGCCCTCGGGTCCAAAAATGAGTTCAGCGACGCCGTCGTCACCGATCTCGACCTGCATATTGGTCGCTATCTCCAAGCTGCGTTTCATACGCTGGTCTCCTGATGCGAGCGCTGACGCAGCCACGGGCTCACACGGTAGCGCTCGCCCCGGTAGCGCAGGTCCAGCGCGTCCAGCAGTCGCACCACCGCGTTGGTGTTCCAGCCGGCCAACCATTCAAACGGACCGGCCGGGTAATTGACGCCCAGTTTCATGGCCGCATTGGCGCCATCGGGGGTGCAAACGCCTTGCTGCACGGCATCTGCGGCTTCGTTGATCAGCATGGCGATGGTGCGCGCCACCACCAGACCCGGCGCATCTGCCAAGCGCTGTGGTTTGAACCCCAGCGCGGCAAGCCACTGCGGCGCACCGCTGGCCCAGGACGCAGAGGCGTGCAGCGAGGGCGCCCAGGCCAGGGTTGCACCCGATGTCATGTTCAAAGGTAAATCAAAAACGGCCACTTCCACGCCGAGTTCGGTCGCGGTGCGCCCGTCGGTCAGGCGCAACTGTGCACCTTCCACGCCCAGGCCTACCCAATCGCTGTTGGGTACGCGCAAAAAGACTTGTTCGGCCTGCTTCAGCGCTGCGGCCCAACGATCTGCAACCGGCCCTTGACCATGCACCCGCAGCAACTGGGTGGTGGGCAGTTGCACGGGTGCCACTTTCTCCAGTTCAGGCGTTGTCACGCCATTGGCATAGTCGTAAAAGCCGCGCCCCGATTTGCGGCCCAGCAGGCCACCATCGACCAGCTCGCGCTGTACCAGCGAGGGCACAAAACGCTTGTCGTAAAAATTGGCCTCAAACACCGACTGCGTGACCGAGAAATTGGTGTCGTGCCCAATCAAATCCATCAGCTCACACGGCCCCATGCGGAAACCTGCGGCGCGCAGACAGGCATCCAGCACGGCGGGCGTGGCGGCCTGCTCCTGCAGCAAGGCCAGCGTCTCGGCGTAGTAGGGCCGGGCAATGCGGTTGACGATGAAGCCCGGCGTAGAGCGGGCGTGCACCGGCACCTTGCCCCAGTCTTTGGACAACTCAAAAATGGCCGCGGCCACTGCCGCGTCCGTCTGCAAGCCCGACACCACTTCTACCAATTTCATCAGCGGTACGGGGTTGAAAAAGTGCATGCCCACCAGCCGCGCAGGGTACTGCAAGCCGTTGGCAATGGCCGTGACCGAGATCGACGAGGTGTTGGTAGCCAGCACGCAGTCTGCCGCTACGACGGCCTCCAGTTGTTGGAACAGGCCACGTTTGGCATCCAGCTTTTCGACGATGGCTTCCACCACCAGGCCCACGCCTGCGGCTTCTTCCAGCGCGGTGATGGTGGTGATGCGTGACAGGGTTTGCGCCACGGCCTCCGCGCTGAGCTTGCCCTTGGCCGTCAGACCTTGCAGCGTCTGGGCCAGCTTGTTTTTGGCCTGCTCGGCAGCGCCGTCGCGGGTGTCAAACAGCTGCACACTGTGGCCCGCCTGCGCCGCCACCTGCGCAATGCCTGCGCCCATGATGCCTGCGCCGACTACCAGGACGGGTGCGTCTTTCAATGTCTTGCTCATGCTTGTGGAATCCAGTTGGCGGGACGCTTGTCCAGAAAAGCGGCAAAGCCTTCGCGGGCCTCGTCGGTGCCGCGCACGCGGCTGATGGTCTGCGCCGTCAGCTCCTGCACCTCGGCGCTGATGGGGCCGACTTCCAGCTGGGCGTAGAGCTGCTTGATCTCGGCCAGGGCCAGCGGGCCACCGGCCAACAGTTCTTTCACCGTGGCATCGACGGCTGCGTCCAGCGCGTCAGCCGCCACCACCTGCTGCACCAGGCCGATGGCCAGGGCTTCGGTCGCGTGGATGCGGGTGGTGGTCAGCGCCAGCCGCTTGGCCTGGCGTTTGCCGACCGCGTTGACAAGGTAAGGGCCAATCACGGCGGGCAGGATGCCAAATTTGGCTTCGCTCACTGCAAACGATGCGTTGTCGGTGGCGATGGCGATGTCGCAGGCACAGGCCAAGCCCACGCCGCCGCCCAGCGCCGCACCCTGGACGCGGGCCACGGTCGGTTTGGGGCAGTTTTCAATGCGTGCCAGCATGCTGGCAAAGCGGCGGGCGTCGTCCAGATTCCATTCCACAGAGGCGGTGCTGGCACGCTTCATCCACTGCAAGTCAGCACCAGCGCTGAAGTGTTTGCCGTCACCGGCCAGCACCACCACACGCACATCGGCATCGTCTGCCAGCTCGGTGAACACCGCGTCCAGCTCGGCAATCATGGTCTCGTCAAAGGCGTTGAACACCGCCGGGCGGGCCATCGTGACCTGGGCCACGCCGGGTGCGCGCAGGTGGAGTGTGAGCGTGCTGTAAACAGGCGCGCACTGCCGTGGAACCGGCTCTGCCGGGCCACTGGCAGCGCCCCCTTGGGGGGGAGACGACCCAAGGTCGTTTTGGGGGGCGGACAAGTTCGTCATCAGTAAGTCTCCAGATGCAAACGGCCTTCGGCCTTCAAAGAAGCGCCTACGGTCTCCCAGGACAAGCCGGCTTGTTGTGCCACGTCGCGCAGCGCCAGCACCACGCCTTCTTCCATGCTCTTGAGGCCGCAGACATAGAAGTAGGTGTTGGGGTCTGCCAGCAAGGCTGCCAGATCGGCGGCGCGTTCGCGCATCACATCCTGCACATAGCGTTTGGGCTGGCCCGGTGTGCGCGAGAAGGCAAAGTTGATATCGATGAAATCCTTGGGCAGGTTTTGCAGCGGGCCAAAGTAAGGCAACTCTTCCTTGGTGCGCGCGCCAAAGAACAGCATCAGCTTGCCACCTTCAAACTTGCCAGACTGGCGCAAGCGCCGCCGCCATTCGGTCATGGCCCGCATCGGGGCGCTGCCGGTGCCGGTGCAGATCATCACGATGTTGGAGCGTGGGTGGTTGGGCATCAAAAAGCTGGCACCAAAGGGGCCAATCACCTGCACCTTGTCGCCCACCTTCAGGTCACACATGTAGTTGGAGCCGACACCGCGCACGGGGTTACCTTGATGATCTTCCAGCACCCGTTTGATGGTCAGCGACAGGTTGTTGTAGCCGGGGCGCTCGCCGTTGCGCGGGCTGGCAATCGAATACTGGCGTGCAAAGTGGGCACGGCCACTGGCATCCACACCGGGCGGGATGATGCCAATCGACTGGCCTTCGAGCACCGGGAACGGCAGGCTGCCAAAGTCCAGCACGATGTGATGTGTGTCGTACTCATGGCCCACGGCGGTGACACGCACATTGCCGGCTACCGTGGCGGTGATGGTTTTCTCGGCGGCCTTGGGGCCGTAGAGGTTGGTGTAGGCGTGGGCGGCTGACCACGGTGGCAAGGTGGAGCCGTACTGGGCGCTGTTGAAGCTGTCTTCTGTGCCCGCAGACGAGGCCTGCGTCATCGGTGCTTCCACCGGTTGCGCATCAGCCGCTACGCCCAACTCAGCCAGTTGTTCGGGTGTCAATTCTGCGGGCAGCTCGTCCCAGGTCAGTTGCTCTGCCACGCTGTAAGCCTTGGCACGTGGCATGTTGCGCCAGTTGTCGATGGAGCCGGTGGGGCAGGGCGAGATACAGGCCATACATAGGTTGCACTTGTCGACATCGACCACGTAGTTGCGGCTGTCGTGCGTGATAGCCGCCACCGGGCAGATCGCCTCGCAGGTGTTGCAGCGGATGCAGATTTCGGGGTCGATCAGGTGCTGTTTGATGACGGCTTCTGTCATGGTGTTGTCTCTCTCTTTTCTTGGGTAGCCTGCGTGTTTTGCGTTGCTCTGTTGGTGCACGTTACTTTGTTCGCTGCGTTCACTATGGATCAGGCGGCCGGGGTGCACTGCTCCGTTCGTGTCCCCCGGCCTTCGGCCTCCTCCTTGACCTCACTGCGCAGTACACCCCAGCCACCTGATCTGCAAGCGTTTTGGCTTGCCAGCAAACCATACCGTTTAGCAGCGGGTCAGGGGCGTGTACCGCAGCGAAGTCAAGGAGGAGCCCTGAGGTGTAAGCCTCAGGGCGGGGGACATGAGCGGAGGTACGCACCCCTGGCCCGCTGCGGGTTCAGCACAAACAGCCAGCAAAAACAAGCTCAGTTAAACCGCACATACTCGAAGTCCGTCGACTGGCGATTGATGCCCAACATGGGCGGCGCAATCCAGTTGGCGAACTTGCCGGTTTCCACCACACGGCCCATCAGGCTGCCCACGAAGGCGCGGTCCGCCTCGCTGGGCAACCAGTTGTCTACATTGGCCTTCCACTCGGCTTCGCTGAGCACGCGACCATCTGGCGACACCTTGACCTGCGACAGTGCACCAATGTTGCGATGGAATGCCTTGTGTGGTGCTTTCAATTTGAACGGAATGCCCGCTTTTTCAATGACCTTGTTCCAGCGTTCCACACCACCGATGGAGTCCTTGATGTAGTCGTCGCGCAGCACTTCGTTCAGCGCATTGAGCATCGGCACTTCTTTCTCCACCAACTGGCCACCCACGGCATTGAGCACTTTGTAGGTGCCGCCCTTGAGCTGGTGGTCGTCCATGCGCTTGCCTTCTTCAAAGCGGCCTTTGAGGCCGGTGTTGTAGAAGGTGGCGGCGTTGCTGGACTCGTCGGCACCAAACAGGTCGATGGTCACGCTGAAGTGGAAGTTCAGGTAGCGCTGCAGCGTGGGCAGGTCGATCACACCTGCCGCACGCAGTTTGGTCACATCGTCGGTCTTGAGGTCGTTCATGGCCTGACAGGTGCGCTGGATGATGCGCGAGATGCCGGACTCACCGACAAACATGTGGTGCGCTTCCTCGGTGAGCATGAACTTGGTGGTGCGGGCCAGCGGGTCGAAGCTGCTCTCGGCCAAGGCGCAGAGCTGGAACTTGCCGTCGCGGTCGGTGAAGTAGGTGAACATGAAGAAGCTCAGCCAATCCGGCGTTTCTTCGTTGAAGGCTTGCAGGATGCGCGGGTTGTCCTGCTGGCCGCTGCGGCGCTCCAGCAGCGCTTCGCCTTCCTCGCGGCCATCACGGCCAAAGTACTTGTGCAGCAGGTAGACCATGGCCCACAGGTGGCGGCCTTCTTCCACGTTCACCTGAAACAGGTTACGCAGGTCGTACTGGCTGGGCGCGGTCAGGCCCAGGTGGCGCTGTTGTTCTACGCTGGCAGGCTCGGTGTCGCCTTGCGTGACGATGATGCGGCGCAGGTTGGCGCGGTATTCACCGGGTACGTCTTGCCAGGCATCTTCACCCTTGTGGTCGCCAAAATGGATCTTGCGGTCTTTTTCGGCCGGGTTCAGGAAAATGCCCCAGCGGTAGTCGGGCATCTTCACGTGGCCAAATTGCGCCCAACCTTGGGGGTCGACACTGATGGCGGTGCGCAGGTACACATCGAAATTTTGCGAATCATCAGGCCCCATGTCGCCCCACCATTTCAGGTAGTTGGGCTGCCACTGCTCCAGCGCACGTTGCAGGGTGCGGTCTTCGCTGAGGTTAACGTTGTTGGGAATTTTGTCGCCGTAGGTGATGGAACTCATGCTGTTCTCCTAGAAATATTTACTATAAAATAAATAGCTGCTTGCGCAGTAAGTACGGGGGCTAGACGCGATTCCAGTCAAAAACTGCTTTTTCGCCCTTGCCATAGACCTTGAGTGCGCCTTTTTCACCCACGGCGTTGGGGCGCTGGAATATCCAGTTCTGCCAGGCGGTCAGGCGGCCAAAGACGCGGGTGACCATGTTTTCCGGGCCGTTGAAGCGCAGGTTAGCTTCCAGGCCGGTCAGTGAATCGGGCGACATGGAGACACGTTCTTCAATCGCAATGCGCACTTCGTCAGCCCAGTCGATGTCGTCGGGGTTGGAGGTCACCAAGCCGAGCGCAAAGGCGGCATCGGCATCGAGTGCTTCACCCATCTTGGCGCGCACCGCGTCCAGCGCAGCTTGCTCGTCGTAGAAACGGCGGCCCAGGCGGCTTTGCGTGGTGGCCATGGGGTAGAGGCTGAAGTTGGTTTCGGTCACCGTGATGCGCGGTGTGGCGGCTTCATCATTGGGCAAGATCAATTGGTAGCTGCGGTCGCAGGCCAGGGCGAGTTCCAGCAGCGTGCCGACAAAGCAGGAGCCTGCTTCAATCAGCGCAAACAGGCTGCGTGAGGACACGTCCAGGCGGCTGAAGGTGCGGCGCAGCAGGCCAATGGTTTCACGCACCAGCCAGTGGTTTTGGTGCGCCAGCAGCGTGGCATCGAGTGCCAGCACGGTTTTGGAGTCACCTTCGGTTTTGATCAGCCAGGTGCCGATTTCAGTCTCATTGGTGCGCATTTGCAGAATGGCATCTTCCAGCTCACGCGCCATGGCCAGCGGATACCAGGCTGCACCAGCAGCTTCAATGCCAGCGATATCGTTGGGCTGTGCGCCGGTCGGGGCCTTGACGGTGAAGGTGGCGGTGCGCTTGGCGCGGTCAATCTCGACCACGACATGGCTGTAGCGCAGTGCGTCGGCTTCCAGCGTGCGCGCCAGCGGTGTCAGTGCCACACCTTTGGCATCCGCCGGGCGGTCACTCTGGGCGGCCAGCGCCAGGGCGCGTTCTTGCACCTTCTGGGCAAACACGGCGGGTTTGGCCACTGCATCCACCAAGCGCCAGGCCACGGCTTTCTCACCACGCACGCCTTCGGCGCTGGTGCAGAACAGGTCGGCCAGGTCATGGCGCACGTGGCGCTTGTCGGTCACGCGGGTCAGGCCGCCGGTGCCGGGCAGCACGCCCAGCAAGGGCACTTCAGGCAGGCTCACCGCGCTGGAGCGGTCGTCCACCAGAATGATTTCATCGCAGGCCAGCGCCAGTTCGTAGCCACCACCGGCGCAGGCGCCGTTGACGGCGGCCAGGAATTTGAGGCCGCTGTATTCGGAAGAGTCTTCCAGGCCGTTGCGGGTTTCGTTGGTGAATTTGCAGAAGTTCACCTTCCAGGCGTGGCTGCTGACCCCCAGCATGAAGATGTTGGCACCCGAGCAGAACACGCGGTCCTTGGCGCTGGTGACGACCACGGTACGCACTTCGGGGTGCTCAAAGCGGATACGGCTGATGGCATCGTTCAATTCAATGTCGACGCCCAGGTCGTAGCTGTTGAGCTTGAGCTTGTAGCCAGGGCGCAGGCCAGCGTTTTCGTCAAAGTCGGCTTTGAGTGTGGCCACCGGGCCATTGAACTCCAGCTTCCAGTGCTTGTACTGGGCTGGTGTGGTTTGGTACTCGACACGGTTGGGGTTGCTCACGTTCTTTTCTCCTCAGGTTGGAAGCATGAAAATGCATTTATCGACATCAATGCACGCATCATAATGCATGTTTGAGATCAAGGTAAAGCACTTTGATGCATCTTTTTGAAAAAGATTCAGACCGGAAGTTGAAGAACTTTGCGCACCATGTTGCGTAAAGCGTCAAAAGTTGGCCCCAGAGGCTGGGCGCTGGTGTCGAGTTTGTATTGCGCCTTGGAATAGAACGCGGCGCGGCCATGCAGAATGCCTTTGAGGTCCTCCATGGCCTCCTTGCTGGCCGCCATGGGGCGCAAATCGCCCTGTGCGGTGACACGTTTCATGTGGTCTTCGGGGTCGGCTTGCAGCCACACGGTGGTGCAGTGCGCCAGCAGCTCATTGAAGGTGGCTGCATCCGACACCAGGCCACCGGGCGTGGCGATCACCGCCTCCGGGTAGATCTGGATGGCTTCTTCCAGCGCGCGCCGCTCGTAGCGCCGGTAGGCGTTCACGCCATACAACGCCTGGATTTCGGACACGCTGCAGCCAGCAAATTTTTCGATCTCGCGACTCAGCTCTACAAAGGGAAAACCCAGGTCTTCGGCCAGCATTTGCCCCAGTGTGGACTTGCCCGCGCCACGCAAGCCAATCAAGGCAATGCGCGGGCTCAAGGCTGCGTTGCCACCGCCCGTGCCCAACATTTCACCAATGGCAATGCGCACGCGCTGCAAGGTGGCATCGTCGCGCTGCTCCAGCAGTTCGCGAATCATCAGCCACTCGGGCGACGAGGTGGTCACGTCGCCAATCAGCTCGCCCAGGGAGCATTGCAGGGCCCCTGCCACTTGCAGCAGCACCAGGATCGAGGCGTTGCCCACACCGTATTCCAGATTTGCCAGGTGCCGCTCAGACACATCAGCCACATGCGCTAGCGCCTTGCGGGTCATGCCCCGGCGTGAGCGCAAGGCTCTTACACGCTCACCCAATGCGGTCAGAAAAGGGTTCTTCTCGTCCCCAGTGCCCCCTTCTGGAGGAGTAACAAGTGCCTGGGGAGCGCCTTGGTCTACCGAGGAAATGCTAGGTGTAAACCCGGATGTATGCAATATAGTGCTTGACATGGTGTAACGAGGGTCTTATGGTTCGTACATGCACAATAATTCATTAATCTGAATTGCGCAAGCAAAATAGTAACAACGGAGTTTGCCTCATGTCACCTACTCAATTTCGCGAACAGATCGCGAAACTCAGCGCCCAACTGGCCGGTCGCCCCCTGGATGCCAGTCTGGACACCTGGCTGAACGCCGAGCACGGAGTCGATTCCGCCACCTATACCCAATTGAAGCAAAGCTGCGAAGCAGGAGTCCGCGAAGGCTGGCTGTGCGACCGCGAAGGCGGCGGCCTCCGTTACGGTCGCATTTTCAAACCCGCGCCGGATCTGCACGGCTTCTCGGTCGATGTGGTGGACATGACAGACGTCGCCGGGCCACATCACACGCACCCCAATGGTGAGATTGACCTGATCATGCCGCTGGAGGAGGGAGCTCAGTTTGATGGCCGCCCCGCAGGTTGGCTGGTTTGCCCACCCGGCAGTGCTCACCGCCCCACCGTCACTGGGGGCCGCGCCCTGGTGCTTTACCTGTTGCCTGAAGGCAGCATCACTTTCACACGCTGATCCTTACGAACATGTCTGAACTGATTTCCAATTTTCTCGCGGGCCAATGGCAAACCGGTAACGGCGCTGGCACTGCTTTGATCGACCCCGTGCTCGGCACGGAACTCGTGCGCGTTGATGCCACCGGCCTGGACCTGGCCGCTGGCTTTGCCTTCGCCCGCAACCAAGGCGGGGCTGCCTTGCGTGCACTGAGCTACCGTGAGCGCGCCGCCATGTTGGGGGCTGCCGTCAAGGTATTGCAAGCCAACCGCGATGCCTATTACGAGATGGCCACGGCCAACAGCGGCACGGTCAAGAACGACTCTGCAGTGGACATTGACGGCGCGGTTTTTACGCTGGGCCACTACGCCAAGCTGGGTGACAGTTTGGGCGACCGGCACTTCATGCTCGACGGCGAAGCCGCACGCTTAGGCAAAGACCCGCTGTTCCAGTCCCAGCATGTGATGGTGCCGACACGCGGTGTGGCGCTGTTCATCAACGCTTTCAACTTTCCGGCCTGGGGCTTGTGGGAAAAAGCTGCCCCGGCGCTGCTGTCGGGCGTGCCGGTGATTGTCAAACCGGCCACCGCCACCGCCTGGCTGACCCAGCGCATGGTCAAGGACGTGGTCGATGCGGGCATCTTCCCCAGCGGCGCGCTGTCGGTGATCTGCGGCAGCTCGGCAGGCTTGATGGACGCCCTGCAGCCCTTTGACGTGGTGTCCTTCACCGGTTCGGCCGAAACCGCGGGGGTGATTCGATCCCACCCAGCCGTGGCGCAGCGCTTTGTGCGCGTCAACATCGAGGCCGACAGCGTCAACTCGGCCCTGCTCTTGCCCGATGCCGTACCCGGTAGCGATGCCTTTGATCTGCTGGTGAAAGAAGTGGCGCGTGAGATGACGGTCAAGTCTGGCCAGAAGTGCACCGCCATTCGCCGTGTCTTCGTGCCCGAAGCCTGCTATGACGCGGCGGCGCAAGCCATTGCCGCCCGACTGAGCAAAACCACGGTGGGCAACCCGCGCAACGAATCAGTGCGCATGGGGGCGCTTGTCAACCGTGCGCAGTTGGACAGCGTACGCGCTGGGCTGGACTATTTGAAGCAACAAGCGCAAACCTTGCACGATGGCGCCACCCACGCCTTGGTGGATGCCGATCCAGCGATTGCCTGCTGTATCGGCCCCACGTTGCTGGGCGTGCGCCATGCTGATGGGGCCGATCGCGTGCACAACACCGAGGTATTTGGCCCCGTGGCTACTTTGCTGCCTTACCGCGATGCCGCTCATGCGCTGGCTTTGGTGCGCCGCGGCCAGGGCTCGCTGGTGGCCTCCGTCTATGGCGCTGACCCCGCCAGCCTTGGCGCTACGGCGCTGGAGCTGGCTGACAGTCATGGCCGTGTGCACGTGATTTCGCCCGATGTGGGCCAGTTGCATACCGGCCACGGCAATGTGATGCCGCAGTCGCTGCACGGCGGGCCGGGCCGCGCTGGGGGCGGTGAAGAACTGGGTGGGCTGCGTGCCCTGGGCTTCTACCACCGGCGCAGCGCGGTGCAAGCCAGCACCACCGTGCTGGCCAGCTTGAGCGCCTAGAGCATGAAGCATTCGCCTGTTTGCATCGAAATAAATAGCTACTTGCGCTTATTGGATAAGGGCTACAGGCGTATTTCATCAATAAATCTGACTGAACGCTGTTGGCACTGAGCCGCAGCCCCCTGAGTCACTTCTTAAAAAAACGAGCGAGACAAGCACATGAACACCCCCACAGAAACCCCCACCGTCACCCCACTGGGCGACAGCTTCAACTTTGCCCAGCACCTGCTTCAGTGCAACAGCCAGCGCGCCAGCAAGGCCGCCTTCATTGACGACCACGGCATGCTCAGCTACGGCCAATTGGACGAACGGGTGCGCCGTGTGGCCTCTGGCCTGCGTGGCTTGGGCATCAAGCGCGAAGAACGTGTACTGCTCCTGATGCACGACTGCAACGACTGGCCGGTGAGTTTTCTGGGGGCCATGTACGCCGGTATCGTGCCGGTGGCGGTGAACACGCTGCTGACCGCCGACGACTATGCCTACATGCTGGAACACTCCCGCGCGCAAGCGGTGCTGGTGTCGGGCGCGCTGTTGCCCGCGTTGACGGCGGCTATGACCAAGTCGGATCACGAGGTGGGCAAGGTCATCGTCTCGCACCCTGCCGCCCCTTTGCACCCGGCTGAGGTGGAGTTTGAAACCTTTGTACAAGCCCAATCACTATTGAACAAACCAGCAGCCACCAGCCCGGACGATCCAGGCTTCTGGCTCTATTCGTCAGGCTCCACCGGCCGCCCCAAAGGCACGGTGCATTCGCACGGCAACCCCTACTGGACGGCGGAACTTTATGGCAAGGGCGTGTTGGCGCTGACCGAGCGCGATGTATGTTTTTCCGCAGCCAAGCTGTTCTTTGCGTACGGCCTGGGCAATGCGCTGAGTTTTCCGATGAGTGTCGGGGCCACCACCTTGCTGATGGGGGAACGCGCCACGCCCGATGCCACTTTCAAGCGCTGGCTCGGCCAGGTCGGTGGCATGAAGCCGACGGTGTTCTACGGAGCCCCCACCGGTTTCGCGGGTATGCTGGCCTCACCGAATTTGCCTGCACGCAGTGATTTGGCTTTGCGCCTGGTGTCGTCCGCCGGTGAGGCCTTGCCTGCCGAGCTGGGTGAGCGCTTCAAGCGCCACTTTGGCGTGGACATTGTGGATGGCATTGGTTCCACCGAGATGCTGCACATCTTTTTGTCCAACACGCCAGAGCGGGTGCGCTACGGCACCACCGGCTGGCCGGTGCCGGGCTACGACATTGAACTGCGTGGGGACGAAGGCGCGGCGGTGCCCGACGGCGAACCCGGCGACCTGTACATCCGCGGCCCATCGGCGGCCATGATGTACTGGGCCAACCGCGCCAAAACCCGCGAAACCTTTCAAGGCGGCTGGACCAAGAGCGGCGACAAATACGTGCGCAACAGCGATGGCAGCTACACCTACGGCGGGCGCAGCGACGACATGCTCAAGGTCAGCGGCATCTACGTGTCACCGTTTGAGGTGGAAGCCACCCTGGTGCAACACCCGTCGGTGCTGGAGGCCGCCGTGATTGGCGTGCCCGATGCGCAGGGTTTGACCAAGACCAAAGCCTTTGTGGTGCTCAAGAGCGGCGCTCAAGCTACGGAGGTCGAGTTGCAAAGCTTTGTCAAGGACAAGCTGGCTCCTTACAAATACCCGCGCCAGATCGCCTTCATTGAAGATTTACCGAAAACCGCCACCGGCAAAATCCAGCGCTTCAAGCTGCGTGAACTTGAAGCCAAGGCTGCATGAGTCAGGCCGCAGAATTTGTCGAGATCGACTGGGCCGGGCGCACGGTTCGCATCGAGCATCTGTGGATTGCGCCCCATCGCAGCAGCGCACCACTGATCGTGTTTCTGCACGAGGGCTTGGGCTCGCTGGCGATGTGGCGGGACTTTCCCAAGCAGTTGTGTGAGGCCGCGGGCTGCCGTGGCCTGGTGTACTCGCGCCCGGGCTATGGCCGCTCCACACCCCGCGCCGACGAGGAAGCCTGGGGCCTGGACTTCATGCACCAGCAGGCCCATGAGGTGTTGCCGGCCTTGTTGAGCGCACTCGGTGTTGACCCGGTCGCGCAGCCACCTTGGCTGTTCGGCCACAGCGACGGTGCGTCCATCGCGCTTTTGTACGCGGCGCAATTTCCGCAGGCGCTGGCCGGGGCCATTGTGCTGGCGCCGCACATTCTGGTGGAAGACCTGTCGGTCAGCAGCATTGAAAAAGCCCGCACCGCCTACCTGGAAACCGACTTGCGCCAACGCCTGGCCAAGTACCACGACGATCCCGACTCGGCCTTTTGGGGCTGGAACGACATCTGGCTGCATCCGCCGTTTCGGCAGTGGTCGATCGAGTCCGAGATTGAAACCATCCGCTGCCCGCTGTTGGCCGTGCAAGGGCTGGACGACGAATACGGCACCTTGGAGCAGATTCACGGCATCGCCCGACGCGTACCGCAAACCCAGTTGCTTGAATTGAGCGACTGTGGTCACTCCCCGCATCGTGATCAGGCACAGCGCCTGATTGCAGCTGCCAGCGCTTTCATCACACAACAAACAGGAGACAAACCATGACCCCATCCCGCCGAACTCTGATTAGCAGCGCGGCTGCCGCACTGGCCTTGAGCGCCTTGGCCGCTTTGCCAGTGCAGGCCCAAACGCAGGCCAAGCTCAAGGTCGGCCTGATGCTGCCCTACACCGGCACCTACGCTGCCTTGGGCAATGCCATTGAAAACGGCTTTCGCTTGCATGTCGCAGAGCAGGGCGGCAAGCTGGCTGGGCGCGAGATCGAGTTTGTCAAAGTGGACGACGAGTCCGATCCGTCCAAAGCCACCGACAACGTCAACAAGCTGATCAAGCGTGACAACGTGGACGTGCTGATTGGCTAGGTACATTCCGGTGTGGCCATGGCCATGGCCAAAGTGGCCAAGGAAACCGGCACGATATTGATCGTGCCCAACGCCGGCGCCGGGGCCATCACCGGCCCGATGTGCGCACCCAATGTGTTCCGCAGCTCGTTCTCCATGTGGCAGTCGGGCTATGCCATGGGTGATGTGGTGGCTAAAAAGGGCTACAAAAAGGTGGTGACCATCACCTGGAAGTATGCGGCGGGTGACGAGTCCGTGGGCGGCTTTAAAGAAGCGTTTGAGAAGTCTGGTGGCAAGGTCACCAAAGAGCTGACGCTGCCCTTTCCCAACGTCGAGTTTCAGGCGCTGCTGACCGAGATTGCCGCAGCCAAGCCCGATGCGGTGTACACCTTTTTTGCCGGTGGCGGGGCGGTCAAGTTTGTCAAGGATTACGCGGCTGCGGGCCTGAAAAAATCCATCCCCTTGTACGGAGCGGGCTTCCTGACCGACGGCACGCTGGATGCCCAAGGTGCCGATGCTGCCGATCTGATGACTACGCTGCATTACGCCGACAGCCTGAATACGCCGCGCGACAACAGCTTCCGCCTGGCCTACGTCAAAGCCTACAAGCTGCAGCCCGACGTGTATGCGGTGCAAGGCTATGACGCGGCGCAAATGCTGGGCGTGGGCCTGGCCGCCGTGAAGGGCGACATCAGCAAGAAGGCGGAGTTCACCGCCGCCTTGGAAAAAGCCAAGATTGACAGCCCACGCGGCCCGTTCACCCTGTCCAAATCCCACAACCCGGTGCAAGACATTTACCTGCGGCAGGTGGTTGGCAAAGAGAACAAGCTGGTCAACGTGGCGAGCAAGGCGCTGGCTGATCCTGGGCGCGGCTGCAAGTTGTAAGCAGCACGGCGCTGACAAGAAACAAGACCTCGTCATGCTATTTGATATGTAGCTGCTTGCGCAGGCATATCAGGGGCTAGAGGCTTGTTTTGCTATTTATTGGCACCCAATGATGGACTCTTCATGGACTTTTCCACCTTCCTGATCCAGTGCCTGAACGCGCTGCAGTACGGGCTGCTGCTGTTTCTGGTGGCCTCCGGCCTGACACTGATCTTTGGCATCATGGGTGTCATCAACCTGGCGCATGGCAGCTTCTACATGATTGGCGCCTACATGGCCTACGCGCTGGCCCCCATCGTCGGCGGGACCTTTGGCGGCGGTTTTTTTGCCACGCTGTTAGTCGGCCTGGTGCTGGCAGTGCTGCTGGGTTATGTGCTGGAGTGGGCGTTTTTCAGCTTTCTGTACGAGCGTGACCACCTGCAACAGGTGCTGATGACTTATGGCCTGATTCTGGTGTTTGAGGAGTTGCGCAGCCTGCTGGTGGGTGACGATGTGCACGGTGTGCAGCCTCCCGAATTTCTGTCGGGCACCTTGCCTTTGGGCGAGTTGATGACCTACCCGGTCTATCGTCTCTTCATCTCCGGCGTGTGTTTGCTGCTGGCACTGGCCATGTACTGGGTGTTCACCCGCACCCGGCTGGGCATGATGATCCGCGCGGGTAGCAGCAACCGCGAGATGGTGCAGTCGCTGGGCATTGACATCAAGTTTTTGTACCGCGTGGTGTTTGCGGCTGGTGTCGCCATTGCGGTGCTGGCCGGCATGATTGCCGCGCCGGTGTCCTCGGTCTACCCCGGCATGGGCAACACGGTGCTGATCATCTGCTTCGTGGTGGTGGTGATTGGTGGCATCGGCTCGATTCGCGGTGCGTTGCTGGCGGCGCTGCTGATCGGTGTGGTCGATACCTTTGGCAAGGTGCTGCTGCCCCAGGCTTCTGGTGTGCTGGTGTATGTGTTGATGGCGCTGATCCTGCTGGTCAAGCCTGACGGTTTGTTCAAGGCCGCTTGACCCCCCTATGAAGAATTCCAAATTTCTATTCGTCGCCGTCAGCTTTGTGCTGCTGGCGCTGCTGCCGCTGATGACAGGGCAGTACGGTGTGGACCTGATCAGCAAAATCATGATTTTTGCCATCTTTGCGCTGAGCCTGGAGCTGCTGGTGGGTAGCACCGGCCTGGTGTGTTTTGGCCAGGCGGCTTTCTTTGGCATTGGGGCCTATGCCACGGTGCTGCTGAGCCCGCAAGACGGTGCACCGGCGCTGCTGTGGTTGTTGCCCGTTTGTGTGCTGGCGGCGGCTGTTTACGCGCTGCTGGTCGGTGCACTGTCGCTGCGCACCAAAGGTGTGTACTTCATCATGGTCACGCTGGCCTTTGCGCAGATGGCCTACTACGTGGTGCACGACACGCCTCTGGGCGGCGGCACTGACGGCATCTATTTGATGAGCAAGCCGGTGCTGGGTACGTTGCTCGATCTGGACAAACCGCTGGTGTTTTACGGCTTCACGCTGGCTTGTCTGATAGGCGTGTTCGGTTTCCTGACCCTGCTGCTGCGCTCGCATTTTGGCCGCGCGCTGGCGGGCATTCGTGTCAACGAACAGCGCATGCGGGCCACCGGTTTTTCGACCTACCCGTACAAGCTGGCAGCGTTTGTCATCTCGGGCGGTATTGCCGGGCTGGCAGGCTTCTTGTTTGCGGTGAAAGATGGGTTTGTGAACCCGGAGCTGATCAGCTGGCACCTCTCGGGTGAGGTGCTGATCATGATCATTCTGGGTGGACTGGGGCATTTGCGCGGCGCGCTGATCGGGGCTTTTGCCTTTGCGCTGTTGCAAGAGTTTTTCAAGTCCGAGGCGATCTTTGGCGAGTTTGCCAAGCACTGGCATCTTGGCCTAGGCTTGTCCATCATCGCCAGCGTGGCACTGCTGCCGCGTGGCTTGGCAGGCGTGCCCGAGCAAGTGGCCATGCGCTTGCGCGGTCGCTCGGGCCGGGTGCAGGATGATTCCGCAGTGGAGGTGCCCCATGGCTGAGTCTGACGTGCTGCTGCGCGGCCATGAGATCACCCGCCGCTGGGGCGGCTTGCTGGCGCTGAACAAGGTGTCCATCGACTTGCAACGCGGCACGGTGCACGCCGTGATCGGCACCAACGGCGCGGGCAAATCCACGCTGATCAATATTCTGTCGGGTGAAATCCCGCCATCGAGCGGTCAGGTGGCGCTGCTGGGTCAGGACGTGACCGCCTGGTCGCAACCCCGGCGTGCCCGCGCAGGCCTGGGGCGCAGTTACCAGCGCAACACCATCTACCCCACATTCACGGTGCTGGAAAACTGCCGCCTGGCCGCCCAGGCCAAACTGCAAAAGCCCTGGTCCTGGTGGCGCGATGCCCAGCGTTGCAGCGCCAGCATGGACAGTGCTCGCGCATCGGCCACACGCGCCGGGCTGGACGACATGCTCGACCGACAGGCCGGGCTGCTGTCACACGGCCAAAAGCGCCAGTTGGAAATCGCCATGTGCCTGGCGACCAAACCGCAGGTGCTGCTGCTGGACGAGCCTCTGGCTGGGATGGGTGCCGAAGAAACCGAACGCATGCTCACGCTGCTGGCCGAGCTGAAAGCCAGCCACGCCATCCTGTTGGTGGAGCACGACATGGATGCCGTGTTCCGCATTGCCGACTGCATCACAGTCATGGTCAACGGTGCGGTGATTGCCTGCGGCACACCCGACTTCGTACGCAACAGCCCTGAAGTGCGCATCGCCTATTTGGGGGAGCACTGACATGGGCGCTGATTTGATCGTCGATGCCCACAGCATCCACGCCTGGTACGGCTCCAGCCACGTGCTGCACGGCGTAGCCCTACAGATCGCGCGTGGCCAGACTGTCGGGCTGCTCGGGCGCAACGGCATGGGCAAGAGCACACTGATCCGTACCCTGCTGGGGCATGTGGCGCAACGCGCCGGCCACATCAGGCTGTTTGGCAAGGATGCCTCGCGCTACAAGCCGCACGAGGTTGCAAGACTGGGTGTGGCCTATGTGCCCGAAGGACGTGGCGTGTTCCCCAACCTGACGGTGCGCGAAAACCTGGTGATGGTTGCACGCCGTGGTATCGATGGCCGCAACGACTGGTCATTTGAGCGCGTCATGGCGACCTTTCCGCGCCTCCAAGAACGCCTGACCAATCTGGGTGCACAACTCTCAGGTGGCGAGCAGCAAATGCTCTCCATTGGCCGGGCGCTGATGACCCACCCCGAGCTGATCGTGCTGGACGAAGCCACCGAAGGCCTGGCCCCGCTGATCGTGGCTGAAATTTGGCGCGTGATCGGCGAGATACGCAAGAGCGGCATCGCCACCCTGATCGTGGACCGCGACTACCGCCGCGTGCTGGCCCATGCAGACCAAGCGGTGGTGCTGCAGAAGGGGCAGGTGGTGCTGCAGGGCAGGGCGGATGACATTGCCAAGGATCCAAGCCTGTCGACCTATTTGGGGGTCTGATTTATCCGCTTCAACCGAAAGATGCTCGCGCGATGAGCAGGGTAAAGCCTGGAAATTTGCGCCACACGGGTCTAGGGTAAACACCGAGGAAATGAGTGAGTTTTGCGATTGAAACAGTTATCTTTTATAACCATAATTCAGCCCATCACTGAAAGACATCATGAGCAAAAAACACATTCACTTTGAACTCTATGGCGAGCAACAAGAAGTCGCCATCATCCGTCTGACCCGTGCTGCCAAGCGCAATGCCCTCAACGACGGCCTGATTTTGGCCCTGCGTGATTTGTTCGAAAAGATGCCCGCCAGCGTGCGCGCCGCCGTCATTGATGGCGAAGGCGAACACTTCTGCGCTGGCCTTGATTTGAGCGAGCTGCAAGAGCGTGATGCCAGCCAGGGCGTGTTCCATTCACGCATGTGGCACGCCGCCCTTGAGCACGTGCAATACGGCCCGGTGCCGGTCATTGCAGCGCTGCATGGTGCTGTGGTTGGTGGCGGTCTGGAGCTGGCCAGCGCCTGCCACATCCGCGTGGCCGATGACACTACTTTCTATGCCTTGCCAGAAGGCTCGCGCGGCATTTTTGTGGGCGGCGGCGGTGCGGTGCGCATTCCGCGCCTGATCGGCGCGGCGCGCATGACCGACATGATGCTCACCGGGCGCGTCTACAACGCGGTCGATGGCGAACGCATTGGCCTGGCGCAATACCTGGTGCCTGCTGGCACCGCCTTTGACAAGGCCAAGGAACTGGCCGTACGTATTGCCACCAACGCCCCGATGACCAACTATGCACTCACACACGTGCTGCCGCGCATTGCCGACCAACCCGCTGATCAGGGCTTTATGACCGAGGCCATGATGGCTGCCATCGCTCAAAGCGCGCCTGCCGCCAAAGAGCGTGTGCGCGCCTTCCTTGAAGGCCGGGCCGACAAGGTCAAAAAAGCGTAAGCCATGTTGCACCACAAAAAGTAAAAGGCAGCAGGAGACAAACGATGACAGAAGCGAAATTCCGGGCAATGACTTTTGGAGTCACTCGCGTGGTGGTGCAAGACGGCGCGCCCGGTGTGCACTACCTGCGCGCCGAGCAAGCGCTCAAGGACTACCCCCAGCGTATGACCGACCGCCTGCAGCGCTGGGCCAAGGAGGCGCCTGATCGCACCTTCATCGCTCGCCGCGCACGGTTGGCCGATGGCAAAACGGGCGACTGGGTCAAAGTGAGCTATGCCCAGGCTTGGGACGCCGCACGCAGCATTGCCCAGGCGCTGATCAACCGGCACTTGAGCGACCAGCACCCGGTGGTCATCCTGTCTGGCAATGATCTGGAGCATGCCATGTTGTCGCTTGGTTGCCTGGTGGCAGGAGTTCCTTTTGTACCCACGTCACCGGCGTATTCGCTGCTCAGCCAGGACTATGACAAGCTCCGCCATGTGCTCAAGACGGTGACGCCAGGGCTGGTGTTTGCCGCCGATGCGGCGCTGTTTGGCAAGGCGATTACCACTGCTGTGGATGCGCGAATTGAAGTCGTGCTGACCAGCGGCCAGATTGAAGGACGCAGCAGCACAGCTTTTGCTGATCTGTTGGCCACCCCGGTGACCGAGCAGGTGGATGCCGCGATGCAAGCCACTGGCCCTGACACCATCACCAAATTTCTGTTCACCAGTGGTTCCACCAAGCTGCCCAAGGCGGTGATCAACACCCAGCGCATGTGGTGCGCCAACCAGCAGCAGATGGCGCAAAGCATGCCGGTGTTGGCCGATGAGCCGTTGGTGCTGGTTGACTGGCTGCCTTGGAACCACACCTTTGGCGGCAACCATAACTTTGGCATGGTGGTTTACCACGGTGGCACGCTCTATATCGATGATGGCAAACCCACGCCAACCCACATGGCGGAAACCTTGCGTAACCTGCGCGAGATTGCGCCCACGGTGTATTTCAACGTGCCAACTGGTTTTGAGGCGATTGCCAACGCCATGCAGAACGATGACCAACTGCGCAAGAACCTGCTCTCCAGGGTCAAGATGTTCTTTTATGCGGGTGCCGCCATGGCGCAGCCGATCTGGGACAGTTTGTTTGCATCTGAAGAGCGGGAAATCGGCGAGCGCATTGTCATGGCCACCGGCCTGGGCATGACCGAGTCAGGCCCGTTTGCGATCTTTGTCACCAATCCGAACGTGAAGGCCGGCGATCTGGGTGTGCCTGCTCCCGGCATGGAACTCAAGCTTGTGGATATGGATGGCAAGACCGAGGTACGTTACCGTGGCCCCAACATCACGCCAGGGTATTGGCGCTCTCCTTATGAGACGGCAGAGCATTTTGACGAAGAGGGCTATTTCTGCTCGGGGGACGCGGTCAAGTGGATTGACGAAACCGATGTGCACCAGGGGTTGAAATTTGATGGCCGCATTGCCGAAGACTTCAAGCTGGCCACCGGTACCTTTGTGAGCGTGGGGCCGCTGCGCGCCAAGATCATTGCCGCGGGTGCGCCTTATATCCAGGATGTGGTGCTCACAGGCATCAACCTGAAGGAGGTGGGGGCCATGGTGTTCCCAACTCCTGCGGTGCGGGCTTTGAGCGGCTTGTCTGCCACCATGCCGATGGCCGATGTGCTGGCCAGTGCGCCGGTATTGGCGCAGTTTCAGAAGGTGCTCGATCAGCTGGACGAAGCCGCCACCGGAAGCGCCAGCCGCATCGCTCGCATGTGTTTGCTGGCCGAGCCACCCACACTGGATCGTGGGGAAGTCACTGACAAGGGCTCCATCAACCAGCGCGCCGTGCTCACGCATCGCGCCGAGACCGTGGCCGCGCTGCATGACGACACGCTTCACACCATCCTGAAACCCCGTCAGCTCGTGGCGGCATGACGATCTGAGTGGCGTCAGGTTGACTTCAAATCTTATATAAGAAATAGGCCTGTAGCCCCCGTAAAACATGCGCAAGTAGCTACTATATAGATAGCAATTAACCTCATTCACTGCAAGCATCAATATGAATATTCAAGGACAAGCAGCGCTGGTCACCGGTGGTGGCTCAGGCTTGGGCGAAGCTACCGCCCGCGAACTGGCCCGCCTGGGCGCCAAGGTGGCGATTCTGGACGTGAACCTGGTCAACGCCGACAAGGTCGCCGCCGACTTGGCTGTGCAATACGGCGCGGGCTGCGCCCTGGCCTGTCAATGCGACGTGACCAGCCCAGAAAGCGTGCAAGCCGCCATTGACACCGCCACCGCCGCCCACGGTCCGGCGCGCATCCTGATGCAGATTGCTGGTATTGGCACGGCCAAACGCATCATTGCCCGCGATGGATCGCCAGCCCCGCTGGAAGACTTTGTGCGCGTGGTCAACGTCAACCTGATTGGCACCTACAACGTGGCGCGTCTGTTTGCCGCAGCCTGTGCCAAATTGGAACCCATGGGAGACGGTGAGCGCGGGGCCATGGTGTTCACCGCCTCGGTGGCTGCCTTTGATGGCCAGGTGGGTCAGCAGGCCTACAGCGCCTCCAAGGCCGGTGTGGCCGGCATGACCCTGCCCATGGCGCGTGACCTGGCGCAGCATGGCATTCGCGTTTGCACCATTGCACCCGGCCTGTTTGCCACGCCGCTGATGGCCACGCTGCCCGAAGCGGTGCAGCAGTCATTGGCGGCCAGCATTCCGTTCCCGCCGCGCCTGGGCAAGCCCGAAGAGTTTGCCCAACTGGCCGCGCACATCGTCAGCAACGGCCACCTCAACGGCGAGGTGATTCGCCTGGATGGCGCCTTGCGCATGGCGCCGCGTTAAGCCGCTAGTTATCTCTGTTCGCCCCCTAAAAAAATAATTTCCCTGCTTGCCTTTTTAATAAAACCACTTTGGAGACAACACCATGAAAGCACTCAGAACCTTCGTCGCCACCGCCGTGACAGCCCTGGCGGCTGGCAGTGCGCTGGCCGATATCACCATCGGCATCAGCCTGCCTTTGAGCGGACCAGCCTCCGGCCTGGGCATTCCCATGGGCAAGCAGATCAAGCTCTGGCCCACCAGCATTGCTGGTGAAAAGCTCAACGTCATCGTGCTTGACGATGCCACCGACCCGACCAACGGCGTGAAGAACGCCAAGCGGTTTGTCACCGAAGACAAGGCCGACATCATCATGGGTTCCGCCGCCACTCCGGTGGCTATTCCCATGGCCGCTGTGGCGGCCGAGGCCGAGACCGTGCAGATTGCCTTCTCGCCCGCTGTGCTGCCTCCTGGCAAAGATGCCTGGACTTTCCGCTTGCCACAGTCCAACGACGTGATGGCCCACGCCATGGTGGCCTTGATGAAGAAGCAAGGTGTCAAAACCGTGGGCTTCTTGGGTTACACCGATGCTTACGGCGAGAGCTGGCTCAAGGAATTCACCACACAAGCCGAGGCCAACGGTATCAAGCTGATTGCGACCGAGCGTTTTGCCCGCTCGGACACCAGCGTCACCGCTCAGGCGCTCAAACTGGTCTCGGCGAACCCCGACGCGATGTTGATCGTGGCTTCGGGCAGCGGTGCAGCCATGCCCGAAATGGCGGTGGTGGACCGTGGCTACAAGGGCAAGATTTACCAGACCCATGCCGCCGCCTCGCGTGACCTGATGCGCGTGGGGGGCAAGGCAGTGGAGGGCACTTATGTGGTGTCCGGCCCGGCGGTGATTGCCGAGCAATTGCCCGACAGCCACCCGTCCAAGAAAGTTTCCATGGACTTTGTGCAGCAGTTTGAGAAAGCCTACGGCCCAGGTTCACGCAACCAGTTTGCTGGCCACAGCTATGACGCTGCGCTGATTCTTGAAAAAATCGTCCCCGTGGCGCTGAAAAAAGCCAAACCCGGCACCAAGGAATTCCGCGCCGCCTTGCGTGATGCGATGGAGACCATGGGCCGCACGGTGGTGTCGCACGGCGTGCTGAACTGGACGCATGACAACCATTGGGGCTTTACCAACGAAACCGGTGTGATGCTCCAGGTCGTCAACGGCGACTGGAAGGTTGTTCAATAAACGGCGTTGGCGTCTTTGGCAGCCCGTCTCTCACACTGCTTGCATAGGGAGATCGGCTCTGCTTTGAGCGGCCCGGCGGTTGCCATAGTGCGCCGCCTCCTTTCCATTTTTTAGGCCCATCATGGACTTTTCAATTGCCAGCATTCTGCTGCTCGATGGCATCACCAATGGGGCGGTCTACGGCCTGCTGGGCTTGGCCACGGTGCTCGTGTTTTCGGTCACGCGGGTGATCTTTATCCCGCAGGGCGAGTTTGTCGCCTATGGCGCGCTGACTCTGGCCATTTTCCAGACCGGCAAGGTGCCCGGTACGGTCTGGCTGCTGTTGATCATGGCGGTGCTGGCGGCGTTGATGGATGTACGTTTGAGTTGGCAGCACACCCATGATGCCCGTCGGGCCATCAAAGCAGGCCTGACCACGCTGGCCGTGCCGCTGGTGGTCTCCCTCTTGTCCATCTGGGCCGCACCGCACAATTTGCCGCTGTTGGTGCAGGCGTTGTTGACGGTGGCCATCGTCACCGCGTTTGGTCCGCTGATCTACCGGCTAGCCTACCAGTCACTGGCAGATGCCAGTTCGTTGGTGTTATTGATTGTGTCGGTGGGTGTGCACTTTGCCATGACCGGCCTGGGGCTGTTGTTCTTCGGGGCCGAGGGCTTTCGCAACCCCTCGTTCTGGGATGAGCGCATGAACCTGGGGCCACTGGCGATCACCGGGCAGGCCATCATCATCGTGCTGACCACGTTGGCAATGATTGTGTTGCTGTGGCAGTTTTTCAGCCGCACGCTGTACGGCAAAGCCTTGCAGGCCACGGCGGTGAACCGCTTGGGCGCGCGCTTGATGGGCATTTCCACCCACGGCGCTGGTCAAGCCACCTTTGCCATGGCTGCATTGATTGGTGCACTGTCCGGTCTGCTGATTGGTCCGACGACGACAGTGTTTTACGACTCGGGCTTTTTGATTGGTCTCAAAGGCTTTGTGGCGGCGGTGATGGGCGGCTTGCAAAGCTACCCGCTGGCAGCGCTGGGCGCACTGTTTGTCGGCCTGGTTGAGTCGTTTGGTTCGTTCTGGGCCAGCGCGTTCAAGGAAGTGATTGTGTTCACCCTGGTGCTGCCCATTCTGCTCTGGCGCTCGGTCGCGGCTGGCCATTCGGAGGAGCATTGAGATGCGTTTCACCCAACAACTTCAACATTGGGCGCACAACGCCAAAATCCAGCGCGTGGTGGTCTTCGCGTGCATGCTGCTGTATGCCGTCTCCCCCGTGCCCGATTTCTGGATCACACAGCTTAACTACATCGCGCTCTACAGCCTGGTGATTCTGGGCCTGGTGCTGCTCACCGGTATTGGTGGGCTCACCTCGTTCGGGCAGGCAGCGTTTGTCGGCATTGGGGCTTACACCAGTGCGTATCTGACGGTCAATATGGGCTGGTCACCCTGGCTCACGGTGTTTGCCGGGCTGATCATCACCGGCATCAGCGCGTTGGTGGTGGGCTGGATCACGCTGCGCATGTCGGGGCACTACCTGCCTCTGGCCACCATCGCCTGGGGCTTGTCGCTGTACTACCTGATGGGCAACCTGGACGCTTTGGGTAAATACGATGGCATTCTGGGGGTGCCTGCGCTCACCCTGTTTGGCTGGGATATCAGCCATGGTCGCAGCTTCTTTGTGCTGGCCTGGGGCATGGTGTTGTTTGGTGCCTTCGCACTGCTGAACCTGATGGATTCGCGCACGGGCCGCGCCATCAAAGCCATGCGTTCCAGCGGTCTGATGGCTGAGGCCATGGGTGTCGATACGCTGCGCCACAAGGTGGGTATATTTTTGATAGCGGCGCTGTTTGCCAGCCTGTCGGGTTGGTTGTTCGCGCACTTCCAGCGCACCGTCAATCCCTCGCCGTTTGGTCTGAAGATGGGTATTGAATACCTGTTCATGACGGTGCTCGGTGGGGCTGGCTATGTGTGGGGCGCCATCAGCGGTGCGGTGATGACCAAGCTGCTTGAAGACGAGCTGCAAGTGCTGCTGCCCAAGCTGATTGGCACCAGCGGCAGTTACGAGGTGATTGTGTTTGGCATTGTGCTGGTGCTGGTGCTGAAATACCTGCCCGATGGTGTGTGGTCGCTGATCGGGCGTTTTCTTCCCAAACCCAATCGTGTGGAAGACTGGCACACCGCTGCGGCCTTGCCTGAGCGTGCGAAACCCGCACTGGGCGAAACCGTGCTGGAGGTCAAAGACATCCGCAAACAGTTCGGTGGCCTGACAGCGGTGAACGACATTGGGTTCTCCATTCTGGCTGGGCAAATCGTTGGCCTGATTGGGCCCAACGGCGCGGGCAAGTCCACCACCTTCAACCTGATCACCGGGGTGCTGGGTCTTACCTCGGGTGAGGTGAAGTTTCGTGGTCAGACCATCAGCGGCTTGCCCTCGCGCGAGATTGCCCGGCGCGGCATGAGCCGCACCTTCCAGCACGTCAAGATGATCCCCGAGCTGACGGTGCTGGAAAACGTGGCTCTGGGCGCGCAACTGCGCGGCCACAAAGGGGCGCTGTCGAGCATGCTGCGCTTGGATCGCGCTGAGGAACAAAGCCTGCTGCGTGAAGCCGCCCGCCAACTGGAGCGCATCGGCATGGGCCACGCCATGCATGAGTTGGCTGGCAACCTGGCCATGGGGCCGCAGCGCTTGCTGGAGATCGCCCGCGCTTTGTGTAGCGATCCGGCTCTGCTGCTGCTGGACGAACCCGCCGCCGGATTGCGCCACAAAGAAAAACAAGCCCTCGCAGCCGTGCTGCGTCAGTTGTGCAGCGAGGGCATGAGCATCTTGCTGGTGGAGCACGACATGGACTTGGTGATGGACGTGACCGACCACATTGTTGTGATGGAGTTTGGCACCTTACTGATGCAGGGCACGCCGGAAGAAGTACAGCAAAGCCCGAAGGTGCGAGCGGCTTATCTAGGGATGGAGCATTGATATGAATTCAGCCGTTTTGACCGTCAAAGGCCTGCGCGCCGGTTATGGCCGCGCCGAGGTACTGCATGGCATTGATCTGCAAGCACCCAAGGGCAGTGTGATCACCGTGATTGGACCCAATGGCGCGGGCAAATCCACTTTTCTGAATGCCTTGATGGGCGTGCTGCCCGCGCAAGGCCAGATCGAGTTTGAGGGCCAGCCGATCAATACCTTGTCGCTCGAAGAGCGCGTCATGCTGGGCATCGCGCTGGTGCCGGAAAAGCGCGAGCTGTTTGGCAGCATGAGCGTGGAAGACAACTTGGTGTTGGGTGCGTTTCGTCAGGTGCGGCTGCGCAACCCCCAATGGCGCGATCAACTCGACGTGGTGTATCAGCTGTTTCCGCGTCTGCAAGAGCGTTGCACCCAGGCATCGGGTACTTTGTCAGGCGGTGAACGCCAGATGCTGGCGGTGGGCCGGGCCATGATGTCACGCCCCACATTGTTGATGCTGGATGAACCCAGCCTGGGCCTGGCACCGCTGGTAGTCAAAGAAATTTTTCGCACCATTGAGGCCCTGCGCCAGACCGGCGTGACCACCTTGCTGGTCGAACAAAACGCCCGCGCTGCGCTGGAAGCGGCTGATTACGGCTACGTGCTGGAGATGGGCGAGATTGCATTAAGTGGCCCAGCCAAAGAATTGGCTACTGACCCACGGGTGATTGACACCTACCTGGGTGCGGCGCGCAAAAAGACAACGGAGGCGGTTTAGCCCCTGACCGATTTCAGCAGCGAGAAGACCGGCACATCCATTGAATGACACGAATCCGCTGAAAGATTCAGTTGCTCATCCCAACAGACTTCAAAGAGTGTGCACTGTCAATAACTATGACCTTTACCTTGGAGACAACATGAAAATTGCTAAATTGGCCGCCTTGAGCGGATTGGTTTTAACCAGTGCCGTTTATGCGCAGAGCACCACCATCTACGGCATGATCGACACGGGTGTTGAAGCCGTCAGCAACGTGAACGGTGTCGGCACCCTCACACGTATGCCGTCTACCACCGGCATTCTTCCATCACGCTTGGGTTTTCGTGGCAAGGAGGACTTGGGTGGCGGCTTGAGCGCCATCTACACGCTGGAAATGGGGTTTGGTCCAGACACTGGCGCATCAGGGCAGGGCGGTCGTCTGTTTGGTCGCCAGTCCACGGTCGGCTTCAGCGGTGATTGGGGTGCGGTTACGTTGGGGCGCCAATGGACCATGTTGTTCTGGTCGGTTCTGGACTCGGACATCGTTGGCCCTGCCGTGTATGGACTGGGTTCACTGGACAGCTACATCCCCAATTCGCGCATTGACAACTCGATTGCCTACAAAGGCAAATTTGGCAATGTCACTGTTGGCGGCACCTACAGCCTGGGACGTGATGCCGTCAATGCCGGTCCGTCACCTGCGGGCACCAATTGCCCTGGCGAAAGCGGTACTGACACCTCAGCTTGCCGCGAATGGTCGGCCATGGTGAAGTACGACACCAGCTCGTGGGGCACCGCGTTGGGTTATGACACGATGAATGGTCGCACCGTAGGCGCAGCGCCAGATGCGGTGTTTGCCGGCATGACCAGCAGCAGCAAGTCGGATTCGCGTCTGATGCTTAACGGCTATATGAAGTTTGGCGGTGCGAAAGTCTCCGCCGGCTTGATCAGCCGCACCAACGACGGCGCTGCGGCGAACAAATCCAAGAGCGATCTTTGGTATTTGGGTGCGTCCTATCCACTCACCACGGCGTGGACCATCGACGGAACTTATGCCATGCTGAGATATAAGGATGTCAGCAACAACGATGCCAGTTTGTTGGCGGTACGGGCTCTGTACGCGATATCCAAACAAACGACCCTGTATGCGCAGATGGGCTTGATCGAGAACGACAGCCAATCCAACATCTCGGTCAGTGGCGGTGCACCCGGGAGCAACCCCGCGCTCGGCGGAAGTCAAACGGGTGTGATGTTTGGCGTGAACCACAGGTTCTGAGTACAAGGCATTTGACATGAACGATCAGTCCACCTTGTCCGACATTCACTTCATTTTGCATGAGGTGCTCAAAGCGCCAGTCCACCTGCAGGCGTTGCCCGCCTTCGCCGAGGTGGATGCCGATCTGATGCACCAGGTGCTTGACGAAGCTGGCAAATTTGTCGGCGAAGTCATTGCACCTTTGAGCCGCACGGGTGACGAGGTGGGCTGTCAGTTTGCCAACGGCCAGGTCACCACGCCGCCCGGCTTCAAAGAGGCCTACCAAGCTTTCTGGCAGGCGGGGTGGCCTTCGCTGGCCTGTGTGCCTGAGGATGGCGGCCAGGGCCTGCCCGGTGTGTTGGAGGCCGTGCTGTATGAGATGCTCAGCGGCGCCAACCACGGCTGGACCATGGCCCCCGGCCTGTTGCATGGTGCTTACGAATGCATCAAACACCACGCCAGTGACGCGCTAAAAGCGCTGTACCTGGAAAAAGTCGCTACCGGCGAATGGCTGGCCACCATGTGCCTGACCGAACCTCAAGCGGGCAGCGACCTGGGGCTGGTGCGCACCAAGGCTGTGCCGCAAGCGGATGGCAGTTACCGCTTAAACGGCACCAAGATTTTTATTTCCGGCGGTGAACATGACCTGACGGACAACATCGTCCACTTGGTGTTGGCCCGCTTGCCGGATGCGCCACCCGGCCCCAAAGGCCTGTCATTGTTCCTCGCACCCAAATTCATGCCCGATGGCAGCCGCAACACGGTGTACTGTGAGCGCATTGAAGAAAAAATGGGCCTGCATGGTAGTGCCACCTGTGTCATGCGTTTTGACGAGGCTACCGGCTGGATCGTGGGCGAGCCAGGGCGCGGCTTGAGCGCCATGTTTGTCATGATGAACTCGGCCCGGTTGCATGTGGGCTTGCAAGGCATCGGGCTGCTGGAAGCCGCCTGGCAGAAAGCCGATGCTTATGCCAAAGAGCGCCGCCAGATGCGCGCGCCAGGGCGTGGCACATCGACTGCGGAGGCGGATCCGATCATCGAACACCCGGCCATGCAGCGCATTCTGGACACCCAGCGTGCCTGGATCGACGCAGGCCGCGTGCTGGCCTACAAAACGGCCCTGGAACTTGATGTCATCAAACATCATCCTGACAGTGCGCGCAAAGCCGAGGCCGAACGCTGGTGCAGCCTGGTTACGCCAGTGCTCAAAGCCGCCTGGACCGAGCAGGCATTCAAGGGTAGCAGCGAATGTTTGCAAGTGTTTGGCGGTCACGGTTATGTGCGTGAATGGGGCATTGAGCAAATCGTGCGCGACTCCCGCGTGGCCATGATTTACGAAGGCACCAACGAGATTCAGGCGATTGACCTGCTGGTACGCAAGGTGCTGGCAGATGGCGGAGCAGGGCTGATGGCGTTACTGCAGACGCTGTCAGACGCTCAGACAGACCACAATGCGCTCAACCGTCTGTTCAAAACCCAGATGACGGCGCTGTGTGACCTGACCCGCAAGCTGGTAGCCGCCTGTGCAACCGACAAAGCCTTGGGCTATTGGGTGGCCGACGATTACCTGCGTGCCGTCGCCTTGACCCTGCTTGCCTGGGCTTGGACACATATCGAGCAGGTCGCGATGGTTGCCGAGGATGCGCGCTGGATACGGCCAGCTGATGCCCTGCAGCACTGGGTGCTGCCAGAGTTCGCCATGCGCGTGCAGATAATTGCAGCAAGACTTCCATAGTTGGCTATGCTTGGCAGATTTGTACACTTAGCCTTATGGATGAAGAAATCGCCACGCCGTATGTTGAAAAGGTCAACACCCGCTATCTAGAAACCCTGGTGGGTTACAACGCCCGCCGGGCAGCCTTGGCTGTCATTGAAGTGTTTATGCCGCGCATGGCTGTTTATGACCTGCGAGTGGTGGACTTTTCGGTGCTGTCCCTGATCAGGCACAACCCTGGTATCACTTCCAAGCAGCTGTGCAACACACTGGGCATTCTTGCCCCCAACCTGGTCAGCATGGTCAATACGCTGGAAAAGCGAGACCTGATCCGGCGCCTGCCACATCCCACCGATGGCCGGGCCATGGGTTTGCATCTGACAGAAGCGGGTGAAACAACGGTGTCTAAAGCTGAACAAACAGCGGCCCAGTTGGAGGACGATGCCACCGCCAAACTCAGTGCTGCTGAGCGCAAGACCTTGATGCAGTTGCTGAAGAAGGTTTACAAGTAGTTCGCGGGTGAGTCGTGGCGTGTCGGGCAGGTGATCGGCGATACCCTGGCGAGAAATAACAAATACCGCGCAGATTCAACTACAAAGTGAGAATGCTTTTACGAGCCTTGGCAGAACGACCCGGACGTATCTACGACGGCAAGACTGCCATGATTACTCCGTTGACACCAGCTGCATCGGCATTGAAAGATTTGCTTGCTCAAGTTGTGAAGAGTAAGGATGCCAAGCTTTAACTGTAAGTCTAGGCAAATATGTTGCCTCTGCCGCAGTAGGGTGTTCTCATAACAAAATTCCCATTGAGCTCATGAATAATCTTGGTAAGGTACTGCACAATCAATAGCTAAAAAAGCCAAGACAACCTACTTCAACCGTAACCGGCCTACGCCTTCACAACTTCCCCCACCGTCCGCCGGATCAGCGCCAGCGTGGTCTGCTGGGTCAGGGTCGCGGGGCGCAGGGAGCTGGTGGCCAGGGACACCTTGGTGCGCAACACCGGGTCATGAATGGTTTGGGTGGTGAAGGCTGAGGGGCGGATCGAGTTGAGCACGGCGTTGCGCGACAGCACGGCGCAGCCGGCACCGTCGGCCACCAGGTCCAGGATGGCGGACACGCCGTCAATCTCCAGCGCAATGTTCAGGCGGCTGCCGATGTTGGCCACCTCGGATTCGATGTGCATGCGAAAGGCGTTCGGGCGGGTTGGGATGACCAGCGGCAGTTGTGCCACCTCTTTCAGACTGATCGGGCCGGGCGGCGGGTCTTCCGGCAGGCCTGGCGGGCGTTTGCGCACCAGCAGCAGTTCTTCTTCATGCAGCGGGGTGATGTCAATCTCGGCACCGGGCTGGGCGTTGTACAGCACGGCAATGTCAAGCCGCCCGGCCACCAGCGATTCTTGCATCGCCACCGACAGGCCTTCGCTGATGGAGATGGTGGCATCGGGCAATTCGGCCCGAAAAGCCCGCATCAAGGGCACGGTCAGCACCCGCGCCAGACTCGGCGGTAAACCAACCGCCACGCGCCCGGCCAGCGAGCCACGGATGCGGCCGAGTTCTTCACGGGCGCGCTCCACCTGGTGCAGGATGCCGCGGCCATGCGCCAGCAGCAGCTTGCCCGCCTCGGTAGGCAGGGCACCACGGCCATTGCGCGTCAGCAGGTTTTGCCGCAGCTCCACCTCCAGCAGGCGCACCTGGCGGCTCAGGGCGGGCTGGGCCACGTCCAGCGCGATGGCGGCACGGGTAAAACTGCCGAGTTCGGCCACGCGCACAAAGTATTCCAGTTGTTTCAGGTCCATGGCGTTGAATGGGAATAACTAGGCAGCCATTATGCCTATTTGAAATAACTGCTAGTGCCGGGTGACGCTTACCTAAGTCATGGGCAAAACCCAGAATTGAGCGCATGCAAATTACCGCCATTTCCACTGCTGCGCCGCTCACCGGCATTTCCTCCATGGCCACGCGCCAGTTGTTGGCCGAACTTACCCAGGCCTATGCCGAGCGCAGCGGCCAGACGGTGGCCATCGAATCCGTCGGCGGTGTCGATGCGGCCAAGCGGGTGCAAGCAGGCGAGGCCTTTGATGTGGTCATTCTGGCCTCGGATGCCATGGCCAAGCTGATTGCAGCAGGGCATTTGCGCACGGAGAGTTTGACCCCGCTGGTGCATTCTGGCGTGGCGGTAGCAGTGCAAGCTGGTGGCCTGACGCCAGACATCAGCAGCGAAGACGCGGTGCGCCAAGCGGTGCTGGCCGCGCCCACGCTGAGCTATTCCACCGGTCCCAGCGGCGTGGCGCTGGCCAAACTGTTTGAGCGCTGGGGCATTGCAGAGACGATCAAAGATCGCATCGTCACCGCGCCACCCGGCGTGCCGGTCGGCAGTCTGGTGGCCAAAGGCGAGGTCGCCTTGGGCTTTCAGCAGCTCAGCGAACTGATTCACGTGCAAGGCATCACCATCGTTGGCCCGCTGCCCAGCGCGATCCAGATCACCACCACGTTTTCAGCCGCCATGACCACGGGCTGCACCCGCCCTGAGCAGGTGCAGGCCTTGCTGGACTTCCTGGCCTCGCCCGAGGCAGCCGAGGCCAAGCAGCGCCAGGGCATGGAGCCTGCTTGATATGAATTCGATAGCTCTATGCCCCCGTGTTTCCTGGGCTAGATGCCTAAAACACTTATAAATAAATGGAGTAAGCATGAGCCTTTCCCTTCGCACCCAAGTCGCCATCATCGGCGCCGGGCCTTCGGGCCTGCTGCTAGGCCAGTTGCTGCACAAGGCCGGTATTGACGCGGTGATCGTCGAACGCGTCTCGGGCGACTACGTGCTGGGCCGCATCCGCGCCGGCGTGCTCGAGCAGGTGACGATCGACCTGCTGGACGAGGCTGGCGTCGGCGCACGCATGCACCGCGAAGGCCTGGTGCATGGCGGCTTTGACATGCTCTACGGCGGCCAGCGCCACCGCATCGACATGAACGCGCTCACCGGCGGCAAAAACGTCATGGTCTACGGCCAGACCGAAGTCACGCACGATTTGATGGATGCCCGCGCCTCCGCTGGCCTGCCCACCTACTACGAAGCGGCTGACGTGCAGGTGCATGAATTTGACAGCGCCCACCCCCGCGTCACCTTCACGCATCAGGGCAAGGCGGTGACGCTGAACTGTGATTTCATCGCCGGATGTGACGGCTTTCACGGCGTGTGCCGCGCCAGCGTGCCGCGCAAGTCGATTCAAGAGTTTGAAAAGGTCTACCCCTTTGGCTGGCTCGGCCTGTTGTCTGACACGCCGCCGGTGCACGACGAGCTGATTTACGTGAACAGCCCGCGCGGCTTTGCACTGTGCAGCCAGCGCAGCAAAACCCGCAGCCGCTACTACCTGCAAGTGCCGCTGACCGACCGCCTGCAAGACTGGACCGACGATGCGTTCTGGCAAGAGCTGCGCCTGCGTCTGGATGCCGAGGCTGCCGACCAACTCGTCACTGGCCCGTCACTGGAGAAAAGCATCGCCCCGCTGCGCAGCTTTGTCACCGAGCCCATGCGCTTTGGCCGCCTGTTCCTGGCCGGTGATGCCGCGCACATCGTGCCGCCCACTGGCGCCAAGGGCCTGAACCTGGCCGCCACCGATGTCAAATACCTATGCAACGCGCTGGTGGACTTCTACCAAAACCACAGCGAAGAGGGCATCGACACCTATTCCGCGCGCTGCCTGCGCCGCATCTGGAAGGCCGAGCGTTTCTCGTGGTGGTTCACCTCGCTGATGCACCGCTTTCCGGACGACGGCCCCATCACCGCCAAGTTCCAGGAGGCCGAGCTGGACTACCTGATCCACTCCCACGCCGGTTCCCTGTCGATTGCCGAGAACTACGTCGGCCTGCCGCTGGACTTTGCTGAGCCGACCCGCTGAATACTATGGAATGAATAGCTATTTGCCAAGGTAAATCAAGGTCTAGAGGCCTAAAACACTTAAAGAGGAGTTAAGTATGATCATCGACTGCCACGGCCACTACACCACGGCCCCCAAGGCGCTGGAAACCTGGCGCAACCAGCAAATCGCCGGTATCAAAGACCCCGCCGTCATGCCCAAAGTGGCTGACCTCAAAATCAGCGACGACGAGCTGCGCGAGACCATTGAGGCCAACCAGCTGCGCCTGATGAAAGAGCGCGGCAGCGACCTGACGCTGTTCAGCCCGCGTGCCAGCTTCATGGCGCACCACATTGGCGACTTCAACGTCTCCAGCACCTGGGCGGCGATCTGCAACGAGCTGTGCTACCGCGTCAGCCAACTCTTTCCAGAGCATTTTGTGCCCGTAGCCATGCTGCCGCAAAGCCCCGGTGTAGACCCCGCGACCTGCATCCCCGAGCTGGAAAAATGCGTCAAGGAATACGGCAACGTCGGTATCAACCTGAACCCCGACCCCAGCGGCGGCCACTGGACATCGCCCCCACTGACCGACAAGGCCTGGTTTCCGATCTACGAAAAGATGGTGGAGTTCGACATTCCCGCCATGATTCACGTGTCCACCAGCTGCAATGCCTGCTTTCACACCACCGGCGCGCACTACATCAACGCCGACACCACGGCGGTGATGCAGCTCATTCAGGGTGATCTGTTCAAAGAATTCCCCACGCTGCGCTTTGTCATTCCGCACGGCGGCGGCGCTGCACCCTACCACTGGGGCCGCTACCGTGGCCTGGCACAAGAGCTGAAAAAGCCGCTGTTGTCCGAGCACCTGCTGAACAACATTTACTTCGACACCTGCGTCTACCACCAGCCCGGCATCGACCTGCTCAACACCGTCATCCCCGTGAAAAACGTGCTGTTTGCCAGCGAAATGATCGGCGCCGTGCGCGGCATCGACCCCGAGACCGGCAACTACTACGACGACACCAAGCGCTACATCGAGGCCAGCAAAATCCTCAGCGATGCAGACCGTCAGCAGATTTACGAAGGCAATGCCCGCCGCGTATTCCCACGGCTGGATGCCGTGCTGAAGGCCAGAAACAAGTAACTCAGCAGGCCTGGCCACCGAGAACCGTGCAACTTACGGAGTAAACACCATGAACAACCTAGGTATCGTCAAACGCAACATCATCCGCGCCGACAAGGCAGCGGTAGAAAAACTGTCGCGCTTCGGCGTGGCCACCATCCACGAGGCTATGGGCCGCGTCGGCCTGATGAAGCCCTACATGCGCCCCATCTACAACGAAGCCCGCATCTGCGGTACAGCCGTCACCGTGCTGCTGCAACCCGGCGACAACTGGATGATGCACGTGGCCGCCGAGCAGCTGCAACCCGGTGACGTAGCCGTGGCCGCCTGCACCACCGACAACGCCGACGGCTTTTTTGGCGACCTGCTGGCCACCTCCTTCCAAGCCCGTGGCGCAGTCGGCCTGATCATCGACGGCGGCGTGCGCGACGTGAAAGACCTCACTGAGATGAAGTTCCCGGTGTTTTCCAAAGCCATCCACGCCAAAGGAACCATCAAGGCCACGTTGGGCTCGGTCAACGTGCCCGTGGTCTGCGCCGGTGCCCAGGTCAACCCCGGTGACGTGGTGGTGGCCGACATCGACGGCGTGGTCGTCGTGCCCGCCGCCATTGCGCAAAAAGTGGCCGATGCGGCAGAAGCCCGCGAAGCCAACGAAGGCGACAAACGCGCCATCTTTGCCTCTGGCGTGCTGGGCCTGGACTACTACAAGATGCGCGAAGGTTTGGCCAAAGCCGGGTTGCGCTATATAGATTGAAGCAATAAGCCAAGGTTCTACCAAGACTACAGCACTAAAACACATGAAGAACCCAACAGGCTGGAAAGTGGGCTTGGTCGGCTACGGCGAAGTCGGCCGCATTCTGGCCGAAGACTTGCGCGCCCAGGGCGTGGCGGTCAGTGCCTACGACATCAAGCTCGACAACTCCGCCAGCGCAGCCCCTTTGCATGCTCACGCCGCGCAGCACGGCGTGCAGCTGGCAAGCAGCAGTGCCGCATTGGCTCCCGAGTCAGACTTCATCGTCAGTGCCGTCACCGCCAGCCAGACGGTGTTGGTCGCGCAGGCCTGCGCGCCAGCCTTGAAACCGGGCGCATATTTTCTGGACTTCAACTCCGCATCGCCCAACGCCAAACAGCGCGCCGCCAGCCTGATTGACGGGGCCGGGGGCCGCTATGTTGAAGGCGCGGTCATGACCAGCGTGCCACCGCACCGCATCAAAGTGCCGCTGTTGCTGGGCGGTGCGTTTGCTGCCGAGCTGGCCCCACTCATCAACAGCCTGGGCTTTGCCGCTAAGGTCGCCAGCGACAAGTTGGGTGTAGCCAGCGCCACCAAGATGTGCCGCAGCGTCATGATCAAAGGCCTGGAGGCCATGGTGATCGAGAGCTTCACCACCGCCCGCCACTACGGCGTGGAAGACGCGGTCATCGCCAGTTTGTACGAAACCTTCCCCGGCATCGACTGGGAAAAACAGGCCGCCTACTTCTTCCAGCGCGTCATCGAACACGGCCGCCGCCGCAGCGAAGAAGTGCGCGAGGTGGCCGAAACCGTGCGCGACGCAGGCCTGACCCCTTGGTCCGCCAGCGGCACCGCCGAGCGCCAGGCCTGGGTGGCCGATGGCGCCGACCTGTGCTGGTTTGGAGAAAAAGGCAGCCCTGAATTTGCCCGCAGCGCCAACTGGCGTGTTGAGGCCGACCGCATGCTGAAGCATGTCAACAAGAAGGATTGAGTTATGAGTAAACCCATGGATAAACCCACCACAGGTGATTTCACCAAAACTGCAGGCTGGCTGGACTGGTACACCGGCCCGGCCAAACCGCGTTTTCAATTGCCTCCCGGTGCGGTGGACGCGCACTGCCACGTGTTCGGCCCGGGGGCCGAGTTCCCCTATGCGCCAGAGCGCAAGTACACGCCCTGTGATGCGTCCAAGGCCCAGCTGTTTGAGCTGCGCGACCACCTGGGGTTTGAGAAAAACGTCATCGTGCAGGCCACTTGCCACGGGGCCGATAACCGTGCGTTGGTCGATGCCTTGCAGAGCAGCAAGGGCAAGGCGCGCGGCGTGGCCACCGTCAAACGCAGTGTGACCGACACCGACATCCAGGCCATGCACGACGCCGGTGTGCGCGGCGTGCGCTTCAACTTTGTCAAACGCCTGGTGGACTTCACGCCCAAGGACGAGTTGATGGAAATTGCGGGCCGCATCAAGGCCTGGGGCTGGCATGTGGTGATCTACTTTGAAGCGGTGGACCTGCCCGAGCTGTGGGACTTTTTCACCGCGCTGCCGACCACCGTGGTGGTGGACCACATGGGCCGCCCCGACGTGTCGCTGCCAGTGGACGGGCCGCAGTTTGCACTGTTCCAGAAGTTCATGCGCGATCACAGCAATGTTTGGAGCAAAGTGAGCTGCCCCGAGCGCCTGAGCGTGACCGGCCCGAAAGCCCTGAACGGTGAGCAAAACGCCTACCGCGACGTGATTCCGTTTGCCAAGGCCATTGTGGAAGAGTTCCCCGACCGAGTGTTGTGGGGCACCGACTGGCCGCACCCCAACCTGAAGGATCACATGCCCGACGATGGCCTGCTGGTGGACTTCATCCCGCACATTGCGCCCACGGCTGAATTGCAGCGCAAGCTGCTGGTGGACAACCCGAATCGTTTGTACTGGAATTCATAGCAGCTAGCCAAGTTAATACCTGGGCTAGAGGCACTTTTTACCTAAAAACCATGGCACTCGATAAACCCTACAAAGACATTCCCGGCACCATCATTTTTGATGCCGACCAAAGCCGCAAAGGTTATTGGCTCAACCAGTTTTGCATGAGCCTGATGAAGGCCGACAACCGCGAACGCTTCAAGCGCGACCAGCGCGCTTATCTGGACGAATGGCCGATGAGCGAAGAGCAAAAACAGGCTGTGATCGACATGGACCTGAACCGCGCCATGCAGCTTGGCGGCAACATCTACTTTCTGGCCAAGATCGGGGCCACGCATGGCCTGAGCTTTCAGCAGATGGCTGGTTCCATGACCGGTATGACTGAGGAGGAATACCGCGCCATGATGCTCGCCGGTGGCCGCTCCGTCGAAGGCAACCGCCACCTGGGCGAAGACGGCAGCGCCCAGCCGCAACACCAACCGCAAGGCCATGCTGGCCGCAAAGGACACTGAGCCATGGCACGTATCACCGCCTCCGTTTACACCTCGCACGTGCCCGCCATTGGCGCGGCCATTGACCTGGGCAAGACGCAAGAGCCGTACTGGCAGCCGCTGTTCAAGGGCTACGAGTTTTCCAAACAATGGATGAAGGACAACAAGCCCGACGTGATTTTTCTGGTCTACAACGACCACGCCACCGCGTTCAGTCTGGACATGATCCCCACCTTTGCCATCGGCACGGCGGCAGAATTCATTCCGGCCGACGAAGGCTTTGGCCCGCGTCCGGTGCCCAAGGTCATTGGCCACCCGGACCTGGCATCACATATTGCGCACTCGGTGATCCAGCAAGACTTTGACCTGACCATCGTCAACAAGATGGAAGTGGATCACGGTCTGACTGTGCCTTTGTCCCTGATGTGTGGCGAGCCGGACGCCTGGCCTTGCCAGGTGATTCCGTTTGCCGTCAACGTGGTGCAATACCCTGTGCCCGGCGGCCAACGCTGCTTCAACCTGGGCAAGGCAATTCGCAAAGCCGTGGAAAGCTATGACGAAGACTTGAACGTGCACATTTGGGGCACGGGCGGCATGAGTCACCAACTGCAGGGCGCCCGCGCTGGCCTGATCAACCGCGAGTGGGACAATGCCTGGCTGGACCAGCTGATTGCCGACCCCGCCGCCTGCGCCGCCACACCACACATCGACTACGTGCGCGAGGCGGGCAGCGAAGGCGTAGAACTGGTGATGTGGTTGATCGCCCGGGGTGCTATGCAAGATGTAGCTGGTAGTCCAGGTAGTATCAGGGCTAGACACCGTTTTTATCATGTACCAGCCAGCAACACGGCGGTCGGACACCTTATCCTGGAGAATTCCTGAAATGAGCAAAACCATCAAAGTTGCGCTGGCCGGCGCTGGCGCTTTCGGCATCAAACATCTGGACGGCATCAAGAACATCGACGGCGTTGAAGTCGTCTCGCTCGTTAGCCGTGACCTGGACAAGACCCGCGAAGTGGCTGCCAAGTACGGCATTGGTCACGTCACCACCGACCTGGCTGACAGCCTGGCCTTGAAAGAGGTGGACGCGGTCATTCTGTGCACCCCCACCCAAATGCACGCCAGTCAGACCCTGGCCTGCTTGAAGGCGGGCAAACACGTGCAGGTGGAAATTCCGCTGTGCGACGTGCTCACCGACGGTGAAGAAGTTGTGCAAGTTGCGGCCAAGAGTGGACTGGTTGCCATGTGCGGTCACACCCGCCGCTTCAACCCCAGCCACCAGTACGTCCACAAGAAAATCACGGCTGGCGAGTTCAACATCCAGCAGATGGATGTGCAAACCTACTTCTTCCGCCGTACCAACATGAACGCACTCGGCCAGGCGCGCAGCTGGACGGATCACCTGCTGTGGCACCACGCTGCGCACACCGTGGATTTGTTTGCCTACCAGTGCGGCAGCCCCATCGTGAAGGCCAACGCCATCCAGGGCCCGATCCACCCGACGCTGGGCATCGCCATGGACATGAGCATCCAGCTCAAGGCCGCCAATGGCGCGATCTGCACGCTGAGTTTGAGCTTCAACAACGATGGCCCGCTGGGCACGTTCTTTCGCTACATCGGCGATACGGCGACCTACATTGCGCGCTACGACGACTTGTTCAACGGCAAGGAAGAAAAAATCGATGTGTCCAAGGTGGACGTGAGCATGAACGGCATCGAACTCCAAGACCGCGAATTCTTCGCCGCGATCAAAGAGGGCAGGGAGCCCAACAGTTCAGTAGTCAGTGTGCTGCCTTGCTACCAGGTGCTGCATGAGTTGGAGTTGCAGCTGAATGCGTGAGTTTGAGGTGACACCATTGAGTTGTCGATTGGGGTTCAGTGGTGCTCAAGTTCGCAGTTTTTCCAGACGACTGGAAACCTTTGATGCCGATTGAGACATTGGTTGAAGTGCGAGGCATGCCACACTTTGGGTGGATTGCAATGCCTCAAACACAAAGACAATTCAATGTATCTAAAGCTCATTCGGATCGCTTGAAAACCGCACCTCCGGCAAAGCATCTTCTTTCGATTCTTTGAGCAGTTCTTGAAGGCTCGCGGTATCAGGACGTACTGAGAGAAGTGCAATGGCCAACTTCACGCATGCCTCTCGGATACTGGATGCACTGATGGCTTCCCGACTTCTAGGATCAATGTTCGTGTAATTTGCTGCGGCGAACGCGTTGGGCGTGGCCTCTATCAACGTTGCCACCTGCTCATCCGAAAGGCATTGAGTTTTTAACAATTTTTCGGCAAGCAATATGAGCTGTTGTAACCCAACTGTTCGGCCTGACTCGATGATGACGATTAGCCTTGAAACCAGTCTCAGAAGTTGTGGTTGTTCAGCATTTGAGAAGTCACACCATTTTTCTATAGCAATCGCGGCATAAGCCACTTTGCGTGCATCGCGATCCTGCATAGACTTTTGAATGCATTTTTCGATGACTAGCGCGATCTTTTCATCTATTTTTACAAAATAGATCAGCGCGGGAATCACGGAGAATGCCTCATCTATTTCTTCTGCAAACGATTTCAATTGCTCAAATCGTTCTAGATTTTTCGCCTCATTGGGTAGTGCAGGAACTATCGCATAAGAAAGTGCTTTGCCAATGCTGTCAATGAGTTGCTTTCGATCTCTGGTGGCAGAACCCAAAAAGTCGTTTTCCTCCTTTTTGGGGCGCCATGCCACCAATTGATCAAACAATGCCAAGGCCTGTTCTGACGTTGGGAGCAGATGCGTCTTTATGTTGGCTGCTGCATTCGCCATGCCCGCGTAAACCGTAACGGCTTGCTCGATTTCAGGGGAAGGAAAACGACGTAGCTCTTTCTGTGTATCTATCAGAACATCGTTGCTACGCCCATACAAATATTGGCGTACCAACGACTCCACACGCGATTCATCCGGTGCGGGCAAAAGCAGCAGGGCGTGAGGAAATAGACCCGTTTCAGGCAGGGTTTGGTAGTCCGGCGCGCTGCCCCAAAGTGCAACAGCCAAGCCTGCGCGTTCGTCCTGCGTGAGAAAGTTTTCCTTTTTTACCAATGGCAACAATCGTTGCAAGACTGAAGCTCTTGACTGCGAAGCAATGTTCGCCACTGCATTTATCAGTTGATTGATACGGTTTGCCAGGTTGCTGTAAGCGCTGCGAGCGTTAGGATATTCAACAATGGGATTTGGCCAGCGAGGGAAGTCGCCACTCGTCACCTCGCTTTCCAAGGGAAATTCCAACGTATCTGCAAGCAAATCACCTTGTTCAGACGTGGGAATGCTGCTTAGTGAATATGTGAGCAGGTTGCCGAGGGCATCAAACAACCAATGATGCCGGGCGTCACTCTGGTGTCCAATCGAGAGCGCCAGCCGGAATACCTCCTTGGCTTTAGCGGGTGACACACGCACCACTAAACGCGCCAAAACTTCCATCAATACACGCAGAGCCGATAGCGCAGCATTTTTCTGATCTGCCGTCCCTTGGCTTCTCTGTTTGCGCCAGTAACCAATGGCGCCTAAGATGCGATCAACCAAGGCTTCCACAACCTCCTTGGACCCACAGGCAACACCAACGCGGGTAAATACATCTTTTATAGATGACGAGCTTTCGCTGCTAGCGGCACGAATTGCGAGGGTGTAATCCCTAAGATCCGCACCAGCGCCACCGGACAGCGCCAACTTCTCAGCCGGCACAGTGAGTAAATTCACCTGCATAAAACTACTGCCGGAGCGTAACGGGATGCCAACCTCTCTGGTCAAACCTTCCAGCAAAAGATACTCTGACGTTTGATTGCTGTATGTGCGCGAGCTTGAGTTATCTCGATAGTGGCCTTGCTCAAATAGCGGTTCAATGGGGTTCTGGTCTTTGAGATGCGCCTCTTGCTTCTTGTTTGCTTTTTCCTTAATGTCTTCAATCCAAGTCCATGGATCACACTTCCAATTTTTTGCTATTGGTGGAACCGCTTCTATAGTTTTGTCTGTTTGAAACTGTGTCGCTGCTTTTAACAAAAAGTGCGCCCACGTAAGCCGTGACAATGTGGAGATTGAATCTTGGCTGTACCGATACCGTTCTCTTAGTTCTCGATATGCATCCCGGATCGAGTGCTCCCCCTCGTCGAACCGCCCCAACTCCATTAGCAGAGCAGCCTGTCTCAGCTTCCAAACTGGGTCTTCGCCCTGGATACTTTCGACTAGCGCTTCCATGCCTACATAGTCCAAACTATCGCGCGCGATGAGGGCTTGGTGGTAAGCCAGTTCAGCGGTGCAGTCTGGCAAATACTGCGCAAACCTTTCCAGTAGCCTTGTCAAGTTCTGCACATATTCCTCGACAGCTTTTTTGCCAGTCTCCTTACTTTCATCCAACCAACGGCTGCTCTTGAGCAAGATCAGTGCAATTTCCATTTGCTGGCGTTTGCTTAAGACGCACTGTTCTTCTTGACTGGCAACTTGAAAAAGAGCCTCAGCTAGCCAAGGATGAATGTAGTCAAACGTAATACCGTGTCGCCACGCAATTTCATACAGCAGTTTGGCGCGATCATCCGGTGCAAGTGCTGCAATGTTGTTTGGGTTTGGGTGGGGGTCGTTAAGTTGACTCTGCACCTGCCAGCGGAGTTCTGGAGGACAAACGAGCCAACCTGGATAAGACTCGCGGTCTTTCTGTAAGGCTTCCAACTGCCCCTTTAGCAATTGGGCTGCATATTCGTGGTCTTTAAACGTGCGCGTGTGGTCTTGAGACGTAACTTGTTGACGATGCAAACTACTGGGATGCCATTCGTGCGGTCTGGCTTTGGTTGCGCCTTCTTCATGCATGGCTTCCAAGAACCATGTGATCGCGGTCTGATGTCGGAGGTCACGGTCTTGGATTTCCTTCACTGCATCCCACAAATCAACCGGCGCGATGTTGATGGACTCTAGGTAGACGCGTTGGGGAGCCGACAAATTCAATGCACCCACCAAATAAATTTTCCGTGCATGGTTGGCTAAATGGTCGCGCACCCAACCCGCCCATTGCAAAAAGTTTGGATCCTCACCTGAAAAACCCAAAAGGCACAGCTCATTTTCAATGAACACCTGTCGCGCAAAATTGACGAAAGGTGCAAATTTCTCTGGGTAGGTTCGGAAATCTTCTTGTGCCGCGATAAAAGTATCTGTCACACCAATCGTTCCGTGCAGTTTGACGATGCGTGGCGAGGGCGCCCAGGCCAAATCTGATGGTCGGGTGACAGATGTGAAATAGGGACCATGAATGGGTTTTGCAGCGCGTTCCAGTAGCGTGTCCCAATTTGTGGTCATGACTTCAGACCATGGCAACTTCAATAGCGATTTGTAAAGATCACCTGGTTCCCATGCATCGTTGTCAATTTGGGCACGTATCTGATCGTTCAATGCAGCTTGTCCGAAATAGGCGCGATATTCCTCGGCGACTCGCAATGGGTCGGAAAAACTCAAATCCTTATCGCGTGGATTCAGTTCAGCGAGCAACTTCTCGCTGAATGCGTTCCATAAAGGCATTTTTCTATCGCCACCAACATGACGAGCAGCACTCCGACTAAAACCGGCACCAATCATGATGGCTGCGCCATGCTGGTTAGCTCCGAACCTATGCAGCGCAGCCGCCAATTTTTTGATGGCGGAATAGTCGGGGATGTTTTTGAACTTATGCATGGTCTTTGCTGGTTAAAGCTGAAAGCTGGTATGTGCGCTTATTCACAATGCTTGGCAATAGGCCTTGGGTGCGATGTAGGGGATGAGTGGCCCCTCAATGCAACACCGGCTGATGCGCCACGGTAAAACGCCCGGCCAAATTCGCCAAGCGCTTATCCAGCGTCCACAGCTCCGCACCGGGCGTGATGAGCGTGGAAGCCAGCAGGGTTATGTCAATCAGGCCGCAGCCCAGCCCGTACAGCTTTTCGCGTTCGATGAACGCCATGACTTCGCTCAAGCTCGCCTGTTTGCAGTGCTGCAACAGGCCCAGGTGGCGCAGCGTCTGGGTGCGTGGGGCTGGTGGTGTGCCGCAGGCGATTTCGGCAATGACCATGGGGTGCGTGAGCGCGCGGTCTTGTCCGATCAAGTCAACCAGCGCATCGTTGCCGTGTCTGAAGTGGTCGATCCACACCGAGGTGTCGATGAGCACGCTCATGGTGCGACTGGTTCTTCGCGGCGGCGTGGCACATCGCTCATCTCAGGCATGGCACCGCCTAAGGCAACAAGGCGCTTGGCGGCTTGCACACGCACAAAGGTCTTGATGGCTTCCCGGAAAATGTCTGCCTTGTCCATATCGGGGTCGGCCACTTCCAGGGCCTGCTCAAAAAGGGTGTCGTCAATCGTGACTGTGGTGCGCATCGGAAAATCTCCGCATCAAAAATGATGCCATTGTGCGTCAACATTAACATCCATGAGAAATCGAGTTCATCCGGCCCCCTACAATCGCGCCCTTTTTCAGCTCTTTGCCACCTCACATGCACATCGTCGTCAACGAAGACCTCAAAGCCTATATCGATCCCCTTACACGTGATGAGCACGATGCGCTGGAGCGCAGTCTGTTGACTGAAGGCTGCCGCGATGCGCTGGTACTCTGGGGTGATGTGCTGGTGGATGGCCACAACCGCTATGGCATTTGTCAAAAGCACGGGATCCCGTTTCAGACCCTGCAAAGCACGCTCTTCAAGAGCATGGAAGACGTTCATCTGTGGATGATCGACCAACACTTGGGGCGGCGCAGTGTGTCCGACTTTCAGCGCGGTGTGTTGGCGCTGCGCAAGCGTGAAATCCTGAACGACAGGCGGCTCAAGGCCGAGCCAGCGGTAGAGCCTGGCAGCACGGCGCCAGATACTGATACCACAAGCGCATCGGCACCTGCAAACATGGCACCGACCGAGCCTTTGAGGAGCCGCGATGACATTGCCAAGGCTGCTCGCCTGAGCAGCAGCCAGGTGGTGTTGATTGAGAAGATTCAAAAGCAGGCAACGCCAGAGGTGGTGGCTGCGATCAAGTCCGGTACGATTTCGCTCAATGCCGCCGCCGCAGTGGCCAGCTTGCCTGAGGAAGAACAGATTGCCGCCGCACAAGGTGGCAAAGAACTTTTGCGTCAAGCCGCCAAGCGTGTGCGTGAGAGCAAGAAGCGGGCGACTGTGGATGAAATCCTTGACGCGGCCCCCGACTCAGTGGATGCGTTGAAAGCGCGTATCTCTGAGTTGGAGGCGGAAAATTTCAAGCTGCGCGCGCAACTGGCGGCGCTTGGGGGCTAATAGCGCGTCAACACGCTGAACATCTTGTGTCGTGGTTTGACGGCTGTTGTGGGTCAAGCCTTGGGGGCGTCGATCTCGTCCCAGGCGGCCAGTGCTTCGGCCACGGTCATCAGGCCGGGGCCACCGCCCATGTAGACACACACGGCCATGGCTTCTTCGAGCTCGGCGCGGGTGCAGCCCAGGCGGTGCAACGCCTTGACGTGAAAGGCGATGCAGCCGCCACAGTGTTGTGTGACACCAATCGCCAGTGCGATCAGCTCCTTGTGTTTCATGCTGACCGTGCCCTCGGCCATGGCTGCCTTGGCCATCTGGCCGAAACCCAGCATGGTTTCACTTTGTGTCTTACGGAACGGGCCCAAGTTCTCGTTGATGTTTTTCATCAAACCGATGGCGTCATAGTTGCTCATTCAAACTCCTTCAAAAAAATTAAAAATCAACCGAATGTAGTAAACAGTTTGTTGGAGGGGCGTTCGGCCTTGCGTCAGATTCAATGTGTGTTGCCCCGCTGAAGTCAAGCAGTTCAACTGCTGAGGAATTGTAAAGATTAGCCGCGACTGATTTATTGACCACCATCAACATCGTCCTCTTTACCGTCGTTCAAAAAATATAGCTAAGTATGCTTATCGATTGTGGGCTAGGGGCCAATTTTCTACATGAGTTGTTGATGCCACAGGTCGCCCCGGATATTCCCAGCGGTCAAGCCCGATAAACTTTGTCCCATTTCATCGAACATAGAAACACACCATGCAACAACGTCACCTGGGTCCATTTCAAGTTAGCGCCATTGGATTGGGCTGTATGAACCTCAGCCAAGGCTATGGTGCCCCCATCACGCCTGAGCAGGGCGAACGCGTTCTTCTGGCCGCGCTGGATGCTGGTGTCACGCTGTTTGACACTGCTGCGCTGTACGGTTTTGGCGCCAACGAAAGCCTCTTGGGACAGGTGCTGAAAAAGCACCGGCAGAAGTTCACGCTGGCCAGTAAATGCGGATTGCTGGGTGTCGACAAAAACGGTGACGGCAAATTGGTGCGCGTGATTGATGGTCGGCCCGAGACTCTGCGACGAACCTGCGAAGACAGCCTGCGGCGTTTGCAAACCGATGTGATTGATCTGTATTACCTGCACCGGCTTGACAAAAATGTGCCCATCGAAGACAGCGTGGGCGCCTTGAGTGACCTGGTGCACAAGGGGTACATCCGGGCCATTGGCTTGTCTGAGATGTCTGCCGCTACGCTGCGCCGTGCGCATGCGGTGCACCCAATTACCGCGATGCAAACCGAATATTCGCTGTGGACGCGCAACCCGGAGATTGCCGTGCTGCAGGCCTGCCGCGACCTGGGCGTGGCCTTTGTTGCCTTCAGCCCGGTGGGTCGTGGTTATCTGGCAGGTGAGCCGTTGGACCCACTAGCTTTTGATGCCAGTGACTTCCGGCGTGCCATGCCGCGCTTTGAGCCTGCCAACTGGGCGGCCAACACGCGAATGCTGCCTGCTTACCAGGCCATCGCCACAGAAGTTGGTTGCACCCCGGCGCAACTGGCGCTGGCCTGGCTTCTGCATCAGGGGGAGAACATTATTCCGATTCCAGGCACGACACGCGTAGAACACCTGCTGGACAATCTTGGTGCTGTGAATGTGCGACTGGGCGAACAGACGTTGAAGAAACTTGATGTATTGATCAATCAAACCACCGTCGCAGGCAGCCGCTATAACCTGCAAAGCAACCTGGATGCCGACACCGAGCAGTTTTAATCCACTTGATTGCTGCGTCGGTGGTTGGTTGTGGCAAATTGAAACATTTGGCCCGGCAGATGGTTCCTTCAAGCCGCGTAACCTTGCACGGCAACAAAGTGGCACACGGTGCCCAAGGCGACAAAGCCGTGCCAAACCGTATGCGAGTAGCGAATCCGCGAGTCGAGTGCGAAGAAAATCACCCCCACCGTGTACGCAAGCCCGCCAGCCACCAGCCACATCACGCCCATCAGGGGCACGCGCTCAAGCAGCGGCACCGCTGCCACAACAACCAGCCAACCCATGGCGAGGTATAGCCCAGTTGACAGCCACGGGTGCGACAGCCGGTCAAAAGCCTTGAGCGTGACACCAATGACCGCCAGCGACCACACCACAGCGAAAAGGCTCCAGCCCCAGGCACCATGTAGAGCCCCCAAGGCAAAAGGCGTGTACGTGCCCGCAATAAAGAGATAGATGGCACCATGGTCAATCTTGCAGCAAACACGTTTAGCACGTCCTTCTGGCATGGCGTGATAAACCGTCGATGCCAAATACAGCAACACCATGGTGGCCGCAAAAACAATGGCCCCGATAAAACTGGCTGAATTCAGGTGGCGTGCCGACGCCATCAAAAAAGGTACGCTGACCACAGCGGCAATAAATGCCACACCATGGCTCACACTGTTGGCGATTTCCTCGCCCAAGGATTGCGGACGCTTGTTCATTCAGCGTATTGTGTATGGTCAGTATTTCATTTGGATGCCAAAGGGTATAGCTGATCAGCGCAACTGTTTTTTGTTCAGCCAATTAGGTAGCGCATCAGCTCTTCGTGGGCAATGTCGCCGGTGCCACTCTGCTGCGTTATCGAAAACAGCCCCATCACCGCAGGATGCAAGGTACCGATGTCGGCCGTGTAAGCATCGGCCACGCTTAACCACGTGTCCGAAAAGTCCGACCCAATGCAGAAGACTTTGGTTCATCAAGAAGCCCTCAAGAAACAGCTGGTTTAGAACCTCGGAAGGGTTTGCATTGCACCTCTCATCGACAGGGTTGTCGGTATGCTGGCCCACATAAGCACAGATGCATGTCATGCCTATGAATTGAAATCAGCCGCACCAAGATTCTCAAGTCTAAAATATAGGAATATCTATTGGTTGTATCAGCTTGTCCTGCCTCTGAAATTGCATGTCCCTGGTGGTAGCCAGTTGCTTCTCCAGAAGCTCCATTGATTGGTCGGTAATACCCCGATCCATTTTTTTTTCGAATAACTGCCCACCCAGATTCAAGCCGGATGACTATTCCATTTTCATTTCTTCCACTTCATTTACATAAGGAAAAGCTTTCATGCCCATTTCATCTTCCACGCTGAATGCCATTCAAAAGGTCGGTGCTGCTGCGTTCACCGCCGACGAGAAACTCAAAAAAGAAGTCCAGAGCTATGCTGAGCACGTGAATATGGCGATGGTCAAGAATCCCTACAACCTTGGTAACGATGCGCTGATCGAGGCATGGAAGGTGGTAGCCCGTCTGTCCAAAACGATGATAGGCATAGAAGAAGAACTCAGAAACATCCATCGCATTGCGTCAGAACTGACCCAGGATGACCAACCCAGCGTGCGTGACACACCGGCACTCGCAGCACCAATTACCAAGAAGAGAAAAGTCAAGAAGATTGATGCGGCGGTTACCACCGTCAAGGTCAAAACAAAGAAGCCAGTTGCCGCTAAACCTGCAGCAGATGTGGCACCTGCCGCACCGGCCAAGGCAGTGAAGAAAGTGACAACGGGCATATCCAAAGTGACCACTAAAGCGACAGCCAAAGCAATACCCAAAGCTGTTGTCAAAGCCAAGAGTAATAAGACCAAAGCAGCAACTGCATCCGTCCATACACAGGACCTCAAAGGCAACTCGGCCAAGCTGATGGCACAGCTTCAGGTTGTACTCAATACGGCGGACTTCACGAGCATCAACCAGAGTGCCGTTGCCAAGGTGGCAGGTATTCCTGTTGGCTCCATGGGGGCCACCATCGGTCGCCTTGTCAAGGCCGGGCGGATTGTGAGTCACAACAATGGCAGTCTTAAACTGACGACGACTCCTGCAGCGGCAGCAACTGCTGCACAGGCAGATGCGCAGTCGGTGGCAGCAGTGCCGACCGAGTCAGCAGCAAACGCTTAACCAACCCTGGTCAGGGCATAACGGCAGCCCTGAATTCTTGGTTTCGGATGACAGGGGACGGTTGAAATAGTTTGTGGGCTGGGGTCGTGGCGGGGATGACCAAGCCGGTATCCCGGGCTGGTGCGCTGAATTGCGCTGGAACAAATCACTTGCATGGAGGCACCCACATGGCCAAACGCTCTTACCCCTTGTCCAAGGTCTACGGCATTCTGGAGCCGGGGCCGGTGGTGCTGATGACTACCGCCCATAAAGGCAAAGCCAACGTCATGCCGCTGTCGTGGCACACCATGATGGAGTTCGAGCCACCGCTGGTGGGCTGCGTCGTCAGCGGCAACGACTTCAGCTTCAAAGCCCTGACAGCCACGCGCCAATGCGTGCTCAACGTGCCCACCGCCGAGCTGGCGGCGCAGGTGGTGGGCTGCGGCAACACTCACGGCGACCAAGTGGACAAATTCGAGGCTTTTGGCCTGACACCCGTGAAGGCTGAATGCATTGAGGCCCCGCTGATTGCCCAGTGCTACGCCAACCTGGCCTGTCGGGTGGTGGACACAAGGCTGATGAATCGCTATAACTTTTTCGTGCTGGAAGTGTTCAAGGCCTGGCTGGATCCAGCCTGCAAGACCCCCCAGACCCTGCATCACCGGGGGCGCGGGGTGTTCATGGTGGCGGGGGAGGTAATGCGCTTGCCGTCGAAGATGAAGTAGCCACACTCTGCGTATTTGCTCGCCCATCGCCAGTGGGCACCACCACCCTTTGCAGCCAGTGGTTTTTGCAAACTTCAAAAATTAAGCGTAATCTGCTTGCGCATCGGTCTGTCGGAGATATCCCTATGCCGCGCAGTGTGGCTTGGCGTCAGCACGGTTTGAAGTGACATATCTATCCTGATTTTGGAGTTACCAAAATGCTCGGCAAGAACACGATTTGTCTTTGGTACGACGGCACCGCGTTGGAAGCGGCGAAGTTCTACGCCGAGACGTTCCCAAACAGCAAGGTGGGAACGGTTTATCGTGCACCTGCTGACTATCCGGCTGGCAAGCAGGGCAGTGTTTTGACAGTTGAGTTCACCGTGGCTGGTATTCCTTGTCTTGGTTTGAATGGTGGACCCGCGGTCAAGCACAACGAAGCGTTTTCGTTCCAGATCGCGACCGACAACCAGGCTGAAACGGATCGTTTATGGAACGCCATTGTTGTAAACGGAGGCCAGGAAAGTGCGTGCGGTTGGTGCAAGGACAAGTGGGGACTCTCCTGGCAAATCACGCCACGTGCGCTGAGCGCCGCTATTGCCGATCCTGATCCAGCGGTGGCCAAGCGGGCGTTTGAAGCCATGATGGAGATGAAAAAGATCGATATCGCAGTGATCGAAGCCGTTCGGCTCAGTTGACGCTCCGATGGAACACCTACTTTCTACCACCGCCTGAGCGTTGGACGGTGCTGGTCGGCAACGGCTGAATTTGGTTGCCCACCACAGCAAGCGCCGACCAAGAGCAACCAAAAAAAGCCTGATTCCCACTTTTTTTTATTCTCATGGAATAAACCTCTGGTCCACTGCGTTTACTCCTGGGTACACATGATGTGTGCCAACCATTTACCGGAGAAACCCATGAAAACCTATTTCGCCAGTTACGTTCGACAGACATCCCTCGTTGCCACTCTCACGACTGCCATGTTCTGCGCCGGTGCCCCGATGGCCAATGCCCAACCTTTGGTCACAGGCGGGGTGCTGACTGGCCCCACCGGTATGACGCTTTACACCTTTGACAAAGATCCTGCGGGCGCTGGCAAGTCGCTTTGCAACGGCCCATGTGCCACCAACTGGCCGGCATTCATGGCCGCTGACACAGACAAGGCATCGGGTGACTACAACATCATCACCCGTGATGACGGCAAAAAACAATGGGCCATCAAAGGCAAACCACTGTATTACTGGGTCAAAGACAGCAAGCCAGGTGACCGGACTGGCGACGGTTTCAACAATGTCTGGCATGTCGCCAAACCCTGAAAGCCTTGCCCTTGAGCCAGCAGTCCATCGTCACCCAGATCCCCGCCCTGAGGCGTTATGCGCGCGCGTTAACGGGTGATATCTGGGCGGCTGATGACTTGGTGCAGGACACGCTGGAGCGTGCGTGTTCCCGATGGCGCCTGTGGCTGGCGGGTACCGATCTACGCGCCTGGTTGTTTACCCTGATGCACAACCTGTTCATCAGCCAGATGCGTCAGGGCAGGCTGCGTGCTACCCACGGTCAGGAGGTCGATCTGGACGATCTGGCGATGCACACGCTGCAAGCGCCGCCATCCACGCATTCGCTTGCCATCGACCTGCAGCGCTGCCTTCTGCGCCTGCCCATGGAGCAGCGGGCCGTGCTGATGCTGGTGGTATTGGAAGACATGACCTACGCAGAGGTGGCCAAAGTCACTGGCGTGCCATTGGGGACGGTGATGTCGCGCCTCTCACGTGCGCGTGAACGCATGCGTGAATTGATGGATGAACCGAAAGACCTGGCAGCCAGAAGCGCGCCGATACTGAGACGAATGAAATGATTTGCGAGAGACGCCATGACTTCACCGCATGACACTGTGAAGACAGCTGATGATGCGTTAGACGCAGCTTTGCGCGGCATGTATCGTGAGGTGCTGGCTGAGCCTGTGCCACCTGCACTGCAGGATGTGGCGCATCGACTGGACAAACTGCGACGGCAAAAAAAACAAAGCTGGCGTGGTGGTGCCATTGCGGCGGGCATTTTGTTGGCCTTTGGAACTGGATGGTTCTCCAATGGGCAATTGAGCTTGCATCGCCAGTCCCCGGGTTTGATGACTCAAGGGGACGTGGCCCATGAGTTTGTGCGGCAAGCTGGCTTTGCTTATGCCGTTTACTTGCCAGAAAAGCGACACCCTGTAGAGGTGGCTGCATCTGAGCAGGAGCACCTAGTGCAATGGCTGTCCAAGCGGCTGGGAAAGCCATTAAAAATTCCCCTGCTGGAAGCCCAAGGCTTTGCATTGATGGGCGGTCGTTTGTTGCCCGGGGAATCCGGCGCCCGTGCGCAATTCATGTTTCAAAACCAACAGGGGCAACGCGTGACACTGTATCTGGGCGCATTGGCAAAAGCCACCACCGACAAAGCCAGCGCCGCGCAAATGGCGGACACCCAGTTCCGTTTCGAGTCTGACGGCACGGTGCCCAGCTTTTATTGGGTGGATCAGGGATTCGGCTACGCATTGTCCGGCCAGGTCGATAAAGCCACGCTGATGGCCTTGTCAACGTTGGTCTATCACCAAATCCAATGACATGAAAGTGAGAAAGCGCTTCAAATGCGGTTGATCCTTTGATTGACGTTTGAATCCGTGGGCATGGCCAGGATTGGACAAGAACCAGCAGCTTGTTGCCCCCTTGGTTTGCTTTGCTAACTCGCACGGCGGTGCAATGCCTGGACATGGTGGAGCGGCTGGAAGCGGTTTGACGGCGGGGGTGCTTGGATTGCCTGCGAACCAGCCGACACAGAACCACAGGTTTCGGTCTTTTATTCTTTAAGTGCTATTGAATGTGCAGCTTGCAGCCCCTGTTATGTCTAGGCTACAGGCCTAAAACGTCCATGACTTTGGTCTGGCCTTGGATCATGCGGCACCAGGCGTGGTTCGCGTTCTTCGGCCCGCTTGGCGGCGATTTGGTTGGACGCGCCATCAGGGCGGCACTTCTGCGTAACGGGCTTGCCCACCACCCCACGCGAATGAGGTCAGTGCCTGCACAAACCACACCTTAATACATCTTGATGTGATGGGCTTCCAAAGGCTGAGTGCGGGCGTTGCATCCTGAGCCAAGCTTGCAGGGTCTGTCCACGCGAGGACTCAGGACGGCGTGGCACTCAGCTACGCGGCTGTCCCCCGCCCTGCGGGCTCCTCCTTGATGCCGCTACGCCGAGTGCCACGCCGTCCTGAGTCAGCCAGCACCGTCTGGTATTCATGCAAAGCGCACCCACATCGCTGGCGAGGACCAGACATGATGCACTCGTCGGGTGGCTGGGACGAATGTTCACTGTCGCTGCGGTGTGGGTGCCCGTTTAAGGCTGACAAGCGACATTGACTGCGGTGAACTGCTCGCTCCAGAGCAGTCGCTCAAATTTGTGTGTCGGATATCAAAAAAGCCCGCATCCCAGCAGCCAACGATCGAACCAGAGCCGCCGCCGCCAATTGAAGACGTTTCATTTTCATCCTGGGCCATCCTCAAAAAACCAAATTCCTCATTTTTCGGATACGACATGGGCAATGGCCAATGCTGGGTACTCATTCATTCTGCCAGCCATGCAGGCTGCTTCATTGCCCCAGTGCCAACGCCCTTTGAAGGCCGGGATGAGGCGTTACCACCGAGTCTTGGGAAGGTGGACGCTGAGCGGGAGGTCTATGTGAGCGATAGCAGCATCAACGTTCTGGTGGGTTGGTTTGCGTATCACCAGAGGGCTGGCAGTCGCATCGATAGCGATGCGGCGGCGATTCAGCGTTTTGCGGTGGGGGTGGCCTAGTGGCGTGCCACCGACATGCTGCACCATGGATGCAATGGTGAACTTTTGAGCTGACATTCCCCATTGCTTTGTTCGGTGATGGAAAATATGACTATTTCCGAGAAAATATCATATTTTCGTTGAAATAGGGTGAAATCCATGTACACTGGCCATGTCATGACGAATTCCAAGAAATATTCACTTTAAATGAAAGGCTACAAAATGGCTAAGCAATCGCATAAAGATAAACTGTTTGAAAACGTATTCCAGGCGACACGGGAGACGGTCGAGGTTTTGCGTGAGCACTTCCTCATTGACATTACAAGCAAAGTGTTTGGGGACGCAAACGATGGCTACAACGAAAAATCAAAAGAGTTCTTTCGAGCATCCCATGCATGGGTGGAACTGAACGAGCTTTACGAGTACGCGATCAACGGCGAAATTGCAGGCTCTCAGTACGACACCGAGAATTATTCTGATCGCTCATTCATTGTTACGAACGGCGAAGCTATTGTTGAGTTTCTGACTTCAAACCAATCCCAACTATCCCAAGAATGGCAAGACTTGTTTTGGATGGCCGATGGCAGATTCGGATTGGACGGAGGCGAAGACATTTCACTAACCAAACTTGCGCTGCTTGGGAAAGTTGACCTGCGGACGGTTCGCAACGCTGTAAGCGCTGGTCAATTGGTTACGGTCACAAAAGACAAGATGTTTGAACACGACACTGCTTTTGTCGAAAACGCATCTGCTCGTCGTTGGCTTCTTGGTCGCAAAGGTTTTAAACCCACGCCCTTGATCAACACTGAGAGAGAGCTGATTGGAGAGGTTTCGACGCCAACAGGATTTGCCACTTTTCTTGTCAGCCAGCGCCAACAGATTGAAACTGATCTCACTGCCGACGACATCGCAAAGCGCACTGTGAACCATCCGAGCGTTGACCAGGCGGCAATTAGTGAGCTTGAATCTGGCGTCTTTGCGCTTCACCTTGAAACGGTTTTTCCAATTGCAGACTTCTATCAAGTTAGCCGGAAGGACATGCTGAATTGCGTCATGCGGGTATTTTTCAGCGAAGAGTACAAGATGCTCACCGCGCCATCAAATAGCATTTAAGGACATCAATCATGAACTCTAAAAACAAACTTCCCTCGCATGGTCGCGCCGATTGCTCAAAATGTTTTAAATCCTGCAACGTCGTCGAATTCGACAGAACCAAACGCGAAGTTGATAACTGGCGCATCACGGCCAACCCGCTCGCATGGGGGAATGCCACGCCAGAAATTGTTGTCCTCGGATTCTCCAAAGGCCCAACACAGGCCGGAGCCCTAGCCTCATCTCCTCATGATGAAATTGCCTACAAAGGATCTCGCGGCAACGTCGGAAAAATACTAAACCACGTCGGCTTGATGAATTGCGCACCCGGCGCAGACCTTGGACAGGAGATCAGCAGAATGATCACTGACAAAAATGGACGCTTTCATTTCGCATCACTGATTCGTTGCACCGTTGAGCGCAATGACAAAGGCACATGGAAAGGCTCGGGTGGTGGCATGCTGGACAAGTTTGTTGCGACACCTTTTGGGAAGGAAGTTTCAAACAATTGCACAACACAATTCTTGAAGGACCTTCCCAAACAAACCAAGTTAATTGTCATGTTCGGCATGGGCAGTAAATTGAAGTACGTGAGCGAATCGATGGAGTTGTTCAGGGCAGCCCGAGGCGGGCAATGGACATGGATCAATGAAGTGGCTTACACCGATGGCAAAGTGACCGTTGTTCATGTCGAGCACTTTGCCTCCCAAGGCGCCTTGGTTCCTCAGTGGCTCGGATTGAAAAACGATAAGCGGAGTATTTGGGGCGTGATGGCGACTGATGCGGTAGCACACGCCGTGAATGTTGAGTCCGAAAAAACAACGGCCTCGACGATTACAAAATCAACCATTTTGAAATCACCAAGACCGCATTCTGCCTTGCATCCCGCAATGGCCTGGGCATCAAACACAAAGCCTTGATTAATTCAAACGGAGAAAGTAATGGGCACCAAAGCCAAGATCAAAGCCGTTCTTGTTGAGAATGGGTTTGCACCGAAAGGCTGCATTCATTGGGGACATTTTTTCAATGCTGGTGCAGTTGCCATCCGCGACGATCATCAATTTCGGTTTCATCGAGCCAAACTTGATGGTGTCGGAGGAGTCGATTTTTGGCAGGTTGAGTGCCTGTCAGAAGACAGTAAATCCGTTCTTGCATCCTTGTCGCTTCGGGCTTGGGCTGGGCAGTTTGGGGTTGTATTGCAAGGAGGTTTGAGTGACCCACGGACTTCCTCATAGCGGTTCTGGGAGATAACCGCCTCGGGTTATCTCGCCGTCTAAATTCATTGAATTACCTCCCTCGAAAGCTGGCATTGGTGGCCGTCAGCAAACGCTGCGTACGTGACTTACGAAGTTACTGCGTGAATGACAGCAACTAGCCTTGGCCGACCTAGGTTTTAGTCAGTGTGAGCGAGCACAGGTGGCGCCTTTTAAATCGGAATGACCGGGCAAGGTTGGCACCGGAATCAGTGATTCCTTTGGATCGGAGTGGCTGGCTTGTGGAGGCGGAGATACAAAGTGCACCAATCAATTGGCATTGTTGTGGCGAGTTTGCTGCACCCGGACATAGCACAGGCGGCCCCTGACGTGGAGCAGCAGACCGTTGGTGCGGTGCACTTGCAGCGTACGCAGGACGCCTGGGCCGCAGGCACGTTGCTGGGGTAGGTCGGGTAGCTGATTTATGTCAGAAAGCGGATGCCGCCGAAATGCGGCACACTGACGCAAATTCGCCACCGGTTTCCCCATCAACCTGAAAGGACACATCACGATGATCAAGTTCTTCGCTCCCATGGCCGCTGCCATACTGGTCAGTGCCTGTGCTGGCTATCCAAGTGGCCCCAGCGCTACCGCGACTTTGCGACCAACCACCGGAAACGCTGTCTCCGGAACGGTTACCTTCACCAAGATTGGGGATGAGGTGCGTGTGGCGGGCGAGGTAACAGGCCTGGCGCCCAACTCCGAACACGGCTTTCACATCCACGAAAAGGGCGACTGTTCCAGCGGCGACGGTATGAGTGCAGGCGGACATTTCAACCCAACAGGCGCAGCGCATGGTTCCAACACGGCCAGCGAGCACCATGCGGGTGACTTGCTCAGCCTGAAATCAGATTCATCTGGCTTGGCGAAGTTCAGTTACATCACCAGCTCACTCACTGTTGGCGATGGCGTGGCTGATGTCATCGGCCGTGGCCTGATCGTGCACCGCGACGCGGACGACTTCAAGACTCAGCCCACCGGCAACTCTGGCCCGCGGCTGGCCTGCGCCGTGATTGCCAAGGATTGATGAGCCGTTTTTCCGACTCTTCATGACGCCGTGGCGGTTGACGGGATGGGTGTCGGTGGCGATGCTGGCGTTTGCTGGCAACTCGCTGCTGTGCCGAATGGCGCTCAAACACACAAGCATCGACCCGACCAGTTTCACCCTGGGGCGGCTGGTGTCCGGGGCAATCATGCTGCTGGTCGTGGTGCGCCTCAAACGCGGCGTGGTGACGCCCGCCAATAATGGCAACTGGTGGTCGGCGGCGGCGCTGTTTGCCTACGCGGCGGGTTTTTCGTTTGCCTATGTAAGCATGACGGCAGCCACCGGCGCGTTGTTGCTGTTTGGCGCGGTACAGGCCACCATGATCGGTTATGGCCTGATACAAGGCGAGCGGTTGCGTCTGTCGCAAGTCGCCGGGTTTGCGCTGGCGCTGGTTGGGTTGGTGGTACTGATGCTGCCGGGGCTGGCCACGCCGAGCATGCTAGGCTCCATGTCGATGCTCGGCGCAGGCGTGGCCTGGGGCGCGTACTCGCTGCGTGGCAAGCTGCTGCAAAGCCGGGGCGCCAGCAACCCGACGCTGATGACGGCTGGCAACTTTGCGCGCACCGTGCCGATGGCGCTTGTTTTGAGTCTGTTGATGTGGCCGCATCTTGCGTGGGACAGCGCGGGGCTGGCCTACGCGGTGGTGTCGGGCGCACTGGCCTCTGGGCTGGGTTACGCCATTTGGTACCAGGCGCTGCCCGCGCTCAAGGCCACCCAGGCCGCCACGGTGCAGCTCAGCGTGCCGGTGATCGCCGCGCTGGGTGGCGTGGTATTTCTGGGTGAAAGACTCACACTGCCGATGCTGCTGGCGTCGGCCGCCATTTTGGGCGGTATCACACTGGTGATTCTGGAGAAGAAATAGCGTTTGCTTGTTCAGTCGCGCAGGATATGGGCTGGGGTGAGCAGAATGCCTCTGCCATCTTCAAGGTGTTTGAGGTCATGGCCTGTATGTCACCAGGGGCCGGTGCTGCCAAATCGCTCTGATCCAAACCCAGTAAGGAGGAGCACCGATGCTGAGGAATATCGAACCTGTCCTGAGCCCCAGGTTACTGGAGGCTTTGGGAGCCATGAGCCATGCCCCGACATCTGTGTCTACGACCCCGTGCTGACATGCACCCAGGTAGACTTCCAGTAACCCGCCTTTCGCCAGTACCCGCAACCGCTGCTGACCGGCTGCTCACCGGCCTCACAGCAAGCTTCGAGAACCGACACCCTCACAGCAGAGATTGGGCTAGGGGTCCGCGCCGATTTCTGGGCCTTTGACAGTATGAGGCGCGGGTTCCTGGCCCAATCTCTGCCAGCGTTGCGGTGACGCTGGGAATGGAATCTGAGGGATGCGGAGAGCGCTTCGTTATGGCAGCAAAACGCTATTACCTAGATAGCTACTTGCCTAGTTACCATAAGGGTTACAGGCCAATTTCTATCCTAAATAAAGCCACGGCCGCAAAACCCACCCCGCAGCCAGTCCACCACCTCACTTCACCAACAACCCCGCCAAATCAACCCCCAAATCCCTCGCCTGCGCCAGCGTTGGTGACACCCCTGCATCCAGCAGCTTGCGAGCCAGTAGGTGATCCTTGCTAGCGTTGACGCTGTCCACCGCCAGCAGCTTGTCGCCTTTGAAGTGGTAGACGCTGAAGGAGCCAGCCGCCATGCCACCCCGAACCGCCCATTGGTCGGCGCCCATCGACAAGCCGGCCATTTGCAGTTTTTTGTCGTACTGGTCGCTCCAGAACCAGGGTGTGGCGGTGAAGGGCTTGTCGGTGCCCAGCAGCGCAGCGGCGGCGGATTTGCCTTGCTCGGTGGCGTTTTGTACCGACTCCAGGCGCAATAGGCTGCCGTCAGCCAAGCGGCGCGCGGTGCAGTCGCCTGCGGCAACGATGGATGGGTCGCTGGTGCGGCCACAGGCATCGACGACGATGCCACGGTCACACACCAGGCCTGCAGCTTGCGCCAGCTGGTCGTTGGCAGCCACGCCGATGCCGACCACAACCAGGCCCGCAGGATAGACGTGGCCGTCCTCCATTCGGACACCGCTGACCACGCCACATACGTCGGTTTCGATGGCGGCAATGCGCGCATCCAGCACCAGCGCTGCGCCGTGGCTGCGGTGCAGGTCGGCATACCAGTCGGACAGCACTGGGGCCAGCACGCGGCCCAGCAGGCGCGGGGCGGCTTCCAGCACGGTGGTGCTCAGGCCTTTTTTGCGTGCGGTGGCGGCCACTTCCAGCCCGATGAAGCCGCCACCAATGACGATGACGGGTAACTGCTTTTCAACGCACACGGCCATGCGCTCGGCAATGGCACTGGCATCGTCGCGCGAACGCAGTGCAAACACGCCTTGGGCATCACCGCCGGGCAGGGGCAGGTGGCGCGGCGTGGCGCCGGTGGCCAGTACCAGGCCGGTGTAGGGCAGGGTGTTGCCGTCGCTCAGCCTGACGTGTTTGGAGGCGCGATCAATGGCGCTGACGATGGTGTTGGTGCGCAGCTCGATGGCTTTGCGTGCCAGCATTTCCGGCGCACGCATGACGAGTTGGGCGCTGTCCATCTCACCGGCCAGCCATGCTTTGGACAGCGGCGGGCGGTGGTAGGGGCCGTAGGCCTCGTTGCCCAGCAGGGTGATGCTGCCGGTAAAACCACCTGAGCGCAATGCTTCTGCGGTCTGAACACCGGCCTGGCCCGCACCCACAATGACGATGTTGCTCATTTTTTTATTCCTGCGTTTCGGGCAGGTGGATGATCAGGCCTTCCAGCGCAGCAGTGGCCTTGATCTGGCAGGCCAGACGGCTGTTGGGGCGGCGCTCGGCGGCCACGTTTTCCAGCATGTCGAGTTCGTTTTCGGCGGCGGGGGGCAGATCGCCCTGGCGTGCTTCATCCACGTAGCAGTGGCAGGTGGCACAGGCGCAAGAGCCGCCGCATTCGCCCAGAATGCCGTCGATGCCATTGGCGATGGCCCCTTGCATGAGGTTCCAACCGTTGGCCAGGTTGACGGTGGTGGATTGCCCGGAGGCTTCAACGAAAGTGATATTGGCCATTTTTTTTATGTCTCCAGAAATAGAAAATGCGCCACCCGGGTCTGGGCGGCGCTGTAGAGGAATCAGCAGCGGATTATCAAACCGCCAGTTCCAGCACCAGGGGGCTGCGGAAGGTGCTTGACGGCATCCATGGCAGCTGGTCCGCCACGCGGTGGTACTCGGGTACCACTTTGTGGAACTCGTCAAACGCGATCTTCACCGCCAGGCGCGCAATGGCTGTGCCCAGGCAGGCGTGCACGCCGCCACCAAAACCCAGGTGACCGCGCGGTTTGCGGCTGATGTCGTACACGTCGGGGTTGGGGTACTGGCGCTCGTCGCGGTTGCCCGAACCGTAGGCCAGGCAGACAAAGTCGCCTTCCTTCATGGTCTGGCCGTGGATCGTCACGTCTTTCATCAGACGGCGGCGGAAGCGCTGGGCCGAGGTGTTGAAACGCAAGCTTTCTTCAATCGCATCCGGCAGCAGCTCTGGGCTAGCTACTACGGTTTTGCGAGCATCGTCAAACGTCGCCAGGTTGTAGGCAAACATCATCATGAAGCCGCCCATGGATTCCACGCCAGCCATGATCAGCGTGGTGGTGGTCAGCAGCACCTCGCGGTCGTCCAGGCGGTCGCCGTCGATCTCGGCCAGCGCAAAGTTGCTGATCAAGTCGTTGCGCGGCTCGGCCTTGCGCATTTCAATGACCTTGCTGGCGTATTCCTGCATCCAGTTGTAGGCGGCGATGTGCTCGGGGCCTTTGGCGCGGGTGCGGGCATCGCTCTGTACCATTAGCACGGCGTTGTCGCGCACGGTCTTCTCGTCGACGATGGCTTCTTCACCCATGGGCAGGCCCAGGGCTGCCATCAGCACCTTGACGGTGAACTGCGAGGACGCTTCCTTGAAGTCAAACTGCTTCACACCTTTGAGCTGGCCAAACACCTGTTGCGCGATGGCGCGGATAGGTTCTTCCAGCGCCAGCAGGTTGCGCTTCATGAACGCGTGCTGGATCAGGGCGCGCATGCGGTCGTGCTTCGGTGGGTCTGAGCTGCCCAGGGTGGCACCAGCGCGGCCGGGCAACTCGGTCATCAAATTACCGCTGGCCGACGAGTAGGTTTCCCAGTCGTTGAGGGCGGTGACGATGTCGTTGTAGCGCGTCAGCACCCACATCTGGGCCTCGGGGCTCCAGAAACAGGGGGCCTCTTCGCGCAGGTGTTTGTAGTACGGGAACGGGTCTGCGTCTACCGCAGGCGAGTACGGGTCGAAACTGAACATGGTTTGTCTCCTTTATGTTGTTCGAGCCTGTACTTTACGGGCAGTGATGCAGCTGTGCACTGTAAAAAGTTGTACCCATGCTGGTACTTTTCGTTCAAAATGAATTCATGACAAAAAGCAATTCACCCCGTACACCAAAGCGCAAGGCCCAAACCATTCCGGCCTTTGCCCTGTATGGCGAGAGCGTTACCACGGCGCAGGACATGCTGCACATTGAAGAGGTGCAGTCGCGCAGCCAGCTCTACCAGTGGGAGATCGAACCCCATGTGCATCACGGCCTGTACCAAGTGTTGTGGCTGCAACAAGGCATGGCCGATGTGCTGCTGGATGAACGGCGCGAAGCAGTACAAGGTCCAGTAGCCATCGTGGTGCCGCCGGGGGTGGTACACGGCTTTCGGTTCGCCCCGGCCACCGATGGCCTGGTGCTGACGTTGAGCGCCAAGTTTCTGGAGGCGGGGGAGTTCCAGGCCGTGGGTGAGGCGTTTCGCGCGCTGTTTGCAGCGCCGGGTGTGATGCCGTTTGAGCCTGAACAGGTGACAGCGGTGCGGCTCAATGCGTTGTTGCGGGAACTCCTTGCTGAGTTTTTGTTGCCTGGCTCGGACGGCTCACCGGTGCCGGTGTGGCTGGCGCGTTCACTGGTGTGGCGCTTGGCCCGCGCATGCGCCCGTGGGCAGCAGGCGCAGGACAAACGAGCTTATGGGCATCAGGCACTTTTCACACGTTTTTTACTGCTGGTGGAGCAGCACTTTCTGGAGCATTGGCCGCTGGAGCGCTATGCCTCACGCCTGGGCTTGTCGACACCGCGGCTGAATCGCTTGGTGCGGGAGCAGCGTGGGGTCAGCGCGCTCGAGCTGGTGCACGAACGCCTGACGCGCGAGGCCTGTCGCCGGTTGATCTACATCGCTGCGCCAGCGGCCCGGCTGGCCGCTGAGCTGGGGTTTGAAGACCCGGCGTATTTCTCGCGGTTTTTCAGACGGCGCACGGGCTTGAGTCCGCAGGCGTATCGGCAGGCCCATGGATGAGTGGTGGGTTGACCTGTGCCGTTTCTAAGTGTGTCACTCAAGTTCCATCAAAATGACATTTGAATGTCATTAAATACGTGCGCCAAATGCAGTACTCTCCCGCGGTCACAGAAATATTTGTAACCATTCAAATGGCGACTGACGAATCAATCAGTTTGGTCGCACCACTTCAAAATCAGTCATTGGAGCCCGCCTCATGCTCGCCATCAAAAAAGCCCGCAAACTTATTGAAACCAACCCGGCAGATCCGTCAGCCAAGATCATTGCGGACGTGGTACTTGCACTTCAGAATGAAACAAGCATCTCTGTGTCTCAGCTCTACCAGCTTGACAACAAACAGTTTGAACTGGTGCTGGAAATATTAGATGAGTGGCGACTTGACCGGCATTACGCCAGCAAATTGCGTTTGATTGATACCAGCATGCAGTTGAAAGACATGGCCTGAATCAACTCGGTTTTGGGCTTCCAAATAAAGCGTCCCGCCAACGCATCAGCATAAATACGGCCAAACGCTCTAGCATTTGCTGACAACCGGCGCTCTTCATCGCTTGTGTCACAGGGTGTTCATTGTCTTGTCACGATGGACGGTTTGAATGGGTCTCCTTTTACAAAATGGCGACCAACATGTCTCTGCAAGCAAAGAATCGACGCAGCTTTCTTATTCAATCGGCCAGTATGGTGGCAGCTGCTTCGGCGGTGGGCACCGGCCTCGTGGCTTGCGGAGGCAGTGATGCCACGCCAGCGCAGTTTGACTATGGTGTGGCCAGCGGCGACCCTCTCGCCACCAGCGTGATTCTTTGGACGCACGCCCGAATCCCAAACTCCAACGCCGACGTTGTTCTAACCTGGCAGGTCAGTAAGACCACGAGTTTCGACAGCATCGTGGCTTCGGGCTCGGTGACGTCTACGGCAGCCAAAGACTTTACGAACAAGGTGGATGCCACAGGGCTGACCGCGGGCAACGTGTATTACTACCGTTTTCTGGACACGACCAACACGTCATCACCTGTGGGGACGACCCGGACCCTGCCCGCAAGCAGCGTGGCAAGCGTGAAATTTGCTGTTTTCTCATGTGCTCTGTATGCCGAAGGCTACTTCAACGCTTACGACGCAGCGGCCAAGTCTGGCGCGCAATACGCCATCCATCTCGGTGACTACATCTACGAGTACGGGGCCGGGGCCACGGAATTTGGCAACAGTTCCACCCCTGCCGGACGCACACCGGTGCCAGCTACCGACATCGTGAGTTTGGCGGACTACCGCGCTCGTTACGCCCAGTATCGGTCTGACCCCAACCTGCAGGCCGCACACGCCGCGATGCCCTGGATCACTGTCTGGGATGACCACGAATTTGCCAACAACGCCTGGATGGATGGCGCTGAAAACCACAATTCCACTACTCAAGGCAGTTGGGCCGCACGCAAAGCCGTTGCCGCCCAGGCCTATCACGAGTGGTTGCCCATCCGCACACCCGATGTCAGCAACCTGCTGAAGATTTACCGCCGCTTTGACTTCGGGAACATCTTCACCTTGCACATGCTTGACACGCGTATCGAAGGCCGCACTCAGCAGTACGACAGCTACGGTGACGCCGATGGTGGCCTGACCCGTTACGCCACCGCGTTGAAGTCAGGCACAGACGCCAGTCACCCGATGATGAGTACCACCCAGCAAAACTGGTTGACCAGTGGTACGGCGGCCTCCACGGCTACCTGGCAGATTCTGGGTAACCAGGACATCATGTCGCGCTTCTGGTTCCCGGCCAATATCCTGCAAGACAGTGCGACTGTGTTGGCTGACCCCAGTAATGCAACCAACATGGCCAAGGTGCAGGCAGACATCACGGCCTACCTCATTGCCAAAGCGACACTCGCAGCGAATGGCAGCGGTGCGCTCACAGCCACCCAGACGGCATTGCTCGACACCACCACGAACCCGCTACTGCCGTATAACCTTGATTCCTGGGACGGCTACCCGACGCAGCGTGAAGCCATTTTGCAAACCATCAAGACGCAGGGTAAGAAGCTCCTTACGTTGTCGGGCGACTCGCATAACGCCTGGTTTGCCAAGGTGACGACGCTGGCGGGCGAGCAGGTTGGCTATGAGTTTGCAGGCACCTCGGTGTCATCGCCTGGCTTTGAAAGCGTCGGCTTGGGCGCTCTGGCGAGTTCTTTGGATGGTACCGCTGTGGCAACAGGCAATGCCAACGGTAGCGGCCTGGGGCTGGTTAACGACCTGGGCTATGCCGACACCACCCGCCGCGGCTATCTGTTGATGACCGCCACCAACAGCGACGTGAAGGGTGAATATGTGTATGTCAGCACAGTGAAGTCGCAAACCTACGTGGCCAGTGTCGGCAAAACCGTGACGGTGATGGCAGCGGGTGGCGTCACCTACGCCTGAACTGCGGCAACGCCACCTGGGTCATGCGCGATGTGTGACACCAAGTGGCCTATGGTGCCGTGTCTGGCTTGAGCAGTCCTGCACCGAACATCCGTCCTTTAAGGCAATGGGTGGGTAGCTTTGAAGGAAATCTGGCTCAAGCCCTCTCGAATCCATTGGTGTGCACTATCGTTATGGTAGCGAATGTGCCATATCATGTACATCGGCATCTTCGGGCAGTCCAGCGGCACAGGCGCACTGGCCAGGTCTTTGAACAGATGTTGCTGTAGCAAGCCTGGGGCTGTGGCTAGCAGTTGGCTACCGCGCACAAAGGCGGGCAGGGCGGCCATGCCGGGCACCATGACCTTGAACTGGCGCTGCACGCCGCGCCCGGCCAGCCATTGATCCAGGTCGAGTGCGCGTTTGGGTTCGTACACCACGGTGATGTGCTCGGCGGCCAGGTAGTCAGCCAGGGTGTGCGGCGCCTCGCGTTGGCTGGGGTCGTAAAACACGCGGTAGCTGTCTTCAAACAGGCGCTTTTGCATCACATCGCCACCGTCGGGTGGGCGCGGGCTGATGACCAGTTGGCAGTATTCCTGACGCAGCATTTCCAGGCTGGGAATGTTGGATGGAATCACCCGCAGCGTCATGCCCGGCGCTTGTTGGCGCAACTGCGCCACTAGGGGCGGCAGCAACACGTCGCGCTGAAAGTCATTGGCGGCTATGGTGAAGGTGCCGCGCCAATGCGCCGGGTCAAATGGACCTGCCATGGCAAAACCTTCCATGCTCATCAACAGTTCGCGTGCTTTCACAGCAAGCTGTTCGGCATGTGCGGTGGCGACGATGCCGCGGCCGGATTTGACAAACAGCGCATCGCCCGTGATGACGCGCAGCTTGTCCAGCAAATGGCTCACTGCCGACTGCGTCACGCCCAGGCGCTGGGCGGCTCCGGTGATCGAGCCGACTTCCACCACCGCGACCAAAAGTTGCAGCACGTGGCCGTCAAGGTCGGTGTAGTTGAATTTGGGCATGGGGACTACTCATCGAATTTGCTCATGCATTTGATCGGGATTGATCTGTTTATTTTATGAAGCGTTTGCCAAATACTCCACCTCGTCAGTCCTCTCAATACGACAAAACAGGAGATTCACCGTGGCTTCACGCACCCCCTTACCGCAAATTCCGGGCACCAACCCGTTTGATGGCGAATATGCCAAACGCGGCTATGCGCTCAACAAAATGTGCTTTTCGTTCAACTCCGCCGAGAACCGCGCCGAGTTCCTCAAGGACGAAGAAGCCTACATGCGCAAATACAGCCTGACCGAGCCACAGGCCGCCGCCATCCGCACCAAAAACGTGTTGCAGCTGCTCGATGCGGGGGGTAATGCCTATTACCTGGCCAAGTTTGCTGGGATTTTTGGGCTGGACATGCAAGACATCGGTGCCCAGCAAACCGGCATGAGCAAAGACGAATTCAAGGCCATGTTGGTGGCCGCAGGCAAATAAATCAGGAGAACAACAATGGCAAAAATCATCGGTGGCCTCGGCACCTCCCACATTCCCGCTATCGGCGGCGCGATCCACAAAGGCTTGCAGCAAGACCCGTACTGGAAGCCGTTTTTTGACGGCTTTCCGCCCATCCACGAATGGCTCAAAGCGCAAAAGCCCGATGTGATGGTGATCTTCTACAACGACCACGGTCTGAATTTCTTCCTGGACAAGATGCCCACCTTCGCGGTCGGTGCGGCCCCGCAATACGTCAACTCCGACGAAGGCTGGGGCATTCCGTCACTGGAGCCGCTCAAGGGCGAGGTGGACTTGTCCTGGCAAATCATCAACCACTTGGTGGACAAAGAATTTGATGTCACCACCTGCCAGGAACTGCTGGTGGACCACGCCTGCTCCTTGCCGTTGAAGCTGTTTTACCCCGAAGGCAACTACCCTGTGACGGTGGTGCCGGTGTGCATCAACACGGTGCAGTTCCCGCTGCCCAAAGCGCACCGCGTGTATGCCTTTGGTCGCGCCGTGGGCGAAGCCGTGGCGGCCTGGGACAGCAGCAAGAAGGTGGCGTTCATTGCCTCCGGTGGCCTGAGCCATCAGCTCGAAGGCACACGCGCTGGCTTCATCAACAAAGACTTTGACCTGAATTTTATGGAAAGCCTGCTGACCAACCCCGAGTGGGCCACCCAGTTCAGCATCCACGAGCTGGTGGAAAAAACCGGCACCCAAGGCATTGAGCTGCTGGCCTGGCTGGCCATGCGTGCGGCGTTGGCGGCAGGCGAGGGCGCTGGCGTGCGCAAGGTGCACAGCAACTATCACATCCCGATCTCCAACACGGCAACCGGCTTGCTGGCGCTGGAAAAGTTTTAACCAGAGCGACTGCAATATCTATAAAAATAGCGCCTCATGCCCGTTCTATCTGGGCTTGAGGCGCTTTTCTTATGTAAACGTTGAGCGGGTGCTTACAGGTTGAAGGTAAAACTGTGTAGCTTGTCTGAGCGGCTGGGGTTCTGTTTATAGTATTTTCCAATCCAGGTATGAGCCTGAAGGCGGAGGAAGTTGAGAACTTCTGACTGGTGGCTTGACCGGGTTAAAGCTGGAAGTTTACGGTGCCCGGTTTTTGGGCTTGGTTTCTCTTGGCTTCTTTTTCTATCAGG
>JARLJH010000011.1 GCA_031291305.1 Rhodoferax sp. | reverse complement strand
CCTGATAGAAAAAGAAGCCAAGAGAAACCAAGCCCAAAAACCGGGCACCGTAAACTTCCAGCTTTAACCCGGTCAAGCCACCAGTCAGAAGTTCTCAACTTCCTCCGCCTTCAGGCTCATACCTGGATTGGAAAATACTATCAGCATTGGCGTCCGAGACAGCGATACCAGATGCGCCGGTATTGCGGTAGTTTTTATCACGCTAGCCCGCATGGCAATACCACCCAAGCGCGACGCTCACAGCCACAGTTAAACGACAATTGCCAATTGCGATGCCTCAAGACGGCAAAATTGGAGAAACTATGTGCAGATTGTGGAGTGGGTTCATGGTGGCTGCCCTGCTGGCGGCAGGCGTGGTGCATGCGCAGGAAGCGCACAATGACGTGGTGGTGGTGCTCGACTCCGGTGATGCCCGCATCAGTTTGATCGACCAAACCAGCCATAAGGTGATCGACAGTTTTGCCACTGGCAAGGAGCCTCACCATCTGATGGCCACCCCCGATAACCGCGACCTGATCGTGGCAGATGCCATCAGCAACGACCTGCGTCTGCTTGATCCACGCACCGGCCGATCCATCGGCTCGGTATCTGGCATCGCCGATCCCTATCAGATCGGATTCTCACCAAACCACCGCTGGTTCATGGTCAACTGCCTGCGACTGAATCGGGTAGACATCTACCGCTACGACAACGGCAAATTCACGCTCGCCAAGCGGATCCCGTTTCAGTCTTCACTGCCCAGCCACATGGCGTTCACCGCAGACAGCCGCACTGTTTATGTGACCCTGCAAAATGCCAACGAGGTCGCGGCCATCGACCTCGATACCCAGAAGGTGTTGTGGACCATGAAAGTAGGAGACACCCCCGCTGGCCTGTGGCTGACGCCTGGAGGAGATAAGACCCTGCTGGTCGCGCTGACCGGCAGCAATGCAGTGGTGGCCGTTGATCTGGTCAACCACACCATCATCAAACGTATCGTTACCGGCAATGCGGCCCACAACTTCCGATCCATGGCTGACGGACGGCACGTGCTGGTGAGCAACCGCGTTTCCAACACCATCAGCATCGTGGACATGCTCACACTCACCAAGGTTGGCGAGATCGACGGCTTGCGCCCAGGCCCGGACGACATGGAGCTGTCGGCTGATCGCCGATGGCTATGGGTAACGTTCCGCTTTGACCGGTCGGTGGGGGTCATCGACATGATGACTCACAAGCTGGTGGACCTGATTCGGGTGGGCAAGTCACCACACGGCCTCTACTTCTACAACCGTGCCCCCTTCTATGACAACTTGCCTGGAAATACGGGCAGCAGACAGTCCAGCCGCGCGGTGCCGACAGAGTTTGCCCCTGCTACCCAAAAGCGAAGCTGAGTCGGCCTCATGGGAAAGATGATCGACTTTTTCTTTCTCACCGCCAACTTGCTGGTGGGGGAGGCACAAACCTGGCTGTTCGTCAACTTGGTACAACCCGTGCTTTTCCACTTCCACTTGATGGTGGACGACGACTTTGCCTATGATGGCTTGCTTTGGTTCCTGGCCGGGGTATTGCAGATTGCTGCGGTCTACGCGGTGCTGCGTCCGCTTGAGGCATGGCGGCCCATTGAGCGCTGGTCCAGCCGCAAGGCATTGCGGGTGGACGTGATTTACACCCTGATCAACCGTCTAGGACTGATCAGTCTTCTGCTGTTTTTCACCTTGCAGCCAATGTACGATTCGCTTCAGGAATGGCTGCGGCTGCGTGACATTGACAACCTCAACCTGGAGAGTCTCTGGCCAGGAATCAGCGACCGGCCCTTGGTGAGTTTTCTGCTCTACCTGGTGGTGTTTGATTTCGCTGGTTACTGGTATCACCGCTGGCAGCACCAGATCCAGTGGTGGTGGGAATTGCACGCGGTACACCACAGCCAGCGCCAACTCAGTCTTTGGGCCGATGACCGCAACCATCTACTCGACAACCTGCTACAGGCCGCTTGGTTCGCCAGCCTGGCGTTGATCATCGGCGTGCCGCCCGGGCAATTCGTCGCGCTGTCGCTGGTGTCGGGTGCGCTCCAAAGCCTGCAGCACGCCAATGTGCGAGTCCCTTTCGGCTGGTTGGGCGAAAGGCTGCTCGTCAGCCCACGCTTTCACCGTGTACACCATGCCATTGGCTACGGCCATGAACTTGGCCATCACAACAACGCCCGGCTCTATGGCTGCAACTTCGGCATCCTGTTTCCGTGGTGGGACATGTTTTTTCGATCAGCGGACTTCGACACGCCTGTCCAACCCACGGGGGTGCGGGCGCAATTGCCGCCGCCTGAGGGTCAGGGCGAGGACTATGGCGATGGTTTCTGGGCGCAACAATGGCTGGGGATCGTGCGAATGGCGCGCCACCTGCCAGACCTGCGACCGGCCTCGCACAAGCGTGCCGTCTAGGGTTTGAGTTGGTGAACGCTTAAGCAGGCATCGTCGAGCACCGATACATGTGCGCATGTTTTCCCTTCCGCGCTGACTTACAGCCGAATCCCATGAACGGGCTATTGACCAGATTTCTGTTGCAAATGAGAACTTGGGCCGTCACTATTCTCGGTACTGCGGCGGTGCTGCTACCAGCCCTTGCATCGCCCACAACATCGTGGGCTGAAGGAGGTCAACGACTGGTGACTGCCTGGTCAAGTGCCCTGCAGGCCATTCCGCAAGGCGCCCAGTTGCCAGCTTTGTACAGTGCGCCGAAAGTCGCGGGACGGACGATCAGGCAGATCATCTATCCCACCTTGGATGCAAGCATCGCGCGCCTTCATGTCAGCAATGCGTTCTCTCGAGAGCCGCTGGTTATTCGTGAGATCAGCATCGGACCTTCGGCAGCAGGCGCGGCGCTTCAAGCCAACGGCGCTGTGCGCGTCAGTTTTGCCGGGCGTTCGTCACTCACCCTCGCGCCAGGCGCCGAGATAGACAGCGACCCGGTGAACATTGCCATCTCCAAGGGTTCGCCATACGCGATCAGTCTTTATGTCGGGGCGCAGCAGCGACTTGTCGCCTGGCACCGCATCGCCAGTCAGGTGAACTACATCTCCACACCGGGAAACCACGTGGCGGATGTTTCCGGCACTGCCTACGAAAAACGAATCACGCAGTACGCTTGGTTGACCGCACTATCGGTCGTGGCACCCTCGGCCAATGTGATCGCCGCCCTGGGCGACTCCATCACCGATGGAATGAGATCAAGCGTCAACCGAAACCAACGTTGGCCTGACGCACTGGCGAGGCGGTTTGCAACCACAAATACGCAGCAGACTGCCGTCATCAATCTCGGAATCAGTGGCAACCGATTGCTTTCTGACTCGCCCTGCTACGGCGAAGCACTCGTCAAACGACTTGATCGCGACCTGATCCATCAGACGGGGGTGACAAGCGTCATCTTGCTGATCGGCATCAACGATATCAACTTCGCCGCGATGCCAGCCAGACAGGGGCTCGATTGCGATTTTCCGCATACCGCGCCAACGCCGAACGATTTGATCAATGGCTATCGACGGGTGATCGCGGCGGTGCATCAGGCCGGAATGCGGCTCTTCCTGGCGACCCTGACGCCTGCCTCTTTGCCGACGCCACGTGAAGCGATGCGCCAGACTGTGAATCAGTGGATTCGCTTGGGAGAACTATCAGACGGGGTCATCGATTTCGACGCGGCGCTGCGAGATCCGGCCTCGCCATCACGGCTTCGTTTGGCGTACGACAGCGGAGACCATATCCATCCAAGCGATGCCGGCTATGCCGCAATGGCCAACGCAGTGCCTCTTGCCACGGTTCGGCGCACTCCGTGACAGGGCATTGGCATTGGCACCTTGACATCTGCTCGCCCTTACACGCATCGCCGCGTCTCAATTCGTGCGACCCTACCGCATCCAGGTCCAGTGTGATTCCCGATGCTGGAACAGGCCGCTAGTCTTACGCAGACCCATCATGGTGATCATGTCGGTGGCGATGCGCATGCGGATGTTCATGCACCTTGCCATCGTTGTGTACATGCCAATGAGCGTGCACAAGATGGGTGGCTCGTAGCAAGTTTTCGTCAGCCAGAATATCGGTAGGCGTGCCCGCACCGACAACCTTGCCGTTTGCCAACACGAACACGTGGTCGGCGATGTCTTCAACGATGTCCAGGTCATGCGTTGCGGTCACAACCGTTCGGCCCGTGACACGGCTTTCAATCAGGAAACGGATAACTTCGCCCTGACTCTCTGGGTCGAGTCCGGAGGTAGGCTCATCCAGCAGCAACACCTCGGGTTCAAGGATCAGCACGGAGGCCAGTGCCACACGTTTCTTTTCGCCGCCGGAAAGGCGGTGCGGCGCACGATCTTTCAGGTGGCTGATCGCGAACCGCGCCAGGATGTTTTCCACGCTCTGCCAAATCTTCTCTTTGGGCCAACCCATTTGTAGCGGACCAAAAGCCACTTCGTCAAACACCGTGGGGTTGAAAAGCTGCACGTCCGGATTCTGAAACACCAGCCCGACCCGCTGCCGGAATGCAAAATTGACTTTGTCATTAGCGAACCCCGCTTCGCAGAGCACATTGCCGAAGGCCTTCAATTCCCCGCATGCGGGAAAATAAAGGGCATCAAGCAGGCGCAACAGCGTGGATTTCCCTGAGCCGTTCGCACCAAGCAGCGCGACGCGACAACCGCGCCGGATTTGCATGGAAAGCGCATCCAATGCCAACTGATTCTGGTAGGCGAAGGACACGTCGGTCAGCTCAAAAATACAGTCACTCATTGTTGCCACCAATACATCAGAACCGGTGCCGCCAGGGCGCAAAACAGCACGATCCAGTCGCTTCGCCGGGTGTGGAACTCATCCAGCAGATGGACTTCTCCGCGATACCCGCGCGAGAGCATGGCCAAGTGGACATCCGTACTGAGCTGGAAGGTCTTGTTGAGCAACACGCCTGCCGCAGCCGCCACCATCTTGCGCTGCTGCGCGCCATCCATGGGCGCCACGATGCGGCTGCGTCGCGCTTCAAACATCTGTAATGCGGTCTGCAACATCACGAAAATATAGCGGTGCGTCATGCCAAGAAGGGCGACAAGAACAACCGGAGCACCCAAGCTACGCATCGCTTTGAGCACATGCGTCCAGGGCGTGGTCAGGATCAGCAACAAGGCAAACGTGGCAGAAGTCTCAGCCCGTCCGATCAGAAAAGTTGCGCTACGCAGCCCTTGGAGGGTCACGGTCCAATGCAGCCAGGGAAGCCGCCAGATGGGATGACCGGGGACCAGCACCATGGCAGGCACCGCCAATACACCGGTGAACAGCAGCACACTGATCCAGACTTGTTTGGCCAAACGTGCCAGCGTGACATGAGAAAAGAATGCCAGGATCAGCGCCAACACAAACAATGCGACCAGCACCAGCAAAGAGCGGGTCAGCACCCCACTGAGAATCAAGGCGAGAATCCCGACGAGCTTGGTGCGCGGGTCCAGCCCCTGCAAGAAACCAGAACGGGCACCCAGCGCCTCTGCATCCAATGCATGCTCCATGGCCAAGGCGAAACCGCGCACCAGCCTTTCGGCAAAATTGTGATGACGATGACGACGGCAACCTTGGGTAAACGACTGCTCACTCATAAAGGGGATTTCGCTGCACCAGAAAGAAATAGCGGAGTCTGCGCTGTAACGCCTACTTCGCTTGTTGGCATCAACTTGCTTCTGATTCTGATTGCGCTTTCTTGAACGCCAGTCTTGAAATCAGCAGGAATGCCAACAGGATCAGACCTGTACCAAACACGGCAGACAAGATGTAGCCGAAACTGGCGTTGTGCATGAAACTTGGCGCGTAGTCCGGAAATGGCGGAGTCCATACGCTGGATAGCCGCTCAAGCCCCTGCGGAACCGTGGCCGGAGGTGCTACGTTGGCAGAGGCCTGCAACATTTGCTGACGGGCTTCGGCATTCGTAAAGTCTTCTGCCCCCCATTCACCCCATGCAGTGCCTGCCGCCAGCAAACCCAGCGGCGAGAGAACCATCAGGCCCGCCAGCGTGTACCAAAGCGCCCGCGTGGATTTCCAGACACTGGTAGCGGCCAGTTTTTGGACAACTCCAGGTGCCGAGGCAACCAGCAAATCCGGATTGGTCCGTTGCAGGTAGGCCACCAACCCACCAGAGACCACCAACTCAGCCAACCCAGCAAATGTCAGGTGGCCGATCATCATTGCGGGAATAGCAATCGATAGCGGATATGGCGCATAGAGAGGCGTCCCCGCATCGAGAAACAACATCGGTTGCACACCAAACTCGACTGCTGCAAACAACGCGGACACATTGATGGCGATGTAACCTGCGGCGGCGGCTGCAATGACACGCCGCGCGGAAGTCAGCTCGGATGTTCCAGCGATCAGTCGATATGTCCAGTACGTGACCAAAGACCCCACGACGGCCATGTTCAGGCAGTTAGCGCCAAAGGAAGTAATCCCCCCGTCTCCGAAAAACAGCGCCTGGATCAGTAGAGCAATCGATACCGCCACGATGGAAGCCCACGGCCCCAGTACGATGGTTGCAATCCCCACTCCCACGGCATGCCCCGTTGTGCCACCGGGCAAAGGCAGATTGAACATCATGATCACGAAGCTGAATGCAGAAAACACCGCAAGCAGTGGCACCGTTCGGGTGTGCAGCAGGCGTTTGACCCGTGCAAAAGCCACGTACCAGAACGGCAAGGCTACCGCGTAAGCAACTGCACAAGTGGCCGGACTCAAATACCCATCAGGAATATGCATGAAACACCTCGGATTGACAGGACGTCGCGCGCCCGATATCTAACCGCAATAGTGGGGAGTTGTTACCCCCGAACGATGGTTGGCACACGGCGCTGATATTGTATGAACTAAATTATCTTTGTATGACAAAAGCCAAGGCCGATTTTGTCTCTGCGCCTACGCTATCAACGACACGCCTGATTTCAGCGTGTCAGGTATGCTCTCAAGTTGTTATTTGGGGACAACGACCATGCAAAGACTGACTATTTCGTTGGATGATGAATTGGCTGAGGCTTTCGACGAACTGATGCGCCGACGCGGTTACGCCAATCGCTCAGAAGCTGTGCGCGATCTGTTGCGAAGAGAGCTGGGAGAAAACGATCTATCCAGCGGTGTGACCAAGCAGTGCGTGGCAATTCTGAGTTATGTGTTCGACCACCATGCGCGCCAGCTATCGACGCGCCTGACCGACATGCAGCATGATCATCAGGATTTGGCTATTGCCACCATGCACGCCCACATCAGCCACGAAGACTGTGTAGAAACCGTCATTCTGCGCGGGGCTACGGCTGAAGTTAAAAACTTTGCCCAGACCGTGATTGCTGAGACAGGGGTACGCCACGGGCAAGTTCAGTTGATCCCCGTTGGTGCTAAAACAAGAAAAAACCACTCACATTGATGAGGCGGCGATTGGGAGAACACTTTGTTTCGCTGCAGATCAGTCACCTATTGCAACCCGTGGAACGCCTTCGCAAAATGCACCGTACCAGTCGCCATTTCCGGTCTCCCAATTTTCAATTTAGAGTGTCGAGCGACATCACGCTGGTCTTGCGCGAAGACTATCCATGATGCATTCCAAGGCTAACAAGCCAAAGTTGAACGACAGTAAAACAGGGGAAATCGCCTCATGAAATGCTTTGCTCTGGTGGCGTGCATTATTTTTGGTTCCAATGCCATGGGCGCAGACCTGTCGGTGGGCAGTCCTGCTCCCGACATCCAGGCCAAACTGCTCGATAGCACAACAGTCTTTCAACTGTCACAACAGCACGGCAAGACGGTCATCGTGAACTTCTGGGCCACTTGGTGCGCTCCCTGCAAGGCGGAGATGCCGACGCTACAAGCTTATTTTGACAAGCACAAATCCGACGGGTTGGAGATTCTGTCCATCAGCATGGATGACCCCCGTGATCTGCCAGAGGTCAGGAAAATTGCGCAGCAATACAGTTTTCAGGTGGCAATCAAGCCAGATGCCAATATCAAGGCACTGGGGCGGATCTGGAGGATGCCAACGACCTTTGTCATTGACCGGGAAGGCATCCTCCGAAAGAACGGTCAGGTCGGTGATGCTGCCATCACCATGACCGAACTTGAATCACTGGTCACGCCGTTGCTCAGCAAGGCTCAGTAGCTTAAAACGCGACGCGGGCTCCGATGGAAAAAATCGTCTTCGGAGCCAACTGAATGCCGTTGACGTTCTGATACACCGGTATCTGCAAGTTCGAATACACCGACAGCGTTGACGTGAGCGGAACAATGACACCAGGCGTGAAATACGCCAGTGTTCCGCCAGTGGCATACGTGTCAGCAGCGTCACCCGAGTCGGTGTTGACATGGCGCACGTTGAGTTGCATGGTGGGCGTGAAGGACTCAAACCCGTGATATCGCAGTCCACCTGTCAAGTTGATGCTGTCACCTGGACGATAAGAACCCGCGGCCATGTTGGAACTGTTGAGCGCGGACTGGAACTGGCCTTGCAGGTAGTAGTCCCAATTCTGGTTCAGATTGTCAAAGTAATAGGCGCCGATGATGGCGTCAGTCGTTCCGGTGCCGAGTTGCAGCCCGGGATCGACATCCACGGGCGTGGTGCCATCTGCAGCCATGGAGGTCTGGTTGGTCTTCCCAGTGGGCAGTTTGAGACCCAACTGGATGCCAAAATTCTTTCCCACAGAAAACCCGTAATAACGACCCATGACACGCACATCACCCACGCCGGAGGCACTGGAGTCATAACCGCTGGACGGGTCGGGATTGATCCCATCGCCACCCACACCGAGCGTGCTGTGCGAGCGGTCAATGTAAGGCACTGCAATACTGACGCCCCATGAGGTGCCGTTGTTGTAGTCCAGGGTGGTGGTCAGATACCTGTTGTTGGTGAATTTTTCAACCTCGGCAGGGTCTCCACTTGTCGGGTTGATGACATTGGCCGCATCGGTGGCGGAGATGGTGCCTGTGCCGGTGCGTAACTGGTTCTGGTTCAGCGTGTCGTAGCGGACATCGAGGCTCCAGCCCGACGCGGTGGACAGGCCTTGGGTTCCGAAATCCGAGTTGAGTGTGCAACCGCAGCTGGCGCACGCAAAGGCGGCACCTGAAGGCAGGGCCAGCACCAATGCCAGGGTCAAAGGGGTGAATTTTTTCATCATGTTCTGTGTCAAGTTACTTGAATGTGAAGGGAAAGCTCGTCAGCCAGGCTTTCACTTGACCCATCACCCAACCCAAACGAGCGCGCAGATGACGTGACAAGCGTTCCAGGCAGGATGCCCGATGGCTGACAAAAGCGAAAAGCAAACCCTTATGGATACCTAAAAAAATGAGGCCTCAGCTCAACAAGCCCAGGCCAAGCAATTTAGAGGTTCACAGAAATGCTGGAGGGCCACGAGCTGGCATTGGCGCAGCAGTGGCAGAAGCAATGTGCGCCGAGACAATACTTCGCAGTACGTAGGCCAGTGGCTGAACCGAGTCAAACGTGGCAGATACCACCGGTGGTGGTGCACCAATCCCTGCACACAGCGGGCAATGCAAGGTATGGCTGGCTACCGCTGGGCTTCCATCATCATTGGCAACCAGCACCTTTATCCCGCCAGAAGCCGAGCAAACAAGTTGCATAGCCTGAGGATTGACAATGGGTGATGCAATGGCAACCCCAATCGTCAACGCGAACCAAACCAGCACGAAGCGGGCAAGGAAGTGAGCGTTACGCAGGTGTTGCATCGGGCGGATTATTGCAGGAACTTTTTGTCTGCAAACTGGCGCCTTAAGATACCCTGAATTGCAAAAATCATGAACGTTTAGGCAGCCTACCCGCCTTTGGGGCCGTTGTGGCAGTCGTAGCAGCCCACGTTTTTCCCGACGGCAAAGACCTTTGTCGAATTCTCGACCTTCAACGTCCGGGTCATCTTCACCTGGCTTAAGGGCGTACCACGGTAGTCGGCGCCATGGCAATACGCGCAGTTGGTCAATGAAGAACCTTTGGCTGCGCTCTTGTGCATGGATATCCAGGCATCACCCATGGTATGCATGCCGTGCGGCCCACCACTCACGGTGCTGGGCACCGTGGTGTGGCAGGCACTGCATTCGCTGATGGTGCCCGAATGACCCTGGACATCATTGCTCAGCACGTTGTCATTGGCATGTGAAGTGGGGTACTCGGCGTGCGTTGCCCCGTGGCAGGACTCGCACTGTAGCCCCCCATGGCCATTGCTGAAACGGTACAGATTGAACCCGGCTGCGGGCACATTGGCGTTGGAGGCAAAACGCTGATCCGTCCAGACGTTGGGGATGCCCACGGCGTTGACCCCGCTGAGTTCGCGCTTGCCGTCGTGGTGGCAGGATTGGCAGGTCGGCTGATTGAGCCAGCCGGTGCGCGCCGCATTGCCCACGGCCAGCATGCTGCCGTGACAACTTTGGCAATTCATGGCCGGTTTGCCGCTGGCATCCAGCGCGTTGCCCATTGGCCCACGCAGACACTGGGTGACGGAACCCGGGTGGCACATGTAGCAAGAGGTGCGATTGGTGCTGCTGTTCAACGTCAACGCTGTGAGCGGATCCTTGACGCTGGCGTGCAGCGTGTGCAAGGCTTGCGTCAGCGGCGTGATGCCGGCAACGCCGGTGCCCGGCAGTGCATTGGAGCTGTGGCAGGAAGCACACAGAATGGGCTTGCCGCCATCTGCCGTGGCAGACAAGCCAGCCGGGTTGTAGCCCAGTGTCGCCAAAGCGGCGATGAACTTGGGATCAGACAGCTTTTTCTCGTCATGCAGGCGCAGGATGTTGCGTTTCCAGTCCTTCTCGGGGTTGGCGTCATTGACCCATCCTGCCAGTGGCTTGGCATCCGGGCTGACCGTGGAAGATGCGTGGCAGGATTTGCAGCTCATCTCGTCGCTGACCGGCAGCACGGTGCGCGCCGTGGCCAGAACTTTGCCGCTGGCATCTTTGGCCACCACCTTAACCATCGGATAGAAGTTCTTGACACCGCCGTCGTCGTAGGGCGTCATCGGGATGCCTTCGGCCTCGAACCAGTTGTTGGTGGTGTTGAAGTTCATCGGGCGCGGCGCGGTGGATGTCACCGCGTTGCCCTTGAGGCCCACGTCAATCGCCGGGGACACGCCAAACAGCGACTTGACCCAGGTCCAGAAATTGGTTTTGGTCACGCTGGTGGTGTTGATGGAGCCGGTAGCGTCTGCCATGGCCTCATAGGTCAGCGTCACGCCAGAGGTCACCAGTCCGCTCTGGGTGGCATTGACCAGCTGCGCGTGCAGGTTGTTGTAGGGCGGCAGGATGGAGAAAACCGAGTAGTCCTTGCCATCAACGCAGTGCATGCCCAGATCATTCCAGGCCAGCAAGGTGTAGCCAGTGGACGCTGTTGGCGTTGGCGTTGGCGTTGGCGTTGGTGTTCCACCTCCGCTATTGCTTCCTCCATCACTACTACCGCTATGGCTGTTGCCACTTTCGCTATTGCTATTGCTATTGCTATTGCTATTGCCGTTGTTATTGTTCGATTCTGACGAAGTATTACTGCTCCTGGCGAGCTGGGAAGTGGTGTCAACAGCACCACTGCCGCCACCGCCGCCGCAAGCCACCAGCATCAACACGGCGACTGCACTTAAGCCCATGCCGGCCACGCGAGATATTTGCTTATTCATTGCATCTCCCCTCCATATGTAAAAGACGCGCGTTACCCCCGATGGCATGGCATAGCCACCCAAACCTTGAAGGTCAAAACGTCTTGGTGTTTGTCCCCAAAATGGCGCTTACTGATCTGTGCCAGATTGAAATTACTTTTGTAAATGCTGATTGACAGATTGATCCTAATCAAGACCTGCTTAGCCCGCAACAGCCAAGCCGTAACAATCGGTAATTTGATATCGCGGTGACTACACAATTCAGCCTATTGACAGTTGGACAACAAGCGACGCTGCGTTCAGCAGCACTGCGCGGCTTCCAAAACCACAAACCGGATAATCACGCCATGACCTTTGACTCCAAACAAGTGCAAGACATCCCCTACCGCGAAGCAGGTGTGCCGCTCGCCCCGGCGGCACCGAGCGCACGCTTCATGATGTCGCACCCGGCGCATGTGATGGCGCTGGGCTTTGGTTCGGGTCTGAGCCCCAAGGCGCCCGGCACCATGGGCTCGCTGTGGGCGTGGATCACGTTTGTGCTGCTGCAAAACCGCCTGAGCGAGCTGCAATGGGGCTTGTTGATCGGCCTGAGTATTCCGCTGGGTTGGTGGGCCTGCACCGTCACGGCCCGCAACATGCGGGTGATGGACCCGGGCAGCATCGTCTGGGACGAGATTGCTGCCTTCTGGCTGGTGCTGTGGCTGGTGAGTCCCACCGGGTTTTGGGGACAGCTGGTGGCGTTTGGGTTGTTCCGATTTTTTGATGCTGTCAAACCCGGGCCGGTGGGCTGGGCCGACCAGTTGTTTCACAACGTGGACCCGACCACCGACCCTGCGGCCTGGCGCAAGGCGGGCTGGGGCATCATGCTTGACGATCTGGTGGCGGCGTTTTGCGCCCTGCTGGTGATCGCACTGTGGCGGGTGTGGTGATGCCAGGAGCCTCAACATTGCTACGGAATCAAGAGCTGTCTATCCAGGATATATCTGGGCTGGTGGCCAATTTTCTTTATAAAAATCATTGGATGCTAGCCACCGCAGAGAGCTGCACCGGCGGCCTGATTGCCGCAGCCTGCACCGATTTGGCAGGCTCCAGCAACTGGTTTGAGCGCGGCTTTGTCACCTATTCCAACGCCGCCAAGACCGAGCTACTGGGCGTGGACACCGCGCTGATTGAGCGACACGGTGCGGTCAGTGAGCCCGTGGTGCGCGCCATGGCCGCTGGTGCGCTGGCGCATTCGCACGCGCAAGTGGCTGTCGCCGTGACCGGCGTCGCTGGCCCGAGCGGCGGCAGTCCTGAAAAACCGGTGGGCACGGTGTGGTTTGGCTGGGCCTGGCCTGGTGGCCAGCACAGTGAGGTATGCCACTTTGACGGCGACCGTGCTGCCGTGCGCCACGCCACGGTGCGGCATGCGCTCACTTGGCTGACCACCTTACCCGTCTGATGCAGCGGTAGGGTCGTAGCGCATTGCAAGACGACCCCAATTGCCTTGACTGCTATGCTTCTTCTTTTTAGATCCGAGGAAACCCCCTATGAAATCCATTGTTCTCGCCGCTCTGCTGGTCAGCACACCGCTCAGCATGGTCTGGGCCGCCACTCCGGCCGCACCAGCCACCCAAGCCAGCGCCACTGTCACCGGCGAGGTACTGGAGACCAAAGATGTGCCGCCATACACCTATCTGCTGTTGAAAACCAAAGACGGTGAAACCTGGGCAGCAGTCAACAAGGCAGATTTCAAAAAAGGCGCCAGCGTCACCATCGACAACGTGGTGGTGATGGAGAACTTTGAAAGCCACACGCTCAAAAGGACCTTCCCGGTAATTCTGTTTGGTACCGTGGGCGGCGCTGGCCAGGCGATCACGAGCCCGCATGGCGGCGCACCCGCGCCGGTGATCACCGGCCCGATCAAGGTGGCTAAAGCCAGCGGTGCCAACGCCTATACCGTCGCCGAGATTGTGGCCAAGGCCAAGCAGCTCAAAACCAAGACGGTGGTGCTCAGCGGCAAGGTGGTCAAGTACAACCCCGGCATCATGGGCAAGAACTGGATTCACCTGCAGGACGGCAGCGGCTCTGCAGCCAGCAACTCCAACGACATTCTGGTCACCAGCGCCGCCCCAACCCAGATCGGCAGCGTCATCACGGTCACGGGCGTGGTGAATACCGACAAGGACTTTGGCGCTGGTTATGTTTACAAAGTTCTCATCGAAGACGCCAGCATCAAACCTTGATTGCTATCAGGCTTAAAGCAACAAGCCCTTTATTAACGGGGGCTAGAGGGCGATTTTCTATAAGTTTTTCAGTCACCTGAAGGGCCGGGACACATGGATTTCTGGAGTGGGCTGGCCACCGGCCTGGCACTGATCGTTGCCATCGGCTCACAAAATGCCTTCGTACTACGCCAGGGCATCCGGCGTGAGCATGTACTGCCCATCGTGCTGTTTTGCACCTTGTCGGATGCGCTGCTGATCGCCGCTGGCATTGGCGGCGCGGGCGTGCTGATTCGCGGCAACGACACGCTGATGGCGCTCACCCGCTACGGCGGTGCGCTGTTCTTGGGCAGCTACGGCGTGCTGGCCACCTGGCGCGCCTGGCAAGGTGGGCACATGCAGCTCGATGCCAGTCGCGGCGCGTCACTCACCAGCGCGCTGGCCGCCTGCTTTGGCTTCACGTTTTTGAACCCGCATGTGTATCTGGACACGGTGGTGCTGCTCGGTGCCATTGCCAACCAGCACGGCGAGGCCGGGCGCTGGCTGTTCGGCACGGGTGCCGCTGCGGGCAGCGTGCTGTGGTTTTCAGCGCTGGGCTTTGGCGCGCGTTATCTGGCGCCGCTGTTTCAGACCACCCTGGCCTGGCGCGTGCTGGACGGTCTGATTGCGCTGGTGATGGGAACGCTCGCGTTGATGCTACTGCGCAGCTGATCAGCTGGTCGGCTCAAGCCGCCTGCACATCCACCAGGCAGTCGTAAAACGTCGGCGCGTTACCCAGGTCGGTGAGCGCCTGGCTGGTGAGCTGGTTGACGTTCGTGCCATTGAGGCCGAATTTGCGCCACCAGACGCCCAGGCCGTGGACCACGCCGGGGCGGGCCCGGTGGTTCAGGCTGACGCGACAGCGGTGTTCACCGCGGGCGTTGAAGACACGCACGGTGTCACCGTCCTGAATTTGACGTGTGGCGGCGTCCTGCGGGTGCATTTCCAGCCGCGGCTCGCCCTCGGTGTCGCGCAGGCTCTGGACGTTGACAAAGCTCGAATTCAAGAAGTTGCGCGCCGGTGGCGAGATCATCGCCAGTGGATAGGCCGCCGAGGAACCCGGTGCTTCATGATTGGGCACGTGGTCGGGCAAACCGTCCAGCCCGCGATCAGCCAGACGTTGGCTGAAAAACTCGCATTTGCCCGACGGCGTGGGAAAGCGGCCCTGGGCAAACGGTGCTTCGGGGGTATCCAGCGTGACAAAGCCCTTGTCCAACAAGGTGTCGAAATCCACCGCATCACCATAAGCCTGGCGGCACAGTGCTTCATCGGTATCGGCAAAGCAGGCATCGGTGAAACCCATGTGCGCAGCCAGTTCCCGAAAGATCTGCGTGTTGGGCCTGGCTTGGCCGACCGGAGCGATGGCCGGGCGGTTCAGCAACACGTCGGTGTGGCCGTAGCTGGAATGCACGTCCCAATGCTCGAGTTGTGTCGTGGCGGGCAGGATGTAGTCAGCGTAGTCGGCGGTGTCGGTCTGGAAATGCTCCAGCACCACGGTGAACAGGTCTTCACGCGCAAAGCCCTGCACAACCTTGGCCGAATCAGGCGCGATGGCCACCGGGTTGCTGTTGTAAACGATCAGCGCCTCAATAGCCGGGCCAAATTCTGCGCTGGCCGGGTGCAACAAGTCGTCGCCGATGGTGCTCATGTTGATGGTGCGTGGGCTGCGCCCAGCCCGCAAGTCTGGCCGCTCCAACTTGGCACGCTGCACCGGGAAAGCACTTGAACTTGACAGCAAAACGCCACCAGCACGGTGCCGCCAGGCACCAATCAGCGCGGGCAGCATGGCGATCAGTCGCACCGCGTTGCCACCACCATGCACACGCTGCAAACCATAGTTCATGCGAATGGCGACGGGCGCGCCAGTTTTGACACTGGCACCGTAATCACGCGCCAGCGACTCGATTTGCGCGACCGTGATGCCGCAGACCGCCGCTGCACGCTCAGGAGGCCATTGCAGTGCGCGCTCGCGCAGCTGTTCCCAACCCAAGGTGTAGTTGGCCAGGTAGTCGTGATCGAGCCAGTCGTGGACAATCAACTGCTGCATGATCGATAGCGCCAAAGCCCCGTCAGTACCTGGCAACAAGGCAATATGTTCATGACATTTATCAGCCGTCTCGCTCTTGCGCGGGTCGATACAGATGATCTTGGCGCCGTCGCGTTTGGCCTGGTTGGCGTAGCGCCAGAAATGCAGGTTGCTGGCAATCGAGTTGCTGCCCCAGATCAGAATCAGTTTCGATTCCGCAAAAAACGCCACCCGCGTGCCAACCTTGCCACCCAGCGTGTGCACCAGTCCGGCCCCACCAGCCGAGGCGCAGATGGTGCGATCCAGCAGCGAGGCTCCCAGCTTGTTGAAAAATCGCCCAGCCATACTTTCGCCCTGCACCAGGCCCATGGTGCCAGCGTAGCTGTAGGGCAGCACAGCCTGCGGGTCGCGTGCGGCAATGGCTTTCAGACGCGAGGCGATATCGCTCAGCGCCGCGTCCCAACTCACCGGCACAAACTGGCCGCTGCCCTTGGGTCCGACGCGCTTCATGGGCTGCAGCACACGCTCCGGGTGGTAGGTGCGCTCGGTGTAGCGCGACACCTTGGTGCACAACACGCCGTCGGTATGCGGGTGCGCCGGATTGCCCTGCACCTTGACGGCCACGCCGTTGTCCACCGTGGTCAACAGCGAACAGGTGTCGGGGCAATCGTGCGGGCAGGCGCCTTTAATCTGAATGGCTTGCTCACTTGGTTGGCGGCTACTGTGGGGCATGGCGGGGTTCTCGATGGCGAAATGGATGAAAGAGCATATCCGGCTTTGAGAAAACGTTGGCGGTCCGGGTCAGTACCTTTCGCGCGCATGGCTTCTTGGTTGACATGGGGCGACTAGAGCGAGCTTCACGGGTGGCATGGGGGCAGACTGGGCCGGGCGCCTCATACTGGGGTACCAGAAATCGGCGCCCGGCCCAGTCTGCCCCCATGCGGCGAGCGTTTGTGGTGCGCAGAAAATTGGAAACCCAATCCCTGAATCCAAACTACAGCGATACGGACTCTTTGGTTTTCGGTATTCAACCCAGGCGCACACAAGCCACTGATCAAGCCGGGGTGGGTATGACCAGGGGCCGATTTCTGGTACCCCAGTATGAGGCCCCTGGCCATACCCGCCCCGGCGCACCAACACCACTGGATAACAACACCAACTGAACAAGCACCAATTAACCGGACACCCAGGCGTCACGCCGACAAACAGCATCACCCGCAGAAAGGGTTCACCGGGCGCTTCATAATGCCAAGTCAAATCTCTGACCCATCTGCAACCTGCCCCCAACATGAAACTCATCGACGCCATTGCCCAGCAAAGCCCCACCATTGCCGCCCTGCGACGTGACATCCACGCCCATCCCGAACTATGTTTCGAAGAAATCCGCACCGCCGACGTTGTAGCTGCAAAACTCACGGAATGGGGCATTCCCATCCACCGTGGCCTGGGCACCACCGGCGTGGTCGGCATCGTGCACGGGCGCGACGGGGGGAAAAGCGGGCGGGCCCTGGGCCTACGCGCCGACATGGACGCGCTACCCATGACCGAAGCCAACACCTTCGCCCACGCCAGCACGCAGCCCGGCAAGATGCACGCCTGCGGGCACGACGGCCATACCGCCATGCTGCTGGCCGCAGCCCAATACCTCAGCAGCCATCGCGACTTCGACGGCACTGTCTATCTGATCTTCCAGCCCGCCGAAGAAGGTGGTGGCGGCGCACGCGAGATGATCACGGACGGCCTGTTTGAGCGATTTCCCATGCAGGCCGTGTTTGGCCTGCACAACTGGCCGGGTTCGAAGGTTGGTTTTTTTGCCGCCAGCCCGGGGCCGGTGATGGCGTCGAGCAACGAGTTCAAGATCACCATCCGCGGCAAGGGCGGCCACGCAGCCATGCCGCACAACGCGCTGGACCCGGTGCCGGTGGCGTGCCAGCTGGTGCAGGGGTTTCAGAGCATCATCAGCCGCAACATCAAGCCGATTGACGCAGCGGTGATCTCAGTGACGATGATCCACGCGGGCGAGGCCAACAACGTCATCCCCAACAGCGTGGAGCTGCAAGGCACGGTGCGCACTTTCTCGCTGGCGGTGCTCGATCAGATCGAGCAGCGCATGCAAGACATGACGGCGCAACTCTGCGCGGCGTTTGGCATGACAGCCGACTTCGAGTTCCATCGCAACTACCCGCCCACCATCAACACGGCACCAGAGGCCGAGTTTTGCCGCCAAGTGATGGCCGACATCGTCGGGGCGGACCAAGTGGAGGTGCAGGAACCTACCATGGGGGCGGAAGATTTCTCATTCATGCTGATGCAAAAACCCGGCTGCTACGCCTTCATTTCCAACGGCGACGGCGCGCACCGAGAGATGGGCCACGGCGGCGGGCCGTGCATGCTGCACAACGCGAGTTACGACTTCAACGATGCACTGTTGCCGCTGGGGGCAACCTATTGGGTGCGACTGGCGCAAGCCTGGCTGGCAAAAGTTGCCTGACACCCATGGCGATGCTGGCTTCTGGGCAGTCAACCAGGATAAGCTACTATATCAATAGCTACAACCCGTTTATGCACTTTGGCTTGAGGTCTATTTTTTATACAAACCGGCGTGATGCCATTTCCAGCAGACCGTCAAACAGCAGGTTGTCCACCAGTTCGAATTGCAGCGACATGCTGGGTGCCATCTTCCAGCCAGCGCCGCCGGTCATCATGCAGCAGGGCTCGGCCCCGCAGCGTTGGCGCACATGCGCCACCATGCGCTCCACTGCACCGGCAATGGCGTAGGTGCCGCCGCTGGTGAGCGCATCGCTGGTGTTGGTGGGGAATTCGACGACATTGCCGGTGGGTACGTGCAGGCCAGCGGTGCCCGATTCGAGCGCACGCAACATGATGCCGTGCCCCGGCAGGATCAGCCCACCCAGAAAGCGGCCACTGGCATCAATGGCGTCCACCGTGACCGCCGTGCCGACCATCACCACCACCAAGGGACGCGCCGGGCCATGCGCCAAACAACGGTGCCAAGCACCGATCATGGCCACCCAGCGGTCCGCACCCAGGCGCGCCGGGTAGTCATAGCCATTGGTCAGACCCGCCTCGTGGCTGCTGGCGACCACCCACTGGGCGGACACGTCCCAAAGCTCCATCTGCTCTTCAACCCGTCGCCTGACGGCGTCTCCTGCCACCACGCAACCCAACACATAGCGTGGCGGAGTAATACGTGCCCAGTCACCGTCGGCCAGCTTTTCGACGTTTTCCAGAAATTCGACCCCTTGCGCCAGCACAGGCGCGTCAGGCCTTGGGGCGGCATGCAGCGCCCATTTCAGGCGCGTATTGCCAATGTCAATAGCCAAAAAAGTCATGCCGGAGATTATCGGCACAAAACAAGGGCAAAAAATGCCCTCCCGTGGTGCCTGGGATGTGGCAAGAAATAGCTTCCCCAATTTGGTTCGGCGGATTTGGGCGCGCAGCGTCGTTGCAAATCGCTTGTTTTGCAGAGCTAAACGGCACGCTTTGCGCCTAGCCGCGTATCTCAACTCCCTGCAGCAAACCGGGGGGTTATTCCTTGCCACATTCTTAGCTCTGGCGCCAGGGCAGACCGTTGAAGCGCCAGCCACCGCGCCGGTTGCGCTGGGCATGCTCGTCAGGGTCGCCTTCAAAGCCGTCCAGAATGTTGTAGGCCGTCAGACCTAGTTCGGTGGCGCGCTTGGCTGCGGCCACCGAGCGCACGCCGCTGCGGCACAACAGCAGTACCTTCTTGCCTTCGGGCACAGCCGCCTTGAGTTGTTGATCAAACTCTGGGTTCATATCCATACCCGGCCATTGTTTCCAGGCCACCGGTTCGGCACCGGGCACAAAGCCGACCCAGGCGCGCTCAGCATCGGTGCGCACATCCACCAGCACCGCCTCGCCAGCCTCGAACCACTGGTACGCCAGAGTCACCGACACGTCGCCCGCGTAGCCGTCAGCATGGCGCTGCACCAGTTCATGGGCCACTGGCGCGTCGTGACGCAGGCCTGAGTGCAGGTTGGCAGGCACCGCTTCCAGAATACGTTTGGGCGGCGGCAGATTCAGGGCGTCCATGATGGAGATGAACTCTGCCTGCGTCTTGCCCGCCACGCGCGCGTTACTGGCCTTCTCTTGACCGATGCTGGACTGCGTTCTGCCCTGATAGTCGTGCCCCGGCCAGACGGTGGTGTCGTCGGGCAGCTTGAACAGCACCTCGGTCAAGCTGTGGTACATCGCCACCGCGCTGCCCGACTGGAAGTCGGTGCGGCCACAGCCGTTGATCAAGAGCGTGTCACCGGTGAACACATGCTCGCGCCAGACAAACGACATGCTGCCCGCCGTGTGGCCGGGCGTGTGCAGGGCACGGATATGCTCGCTACCAAAGCTCAGCACGTCGCCGTCGGCCAGTTGCACCGAGGCGGTGTTGATGCCGCAGTCTGCCGGTGCGGTGGTTTTGGCACCCGCCAATTCAGCCAGCAGCCCAGCACTGGTGATGTGGTCGGCGTGGGCATGGGTTTCCAGTGTCCACGTCAGTTTCAGGCCGTACTCGCGCAGCACCTGCAAGTCGCGCTCAACCTGGTCGTCCACCGGGTCAATGATCACGGCCTCGCGGCTATCTGGATCAAACAGAACATAGGTGTAGGTGGAAGAAGCCGTGTCAAAGAGTTGGATGGGTTTCATGGTGTCGCTCGCTCGGGTGTTCGATGGGGCTGCTGCGAAGGCTCAAGCCAGCAATGTAACCAAAAATGGCCAAGGGTTGTACCGGGTGGCAAAACTGTCCATTCCAGTTAATATCGCCGCTTGTATTGACGTTTACGTTAACGTCAATCTTGAGTCAGACAAACGGGGTGTGATGCAACCCCGCGAAAAACGATACAAACCCGCTACGGAGACACCCATGACCGACCTATCCACCGATTTCAAGGCCCTGGCCCAGTACCGCCCGACCCACAAGGTGCGCTTTGTCACCGCGGCCAGCCTGTTTGACGGGCACGACGCGGCCATCAACATCATGCGCCGCATCCTGCAAAGCATGGGCACCGAGGTCATCCACCTGGGCCACAACCGCAGCGTTGATGAAGTGGTCACCGCCGCCCTGCAAGAAGACGCGCAGGGCATTGCCATCAGCTCTTACCAGGGCGGGCATGTGGAGTATTTCAAGTACATGGTCGATTTGCTCAAGGCCCGGGGCGGCGCGCACATCCAGGTGTTTGGCGGCGGTGGCGGCGTGATCGTGCCCAGCGAGATTGCCGAGCTGCAAGCCTACGGCGTTGCCCACATCTTCAGCCCCGAGGACGGCCAGCGTATGGGGCTGGCAGGCATGATTGGCGATATGGTCCAGCGCTGTGACCAGGACATCTCCGGATTTGCACCGACCAGCATCGAGGCCATCCAAGGCCACTCCGACCAGAGCTGGCGCGCGCTGGCGCAGCTCATCACCGCGCTGGAGAACGAAGAGGCTGCGGGTCAGGCCAAAGGCGAGTTATCAGCATCTTTTAAGGCCCTAGCCCAGGAAATACGGGAGCAAGCAGCTAGCAAAAAGATACCAGTACTGGGTATTACCGGCACCGGCGGTGCGGGCAAATCGTCACTTACCGACGAGCTGATCCGCCGTCTGCGACTCGATCAAGGCGATGCGCTACGGGTGGCGCTGATCAGCATTGACCCGTCACGGCGCAAGAGCGGCGGCGCGCTCTTGGGCGACCGCATCCGCATGAACGCCATCAGTCCATGGCAAAGCGGCCCCAAAGTGTTCATGCGCTCCTTGGCCACGCGCGACTTTGGCAGCGAGATCAGCGCCGCCCTGCCCGACGTGATTGCTGCCTGCAAGGTGGCGGAGTTTGATCTGATCATCGTCGAGACTTCGGGCATCGGCCAGGGCGACGCCGCCATCGTGCCGCTGGTGGACGTGCCGCTGTATGTGATGACCCCTGAGTTCGGCGCCGCCAGCCAGCTGGAAAAAATCGACATGTTGGACTTTGCCGAGTTTGTGGCGATCAACAAGTTTGACCGCAAAGGCGCATCTGACGCACTGCGCGACGTGGCCAAACAGGTGCAGCGCAACCGCGAGGCCTTTGGCGTGCCGCCCGAGCAGATGCCGGTGTTTGGCACCATGGCCGCACGCTTCAACGACGACGGCGTGACCGCGCTGTACCAGGCGCTGAAGACACGCCTGGGCGAACTCGGCTTGCCGCTGGGCGAGTCGCTTCTGCCCACGGTGGCCGTGCGTCACAGCACCAACCAGAGTCCGGTGGTGCCCGCTGCGCGCACGCGCTATCTGGCCGAGATTGCCGACACCGTGCGCGGCTACAAGAAGAAAGCCCGCGCCCAAGCCAAGCTGGCGCGCGAAATCCAGCAACTGCGCGCCGCCGCCGCCATGCTGGAACAGGACAAGCCCGACCGGGCCAAGGCTGCCGAAGCGGTCATCGACCTGGCCCAACAGCGCGAACAGGTGCAAGACCCCGCCGCACACAAGTTGCTAGCCCAGTGGCCCGAGATGCAGCGCGCCTACGCGGGTGACGAGTACGTGGTCAAAATACGCGACAAGGAGTTGCGCACCGCGCTCACCACCAAAACGCTGTCTGGCACCACCATCCGCAAGGTTTGTCTGCCGCAGTATGAGGACCACGGAGAGATTTTGAAGTGGCTCATGCTCGACAACGTGCCCGGCAGTTACCCCTACACCGCCGGCACCTTCGCCTTCAAACGCGAAAACGAGGACCCCACGCGCATGTTCGCCGGTGAAGGTGACCCGTTCCGAACCAATAAACGCTTCAAGCTGCTCAGCTCCGGCATGCCCGCCAAGCGCCTGTCCACCGCGTTTGACTCGGTCACGCTCTACGGCAACGACCCCGACCCGCGCCCGGACATTTACGGCAAAGTGGGTAACAGCGGCGTGAGCATTGCCACCATCGACGACCTGAAGGTGCTCTACGACGGTTTTGATTTGTGCAGCCCCAGCACCAGCGTCAGCATGACCATCAACGGCCCAGCGCCCAGCATTCTGGCCATGTTCATGAACGCCGCCATTGACCAGAACCTGGACAAATTCAAGGCCGACAACCAACGCGAACCCACCGACACCGAAGCGCAAAAAATCCGCGAATGGGTGCTGGCCAATGTGCGCGGCACGGTGCAGGCCGACATCCTCAAAGAAGACCAGGGCCAGAACACCTGCATTTTCAGCACCGAGTTTTCCTTGAAGGTGATGGGCGACATTGCCAGCTACTTTGTGCACCACAACGTGCGCAACTTCTACAGCGTGAGCATCAGCGGCTACCACATCGCCGAAGCCGGAGCCAACCCGATCAGCCAACTAGCCTTCACACTGAGCAACGGCTTCACCTTTGTCGAAGCCTATCTGGCGCGCGGCATGCACATTGACGACTTTGCGCCCAACCTAAGCTTCTTCTTTTCCAACGGCATGGACCCCGAATACACCGTGATGGGCCGTGTGGCCCGACGCATCTGGGCCGTGGCCATGAAGGAGAAATACGGCGCCAACGAGCGCAGCCAAAAGCTCAAGTACCACATCCAGACCAGCGGCCGTAGCCTGCACGCGCAAGAGATTCAGTTCAACGACATCCGCACCACGCTGCAAGCGCTGATTGCCATCTACGACAACTGCAACAGCCTGCACACCAACGCGTTTGACGAAGCCATCACCACACCGACCGAAGATTCCGTCAGGCGTGCGATGGCCATCCAGCTCATCATCAACCGCGAGTGGGGCCTGGCCAAGAACGAAAACCCGTCACAAGGCGCGTTCATCATCGAAGAACTCACCGAGCTGGTGGAAGAGGCCGTGCTGCTGGAGTTTGAACGCATCAGCGAACGCGGCGGTGTGCTCGGCGCGATGGAAACCGGCTACCAGCGCGGCAAGATTCAGGACGAATCGATGCATTACGAAATGCTCAAACACACGGGTGAGTTGCCCATCATTGGGGTCAACACCTTCCGCAATCCGCATGGCGACCCGGTCAATGACAAGCTGGAACTGGCGCGCTCGACCGACGAAGAAAAGCAGAGCCAGCTCAAGCGCCTGCAGGACTTCCACACCCGCCACGCCACTGAGTCCCCAGCCATGCTGAAGAAACTGCAGCAAGCCGTGATCGACAACCAGAATGTGTTCGAGGTGCTGATGGACGCGGTGCGGGTTTGCTCGCTGGGTCAGATTACCAACGCGCTGTTTGAGGTGGGGGGGCAGTACCGGAGGAATATGTGAGACCGCACAAAGTTGGCCGCCGTGAAGATAGATCGGCGGCTTGGCCAACGGCACAGATGCCGCGCTAGACACTATTATATTTGCAGCTGTATACCCAAGCAGAATGTGGGCTACCTCAGGAAAGTCTCTAATATCCTGGCATGATCCTCAAACAGCTGCTCTTCCATATCGGCCAACGAGGCGACTGGCGCCCACTTGGCCTCCATGGCGTCGTCGGCACCTCGAATCTCGGGCAGGCGGATATGGCCCAGGTTGAAGTAAAAGGCGTTGGTGATGATGCGCCCGCGTGGGCTGCGCAGCGGGTGGTCAAACACCTGACTTCCTTTGAGAGCCGCGCGCAAGGTCGAGGCCAGCGGGTTAAAACCAGTCTCCTCTTCAAGCTCGCGCACGGCCGCCGCGTAAAAGGTTTCGTTGGGCTCGACAAACCCACCGGGCAAGGCCCACAGGCCGTGGCCAATGTCGCCACCGCGCCGGATCAAGAGTACGTGGTCGGCCGCCTGCACCAGAGCATCGGCGGTCAGGTAGGCGCTGGCGGTCCAGCGTTGGCGGTATTGCTGCACCGCTTGGTGTTCCTTGAGCTGGCGCTCAAACTCCGGCAGGCGCGCCCAGGCTTGCAGGTAGGCCAGCACTGGCGCGCTGATGTAGGGGCGCAAAACCTCCAGGCCAGCGTCGGGGTCAATAGCTTCAAAAAATACATTACGCAGTGACGTGGCGTTGATGTCGACAGCTTGCTCGATGGCTTTGTATTCCCACTGGGGAAAGTTGTCCAGGTAATAGCCGGTGTGGTCTTTTTTGAAACCGACCAAGCTGATCTTGTCCAGGTTTTGGGTCTGCTCTTTGATCCCAAGGGCGACGGCCGAATTCCACAAACCATCGTCAAAGTAATCTCTGACGGGCAAGAAGGTGACGCGTTCGATGTGCGCTGGCGACAACGTGGCACGAATCATGGCGGCGCGCTCCTGCCAGTTGAACGGGTTCCTGGCGTCCCGCGCGCGAAAGGACGAGCCGATGACGACGATGACTTTGGCTGCCGTGGCCAAGGCGGCTTGCAGCAGCGTCTCGTGCCCTTTGTGAAAAATCTGCCAACGGCCGACGATGATGGCGGTATCGGATGCGCTGCTGGATAAGGTGTTGGTCATTTTGAGGTTTCCTGCGGATGTCTGGTTCAAACGTATTGCACAGCGGTGATCGGTACTTGCCGACCATTGCCAAAAGCCAGACCACGCACTCTGAGCACGGGCGGGGCTTGACGGCGCTTGTACTCGTTGCGGGCAATCATTTTCTGGACGCGCATGAGCAGTTGTTGGCCCGCCTGATCGGCCTGCAGTTTGGCAACAACCGCCAGAGACTGGGAGCGCTCCCACTGGGGTAGGCGCTCACCCTCGATCAGGTGTTTCAGCACCTCATCCAGCAGTTCGTAAGGTGGCAGGCTGTCGGTGTCTTTTTGCCCTGGCGCCAGTTCAGCGGATGGCGGTTTGTCAATGATGGCGGCGGGGATCAGCTCACGGTCGCTGCTAGCGTTAAGGTGGCGGCACAGCTCATACACCTCGGTTTTGTACAAGTCACCAATCAAACCCAGGCCGCCGTTGGTGTCGCCGTACAGGGTGCAATAGCCCACGCTGACTTCTGATTTGTTGCCGGTGGTGAGCAGCAGGTGGCCGAAGTTGTTGGAATACTCCATCAGAATCGTTCCCCGCACCCGCGCTTGCAGATTCTCCAGCGGCAGACCTGCCAAGGCTTGGCCAAAGGCAGTCTGAAAACTAGCTTCATACGCCGTCACGATGTCCTTGATGGGGTGCTCAATCAGGCGTAGCCCCAAGTTGCCGCACAGGGCCACGGAGTCAGACACACTGCCCTCGCTGGAAAAACGCGAGGGCATGGTGATGCCCACCACGTGCTCGGCCCCGAGTGCTTGCACCGCCAAGGCCAGTGTCAGCGCCGAGTCAATGCCCCCGGAGCAACCGACCACGGCACTCGAAAAGCCACAACGCCGTGCGTAGTCTTTCAAGCCCAACACGATTTGCTGGCGGTAGAACTCCTGCACGGGTAAGCCTGTGGCGCAAACCGGGGGTAAGGCCTGGGACTTGGCATCCAGAAAAGACTGCGATGCCGCATCAAACACCAGGGTGCGGATGTCTTCGACAAAGCGTTGCGCCTCGAAGACCACACTTCCTCGCGCATCGACAGCGAACGATGCGCCGTCGTACACCAGTTGATCATGCCCGCCAATCTGGTTCACGTACAACAGCGCCAGCGTGTGCCGCTGGCAGGCTTGGCTGAAAACGGCGTGGCGCTGTTCACGCTTGCCCACGTTGCTGGGGCTAGCGTTGATCGACACCACCAGGTCAGGGGCGGCATCGGCCAGGCGCAGAAAGGGGTTGACGGCGTAGTCCTGGCCCTCGTCATTCCAGCCGTCCTCGCAAATCAAAAAGCCCACCTGGGTCCCGTTGATGCGCAGCACCCGCGCCACGTCCGGGCCTGGCTCAAAGTGGCGACGTTCGTCAAACACGTTGTAGGTGGGCAGCAGTTGCTTGGCGTATTCCACGACCACTTCACCGTTTTTAAGCACCAGCAGCGCGTTGTAAAAGCGCTTGCCCACACCGCCTTTGAGCATGGGTGTGCCGACCACCCAATAGAGGTCTGGCGTTTCTCGGGTGGCCAACTTCAGCGCCGCCAAGCCATCGGCCATGCGCTGCTGGAACTGGAGGTCGTCCAGCAAATCACCGGGGTAGTAGGCCGTCAGGCTGAGTTCAGGGAACACCACCAACTGGGACTGGGCATCAGCCGCTTGCCTTGCCGCGCGCAACATCAGGGCGATGTTGCCGCTGATGTCGCCAATGGTTGGGTTGATTTGGGCGCTGGTGATTTTCAGCATGTCAGGCTTTCAAAGGGGCAAGGCGGGCCACGAGCGGGTGATGGCCTCACGCCGGTTTATGAAACACCTGCCGCAGGTAAGCCAAGAAGGTTTCGTCATCGCACAGCGTCTTGCCTGGGGTATCTGCCAACTTGGCCGTAGGTTGGCCGTTGCAGCTCACCAGCTTCATGACGATGTTGAGCGGCTTCAACCCGGTGTCATTGCTCAGGTTAGTACCGATACCAAAGCCGGTTTGCACGCGGTTGGCAAAGTGCTGGTACAGCTTCAAAGCAGTAGGAATGTCCAGCCCATCCGAGAACACCAAACGCTTGTCCTTGGTGTTGACTTTCAGCTTGGCGTAGTGGGCCAAGGCTTTTTCTCCCCAGACGATGGGGTCGCCACTGTCGTGGCGCAAACCGTCAAACAGCTTGGCAAAGTACAGGTCAAAGTCCGCCAGAAAAGCATCCATGCCCACCACGTCGGTGAGCGCAATGCCCAGATCGCCACGGTATTCCTGCACCCACATTTCCAGCGCAGCTTTTTGAAACCCTTTGAGCTGCACGCCTGTGGCCTGAAAGGTTTGCAGGTACTCGTGGGCCATGGTGCCAATCGGGACCAGTTGGAATTTCTTGGCCAAATAGACGTTGGAGGTGCCTTTGAAATACTGCGGCACCTCGCGCGCCAGCGTTTGCACCACTTCTTCTTGCCAGGCACCTGAGAAGCGCCTGCGCACGCCAAAGTCAAAGAGTTCAAACGGATGTTGGCAAGAGACTGCCTCAGTGTCGTATTGGCGCAGCATCTCAATCTTGGCATTCAGTCGCTTTCGCCCCTCGTCCAGAAACTTGGCCGCGCCGCCCTGCTCGGCGCTCAGACGTCTGAAGTACAGCTCGTTGATGATGGCCAGCACAAAAATCTCAAAGCCCATGACATGCACTTGCGGGCCTTTGGCGATGACCTGCAGCCCCTCTCCATCGATTACCACCGAGATGAAATGCCTTTGAAACTGAAACAGGCGCAAGAAGTCGACATAGTCCGACGAGATGTAGCGCAGCCCCGCCAGGTAGTTGAGCTCATCAACGCTGAAGCGCAGTGTGCAAAGGTGATCGAGTTGCGCATTGACATCCGGCGCCAACTCTGCCAACGGGAAAGCCGAGGCATTGCGGCAGACAAAGTGGTACTCCGCCTGATTGGTGGGCATGGAGTGCAGCATGGGCTGCTGCATGGTGAACTTGTAGAGGTCGGTCTCCAGCAGACTGTGGATGACCGGTTCAAAGACGGCTGATGCTTGGTTCATTTTTCTTTCCTTGTCGTGATTCAGGCATACGCCTGGGCGGCCTCTTGCGCTGTCAATTGCTCTGCACCCACGGCAGTCGCCCTCTCAAAAAGAGCGGTGGCATCGGCTTCAAACCCGGTGACGGGGCTCATGCAATCTTTGAGCAAGACCAGGCGCGGCATCGCCAGGCTGTGTGCCTGGATATAACCCACCAGCTGGTCAAAGCTTGCTGCGACGCAGTGGCTCGACGCCTGCCCTGCTATAAAAAGTGTGGTGGTTCCATGAAGCAGCGCTTGGGCCAGAGTACTGTTAAAGAGTGTGGATGGCACATTGGCGTCTGGTGCGTCAGCCTCAAAAACACCAAAGTGTTCGGTCAAGAAATATTCACCCTTGAACACTTTGCAAACCGCACGCTGCTGCGTGCACTCCCACTGGTTGAGTTGCTGCATCAAATCAGGCTGAATGTTGTGTCCCCACGTACCGGTCACGCAGTGGATGGGCCACACCACCAAGCCGGCACGGCCACGCGCGGCCAGTTGCGCCAACATGGCAAGCACACGCTCAGTGAGCGACGGGTTCTTGGGCAGATACACGCCGTTTTGAACATCGTATGCGGTGATGAAGGTGAATGGCGCAACATCACCGCCATCCGGCGTGCGCCAAAAGGATGTGCGTTCCACCGCAACGCTGGGGTGCGAATCGAGCGTCACGGTGATGGCTTCTAGAGGCATCCCGTTGATAAAACCCGCGAGCCGTTGAAGATCAGCATTGGCACCCGCCACCGGCAGCGCAGCGCCAGGCGAGTCGCAAAAGTCGTTTTGTGGATCGATGATGAGCAATTGACGCATTTTCAACTCCTTGGAAGGACTATTTTCCTGAAACGGCGATCCCATCATAGCATATAGATTCATATTGCATTTATATCAATAAGTACCAACCTTACCACTTAGGAACATAATGAATATAAGTAACACCAGATTCACCTTTTTAGCAAGATGACCACTTCCCAAGCCATTCTGACGGTCGATGCCGTCTTGCTCACACTGGTTGAGGCTGAACTGCATGTGGCGCTGATTCGTCGGGAAGCCGAACCGTTTGCCGGACATTGGGGGCTGCCAGGTGGCTACATTCACGAACAGGAAGACGACTCAGCAAAGGCAGCCATTGCTCGGGTACTCCAGGCCAAGGCCGGGGTGGAAAGCCCTTATTTGGAGGAGTACGGCACCTTCTCGGGCCCGGTGCGTGATCCGCGCGGTTGGTCACTGACCGTGGTGTACTTTGCACTGGCGCCGGTGGTCTCGGGACAGGTTCAGATGTTCCCGGTGCATGCCTTGCCCAACCTGCCCTTTGACCACACGCAAATCATCGCCAAGGTTCTTGAGCGGGTGCGCTCCAAAGCCAGCTACTCGTCCTTGCCGGTGCATCTTTGCCCACCGGAGTTCACCATTCCCGAGCTGCATGCAGTCTATGAAGTGGTCATGGGCGAAAAACTGAACATCGCCAACTTTCGGCGCAAGCTGGAAGACCTGCAGGTGCTGGAGGAAATACCCGGTTGTCTGCGCAGCGGGGGCCGTAGCCGCCCCAGCCAGGTCTACCGGGTAAGCAAGAAATACCGCAACGCACTATCGGTTCGGGAGCGGGGGTTGTGAATACTCATTTGCATGACTTGGGATGAAATGCGTCAAAGACCCTTATTAATCCTTGACAATACGCTATATATTGCGAAGCATTAGCACCCTCACACTGTCGTAGACTGCCGGGTCCAAACTCAGTTGAGTCGTTGCATCGCATTGGCGTTGCACCAACAAAAACGGCCCCAAAGGGCCGCTCATGTATACAGTGCATCTGTTGGATGCCGGGCCAACGAGCCCAGCTCAACAATCAACCGCCTTTTTTGCAACGCTTGCCAGGGTTCTTCTTGTTGTTGGTGGCTACGCCGCGCTCCAGGCTACGCAGTTGGCCGTGGCCAGCGGTGTAGCAAACGCCTTTGGGGGCGACAGGGCGAGGAGTAGCTTTACGATCAGCTTCGGTACGAAATTCTTTGGCCATGATGAATGGGCTCCGGCAAGTTGGTAAAAAACGCGATTATCCTATCTTTTCTCCATAAGGACGCAACCAGCACCTTTGGCAGCGCGTATGACCCGCAATCACAACCCAAGGACTAGCCCATGAAACCAGCTGTTTTGATCACCGGTGGCTCACGCGGCATTGGTGCCGCCACGGCCTTGCTGGCAGCCCGGCAGGGGTTCGCAGTTGCCGTCAATTACGCCAACAACGCCAACGCTGCTAATGCGGTGGTGCAACAAATACGTGCCGAAGGTGGCACCGCTGTCGCGGTTCAGGCCGATGTGGCACGAGAGTCCGACATCATCGCCATGTTCGATACCGTGGATGCCACGTTGGGCCGCTTGAGCGCTCTGGTCAACAATGCCGGTGTGGTTGACGTGGCGTCCAGAGTGGATGCCATGAGCGTGGCGCGCCTGAAGCGCATGTTTGACATCAATCTGATCGGTCCCATGCTGTGCGGTCGCGAAGCCGTGAAACGCATGAGCACTTTGTATGGCGGGCTGGGCGGCGCCATTGTCAATGTGTCCAGCGTGGCGGCAAAGGTCGGCAGTCCAGGTCAGTATGTGGATTACGCCACGTCCAAAGGTGCCATTGACACTTTCACTCTGGGTCTGGCCAAAGAGGTGGCCACCGAAGGCATCCGCGTCAACGCGGTGCGTCCGGGCATCATCGATACCGACATTCATGCGAGCGGCGGCCAGCCCGAGCGCGCCCGCCAGATGGCTGCGCAATTGCCGATGCAGCGCCCCGGAAGCGCCGAGGAAGTAGCGCAAAGCATCGTCTGGCTGCTGTCAGACGCCGCCAGCTACGTCACGGGTGCGTTGCTGGATGTGGCAGGGGGCCGCTAACCCGAAAACGCCGCCAGACCATGATGATCGCACCCAACAACAGGGGCAGCGCCAGCATCGCCCAGAGATCCCCCCGGTACAGCGCATAAATCAGAAAACGCACCTGATGCCCACCATCGGTGAAGGCGGTGATTTGCCCCAACCCGGCGGAATTGAAGGACGCTGTCTGGCTGGCCAGCTGCGTGTAAAGCGGCGCCATATGGGATGCGATCAGCAAAAACGTGATGATGACCGGAATGCCAGCCAGCACCGCGCGAAATACGTTGCCGCGCAGAATCAACACCGACAAGGACATGACCGAGATCAGGTTGGGCAAATCGCCCAGCGGCAAGACTTTGTTGCCCGGCAGCACCAGCGCAATCAGCACCGCCAACATCATGAGGATCAGCCCGGTGACCATCACTGATTTATGGTGCATCAAAAAACCCGTGTCCATGGCCACAATCAGGTTTTTGCGATGCGGGAAGAACCGCGTCACCTGGTCACGCAAGGCCACCGTCACCGGCATCATGGCGTCTCCAATCAGCCCTGCACTCTTGGGTAGCAAAAACATCACGGCGGCGATATGCACCGCCAATTCGAGCGTGGCGCCCAGGCTATAGCCAGCAGCGATGGCCAAGGCCAGGCCCATCAAGCCGCCAATGATCATGGGCTCGCCCAGCAGGTCCAGGCCGCTGACGGCCGACGGCTCGTCGCCCTTGCTGTGCGGGTTGTAGTTGAGTTTGTTGATCACCGGAATGCGGTCCAGCAACCAGTCCACACACACGGTATAGGGCACCAGTCCGTTGACCGACACGGGAGAGGCAGAAATACCCACCAGACCGGTTTCCCTCTCCACGTCGGGTGCGGTCCATTCGGTCATCTTGAAGCAGTACACCGCAATCAACAGGGCCGCCGACAAGCCCAGCGCCATGCTGCCAGTGGCCGACATCACCAGCGCCCCCATCAACGCAAAGTGCCAGTAATTCCAAATGTCGATGTAGATGGTGCGAGTCCAGCCCAAAGCCAGCATGAGCAGATTGGCCACCAACACCAGCGGGATGGAAATCGCCGCCAGCGGCGAGGCCCAGGTGATGGCCGCCAACGGGGGCCAACCCACGTCCAGCACCGGAAAGTTCAATCCCCGCACGCTGGTGAGCTGTTGCACGGCGGGGCTGATGTTGGCGACAAAAAAATTGAAGGCGATGAACACCCCGGCAAAACCCGCTGCCAGACTCACCGTGCTCAGCACCACCTGGCGCATCGGCAGCCGCACCGCCAGCGCAATGAAGAAGATGATGATTGGCAACATCACATAGGCCTTGAAACTGAAAAAGACCTTCAAAAACTCTTGGAGATGTTGCATGGTGTGGATTTGTAAAGGGGCGTGACGGACTGTCAGCCCCAAGATAGCCGTTAGGCAGCTTCTTTGTAGAAGACGTTTTTTTGCAGCGTGCGCCCGGCCAGCGGTGCCACCTTGGCATGGATCGCGCCAATGTGGTCAGGCGTGGTGCCACAGCAGCCGCCCACGATATTGACCAGGCCTTCCGCCGCAAACTCACCCACCAGGCGGCTGGTGACATCGGGGGTTTCATCAAAGCCGGTATCACTCATCGGGTTGGGCAGACCGGCATTGGGGTAGCAGCTGATAAAGGTGTCGGGCGCGGCGCGGTTGAGTTCCTGAATGTAGGGGCGCATCAGTGCCGCACCCAGCGCGCAGTTCAAGCCGATGGCCAGCGGCTGCGCATGGCGCACGCTGTACCAAAAAGCCGTGACGGTCTGGCCGCTCAGGATACGCCCGGAGGCGTCGGTGACGGTGCCGCTGATGATGATGGGCAGGCGCTCCCCACTGGCTTCAAAGAATTCGTCAATGGCAAACAGCGCGGCCTTGGCGTTCAGGGTGTCAAAAATGGTCTCCACCAGTAGCACATCAGCACCGCCCTGCACCAATGCGTCCACCTGTTCGTAATACGAGGCGCGCAGCTCCTCAAAGGTCACATTACGCGCGCCGGGGTCATTCACATCAGGACTGATGCTGGCCGTTTTGGGCGTGGGGCCGAGCGCACCGAGCACAAAACGGGGCTTGTCCGGCGTCGAGAACTTGTCGCAGGCGGCACGCGCCAGTTTGGCCGAGGCCAGGTTCATCTCAAACGCCAGATCCGCCATGTCGTAGTCGGCCTGGGCCACACGGGTGGCGCCGAAGGTGTTGGTCTCGATCATGTCAGCACCGGCGGCCAGGTACCGCTCGTGAATGTCGGTGATCACGTCCGGGCGCGTCAGGCTCAACAACTCGTTGTTGCCTTTGATGTCCTTATGAAAATCCTTGAAGCGCTCACCCCGGTACTGCGATTCATCCAGCTTGAAACGCTGGATCATGGTGCCCATGGCGCCATCAAGCACCAGGATGCGTTTTTCAAGAAGACCGGGCAGCGCTTGGGCGCGAGTGTAGGGGTGTGTGATCATGGTGCGTCATTGTAGAAAGCTACCGACTGGCTCATAGAGGGAATTTGCCCCGTCAGCCGAGGGTCGCGTGGTGTACCGACTACCTTTGACACCTTCTGAAAGAAGGGAAAGGTGGTTTCGAATCCGAGCTGGCGTCAGGATCACAAGCACAGACTCCGCGTATCTTCGTATTCGAGGCATGCCAATACTCTTGGCAGGGTTAATCTCAGCAGGAGTCGCAACAGGTGACAGAATGCCTAAAAACAAAATACATGAGACCTGATACCAAGCCCAACGTGAAATCAACCCACGGATTTGAAACCAAAGTGCTGGTCGCGTTTGCCACTGCGGTTCTGGTGGTGATTGGCCTTGCCACAACCACCTGGAAAGTCGCCAATGACGCGTCAGAAGCTGCAGACCGGGTGGCGCACACCCACCGCGTTCTCGACGGCCTGGCAAGCATCAAGGGCGACACGCTTCAGATCGAATTTGACACCCAGAGCTTCAGAATTTCGGGTAATGCAGCCCTCCTTGATGAACGCGATGCAGCACTGCTGGCACGGGAAACCGCACTGGGTCAGGTCAGGCAACTCACGCTCGACAACCCTCAGCAACAAGAACGCATCAAGCGTTTGAGAGAGGTGATTGATCAGCGCATCATGATCTCCAAAAACGTCGAACAGTTGCGCAAGACGCACGGCATGGACGCCGCAAATGCCTATGTGGCAACAGCCCCGCTAAGGGAAACTCGCGAACGCACCTACCAGCTGCTGCAAGACATGGAACAAGTTGAGCGCAGGCTGCTGGCAACGCGTGGGGCCGAGCAAATGCGTGCGCGTCAAGCCATGGTGGTCTCGGGTGCGCTGGTGGCGGTACTGCTGCTGATGTTACTGGCCGCCACCTATGGATTGATTCGAAGGCAATTCAGGGCAACAGAGCTCAGCCGACGCGCACTGGCTGATAGCGAAGAGGGCCTGTCCACCACACTGTATTCAATTGGTGACGGGGTGCTGGCAACAGACACCCAGGGGCGTATCACCCGAATGAATCCGGTGGCCGAGACACTGACCGGATGGTCCATGCCCGAGGCCGCGGGGCGCCCTGTTGATGAGGTGTTCCGTATTGTTCATGAGCAGACACGGGCACCCGCCGAGGTCCCCGTTGTGGCGGCACTGGCAACAGGCAGCATTCAGGAACTAGCCAATCACACCGTGCTGATCGCACGCAACGGCAGCGAGCGCCCCATTTCTGACAGTGCGGCGCCCATACGAGATACCACAGGGCAAATGACGGGCGTGGTTCTGGTTTTCCGCGATGTGAGCACCGAACGCCAAGCCCGCCAAACGATTCGTGAGCACAACGAACTTCTGGAGCAACGTGTCCACGAGCGAACACTGCAATTGCAAGAGAGCGAAGGTCATTTGCGCAGTGTGATCAGCAATGTCCCGGCATTGATTGCTTACGTCAATGCCGAACAGCGCTATGTCTATGTCAACCAGCAGTATCAGGAACGTTTTGCCCCCGAACGTAGCGACATCTCGGGTTGTACGGTGCGCGAGATTTTGGGGGCCGAGCGTTATGCGGTGGCCTCCCCGCTGATTGCCCAGGTCTTACAGGGCGAGGCACAACACTACGACTGGCAACCTTTCGACGGTGTCTGGCAGGTCATCAATTACTTGCCCAAGCGCGACGACCAGGGTCGTGTCGTCGGCTATTACGTGCTGGGCTCCGACATCACCGAGCGCAAGCACGCCGAAGAAAAAATAACAACACTCAATGTTGAATTGGAGGTCCGCCTGCGCGAGCTGGAACACGTCAGCCGCGCGCTCAGAACCCTGAGTGCGGGCAACCGCACCATGCTTCGTGCCAACAATGAACTTGAACTGCTTGAGAGCATGTGCCAGGCCATTGTGGGTGCAGGAGGGTATGGCATGGCGGTGGTGTGGTACCGCAAGGACGACGCAGCCTGCTCCCTGCTGGCCATGGCAGAGTGCGGATATGCCGAAGGTCTGACCGCATTGCGCAGCTTGACCGTCAGTTGGGCAGACAACGAGCATGGCCGTGGTGCGGCCGCCGTAGCCGTGCGCACAGGACGGACCAGCGTGGTGAGTGACATGTTGGCCGACCCAAACTATGCCCCATGGCGGTCTTTTTTGACCAGCAACCTGTCTGCGATCGCCTGTCCGCTTCGGGTGGGCCACGAAATCATCGGTGCACTCACCATTTATCACCATGAAAGAAACACCTTTGCGCCGGACGAAATCGAACTGCTGACCGAGTCTGCGGATGACCTGGCCTTTGGCATTACCACCTTGCGTGCGCGTGCCGAGCAGCAAACAGCCCAGGAATCCATCTATCGCCTGTCGCGGTACGACACATTGACGGGGTTGCCAAACGAGATGCGCTTCACCGAATTTCTGGCCGAGGCCGTCGAGACCGGCCAGCAAATGAACCAACCGTTCGCAGTGATTCAAACCAACGTCGAACAGCTGAGTGACATCAATGACACCCTTGGTTTTGGCCAAGGTGACCAGATGCTGCGTGAGTATGCTGCCAGACTGAGCGGCGCTGTGCCCCCATCTGCCACGGTGGCACGTTTGCGCGGCAATGAATTTGCGGTACTGCTGCCCGATAGTGGCACAGATGCAGCCATTGCCTTCGTGCAACGAATCAACCAACAATTGACGCAACCCTTCCAGTTGGCCGATATTGCGCTGGAAGTAACCGCAAAGGCCGGTATCACCGTGTTCCCGGCGCATGGCTCGACACCCCATGATCTGTATCGCCATGTCGATATAGCCATTCATCAGGCCAGAAAAATGGGCCGTGACTATGTGATCTTTGACCCCATGCGCAATCAGGGCCAGTCTCTACGCCTGAACATGGCCGGAGAACTCCGGCGCGCCATTGATGCGGGAGATCTGGCGCTTTACCTGCAACCGAAGGTAGACATGGCGACCGGCCGTGTCTGCGGCGCTGAAGGACTGGTTCGCTGGCGGCACCCCGAGCGCGGGTTGATCATGCCCGGCGAGTTCATCGGCCTGGCCGAACACACCGGCCTGATCAAACCGCTCACCGAATGGGTGATTGAAACCGGCCTGCAGCTGAACCATCTCTGGGAACGCGCGGGTTGCGCGTTACCGATTGCCGTCAATCTTTCCGCACGCAACCTGCGCGATGAGCACCTGCTGGAGAAGGTTCGCCAGCTACAGGCCAAATGGGGCGTGTCGGCGGGCCTGTTTGAACTGGAAATCACCGAAAGTACAGTCATGGACGACGCCGAACTGTCGCTGCGTGTCCTGCTCGGTCTGCGTGACGCAGGCATTCCGCTCTATATCGATGATTTTGGAACCGGCTATTCCTCGCTCGGCTATTTGCAGCGTTTGCCCGTGGCGTACATCAAGATCGACCAGTCGTTTGTGAACGACATGTCAACCAGCAAAGAGTCGGCGCTGATCGTGCGCTCCACCATCGACCTGGCACATGATCTTGGCCGCCTGGTGGTGGCAGAGGGTGTGGAAACGCAGGCACATTGGGACCAACTGGCCGCGTTTGGCTGCGACATCGCTCAGGGTTATTTCCTGGCCAGACCAATGCCCGCCGATGAGTTCCAGGCCTGGGTCAAGCAATTTCGTGCGCCGGTGACGACGCCGCCGGTCGGCAAGCCAACGGTGGGACAATAGGCACCCAAAGAACCGAACCGTTCACCCCCTGCAAATTTAAGCTTTTTGTGCTTCTAGCCCTTATGAAATAAGGACTATCAGCTATAAAACATGTAGTTAATTAATTTGTCCATCGAATCCATTCTCCAAGAAGTATTTGGCTACCAAGCGTTTCGTGGGCCGCAGCAAGCCATCATCGAACACGTGACCGCTGGAGGTGATGCACTGGTGCTGATGCCCACGGGCGGCGGCAAAAGTCTGTGTTACCAGATCCCGGCCATCACCCGCCAGCAGACAGGCCGGGGCATCACGGTGGTGATTTCTCCGCTGATTGCGTTGATGCACGACCAGGTCGGTGCGCTGCATGAGGCTGGTGTCAAGGCCGAGTTTTTGAACTCCACGCTGTCGATGCAGGAAGCCACACAGGTGGAACGCCGACTGCTGCAAGGCGACATCACGCTGCTTTACGCCGCCCCCGAGCGCGTGACCACACCGCGCTTTCTGGCACAGCTCGATTCGTTGCAAGAACGCGGGCTGTTGAGCCTGTTTGCCATTGACGAGGCGCATTGCGTGAGCCAGTGGGGCCACGACTTCCGGCCCGAATACCGCGCGCTGACGGTGCTGCACGAGCGTTATGCCAGCGTGCCGCGCATCGCCCTGACCGCCACCGCCGACGCGCTGACCCGCGCCGACATCATCGAACGCCTGCAGCTACAGGATGCGCGCCTCTTTATCAGCAGTTTTGACCGCCCCAACATCCGCTACACCATCGTCGAAAAACGCGATGCCAGCCAGCAGCTGCTGCGCTTCATCCGTGACGAACACATGGGTGACGCGGGTGTGGTGTATTGCCAGTCGCGCAAGAAGGTGGAAGACACCGCCGACCTGCTCTGCGACCACGGCATTGCCGCCCTGCCCTACCACGCGGGGCTTGACGCCAAGGTGCGCCAGGCCAACCAGGACCGATTTTTGCGCACGGAAGACATCGTGATAGTGGCGACCATCGCTTTCGGCATGGGCATCGACAAGCCCGACGTGCGTTTTGTGGCGCACCTGGATATGCCCAAAAATATCGAAGGCTACTACCAGGAAACCGGCCGCGCCGGGCGCGATGGCGAGCCTGCCGATGCCTGGATGTGCTACGGCCTGCAAGATGTGGTGAACCAGCGCCGCATGATCGACGAAAGCCCGGCCGAGGAAGCTTTCAAACAAGGCTTGCGCGGCAAACTCGACGCATTGCTGGGCTTAGCCGAGGCCACTGACTGCCGCCGCGTGCGCCTGCTGCGCTACTTTGACGAAGCCAGTGCGCCTTGCGGCAACTGCGACAACTGCTTGCAGGCACCTGATGTCTGGGATGCGACCGACGCCGCGCGCAAGCTGTTGTCCACGGTTTACCGCGTGCAGCAGATGAGCGGTTTTGGCTTCGGCGCCGGGCACATTGTGGACATCCTGCGCGGCAAGACCACCGAAAAAGTGACGCAGCGCGGGCATGAGGCGCTGAGCACGTTCGGCATTGGTGCCGATTTGAGTGAGACGGAGTGGCGTGGCGTTCTGCGCCAATTGCTGGCCATTGGCGCCGTGGCCGTTGATGCGCAGGCGTTCAATACGCTGGCGCTCACCGAGGTGTCACGCTCCGTGCTCAAGGGCGAGGTGCCAATACGTCTGCGCATCGCTCAGCCCAAACCATCGGCACGAAAAACCCAGCGAAGCACCAGCCGCACATCGGCCCCCAAAGCGGTGGCGACACTCGACGCCGAGCAGCAACTGCGCTTTGCGGCCCTGAAAGCCTGGCGCGCCAACGTGGCCAAAGAGCACAACCTGCCCGCCTACGTGATCTTTCACGATGCCACCTTGATGGCCATTGCGCAGACCGCGCCGCAATCGCTGTCGGACCTGCAAGGCATCAGCGGCCTGGGCGTGCGCAAGCTGGAAGCCTACGGGGAAGCTGTGCTGACCGTGATGGGCGAAGGCTGACAGCGCTTCAACCCAGCAGTGCACTGGCCAAATGCGGGCTGGCACGATGACAATCAACCCAGAAACTTCAAGAAAAATAGACCTGAAGCCCTTTTATACAAAGAGTTTATAGCTAGCAATAATGTAGCAAAATAGACAACCCACAACGGGGCCTAAAAGGATTCCCAGTCAGAGTCGGACGTACCCGTGGCACCCGCCGATTTGGCGGCCGGTGCTGGCAACGGAGCTGCCGCCTGGCTGGCCGGTTTGGCACGCGAGCGCGCAGCAGCCCCCTTGGGAACACCCGCAGCACGGCGATCCACGCCTTTGAATGGTGTGGCTTTGGGTGGATGGGCGCGCACGGCAGCCGTAGGCAGCTTGGTCGCATGCGTCAGACCGGATGCACTGGCATCGCCTAGTTTGAACACGGCCACGGTTTGCACCAGCTCTCCCGCCTGGTTCTTCAGGCTGGTCGCGGCAGCGGCCATTTCTTCAACCAGTGCGGCGTTCTGCTGGGTTACGTCGTCCATCTGCGCCACCGCATCGCCCACCTGGCTGACGCCCTGGCTTTGTTCGCTGCTGGCGGCGCTGATCTCGCCAACGATGTCGGTGACGCGCCTGATGGCGGTGACCACCTCGTTCATGGTGACACCCGCCTCATCCACCAACATGGTGCCCTGTTCGACCCGATCGACGCTGGTGTTGATCAGGGTTTTGATTTCCTTGGCAGCCTCGGCGCTACGCCCGGCCAGTGAACGCACTTCACTGGCCACCACGGCAAAGCCTCGACCCTGTTCGCCAGCACGGGCGGCTTCCACGGCAGCATTGAGGGCCAGGATGTTGGTCTGGAAAGCAATGCCGTCAATCACGCTGATGATGTCGGCAATCTTGCGCGAGGCTTCGTTGATACCTTTCATGGTTTCAACCACCTGAGAAACCACCTCACCACCTTGCACGGCAACGCTGGATGCGTTCATCGCGAGCTGGTTGGCTTGGGCGGCATTACCGGCGTTTTGCTTGACGGTGTCGCTGAGCTGCTGCATGCTGGCGGAGGTTTGCTCCAGCGCCGCAGCCTGGCTTTCGGTGCGGCTGCTCAAGTCCTGATTGCCCTGGGCTATCTCGGCGCTGGCGGTGGCAATGCCATCGGCCGAATCGCGAACATCTGTCACCAGCTTTTTGAGCGCGTTGTCCATCTGGATCATCACGGCCATCAGACTGTCGGCGCTGCCCTGGTTATCGATAGCCGTGTCCAGGTCACCGCGTGCGATCGCCTGCAGCGCCAAACGTGCATCGGCCGGGTCACCACCGAGCTCCTTGCGCAGGGTGCCCGCCATGCGCAGGCTCAGCACAAAGCTCACCAGAGCCGCCAATACCGCCAGCACGATAGAGACCGTCACCGCCGTGCTGATGGCGCTGCTGACCCTGACATAGGTTGCCTGCGAGGCTTGCGTTGCCGCCTTGCCCTGCTTGAGCAACTCTGCCTTGAGCGCGCGCCAGGCAGGCGTTTCTTCCTTGTTGAGGATTTCCCGGGCATCACCCTGCGCTGCCACAAGGGCCAGAACTTTTTCTTGCGCTTGGAGCTGGGTGGCGCGCAGCGCGGGCAATTTGGCCAAATCGGCGGCTAATTCGCTGCCCTGAGCGTTTTGCTGCGCCTGCGCAAAGGCAGTGTCGTAATCTTTCTGTGCGGCTTTCAGGTTGTCGAAGGCTTTGGGATTTGTCGGGTCAAGCAGGATGTTGCGCATCGCCTGGCCCATTTGCAAGCCCTGCGCGTACATGTCGGAGAGCGCCTGGTCGACGGCCTGCTCCGTGTGGGTATAGCGGTCAAATTCGCGCTGCTCATTGATCAAGGCACCAATGCTGCTGATCAGCGCCACAATAAAAATGACCGCCGGGATGACCCCGAACGCAGTAATGCGGGAGCTGAACTTCATATGCTTCTCCAACGTGTATAGTAGGAGAGTTTACGCCTCGACACCTCACACCCACAGCGGGTTTACGTGGGGAAAGCGCCGCGATGTCGGCACTTTTACACATATCCGCGTCAGAACGTTTCCCAATCAGAATCGGAAGTTCCACTGGCTTGCACGGCTGGCAATTTCGCAACTGGCGCAGCCAAAGGCGCGGGAACTGCCTTGGCCTGGGTTGCAGAGGCCGGTGAAGCACTGCGTGCTGCAGCCCCTTTGGGAACACCCACTGCCCGGCGATCCACGCCCTTGAAAGCCACCGGCTTGGGCGGGTGGGCACGCACAGCGGCAGTCGGCAAGGGGCCGACGCCGCTGTGGTCGTTGGCCCCAAGCTTGAAAACAGCCACTGTCTGCACCAGCTCTTGTGCCTGTGACTTGAGACTGCTGGCCGCAGCGGCCATTTCCTCCACCAAGGCGGCGTTTTGCTGCGTGACCTGGTCCATTTGCGTAACCGCTTCGCCCACCTGACTGACCCCTTGGCTTTGTTCACTGCTGGCAGCACTGATCTCGCCCATGATGTCGGTCACGCGCTTGATGGCGGTGACCACCTCGGTCATGGTGCTGCCCGCCTCGTCCACCAGCATGGTGCCTTGTTCGACCCGCTCGACGCTGGTGTTGATGAGTGTCTTGATTTCCTTGGCGGCCTCAGCACTGCGCCCGGCCAGTGAGCGCACTTCACTGGCCACCACGGCAAAACCACGACCTTGCTCACCCGCACGGGCGGCTTCCACCGCCGCATTCAGAGCCAGGATGTTGGTCTGGAAAGCGATGCCGTCAATCACGCTGATGATGTCGGCAATCTTGCGCGAGGCCTCGTTGATGCCTTTCATGGTTTCCACCACCTGGGCCACCACCTCTCCGCCCTGCACAGCGACGTTGGAGGCATTCAGGGCCAGCTGGTTGCCCTGGCGGGCGTTGTCGGCGTTTTGTTTGACGGTGGCGCTGAGCTGCTCCATGCTGGCAGCGGTTTGCTCCAGCGCGCTGGCCTGGCTCTCGGTACGTGCGGACAGGTCGTTGTTGCCTTGGGCGATCTCGGCGCTGGCGGTGGCGACTGATTCGGAGCCTTGGCGAACACGCTGGACCACCCCAATCAGGCTGGCCTGCATCCTGGAGAGGGCTTGCAGCAGGTGGGCGATTTCGTCCTTGCCTTCTTGTGGCAGAGCCTGGCTCAGATCGCCTTCACCAAAACGCTCAGCCGCGCTACTGGCCATGTCAATGCCTTTGGCAATACCACGCGAGATGCTCCAGCTGGCGAACACAGCAATGCCAATGCACAGCGCAAGCAGAACGCCCCCCAGCATAAACAGCTGACGGAGCATGGCTTCGATGCCGGTCCGTGTTGTGTGCACGTTGGCGATCTCGCCGTCCACCAGCAGTTGTGTCACACGCAGGTAATCGGTGGTGGCGGGTACCAGCTTGTCACGCACCAGCGCCTGAGCTCCTGCGTCGTCACCGGCAGCTTTCAATGTATTGACTTGATCTCGCATCGCCAACCAGGATTTGCGCACCTCACCCACCGCTTGAGCCCGCTTGAGAGAGCCTTCGTCCTTGGCTATCTCAAGAAAACTCTTTTGGGTTATTGTGGTTTCCGCACTGGTGGCAGCCATGTCGGCCTTGAAAAACTCAAACATCGCTGGACCTGGAGAAAACGCAGCCGCCAGCGATCGCGCGGAGTTCTGACGCACATCCGCATGCCACTGTTCAGCGAGACTCAGCAGTCGCGACTCGGTTTCCATTTGATCAATGGCCTGTGACACGTGATTCATCCGCAAGACTGCAAAAGCGGCCAACACCAGAAAAGCAAGAGTGATGCTCGCAAAGCCGAGGGTAAGTCGGGTTGAGATTTTGAGATGATTCATGGCACCCCTACGTCATTTAATATATTCAATATCATATGACGCTTATTTCATGAACTGTCCTCTACACGACCGCAAATTTGAAGATGGACACCGGCGCGCACTTTTGGGTTGACCTCAGCGCCAGCACAAGGTCTTTGCTACACTAAAACGATGTTCATCCACAAAACCACCATCACAGGTTGCAGTGACCGGGGAGCCTGGCCCTGGCGTCCGCTGCACGTGCCGTCGGCTCTGCGCTGACAATCTACCTGCTTGAATGAACCGCAGCCCCGCGCTGCAGCCGGATGGAACCTGATGACATGGCCCGTGTCTCTCTGACAGGGCGGCTCAGGCCAACGGCGCTTTATGGAAAGAACCCGTTCCGTGATATCTCAATCCGAATTTGATGAGTTGGCCTCCCAAGGCTTCAATCGCATCCCGGTCATGGCGCAAGCCTTTGCCGATCTGGAAACCCCGCTGTCCCTGTACCTCAAGCTCACCCAGAGCGCCGCTAACAGCTTTTTGCTGGAATCGGTGGTCGGTGGCGAGCGCTTTGGCCGCTACAGCTTCATTGGCCTGCCCGCGCGCACGCTGTTGCGCGCCAGCGGTTTTGGCGAGCAGGCACGCACCGAAGTCGTCACCGACGGCGTGGTGGTGGAAACTTCCCAAGCCAATCCGCTGGACTTCATTGCCGACTACCAGAAACGCTTCAAGGTGGCGCTGCAACCCAATATGCCGCGTTTTTGTGGTGGTCTGGCAGGCTACTTTGGCTATGACGCGGTGCGCTACATCGAGAAAAAACTGCAGCACAGCTGCCCGCCCGACGAACTGCACTGCCCCGACATCCTGTTGCTGCAGTGCGAGGAACTGGCCGTCATCGACAACCTGTCGGGCACCCTGCATTTAATGGTTTATGCCGATCCAGCCCAGGCGCACGCTTATGAGACAGCTACAAATAGACTAGCAGAATTGAAAGCACGGCTGCGTCAAAGCGTGCAGGCGCCCGAGATTTTGCCGAGCCCCAGCCAGCCTGCGGTACGTGACTTTGCCAAGGCCGACTACATCGCCGCCGTGGAACGCGCCAAGGAGCTGATTGCCGGTGGCGACTTCATGCAGGTGCAAGTCGGCCAGCGTATCAAGAAGCCGTACACCCAGTCGCCGCTGAGCCTGTACCGCGCTTTGCGCGCGCTCAACCCCAGTCCCTACATGTATTACTACAACTTCAGCGGAGCCATCGACGGCGGCGCCGATTTTCATGTGGTGGGGGCCAGTCCGGAGATTCTGGTGCGCCAGGAAGCCATGCCCCCACGCTCCCCTGCGGAGCATGGGTCGCTGCCCCCCGAGGGGGCCCTCGCGCCTCGGGGCGGCCCAGCGGCGCTCACGCCAGAGGTCAAGGTGACGATTCGTCCGCTGGCCGGCACCCGCCCACGCGGGGCCACGCTCGAGCTGGACAAGGCCGCCGAGGTCGAGTTGATCAACGATCCCAAAGAGCGCGCCGAACACGTCATGCTGATCGACCTGGCGCGCAATGACATCGGCCGCATCGCGCAGATCGGCAGCGTCAAGGTCACCGACGCATTCTGCGTGGAGCGCTACAGCCATGTGATGCACATCGTCAGCAACGTCGAAGGCACGCTGCTGGACGGCATGAGCAGCATGGATGTGCTCAAAGCCACCTTCCCGGCAGGCACGCTCACCGGCGCGCCCAAGGTCCACGCCATGGAGCTGATTGACCAGCTGGAACCGACCAAACGCGGTCTCTACGGCGGCGCCTGCGGCTACCTGAGCTACGCGGGCGACATGGACGTGGCCATTGCCATCCGCACCGGCATCATCAAGGACCAGATGCTGTATGTGCAGGCGGCGGCGGGAGTGGTGGCCGATTCGGTGCCCGAACTGGAGTGGAGAGAAACCGAGGCCAAGGCACGTGCCTTGCTGCGGGCGGCGGAACTGGTTGACGAGGGCTTGGAATGAGTGACGCTCTAACCAACGTAACAAACCCCAGTCCACACGGCGGAGGCAGCATGAAATTACTGATGATCGACAATTACGACAGCTTCACCTACAACATCGTCCAGTACCTGGGTGAGTTGGGCGCGGAGGTCACCGTGGCGCGCAATGACGAAATCACCCTCGACAAGATCGACGCGATGCTGGCCGCCGGGCAACTGGATCGGTTGGTGGTGTCGCCCGGCCCATGCTCCCCGGCCGAGGCGGGCATTTCGGTGGCGGCGATCCAGCACTTTGCGGGCAAGCTGCCGATTCTGGGTGTCTGCCTGGGCCACCAGGCCATTGGTGCAGCCTTTGGCGGCAAGATCATCCGGGCGCAGCAACTGATGCACGGCAAGACCAGTGTCATGACGACCACGCAAGAAGGCGTGTTTGCAGACTTGCCCAAGCAATTCACGGTGAACCGTTATCACTCCCTATCCATTGAGCGCACCACCTGCCCGGCGTGTCTGAAAGTCACCGCCTGGACGGACGACGGCGAGATCATGGGCGTGAAGCACAGCACGCTGGACATTGAAGGCGTGCAATTTCACCCGGAAAGCATCTTGACCGAGCATGGTCATGCCATGCTGAAGAACTTTCTGAAGCCGCGTGACTCTGCCAGCCAGGCAGGCTGACTCGTCAGAGCGCCCCTCAACCGGGCGCTGTTTTGCAGTCACGCGCGCGCTATTTATTCCATATCTGACAGCCCAGGTTATATAAGGGCTAGAGGCCAAAAAGGCATGTAACTGATGATGAAAACCGTCGACCTTCGCAGTGACACCGTGACCCAGCCCACATCCGCCATGCGCGCCGCCATGGCCGCCGCCCCGGTGGGCGATGACGTGTTTGGCGACGACCCAAGCGTCAACGCCTTGCAGGACAAACTCGCTGCCATGTTGGGCTTCGAGGCCGCGTTGTTCATGCCCACCGGCACACAGAGCAACCTGTGCGCACTGATGGCGCATTGCCAGCGCGGCGACGAATACATCGTCGGCCAGATGGCACACACCTACCGCTGGGAAGGCGGCGGTGCCGCCGTGCTGGGCAGCATTCAACCGCAACCCTTGAACCACCAGGCGGACGGCACACTGGCCTTGGAAGACATCGAAGCCGCCATCAAACCCGATGACGCGCACTTTGCCAAGACCCGGCTGCTGACACTGGAAAACACCTGGGGCGGCAAGCTGCTGCCGTTGGACTATGTGCAAGCGGCGACCGATCTGGCTAGGCAGCGCGGTTTGGCGCGACATCTGGACGGAGCGCGGTTGTTCAACGCCGCCGTGGCACAGGCCATGCAGATGTTTGAAAATAGTGCATCAAATAAGCCTCTAGCCCCAGAAATACCTGCGCAAGCAGCTATGCATTTTGATAAAACCAATATCAAAGCATCCCTGGCGCAGGATGCCACGGGTGCCGCTGCGGCAAACGGCAAGGCGGCTGTGCCCACTGCGGACGCCATCTGGCAGGAGGCGCGCCGCATCGCCCAATGTTTTGACAGCGTGTCCGTGTGCCTGAGCAAGGGCCTGGGCGCGCCGGTCGGCTCGGTGTTGTGCGGCAGTACCGACTTCATCGCCCGCGCCCACCGCATTCGCAAGATGGCCGGTGGCGGCATGCGCCAGGCGGGCATTCTGGCGGCTGCGGGGATTTACGCGTTGGAACATCACATCCTCCGTCTGGCCGACGATCACGCACTGGCCAGCCGACTGGCAGCGGGCTTGCAAGGTTTGCCCGGCGTGGTGGTGGAGCCGCCACAGAGCAATATGGTGTTTGTCGATTTGCAAGGTGAGGCCAAGTCCAGAGCGCCTGAGCTGCTCAGTTATTTGAAATCCCAAGGTGTGCTGGCCACCGGCTTGTACCGGCTGCGCTTTGTCACCCACCTGGACGTGGACGCCGCAGGCATTGACCACGCCGTGGCGGTGATGCGCACTTTTTTTGAGGCCAAGGCCTGATGGGCGAACTGAATACCTTGCTGACGAGCCTGGGCATTGAACACCTGGGTTTGTTCGTCGCTGCGGGCATCCTGCTGAACCTGACGCCGGGGCCGGATGTGCTGTACATCCTGGCGCAAGGTGCTAAGCGCGGCGCACGCGCTGGGAGTGCGGCGGCGCTGGGCATTGTCGCGGGGTGCTGTGTGCACATCACCGCTGCGGCGTTGGGCGTGAGCGCATTGATAGCCGCCTCCAGCGCGGCGTTCACGGGGCTCAAATGGCTCGGGGCCGCCTATCTGGCCTATGTCGGCTGGGGCATGCTGCGCGCCAAAAAAGCTACAACTTCAATAGCTGCTAGCCAAGACGATACGAGGGATACAGGCCAATTTGATTTGAAAACTATTTTCATCAATGGCTTCTGGACCAACGTCCTGAACCCCAAAGTCGCGTTGTTTTTCCTGGCCTTTGTGCCACAGTTCATCGCACACGACGCCCCCCATCAAACCCTGGCCTTCCTGTTGCTGGGCTTGGTGTTCAACCTCAACAGTTTGTGGATCAACCTGGGCTACGGCTGGCTGGGCGCTTCGATGGGGGTGGCGTTTGCCGGTGCGCAGTCGCCGCGCTGGGTCTGGGTACGCCGACGCTTGCACTGGCTGGAACGGGCTGCGGGCACGCTGTTCCTGGCGTTTGGCCTGAAACTGGCCTTGATGGACAATCCGGCGAACTGAGCAAGCCCACGGCAAACCCTTGGACACACGTTGAACGAATCAGGAGAAAGCATGCCTCACACCATCAAGATCACCCCGCAGGAAGCGCTGCTGCGCACCATCGAGCACCGCGAGATTTTTCACGACGAGATGCTGTACATCGTGCGTCAGATCATGCAGGGCGAGTGGTCGCCGGTGATGCTGGCCGCGTTCATCACCGGGCTGCGCGTCAAGAAGGAAACCATCGGCGAGATCACTGCCGCCGCGCAGGTGATGCGCGAGTTTTCCACCAAGGTGGAGGTGGCCGACCGCAGCAACCTCGTTGACATCGTCGGCACCGGCGGCGACGGTTCGCACACCTTCAACATCTCGACCTGCGCCATGTTTGTGGCTGCCGCAGCCGGGGCCAAGGTCAGCAAACACGGTGGTCGCAGCGTCAGCAGCAAGAGCGGTAGTGCCGACGTGATGGAGTCGCTGGGCGTCAACATCAACCTGAAACCCGAAGCCATCGCGCAATGCATCGCCCAGGTCGGCGTAGGTTTCATGTTCGCCCCGAATCACCATCCGGCCATGAAAAATGTTGCACCCGTGCGGCGTGAAATGGGCGTCAAGACGATTTTCAACCTGCTCGGACCACTGACCAACCCGGCGGGGGCTCCCAATATTCTGATGGGCGTTTTCCACCCCGATCTGGTCGGCATCCAGGTGCGCGCGCTGGAGCGCCTGGGCACCGAGCACGCCGTCGTCGTCTACGGCAAGGACGGCCTGGATGAAGTGTCACTGGGTGCCGCCACGCTGGTGGGCGAACTCAAGGACGGTAAGGTCACCGAGTATGAAATCCACCCTGAAGATTTCGGTCTGGCCATGGCCAGCACCCGCGCCTTCAAGGTTGAAACGCCCGACCAGTCGCGCGCCATGTTGCTAGGCGTGCTGGACAATGTGGATGGTCCGGCCAAAGAGATTGTGATCTTCAACGCCGGTGTCGCGCTGTACGCTGCCAATGTGGCTAGTTCGATCGAAGCGGGCATCACTCAGGCGCGGGCAGCTCTTGAATCAGGAGCTGCCAAAGCCAAGCTCGCCGATTTGGTGACGCTGGCTCACAAACTGAGTACCGCATCATGATGAAACTGCTGGACACCGACGGGGCCTGGATCGCGATTGGCATCTCGGTCTTCTTTATCTTTGTCGGGTTTGCGATGAAACGTGTATTTGTCACCATCTTGAAGCAAAGCCCGCAAGAACCTGAGCAACCACTTGCCCAATCCGAGATCGACCCCTTATGACTGATATCCTGAACAAAATCGTCGCCGTCAAACGCGAGGAAGTGGCTGCCGCACTGAGCCGCAAATCCTTGGCCGTGGTGCGCGAGGATGCCGAAAGCCGGGTTCTCACCCGAGACTTTGTCGGTGCCTTGCGCGCCAAGATCGCTGCTGGCAAGCCGGCGGTGATTGCCGAGGTCAAGAAGGCCAGCCCGTCCAAAGGTGTGCTGCGCGCGGATTTCATCCCGGCGGACATTGCGCAAAGTTATGCCGAATTTGGCGCGGCCTGCCTGTCCGTGTTGACGGATCAGCAATTTTTTCAGGGCTGCGTGGACTATTTGAAACAGGCTCGCGCCTCCTGCCAGTTGCCGGTGCTGCGCAAGGACTTCATGGTGGATGCCTACCAAATTTATGAATCGCGGGCCATGGGGGCGGATGCGATTCTGCTGATCGCCGCATGTCTGGACGATACGCAGATGAAGGAGTTCGAGCACATCGCCCGCAGTCTGGACATGGCCGTGCTCGTCGAAGTGCATGACGCCGCCGAACTGGAGCGCGCGCTAAAGCTCAAAACCCCGCTGATCGGCGTGAACAACCGCAATTTGAAAACCTTCGAGGTCTCGCTGGACACGACGCTGACGTTGATGAAGGACATTCCCGCCGACCGCCTGCTGGTGTGCGAGAGCGGCATCCACACGCGTGACGATGTGTTGCGCATGGGCGCGGCCGGGGTGAACGCGTTTCTGGTCGGCGAGGCTTTCATGCGCGCCGAAGAACCTGGCGAGGCCCTCGCGGATTTGTTTGACTGAGTCTTTTGGGTCGGACCAACCGCCCGTACCTGCCTATGTCTGACGCCACACAACTCACGACCGCTGCCCCGGAAGATTGGCCTGTAGCCCCCGGATGGACAGGGCTTGTAGCTAGCTTTTTTGAGTCCCCCAAGGGGCGCGCACTGCTGGCATTTTTGCAACAGCGGCTTGCCGATGGCGCGGCCATTTTTCCACCAAGACCGCTACGCGCGCTAGAACTCACGCCACCCGAGTCGGTGCGGGTGGTGATTTTGGGGCAGGACCCGTACCACGGCCGCGGTCAAGCCGAAGGATTGGCCTTCTCGGTGGCCCCCGGAGTAGCAATTCCGCCCTCTTTGCGCAACATCTTCAAAGAACTCCAGCGCGATCTGGGTGAGCCTATCCCGCCATTTCCCAACCCCGGTGGCAGCTTGGTGCGCTGGGCCCGTCACGGCGTGTTGCTGCTCAACACCTGCCTGACCGTTGAGGAGGGCCAGCCCGCAAGCCATTCGGGCAAGGGTTGGGAGGTCTTGACCGACAGCATGATTCAGACCGTCTCCCGAAGCGCGCCGCCTGTCGTGTTCATGTTGTGGGGCAGCCACGCGCAGAGCAAACGCTCCCTGATCGACGCGTCACGCCACTTGGTGTTGTGTGCCAACCACCCTTCACCGTTGTCTGCCTTGCGTCCGCCAGTGCCATTTATCGGTTGCGGTCATTTCTCACAAGCGCGCGCCTGGCGCGAAAAACACCAAGACCTCAAGCAGCCCACATGACCAAGCTTGGCCCACTTTTTTATGGACTTCGTGTCAAAAACCTCATGAGGTGGCGACAAAAGCCAAACTCCATGGCATAATCCCGCGTTCACCATGGAGAGGTGGCCGAGTGGTTAATGGCAGCAGACTGTAAATCTGCCCGCGAGAGCGTACGCTAGTTCGAATCTAGCCCTGTCCACCACTAGACTTCCATCATGATCAGGCCCGGCGTTTGGGCCAGGCGGCGCAGGCGGGCAAAGCCTGCGCTCAGTGCGGCAGGGTCGGTCTTGGCGCGGACCAGCATGCCTTCGTAACAGTCGATGATCAGCGCGGCGGTCTCGTCCGCGTCGAGCGCCGGATCGGTTTCGCCGGTTTCGCGCGCGTCTTCGAGCAATCGGGCCAGTTCGGTCTGCCAGAGGGCGAAGACGGCGGCGAGCCGGGTGCGCAAGCCTTCGGTGCGGACCGTCGCGGTCTGCGCCAGCACGCCGTAGAAACAGCCGCCGAGCGGCGCTTCGACGCGGTGAATGTGTTCCAGCGCGTCGAGCCAGGCGACCAGTCGGTCGAGCGCGGGGCAGGTGCGGTCGGTAAAGATGGCCTGACGCATCGCGGCGTAATGCGCCTGATAGGCATCGAGCACGGCCAGCGCAAAGGCCTCCTTGCTGGCGAAGAAATGATAGAACGAGCCCTTGGGCACTCCGGCGGACGATAGAATGCCGCCGATCCCCACTCCGTCATAGCCGTGGCGCAGCATCGCCGAGAGGCCATGCGCGATCAATCGCGCCCGCGTGTCGTGCGGATCGCCATCCTTTTTGCTTATGTCCGGCATCGTGCTTGTCCCGGCCCTGTTGAATGCGTAGTAGACCGGTCGTCTACTGCGGTTCAGGAACGGGAGCAAGCATTGGTCGGCGGATCGCCCGGGGG
>JARLJH010000010.1 GCA_031291305.1 Rhodoferax sp. | reverse complement strand
GAAGATTCTGGGGTGCGCAAAGCAACAGAATTATGGTGAGAACGAACCTCGTGAAATCCGGCAAGAGTCAATATCTGCGCGGCTTCCAAGCGAACTGCAACCACAAACTGTTCATAACTGGGAACTGTGCATAACAGCCTGTTCCGGAAGTAGAAACTGAGGCTCCAGTGGGCGGATCTTGAGCCTGCATTGAGCTACTGAAATTTATCGGGATGCACCATTCTCCACTGGAGTTCGGCGAGCATCATCAAGCTTGATCACGCCAGCCCTTGAAAGTGGACCAGCATCAACGATTTTTTGTTTTAAACCACGACTTCATCAGACTGCGAAAATCTGCCAGTCGCGGGCTGAATCAACGCTCCGTCAGCGCCGTAGCTGAATGTTGGCCCGGTGAATCTGGTACTCAGGTCAAAATCTGCCACCCCGTCCTGCAGTCGCTTGCTCAGGGCTGCGTTGACCGAACCCATGGCCCCCAAGACCCCAATCGAAGCCTTGACCCTCAGCGCAACCGGCACGGTCATGTCGCATAAGGTTTCTTGCAGGGTCTCGATGGCAGTGATGGCGGTAGCGTTGACCTTTTTGGCAAGTTCTTCAAGGCCAGTGTGAGCCACCAGTTCAAGGCGGGACCTGAATGCAGGGATTTGCTTCCAGCGAAAGATCGTCATGGTGCTAACGTTGACCACAACCGCCACTTCACTGACAGGTCTACCGGCAGCCAAGAGCTGTAGGGCATGGACCTGCCGAGGTTTTAAAGTGATTGCGCCCATAACATTCCGCCACATTTGTTAACGTGTGCTCAGGATAAATGGTTGGACGCCTCCGAACAATCTACGCCATCGGGCTGGTCACATCATTGCAAATGATCCGCCCCATCGTCCAAGCAGTCGCTCGATTGCGGGTTGCTGCTCCAGGCGCCTGGCATAGGATTCCCAACCTCCCCGGGTGAGGCCCCACAAGCTGCCAGCAACTGCTGCCACCGAGTCACTGTCCCCTTCATGGCAAATGGATAGGGTCAGTAGTTCATCGAAGGTTTCTGCATGGTAGACGGCCCACATCGCCATTTGCACGCAACTCAGTGCTGTCCAGCCCGTTCCAAAGTCGGTGATGTGTTTCGCGGATCGCAGCTCATCAGGAATGGTGAGCAAGGCCCGGTGCTGAATCATCTCCATGGCGGCGGTCATGTAAACCGAAACGGCTTCCTGGACTTCCACGTGCCGGTGGGTGATCGCCCCGCTGTACGCTGCAATTGATTGCAAACTATCCAATGGCATCCGTGAATGCATCAGAGCGAACGGCAATAGCCGCATGATGCATCCGCAGCCCTTGCTGTCGTTATTCACCTCGCGCCCATCCCGCAGAGCCTCCAGCGCGTCAAGGCAAGTGTTTCCTGGTGCTTCTACTCGGTACATTGTTTCCTCCGCCAGCAAGCCGGTTTCATCGGCAGTTGGTTGGCGGCTGCGCTGCGTTTGGTACCACCGCAGGTAAGCTGAAGGGAGTTGCTCCCGGATGTCTTGAAACTTGCTGGGCGCGGACAGGATCAGCGCCTCCATGCCAAACGTGGCCATCTGGGTGTCGTCGGTGATACGCAATGCTTCTGACGAGTGCAGGTAGGCATTCACCTCTGCAGGCGAGGGGTTACCGAACTCGAAGGGGTTACCTACGGCATCGGCAACAGCTTGGGCGTACAGGGCAGAACGGGCTAATGCGATGCTCACTGCTTGGCCGTCCACTGGATACCGTGGTCATTGGGCAGGGGCTTCTTGTGGTCGGCCTCTCCGAACAGGATGACGGCGGGGATGCCTTGAGGGTAGGCAGCACAAACGGTGGCGTGGGCGGGCGACCAGTGAGCGCAGCTCTTGCACTGTATGTCGCGGGAGGTTCCGTAGGAACTTGTGAATTTCTCGACGTTATTTGTTTTCATATCTGGCTTCGCTCACGTTGAAAATATTCCAGCGCCTTGCGGCACCTGGCGTGCAATTGATTGCAGACATACACGCATCGTGTTCCTATGCAGGGCTATGACGGTTCCGGCTGATCTTTCTTTATCTCGAGGCGGTAGCCTCCAGCTAGTGTTCACACCAGCGAGATGCCGTGCTGATCGGCGCACTTGATCATGGCCAAGCTTCACGGATAGCCTTCCCGTCCGAGGTCAGGCCGCCGGTGAAGCAGGCTTGCTCCGGCGTACGACCCATTTTGATCAACTTCTGTGTGCGGTCTGCTGCCCCTTCATCTCGTCCACGCCTTCCAGCATCCGCTCGGCCAGTCGCCAATTAGACTGCTTGCCGTCTTTGTCTACGAATACGGCACCATCCCCCGCTGCCTATGCCGCCTTTGCGCTTGGCTTATGGCCAGCCATCTGCACACTATTTGATTTGTAATCCCCGACATAATCCCCTAGCATTACATTTATAACACGAACAGACGAGTTTGTCAATATATGTAGATAACGTTAACGACCTGATTAACGGTGAAATTGGCAGTGAACATTTTAGTAACCAGGACACCAACAAACATTGAACGACCAAAGGGAGATCCCACTTTGCAATTGATTGCAGCAAAGGCGTTTTGAATGGTAGCAATAACACAACTTTATCGCCAGTAAAACTCGGTGCGGGTAATGGTGATCTACCAAAGTCAAATTGCAATTAAGGCTCAATACGTTTGAGCGCATTAGGTAACTGCAGCCACTTTGTTTCCGGGTGCCACCACGATACTGGAAACGAATCCAAGACAGCCAAGTACTTCTTTCGTTGCATGGGGAAAGATTTTAAAGAATCTGGCACACCATGCACCAGACAGGCAGCCAAGAAAGCTTGCCAGACAGGGTCAGTCGAATAATTTTTCGCCTTAGTGAGATCAGAAATTCGCAGCTTGGCGAACCCATTCTCCAGTGAGGTAAGTTCAGAAGCCGTCATGCCCGTACGGCGCAAAACAAGCTCAATACGCGTATGAGGGAGACCCTTGGTGTGCTGCGCGCTCCCTTTGTCGTGAAGTTGTCGCCGCTTATCATAAATTCGAAATCGTTGATTTCCTTCTTCGCTGCAGATATAAGTCGTTCCCATAGTCCCATCCGTCTCGGGGTATATCTGAGATATATTGACGTATTTTTGGTAAGGTAAAAATGTGTGATTGGGGTGCGTCAAAGAGTCTAAAGCTAGTTCCAGGTAATTCACTTTTCCATACATGTGAAGGCGCTTGTAATTAAAATCTGGCAGGTGATCTTCGAGAACCGATTTGAATCTATCGAAATCTTCACCCTGAAACTGCGACGGATACAGTGTAAGTTTGAAATACCGGTGAACACCGCCTTTCCCAAAAAGTACATTTGAACCGACAGTGATGTTTGCTATGCAGCGTCGGGTTTGCTTCATTTTGTATTCGGGGTAGTAGTCCAGACGGGTGCAATACTCTTCCTTTCTGACAAATATTCGTCCTAATGGAAGAAGATCTTTCTGAATGTCGACGAGACCGTAAAGTTGACTCAGTGCGAACTTGTATAGATCCAAGCTTTTCATGGTTACCGTGATTGCAATCCTGTCTACTAACAGGTGCCTCCACACTTCTACTGCCATATGCCACTCCTAGGCGCTCCAGACAATCCATCCTACAGGCTTACTAGTAGGACGGCCTAATTGCATTCACAAACTGCTGAGCTTCCAAAACCTGCCTAACGCAAAATGGAAATCGATGCGCTAAGTGGTTATTGGAAACTCCGCACTTTGAGATCAATCGAGTTGCACCTTCTTCTCAAGGTCTTCTCGGATGGTGCTTGTTAGCCAATAAGGTCGAGAACCAATTTTCCCGTCAGGCGCAGGAATCCAGTTGCGTCGCAAATAGGTATAAACACTGGAATGACTAATCCCATATGCGGTCCTGAGGTGACCGACTCGAAGGCGACCAGGAGATGACAAATCCGGCAAAGGCAAACACTTGCTGTGTCCACGTGTCGGTTTTTTAGAATCAGGAAATTTGATTGCCATGCAGTACTCCATATTAGGAGTACTGCATTACCCCTCAGAGAGTGATGAAAGACCAACAAAATGCAGTTGCTGGTCCCGTTGTGATCAATCTAAGTCAGATTGATTCACCCATCACTCCTTGACGCGGGATTATGTGATCTTACACCGTTTTAGATACGAATGCAACAGAAAAAGATACTCACTTGACAAACGAATAATATTGCACTAATTACTCGCTCATGCCGCCTTGAGCGACACAACATTTGTGGCTGGAATTTCACCCGTGCGCACTGTGGTTAGATAGTCAATCCACGCTCGCAACGCTGCCGTCTTGGTTTTTAGGTGGTTGCTTTTGTCGTACACCTTGTCCTGTACCCCAGATATACCATGACTTAGCAATTGCGCCCTGGTGTCTTTAGAGATGTTCAAGGTCCCTGCCATCAGCGTCTCGCAAGTCCGGCGAATGTCGCCTCCCCTGAATGGTATGACTGACTCATTGGCGGCGAGCATGGCCTTGCTGATCTGATGCACCACACCGGAAAGCGTTTCCGGGTTAATGATGGAGCCACCCGTGCTGGCAAATATGTACCCCCTCACATTGCGCTCACTGACCGGGCTGAATTCCTTCAGTTGCGCGATCCGTGCACTGAGCTCCGGCAGCAACGGCAAGACATGCGTTCGCGGCTGGGCTCGCTTCCCCTTCGGATCAAATAGCGTGAACGTTTCTGCAGTGACGTCCGCACGCGTCAAGCGAAGCATCTGCTGCATTCGCTGCCCCCCGGACAGTATTTGAAGTTCCAGCGCAAGGCGGTGCACCGGCGAAGGCAGTGACTCCAGCCGGATTAAATAATGACGAAGCTCTTCGACCGACAGGATACGCTCACCTGCAGTTTGGAAATGTGCCGCCATCTTGGTCGCTGGAACTGCTGCGGCAGGGTTCAGCTTAAGTTCAAATCCGGCAGCGGCCCCCGGAGCCATGGGATCAAGCTCAGCGCCCATCGCCAACTTAAAGGCAGCCGCCATGTACGAACGAAGCTTTAACGCCGTACGCCCCTTTTTAACCGCCGCATCAGGCCCCACCAGCCGAGCCAATATTTTTGCCACGTCGACAGCGCCAATTTCTGCAGCGGGGGCGGATGCCAATGCCGGAAATGCAATGCTGATGTGGTTCCGAACCATGTTGGCCACGTCATAGGCGGATTCGGCCTTGCCCTTGGCTTGTAACGACGCCACGTACGCATCCATCAGTGTGACCAAAGTCTTTGCCTGGGAATCCTTGAGCTTGCTGATTGCAGTGGACTGAATCTTCTGGGTTGCCGCCTTATCCAGTTCTCGCTGCTTCATGGGCTCCAAGCCCGCCTTCACGTCGGACTGAAGCTTGCGCGCCAGCTCCCTGGCCTGCGCGATTGTCAGAAACCCTTCCTGCTCTTTGGTGCTATACCTACAGCCTTTCTCCTTCAGACCGATGGTGACCCGCTTCCCGCTCTCGGTACTCCAGTAGATAAAAAGCCATTCAGACACAGCCCCGGTTTTGGTGATTCGCTTGCGGATTTTGAGCCGCCCTGCCCCCGTTCCGATACCGCCATCCGACAGAAGCTGTCCGGGCTTCATAGCCGCAATAGCTGCAGTTGTCAGCGACTTACCAGGGGTGCGTTTGAGTGACGTTGATGATGTTGCCATAGACGACCTTACGGAATCTTGTTGCAATCGATGTTGCAATTGATTGCTGGCTAAAGATTGATAGTGTAGGACAATTTAGGATAGGAATCAACCGTAACATGTTGATATACTTGACAAACTTGGAAGTTGTGCGATACCTTCGGATAAGTATATGCAGCTTCTCAGGTCACTGTTAATCCGTAGGTCCCTGGTTCGAGCCCAGGTCGAGGAGCCAAAAGATTCAAAGGCTTGCACGTAAGTGCAGGCCTTTTGTCTTTCTAGCCGTGACGAAAACGTGACAACTCCATCACGTTTCGCCCTCCTCCCGATCTTTCAATTCGGGACGCTGCGTGTTGACGAAAGCCTTCGCCGACCAACAGTTCAAATTCTTACCAGCTCATGGCGTTCAACGCGTCGGTTGACTCGGCATTCACCACACCTGACAACAGTTTCTGGCGCTTGCTACACCCATAGGCAGACATTGCAGCGCCACACAGGCAGAGGAAGGGCAGCAGGTACTGTCCAACCGTTGCCATCGCTTTCCAGATGCTTTGCGTCACGAAGTCGACCGCTTGGCCGGGCGCCAATAACGTGGCAACTTCATGTGAGGCCACACGATGCATCATGTTGTAAAACACCACTGCCAGCATGCACCCGACCCACCAAGGCATCATGGCAACCAGTTTAATCACGTCCTCGGCTGGACTGCTTTTCTTTTTCTGAGCCATTAGTCTCTCCCTGCGATGACAAACTTTATTCTTTTCCTAGGCGCGGTCGCCCCAGGCAATTATGCATAGGCTTGGTGGTCAAAATGAGACGATCCGCGAGGACCAAATCGGCATCGCCTCTAGGATTCCACAAAGGGCCTGAAGTTGACTACTGTTTTGCAGTGGGTGCGTGCATCCAATCGTGGCTTCCAGATGAGCAATGCAAGACCTAAACCCGTGGTTGCCAGCCCACAAGGAACAACGGCCGAAAGCTGAGCCACACCCTGATTGGGTGTCAAACCGCTACGTATGAAGCTGTGGCGTCCGACCAAGGGGTAAGCACTTCATAACCGAAAGGCGTTACCGCGACCATGTGCTCCCACTGGGCGGATAAAGACCTGTCCTTTGTGACGACGGTCCATCCGTCAGGCAATTCCTTGGTTTCGCGTTTGCCTGCATTGAGCATCGGCTCAATGGTGAATACCATCCCCGGCTCCAGTTTGAGCCCTTCCCCGCGCCGTCCGTAGTGAAGCACTTGCGGTTCATCGTGGTAGACCTGCCCAATGCCGTGTCCGCAGTATTCGCGCACGACGCTGAAATGCTCCCGTTGAGCAACCGACTGGATGGCGTGGCCAATATCGCCCAAAGTTGCTCCCGGCTTAACCTGCCTGATTCCGTCCAGCAATGCTTCGTAGGTTGTCTCCACCAGGCGCCGAGCTAACACACTGGGGGCGCCGACGAAGTACATGCGGCTGGTGTCGCCGAACCAGCCATCCTTGATGACGGCGACATCAATGTTGATGATGTCGCCCTTCTTCAGAATCTTGTTGGCCGAGGGAATGCCGTGACAAACCACCTGGTTGACGGAGGTCAGGATGGTCTTGGGATACCCGTGATACCCGATGTTGGCTGGAATGGCGCCCTGAACATTCACGATGTGCTCGTGGCAAATGTGATCAAGCGTCTCCGTGCTTACACCTGGCACCACGTGTGCCTCAATCATGCTGAGAACCTCAGCGGCGAGTCGACCGGCCCGGCGCGTCATTTCGAGTTCCTCGACCGATTTGATGGGAACGCCGTGGGCCATCAGTGTTTTTCGGCCGTGAATGTACCGATCTTGCCAAGTTGTCCTGTGACCGCCCCGGCGATGTCTAGCCCTCCCGCCAGTTCAGCCCGTATCAACAGTTGGCAGATTTCCCGATAGTCCAACTCTGGGTGCATCTCGGTCAGCATGCCGACTCGCATCCAGTGTTCGGCCTGGGCATTGATTGACCTGCTAAGGGCGTTCCCCGCCACACGCAGGTTCTCGTGCATTTGTTCCGAAATTTTTACAATACCCATCAGTGACCTCGCATATGAAACATATACTAATTATATACATATCGTATGCTTCATCGCAATCCGGATGGATGTGTTTCGCCAAGCACATGGACAGGCGTTGGTTCAATTTGACCCTTCTCCGCAGCTGTGCATGTCCAACATCAGGACTGCTTTGGCTCACATTGCAAGACTGCAAACTGCCTTGAATATCCAGCGAGTTCACCCTGAACCCTACAGCCAAAGTTGAAAGACCGAAATGGAGAAAATCGTAATACGGCACTGCAGCGTACCGGTCGTCCATATGCGTTGTCCAGTGGGCTATAGTCAAACCACACGAAGTGCTGGGAAAGAGAACCAGACACTAGCCAAATTTCGCCAGGATAGGCGACAAGGTTCAAAGGGATGGAAATGACTTTAATTCTTGCGAAATTGACGGCAAACCTTGGCGGCACGGGTCTAGTCGCTTGATGGGCCTCGCCATCAACGGGTGGAATCCCAGTATATTTTGTCGACTATCTTGGCTTGGCCAAGTTAGGCGCTCGGCTACCTTACGTTATGCATAAGGGATAGATAATGAGCCTCGGTTTAACAGGTTGCTGAAATACTTTGCGAATCATCGTGGAGTCGTTTCCGACTGATGGAAATTTTCATCTTCGACCTTCGCATTGTGAAATCCCAGTGATTTCGGACCTCGTTTTAACGATTTGAGCTCCGTTTTCTTGCATTTCTCACCCCTTACGCTGTTTTTGGATGCATCTGCCCCAGCGTACGCATACGTGTGAGGTTGTAAGCCGCCATGGTCAGCACAAACACCTGATCAACCCGCTTGAGTCCACGTACCATCACTTGGCGAATACGCCCGACCGTCTTGGCCCAGCCAAAACCTTGCTCAATGAGTTTTCTCTTTTGAATCGAGATGGCGTAGCCTGCGCTTGCAGCGATTGCATCGGGCGCTGCTGAGCGCCGCCCGGAGGTGTTTTGCGCCACATGAGGGATGACTTTGATGTCTTGCATCGCCTCAATGAATTCCTTGGCGTCATACCCCTTGTCGGCCCCCAGGGTTATGGCAGCTTCTGGGTTGGGTGCTGCTTGCACGGCATCCGTGATCATCACCTTGGCTGCCTCTCGCTCAGCGTAGCCATCAGCGGTGGTGACCATGGCATTGGCAATGAGGCCGTGACGGTTGTCACACAGGGTGTGCCCTATGTAGCGCAAGCGACTGGCGTTATCGCCTTTGCAGTACAGCCGCGCATCGGCATCGGTGCTGGAGTAGTGGGTCGCGTTGCTGCGCTTGGTACCATGAAAGTCCGTGGTATCAGCGCTGCCTGTGATGGCCGCTGGTTGTTGCCTAGGCCTGTGGGCAAAATTTTGGATACAACAACATTCAAATCCGTGTCAAGTCAAGCCTGAGGTGAGGTCGGTTGTCACCGATGCAGTTATCACCCACCACCACTTGATTCAATTTAATGCGGATAACTGAAACTCGCCAGCAATTTGCCATTGTTTTTCATTTCGCTCGATCAGAAGCATTTTTGGATGTGAGCGTTCGTGATAGGCACCTGATGCGTAGTCCTGCAAAAAAGAAACCTTAAATATATTTTCATCAATGCGCTCAATTCGTATTTTCTTGATATCCAGGCGGATATTCGAACGACTTGAAAAGTTCCGTTGCCGCGCTCTGTTCCAATCTGAGCGTGTCTGCCCATAGGGCGGAACAAACTGTGGGCCGTAATACCGAAGGTAGGCTTCAATATCACGATGCTGCCAAGCTAGCCGCCACTCCTCGACCAAGTCGCGAACTTGCGATTGACTCTCATCGTTTTTGCTTAGAGACGTGACCGAAACCGTTGCTGCCGTAGCGACATTCAACACGGGAGACGTCGATACAGGGGTATCAGCCGGAGCTACCGACACCGGAGCGATAACCTGTTTATGTTGCGAATCACGCATCGCAACACCCGTCATTAGCCACGCCAAACCTGCACCGCCGAAGGCTGCCACAAACGCTGTGAACAGTAGGGCCCCACTGCTGAAGGAGCGCCCCTTGAGTTCTGGCGCAAGATGTACAGACGCTGGATGGAGTTCTACGGGCGCACACGCTGCAAGACTTCCCTGGGCTGCTTCGAGTTGCTCGAGCCTGCGCTTGATGGCTTGATCTTGCTCTCGCCGAGAAGCCAAAATTCGCCCCTCCTGGAGCACTATGCTTGAATTACTGACCTCACCCAATGATCGGTTGATCGCTGCTTCAATCAGGTCATGCTTATGAATTTCATCGGGATCAGACACATCGGCCCTTCATTCGGATACACCTGCAATAGAAACAAGCCATCTGTGCAACACCGCAGTAGATCAATAACAAAAGCACCAGGAATGTAAATTCTGGCAACTATTTACCCTAAACCATCGACATTTTCAGCGAAGACAGACATTACTTGACCCATGTCCCCCCTTCTGCTCGCAACAGCATAGTTTGATGCCATTAGCGCTTTGAAGCAAAGTCTATCAGCTGACCGAGGTAATTGGTACCCATAGCCCCAAGAGAATCCATCGTCCCAATCAGCGCACGATAACGGACACGATAAAAAAGGTCAGAGCCCAAAACAAGCTCTGACCCTTTCAATTGCTTCCTCAGGTATGGGAAGCGGCGTGACGGTAAACCGTCAGTCAGGTGTGAGCGTAAGTGAGGTCATGGGGCATCTACGGGTCTCCTTCACCGAGGGTATTGACTCGGTCGCAGGGAAATTCTGCGCCTGATTTTTCGAGTCGTCAACCACCTTGCCGACCTGAGCGCCACGAGGCATAATCCTCGAGTTGGCCTTCAAAGCCAACTGCGGCCTTTATCGACTACTTGGCACCGCATCAACAATGCCTAAAACGCACTCGCAGCCTCCTCCCCGCACTGCCAGACGTTTTCAAAATGTCTGCGGGGGATGCAGGAGAATCACATGCAAACTTTTCAGTCCGCCTCCACCAGGCAGCTTGCCGCCAAAGTAACGCTCACACCTCATGGACACCATCTGATGCTTTCAAGCTTCATTCCCACGGCACAGCGACAAGAGCACCAGGTGAAGTTCTCAGGCACATTCACGGCCGAAGAATTGCGCGTCTTGCGCGACGCCATTGACCTCGAGTTGCGTTCATGAAACGGGCCAGCCCGAAGCCTTGTGCACCAATGGATGTTGGTCACCAAGTGGTGCCGAGACCTAAGTATTCCAATTCAGGTTATTGCAGGCTTCGCATTCCTCCTGCAGCCATCCCAGTTTGACCAGTAGAGAATGGACTTTGCAGCCGACGCAAAACCCCAATACTGTCTCCATCCACATGAAACCAAAGCACACCCAGACGAGGACCAGCGGAATCCATTTGGGCATGTAGTTTTGGGTGGTTGGCAGAAGCTCATGGGCGGCAACCGTATTGACCCAGCCTGCAAACACTTCCGGATTGAAAAAAATCAGGCAAACCGAGATGAAACTGGCACCGATGGTCCACGCAAATCGCTTGGGCGTCAGTGGCTTCCAGACCGGCGTATGACCTTTGGCCAAAAAGCTGCTGATCAGCACGGTGGGCGAAAACCGGGAGGTGAAGACAAACATCCCCGACAGCATTTCAAACAAGGCATACCAAAGAACCATCGTCTGCTTCGAATACTCCACCGTGCGCCGAATGGCCTCGACGTTGTAGAGGATGTGCCCGTCAAAATCCGTGTCAAAGGTGTCCTTGATCAGATTGCCCGTCACGACCCAATGCGAACCAAAAATGGCTTCGTACAGCGTGAAACTCATATACAAGGGAATGACAAGCAGCAACCCTGCGCGGATGCGAACGGCGATATCGTTGATAAAGGGCTTGTCCGCACGCGGATCAAGGAACCAGAGTTGCTTCAGAGTTTCCGCGATGAATTCGGACGGCTTTTTGGACATGGTAAAAACACTTCAGGTTACGGGAGACATCCAGGGACGCTTTTCTGCATTTGGCCGAGCGGTTAAAGCCGGTACAAAAACCAACCTGTACGATGCAGCAAGCGTGACGAAAGCGCGCAGTTTATTTCACCGAATACTGATATTCATCCTGAAGGTTATTTCTTGGCGCCAGCACCTCCAACCCATGCTCACCCAGAGCGACAACTTGGTTGTTGAATTCACCAACTACGCATAGTGTGACTACTACTTATATAGCTAATAGCCCTTATGAAACAAGGGTTAAGAGCATTTTTTATCCTCGATAATCCATGCCCATGAGTTCTTTATCGCATTTATTTCCCCTTGGCTGGCAACACTATCTGCTGGGCGGCATTCTGATTGGTTGCGGGGTAGCCCTGCTCTTTTTGGTGACCGGACTGGTCGGCGGCATGAGTACCGTTTTCTCAAGCACCTGGTCTCTGATCATGAAACAGCCTTATTTTCAGCAAGAGCGTTTCACCAGTTCCCGTGCTTGGCGGCTGATCTATGCGCTGGGGTTGATTCTGGGCGCTTTTATTTGGTGGCTGAGTTTTGGCGGCGGTCATCCTATGTCAACCAGTGTGCCAGTCTGGCAACTGGTGCTGGGTGGCTTGCTGGTGGGCTATGGTGCGCGCCTGGGTAACGGCTGCACGTCTGGTCACGGTATCTGCGGCCTGGGCTCGCTGCAATGGCCGTCATTGTTGGCGGTGCTCACCTTCATGGCCACCGCTTTTTTGACAGCCAACCTCATGGCAGCGTGGAAACCATGAGCACGCCGCGTTTGACTCCCGCGAGTGCACTGACGGCCCTGGTTGGCGGGGCATTGTTTGGCTTCGGACTGGCGCTATCCACCATGATCCGCCCAGAAGTAGTTTTGAGCTTTTTGCGATTTCAGGACTTTGGCCTGATGTTGGTCATGGGTGGCGCTGTGCTGGTTACGCTGCTGGCCTACAAGGTAGTGCCCCGTTTTATCAAAGAACCTTGGCTGGGTGGCTACTTTCATCACCATGTCAGCCAATGGAACCGCAACACCGCCATAGGTGCGGCGCTATTTGGGATCGGCTGGGGCCTGAGTGGCGTGTGCCCTGGCCCAGCCATTGCAGGCCTGGGTACAGGCAACTGGGACTTGCTTTGGGCCGTGGGGGGCATTGCGCTGGGTGCGCTACTGCAAGGTTTGCGTGGCAAGATTTGACGTCGCCTAAAGCCCTGCCGTCCTGGAGGTAACTCTCCCGGATAATTGGCACAGTGACAAATCTCTGCTCAACTCAGCCAGCCTGGCCAGAGCAGGAAGGCAAACTTCCTGATTCGTGCCACGCTGACCCAACACACCCCCATGAAAAAAGAACAACTGCAAGCGGAACTCGATACCATGGTAGCCACTCAGGCAGGCCTGATGGCCATCGTCGGCTCACTCATGGCAACCCACCCTGACTACGAGAGGTTCCAGCTTCACCTCACGGGCCTTTTGGAAGTCTTGCTGACCGGAGAGGCCAGCAAACCCTTCACAGAAACGCAGCGTCAGCAAGCACGTGAGTTTGTTGAGACGCTACAGCATCTCAACAAGGCCCCACTCAAAATTGAGCCTCTTTCGGCTCTACACAATCTGTAGTTTGGGTCAAGAAATTGACGCTGGCGACCTTCAGGTACGGCAGAAAAGTGTGCTGTATTTCCGCGTAATCATCTTGTGGGCTATGTCGTTTTTCATCCAGCCAAGCGACTCGTTTCCCGTGGCTTCGGTCACCCGGGTTTGAAGCTGGTTTTTGCCCTGACCTTTGAAGTCACCATGAAGACCTCCATACGCGCGCAAAGCGCGCTTCGCAAGAGATTCCCACATTTTTGGTTCGCAAACTGCGCCTGACTTCCGTCTTTTTGGCTGTATCCCGCCGTGATAGCGGAACGATCAGACGAAAATAGTAGACGTCGCAACAGTCTCAAATGAGGCGGGGGTGGGCGATGCTCACAGGCAACTCAAAGTTAGGACCTGGATGGATGAGCGAAGTGGATGATGGCAAAACGCCGACAACATGTAAATGTTTGTCGGCGCTAGGTTTCCAAAAATTGGGGTGGCTGATGGGGCTCGAACCCACGACAACAGGAATCACAATCCTGGACTCTACCAACTGAGCTACAGCCACCGTAGCTACAAATTATAGCTTATGACATCTTCAAAAATGCCACTTTATCACATGCATCTTTGATTAAGGCACTAAACTGGTGTGCGGTAGAGGCACCAAAATTTTGACTTTCAAGCGCTCTTTCAATGTCGAATAATAGGCCTGTGCCTCAGCCGCATTCCACCATTGTGCGTACTGCTCTCGATCCTGCGTGACCGACGGCTGGCTAGCCTCATCGCGATGCACAACCTCATTAATGCGCACCACAGCATAGCCAGTTGTACCAAGATTAACACCCACCCATCCAGGTAAGACAGCTACATCCGCTCCAAGGGCGGCAGTCACAAGTTGAACGGGCAGGTTTTGCATTTGATCGCGCGAGATTACAACAGCTGTAGGCAGCGAAGCTTTATCAGGTTCCTTTTTCCAAAGTGCCAATTTTTCCATGCTATCTTTGTGTGCCAGTTCTAATGCATGTGCTGCGATGACGCGCTCTCTCACCAATGCACGCACCTCAGAAAAAGCAAGTGTACCGGCAGGGCTGTAAGAGATAATACGCCCAGAAGCCATCTGATTTACAGCTGTTTCGACGGCTTCGGTGTTGTGCTTTTTCTCGATGCTATCTGGACCAAACAGCGCGGACAGAAATTTGTCGCTAGCTAACACCCCCACCGCCCCCGGAGCGGGATGACGTAAAAGTTTATCTGCAGTCTTGATTTCAAGATGAAGTTTGTCAGCCACGGGTTGAAGACTATCAGACTGCTCGTATACAGTGTTAGTAAAAATTTCTGCAATCTCTGCGTACTTGCGCTGTGCCTGTTGGGTCTGTAGATCGCTCTCGATTCCGGAGCGCAGTTCCTCGAAACTGCGCTGTTTTGGCTCCTTAATGTCCATCAGCTTGATAATGTGATAGCCAAAATCAGACTTAACGAGGTCACTTATACCGTCCTTCTTCATTGCAAAAACTGCATCTTCAAATGGCTTGACCATGGCACCACGGGCAAAATATCCCAAATCCCCACCCTTGGCAGCCGAGCCAGAATCCTGGGAATTCTTTTTGGCGATATCGGCAAAACTGTCAGGTGCAGCGCGAACCTCTTTCAACAAACTTTCAGCTTTTTCCTTAGCCTTTTGCCGTTCAGCTGCTGGCGCATCCTTGGGCACACTGATCAAGATATGGCTTGCGCGGCGCTCCTCAACACCACTCAGTCGGACCGCATTTTGGTCATAGTAAGACTTGAGATCAGCCTCAGAAATCTTGATTCCCTTTCTAACCGAATCCATATCTAGGACAACGTACTCAACCTTGGCTTGCTCGGGTGACTTGAACATCGCAGGATTGGCTTGGTAAAAAGCCTCCAACTCAGCATCTGACGGATTGATGCCCGCCATATAGTTTTTGGTCATGAAGTTTTGTACCTGTACCTCCCGCTTTTCAAAAAACGCATTTAGAGCCACATCAGCTGGTGCTGCTTCAACAAAACCTGATTGACGAATCGCCAATTCAACTTGCTGTTTGGAAATATCCTGACGCACCGTATTCTCAAAGCCTTCAGGGGTTAAACCCTGTGCTGCAGCCAACTGCCGATAGCGCTCCATATCGAGCTTGCCATCAGCCTTGCGCAGCGATGCAATGGCCGGATCTTGCTGCAAAAAACTGGCCAATCTCGCATCACTCGTCACTAGATGGGACTTCTCCGCAGCGACACTCATCACTCTGTCGCGAACCAGTCGTTCCAGTGTGGCAAAACGTGCTTCGGCCGAATCCAACTGCTTGACATCAAGTTCTGGTCTGGCCGCCCGCAGACGATCAACTTCGTTTTTATGTGCTTGATCCCATTGAGCTTTTGTAATATCAACAGATCCGACCTTGGCGACCACCTCGTCTGATTGAGCCATTCGGTTATATCGATCGATACCAAACAGCACAAATGACGGAATGATCAGCAGAAACAGCAAAACCATCATGATTTTTGTGTGTTTCCGAAAAATATCGAACATGTAAAAGGACTCCTGCAAGCAAACAAAAAAGGCGAACCAAGAGTTCGCCTTTGCTTAGATGGTGGGTGATGACGGGCTCGAACCGCCGACCTACGCCTTGTAAGGGCGCCGCTCTACCAACTGAGCTAATCACCCCACCGAAAACCAAATTCAGTTGATGGCATCTTTCAAGGCTTTACCTGGCCGAAACTTCGGCACCTTGGCTGCCTTGATTTTAATCGATGCACCAGTTCGAGGATTGCGACCGACCCGCGCAGCCCTCTTTCCTACGGCAAAGGTGCCAAATCCAACCAAAGACACGGAATCACCTTTTTTCAGGGTTAACTTGACAGCCGAGATGGTTGATTCAAGCGCACGCGCAGCAACCGCCTTGGGAATGTCAGCGTTGGATGCTACGTAATCAATCAGTTCTGTTTTATTCACAACCTACCTCTTAGTCTTAGGAAAATTGGTGTTCACGAAAAATTCTTTGTCATCAGTTCTGCACTACTTTGCACAAACGACGTTGCCTCTCAGACATCAGCTATTGTCCACTGACACCGCCTGACCATGGAGAATTCTAAGCGGAATTAAATGGGGCATTTAATCGGGTCCACAAACTTTTCTGAAAGCCCTCAGGACTGGGTAACAACAACACCAAACTTTAATCGGCATTCAAACAGTTGTCACATCAATCGAGCCACTTTGTGAATTCATCCATAGGTACTCTGGGCGTGTGAAGCCCATTGACAGGATTTGACATGTCGGCGTAGCCCAGCGCCATACCACACACCAACATTTCATCAACACCTGCACCAAGATGCCGTGTAATGATATTGGAAAAGCCGTTCCAAGCTGCCTGCGGGCAGGTGTGAAGTCCATGTGCACGAGCTAGCACCATCAGGTTTTGTAGAAACATGCCATAGTCTACGAAAGAGCCTCGCCCCATAACTCGATCAACAGTAAACATCAAGCCCACCGGGGCATCAAAAAAACGAAAGTTACGCTGATGTTGCGCGTGCATTTTGTCTTTGTCGCCCTTACCAATACCCAGTAGGCCATACAGGCTCCAACCGTTTTCGCGGCGACGATCAATGTAGGGGCTGACCCATTTTGCAGGGTAGTAATCGTATTCCTCCCGAAACTCTTCGGCCAACGCAGGATCTGCCCGCAAGGCGTCATGGGCGGTACACACCTCTGCAACCAGCGCATCACGGCTGACACCCTGAAGCACATAAACCTTCCAGGGTTGGGTATTCGTGCCGGAAGGTGCTCTGCTAGCGACCTCCAACAAATGCGCCAAAACAGGGCGCGGCACCGGTTGCGACGTAAACGCACGCGCTGACAGGCGAGAAGTGATGGCAGCTTCGACAATAGCAGCCTGGCCATCCAGGAAATCAAGAGTTTGGGTCATGTAAGGTTCAGGAGCAAATTGAAAAAGTAGGGACTGCGACTTTACCCGGGTCGGACTTTCAGGAAATCACGCAAGCGCCTAATGTTTCTTTTCGTCGAGGATTGTTGGTGATTTTGTGTCACCGTGTTGACAACAACAATATTTAGGCAATGCAGACTAAATTGTTGCAACGCAGCAAATATAGCTTGCACCCTTCCAACTTCTCCCTATAATTCCTTCATGCTGCACTGCAACATACGCCGAATCAGACTCAATGACAGGGCAGATACATTTTTTATTTAACCCATGGAGATATGAAGATGATGACCGTAGAACAAGTTCTGGCCTCGCAAAAAGCCAACGTCGAAACGCTGCTCAGCCTGACCGCCAAGGCTTTTGAAGGTGTTGAAAAGATTGTTGAACTAAATATGGCTGCTTCCAAGGCCGCTTTGGCTGAATCCAGCGAAAACGCCAAGGCCATGCTCAGCGTGAAAGACGCTCAAGAACTGATGGCATTGCAATCAGGTCTGATGCAACCTCTGGCTGAAAAAACTGCTGCCTATAGCCGTCACCTTTACGAAATCGCCACTGGCACCACCAGCGAACTCACTAAGGCCATGGAAGGCCAAGCAGCACAAGCTCAACAACAATTCACCAGCATGGTGGACGCAGCCACCAAAAACGCACCTGCTGGCTCCGAAGCTGCTGTAGCCGTTATGAAGAGCGCTGTGGCTGCTGCCAGCAATGCTCTTGAATCCGTTCAAAAAGCAGTCAAGCAAGCGACTGACGTCGCCGAATCCAACTTCACAGCGATGACCAACACCGCGGTCAACGCAACAAAACCTGCTGCCAAGAAGCGCTAATTGGCATACTGCTTGCTTGGTTTAAATCAAGTAACTTTGCTTAAATCAGACAAGTTACGAAAATTAAGCACCAGTCTCTAACGATTAAGGGGAAACCCTGAGATACTAAGAGAAGTTCTGAATTTAGAAGCCTCAGGGTTTCAGCAAGTTGTCTCCTCGGGTCCTTTCGAAACCATCAGGTTCAGGGATCCCTTAAGGGTTGGTCGCAAGACCAACCCTTTTTTTTGGCATTTTGAGACCTCCACAAGCCACACTAACAAAAAAACCGGTACAGCCCGCTCACAGGGCATGTACCGGTTTGGCGTGGAGGCCAGAGGTAGTCAGCTGGCCGTTGCCTCTAGCGGTTCCGGCTTGGTTTTGCCATCCTTCTTTGACAAGGGCGTGATATCCAGCAACACTTCAGTCTTGCTTTCGTCCTTCTCGTCCAAGTCCACCGTGAGTCGCCCACCATCCACCAGTCGACCAAACAGTAACTCGTCCGCCAGGGCACGGCGAATGGTGTCCTGAATCAGGCGTTGCATAGGCCGAGCCCCCATCAACGGGTCGAACCCTTTCTTGGCCAAGTGCTTGCGCAACTTGTCGGTAAAGGTTACTTCGACCTTCTTGTCTGCCAATTGCGCCTCCAGTTGCAGCAGAAACTTGTCCACCACACGCAGAATCACATTTTCATCAAGCGCCTTGAAGCTAACAATAGCATCCAACCGGTTGCGGAACTCGGGCGTGAACAGGCGCTTGATATCGGCCATTTCATCACCCGCCTCGCGCGGGTTGGTGAAGCCAATCGTGGCCTTGTTCATGGTTTCTGCACCGGCATTGGTCGTCATGACAATGATGACGTTGCGGAAATCAGCTTTGCGGCCGTTGTTGTCGGTCAAGGTGCCGTGGTCCATCACCTGTAGCAGCACATTGAAGATGGCCGGGTGGGCTTTTTCAATTTCGTCCAACAACAACACACAATGCGGCTTTTTGGTGATCGCTTCGGTCAGTAAGCCCCCCTGATCGAACCCAACATAACCTGGAGGCGCACCGATCAGGCGACTCACGGCGTGTTGCTCCATGTATTCGCTCATGTCAAAGCGAATCAACTCGATACCCATGATATAGGCCAACTGCTTGGCCGCTTCGGTCTTACCGACACCCGTGGGCCCGCTGAACAAGAAGGCACCAATCGGCTTGTCACCCTTGCCTAGGCCCGAGCGCGCCATCTTGACAGCAGACGCCAGTTTGTCCAGAGCCGCATCCTGACCAAACACAACGGCGCGCAAATCGCGTTCCAGAGTTTTGAGCTTGCCACGGTCATCGTTGGACACATTGGCCGGTGGAATGCGCGCGATCTTGGCGACGATCTCTTCAACCTCGGCCTTGCTGATGATTTTCTTACGCTTGGACGGCGGCAAGATGCGCTGTGCAGCGCCTGCCTCGTCAATCACGTCAATGGCTTTGTCCGGCAAATGCCGGTCATTGATGTATTTAGCGCTCAGTTCAGCCGCTGCCTGCAGCGCCGCCAGCGCGTATTTCACGCTATGGTGCTCTTCAAAGCGGGATTTCAGCCCCTTGAGGATATCCACCGTTTGCTCCACCGTCGGCTCGACCACATCCACTTTTTGGAAGCGACGTGACAGGGCGGCATCTTTCTCAAAAATGCCCCGGTATTCGCTGAACGTTGTAGCCCCGATGCACTTGAGTGCACCCGAACTCAGCGCCGGTTTCAGCAGGTTGGAGGCATCCAGCGTGCCGCCCGACGCGGCACCCGCACCAATCAGCGTGTGAATCTCATCAATAAACAAAACGGTGTTAGGCTTGTCTTTCATGGCCTTGAGCACGCCTTTGAGGCGCTGCTCAAAGTCACCACGGTATTTGGTGCCCGCCAGCAGAGCTCCCATGTCGAGCGAATAAACCACGGCCTCGGCCAGAATCTCCGGCACATCTTTTTGCGTGATGCGCCAGGCCAGGCCCTCAGCGATGGCGGTTTTACCCACACCCGCCTCACCCACCAACAGCGGGTTGTTTTTGCGGCGGCGGCACAGGATCTGGATGACGCGCTCAACCTCATAGTCGCGCCCGATCAGCGGATCGATCTTGCCGTCTTTGGCCAACTGGTTGAGGTTTTGCGTGTACAGATCCAGCGGTGACGACTTTTCATTCTTTTCCGAACCGCCCTCTTCTGAATCCGCCGGAGCCTCGCCCGACTTGATCGGCTCAGGTGGATCACTCTTCTTGATGCCGTGAGCAATGAAGTTCACCACATCCAAACGCGTCACACCCTGCTGGTGCAGGTAATAGACGGCGTGGGAATCCTTTTCACCAAAGATCGCCACCAGCACGTTGGCGCCGGTGACTTCCTTTTTGCCGCTGCCGGTGGACTGCACGTGCATGATGGCGCGCTGGATCACGCGCTGAAAACCCAGCGTCGGCTGGGTATCCACATCGTCGGTGCCCGCCACCTGCGGCGTGTTGTCCTTGATAAAGACCACCAGCGACTTGCGCAGGTCATCCACATTGGCCGAACAAGCGCGCAGCACTTCAGCAGCACTGGGGTTATCCAGCAAGGCCAGCAGCAAATGCTCCACCGTAATGAATTCATGGCGTTGCTGGCGTGCCTCCACAAAGGCCATGTGGAGACTGACTTCCAATTCTTGGGCAATCATGGTGTTCCTTTAATAGCTTCTGTTCGATGGTCAACTGTAATCTGATTTGAAATCAGGGCTTTTGTACAAGGATTCAGTTGCTTACGAATCCAACGGTTCTGCGACACACTGCAACGGATGCCCCGCCTTGTTGGCAGCATCCAACACTTGACTCACCTTGGTGGCGGCCACGTCACGGGAGTAAACCCCGCAGACGCCCCGGCCATCCAGATGAATCTTCAGCATGATCTGGGTCGCTGTTTCCAGATCCTTGCCGAAATACTCCTGAATCACGATCACCACAAATTCCATCGGCGTGTAGTCATCATTGAGCATGACCACTTGGTAAAGCTTGGGCGGCTTGGTTTTCAGGGTCCGCCGCTCCAGCACCACTGTGCCATCCGTGTCATCGACTCCAGATTTGGCAGGGTGTTGCGGAATAATTTTCGGTATTTTTGTGCTCATGAAATCATTCTATCGAGCCGCTTCCTGCGCTGCAGACTCTGGTGAGATGGTGCCGTATATGCAAGATTCAAGCCCTACCAACTGTGTCGCCAACCAGACATCCACATCGTCCGGTCGGTGAAAGGTCTTGACCGCCTCAAAAGCCACTTGCGCCTGGGGATACACCCGGCGCAGTAGATTCAACCACTGCTTGAGCCGCCCGGTCTGCTGGTCGCGCCGAAGATGCTGGCACACCAGACGCCAGAATTCCGCGATCAGCGGCAGCAACTGTGCCCAAGTCAACAGCACGGCTTGTTGGTTGTTCCGGTTCGGCACAGCCACCACTGGCTGCTCGGTCACCAAGCCAGTCGCTTGTGTCACCAGAATTTCCCGCGCCAACCCCGGATTGGCCACCATGCCGCGCCCCAACATCAGCGCTTGGCAACCACTGGCGGCGCGACATGCCTGTGCATCCGCCACAGTCCATATCTCACCATTGGCCACCAACGGCAGTTTGACCACCTGACGGATGTCGCCCACGCGCTCCCAGTAGGCAGGCGGACGGTAGCCATCCAATTTGGTGCGTGCGTGCACCACCAATTCATTAGCGCCAGCGGCTTCAATGGCCAGCGCGCAATCTTCGGCACGGGTGTCGTCGTTGAGACCGAGTCGCATCTTGGCTGACACTTGCTGGTGCTCAGGCACTGCACGGCGCACCGCCGAGACAATGTCGTACAACAGTTCCGGCTCGTCCAGCAAGGCCGCACCACCACGGTGCCGGTTCACCACGGGTGACGGGCAGCCAAAGTTCAGGTCAATGCCGCAAGACCCCATGGCAGCCAGCCGCGCGGCGTTGTCCGCCATGCAGACCGGGTCGGAACCCAGCAATTGCGGTCGCACTGGCACGCCCGAGGCGGTGCGGCTGCCGTGCTGTAGTTCCGGCACCAACCGGGCAAACACACGCTCGGGGAGCAGCGTGTCGGTGATGCGGATGAATTCGGACACGCAACGCTGCACCCCACCCACACGGGTCAGAACATCACGCAGCACAAAGTCCAGCAGGCCTTCCATCGGCGCCAGCAGCAAAGTCATAGGGGTGTCAGGTTGGTTTGGCACGAGCAGATTGTGGCGGCAATCCAGACTGTCGATTCAGCCTGTGTCGGGCTATGATTTGTGGCAAACAACAATCATCCTTTTTGGAGACAAGCATGGCCATCACTGTCAACCTGGATTTGGGCTACGAATTTGCTGTCAAGGCGCCTTATCAAACCGTGTTCGACCTGCTGTCGGATGTGCCCAAATCGGCCAGCCACTTTCCCCAGTTGGACCAACTGGTGGACTTGGGCAACGGTGTTTACCGCTGGGAAATGGCCAAGATTGGCATCGCCAAATTCGTCCTGCAAACGGTTTACGCCTCCAAATACGTGGCCAACCCGGCCAAAGGCACCGTCGTCTGGACGCCAGTCAAGGGCGAAGGTAACGCCCTGGTCTCGGGCAACTGGAAGATCGTGGACAAAAAAACCTCCACCCATCTGACGCTACACATCCAAGGCGAGCTGACGATGCCGCTGCCCAGCATGGTGAAGATGATCGTCGTCCCCGCCGTGCAGGCCGAGTTTGAAAAACTCGTGGAGCAATACATCGACAACCTCACCAAGTCGTTTGGTGGTGAGGTCTGAGCCGTTAAAAAACTCTTACAAAGATAGCTATATGTCCTTATAAGACAAGGGCTAGAGGCCTATTTCTTATGTAAGCCAGAGCGGACCCACCCCACCGCTGTCACAACCACAAAAACCGCCCCACCGGCCAGCACCCCGAACACAGTGCCAAGCACCACCGACGCCACGGGTGCCAGGCTACCCGCCAGCTGACCGATGCTTTCCAACCACGCACCCACGCTGTGCCAACCGTGCGCCAGGATGCCGCCGCCCACCAGAAACATGGCCAGCGTGCCGAGCACGGTCAAAGTTTTCATCAACAGCGGTGCAGCGCGCAGCAGGCCACGCCCCAGCGCGTGCTGCACCCCAAGCGCTGCCCCGCTAGGGCGCTGCGTCAGGTACAGCCCGAGGTCGTCAATCTTCACAATGCCCGCCACCAGGCCATACACCCCGGCCGTCATCAACGCCGCCACACCAGCCAGCACGCTGAACTGTGTCACAAAACCGGCACCAGCCACCGTGCCCAGGGTGATGACGATGATCTCGGTGGACAAGATGAAATCGGTACGCACCGCGCCCTTGATTTTCTCTTTCTCCAGCGCCAGCACATCCACCGACTCGTCACTCAGGGCCTGCAACAGCTGAGCGTGCCCAGCCTCATCTTCGGACGGGCTGTGCAGCAGCTTGTGCGCCACCTTCTCGAACCCCTCAAAGCACAAAAACAGGCCGCCTGCCATCAGCAACGGCGTGATCGACCACGGCGCCACGGCGCTGAGCAGCAGCGCGCTGGGCACCAAAATGGCCTTGTTGATGAACGATCCCTTGGCCACCGCCCACACCACCGGCAACTCGCGGTCCGCCTTGACACCCGCCACCTGCTGCGCGTTCAGGGCCAGGTCATCGCCCAGCACGCCCGCGGTCTTCGTGGCGGCCACCTTGGTCAACAGTGCCACGTCATCAAGGATGGTGGCGATATCGTCCAGTAATACAAGCAGGCTGCTGGCCATTTACACAAACTCCAAAACGAGGAACCGTTGATCAAGCCTTGGAATTGTCCTTGATGGCACACCCAAAGCGTCCTTCGGCTGGTTCGATAATGGCGCCCTGCCAAGTTCACACGGACTTCGGAACCCTTTCAGAAAGATCATTCATGCACCGCGTTTGTATCAGCAGCACCGGGCTTTATGTGCCCCCCCATATCATCAGCAATGCCGAACTGGTGGACACCTTCAACCGCTACGCCGACCTGGAAAACGCCGCGCACGCTGCTGAAATTGAAGCAGGTAGCCGAAGCGCTGTGCCGCACTCTAGCGAAGAATTCATTGTCAAGGCGTCCGGCATCCAGCAGCGCTATGTGGTCGAGAAATCCGGCGTGCTCGACCCCACACGCATGCGCCCACGTCTCACACCCCGACCAGACTCTGACATTTCTTTGATGGCTGAGATCAGCGTGGCGGCGGCACAAGACGCCTTACAGCGTGCAGGGAAAACCGCCGCAGACGTGGATGGCGTGATCTGCGCCGCCGCCAACATGCAGCGCGCCTACCCGGCCATGGCCATCGAAATCCAGCACGCGCTGGGCATCCAAGGCTTTGGCTTTGACATGAACGTGGCCTGCTCATCGGCCACCTTTGGCATCGAGATGGCCGTCAACGCCGTCAAAAGCGGTACAGCGCGCGCCGTGCTGGTGGTCAACCCCGAAATCACCTCGCCGCACCTGGCCTGGAAAGACCGCGACTGCCACTTCATTTTTGGCGACGTGTGCACCGCCATTCTGGTGGAGCGGCAAGACACCGCGCCGGCTGGTGCCTTTGAGGTGCTGGGCACCAAACTGGTGACCTCGTTTTCCAACAGCATCCGCAACAACGCCGGCTACATGTCGCGCAGCGAAGACCGCAACCCGGAAGACCGTGACCTGCTCTTCTATCAGGAAGGCCGCAAGGTGTTCAAGGAAGTCTGCCCGATGGCCGCCGAGCATATGAGCAGCCACCTGGCATCGCTGAATCTGGCCGCGCCCGGTGTGCGCCGCTTCTGGCTGCACCAGGCCAACCTGGCCATGAACCAGCTCATCAGCCGCCGCCTGCTGGGGCGCGACGCCACGTCTGACGACGCACCCGTGATCCTTAACGAATTTGCCAACACCGCCTCAGCCGGTTCCATCATCGCCTTCCACCGCCACCACGACGACATCCAGGCTGGCGATGTGGGCGTGATCTGCTCGTTTGGTGCGGGTTACTCGATTGGCAGCGTGGTGTTGCGCCGCCTGTCCTAATCCATCAGACGCTTACGTCAGGTCGCGTTTGAAGCGGATTTCTTCAATTCGCGTCAAACCGATTTGCACTGTCTTGATGCTGGTCATCTCGCGCTTGTAGCCTGCCATGTCAAAAAAGCGCAGCGCGCGCTCATAACCCAGCGGCACCCAGGCGGTAACCTTGGTGCAACCCTCTTCGATCAGCGCATCGCGCGCACCATCCCACAGCGCCAGGCCCACGCCCTGGCCCCAATGGCTGGGACGGGCGTACAGGGCCCAGATTTCGCCCATGGTAGGAGGCGTTTTGGGGTCACGTGAGCGGTCAAAGCCAACAAAGCCCACCACCTCGCCATCCGCCACAGCCACCAGCACCTGCGGGTCACCAAACTCAATGGCTTCGCGCCAGTAACTCTGGCTTTTCTTCAGCGAATCAAATTCCGGCATGGCTTCGCCGGGGAACTGTGCCTTGAACGCGGCCTGGCTGGCGGCGGCCTGGATTTCGGCAATGGTTTTGGCATCACGCTCTTTGGCGGGACGGACTTCAACTTCAATGGATTCAGACATGAAAAAAAAGGCCGGGATCTGGCCCGGCGGTTCATCAAAAAGGAGGTGGATTGTCGCTGCTCTGCCGTGCGGTAGGAGACGCATGCAAACATGCTTGCGTCCACCAACTGGACAAGCCTTCAAAGTTTACATAAAGAAATGACCGCTAGCCCCCATGAAATATGGGCAGGCCACTATCAAATCAATACTTGTATACACCCTGCCCGGTCTTGCGACCCAGGCGGCCAGCGGCCACCATTTCTTTGAGCAGTGGGCAGGGGCGGTATTTGCTGTCGGCAAACTCGGTCACGTATACGTCCATGACTGCCAGGCACACGTCCAGGCCAATCATGTCGGCCAGCGCCAGCGGGCCAATCGGCTGGTTGCAGCCCAGCTTCATACCGGCGTCAATGTCCTCGGGTGTGGCAATGCCTTCGGCCAGCACAAAAAAAGCCTCGTTGATCATCGGCACCAGGATGCGGTTCACCACAAAACCGGGATTGTTTTTGACGGTGATCGGCGACTTGCCCAGCGCGGTGGCCATGGCGTGCACTGCTTCGTGGGTGGTGTCGCTGGTCTGCAGGCCACGAATGATCTCCACCAGCGCCATCATCGGCACCGGGTTGAAGAAATGCATGCCGATAAAACGGTCGGCGCGCTGCGTCACAGCAGCCAGTTTGGTGATCGAGATCGAGGAGGTGTTGGTGGCGACAATGACCTCTGGGGCCAGCAGCGCATCCAGTTGCTTGACGATCTTGACCTTGAGGTCGTAGTTTTCGGTGGCGGCCTCAATCACCAATTGCGCGACCTTGAGGTCGTCATAGTTGGTGCTGCCAGTGATGCGTGCCATGGCGGCATCCTTATCCAGGGCGGTGATCTTTTCTTTTTTGATCAACCGGTCCAGACTGCCCGACACGGTGGCCACGCCCTTGGCCACCGCCGCATCTGAAATATCGACCATGACAACGTTCAGACCCGACACAGCGCACGCCTGCGCAATGCCGTTACCCATGGTGCCCGCGCCAACAATACCTACGGTGGTGATGCTCATCGTGAAATCTTCCATAAAAAGAACAATGAGACGATGTTAGCTTGAAAAAACGACACTATAGACTGTATAGCTACTAGTCCTTATAAATAAAGGGATACAGGCATATTTTATGCATAAGTACCGTCAACGTAGTGCACTCTGGAACACATCCAAACCCCAACAAAATAGATCTACTTGCCAAGGCCCAACTGAGCTGGTCACTGCTTCGATGTGACAACCAGTTGATTGATGACCGCCTCCACATCGTCGATGTCGCGGACAAGTCTTTCGACTGCCTCTGATTCCGCCTTGCTTTGAACACAGCCCTTCAGCCATACCCAGCGGCGCTGACCTTCAACCCAGATACTTGTGTCTTCAAAGCGCCCATCGACCTCGATGGCCTGCTTGACCCGCGGAATAATCTCCTTGTCGTAGAGATACGAGTTCGGCAGGCGACAACGACCTGACCTGTAGCAGCTCGTGCCTCGCTCCACACGGTAGTGGGACTCTGCCATTTGCTGTGACTTGGTGATTTCAGGTCCGGCCGGGCGAGCGCACTGTGCGTCGCCATTTGTTGCTTGGACGAACGGGTCGTTGAAGTAGTTCGCCTTTTCCTCTACGGTCTGGGCATGCGCATTGAGCCACCCGGTGACGCTCAGAAAAAGGAGGTAAATAGCGGCTTTTTGCTTCATGACAGGAAGAGACAAAAGGTGTCGATATTTCTTTAATACATCGCTCTATTAATAATAGCAAATAAACTCCACGCTTCCAAGAATTGGTTTGGACCCTTGCCTCTCCCTTTTCAGTTGCCCTGTTCTGTTTGGGTATCTCCCATTGGGGGAGATGGGTAAAAAAACGCGACTCATCGCCCGCCTCACCTCTGCACAGCCCGCCATAATTCCGCAACCTTTACCAAGGAGTGATCCCCATGAACCTCACCGAACAACTGCTGCACGCGCTCAAAAGGCACGGTGCACGGCAGATTTTTGGCATCCCGGGCGACTTTGCCCTGCCCTACTTCCGCATCATCGAAGAGTCCAAAATTCTGCCGCTCTACACAATGTCGCACGAACCCGGCGTAGGTTTTGCGGCGGATGCGTCGGCCCGCATCAACGGTAGCCTGGGCGTGGCCGCCGTGACTTACGGCGCCGGTGCGCTGAACATGATCAATTCGGTGGCCGCTGCGTTCGCTGAAAAATCACCGCTGGTGGTGCTGTCGGGCGGGCCGGGCAAGGGCGAATCGCGATCCGGCCTGTTGCTGCACCATCAGGCCAAGACGCTGGACAGCCAGTTCCAGATCTTCAAGGAAATCACCTGCGACCAGGTGAAATTGGACGACGCGGCGCGCGCCCCGGCGGACATTGCCCGCGTGCTGGCAAGCTGCCTGCGCCATTCGGAGCCGGTGTACATCGAAATCCCGCGCGACATGGTGGCCGTGCCGTGTGCCGAGGTGATGCCCGAAGCACCCGCGCCCGTGGACCAGGATGCGTTGAGTGCCTGTGTCGATGAGATTCTGGAGACGCTGGCCCGCGCCAAATCCCCGGTGCTGATGGCGGGCGTGGAAGTGCGCCGCTACGGCCTGGAAGACAAGGTGGCCACATTGTCGCGCCGCCTGGGACTGCCGGTAGTGACCAGTTTCATGGGCCGTGGCCTGCTGACCGATCACAACGCGCCGCTGCTGGGCACTTACATGGGTGTGGCCGGTTTCCCCGAGGTGACACAACTGGTGGAAAACTCCGACGGCCTGTTTTTGCTGGGCGAGATCATTTGCGACACCAACTTTGCCGTGTCCGAGACCAAGATCGACATGCGCAAAACCATCCAGGCACTCAACGGCCAGGTCAACATCGGCTACCACACCTATGCCAACCTGCCGCTGGCCGCGCTGGTGGACGGCATGCTGGCAAGCGTGGGCACGCAGGACAAGGCCTTCGAGATCACGCCGCAGGTGTTCCCGCGCCACCTGCAAGCGGACGACGCCAGCATCACACCCACCGACATTGCCACCGCCGTCAACGACCTGATGGCCGAACACGGCACGATGCCGATGGCCTCTGACATGGGCGATTGCCTGTTCACCGCCATGGAAATCGCTCACACCGCGCTGGTGGCCCCCGGCTACTACGCCACCATGGGTTTTGGTGTGCCCGCCGGACTGGGTCTGCAGGCCGCCACCGGCAAGCGCCCGCTGATTCTGGTGGGCGACGGTGCCTTCCAGATGACGGGCTGGGAACTGGGCAACTGCAAGCGTTATGGCTGGGACCCGATCGTGCTGCTGTTCAACAACGCCAGTTGGGAAATGTTGCGCACCTTCCAGCCCGAGTCATCGTTCAACGACCTGGGTGATTGGGGCTTTGCCGACACAGCGCGCGGCCTGGGTGGCGACGGTGTGCGAGTGCGCACCCGAGCCGAACTCAAAGCCGCGCTGGACCACGCCATGGCCACGCGCGGACGCTTTCAGCTGATTGAAATCATGATCCCCAGCGGTGTGCTGTCCAACACGCTGGCGCGCTTTGTGGCTGGGGTGAAGCGGCTTAATGCCACCAAATAGACGTGTGGCCAGCCCAGGCGGGGTAGAGCAACGCCTGCAAAAAGCTATATAAACAATAGCTTCATGTCAGCAATACACCTGGGATAAAGTATTAAAAATACTTATAACGACATACCCTCACGGCTCGCCAACCGCGAGCTTTGCGCCCAAGCCTGCAATACCGCCGCAAAGCTGTAGCGCATTCAGCGTTGAACACACTGAGACTTAATCACGATCTTTCGGAAGGCATGCGCGACAAGGCCATAGCCCCCAAAAACGCCAAACGTCATGGCCACAAGAAACTGCGCTGAGTACCAGCATTTGTAACAAAGTCTGATGAAGTGTTGATCGAATACATTGCTGCAGAAAGGCTAGGAAAAAGATCGTCAGTTTGGGGCTCAAAATGTTCAGCAAGAAGACTTTGGTCACCAAGCCAGAAGTGGATGTTTTGGACATACTCCCATCCACTGCAAAAGTCGCCGGGTCCTGCCAAGTAACGTAAGCAACATAGCAAACAGGTAGGCAACCCTGGCGTATTTCAAGGCCTGAAACGCTAGCGCACTGGTGTGCATGATGGCCGTCAGACCGAAGATGGTTGCCAGCAAGTGGGGCACGATACCGGCGGCGAATCCCAAGGCAACATAGACACTGGTCCTGCGCCCTTGAATCAGGCCGATCGACACCGTGTAGATAACACCCTTACCCGGGACGAGTACAACAATCAGTGAGGTGATCAAGTATTCCAAGGAGACCTTGTCTTACGAACCTCGGTTGAAATGCATATTCAGCGAAGCAGGACTTCAGTTACCCCGAAGTTTGAAAATAGAGACTGTACGTACCAGATCTTGCGCCTGCGAATTCAGACCGTCGGCAGCGGCAGACATTTCCTGCACCAAGGCAGCGTTTTGCTGGGTCACCTGATCCATTTGTTTGATGGCCTCCACAACCTGGGCGACGCCATGGCTTTGTTCCTCGCTGGCGCTGCTGATCTCTCCCATGATGTCAGTCACTCGTTGAATGCTGTTGACAACATCCTGCATGGTTGCGCCCGCTTTGTCCACGAGCATGGTGCCTTCCTGCACTCGGTCCACGCTCGCACTGATCAGAGACTTGATCTCCCTTGCCGCCTGGGCCGAGCGCCCAGCCAAAGACCGCACCTCTGTGGCCACCACCGCAAAGCCGCGTCCTTGTTCGCCGGCACGGGCCGCCTCTACTGCGGCATTGAGCGCCAGAATGTTGGTCTGAAACGCAATGCCGTCAATCACACTGATGATCTCCGAGATGCGATGTGAAGACTCATTGATACCTTTCATGGTCTGGACAACCTGTGAAACGACCTCACCGCCCTGGGTCGCCACCGTCGAAGCGTTCAGCGCCATTTGATTGGCTAGGTGCGCACTGTCTGCGTTTTGCTTGACCGTGGCATCCAACTCTTCCATGGACGCCGCCGTCTGTTCAAGCGCGCTCGCCTGATGGTCGGTACGGGCTGACAAATCACGGTTACCTTGGGCAATTTCAACGCTGGCTGAGGCAACCCCTTCCGATCCGTTACGCACTTTTTCAACCACGGCGACCAAACTCTCCTGCATCAGCTTGAGTTGTGCCATCATGCTCTGCGTGTCGCCAGATTGGATGGCAATTTTTTTGCTCAAATCACCATTGGCTACGTCTTGAGCCAAATGCGCGACATCCGCCGGTTCACCACCCAACTGGCTCAGCGAGCGGCGCACAATGAAGCCGATTACTAAATAAAGCATGCCTTGCGTGACAAGCTGACCGACCCAGATCATGGCATTGACGTGTTTGACATCGGCCAAATGCTCAGTAATGTCAAGCTTGACACTGATGGCCCCGAGTACCGTGCCGTCGTCGACCGCGTGGCAATCCAGACATTTGGAAGCCCGAAATTCCTTACGCGCGATGGAGGGAGTCACTGCTCTCAGTGATGCAGCGCCATCGGCCTCTTGAGTCAATTTGAATTCTGTCTTGCCGCTGCTCAGGACGCTACGGTCCATCTCGTCCACCGGATTTTCTGACCCCAAACCTGCACCATATTCGTCATTGAGCCCTTTGCCACGGACAATCCGCACCTCTTTCAGGTTGTCAGATACGCCCAGCCGAGCAATGAACAGCGCCCGCGCCTTCTCATCACTGATGACGTCCTTGCCTCCAACCTTAACGTCCATCAACGTGTTCAAGCCATTGTTCACGCCATCTGCCACGGCGACCGTGCGCTCTTGAGCCGCATCGAGTTCCATGCGTTCGAGTTTGTTCGCCAACCAGAACTGCGCGATCAACAATATGACCAGAAGAAAACCCTGAATCAAGATTCGCAGCTTGAACTGCAACCCAATCGCGTGCCACCAAGCTTTGACTGAATTCATGATTTAACTTTCGTAGTTACGACGCCAGTCATGACAAACATCTACCTTGATCACCCACTATATAGATCAAGATGAACTAAGCAACCAGCGTAAACCCGATGAATTCGGGGTCAGGCAAGCACCCAAGCACACTCGCAGGTAAAGTGCCGCAGAAAGGGCGGCTGTTTGGTGATCTTCACGCCGCGAATTGAGGCGGCTTTCTCCTTCACCTCGGCAATCACTTCTGCCGCGTAGTCAAAGTGGCTTTGGGTGTACATGCGCCTTGGGAACGCCAGGCGCACCAGTTCCATGCTGTGATAGGTCTCGGTGCCATCCGCCAGACGCTTGCCAAACATCACCGAGCCGATTTCCACCCCGCGAATGCCACCTTCCAAATACAGCGCGTTGCACAGCGCCCAGGCCGGGTAATGGGCCACGGGCATGTCGGGCAGCACGGTGCGTGCGTCGATGTAGACCGCGTGGCCGCCGGTGGGTTTGACGAAACTGACGCCTGCGGCCTCCAGCCGCTCACCCAGGTATTCGGCGGTGCGCAGGCGGTAGCGCAGGTAGTCTTCCTGCATGCCCTCTTCCAGCCCCACGGCCAGAGCTTCCAGGTCGCGCCCGGCCAGGCCGCCGTAGGTGGGAAAACCTTCGGTCATGATCAGCACGTTGCCCACGGCGTCCATCCACTCTTCGCTGCGCAGCACGATGAAGCCGCCGATGTTGACCATGCCATCTTTTTTGGCGCTCATGGTGGCGCCGTCGGCGTAACTGAACATTTCTTGCACGATGGCTTTGATGGGGGTGTTCTCGTAACCCGGCTCGCGCATCTTGATGAACATGGCGTTTTCCGAGAAGCGGCAGACGTCCATGATGAACGGTTTGCCGTATTGCTTGAGCAGCGCGGCGTAGGCACGGATGTTGGCCATCGACACGGGTTGGCCGCCGCCGGTGTTGTTGGTGACGGTGATCATGCCAAACGGAATCTGATCGCCGCGCTCTTTCAGCAGGGCTTCAACCCGCTCCAGGTCGATGTTGCCTTTGAACGGATGGATGGTGGCAGGTTGCAGGCCTTCAGCAATCACCAGATCCAGCGCCTCTAGCCCCAAGTATTCCAGGTTGGCGCGGGTGGTGTCGAAGTGGCAGTTGTTGGGCACGACGTCGCCTTTTTTGCAGACGGCGGTGAACAGCACTTTTTCAGCGGCGCGGCCCTGGTGCGTGGGCACAAAGAACTGCATGCCGGTGATGTCCTGGATGACTTTTTCCAGCCGGTAGAAGCTGCGCGCACCGGCGTAGCTCTCGTCACCTTCCATGATGGCGCCCCACTGGCGGCTGGACATGGCGCCGGTGCCGGAGTCGGTCAGCCAGTCGATCAACACGTCTTCGGCGTGCAATTTGAAAACGTTGAGTTTGGCGGCCTCCAGCAGCTGTACGCGCTCCTCACGGGTGGTCATGCGGATGGGTTCGATGCTTTTGATGCGGAAGGGTTCAATCAGGGTTTTGGGCATGTTTTACTCGTCTCAGTCAAAGGAGGCGAGAAGGTAGCACCGGCTTTGACGGCGTGGTGTCGGGTATTTCCAACACCTGCCAATTTGAATCGAACACCGGGGCGGCCCTGGCCTGCCCCGGTGCCAACAAGTTCAGAGCTTGAACAGCGCTACGGTTTGCACCAGACCGCTGGCCTGGCCTTTCAGGCTGCTGGCTGCTGCGGCCATTTCCTCGACCAGTGCCGCATTTTGTTGGGTCACCTGGTCCATTTGCGTGACGGCCTCACCCACCTGCGACACCCCGGTGCTTTGTTCACGGCTGGCGGCGCTGATCTCGCCGACCACATCCACCAACCGGGCGATACTGCTGACCACCTCGTTCATGGTACTACCCGCCTGATCCACCAGAGCTGTGCCGTTGGCAACGCGCTCCACGCTGGCATTGATCAGCGTCTTGATTTCTTTGGCCGCTTCGGCGCTACGCCCGGCCAAGGACCGTACCTCGCTGGCCACCACGGCAAAACCCCGGCCTTGTTCGCCAGCACGGGCCGCTTCCACTGCCGCGTTGAGAGCCAGAATGTTCGTCTGAAAAGCAATGCCGTCAATCACCGAGATGATGTCGCTGATCTTGCGAGACGCTTCATTGATGCCGCGCATGGTGTCCACCACATCAGACACCACCTTACCACCCTGCGCCGCCACACTGCTGGCATGCACCGCCATTTGACTGGCCTGTGCGGCGTTGTCGGCGTTATGCTGCACGGTGGCGTTCAGCTGTTCCATGGACGCGGAGGTTTGCTCCAGCGCGCTGGCCTGAGACTCGGTTCGCGCAGACAAGTCATTGTTACCCTGGGCAATCTCGGCGCTGGCGGTGGCCACGCTTTCCGATCCCTCACGCACCTCGCGCACAATCGTGGCAAAGGTGTCTCGCATGGCACCAATGTGAAACAACATGCTGCTGTTGTCGTTGGGTTGCAGTTCAATACGCACCCCCAGGTTGCCCTGCGCAATGTGCTGGGTCAATTCGCTCATCTGGCTGGGCTCGCCCCCCAATTGACGCAGTATGCTGCGCGAAATCAGCGTACCGAAGGCGAACAACGCAATCACCAGCAGCGCCGTACCGCCAGCAAAGCCCATGGCCCGGCTCCAGATGGCCGAGTCCACCGTGTCCACATACACACCCGAACCAACAACCCATCCCCAAGGTTCAAATCCTTTGACATAGGAAACTTTTTGCACCGGCTGCGTGGCACCTGGCTTGGGCCAGAGGTAGGGTACAAAGCCGTCACCACCGGTTTTGATCTGCTTGACAAAATCCGAAAAAATCGTCTGCCCACTGGGGCTTTTAAACTCACTCAGGTCTTTACCCTCAAGCTCCGGTTTGATCGCATGCATCACCATGGTGGCATGCATGTCGTTTATCCAGAAATACTCGTTTCCGCTGTAACGCAATCCGCGCAGTGCCTCCATGGCAGCGTGTTTGGCCTCGTCGGTTGGCAGCTTGCCTTGCACTTCCAACTGATGAAAATGACTGATCACGCCATGCGCAACTTCGACGGTCTGGCGAACTGAGGTTTCACGTTCCTGCAAAATCAGTGCGCGCTCGGACCACAAGAAAACGCAGGCCAGCACGATCACGCCCAACATGGCGCTGGCAACCAAAATCGAGAGGCGGCGGGCGACGCTCATTGATGTCAAGCTCAGCATCTAGACTTCCTTCAAATAATTGAGTCGAGTCTATCCACAACATCTGACCCACGACTGACCCATGAACGGCCCACTATTGATAATAATCAATCATTCATCAACAAGAGGCACAGGCGCCTCAGATTCAGGCAGGGCGAGATTCGCGGATTTCAGCGCTTTTGCAGCGCCATTTCCACTCCGCGATTGGCTAATTGGTCGGCGCGTTCGTTACCGGGGTCACCATTGTGGCCGCGCACCCAGCGCCATTCGATCTGATGGGTGCCGCTGTTGACCAAGGCGTCCAGCCGCTGCCACAAGTCCACGTTTTTAACGGGTTCTTTGGTAGCGGTTTTCCAGCCGCGGGCTTTCCAGCCGGGCAGCCATTCGGTCATGCCTTTGAGGACGTACTGGCTGTCCACATGCAGCGTCACTTTGCAGGGGCGCTTAAGGGCAGACAAGGCTTCAATGACGGCCATCATCTCCATGCGGTTGTTGGTGGTGCCGAGTTCGCCTCCGCAAAGTTCTTTGTGCGCATCACTGGACTTCAGCCATGCGCCCCAACCACCAGGGCCGGGGTTGCCCTTGCAGGCACCGTCGGTATAAATGTCAATCGTGTTCACAACGTGGATTCGCTTCGTTTATCTTGTAGATCAATTTGGCCTGTAGCCCTTGTATAACCTGCGCTATTAGCTACAGAAACAGGAGTTCCAGTCAATCGTATGGCGGACTTTCTCAGCGGATTGAGCAAGGTCATGCTAGGTACCCGTTTAACCGCCGACAGAAAATATGCCGCCCCAAGTATCGGCCACCAGCGCCCACCGGCCTTGTCCATCCAACCAAAGCGCTGCAGCCAGGCCTGACTGGAGAGAGCCGGCAGGTAGCAGCCAAAATGGCCGTCCTCAATCTCCATGTTGAGCAGACGCAGCCAGTCACGCAAGCGCAGGTAGCCAATGAATTCACCCTCAGGTGGCAAAAAAAGACTGCTCTTGCCAAGCCAGCGAGCCCGGCGCTGGCGAAAGCCCCACAGACTCACCGGATTCAGCCCGCAAATCACCACCCGACCTTCGGGCACCAGCACCCGCTCCACCTCACGCAACGCGCCATGCGGGTCAGCAGTAAGCTCCAGCGTGTGCGGCAACACCACCAGGTCAAGGCTGTTGGCCGGGAATGGCAGTGCAAAAAACTCAGTGACAAAGGCCACCCGTGGACTTGTTTTCAGCTCAGCCTCACTCTGCGTGGCCAGCCAGCGGTGTGGCATGCGGTTGGCCTCCAGCGCATCAATTTCGGGCAGGCCGAGCTGCAGGGCATGAAAACCAAAAACATCGCTGACCGCGTGCGCGATTTGCGCACGCTCCCATGCCAGCAGGTACTGGCCCGGCGGAGTGGCCAACCAATCATGCATCCCTATAATTTGACCGCTCATGAACTTAATTCCACTACCTGCTTTCAACGACAACTACATCTGGATGCTGCGCGACGGGCAGTACGCCTTGGTGGTGGACCCCGGCGAAGCCCAAGTGGTTTTTGAGGCCATTGAGCGCCTGGGCGTCCAACTTGGCGCGATTCTAGTCACGCACCATCATGCCGATCACACCGGCGGTGTGGCCGAGCTGCGCGAGGGCACCGGCGCGCAGGTGTTTGGCCCCTTGCATGAAACCATGCCAGAGCCCCTGACGCGCCTGACAGGTGGTGATGCCATTGACCTGTTGGGCTTGCGCCTGCAGGTGATTGACGTGCCGGGTCACACCTCAGGCCACATTGCCTTTTACGCAGAACCCGTGGGTGAAGCACCCTTGCTGTTTTGCGGCGACACGCTCTTCAGCGCGGGAAGCGGGCGCTTGTTTGAAGGCACGCCAGCACAAATGTTGACATCTCTGGGCAAACTGGCCGCCTTGCCTGACAATACCCGTGTGTGCTGCGCGCACGAATACACAGCCAGCGGGTTGGTATTTGCCCACGCGGTGGAGCCTGACAACCAGGCACTGATTTCCTATCAGGTCAGGGTGAAAGCGCTGCGCGAGCAGCAGTTACCTACCCTGCCTTCCAGCATTGGACTGGAGAAAGCCGTCAACCCTTTTTTGCGTACTCACCTTGGCAGCGTGATCCGCGCGGTGCAGCAATTTGATGCCTGCGCACAAGACCCCATCAGCGTTTTTGCCGCGCTGCGAACCTGGAAAAATCAGTTTTGAAACTACTTTTACACTTTGCGGCAATACTGCTGAGTCTTTGGCTGGCTGGTTGCGCCAGCACCTCGACGACAGCACCCAACGGTCTGCGGGAGACCTACGCACTGGCAACTGTTCCTCCCGAATCTGGCGTGCGCGCCGCCAACAACCCACCAGGACTTCGGGCGCCGGTTTACCCTAGTGGTGGGTTGCGTGCCTTGCCAAGCGTAGAGCTGACCACACTGCCTGTGCGGGCCCTGACACCGCCCACCGACATGTGGGATCGCATCCGCCGTGGCTTTGCCATGCCTGACTTGGACAATGATCTGGTGCATGACCGCGAACAGTGGTACAGCTCCCGACCAGACTACGTGCAGCGCATGACTGACCGGGGCAGCAAATACCTTTTTTACATCGTTGAAGAGTTGGAGCGGCGTGGCATGCCCACCGAACTAGCCCTTTTGCCATTCATCGAGAGCGCTTTCAATCCGCAAGCAGTATCGAGTGCGCAGGCTGCAGGCATGTGGCAGTTCATGCCGGCCACTGGCAAACACTTTGAACTCACGCAGAACATGTTTCGCGACGAGCGACGTGACGTTCTGGCTTCGACCCGCGCCGCCCTGGACTACTTGCAAAAGCTGTACGACATGTTTGGTGACTGGCAGCTGGCGCTGGCAGCCTACAACTGGGGCGAAGGCAGTGTCAGCAGAGCGATTGCCAAAAACAAAAAGCTAGGTCTCGGCACCAGCTACAGCGATCTGAAAATGCCGATGGAAACGCAGTTTTACGTGCCCAAGCTGCAAGCCGTCAAGAATATCGTGGCTGACCCGGCACGGTTCAACACCACCCTGCCTGAGCTTGGCAACCACCCCTACTTTCAGACGGTGGATATCCGACATGACATCGACGTCTCAGTAGCCGCCAAGCTGGCGGAGGTACCGCTGGACGATTTCCGCGCGCTCAACCCTTCAGCTTCCAAACCGGTGCTGCTGGCAGCCGGTACATCGCAAATCCTGTTGCCCTGGGACAATGCGGAGATCTTTCAGGCCAACCTAGAGGCCTATGGTGGTGGACGACTGGCCAGCTGGACCGCCTGGGTTGCCCCAAGCACACTCAAACCGTCCGATGCTGCCGAACGTTTCGGCATGTCGGAGAACGAGCTGCGCGAAGTCAACGGCATCCGCGGGCGCATGCTGATCAAGGCAGGCTCCACCTTGCTGGTTCGCCGCGCCGGAAGCGTCACGGAAGATGTCAGTGACCATGTAGCGGACAACGGGCAGCTGTCACTGGCACCCGAGGTGGTGCTGCGCAAAACAATGGTCAAGGCAGGCAAAAAGGACGGCGTGGTCTCGCTGGCGCGACGTTATCGGCTGAACGCAAGCGATGTTGCGGGCTGGAATAACGTCAGCACGTCGGCTGCATTCAAGGTGGGACAGAAGGTAGTGGTATATCTGCCTGTGAGAGCCCAAGCCCCCCACAATACAGCACGCGTCGCCAAGCGCAGCAACAGCAATAACAACAAGGGCTCAACAACTGCCAGGGCACCGACGCGCAACAAGGTCGTCGTTTCCAGGACCAAAGTCGCACCCGCTAAAAGAGGTACCCGGGTGACGATGCGCTGAGCATCCTTGGGTCAACGATAGCCAGCAAACAAGATGGCAATATTGATACACAAGGCCAGCAGCCAGACCACGCTGCGCAGACTGGCCTGATTGCCGACATACAGCACGATATACACCACGCGCAGCAGCACGAACAAGGCTGCCAGCACATCCAGCCGGGCTTGGTAGGCACCCAGCTGGTGGGCAATCACCACCGCCCCGATAAAAAACGGCAAGGCTTCAAAACTGTTGGCTTGCGCGGCGTTCGCACGGGCGCGCCAGTCGGTTTGGCGGGCCAGCCAAGCGCGTGGGTTGTTGTTGTCAAAACCGCCATTTTGTGGCGACGTGGTGAACGTACCCCACTTGGCGATACCGGCACACACGGTAGGCAGCAGGGCTGCAACCAATACACACCAATAGGCCACGGTGAATGAGTTAGAAATCATGAAGTATTCCCTGCGCGTTTAACGGCGGTCCACCAGCGCGTGTGCAATGGTGCCCAGATCCACATATTCAAGTTCACTGCCTACCGGCACACCGCGCGCCAGGCGCGTGAGCTGCAAGCCACGACCCTTGAGGCCCTCGCTGATGACGTGCGCGGTGGCTTCGCCCTCGGCGGTGAAATTGGTGGCCAGAATCACCTCTTGCACGGTGCCGTCCAACGCCCGATCAAACAGTTTTTTGAGACCAATGTCTTTGGGGCCAATACCATCGAGTGGACTGAGCTTGCCCATCAACACAAAATAAAGCCCCTTGTAGGCGCCAGTGCGCTCCACCGCCGACTGGTCAGCCGGGGTTTCCACCACACACAGCTTGCTGGCGTCGCGCCGTTCGTCCAGACAGGTGTCGCACACCGCTGCCTGGGTGAAGGTGTGGCAGCGCTCGCAGTGCTGAATGGTCTGCACCGCCTCGTTCAAGGCCCGCGCCAGTCCCTGCGCACCCAGCCGGTTGTGCTGCAGCAGATGAAACGCCATGCGCTGTGCCGATTTCACCCCCACACCCGGCAGGCAGCGCAACGACTGGATCAGCGCCTCAAGTGCATGGGTGTCGGACATGGACGATATATTTTCCGGATTTCAAAGACCACGACATTTTCGGGCGTAGCGAGCAAGTGTCAGCCTAGGCGCGGGTGGCGGGGAACCGGAACGTACTTCAGGTACGTGAGGATTGCCCGACAGGCCCCGCAACGACGGATCACGCTTGCGCAGTAGCCATCAATCAGAATGGGAATTTCATGCCGCCTGGCAGGCTCGGCATCCCGGCGGTGATCTTTCCCATCTTCTCAGCCGAGGTTTCTTCAGCTTTGCGCACCGCTGCATTGAATGCGGCAGCCACCAAGTCCTCAAGCATGTCTTTGTCATCGGCCAGCAGGCTGGGGTCGATGGTGACACGACGCACCTCGTGTTTGCAGGTCATGGTGACTTTCACCAGGCCGGCACCGGATTCGCCACTGACTTCGATGTTGCCCAGATCGTCCTGGGCTTTTTTCATGTTTTCCTGCATCGCCTGTGCTTGCTTCATCAAGCCTGCGAGTTGTCCTTTGTTGAACATGTGGGTTCCTTGGGTTGGTTATATAAATGAATTCAGGGCATCAGCTAGTAGTGCGGCTACTGAACCGGCTTGATGCTGCCGGGCACGATTTTCGCTGCAAACTCGCGCATCATCGACTGCACAAACGGGTCGTCAAAAACGATCTTTTCAGCTACCAATTGGGCTTGGGCTGCTGCGGCCGTTTTACGTTTGGCCGGACTGTCGGTGACACGACCGACCTCAATAATCAGACGCACCGAGTGACCAGCTGCAGCCAGCGCAGTCGTCAAACGGTCGCGACTACCACTCTGGTTGAGCGACTCGCGCTCAACACGCAGCAGCCATTCGTCACTGTCGCGCGCCACCAGTTGCGACTGCAGCGCCAGCTCGCGCGCCATGGCGTTGATGGCTTCTGCCGCAATCAAGGCTTGCACGGTGGTATACCAAAAGTCACCTTCGGGCGTGGCGTCAACGTTATGGGGCATGTTGGCTGCAGCTACATCACGTGGCGAGTCGGCCTGCACTCGCACCTGAAACGCTTCAATATTTGTAGCTACTTGTGCTTGCTCTACTTGGGCTAAAGCATGATTTTTCTCAATACTATTGATCACACCCGGGTGATCGGGTAGCTCCCTGACCGCCAGTCGCTGACCTTCTGGCAAAACTTGCTTTGCTTCGTTTTCAGCAGCAACTTGCCCAATAGATACGGGGGCTTCAGGCCTATTTTTCACATCATCAGCGGCAACATCATCTACCGAATGTGTGACGGCGGTCGCCACTGGCACAACCGGTTCAACATGTGCAATGTGCGGCAGTGGCGATCCGCGCTCAGGCGTCGCCAGCGGACTTTTCAGTGTTTTTTTTTCAGCCGAGGTGCTGGCACCGTGAGCTGGTTTGAACGCCAGCAGCCGCAGCAGCACCATGGTCAGCGCAGCGTACTCATCGGGCGCCAGGCCCAGTTCACCGATACCGTGCAGACAAATGCTGTAGAGCAGCTGTGTTTCATCCATCGGCATGAGCGCTGCCAGACGCTGCATTTGCGCCTGTTCGGGGTCCGTGTCATCGTCCAAAGCCATGCCGGGCACCGCCTGCAACACCGCCATGCGTTGTAGCACAACGCTCATTTCCTCCAAGGTGGAGGCAGCACTCAGGCCGTTCAGACGCAGCGCCTCGGAGGTTTCCACCACCGTCTTGCCATCGCCCTGCGCCAGCGCGTCCAGCAGTCGAAACACATACGAGCGGTCCACGCTACCCAGCATCTGGCGCACCGTGGCCTCGGACAGTGCACCCGAGCCAAAGGCAATGGCCTGATCAGTCAAACTCAAAGCGTCGCGCATCGAGCCGTGCGCCGCCCGCGACAGCAGCCGCAGCGCCTGCACATCGGCGCTGACCTGCTCCAGTTGCAACACTTTTTGCAGGTGCTCGCGGATGGTCTCGGGGGCCATGGGCCGCAAATTAAACTGCAAACAGCGAGAAAGCACCGTGACCGGCACTTTTTGCGGATCGGTGGTGGCGAGTACAAATTTCAGGTACTCGGGCGGCTCCTCCAGCGTTTTGAGCATGGCGTTGAAGGCATGGCCGGTGAGCATGTGCACTTCGTCGATCATGAAAACCTTGAAGCGCCCCTGCACCGGCTTGTACACCGCCTGCTCCAGCAAAGCCTGAACTTCGTCCACGCCACGGTTGGAAGCGGCATCCAGTTCGGTGTAATCAACAAACCGTCCGCTATCAATATCAGTACACGCCTGGCAGACACCACAGGGACTAGCGGTGATTCCACCTTTGCCATCGACGCCTTGGCAGTTGAGCGATTTGGCCAAAATGCGCGACACCGTGGTCTTGCCGACCCCGCGCGTGCCGGTGAACATGTAGGCGTGATGCAGGCGCTGGGTGGTCAGTGCGTTGGAGAGGGCCTGCACCACGTGATCCTGCCCCACCATTTCGGTGAAATTGCTGGGGCGGTACTTGCGGGCGAGCACGAGGTAGGACATGGCACGATTCTAAGGGTCTGCCGTCGCGCTAGAACGTGAGCGGTCGGGTAGCGCCGTCCCTCGCGTGTGCTGATAGAAGACCTCTACGGACCTCGACGTACGCCAGGGCGACTGAGCCACGCGCATGCGGTTTTGGAACCCAATCACGCGCAAGGCGGTTTGGACCAGTACGCCAATACCTCAGGCGCGCGCCTTGGGCTCCAAAGCCCGGTCACCTGACCCAATCACCCTGTCTCAACACTGTTGATCATGACTGAGGTGATAGAAAAACAGTCGATAGGCGTTATCAGAAAAGCGCTTTTAGCTATCAAAACAGATGCATATTTTGGCCTTGTCCCCAGGGTTTCTTTTGAGTCTGTGCGGCTTCAAAAGCCCCGAGGCGTGGTGGCTGGGTCAGGTGACCGGGCTTTGGGGGGGGAAATGCGCGCGCCCTGGGCATTCGCACACCGTTCCGTGTCCTCGCGCGTGCTTTCGCCCCAAAACCGCATGCGCCTGACCCAGTCGCCGGGCCGTGCGTCGATGCGGCTTGCTCCCTGAACTCACTCCCCACGACAAACACAAGAAAACGCGTTGGCGGCCTGACGGCCTGCGCCAACACAGCACCTTGCTTGAATTGCACCCCAAGAATCTGGCCGAAGCCTGAGGCTCTACAATACGCTTTGACGGGCCTTCCCGCATGGTGAAGCGGCCAACCGGGTCAGGTGGGGAACCAAGCAGCCCTAACTGTGGAGCCAGTGCCGGGGTCAAGGCTCGTCAACCTCATTTCTCAAGTATGAACTCGGCGTAGCCAGCCTGTCGCAATGCGCACGCAGGACACTCTCCGCAGCCATAACCCCAATCGTGCAAGCGGCTTCGGTCACCCATGTAACAGGTGTGCGTTTGCGCCTTGATCAGTTGGACCAAAGTCTCCCCGCCCAGTGTTTGTGCCATCGCCCAGGTGGCTGCCTTGTCTAACCACATCAAAGGCGTTTCGATCACCATGGGTGCATCCAGGCCCAGGCTCAAGGCCACCTGCATGGCTTTGAGGGTGTTGTCGCGACAATCGGGGTAGCCTGAATAGTCGGTTTCACACATGCCCCCAACCAGCACGGTAAGGCCACGTCGGTACGCCAGGGCGGCCGCAAAGGTCAGAAACATCAGATTTCTGGCGGGCACAAAGGTATTGGGCAGGCCGCTGGACTGCAGTTCAATTGCTTTGGACTGGGTCAACGCGGTATCGCTGATTTGCCCCAACAGGGACAAATCCAGCACATGGTCCTGCCCCAGTCGCTCTGACCACTGAGGAAAGCTGTCACGCAACTGGGCCAGCACCGTGGTGCGGCATTCCAACTCAACCCGGTGCCGTTGACCGTAATCAAAGCCAATGGTTTCCACATGCCTATAGCGCTCCAGCGCCCAAGCCAGGCAGGTGGTCGAGTCTTGTCCACCCGAAAAAAGAACCAGTGCGTTGGTGTACATAGCCGCTCCTAGTAGACCTTCATGAGTTTGGCCTGCTCGATAAGTTCTGCGCGGAAGTCCGGGTGAGCAATACCAATCAATTCGCGGGCCCGTTGCTTGGCAGATTTGCCGTGCAACTGCGCCACGCCAAATTCGGTGACCACGTAATTCACGTCGTTCTTGCTGGTGCTGACGTGGGTGCCAGGAGAGAGTACCGGCACGATGCGTGAGATGGTGTTGTCCTTGGCCGTGGACGGCAGCACGATGAACGATTTGCCGCCGTTGGACATATTGGCTGCCCGCACGAAATCGGCCTGCCCGCCCGTGCCCGAATACTGCACATGTCCGAGGCTTTCGGAACCACACTGGCCCAGCAAATCAATCTGCAAGGTGGCGTTGACGGCCACCAACTTGTCATTCTTGCCTGCTAATGCCGGTGGATTAGTGAAGTCCACGGGGTGCATTTCCAGCGCCGGGTTGCGGTCCATGAACTGGTAAAGTTTGTTGGAGCCCAGTGCAAACGTGGCCACCATCTTGCCGGGCATGTAATTTTTGCGCTTATTGGTCACAGCACCCGCTTCCAGCAGGGTCAGGATGCCGTCACCAATCATTTCCGTGTGAACGCCCAGGTCGTGCTTGGCTGTGAGTTGCATCACTACCGCATCCGGAATGCCGCCGTAGCCGATTTGCAGCGTGGAGCCGTCTTCGATCAGATCCGCCACATATTTGCCAATGGCTTCCTGCACCGGGCCAATTTGCGGAAGCCCGACCTCCAGCACCGGCGTGTCACTTTCCACCAGCGCCGCCACCTGCGAGATGTGCACATGGCAGTTACCAAAGGCAAACGGCACGTTGGGGTTCACCTCCAACACCACCGCGCGCGCTTTGGCGATAGCCTCCATGGTGTAGTCTGCAGCCAGGCTCAACGAAAAGTATCCATGCTTGTCCATGGGTGATGCCATGCTAAACACCACGTCGGCAGGCATCTGGTTGCGTCGGATCAGACTGGGAATTTCCGAGAAATAATTGGGAATAAAGTCAACCCAGCCAGCTTGGCCACCCGCACGGGTCGCCGAGCCGTAAAACAAGGCCACATGGCGCACATGGTCCACCGTTTCAGGATCGATGTAGCCAAACTTGCGGATGGCCAAAATCTGCGCCACCTTAACATCAGTAAAGCTACGCCGTGCATCAGAAAGCGCGGTCAACAAGGCTGGCGGCTCGCCAACGCCAGTGGGTACGATGATCATGTCGCCGTTTTTGACGAACTGGACCACGTCGCTGGCTGTCATCTTTTTCTGTGCATACAACTGCTGAACTGACATGTTGTCTCCTCTTGAAGGGTTTGATTAAGTGTCCTGACACGATGCGCCACAGAACCTGTGGCCGCTACTGTAATTCATGTGCTTACTGCAGCACCAGTTGCTATTCAATATATAGCAATATGTATCTATATTTATTGGGATAGCAACCTATTTCTTATGTAGATAGTTGAGTACTCCCTGCCCTGCCCTGACACCGCTGGCCAGACATGCGGTCAGCAGATAGCCTCCCGTGGGCGCTTCCCAATCCAGCATTTCACCGGCACAAAACACGCCCGGCAAGGCCTCCAGCATCAGATGGTCATCAGCAGCCTCGAACAGGACACCACCAGCACTGCTAATGGCTTCATCGATTGGTCGCGTCGCCTGAAGGGTGATCGGCAAGGCCTTGATCGTTTGCGCCAGTTGTACCGGATCATGCATCTGCTCCTTAGACAGTGACTCGTGCAGTACCGCCGCCTTGATGCCTTCAATATGCAGGCGGCTCTTGAGATGACTGGACAGGGAACGCGTCCCGCGCGGGTAACTCACCTGTGCCAGCACCCATTCGAACGAGCGATCAGGCAGCAAATCCAGATGAAACGTGGTCTGCCCGTTTGCAATGATGTCGTCACGCAACAAATTCGACGCAGCATAGATCAGGCTGCCCTCCACTCCGGTGGCCGTGGCCACAAACTCGCCGCGGCGCTGAAACACCATGCCGTGCGAGGTAGTCAGCGAGACGGAAACAGATTTGAATGGATGACCCGCAAAATGACTGGCAAAGTGCGCGCTCCAGCCGCCTTGAACGTCAAATCCGCAATTCGCGGGCAACAACGGTGCCACAGCCACGCCACGATCACGCAGCCACGGTACCCAGGCACCGTTGGAGCCCAGTCGCGCCCAGCTGCCGCCGCCGAGCGCCAGCACCACCGCGTCAGCCTGGACGTGCACATCGCCTGCAGGTGTCTCAAAGTCCAGACAGCTGGGGGCATCATCGCCCGCGTGCCAGCCAGTCCAGCGATGACGCATGAAAAACTGTACCGCTGGCCCATTCTGCGGATGGCGCAGGCGGCGCAACCAGGCACGCAGCAGCGGCGCTGCTTTCATATCCACGGGAAACACCCGTCCGGAACTACCAACAAAAGTCTCTATGTCAAGCGAAGTGGCCCATGTGCGCACATCGCTTGCGTCAAATGTCTCAAAAATCGTCTCAATCTGTTTGCGCCGCTGCCCGTAGCGCGAGGCAAAAAGGTCAGCCGGTTCGGAGTGCGTCAGATTAAGCCCCCCTTTTCCCGCCAGCAGGAACTTACGCCCAACGCTGGGCATGGCGTCATATACGGCAACAGCCACACCTGCACGGGACAGCACTTCAGCGGCCATCAGTCCAGCCGGACCCGCACCTACCACAATCACCTGCTTCATAGTCACCAACCTTCCAAAATCTTTTTCTGTCACAATTTCAATATTCGCCACTCTACATATTCAACAGGAAACAACATGGCCAGTGAATTGATCAAACATGTGTCCGACGCGTCGTTCGAAAGTGATGTCCTCCAATGCAGCACACCTGTGCTGGTCGACTACTGGGCTGAATGGTGTGGTCCCTGCAAAATGATTGCACCGATTCTGGACGAAGTATCGACGGCATACGAAGGCAAAATGCAGATCGCTAAAATGAATGTCGATGAAAACCGCGACGTTCCTGCAAAGTATGGCATTCGCGGTATTCCAACGTTGATGTTGTTTAAAAATGGTCAACTCGCCGCCACAAAAGTGGGGGCCTTGAGCAAGGCGCAATTGACTGCCTTCATCGACCAGCAACTAGCTTGAAGCGGCATCACAATCGGGCCTGATGCGCCCGCACGTTCCCGGCGCGTCAATCCGGGGATTTTCCTGTCATAATTCCATTGCTTGTCAGCCCTCACCCAGGGCTAGGCAAAGTCTCCGGCAGAGGCTCACGCGACTTCGACACAACAAGTCCAGCTGCCGTCCCTCCCCCGTTTTAGCACTCCCCTTTTTTCATTCTGTCATCCCATGCATTTAAACGAACTCAAGGCACTGCACGTGTCAGAAGTCCTCAAGCAAGCCGAAGATCTTGAGATTGAAAACACCGGGCGCATGCGCAAACAGGAACTGATGTTTGCCATCATCAAAAAGCGCGCCCGGGCGGGAGAGCAGATATTTGCTGACGGCGTGTTAGAAATTCTGCCCGATGGTTTTGGCTTTCTTCGCAGTCCCGACACCAGCTACACCGCCAGCACGGATGACATCTACATCAGCCCCAGCCAGGTGCGACGTTTCAACTTGCACACCGGCGACATGATTGAGGGCGAAGTGCGCACACCTAAAGACGGGGAGCGCTACTTTGCCCTGAACAAGTTGGAAAAGGTCAACGGCGGCGGCCCCGAAGAAAACAAACACAAGGTGATGTTTGAGAATCTGACACCACTGTTTCCCAACAAGCAGATGCGTCTGGAGCGCGATATCAAGGGTGAGGAAAACATCACCGGTCGCATCATTGACATCATTGCACCAATTGGCAAAGGTCAACGCGCGCTGCTGGTGGCCCCGCCCAAGAGCGGCAAAACGGTCATGATGCAACACATTGCCCATGCCATTTCAGCCAACTACCCTGAAATTCACATGATGGTGCTGCTGGTGGACGAGCGACCTGAAGAAGTGACCGAAATGCAGCGAACCGTCAAGGGTGAGGTGATTGCCTCCACCTTCGATGAACCCGCAGCGCGCCACGTGCACGTCGCCGAAATGGTCATCGAGCGCGCCAAGCGTTTGGTGGAACTAAAGAAGGACGTGGTGATTCTGCTGGACTCGATCACACGTCTGGCACGCGCTTACAACAATGTGGTGCCCTCCTCCGGCAAGGTGCTGACCGGCGGTGTGGATGCCAATGCACTACAACGCCCGAAGCGTTTTCTGGGAGCCGCCCGCAATGTGGAAGAAGGTGGCTCACTGACCATCATTGCCACAGCTTTGGTGGATACCGGCAGCCGCATGGACGAGGTGATTTTTGAAGAGTTCAAAGGCACTGGCAACTCCGAAATCCATCTTGACCGTCGTCTGTACGAAAAACGCGTGTTCCCGTCGATCCAGCTCAACCGCAGTGGTACCCGTCGCGAAGAGTTGCTGCTGCAGCCGGAGATCCTGCAAAAAACGCGCATCCTGCGACAATTTTTGTACAACATGGATGAAATTGAGTCGATGGAAATGGTCTTGAAGCAAATGAAGGCCACCAAGACCAACAGCGAGTTCTTCGACATGATGCGTCGGGGTGGTTGAGCGCAGCTGGTTTATAATGCAAGGCTTTTCGCGAAAAGTACGAGCGGCTTTGAATTGCACATCGGGTTTGTGCAAGGGCTGACGCGGCTAACGCAACTGATGGAGAAGATATGAAAGAAGGCATTCACCCCAATTACCGCGAAATTTGTTTCCAGGACATGTCCAATGGCTTCAAATTCGTGACCCGCTCGTGCGCTAGCGCCAAAGAAATGATCACCATGGAAGACGGCCGCGAACTGCCGCTGGTCAAGCTGGAAACCACCAGTGAGTCGCACCCCTTCTACACCGGCACTCAAAAATCCGTGGACAACATGGGAGGCCGTGTGGAACGTTTCCGCAACCGCTTCGGCAAAACTGCTGCCAAGTAAGCATTTTTTGCGTTCTTCCGAAGGCAGCCGGGTCATTCCGAGCTGCCTTTTTCTTTGCGTCAATTATCAACTCTGCCTGCATGCCCAGAGACCATGAACCAGCCCACCCCAGCCATTGTGGCGCAAGATGCCGTGCGCCGACTGCCACGCCTTGCTTTGTGGCTGTTTTGCGCTGCCTATGTTTTGCCAGGTTTCTTCGGACGCGGCCCCTGGAAGCACGAAGACATCACCACATTTGGCTACATGGTCGAATTGTCCAGGAGTCCGACAGATTGGTGGCATCCTACCTTGGGTGGAATGGAGCCCAATGTGGATGCGCTGCTTCCCTACTGGCTGGGAGCTTGGGCTATCAAGCTAGCTCCTCAGTGGATGACTGCAGACTTGGCTGCGCGCCTGCCGTTCGTGTTACTGCTGATCATCACATTGATCGCCACCTGGTACGGCACTTACTATTTGGCGCGTAGTCCGCTGGCTCAGCCGGTAGCATTTGCTTTTGGTGGTGAAGCCACGCCCACCGACTACGCGCGTGCCGTGGCTGACGGTGGCTTGCTGGCTTTTATAGCCTGTTTGGGACTGGCGCAACTTGCCCACGAAACCACGCCTGCGCTGACCCAGTTGTGCTTCACGGCTTTACTGTTTTATGCCGCGGCCGCACTGCCATACCGAGCCATCGCACCGGGTCTGGCGGCGGCAATCGGTCTGGTTGGACTGACACTTTCGGGGGCGCCAAGCATGTCGCTGGCGCTGGGAGCTGCTTGTACAGCCATTTATCTACTGGAGCCAACCCGCGACGGCACCGAGTCGAGGCATCAGAAATTGCGGGCAACTGGTGTTCTTGGCCTCACTCTGCTGTGTGCCGTGCTTTCCTCAAGTCTCAATCTCTGGCGCTGGCGTATCGATTTGCCCCAGGCCGATTGGCACGAATGGCAGAGTCTGGGTCGGCTCTTCCTGTGGTTCACCTGGCCGACCTGGCCTCTGGCATTGTGGACACTGTGGCGCTGGCGCCATCAGTTACTAGGCCAACGCTTTGCCGGACGGCATCTCTGGCTACCACTGTGCTTTGTGTTGGTCGCCAGCGCAGCCACACTGACGACCAATGCAGCTGATCGCTCCCTGCTGCTGGCCTTACCCTCGTTGGCCGCACTGGCCGCTTTTGCACTACCAACGCTGGAGCGTAGCGTGGGCGCATTGATTGACTGGTTCACACTGATATTTTTCAGTGGCTGCGCGCTGGTCATTTGGGTGGTCTGGATTTCCATGCAAACGGGCATACCTGCACAACCCGCCATGAACGTTGCCCGGCTGGCCCCAGGTTTTGTACACAGTTTTGCATTTATTCCATTTTTTATAGCACTAAGTGCAAGTGGCATATGGGCCTGGCTCGTTTTTTGGCGTGTAGGTCGAACTCGGACTGCGCTCTGGAAAAGCGTTGTTCTACCTGCCGGAGGAGCCGCATTGTGCTGGCTTTTGTTGATGACGCTATGGCTACCTTTGCTGGACTTTGCACGCAGCTACGCACCTATGGTGCAGCAGGCGTCGAACTTGCTGCCTGAGAGCCCACGTTGCGTATCGACACTGGGCTTGCGCCGCAGTCAAATTGCGGCATTTGAGTTCTACGGAAAACTGAACCTCAAACCTGCGCGAACCGGTGCAAACTGTCCCTGGTTGATCGCAGATGGCGAAAATACAATCACCACCGCAGGCTTTGTTCCAGGCAAGCCATGGATGCTACGCGGCACCATTAGCCACCCTGCCGATCCAGAGGAAAAGATTTACATCTATCAGCGAAAAGCTCATTGACGCGCACGACGCAGGCGTAATGCTGGAAAATGAATGCGAAAAGTCGACCCCTGTCCCAGCTTGCTGTCAATCGTCAGCGTGGCTCCGTGACGCTGCGCCACGTGCTTGACAATCGCCAGACCCAGGCCAGTACCACCCGTTTCGCGTGAACGACTACGGTCCACCCGGTAAAAACGCTCGGTCAGACGAGGTATATGTTCGGGGGCTATGCCGCCACCCGAGTCGGCCACTTCAAACATTGCCTGGCCATCAGTTAACTGGCAAAAGCTAACCCTGATGTGCCCTCCTGACGGGGTGTAGCGAATCGCATTGCTCACCAAATTACCCATGGCGCTGTGCAACTCAGCGGCAATGCCAGCAATTTCACCAACGAACTGACAGTCGAAGTCCAGATCATGAACACGCTGCTCACTGCTATTGATCACACTGGTAAGCGCATGCGCATCTTGCGAGAGTTGCTGCATTAAGCTTGGTACCGACGTCCAAGTATCCACCCCGGGCACAGAACTACCCTCCAGCCTGGAAAGCATCAGCAGATCGTTGACCAGGCTCTGCATGCGCTGTGCTTGCTGCGCCATCAAAGCCAAATAGCTCTCGCGCTCCTGGGGTTCCAGCTCCAGTGTCTGCAAGGTTTCCACAAAGCCAGCAAGTACCGTCAGCGGAGTGCGAATTTCATGCGACACATTGGCAACGAAATCACGCCGCATGGCCTCGGCCTGCTCCAGCGCCGTGACATCGTGCGACAACAGTAGCATTCGCCCTCCACCGTAGGGGAATAGCTGTACTGACAGGCGCACCGGCCGATTGAGCGTGCTGTCACGCCCAAGCATTAATAATTCCCGATCAAATCTGCGGTTGGTCAAATAAGCGACAAAACCCGGGTCGCGCACCAGGTTGCCAATAGCTTGTGCCATATCGCGCCGGGGGTCCAGACCAAAATGACTTGCCGCAGTTTGATTGCACCACTCAATCTGGCTCTTTGAATCAAGCAAGATAACCCCATTGGGAGAGGCCTGCAAGGCGGATAAAAAATCCTGCAAACGGCGATCACTCTCGATAACCTCCCGATCCTTGGTGCGCAACAGCCGACGCGCTCGGTCCAGCACTTCACCCCAAAGACCGATGTTCAGCGGTGGGCTCTCAGAACGCTCAGGACGCAACCAATGCAAGGTCTGGATGGCGCGACTCATATCCAGGACAAACCACGATACGACTCCTGCCAAGCTACCCCACAAGGCGGCGACGGTTTGATGCCCCAATAACCAACCAAGCACCGCTCCAACCAATTGAAAGGCTAAAAATGCGGCAATTCTCAAAAACATCAGGAAAACATTTTCTTGCGCCGTTCAGGCCGCAGCGGAAGTCTCATTCATGCCTTGTGTTTGGGTCGTGATCCGGTAGCCTGCGCCACGCACGGTTTCAATCATCGCTGAAGCCTGATCACCCAGGGCCTCGCGCAGCCGCTTGACGTGCACGTCCACCGTGCGCTCCTCAATAAACACATGGTCGCCCCACACCTGATCCAATAACTGTGAGCGGCTATGCACGCGCTCGGCATGAGTCATCAAATAATGCAACAGCTTGAACTCTGTGGGGCCAAGCTTCACTGGCTGATCTTCAAACGCAACCCGATAAGTGGCAGCATCCAGGCTAAGTCTGCCCATGGTGACCACCGCCTCCTCCATCTCTGGGGCCCGACGACGCAGCACAGCCCGAATACGTGCCACCATTTCTTTGGTGGAAAAAGGCTTGGCAATGTAGTCATCAGCGCCCGCGTCCAGACCCGCAACCCGGTCGATTTCGTCACCCCGAGCAGTCAGCATGATGATAGGAACCGCCTTTGTCCGCGGATGGGCGCGCCATCGCTTGGCTAGAGTTAACCCAGACTCACCCGGCAACATCCAATCCAGCAGGATCACATCTGGAAGCACAGCATCAAGTTCCGCCTGAGCCGTCGCTCCGTCCATGGCCCAGATTGGCCGAAAACCACTGTGGCGCAAATTCACCGAGATCAACTCCGCAATGGCGGGCTCATCCTCAACAATCAAAACACCAGGTAATCGCCTCATTTCACCACCGTTTCAATTTGGTCAATAGAGGTATGTCGCACGTCTGCGCCCTTGACGATGTATATGATCAGTTCAGCAATGTTCTTGGCATGATCACCGATGCGTTCAATGGCTTTGGCAAGGAAAAGCAAATCCAGACTGGGAGAAATGGTACGCGGATCTTCCATCATATAGGTGACAAGCTTGCGCACAAAACCGTCAAACTCCTTATCTATCAAATCGTCTTCCTTGAGGATAGCCAGGGCGGTTGCGGTGTCAAGCCGGGCAAACGCGTCAAGCGCCTTTCTGAGTAAACCAGAGGCCATATCTGAGGCGACCCGCAGTTCCATGCTGGGCAGCGAGCGCGGTGCACCACTTTCAATGATGGAAAGCACCATGCGGGCTATCTTCTCAGCCTCATCACCCACCCGCTCCAGATTGGCCGTGGCCTTGGAAATAGCCATGAGCAGGCGCAAATCACGCGCCGTGGGTTGGCGCCGTCCAATAATGCTGGATATCTCTCGATCAATCTCGACCTCCATGGCATTGACTTTTGTTTCGGTCTGGGTCACCTGCGTGGCCACTTCCACGCTAAATTGCGATAGCGCGTAAATCGCCTGACGGATTTGCGACTCGACCAGACCACCCAGCTCCATAAAACGGGTAGAAACAGCGGTGAGTTCGCTGTCGAACTGCGAGGACAGGTGTTTTTCAGGCATGGTCTTGAGCTTTCAGTAAACAGATTGTGAACATTGCATTTGCGGTCATCAAGCACCAAGTCGGTTAACCAAAACGACCGGTGATGTAGTCTTCCGTTTCCTGGCGATTGGGTTTGAAGAAGATTTGCTCAGTCGTTCCAAATTCCACCAGATCACCTAAGTACATGTAGGCCGTGTGATCACTGCAGCGTGCTGCCTGTTGCATGTTATGAGTGACTATGACTACTGTGTAGTCTTGTTTAAGCTCAATAATTAGTTCCTCGACCTTAGCAGTGGAGATTGGGTCTAGCGCAGAACAGGGCTCATCCAGCAGGATCACCTCCGGTTTGATGGCTACGCCACGCGCAATGCACAGACGCTGCTGCTGGCCGCCGGACAGGCTGGAGCCACTTTGTTTAAGTTTGTCCTTCACTTCATTCCACAACGCCGATTTGCGTAGCGCCCACTCCACGCGCTCCTCCATGTCGGTCGCACTCAGGTTCTCAAACAGCTTCACACCAAACGCGATATTGTCAAAAATCGACATCGGAAAGGGCGTGGGCTTCTGAAAAACCATGCCCACTTTGGCACGCAGCAAGGCCACGTCCTGTTTGCTGGTCAATAAATTTTCACCATCCAGAATCACCTCACCTTGGGCACGCTGCTCTGGGTAAAGCTCAAACATCCGGTTAAACACCCGCAGCAGCGTGGACTTGCCACAGCCCGATGGGCCGATGAAAGCGGTCACTTTGTTCTCAGGAATCTCAAGATTGATCGTCTTGAGTGCGTGAAATTTGCCGTAATAAAAATCAAGATTCTTGACAGTAATCTTGGCGTTTTGTTTTTTATCGGTATCGAGAGTCATGGATAGCCTTCTGAAAGATGTATCTGGTCTTAGCTCTTATGACGCGTCAACACGCGCGCCAGGATATTGAGGCCCAACACGGTTAGGGTGATCAAAAACACACCGGCCCAAGCCAACTGCTGCCAGTTCTCGTAGGGACTCATGGCAAATTTGAAAATAACCACCGGTAAGCTGGCCATGGGCTGACCCATGCTGGAGGTCCAAAACTGATTATTCAAAGCGGTGAACAACAGCGGTGCTGTTTCGCCCGCAATGCGCGCCACAGCCAGCAAAACACCCGTCACCACACCGGCGCGCGCCGCACGCATGGTGATGCTCAAGATTACTTTCCACTTTGGCGCGCCGAGCGCATAGGCTGCCTCGCGCAAACCAGGGGGTACCAGTTGCAGCATGTTCTCGGTGGTGCGAATCACCACCGGAATCACAATCAGCGCCAAAGACAACGCTCCCGCATAGCCCGAAAACGTTTTGAAGCGAGCCACAATCACCGCATACACAAACAATCCAATCACAATCGACGGCGCCGAGAGCAAGATATCGTTGACAAACCGTGTGGTCGACGCCAGCCAGCTCTTGGGCTCAAATTCAGCCAGGTAGATGCCTGCCATCACGCCGATGGGCGTGCCCACAAACGTGGCCAATGCAACCATCAAAAATGAACCATACATGGCGTTTGCCAAACCACCTTCATCATTAGGTGGAGGGGTCATCTGCGTCAGCGTGGCGATAGTCAGCCCGGAAAAACCTTGGCGAACCGTCTCAAACAAGATCCAGAACAACCAAAAGAGGCCAAATGCCATCGCACTGAGAGACAGAATCAGCGCCAAGATATTGATGTTCTTGCGCCTGGCATACATCGCCTGCCGAGTCTCAGCCACGGCCTTGGCGTTGAGTAATGCGTCTCCAGTGCTCATGACTTGGCTCCTTCACTTTTTCTGAGCTGTGACAGCAGCAGTTTGGACAACGACAGCACCACAAAGGTGATGAAGAACAAAACCAGCCCGAGATACATCAGCGATGCTTGGTGCAAACCAGGCCCGGCCTCGGCGAACTCATTGGCAAGCGCTGAAGTAATACTGTTGGCAGCCTGAAACAGACTCAAAGAGTCAAGTTGATTGAAGTTACCAATCACAAAGGTCACCGCCATGGTCTCACCAATGGCACGCCCCAGGCCCAGCATGATGCCGCCAATCACGCCCGCTTTGGTGTAGGGCAAGACCACCGTGGACACCACCTCCCAGGTGGTGGCGCCCAGGCCGTAGGCTGACTCTTTCAGCAGCGTTGGCGTCACCTCGAACACATCGCGCATGACCGCCGCAATGAACGGAATGATCATGATCGCCAGAATGATGCCTGCCGACAAAATACCAATACCGACTGGCGGACCGGATACGAAGGCCCCAAGAAACGGGACACCTTTAAACAAGGCTTGTAGTGGCTGCTGAACATAGGTGGCCAAGATCGGGCTAAATACCAGCAAACCCCACATGCCATAAACAATGGACGGAATCGCCGCCAGCAGCTCAATGGCTGTGCCCAGTGGGCGCTTCAGCCAAGCTGGTGACAACTCGGTCAGGAACAATGCAATTCCAAAACTCACCGGTACGGCGATGATCAACGCAATCAACGAAGTCATGACCGTGCCGTAGATCATGACCAGTCCCCCAAACTCTTCCTGGACTGGATCCCATGTCGTTGAGGCCAAAAAGCTCAGCCCATATTTATCAATGGCAGGCCAAGCACTGATCGTCAAGGACAACAAAATAGCAAACAACAAACCCAGTGTCAAAAGTGCAGCACCCTTGGCCAACCAACCAAAAATACGGTCCGCCAGTGGCCCAGAACGGGCCGTTTTGATAGGAGGAATTTTGACCACACCTTTGCCATTGGAAACATTGGACAGATTCATCGGTGTACCGTCCCCTAAAGTTGTTGATGCCACGTGTTAATCCTTGTACTGTTCAGACTCAGCCTGACAACCCGTTTATTTCAGGGCAACAGGCTTACCAGCCGCATCCTTCGTGTGAGCCCAAGATTTCTCAATGATGGCGATCACGGATTCAGGCAGCGGCACGTAGTCCAGAGCCATCGCAGCTTGGTCACCATTTTTGTAAGCCCAGTTAAAGAACTTAAAGACTTCGGTGGCATTGGCTGGCTTATCCTGAACGTCGTGCATCAAGATAAAGGTGGCAGTTGAAATGGGCCATGTGCCCTTGCCAGGTTGGTCGGTGATCAACTGGTAGAAAGACTTGTTCCAGTCAGCACCAGCCGCAGCAGCCTTGAAAGCCTCAGCGGTTGGCGAAACGAAAGCGCCATCCTTGTTCTTCATCAAGGTGTAAGTCATCTTGTTCTGCTTGACGTAAGCGTACTCAACATAACCAATCGAGTTCGGCAGACGGTTCACGAATGCGGCCACGCCTTCGTTACCCTTACCACCTGCACCGACAGGCCAGTTCACAGCGGTACCTTCACCAACCTTTGTCTTCCATTCTTCATTCACGCGGCTGAGGTAGTTGGTGAAGTTAAAGGTGGTACCCGAACCGTCAGCGCGACGAACCGGAGCGATGTCAGCATCAGGCAAAGCCAAGCCAGGGTTCAGCGCCTTGATGGCTGGATCGGTCCACTTGGTGATCTTTCCAAGGTAAATGCCGGCCAGCACATCGCCGTCAAGCTTCATCTGACCAGCTGAAATACCTTTGATGTTGACCACAGGTACCGTACCACCAATGACGGTGGGGAACTGGAATTGCCCCTTGGCCTTGAGCACGTCATCTTTTTGCGGCATGTCAGAAGCGCCAAAATCAACCGTCTTGGCATCGATTTGCTTGATGCCAGCGCCGGAGCCAACGGACTGGTAGTTCACCTTCACGCCAGTTGCCTTGTTGTACTCGGCTGCCCATTTAGCATAGACCGGAGCCGGAAAGCTGGCGCCAGCGCCAGTGATTTCCTGGGCGCTGGCCAGAGTAGAGAACGAAAGAGCACCAAACAGCGCAATCGAAGATGTCGCCAAAACGGACTTGAAGGCGTATGTTGTCATGAAGAATCCTTTGGTAAAAATAAACAAATTGAACCACCAGCGTTCAACCGGATTGGAATTTACGACATTCATGTGTCAACATTGTGACAAGCCATGAGTGTAGGCAAATGCTATGCTGGCGCCAGTTCAAGATGACAAAAATCAATATGCAAGATGGAACACGCCTGGCTGTCGTGGATTTGGGCTCCAACAGTTTTCGCCTTGAAATGGGTCATTCAGATGGCAGGCAGTTCCGCCGTGCGAACTACTTCAAAGAAACGGTGCGCCTAGGCAACGGACTCGACGGTCAGTCTCGTTTGACGCGGCAGGCCATGCAAAAAGGCTGGGACTGTCTTAGCCGCTTTGGCGAACAGCTACGGACTTTTCACCCACAGACTGTCAGCGCCGTCGCCACACAAACCTTGCGTGAAGCCAGCAACCGCGACGATTTTCTGAACCAGGCCAGCAACTTGCTAGGTTTCAGGATACAGACAATTTCTGGCGACGAAGAAGCACGCCTGATTTACCAGGGTGTGGCGCAAACCCTGCCCGACACGCCTGAGCACCGCTTGGTGATTGACATTGGCGGGCGCTCTACCGAACTCATTGTGGGCACAGGCATGTACCAGCAGCACCTGGCATCCTACCCGGTAGGTAGCGTGATGTGGTCGATGTGCTACTTCCCCGAAGGCCACCTCAGCGCGGAGGCTTTCGCTGCAGCAGAAACTGCCGCCCGATCAGTGCTGGCGCCTGCGTGCACATTTTGTTCCCCAAACCAGTGGGATGTGGCCTACGGCTCGGCGGGCACTGTCAACGCCGTGGTGGATGTGCTGACCGCTGCCGGATGGCCTGCAGGCTATGTTAGCCATGACGGGCTGAACTGGTTGCTGGAGAAATTACTGGCAGCACACAGTGCGGGTCAACTCAGCATGGCGGGCCTGAGAGAAGACCGCAAGGCCATCATCGGTGGCGGCCTGAGCATTTTGCGGGCACTATTCAGTCTGCTGAGCATCACCCGGATGGAGCAGTCTCTAGGCGGTTTGCGTCATGGTTTGTTGATGGATTTACTACGCGAAAAACCCTGAACCCCGACCCGCTGATCGCCCCACCAAACCCACAAAAAAGCCCGATCGAAGCCGGGCCTCTTTAAATCAGCAACGCTAGCGCTGCTGGCTGTCACTTACATGTGGTCAATCATGACTTGGCCGAATCCTGAGCAGCTCACTTGCGTCGCGCCTTCCATCAGGCGGGCAAAGTCATAAGTGACCTTCTTGCTCTTGATGGAGCGTTCCATAGAGTGAATGATGGCATCAGCGGCCTCAATCCAGCCCATGTGACGCAGCATCATTTCAGCCGACAGAATTTCTGAACCCGGGTTCACATAGTCTTTACCGGCGTACTTGGGGGCGGTGCCGTGAGTGGCTTCAAAGCAGGCCACCGAGTCTGACAAATTGGCGCCCGGAGCAATGCCGATGCCACCTACCTGCGCGGCCAGCGCGTCAGAGACATAGTCACCGTTCAGGTTCAACGTGGCGATCACACTGTATTCAGCCGGGCGCAACAAAATCTGCTGCAAGAAGGCGTCAGCAATGACGTCCTTGACCGTGATGGTTTTACCGGTCTTGGGATTTTTGAAACTACACCATGGGCCGCCATCAATCAGCTCTGCACCGAACTCTTTTTGCGCCAGACCATAAGCCCAGTCACGGAATCCACCCTCGGTGAACTTCATGATGTTGCCCTTGTGCACGATGGTCACACTGGGCTTGTCGTTGTCAATAGCGTACTGGATGGCCTTACGCATCAGTCGCTCAGTGCCCTCAATCGAAACCGGTTTGATGCCAATGCCCGAGGTGTTGGGGAAACGGATCTTGGTGACACCCATCTCCTCTTGCAGGAACTTGATGAGCTTTTTCGCCTTGGGTGACTCGGCCTCAAATTCGATACCCGCATAAATGTCTTCCGAGTTCTCGCGGAAGATGACCATGTTGGTCTTTTGCGGCTCTTTCACCGGGCTGGGAACACCCTCAAAATACTGGATCGGGCGCAGGCAAACGTACAGGTCAAGCTCCTGGCGCAATGCGACATTCAGCGAGCGAATGCCACCGCCCACGGGGGTGGTCAGCGGACCCTTGATGGACACTACGTATTCGCGCAGTGCGGCCAACGTTTCTTCAGGCAGCCAGACATCAGGGCCGTAGATCTTGGTGGACTTCTCACCCGCATAAACTTCCATCCAGTGGATCTTTTTCTTGCCACCGTAGGCCTTGGCAACCGCCGCATCCACCACCTTGATCATCACCGGAGTGATGTCAAAACCCGTGCCATCTCCTTCAATGAACGGGATGATGGGTTGATCGGGCACGTTCAACGAATAGTCGGCGTTAACTGTAATTTTCTGGCCTTCAGAGGGCACGGTGATGTGCTGGTACATGGAAATAAGTCTCCTTGGATGGATCAAAAAATGGCTCATACACTCGAACAAAGCCGCAAATTCATTCTAGTCTGAATAGATGAACCATCGCCTTCAAAACCCACGACAGAGGGCCATCACCCGCTTGAGACCAAACGTTTTTGGCCTGCACCAGCTCCCGCGCTTTTGCGTGAAAATGGTGGCATGAAAAAAATCCTCTCCATCTTCTTTGCCTGCGCCTTCACAAGCGCTGTGCTGGCCCAGGGCAGTCCGCAGCTCGATCTGCCGCGCACCAAGATCAGCGCAGGCATGTACCTGATCGACACCCAGGTGGCGGCCACGCCCGAGCAGCGTGAAATCGGACTGATGTTCCGCCAGAAAATGCCTCAAGGCGAAGGTATGCTGTTTGTGTTTGAGCGCCCGGGCGAGCAATGCTTCTGGATGAAAAACACGGTCCTGCCATTGACCGCCGCTTTTGTGGCCGACGACGGCACCATCGTCAACATGGAAGACATGAAGCCACAGACCACCAACTCGCACTGCTCGGCCAAAGAAGTGCGCTTTGTGTTGGAGATGAACCAGGGCTGGTTCCAGAAGAAAGGCCTCAAGGCGGGCATCAAGCTCGGTGGCGAGGCGTTTGGTAGCCAGTGATGCTATTGAAATAATTGCTACTAGCCTTTATTGCACCTGGGCTAGAGGTCAAAAAAACTTATAAAAAAAGCCACCCGAAGGTGGCTTTTTCATGACTGGGTTTTGTCAACTCAGGCGAAATTGGCCTGGGCAAACGACCAGTTGACCATCTTGTCGAGGAAGGTTTCGACAAACTTTGGACGAGCATTGCGATAGTCAATGTAATAGGCGTGCTCCCACACGTCCACAGTCAGCACCGGGGTGTCAGCCGTAGTCAGGGGGGTACCGGCAGCGCCCATGTTGACGATGTCCAACGTGCCGTCGGGCTTTTTCACCAGCCAAGTCCAGCCGGAACCAAAATTGCCAACGGCTGATTTGACGAATGCTTCGCGGAAAGCGGCGTAGCTGCCCCACTTGGCGTTGATGGCTGCCGCCAGAGTGCCGGTGGGTTCACCGCCGCCATTGGGGGTCATGCAGTTCCAGAAAAAGGTGTGGTTCCAGATTTGGGCTGCGTTGTTGTAGATGCCACCACTGGACTTCTTGATGATGTCCACCAATGTCATGCTTTCAAACTCGGTGCCTTTTTGCAGGTTGTTGAGGTTGACCACATAAGCGTTGTGGTGCTTGCCATGATGGTATTCCAGCGTTTCTTTGGAATAGTACGGTGCCATGGCGTCGATGGCAAAAGGCAGGGCGGGCAAGGTGTGTTCCATAAATTCCTCTGGTGTGTGTTGAGCAAGATCAAATTGTAGGAAGTTTCAGGCTTTTTGGTCGCCAACGGTCAAATCAACCGTGCCGTCCATGAGGGTGGCTGTCAATGCTTGCCCTGCGTGCGCCTGTCCAACGCGGGTAATGGCGTGACCATGCGTGTCGCTGAGCCAGGCATAACCGCGCCGTAGCACCAGATGCGGGTCCAGCAACTCCAGACGCAGGGTGGCACGGTCCAAGCGCTGCCCCTGCGCTTGCAGGCCGCGTTGTAATGCAACCGGCAACTGCGCAGCCAGTCGCTCCAACTGCTGTTGACGCGCCTGCAGACTGTGACGTGTGGCGCTGTGCAGGCTTTGCGCGTACCCGGTCAGGCGTAGGCGCTGGCCCGCCAGCCTGGCAGAAGGCCGCCCAAGCTTGGCGGACATTGTGTCCAGGCGTTGACTTTGACGGTCCAAGCGGCGAACCAGCGCATCCTGCAAGCGGCGCTGCACCGCGTCCAGCGCACCCAGCCAGGCGTCGCGCGGTTGCGCCACGAGTTCAGCAGCAGCCGTGGGTGTCGGGGCACGCAGATCAGCCACAAAATCGGCGATGGTGAAGTCGGTTTCGTGCCCGACACCGCTCACGACTGGCACCGGGCTTTGCGCGATCACACGGGCAAGTTGTTCGTCATTGAAGGCCCACAGGTCTTCCATGGCACCACCACCGCGCACCAGCAAGATCACATCCACCGGCGGCGGGGTCCCCACGCCTCTCACCTTTTTATAAGGAAAATCACCCTCTAGCCCTTTATCTGTATGGGCTAGCAGATACAAACTTGATAGTGCCTGAACCAATTCACCCGCCGCCTGTGCACCCTGCACCGAGGCTGGGACCAGCACCACCGGAATGTGTGGCACACGCCGCTGCAGCGCTGTCACCACGTCATGCAAGGCGGCAGCCCCCAGCGAGGTGACCAGACCAATGGAGCGCGGCATGATCGGCAAGGCGCGCTTGCGGCTCGCATCAAACAAGCCTTCTGCCTCCAGCTTGGCTTTGAGTTGCAGAAATTGTTCAAATAGGCTGCCCTGGCCGGCGCGGCTCATGCTCTCCACAATCAGTTGCAAATCACCACGCGGCTCGTAAACACCCAGTTTGCCAGTCACCTCAACCAGTTCACCATCGCGCGGCGCAAACGCCAATCCAGTGGCGGCGCGCTTGAACATGGCACAGCGCAGTTGGCCAGTGGCGTCTTTCAATGTGAAATAGCAGTGACCGCTGGCCGCGCGCGAAAAGCCCGACAACTCACCACGCACCACCACCGGGTTAAAGCGCGCCTGCAAGGCATCAGCAATCGCTCGGCACAATGCACCCACCTGCCAGATCAAGGGTTTTTCCTGGGTGTTTTTCATGCTAAACATGACCGAAACCCCTTGACAAACTACTTTTGTCAATTTTTGTAAAGACAAGTCGTCCACAATCTTGCAGAGTCAGCATAGCCCCCAAAAAAGTAGCGAACACCCTCGAGATATCGGCGTAACCTGTTGATTTCATTGTATTTTTAACTGCTTAAATTTTAATCAACCTAATAAAAGCCATGCTGCACGCCGCTGGCGGTCACTTCCGCAGGGGTTTCTCCACAAAGTTATCCACAGAAATTGTGCGAATCAGAGGGATTGGGCCGGACAGGACTGATCAGGGGCTGCGCCATAATCTGCGGAGCATTTTCATGAGCGGAGTCCCAATTTGTTTTCCATCATACAAGCCGCAGGCTGGCCTATCTGGCCTTTGATCGCCTGCTCCATCTTGGCACTGGCGCTGGTCATTGAGCGTTTTATCAGTCTCAAGGTCGCCAAAGTGGCCCCCCCCAAACTGCTCGACGAGGTAATAACCGTGACCCGCATGGGTGTTCCTGGTCCAGATGTCATCAACCAACTGGAGAAGAATTCGGCGATGGGTGAGGTGCTGGCCAGCGGCCTGCGCATGCTGACCATCAACCCGCGCTGCAGCGACGAAGAATTACGCGCTGGTATGGAGGGCTCGGGCCGCCTGGTGGCACACCGGCTGGAGCGCTACCTGAGCGCGCTGGCCACCATCGCCTCGGCAGCGCCGCTGATGGGTCTGTTTGGCACGGTGGTTGGCATGATCGAGATTTTTGGCTCGCAAACACCCTCAGGAGCTACCGGAGGTAACCCGGCGCAACTGGCGCACGGCATCTCGGTGGCGTTGTACAACACAGCGTTTGGCCTGATCGTGGCGATCCCTTCACTGATTTTCTGGCGCTACTTTCGCGCCCGGGTCGATGAATATTTACTGACATTGGAGCTGGCCGCTGAGCGTTTGGCACGCCATCTGAGCAGCCTGCGCAAATTAGGTTGAGCCAACATGAACTTTCGCCCCCGCCCCAAAGAGGAGCCGGAGATCAATCTGATCCCGTTCATCGACGTGCTGCTGGTGATTTTGATATTTTTGATGCTCTCCACCACCTACAGCAAGTTCACAGAAATGCAGCTCCGGCTACCGGTAGCCGACACCGAAGCACAGCGCGACTACCCCAAAGAGGTGCTGGTGTCGGTCAGCAGCGAGGGTAATTACAGCGTCAACAGACAACCTGTGATGGGTCGCAGCTTGGGCGAACTGGCCGAGGCGCTAAAGGCCGGTGCCAAGGCTGGCAGCGAGTCGGTGGTCATCATTTACGCCGACGCTGCAGCACGCCACCAGTCGGTGATCACCGTGATGGAAGCTGCCAGACGCGCAGGCCTGACGCAGATCACCTTTGCGACCCAATCGTCCAGCGCTGGCGAGGCCAACTAACCGTCAGTGCCGAAAGCATCTCACCCGCCGCAAGGCTGCTCCATGGCTCCCCACCACACGCCCGCCTGGCAGCAGACCCTTTTGCGCGCCTGGATGCAGCGCGGTCCGCTGGCGTGGGCATTGTGGCCAATTTCCCTGCTTTACCGTCTGTTGGTCACCGCCCGTAAAGGGCTGTATGACCTGGGAGTTCTGACAACCAGCCGCGTAGCCGTTCCAGTGGTGGTGGTTGGCAATGTGGTGGCTGGTGGTGCGGGAAAAACCCCGGTGGTGATGGCGCTGGCAGAGCATCTGCAACTGCGCGGCGTCCGCGTCGGGGTGATCTCGCGCGGCTACGGGCGCAGTACACCGGGCTGTCTGGAGGTCACACCCGACCGCACTGCACAGGAGGTCGGCGACGAGCCTGCACTGATTCACAGGCGCACGGGCGCTCCCGTTTTTGTGGCAGACCAGCGGGTTCAGGCGGCCCGAGCGCTGCTGGCGCGCCACCCGCAAACGCAAATCATCTTGAGTGACGACGGTCTGCAGCACCTACAACTGCAGCGTGATCTGGAAATCGGCGTGTTTGATGACCGTGGCGTGGGTAACGGCTTTTTGCTGCCCGCTGGCCCGTTGCGTGAACCCTGGCCGCGCCAGCTGGACCTGGTGCTGCGCACTGGCATTGAGCCCGCGTTCGAAGGCATCCGCACACAACGCACGCTGGCCAACTACGCGGTCACCAGCAGCGGCGAAAAAGTACCGCTGGATTCGCTTACCAGCACGCCCCTGCTTGCGCTGGCCGCGATTGCCCGGCCCGAAGCATTTTTCAACATGCTGCATGACAAGGGTTTGAACCCCGTGCGCACACTGGCACTACCGGATCACTATGATTTCAACAGCTTCTTGCCAAGTGAATACAAGGGCTACAGGCTGATTTGTACTGAAAAGGATGCAGTCAAACTGTGGCTCCAGTGCCCGGACGCGCTGGCTGTGCCACTCATCTCGGTATTGCCCAACGAATTTTGGAGCGCATTTGACGCCCACGTGGACACCCTGCTGGCCCACCTCACGTGCGCCTGAGAAGCTATCATCACGCCATGGACACACGACTACTTGAACTGCTGGTTTGCCCCGTTACCAAAGGCCCACTGGAATACAAGCGCGAGACGCAAGAACTCATCTCGCGCAGCGCTCGGCTGGCCTACCCGGTGCGCGACGACATCCCGATCCTGCTCGAAAACGAAGCCCGGCCCCTCACCGACGAGGAAATCGGTCTTTGAGCTTCACAGTCCTGATCCCGGCGCGGCTGGCGTCCACGCGCCTGCCCAACAAGCCGCTGGCCGACATTGCGGGTACACCGATGGTTGTGCGCGTGGCGCAGCGGGTGCTGTCCATCGATGGCACCAAACCGCGCGTGGTTGTGGCCGCTGACAGCCCTGAGATTGTTGCCGCCTGCCAGCTGCATGGTGTGGACGCCGTGCTCACACGCATCGATCACCCCTCTGGCTCGGACCGCCTGGCTGAAGCTTGCGCCCTGCTCGGTCTGGCTGACGATGAGATCGTGGTCAACGTGCAGGGTGACGAGCCGCTGATCGACCCCGGGCTGGTCGCCGCCGTTGCCACGTTGTTACAAAATACGCCGCAAGCCCAGATGAGCACTGCAGCACACGCTATTAGCTCTGTAGCTGAATTTCACAACCCGAACGTCGTCAAGGTGGTGCTGGACGCGCAGAACATGGGCCTGTACTTCAGCCGTTCGCCTATCGCCTACCCGCGCGACGCGCCAGAACAGTTGCCACACCCTGCCCCGCTTCGACACATTGGCATCTACGGTTACCGGGTTGGTTTCCTGCGCCAGTTCCCGACGATGAGTCAGGCCCCGATCGAATTGACCGAGTCGCTGGAGCAACTGCGTGCGCTGTGGCACGGCTACCGCATCGCTGTGCATGTCACTGACTGCGCCCCCGCTGCGGGTGTGGACACACCTGAAGACCTGGCTCGGGTACGCCAATTGTTTGCGCTCTGAAGCGCAGCGTGTAAGGCGCAAGGCAGGTCGCGCATGCTATTCTTCTGCGCTGATAAACCATGCCATGAACCGTTGGGGGATTGGTGCTGGTATTGACTTTCAATTTTCAATAAAAACCCGAGGACACGCATGAAACTGATCTTGTTGGGCGCACCAGGCGCTGGTAAAGGCACACAAGCCACCTTCATTTGCCAGAAATACGGCATTCCACAAATTTCCACCGGTGACATGTTGCGCGCCGCTGTCAAGGCAGGCACCCCGCTAGGTGTGCAGGCCAAGACCATCATGGACGCTGGTGGCCTGGTCAGCGACGACCTGATCATCAACCTGGTCAAAGAGCGCATCACCCAGCCCGATTGCGCCAACGGCTTTTTGTTTGATGGCTTCCCGCGCACCATTCCGCAAGCCGACGCAATGAAGGCCGCAGGCGTCAAACTGGACTACGTACTGGAAATCGACGTGCCTTTTGATGCCATCATTGACCGCATGAGTGGACGCCGCTCGCACCCGCCATCAGGCCGCACCTACCACGTCAAATTCAACCCGCCCAAAGTGGCAGGCATGGACGATGTAACCGGCGAGCCGCTGGTGCAACGTGCTGACGACCAGGAAGAAACCGTCAAAAAGCGCCTGGACGTATACAGTGCCCAAACCCGCCCGCTGGTGGACTACTACTCCGCCTGGGCCCAAGCCGAACCTGCAGCTGCCCCCAAATACCGCGCCATCAGCGGCACTGGCAGCGTGGAAGACATCACCGCAAGGGCGTTTGCTGCGCTGGCCAGCTAACCCAGTTGACCCGATTCCAGAAAGCCTGATGCCTGCAAGGGTGTCGGGCTTTTTTTGTAGCAAATTTGTGTGCCACTTCAGTTCATAGTTTGTGCGCCGGAATAACACCGTTGGCCTGTGCGATGAGTTTCAGCACGGTCGTCTCGTCTTGCGGCCGGGAAAACCAGAAGCCTTGAGCATAGTTGCAACCCATGGCAGCGAGAATCGCAACATGTTTTTCTTCTTCAACACCTTCTGCCACGATGGCAAAGCCCAGACTCTTGCCCAACTGGATAACCGAGAGTATTTTCCAATCCAGGTATGAGCCTGAAGGCGGAGGAAGTTGAGAACTTCTGACTGGTGGCTTGACCGGGTTAAAGCTGGAAGTTTACGGTGCCCGGTTTTTGGGCTTGGTTTCTCTTGGCTTCTTTTTCTATCAGG
>JARLJH010000009.1 GCA_031291305.1 Rhodoferax sp. | reverse complement strand
TGCAACCACTTTGGTAACGGCGGTGTCGATTAACACATCCATCAATCAAAGTCCCGAAAACGCATGAGGTACCCGACTGCCGAAAATCACTCCTTTGGACTTCCATATTGCTGCCTGTCGTGGCCGTCAGCTAACGCTGCAGCGCCGAATTACGTTTTTCTCGGTTCCAGTCGTTCAATTTTGAAGATCAGCAAAAGGAAGAGTTGGCTGGCTCCTTAATCAATCGATAAGTTCTCCAGCGCGTCTAAGTGCACTTAGACGGCGTTCCTCTTCCCGAGCGTTGTCTTCCATGCTCTGGCGCACGAATTCGATGTGGCCGCGTGCGGCTTGAGCGGCCTCCTGTGGTTTGCCTTCACGAATCGCCTGCCAGATGGCACGGTGCTGCGCCTTCAAATGATCCCAGCGCTGCGGCCTTGCATGCAAGTGCCCAAGATTGGTCGATACGTGGCCGTGTATCACCCGCATCAAACTTGCGCTGAGATGACCTATCAGAACGTTGTGAGCCGCTTCTGCAATTACCTGATGAAACGCAACGTCGGCGTCAATACAGGCCGCAAGGTCATCACTTTCATAGATCTCCGCCAATTTCGAATACACCGCATCCAGGCGTTTGATATCAACATCGGTGGAGCGATCTGCCGCCAGTCGAGCCGCTTCGCTCTCAAGCATCTGTCGAAATTCCAACAAGTCGCGGTGCAGTAAGGGATGGCCTTTAACCAGGTCCTGCCAGGGATCGGCGAAATGTGCCTCAAGCCGATCGGTGACGAAGGTGCCACCCCCATGGCGGGTGCTCAACAGACCTTTTGAAACCAGCTTCTGAATCGCTTCACGTAGCGAGGGCCGTGACACACTCAAATCAAGCGCAAGGTTGCGCTCTGCGGGCAGGCGATCACCTGGTTTGAGCGAGCCTTCAAGGATTCGCTTTTCCAGTTCGGCCGCGACTGTGTCGGCCAGTCGGATCGCAGGGGGGCGGAATTGAGTCATTGCATAAAAAGTGGTAAGACCACGCAATAGTAGCCCATTTCTATGTCGCTAACTTGCTAAGCATTAGGGGAAACCCCTATTTTTCACGGCGCAATACTTTTTAAACTCCTGTCAAATGGTCAGACCACTTTACCAAAATAAGTTAGAAAGAAATAATGCCCGCTGAGTCCATTACCCCAAGTGCCCGGCGGTATCCGCCCAAGCCGGCCGACGTCTACCTGTTTTCCACTTGCTTGATTGATCAGTTCACGCCACAGGCGGGCTTGGACACGGTTCGGCTGCTAGAGCGCGAGGGCATCACGGTGCACTTCCTGGAGCAGCAGACCTGTTGCGGCCAGCCGGCCCACAGCAGTGGTTTTCCCGAAGAAGCGCGCGCGGTCGCCTTGCAGCAACTGAACCTCTTCACAGAAAGCTGGCCCATCGTGGTGCCGTCTGGCTCCTGTGGCGGCATGATGAGACTGCATTACCCGCATCTCTTTGCCGCAGACCCGGTATTGCAGGCTCGAGCCACTGCCCTGGCCGAGCGCGTGTATGAACTGAGCGAGTTTCTGGTTCATGTGGTGAATTTCAGTCATGAAGATCTGGGCAATCTCTGCACCGTGGCGTTACATACCTCCTGTCATGCGCGGCGCGAAATGGGCTCACATGAGACCAGTGCGGCGTTGTTGGATAGCTTGACCCGAGTCAACGTCGTGCAGCAAGCCAGGGTGGAAGAGTGCTGTGGCTTTGGTGGCACTTTCGCCATGCGTTACCCGGACATCTCCGAGGCCATCGTGACCGATAAGGTGGCCAGCATCAAGGGTAGCGGTGCCGAATGTGTCGTCAGCGCTGATTGCGGATGCCTGCTCAACATCACAGGTCGCTCGGCCAAGCAGGACGAAATCGCCGGACTCAAGACCGCTTCACTACCGGGTGAGCACCTGGCCAGCTTTCTATGGAAGCGCACGAGCGCCCAAGGCACATGAGCGCCCGAGCAAACATTCTGGCAAAGTTGCGCGCCACGACTATTGCAAATGCACCGGCGTTGCCCGACGTCAAGTCCTGGTTTGATGCCCGGCGCCGCGACGAGACCCAGGCGCAGCGCGCGGCCCGGCTTCGCGCAGCCATGGAGACTGTGAAGACTGAGGTCCATGACACCACGGCCAGCAATTGGCCTGACCTCCTCATGCGCATAGCGGCAGCCAAGGGCTTGCGCAAGCTGCTCATCGGCACCAACACTCCACATGGCGCACAGCTCGAAACGCGCCATGGTCAGATTCAAACAAACCAATCCGAGGGACTGGAGCTACGTCGCTATGCGCAGTCCATAGAGGCCTGGCGCCAGGAGCTGTTTGATGGCATCGATGCATCGCTCACTCTGGCTCGAAGCGCCATCGCAGAAACCGGCAGCCTCATCCTGTGGCCCGATGCGTGCGAGCCGCGACTCATGTCGCTGGTGCCGCCAATTCACTTCGTTCTGCTCGATGTGGCCACGATCCACGCCGACATGTACAGCGCGTTCGCAGCAGAAGGCTGGGCCAAGGGAATGCCAACTAATGCGCTGTTGATCAGCGGACCTTCCAAGACGGCCGACATACAACAGACCCTGGCCTACGGCGCGCATGGTCCACGCGAACTGGTGTTGTTGTTGCGCCATGCCGAAGGATTTGTGTCATGAGTCGCACCATTGCAATCCATCCCATGGACATATTCAAGGAGCGTAGTCGGGCCGCGTTGAACGACCCGGCTCAGCGAAAGAACTTCCGCGGTGCCATGGACTTTCTGCAGGCCAAGCGGCGCGGCCAGTTCCCTGACCAAGAGGAACTGCAGGGGCTGCGCGAACTGGGTTCCCAGGTACGCCGCTACAGCTTGGCCCACCTACCCAGATTACTGGAACAGTTGGAGCAAAACCTCACAGCGCGGGGTGTACAGGTGCACTGGGCGCAAACGCCTGATGAGGCCAACGCGATCGCTCTGGGCATCGCGCGGCGGATCAATGCACGCACTGTGATCAAGGGTAAGTCCATGGTGAGCGAGGAGGTCGGATTCAATCACGCGATGCAAGCCGCGGGCATCGAGGCCATGGAGTCCGATATGGGCGAGTACATCGTCCAGTTGGCCGGGGAAGCGCCCTCGCACATCATCATGCCAGCGATCCACAAGACCAAGCAGGAAATCGCCACCCTGTTTGCCAAGGAAATTCCGGGTGTAGCCTATACCGACGACGTGGACGCGTTGATCGCCATCGGTCGGCGCGTGCTGCGCGCCAAGTTTGCCGACGCAGACATCGGTCTGTCGGGCGTCAATTTTGCCGTCGCCGAGACCGGCACGCTCTGCCTGGTGGAGAACGAGGGCAACGGACGCCTATGCACTACGGTACCGCGCGTACACATCGCCATCACCGGCATCGAGAAAGTGGTGGAGAAGCTCGAACACGTGGTGCCGCTGTTGAGTCTGCTGCCGCGCTCGGCCACGGGCCAGAACATCACCACCTATGTGAACATGATCAGCGCTGCGCGCCAGTCAAACGAGAAAGACGGACCCGACGAGGTGCATCTGATTCTGCTTGACAACGGGCGCACCCAGGCCTACGGCGACGAGCAACTTCGGGCCACCCTGCAGTGTATCCGCTGCGGAGCCTGCATGAACCATTGCCCGGTGTACGCGCGGATCGGTGGCCACGCCTATGGCACCACTTACCCGGGCCCCATAGGCGCAATCATTTCGCCGCATTTGTTGGGGCTGGAGTCAACTTACCCGCTGGCTTTTGCCTCGACTCTGTGCGGTGCTTGTTCCGAAGTGTGTCCGGTGAAGATTCCGATACCCGACATCCTGGTGCGGCTGCGCAACGAGGCCATGACAAAGCCTGAGGGCGAAGACGCCACGCTGCGTGGCAGCGGTACCGCGCGCACCGTCATGGATACCACGATCTGGGGCGTCTGGGCGCAGGTCTACAGCCGACTGGGCCTGTACCGACTGGCGTCTTGGTTCATGAGCCGCGGGCGCGCGTTGTCGCCTACCGAACAGGGCGCCTGGACGCGCAGCCGCACCCCTTTGATCCCCGCATCCAAACGCCTACGCGACCTGCTGAAGGAAAGAAGAAATGAGTGAGCTGATACCTGCCCTGGCCAGCATCCTGCCTGCGCGTCAGATCATCTCTGACAGCCTTCGGCGCCTGGCCTACGGCACCGACGCCAGCTTTTACCGCATGACGCCTGAAGTCGTCGCTGTGGTCGAAAACGAGCAAGAAGTCCAGGCACTACTGAGGTTGACCCAAGCGCGTGGCCGCTCGGTCACCTTCCGCGCCGCTGGCACCAGCCTGTCTGGTCAAGGCGTCACGGACAGCGTACTGGCGCTAATCGGCGAGGGCTTCGCCACCTGCGACATTGGTCCCGACGGTGCTACTGTGCGCGTTGGCCCCGGCATCATCGGTGGCGAGGTGAATTACCGCCTGGCCGCGTTCGGGCGCAAGATCGGACCTGACCCCGCCTCTATCAACGCCTGCAAGATCGGCGGCATCGCAGCCAATAACGCCTCCGGCATGTGCTGCGGCACGGCGCAGAACAGCTACAACACTTTGGCCGGCATCCGCGTCGTGCTCGCTGATGGCGCCGTGCTCGACTCCGAAGACGCCTCCAGCGTTGTGCGCTTCCGCCAAAGCCACACCAATCTGCTGGACGAACTCGAGCGCCTCGGTGCTGCCACCCGTGCTGACGAGGCACTGTCAAAGCGCATCCGCCACAAATACAAGATCAAGAACACCACTGGTTACAGCCTCAATGCGCTGATTGACTTTGAAGACCCGATCAACATTCTGGCGCATCTGATGATTGGCTCGGAAGGCACGCTGGGTTTCATCTCGAGCATCACCTTTAACACCGTCATTGAAGATCCGTGCAAGGCCAGCGCCCTGATATTCTTTCCCAGCATTGAAGTCGCCTGCCAGGCCGTGATGGCGTTAAAGCATCAACCTGTATCCGCAGTGGAGTTGCTGGACCGTGCAGCCATTCGCTCAGTCCAGGACCAGCCAGCCATGCCCCCAGCGATGCGCGGTCTGAGCAACGAGGCAGCGGCGCTACTTATCGAAGTGCGCGCGCAAACGGCGATGGCGTTGCAAATGCGAATAGATGCGACGTTGGCCGCATTGACCAGTATCGACACAGTAGAGAGGCCCGCGTTCTCCACCGACCCCGTTACCTGCGACATCTATTGGAAAGTGCGCAAGGGCACGTTCCCCTCGGTGGGGGCAATGCGCCGGGCCGGCACGACGGTGATCATTGAAGATGTCGCCTTTCCGATCGAATCGCTGGCCTCAGCCACGCTCGATTTGCAGGCACTGATGCGCGGCCACGGCTACGACGAGGGCATCATCTTCGGTCACGCGCTCGAAGGCAACCTGCACTTCGTTTTCACACAGGATTTCTCTGAAGCAGCCGAGGTCGAGCGTTACGCACGTTTCATGGACGATGTTTGCGAACTGGTGGTGGGAAAGTATGACGGCTCGCTAAAGGCCGAGCATGGCACGGGTCGCAACATGGCGCCGTTCGTCGAAAAAGAATGGGGGATGCAGGCCGCGGACTTGATGCGGCAAATCAAACGCCTGTTTGATCCAGAAGGCCGACTTAACCCTGGCGTTATTTTGAACGACGACCCGCAGGCGCACTTGAAACACCTCAAGCCCATGCCAGCAGCCGAAGAACTGGTAGATCGTTGCATTGAATGCGGTTTTTGTGAACCGCTGTGCCCTTCGCACCGGCTCACACTCTCACCGCGCCAGCGCATCGTCAGTTGGAGAGAGCTCTCGCGGCGCGCTGCAGCAGACGAAAGCGCGGCTGACGTCGAGGCAGATTTCGCCTACTACGGCCTGGACACCTGCGCTGGCTGCGGCCTGTGCTCCACCGCTTGCCCCGTGGGCATCGACACTGGTGAACTCACGCGCTTGCTTCGTGGTCGCGGCATGGGCAGCGCCTCACACAAAGTTGCCCAATGGACTGTCGACAATTTCGGCAAGGTGGCAACAGCGTCGCGCGTCGGTATCCGCGCGGGCCAAATGGCTTCGAGTCTGGTGGGAGAGGGTCTCATGGCGCGAATGACGGGTGGTGCCTGGCGGCGCAGCATGCCGCAAGCGGGCAAGTTGCCATTGGCTTACGCTGGTGGTGGCGACCCGGTGGTGTACTTTCCAGCCTGCGGCGGTCGCATCTTCGGCGCCAACAGGACCGACGAACTCGCGCTGCCTGAAGTGATCATGGAGCTCTTGGTTCGCGCTGGGTATGCGCCCATCTTGCCAGAAGGGTATGACAAACTGTGTTGTGGCCAGATGATGGCTAGCAAGGGAATGGCAGATGAGGCCGACCAGATGGCCGATGCCGTGATGCAAGCGCTGCTGCTGGCCGCTGACAACGGTCACGGCGGCTACTACCCCGTCATCATGGATGCCAGCACCTGTTCCACTCGAATGCAAAAGATATTGGCAGGGCGCTTGCCATTGCTGGATTTTCATGAATTTGCGCACGACGCGTTGCTGCCACGCCTGCGCCTGAACAAGAAGCCAGGGCCAATCGCACTGCACATCAATTGCAGTGTGCGCCGCACGGCCTCTGACGCCAAGCTGCGCGCCGTTGTAGGTGCCTGCGTCAGCGATATCGTCGAACCAGCCGGCGTCAATTGTTGTGGTTTTGGTGGTGACCGTGGTTTCGTTGTCCCGGAGCTCAATGTGCACGCACTGCGCAAGCTACATGAAGCATTGCCCACGAATTGCTGTGAAGGTGTCTCCACCAACCGCACCTGCGAAATCGGCCTGACGGCCGAAACCGGACGCAGCTATCACTCTATCGCCTACCTGTTAGAGGAATGCAGCAGGGAGGGCACAGGTATCAATTGCTAAAGAACATCCCAATTCGCGCCGCCGTGAGAACCGGCCCGGCAACCCAACATTTGATTGAAATATTAGGAGTTTTTTATGGTTTGGCAACAGGTTTACGATCCATTTGGAAACATGGTGATTTCCACCCTGCTGGCAGCAATACCCGTCTTGGTCATGCTGATATCGCTGGGTTTTCTCGATATCAAGGCCCATATTGCCGCTGGCCTTGGCCTATTGGCAGCAGTGCTGGTCGCAGTATTCGCATATGGTATGCCCGCCAGTATGGCCGGTACTGCCGCCTTGTACGGTGGATTTACAGGTTTGCTGCCCATCGGCTGGATTGTGTTGAACATCATTTTTCTGCAAAAGTTGGCAGAACAGAATGGTAGTTTCCAAATTCTCCAGTCATCTCTATCAGGCATTACCAGTGATCGACGCCTGCAATTATTGCTGATCTCCTTCTGCTTTGGCGCGTTTTTTGAAGGCGCTGCTGGATTCGGTACACCGGTTGCAGTCACCGCTGGGATCTTGATTGGTCTGGGCTTTTCGCCACTTGCAGCCTCCGGCCTTTGTCTGATCGCCAATACGGCTCCCGTGGCGTTTGGTGCACTCGGAACTCCAGTGATAACACTGGCCAAAGTTCATGGCTATGACCTGGCACAAGTGACCGCCACCATCGGCGCCACCTTGACACCATTTTGTATTTTGGTTCCGTTTTGGATGATCTGGGCCTTCGCCGGTCGCAAGGGCATGATGGAAATCTGGCCAGCCATCCTGGTCACTGGTTTGTCGTTTGCCATCCCACAATACCTTGTTTCCAACTTTATCGGACCCGAATTGGTGGACATCATTGCTGCCATCATTTCCATGGCATCGCTGATCCTGTTTTTGCGCGTTTGGCAGCCGAAGTCGATTTGGACTTCACCCAATCTCAAAGGCCACAAGTCCGGTGAAGTGCAGACCAAGGCGGCTGAGCCGATCAAGACCTATTCACGCGCTCAAGTGATTCAGGCCTGGATACCTTGGTTGATCCTGACGGTGTTCGTTTTCGTATGGGGATTGCCTCCTGTCAAGGCCTTTCTGAACCACCTGTATGCGCCTGCGTTCCCAATGTCTGGCTTGAACAATCTGGTGGAAAAGATGCCACCGGTCGTTTTAAAACCCACCAAGGAAGGTGCGGTCTATGTATTGGGTCTGTTGTCAGCGACAGGCACTGGCATCCTGTTGTCCGCGATCGTCGGCGCATTGGTCATGAAATACAAACCGCTAGAAATCGTCAAGACCTTTGGGCGGACCTTCTGGTTGGTCAGATATTCATTGATGACCATCGTTCTGATGTTGGGCTTGGGCACGCTCACGCGCTATTCTGGAACTGATACCACGCTGGGCCTGGCGTTTGCCAACAGCGGCTTGCTGTACCCCTTCTTCGGCACCTTGATGGGCTGGATCGGCGTTGCGATGACGGGCTCGGACACAGCATCCAACGTGCTGTTTGGTGGTATGCAACATGTCGCTGCGCAGCAGCTTGGCCTCCCGGTCAACCTGATGGGATCAGCCAACAGCGCAGGTGGCGTGATGGGCAAAATGATTGACGCCCAATCCATTGTTGTGGCTTCAACCGCCACTCGATGGTTCAATCACGAAGGCGACATTCTTCGTTATGTCTTCTTTCATTCGATCGCGCTAGCCAGCATGGTTGGTGTCCTCGTCACGCTGCAGGCTTACGTCTTTCCCTTCACGATGATGATTGCCAAGTAATTTAAGGAAAACCTATGTACTCACGAATTTTTGTGGCTATCGACAATAGCAGCACAGCCCAGAAGGCCCTCGATGAGGCGATTGAGCTCTCCTCCAAGCTGGGAGCCAGTTTGTGCATCGGCACCGCGCTGGACGAAGCACCGGTGACACAGCACGGCATGGGCCTGGGCTCCTATATCGACGTTGACAAAGTCAAACAGGAGATGCGCGATACGGGCAATGCCTTGCTGGAGCGGGCTTCTGCCAAAGCCAAAGATGCGGGCTGTGATCCGTATTGCATCCTGATCGAGTCCGACAATAAACGTCTGTCCGAAATGCTCATCGACGCCGCGGGTCAATGGAATGCCGACCTGATCGTGATGGGCACGCACGGCCGTCGCGGATTTGAGCGCTTGCTTGTGGGCAGTGTGGCCGAGCATATGATTCGAACTGCCACCACCACATTGCTGTTAGTTCGCAAAATGTAAGCGCGTTGACGACGGACACCCGTTGTTCGTCGCCGCAACCATTGCGAACATTTGCCGAGTGGTATTCCAATTCATGAAATTGGAACGCCGGGTAGCTGACTGCCGTGGGTGACTGGGACCGCTGCACTGTTGGCCTACGTTCCGCTCCATTGCTGACCTTCAGCTTTTCAATCTGGCCGCTCCAGATCAGCCGTTCGGTTGAGACTGAATGATGCAGCAACGTGGCGAAGATTTCCCCACCTGGCGTACCCGAAAAGACCCATTGCTGTCCTTCACGCTGCCGAATTGGTCGCCCATAAGCAGCCACCGAATTGTCGTCACGCCCAGAGTATTTTCCAATCCAGGTATGAGCCTGAAGGCGGAGGAAGTTGAGAACTTCTGACTGGTGGCTTGACCGGGTTAAAGCTGGAAGTTTACGGTGCCCGGTTTTTGGGCTTGGTTTCTCTTGGCTTCTTTTTCTATCAGG
>JARLJH010000008.1 GCA_031291305.1 Rhodoferax sp. | reverse complement strand
GCGCAAACGTCCATTGACGCGAGCTTTGCGAGCGAAGATGTCAAAACGCAACTTCTAGAAGCCTTGAAAGACTGGTAGGTCCGCTGGTAGCGGCGCTGAGACTCCAGCAAGCTGCCGGTCGCGACCGACAGCAAGCGCTGCGAACCTGCCATCTACCGCCCGCCTTTTCAAGGCATGCCATACTTCGACTCGTCCGCTTGAGTTTCCTGTCCATTGTTCAAGTTCACGTTCATAGCTATCGCTGACAAGTCCCCACACCGATGGCCAGAAAGCCCAGCATTTCGGCGTATGTCAGACGCTGGGGCGTGGAATGTGGCCCCGCGATGATCTGACTGCCAGCACCGTTTTATACAGAAAAATGGCCGCTAGCCCTCGTCCATAAACGGCAAACAGCTATATAAACAGAAGCAATCATTTCAATTCTCACGTCATGCCCAAGAAAGACTTTCTCAAAGCCTTCGCCTGCCAGATGAGCAAGCCCGATTCGGGCAAGCTGGTCGGCTGGCGCAATGGCGTGCAAGGCTAGTCTTCAGCCGATCCCCCATGCTGCAGAAATTCTCGTTCCGGCAACTTCTGGTGATCGCGTTTTTGCTGATTGCCGCTTTGCTGGGTGCCGCCTCGCTGCGCGCCCTGTTTACCCTGGAAGAGCTCACATTACAAAGCCGCGACAGCGCGGCCCGGTCGCTTGAACTCAGCCGTCTCGCCCAGTCATTGAGCGAGCTGAGTGTTTCCATGGAGCGCACCTCGCGCCAGTCGGTGGTGCTGGATGACCGCGTTCTTCGCGCCCGCTTTGCCGACCAGGCAAGAGAGACCAGCACATTGTTGAGCAACCTGACGAAAGAAGGCCTGCCCAGCGTGCGCGAACAACAGTGGCGCTCGCATTTGCAAGCGGTCGATGACCTGCTGACCGGCCCTCCCGAGACCGCGCTGGATCGGGAACGCCAGTTGGCACAAATGTTTCGCGATCTGGACGGCATCAATTCGGCCATCGCGGTGCAGGTGCAAAAGATCATTCAGCAGCGCAATTCAGCGTTGGAGGTCAAGCTTGAAGACAGCCGAAGCCACCTGGCGCAGCAAGTGGGCTGGGCCATCGCGTTGGCGGTCGCCATGGCGCTGGCCTTCGGCGTCTGGTTCACCGTGCCGCTCAAGCGTCTGGAAAACGCCATCGTCGGCCTTGGTGAAAACCGCTTGGACGACGTCATCACCATTCGCGGGCCGGCCGACCTGGCGATGGTGGGGCAACGGCTGAACTGGCTGCGCCTGCGACTGGTCGAGCTTGACGCCGACAAATCACGTTTTTTGCGCCACATTTCGCATGAACTCAAGACACCCCTGGCCTCGCTGCGGGAAGGCGTCTCCCTGCTGGAAGACGGTGTGGCTGGTGAACTCAACCATGATCAGCGCGAAATCGCACAGATCCTGCGCAACAACACCGATGTTTTGCAAGGCCAGATTGAAGCCCTGTTGCGCTTCAACACCGCGGCGTTTGAGGCCCGCCAATTGCACCGGCAAACCACCGATCTGTTGCAACTGCTTGAAGCGCAGGTTGATGCTCAGCGTCTGCAATCTCGCGCCCGCGACCTGACAATCACCGTCATCGGCAAGGCAACCCTGGTCGAGCTGGACCCGGAAAAAATCGGCACGGTGGTGGCCAACCTGTTGTCCAATGCCATCCGTTATTCGCCTCCCAAAGGGGTGATCCGCATCGAACTCACCACGCTGCAAAGATTGGTACACATCGACATTCACGACCAGGGTGTCGGTGTGGCGCGGGCTGATCGGGAACGGATTTTTGAGCCGTTTTACCGCGGTGAGCGCCAACCGGCCGACGCGGCACGAGGCAGTGGTATTGGTCTGTCCATCGTGTTTGAATACATTGCCGCACACGGCGGGCACATCGAGCTGCTGCCAGACCCCGTTGGTGCCCATTTCAGAATAGAGCTACCCCATGTTTTCAAGTCCTGAATTTTTTAAGCACCCCCCGCGCCGCCTGATCCGTGCCGGGTTGCTGGCCTTTCTCGCGGTGACGATGCTGGCGGCTGGCTGCGCCAGTCATGTTGACCTGCGCGAGAACCATGCGGCAAACGGGACCGAGCCAACAACGGTCGCCACCTGCTCCCAGCCTTGCGTTGCCGAATCTCCAATAAGTCCGGCCGCACCGGCCACTGACAACGTCCTGCAAATGCTGGCTTATGCAGAACGAACACGCCACATGCAAGCAGCAGAACTGAACCAGGAGGTAGTGCGACTAGGCGACGTCGCGGGCCCGACCGAGCAAATGCAACTAGCCCTGGTACTGAGCCAGTTCCATCAACTGCCTGAACTCACCAGCGCCCAGGAATTACTGGGCCGGGTGCTGGCCAACCCCAACGCCGAGGCGCAGGCGCTGCATCCGTTGGCGGGCCTGCTTGCCGCACGCTTTGCTGAGCAACGCCGTCTGGAAGATATGCTGGACAAGCAAACCCAACAAATGCGCGACGTGCAACGCCGGTTGGACCAGACTAACGAGCGCCTGGAGGCCCTCAAGGCCATTGAGCGTAGCCTCACGAACCGACTCTCGCCAGCGCCAGCTTCCCGCAGCAGCCGCACACCATCACCATGAGTGAATCCACGCCCCTGACAACGCCAACTGCGCCCGGCCCGCATCTGCTGGTGGTGGATGATGACGCAGACATGCTGCGCCTGTTGACCATCCGGCTCAGCGCAGCGGGTTACCGTGTCACGGCAGTCAGTTCGGCCGAGGCCGCTATGACCCAGTTGCATATCGAGCGGCCACAGTTGGTGCTCAGCGACGTGCGACTGCCGGGCCGTGACGGCCTAGCGCTGTTTGACGACATTCGCTCCCAGCATCACTCACTGCCGGTGATTTTGCTGACCGCCCATGGGACCATTCCCGATGCGGTTCAGGCCACCGAACGCGGGGTTTTCTCGTATCTGACCAAGCCATTTGACGGCAAGAGTCTGCTCGACAAGATTGCGCAGGCGCTATCACTGAGCGCACCGGCAGATTCGGCCCCATCTGGCAGCACACAGACCTGGCAACACCAGATCATCAGTCGCTCCAGCCGCATGGCGGAATTGCTGGCCGAAGCGCGCATGGTGGCGCAATCGGACGCCAGCGTACTGCTGCGCGGAGAAAGCGGCACCGGCAAGGAGATGCTGGCTCAGGCGATCCACCAGGCCGGTACGCGCGCCAACAAGCCCTTTATCGCGGTGAACTGCGGCGCCATCCCAGAGGCCCTGCTGGAGTCAGAGTTGTTTGGCCATGTCAAAGGCGCTTTCACCGGCGCCGTGGCCAACCATGTCGGGCTGTTTCAGGCGGCGCAAGGCGGCACCCTGCTGCTCGACGAAATCGGCGACATGCCACTGGCGCTGCAGGTCAAGCTGCTGCGCGTGCTGCAGGAGCGCACGATGCGGCCATTGGGCTCCAGCCAATCGATCCCGGTGGATGTGCGCATCATCTCGGCCACCCACCGTGATCTGGACCAGGCGATGGCCGAAGGCCAGTTCCGTGCCGACCTGTTTTACCGACTCAATGTGGTGACCCTGACCTTGCCCCCCCTGTCCGAACGCCGCGAGGACATTCCGCTGCTGGGCAACCATTTCCTCGTCAAGTTGGCTGACAAATACAAAAAGCGCCTGAGCGGATTTGCGCCCGAAGCCCTGATCGCCTTGAGCACAGCCGCCTGGCCCGGCAATGTGCGCCAGCTGTACAACGTGGTGGAGCAGGTCTGTGCGCTGTCGACCACGCCGCTGGTGCCGCTGGCGCTGGTGCAACGCGCCCTACGCTCACCCAGCGTGGAGGTGCTCACCTTTGCCGAGGCCAAGCAACGTTTTGAACGCGACTACCTGGTTGGCCTACTCAAGCTGACCGACGGTAATGTGGCCGACGCCGCCCACCTGGCCGACCGCAACCGGACCGAGTTTTACCGCCTGATGCAAAAACACGGCCTGACGCCCGGCCTGTTCAAGGGCGACGGCGGTACCGCACTCCCACCCGCCGTCTGAGATAACGTCGCTGTCAGGCGACAAGCTCAAACTGTTGATTCAAAACAGTTTTCTGATTTCATGACGGGATGTTGTCGCTCTTTGGCGACAAAAACCGGGGTTTGTGTCCGGTTTTTCGCCGTTTTCTCGCCTGGCAAATCAAAAATACATCCAAACCATTGATTTATAAAGGCTTTTACAGAGTGGCATAGGGTTTGCACTAGGGTTGGCATGTCGACCTTTCTGCGCCGTTCTTTTCACCTTCGCCAACCCGCCTTTTCGGCCCGTTTTTTTGCCTTGGCATTGGCCAGTCTGCTGATCTTTGCGACTGGCCAGGCGCAGGCCTGGAGCCTGGACGATGTGGCAGGGCTGGCCCGCGCGCAAGCCCAAGCCCCGTTCCAACCGGCCAGTCACGCCATTCCGGCTGAACTGACCAATCTGGATTACGACGGTTACCGTGACATCCGCTTTAACCCGGACCACACCTTGTGGCGGGCCGACAAGCTGCCCTTTGAAGCCAATTTTTTCCACGTCGGCAGGCTCAGCGATGCCGTTCGCATCCACGAAATCACGCCGCAAGGCATCAAGCCGATTCCCTACAACCCGGCGGATTTCAACTTCGGTAAAAACAAGCTATCACCCCAGACATGGGGCGATCTCGGCTACGGCGGCCTGCGCACTTTCAGCAATCTGAACAGTGCCGACCATAAGGATGAACTGGTCGTTTTTTCTGGTGCCAGCTATTTCCGGGCCTTGGGCGCTGGTCAACGTTACGGTTTGTCTGCGCGCGGGTTGGCGGTCGACACCTCCGGCGCCAGCCAAGAAGAGTTTCCGCGCTTTACCGAGTTCTGGCTTGAAAAACCAAGCGCCGACGCCAAGCAACTCACCATCTATGCGCTGATGGATTCGCCGCGCATGACCGGCGCATACCGTTTCGACGTCACCCCAGGCGAGCAGACCATCAGCGCGGTCCACGCCCGCATCTTCATGCGAGCCACCGACAAGCCCGTCACCACCCTGGGCCTGGCGCCGCTCACCAGCATGTTCTTCTTTGGCGAAAACCAGACCCGTGCGGGCGACTTCAGGCCTGAGGTGCACGACTCCGACGGCTTGATGATCGCCACCGGCGACGGCGAATGGCTGTGGCGGCCCTTGCAAAACCCGGCTGCTGCGATCACCACCTCGTTCAGCATGACAAGTCTGAAAGGCTTTGGCCTGATGCAGCGTGACCGCGCTTTCCACAGTTATGAGGACACCGAAGCGCGTTATGAGCTGCGGCCCAGCGCCTGGATCACGCCGCTGGGTGACTGGGGCGCAGGCCGGGTTGAGTTGCTGCAATTTGGCATCCCCGACGAAACCCACGACAACGTAGCCGCCTACTGGGTGCCTGCCAGCATGCCGCAGCCCGGTCAATCAATGGACTTTGCCTACACGATTGCCTGGCAAGGCCAAAACCAGCAGTTGCCGCCCAACGGCTGGGTGACGCAAACGCGCCGCGGCACGGGCTTCATCAGGCCCGGCACCGAAGCCGTGGATCAGCAAATCCAGTTTGTCGTTGATTTTGCTGGCCCGGCACTGGACGTTTTGCCCGACGACACGCCCGTTCAGGCCATTGCCACCGCCAACGCCAATGGCCGCGTGACCGAAAGCCTGGCCTACAAAAACTCCGCCACGGGCGCCTGGCGCATGACTTTGCGTGTGCAGCGACTGAATCCGGCGCTGCCGGTAGAGCTGCGCGCCTTCCTCCAATACAACAACCAAACACTGAGCGAAACATGGACCAACCTGATCACACCGTGAGCACCACCCGCACACGCAGCCTCCTGCGCGAAGTACGTCACCCCAATGCTGTCACCGCGCCGCCGATCAATCGCGGCTCCATGGTGCCGCGCCAATGGCGTGGTTTCTGGAACAGCGTCGCCAGTGTCGCCCTACACCCCGTCCAGACGTTGATGGGGCGAGCGCCAGCGGAGGCAGCGCCAATACCTTTGGCAGAGAAACCGCTGCAGCCCTGGCAACACGCCGCCAAACGCCGACGCATGGTGTTTGTGCTGCTGTCGATCACCAGTGCGGCATGGGCTACACGCCTGTTTACCGACATGCAACCTGACTACGACAACGCTTTCTTGGAGTACGGCCAGGCCACTCTGTTTGCCCTGCTGTCGATGTGGGTGGTGACCGGCTTCATGACCGCGATGATGGGGTTTTACGTGATGCTGCGTGGTGACCGCCATAGCCTGTCAGCCAAGACAGTTCAGCACCACACGCTGGATGTGTCCACACGCACCGCCATCATCATGCCGATCTGCAACGAAGATGTGTCAACCGTGTTTGCCGGCCTGCGCGCCACCTGTGAATCGGTCGCCCAAACGGCGCATGTCAAAGCCTTTGACGTGTTTGTGCTGTCCGACAGCAACAACCCAGACATTCAGAAGGCTGAACGTGCAGCTTGGGCAGACTTGCGCACCCAGTTGGCCCGCCATCCCGACCAACCCCAGATCGAGGTCTATTACCGCCTGCGCAAACGCCGCAGCGACCGCAAGGCTGGCAATGTGGCCGATTTCTGCCGCCGCTGGGGCAAAGACTACCGCTACATGGTGGTGCTGGACGCCGACAGCGTGATGAGCGGCGACTGCCTGGTTTCCATGGTCAAGCTGATGGAAGCCAACCCCACGGCAGGCATCATCCAGACCGCCACCCAGGCCATTGGCCACGTGACCTTGCACGCCCGGGCGCAACAGTTTGCCTCGCGCGTGACGGGGCGCCTGTTCACGCTGGGCATGCAGTTCTGGCAAATGGGCGAGTCCCACTACTGGGGCCACAACGCCATCATCCGCATCGCGCCCTTCATGGAACATTGCGCGCTGGCGCGCATTGCCGGCACCGGCGGCATGTCGGGCAGCATCATGTCGCATGACTTTGTGGAAGCCGCGTTGATGCGCCGCGCCGGTTACCACGTCTGGCTGGTGGGTGACCTGGTGGGCAGCTATGAGCAGCAACCGCCGGACCTGCTGGCCGAACTGCAGCGCGACCGCCGCTGGTGCCAGGGCAACCTGCAAAACTCGCGGTTGATCGCCGAGCCAGGCATTCACGCTGTGCACCGCTCGATGTTCGCCACCGGTGCCATGGCGTATTTGTCGGCACCCTTGTGGCTGAGTTTCATGACGCTGGGTACCGCCTTGTGGCTGTCGGGTTCCCCCATGGTGGCTGACTGGCTGCGGCTGCCCGGCGAGCTGATGTGGCTGTGGGCCTGGACGCTGTGCATGCTGTTTTTGCCACGTGTTCTGGGCATTGCCGCTGTCCTGCTCAAGGGTCAGCAGCACAGCTTTGGCGGCACTTTCAGCCTGCTGCGCAGCGCCTTGCTGGAAACCGTGATTGCCCTGCTACAAGCTCCGGTGCGCATGCTGGCGCACTCGCTGTTTGTGGCGGTGGCCATCACCGGCATCAAGCTCGAATGGAAATCGCCCCCGCGTGAAGCAGCGGCAGTGCCATGGCGCCATGCGCTAGCACAACTCGCGCCGATGAGCCTGATGGTGGTTGCGCTTGCCATTGGCGTGGCCATCATCGACCCACGTGCCTTGGTCTGGCTGCTGCCGGTGGGCCTGCCGCTGTTGCTGGCCATCCCGATGGCAGTGGTGACCAGCCGCGTCGGGCTGGGAAAGGCCATGCGGTCGCACAACTACCTGCTGATCCCCGAAGAAACCCAATCACCCACTGTGTTGCGCCGCGCCCGGTTACACGCCAGTCGGCTGGCCACACCGCGTCTGCGACTGGCTTGATCAGCTGCTCAGCCGTGGTGATCTTTGGCTCACGCGGCCAGCCTACCCGGCCTCGCTGCTGCGCAATTGCCTGGTCTTGCGCTTGGTTGGTTACTTTAAAACTTGTAGCTTCTAGCCCTTATGAATCAAGGGCTAGAAGGCAAAAAGGCATATAAGCCAGGAGACCTCAGGGAGGCGGCGCGTTTGACTTGCGTCAGTGGCCCAGCGCCTGACAGTCAGGCCGCTGAGGCGTCAGCCCGATACATCGCAGCACGCTGCAGCGATGTTCATTGAGCATCATTCTGCTCAACAGCATCCACGAGATACTGCTTCATCAGGTCAAAAAAGCGGTCATAAAAAGTATCTGACACGATGGTCTCACTGCCGACTTTGACCATCGCATCACTGCTCGAGGTAAAAGGCAGCGAGACGGAGCCAATCGCGCCCACCCCCAGACTGGCCGAATTGTTGCTTTTCTTGAGCGCATAACGGTCTTGCAAAGCGGTGACGAAACCCAGGCTCACTTTTCCATCTTTCGTGTCGGGTACACACACCACCCGAATCTCTAGCTGCAAGTGTGACTCACCATCCGGTTGAAAACTTTTTTGCCCCGCCACCAGGTCGTCGCGGGCGGTGTTGATGATGTAGCCCTGGCTCAGCAACGCCCTTCTGGCGGCCTCGCAGGTTTGTGCGGGCGTGGTGTCAAACAGTCGCGAATACGTGTTGGTGGAGCCAAATTTTTCCTGCAATGGAAACTTCTTGAGGGGAGTATCGCAACCCGTCAACACACTTGACAGACTCACAAGGCCCACCACCCAGAGGGTGGCACGGCATCGTATCCATGCTAATTTCAAAGCCATGCACTCCTTTAGGCATTAAAAATCGGATTTATGGATTTGTTCAGACAACACCGAAGAATCCAGGAGCTGCAACGCTCCCAGCCCATAAATGGGGTCGTGCGGTGTTCCTGAAGATCATTGTCCGCGGCGAGAGGAAAGAAGCCATTCGCTCTGCGTTTTGCATAGCTTATTACCTTACCACAGCCCCTTGCGGCGGGTATAACAGACCTCGCCTTTACCCTGAAAACCGTACTCAAATAGATCAACTGCCAGTGAGCGTGAGCCATCATGCATAACGCTTCGCCATAGCTTGCCGTCCACCAACTCAATCTTTCAAGTCATGCCAACGCAGCCACTCCGGCAAACAAAACCTCAATGACTCGCGCAGCTACTGGCCTTCTTGCCAGGCATCGGCGTGTCGCGATCCACGCCTGCCGCTTTGAGCTGGGCAAAGTAGTCCTCCCACAGCTTGTCCTGCTGCGAGCCCAGAAAATACAGGTATTCCCAGGAATAGATACCCGTGTTGTGACCGTCCGAGAAAGTCGGCCGAACGGCGTAATTGCCAACCTGCTCTATCGCTACCACATCGACATGGCGGTGGCCGCTCTGCAGTGTTTCCTGTCCCGGGCCATGGCCTTGCACCTCGGCCGAGGGTGAGCACACGCGCAGCAACTCAAAGGGAATACGAAACGAGGCGCCGTCTGAGAAGCTGACTTCCAGCACTTTCGATGCGCCGTGCACCGTGATGTTTTCCGGGTTGGGCGTACCGGCTTGCAAACCTGCCATGATGTGATCTCCTTGTGGGTGTGGTGGCGTGGCCTGGCGCTTAGACCAGCACGCGCTCAATACCGCCGCTGTTGGCGAGTTTCACATAGTCGGGCATCCACTGCTCGCCCAGAATCTGATTCGCCATCTCGACGACGACGTAATCGGCTTCCAGCAAACCGTTTTGCAGGTCCTCGCCAAAGCGGCTCAGGCCCTGCAGGCAAGCCGGGCAGCTGGTCAATATCTTGATATTGTCTTTGGCAGCCACACCGGGCAGCTGGCGCAACTCCGCCTCGCCTTTAAGGATTTGCTCCTCTTTGCGGAAACGCACCTGGGTGGAGATGTCGGGGCGGTTCAAGGCCAGCGTGCCAGACTCGCCACAGCAACGGTCCGACAAGATCACCTGATCACCCAACAGCGCCTTGACGGTTTTCAGCGGCTCTTGCAACTTCATCGGGCTGTGGCACGGGTCGTGGAACAAGAAGGCACCGGCGTTGGCCAAGGTGATGCCTTTTTCCAGCAGGTACTCATGGATGTCGATGATGCGGCAGCCTGGGAATATCTTGTCAAACTCGTAACCCTGCAACTGGTCATAACAGGTGCCGCAGCTCACCACCACGGTTTTGATGTCGAGGTAGTTCAGCGTATTGGCGACCCGATGGAACAGCACCCGGTTATCGGTGATCATCTTCTCGGCCTTGTCAAACTGCCCACTGCCGCGCTGCGGGTAACCGCAACACAGGTAACCGGGCGGCAACACGGTCTGCACCCCGGCGTGCCACAACATGGCCTGGGTAGCCAGGCCCACTTGGCTGAACAGGCGCTCCGAGCCGCAACCTGGGAAGTAAAACACCGCCTCCGTCTCGGCCGTGGTGGTGGCCGGGTTGCGGATGATCGGCACGTAGTCTTTGTCTTCAATGTCCAGCAAGGCACGCGCGGTCTTTTTGGGCAGGCCGCCAGGCAGTTTTTTGTTGACAAAGTGAATGACCTGCTCTTTGAGAGGTGCGGTGCCCAGAGTCGCAGGTGGCGCTTTGGTTTGCCTACGCGATACCAGCTTCAGCAGGTCGGCCGTGGCGCGCTGCGCCTTGATGGCGATATTGACCATCACCGAGCGCGCCAGCTTGATCGTCTCAGGGTTGGTCGCGTTGAGCAGGAACATGGCGGCTGCACCGGCCGGGCGAAAGCTCTTTTTACCCATCTTGCGCAGCAGGTTGCGCATGTTCATGGACACATCGCCAAAGTCGATCTTTACCGGGCACGGCGACAGGCACTTGTGGCACACGGTGCAGTGGTCGGCCACGTCTTCAAACTCCTGCCAGTGCTTGATGGAGACCCCGCGACGGGTTTGCTCTTCGTACAAGAAAGCCTCCACCAGCAGCGAGGTGGCCAGAATCTTGTTACGCGGGCTGTACAGCAAATTGGCGCGCGGCACATGGGTGGCACATACCGGCTTGCACTTGCCGCAGCGCAAGCAGTCCTTCACGCTATCAGCAATGGCGCCAATGTCGCTCTGCTGCATGATCAGCGACTCATGCCCCATCAGCCCAAAGCTGGGCGTGTAGGCATTTGTCAGATCGGCATATAAGAAATCAGCCTCTAGCCCTTGTTTCACCTGGGCTGATAGCTTTGTATTTCGTAGCAACTTGCCTTTGTTGAAGCGCCCTTCAGGATCGACCTGGGCTTTGTAATCAACGAACGGCTGTATTTCGGCATCACTCAAAAACTCCAGCTTGGTGATGCCGATGCCGTGCTCGCCGGAAATCACGCCGTCCAGACTGCGCGCCAACGCCATGATGCGTTTGACCGCGCCGTGGGCGGCTTGCAGCATGGCGTAGTCGTCACTGTTGACCGGAATGTTGGTGTGCACGTTGCCGTCACCGGCATGCATGTGCAGCGCAACCCATACGCGGCCTTTGAGCACTCGCTGGTGGATGGTGTTGCATTCTTTCAGGATGGGCTCAAACGCCTGGCCGCTGAAGATCTGCTGCAAGGGTTGACGAATCTGTGTCTTCCAGCTGGCGCGAAGTGAATGGTCTTGCAGCTGGGCAAACAGCGGTTCAACATCTCGCAGCCAGCCCGACCACAGGGTGCGCACCTCGACCAACAGCGCCAGCGCCTCGGCCACGCGGTCTTCCAGCATCTCGGCAGCTGAAATCTCGCTGGTGGCGTCCAACTGACCCAGTTGCAACTTGCCGTGGGTGAAATAGTCGGCCAGCGCGTCGCACAGCGCCAGCTTGTTGTGCAGGCTCAGTTCAATGTTGATGCGTTCGATGCCGTCGGTGTACTCGGCCATGCGCGGCAGTGGAATCACCACGTCCTCGTTGATCTTGAAGGCGTTGGTGTGTTTGGAAATCGCTGCCGTACGCTTGCGATCCAGCCAGAATTTTTTGCGCGCTTCAGGACTGATAGCAATAAATCCCTCACCACTGCGGGAGTTGGCGATTCGCACCACCTCGCTGGTGACACGGGCGACATCGTCGGCGTTGTCCCCGGCAATGTCGCCGAACAACACCATCTTGGGCACGGTGCTGCTGGAGCCAGCCGACGCTTGGGCGCCCTTTTTAGACTTGGTGGCGTAGCCCACCGCCTTCAGGTAACGGTCGTCCAGATGCTCCAGCCCGGCCAGCAGCACACCAGAGCGCTTGGCTTCAGCAAACATGAAGTCTTTGATCTCGACGATGCTCGGCACCGCGTCTTTGGCATTGCCAAAAAACTCCAGACACACGGTGCGTGTGTGCTTGGGCATTTTGTGCACCACCCAGCGTGCGCTGGTGATCAGGCCGTCGCAGCCTTCTTTCTGGATGCCCGGCAAACCGCTCAAAAACTTGTCGGTCACGTCCTTGCCCAGGCCTTCCTTGCGGAAAGTCTTGCCGGGAATATCAAGCCGCTCGCTGCGCAACTTGGTTTTGCCATCGGCCTTGAAATACTGCAACTCAAAACTGGCGACGTCCACATCATGGATCTTGCCCATGTTGTGGTTGATGCGGGTGACTTCCAGCCACTCGGCTTGCGGCGTCACCATGCGCCAGCTGGCCAGGTTGTCCAGCGCTGTGCCCCAAAGCACGGCCTTCTTGCCCCCGGCATTCATGGCGATATTGCCGCCAATGCACGAGGCTTCAGACGATGTCGGGTCCACGGCAAAGACAAAACCGGCGCGCTCAGCCGCCTTCGCCACTCGGTCAGTGACGACACCAGCCTCCGACCAAACAGTGCCTACCTCATGGTCCAGGCCCGGCAGACGCACCATTTCCACCTCGGTCATGGCTTCGAGCTTTTCGGTGTTGATAACCACGCTCTTCCAGGTCAGCGGAATCGCCCCGCCGGTGTAGCCGGTGCCACCGCCTCGCGGGATGATGGTCAGACCCAGCTCGATACACCCCTGCACCAGATGCGCCATCTCGGCCTCGGTGTCGGGTGTGAGCACCACAAACGGGTATTCCACTCGCCAATCTGTAGCATCCGTCACATGACTGACACGGGACAAACCGTCAAACTTGATGTTGTCTTTGGCCGTAAGCTTGACCAGCAGGCGCTGCGTCTTGCGCCGCAGCATGGCGGTTTCGACAAAGTTTTCGTCAAAGGCTTGCACGGCTTTGCCCGCTGCAGCCAGCAATTGACCAACCAGCGCATCCCTCTCGGGGTCGGATTCCGGGTTGCGGCGTTTTTGAATCTCGCTTAGACGGTGCTGCAAGGCCTGCACCAGCAGCACCCGGCGTTTCGGGTTGTCCAGCAGGTCGTCCTGCAAATAGGGGTTGCGCTGCACCACCCAGATATCGCCCAGCACTTCGTACAACATGCGCGCCGAACGGCCGGTGCGGCGCTCTTCGCGCAGCTGGTTCAGCCAACCCCAGGCGGGTGTTCCCAGCAGGCGAATGACAATTTCACGGTCAGAAAACGACGTGTAGTTGTACGGAATTTCGCGGATGCGTTCTGGCTCGTGCGGTGTAACCACACCTGCGGGCAACAAAGATTGGACTTGAATGGGAGCGTTCATGGAAGGTGTGATGACAGCCAAAACGCCGACTCAACACCCTGTCAAATACGCGCTCCGGCTGGGCAGGCGATGTTACCGCAGCGCAGCATTGCCCTACTGGGGGCGTGGGGAGGTTCCTGCGTCAGTTTGCAATACCACACCCACTACAAACGTCAGTCCGGCAGGACGGACAACACGGTTGACCCTGTATCGTACTTAGTCAGATACTCGGCCACCTTCTCAAAGGTGGCGGTCACCGGAACGCCAGCAGGCTGATCCGAGGTGGATACCTCCTTGCTGAACATCGACCCCAGCATCAGCTTGAACGGATTCACGTTCACCGGCTGAGGTGTAAAAAATGCCTTCTCATTGGCCTTGATGACCTTGATGTCGCTGGTCTGATAAATCGCGGCATTGGTCACATCCAGCACAAATTCGGTGCAATTCTGGCGACCTAGGGTGAAGGGGTTGGCAATCACGGAATAATGCGGGTCGTGCAACGCCTGGTAGGTTGGCGAGGCAATGGTTTGCAACAGCCGCGCCTGCAGCTCTGGCGAGGGCACGATGATGCCAGCTTCCAACAAGGCCACTCCGGCAAAGAAATCTACCGGGAAGTCCTGCACCAGATCGCTGATGTCGGGATGCCCGTCCTCCTGATACAGGTTGTACATGGCATAACCGGGCACTTTGCGCCCGTCGCTGGTGGTGATTTCCGAATACACCGCAAAAGCCACGTGCGTGAAGTGCATGCCATCGGGCAACTCAGACAGCGGACGCCCCATGCGAGCCACGATGGCAACGCGCGCGCCCTTGGCAGCCAAGGTGCGTTCCACCTTCTTGGCGAAGGCAATCACCTGCTCTGGCTTGAAGTGCAATTCCTCGCCCGCCTGACTGCTACCCGAACTGAACCCGGCAGCCCATGAATTCGCGCAAAAACAGACTGCCAGCAAAACCGTCGACGCCCGAACAAAATTCAACATGACTTGACTCTCCAGATAAATACGTCCATACCGCCCAACCGCCCTGCGATCACTTTAAAGACTTGGAGACTGGCTTTTAGGTTTGAGCGCTTCCTTGGGAGACATCACCGTGATGGATTCGTCGGTAATCTCAAGCGGCGTCCCGATAGGTGCCGTTGCAGCGCGCATCGATTCGCCAGCAGCACCCGTGCTTGCCGCCCCCACGGAGCCCGCCACGGCTCCCGCAGACATCAGGGGAATGGCGATGGCCGCCGAAGTCAGTTGCCCGGAAGCCGCGATGCTGTGCGCCGCGCTGGCACTGGCGTGACCACTGGCTTGCAAGGCGTTGGTGACAGCTTGCCCGGCCTGAGAGGTATCCTGAGCCAGCGCACCTGTGGCCGCCACCCATGCTAGTGAGCCGAACAAAAAAACCTGCTTGAAGGAATGCATACTTGAACCCCTGAATAAACAATAAATGCGCGACACGAAAAATATATGCCACTCACATCACGGCAAATTATGCGTCACCAATTCGTCATACGCTAAAAATCCATGCCTGCTTGCGGGCTGCTATGCGTTCCACATTTGTCATGCCGAGTCATCCAAAGGCCGTCCCTGATGAAAACCCTGATGAGGCTCCCGCCAAAATCTGTGTTAAATCCAAGGTGGAATAAAGTGACACTTATTTGTCACAAAGTATTCATCTGATGCAGCTACGCTCAGCCTTTTTTATCGTAAGGAGTCTCTATGAAATTGAAATTTGTAGTAGCAGCCATGGCTGCTACTTTGGCGCTGTCTGCTCAAGCAACAACCGAAATACAGTGGTGGCACTCGATGGACGGTGCCTTGAACGACTGGGTCAACGACCTGGCCAAGGATTTCAATGCCAGCCAGAGCGAGTACAAGGTGGTGCCCACCTATAAAGGGCAATACGACGAGTCCATGGCCGCAGGCATTGCCGCCTACCGCGCCCACAATGCACCCGACATTCTGCAAGTGTTTGAAGTCGGCACCGCCACCATGATGTATGCCAAGGGTGCGGTCAAGCCGGTCGCCGACGTGATGAAAGAAGGTGGTGTCAAGTTCGACCCCAAAGCCTACATCCCAGCCGTAACCGGTTACTACACCGCGCCCAATGGTCAGATGATGTCCATGCCGTTCAACAGTTCCACCACTGTTTTTTACTACAACAAAGACGCCTTCAAAGCCGCCGGCCTGGACCCCGAAAAAGCACCGACCACCTGGCCTGAAGTGGTGGCCGACGCCGCCAAGCTAAAAATCAGCGGCAGCACCTGCCCCTTCACCACCTCCTGGATGACTTGGGCCCAGCTGGAAAGTTTCTCCACCTGGCACAACACCAGCTACGCCAGCAAGTCCAACGGTTTCGGCGGTCTGGATGCGCGTTTGGAATTCAACTCACCGCTGCATGTGCGCCACTTTGAGAACCTGTCCAACATGGCCAAGCAGGGACTGTTCGTTTACAAAGGTCGCGCCAGCAAAGCCAACTCGTCCTTCACCTCTGGTGAATGCGCGATGTTTGTCGGCTCATCGGGCAGCTACGCCGGCTTCAAACGCGATGCCAAGTTCCCGTTTGCCGAATCCACCCTGCCCTATTACCCCGATGTACCTGGTGCGCCCCAAAACACCATCATTGGCGGTGCCAGTCTGTGGGTGATGTCGGGCAAACCGGCTGAGCACTACAAAGGGGTTGCCAAGTTCTTTGAGTACCTGTCCAGCCCGCAAGTGCAGGCCGCCAGCCACCAGCGCACCGGTTATCTGCCGATCACCATGGCGGCGTTTGAGCTGACCGAAAAATCCGGCTTCTACAAAAAGAACCCAGGAACCGACGTGGCGGTCAACCAGATGATCCGCAAGACCACCGACAAGTCACGCGGCGTGCGCCTGGGCAACTTCGTGCAGATCCGCCAGATCGTCGATGAGGAAACTGAGCAAATCTGGACCGGCAAGAAAACCGCCAAGCAAGCCCTGGACACAGCCGTTGCCCGTGGCAATGAACTGCTGGTCAAGTTTCAGGCAGCCAACAAGTAAATCCTTGATATAGCACCCGCAAGGGTTGTTTGCCCCAACAACCCGCCCGTAGCACTATGGGCGGGTTGTTTCATTCAAACGGTTGTGTATGGAAAAACGTGTTTTCTTTCGCTCCGCCTGGTTACCCTGGGTATTGCTGGCACCCCAGTTGCTGATCGTCGCGATGTTCTTCTTTTGGCCTGCGGGTCAGGCACTGATCCAAAGCGTCCAGCAGCAGGATGCGTTCGGCACGTCAGTCACCTGGGTCGGGCTGGACAACTTTAAGGCGCTTTGGAACGACAGCAGCTACCTAGCCTCTTTTCAGACCACGGTGGTTTTCTCCACACTGGTGACAGTGCTGGGCCTGAGCTGTGCGCTCATGCTGGCCATTTTTGCCGACCGCATCATCAAGGGGGCAACGATCTACAAGACCATTCTGATCCTGCCTTATGCCGTGGCACCGGTGGTCTCGGGCTTGCTCTGGGCGTTCATGTTTTCCACCTCTATTGGCGTGGTCACCTGGGCGCTGCACCGCATGGGCTTCGACTGGAACCACCTGCTCAACAGCAACCATGCCATGGCTTTGATCGTGATGGCGGCGGTGTGGAAACAAATTTCTTACAACTTCCTGTTTTTTCTGGCGGGACTCAATTCCATCCCCAAAGCGCTGATTGAAGCCGCTGCCATGGACGGCGCCCACCCGTGGCGACGATTCTGGACCATTCAGCTTCCTTTGCTGGCCCCCACCACGTTTTTCCTGTTTGTGATCAACATGGTGTACGCCTTCTTCGACACCTTTGCCATCATCGATGCGACCACGCAGGGTGGCCCTGGCAAAGCCACCTCCACCCTGGTGTACCGCGTGTATTTTGATGGCTTTCGGGCCATGGATTACGGCGGATCGGCGGCCCAATCCATCGTGCTGATGGTCATCGTCATCGCGCTGACCATCGTCCAATTCCGTTACATAGAAAAAAAGGTGCATTACTGATGACTTCCCATCCCCTGTCTGGAGTACGCCATGGTTGAGCGCAACACGGGCACCAGCATCCTCGCCCACGCCATCATGATCCTGGGCGCGTTGGTGGTGGCCTTCCCGATTTATCTGGCTTTTGTGGCGTCCACCCACACCTCTCAAGAGATCATGCAAACCCCCATGCCTTTGTTGCCAGGCAGTCATCTGTGGGCCAGCTACAGCGCAGCGCTGACGGGTAGCGGTCAGGACAATGCATCCATGCCGGTCGCACGCATGATGTGGGTGAGCTTTGTTACCACCACGATCATCACGGTTGGCAAGATCAGTATTTCCCTGCTGTCTGCCTTCGCCGTGGTGTATTTCCGCTTTCCCTTGCGAAAACTGTGCTTCTGGGCGATCTTCATCACCCTGATGCTGCCGGTCGAAGTGCGCATCGGCCCGACCTACCAGGTGGTGGCTGACCTTGGCATGATCAACACCTATGCCGGGTTGTCGGTGCCGCTCATTGCGTCAGCCACGGCCACCTTTTTGTTCCGGCAATTTTTTCTGACGGTGCCCGATGAGCTGGTGGAAGCCGCCCGGGTAGATGGTGCGGGCCCTATGCGTTTCTTCAAAGACATTCTGGTGCCGCTCTCAAGCACCAGCATTGCCGCGCTGTTTGTCATCCAGTTCATTTACGGCTGGAATCAGTATCTGTGGCCATTGATTTCCGCCACCAGCCAGGACATGTACCCCATTGGCGTGGGCATCAAACAGCTCATCGGCACCGGTGATGCGGCGCCGGAATTCAATGTGATCATGGCCACCGCCGTGCTGGCCATGCTGCCACCGGCGGTTGTCGTGGTGCTCATGCAAAAGTGGTTCATCAAAGGCTTGGTGGATACCGAAAAATGACTTCGGATATCGGTTTTCTAATGGTCCGAACAACCCATCACACCACCGCAGTGGCTGGCAAAAAGCCGGGAGCCTCATACTGCCAAACGCGCAGAAATCGACCATCAGCCAGTCAACACCCGCTACTCATCAGCTCTAGAACCTGACAACACCCAACTCCGAATTCATGGCTTCCATCACACTCCAAAACATCGTCAAACGCTACGGTTCCGGTAAAACGGCCAACCAGGTCATCCACGGCGTGAATGCCGAAATTCATGACGGCGAATTTGTCGTCATCGTCGGCCCCTCGGGCTGCGGCAAATCCACACTCTTGCGCATGGTCGCCGGACTGGAAGAAATCAGCGAAGGACAAATCCTGATTGGCCCGCGCGTGGTCAACAACCTCGAACCCGCCGAACGCGACATCGCCATGGTGTTCCAGAACTATGCGCTGTACCCGCACATGAGCGTGTTCGAGAACATGGCCTACGGCCTGAAGATCGCCAAAGTGCCCATGAACGAGATCAAGACTCGCGTGGACAAGGCCGCCAAGATTTTGGAGATCGGCCCTTTCCTGCAGCGCAAACCACGCGAACTCTCCGGCGGCCAGCGCCAGCGCGTGGCCATGGGCCGTGCCATCGTGCGCCAGCCACAGGTGTTTTTGTTTGACGAGCCACTGTCCAATCTGGATGCCAAGCTACGCGCCCAGACTCGGTTGGAAATCCAGAAGCTCCACCGTGAACTCGGCATCACCAGTCTGTTTGTCACCCACGACCAGGTCGAAGCCATGACGCTTGCGCAACGCATGATCGTCATGAACGGCGGCGTGATGGAGCAGTTTGGCACGCCCGAAGAGGTCTACAACCGTCCGGCCAGTACCTTTGTGGCCAGCTTCATCGGTTCGCCACCAATGAATCTGCTGAAGAGCGCACCGGATGCGCCACCGAACACCATCGTCGGCGTGCGCCCCGAGCATCTGGATATCGCCCCATCGGGTTGGGCACTGGTGGTGGAGGCTGTCGAAATGCTGGGGGCAGAGCGCCTGACCTATGGCCGTTGGTTACATGGTAGCGCCGATGAGCTGGTGATCATCCGCACCGAAGAATCCCGCGCGGCACCCAGCTTGGGCGACACTCTCTGCGTCACCCCACGACCTGACAAAATCCACCACTTTGATGCTGCCACTGGCAAACGCAAGGAGTACACACCATGAAATCCGTCGACCAAACCCTTGCGCCCTGGCCCTACCCCCGCTGGATCGCCCATCGCGGTGCAGGCAAGCTGGCGCCGGAAAACACGCTGGCTGCCTTTCGTGTTGGCGCCGCGCACGGCTACCGCATGTTTGAATGCGATGTGAAGCTCAGTGCCGATGGTGTGCCGTTTTTGTTGCATGACGACACCCTCAACCGCACCACCAACGCCGACGAAGCGCTGGGTGTCGGCTTGAGCGCTGTGGCAGGTGAACACCCATGGGGCACATTGTCCTTGCTGGATGCCGGTAGTTGGCATTCCAATGCGTTTGCGGGTGAATCGTTGCCCACGTTCGAAGCCATTGCCCGCTACTGCCGACGCAACGGCTTTGACCTGAACATCGAGATCAAACCTAGCCCCGGCACCGATTACCACACTGGTCAGGTGGTGGCCCGACACGCCGCACGCCTATGGCACGGTGCGTCTGTGCCGCCCTTATTGACGTCCTTTGAAGTGCCCGCACTGGAAGGTGCGCTGCAAGCGCAGCCCGAACTGCCACGCGGTCTGCTGCTAGAAAACCTCTGGGACGGCTGGCTGGAGACTGCTGAGCGGCTGGGCTGCCAGGCGGTGGTGTGCGATTACACGCTGTGGGATGCTATGACCGTGGCGCAGGCCAAAAGTGCCGGACTGCGAACCCTAAGCTACACCGTCAATTTGGATACGGCTGCGCAAAAACTCATTGACCTGGGTACAGATGGCATCATCACTGACCGGGTGGATGTGTTTTCACCGGCGTGACAAAAACCACTGGCTGCTGGCCACAGCCAACACCAGCGCTAGGTAGGTCAGCATTTTTCCATCGTGTCCAAAGACTACCAAGCCGCCAACAAGCACCACACAGCCAACTATGAAATGAAGAGCAACCTCCCCTTTCAAAGAAAGGGATGATGACCATTTTTTGAGGATGATCCTGGCACTCAAAGGCATCAGCAATGCCATCCAGAGTGCCGGGGCCAGAAAGTTGGTGGCATGGTTGATGAAAGCAAAAAGACCCATCCGTGAAGCCTATAAAACAGTAAGAAACAATTGTGACGACATCGGCATGGCGTTAATTTTATAATTCCATCATGGCAGTCTGGGCTTTAGGTATCAATCACACGACCGCACCGCTCGATCTGCGCGGTCGGTTTGCGTTCGCGGTCGATCAAATCGCCCCTACCCTGCACGCTTTGCGTGGAGCGTTGACGCGTCATCCTGAGGTGGCGCTGATCTCCACCTGTAACCGCACCGAAATTTATTGCGCCTGTGAGCAACCCCAGCTTCAGCACACGATGGACTGGCTGGCCAAAAGCGGCGGCGTCTCCAGCGACCTGCTTCAAGCACACGCTTACACCCTGACCGATGGTTTGGCCGCGCGCCACGCCTTCCGCGTGGCCAGCGGGCTGGATTCCATGGTACTGGGTGAACCTCAGATACTGGGCCAGATCAAGGATGCCGTGCGCGCGGCAGAAGCCGCTGGCTCCCTGGGCACCACGCTCAGCCAGTTGTTTCAGCGATCTTTTGCCGTGGCCAAAGAGGTGCGTACCTCCACCGAAATTGGCGCGCACTCCATCAGTATGGCTGCGGCCGCCGTGCGCCTGGCCAGTCAATTGTTTGAGAACCTGAATGAAGTCAAAGTGCTGTTTGTCGGCGCGGGCGAGATGATCGACCTGTGCGCCACGCACTTTGCCGCCAAGAACCCGAAGGCCATGGTCATTGCCAACCGCACGCTAGCGCGCGGCGAAGAATTGGCCTGCAAATTTGGCGCCGAGGTGATGCGCCTGTCTGACATGCCGGACCGCCTGCATGAGTTTGATGCGGTGATAAGTTGCACTGCGAGTACGCTGCCACTGATCGGCTTGGGTGCGGTGGAACGTGCCTTGAAAAAACGCCGTCGCCGCCCGATGTTCATGGTTGATCTGGCGGTGCCGCGTGACATCGAAATCGAAGTCAAAGAACTCGAAGACGTTTACCTTTACACCGTCGATGATCTTGCTGGTGTGGTACAGACCGCGCAGGCCAGCCGCCAGGCGGCTGTGGCGCAGGCCGAAGCGATTGTGGATGCCGGTGTACAGAACTTTTTGCATTGGCTGGAGCAACGCAGCACTGTGCCACTGATCCAGGCACTGAATGCGCAGGCCGATGAGTGGCGCGCCGCCGAGATCGCCCGTGCGCGCAAACTGTTGCTCAAAGGCGAAGACATCGACACCGTGCTGGAGGCACTGTCCAAAGGCATCACGCAAAAAATGCTGCACGGTGCCATGGCTGAATTGCGTGCCGGTGACTCCATCGCGCGCGAACGCGCCAGCGCAGCGGTACAACACTTTTTCCTGCGCAAAGAGCGTTAGCTGCGCTGCACACAGCAGTTGCAAGCAGCGCAAGCGCTTGTCTTGGCGCGGCCTGCAGACTCCAAATTGCTCTTGGTGGGCCAAACCTGCCATCCATGGATCACCCGCCGAATCAGAATCAGCATGCCCCCCCCCACCGTTTACCAGCCAACCCGCTGACGCCACGAACCGACGCCCATGAAACCTTTTCTTCGACAACAACTTGCCCGCTACGCCGACCGACTGGGAGAGCTTGAGTTTTTGCTCTCGCGCCAGGACATCATGAGCGACATGGAACAGTTCCTGAAACTGTCCCGAGAACACACCGACGTGGCCGCCGTGGCTGGCCGCTGGCTGCGTTACCAGCAACGCGAGTCTGATCTGGCAGGTGCACAAGAAATGCTCAAAGATGCTGCGGACGATGCAGACATGCAACAAATGGCACAGGAAGAGGTCGATGCTGCCGGTGCCGAACTGGCACAGCTGGAAGCCGAACTGCAACGCATGTTGCTCCCTAAGGACCCGGATGACGCGCGCCCGGCCTTTGTCGAAATCCGTGCTGGCACGGGCGGCGACGAATCGGCCCTGTTTGCGGCCGATCTGGCCCGCATGTACCTGCGCTACTGCGACCGCAAGGGCTGGAAGCACGAGGTCATGAGTGAATCGGCCAGTGAACTCGGCGGCTACAAGGAAGTGGTCTTGCGCATCGAAGGTGACAACGTCTATGGCGCGCTCAAGTTCGAGTCCGGTGGCCACCGCGTGCAGCGCGTACCCGTGACAGAAACACAAGGCCGCATCCACACCAGCGCTGCCACCGTGGCGGTCATGGCTGAGCCCGACGAAGCCGAGGCCATCAAAATCAATCCGTCTGACCTGCGCATCGACACTTACCGCGCCAGCGGTGCCGGTGGCCAGCACATCAACAAGACCGACTCGGCCGTGCGTATCACGCACCTGCCCACCGGCATCGTGGCCGAGTGCCAGGACGGGCGCAGCCAACACAGCAACAAGGCGCAAGCGCTGCGCGTGCTGACCGCCCGCATCCAAGAAAAAGACCGCAGCGAGCGCGCCGCCAAGGAATCTGCCGAACGCAAAAGCCTGGTCGGTAGCGGCGACCGCAGTGATCGCATCCGCACCTACAACTTTCCGCAAGGCCGCCTGACTGACCACCGCATCAACCTGACGCTGTACAAACTGCTGAGCATCATGGAAGGTGATCTGGACGATGTGATCAACGCATTGCAGGCACACGAGGCCGCAGAGCAGTTGGCTGCGTTAGAACTCAACGCCTGAAACTTATATATCAAATCATGCTCTAGCCCTTGATTCATCTGGGTATACAGCTCTACTAAATATAGTATTCATGATGCTAGCCCCTGACTCACCGACCTTGGCGCAAACGCTGGCGAATCTGCAGAAACGCGGTCTGGATCGGCTGGACGCGCAGTTGCTGCTGCTGCATGTGCTGAGCATCCCGATCACGCAACGCGGTTGGCTGCTGGCGCACGACACCGACCTACTGCCCGCAGCCAGCGCCGACCGTTTGCAGGCCCTGGCCCAACGCCGCCTGGCCGGTGAGCCGCTGGCTTACCTGACGGGCAGCAAGGCGTTTTACGGCCTAGATTTGCGCGTCACGCCCGATGTCCTGGTGCCCAGGCCAGACACCGAGACGCTGGTGGACTGGGCGCTGGAGGTGCTACCCACCACAGCCATCGCCACCGCACGTGTGCTGGACCTGGGCACCGGCAGCGGCGCGATTGCCCTGGCACTCAAGGCCAGCCGCCCGACGTTGGACGTCTGGGCCACTGACTTGAGCCCGGCGGCACTCGCCGTGGCGCAAGCCAATGCGCAGCGACTGCAGCTTGAGGTGTGCTTCAACCAGGGCCCGTGGCTGGACGCGCTTCCCGCTGGCACATCACCGTTTGACGGCATCGTCTCCAACCCGCCCTACATTGCCGATCACGACCCTCATCTGGCTGCGCTACGTTATGAGCCCGACCAAGCGCTGACCAGCGGCAGCGACGGCCTGGATGACATTCGCCGAATCATCACGACAGCCCCTGTGCACCTCAAGCCGGGTGGGTGGCTGCTGCTGGAACATGGTTACGACCAGGCCGAGGCGGTGCGTGATCTCCTGGAGCAAAACGGCTTCACCCACGTGCAGTCCCGCCGTGATCTGGCTGGTATCGAACGCTGCAGTGGCGGACAGAAGCCGTCAGCCTGACCCGACTGGTGCCAATTCCACCACGTGCGCTAACACCGTCCCTATGTCAACGATTATTCCGAAAGCCAACCGTCCATGAGCCACGATGCCCTGCCCACAGACATTGATCTGACCGAACGCCTGACCAACCTGGAGATCAAGGCCAGTTTCACCGAAGACCTGCTGGACAAGCTGGACCAGATCATCATCCGCCAGCAAGATCAGATCGACCACCTGACACAGGAAGTGCGGTGGCTGCGCCAGCAAGCACCCGCTGAAGGTGCTACCGCGTCACGCAGTCTGCGCGACGAGTTGCCGCCGCACTATTGAGTCGCGGCCTGCGTGAATTTGACAACCTCGCTAACATCAGGGCCATCCAATCCGGCGGCGCGGCTGAAAGTGAAATAATCGCCGCCAATCTTTTCCAAGGACATCACCTCATGAGCGACACCCAACAACGCATCGACGATCTGGTCAAACACAATGACATTGTGCTGTTCATGAAAGGCACAGCCAGTTTTCCGCAATGCGGTTTTTCGGGGCGCGCCGTACAAATCCTCAAGGCCTGCGGTGTGGAACCCAAGGCGATTGCCACGGTGAACGTGCTTGAAGACGCTGAAATCCGTGCTGGCATCAAGGACTACAGCAACTGGCCAACCATCCCCCAGCTCTACATCAAAGGCGAGTTCATTGGCGGCTCCGACATCATGATGGAGATGTATGAAAGCGGTGAACTGCAGGGCATGCTCGCCAAACAAGGCTGACCTCGCGCCACGGGATGCGCCTTTGGCTTAAGGCCATGCTGCACGATCCACGTTGTTTCAACTACATTTTTGTGAGCTATGGGCCCTTTAAGAATAAGGGCTAGATGCCATTTTTTCCGTCAAGCAAGTCACTGCAGCTTGTATTCCCAGGCTTTTTGCGCCCCCAGAACCGCATTCGGGTAGGCTGCTTGGCCGCGTGAGCCGTTGTAGCGACCCAGCGCCAGAAACAGGTTGCCATTTTCCCGGTCCAGATAATGACGCAGGATGACGCAACCAAAACGCAGATTGGTCTGCATGTGAAACAATTTGCCCGCGTCGCCGTCGCCCAGCGTACGCACCCAAAACGGCATCACCTGCATGTACCCACGCGCGCCCACATTGCTGACGGCAAATTTGCGAAAGTTGCTTTCCACTTGAATCAAACCCAGGACCAGAGACACCTCCAGCCCAGCTCGGCGCGCCTCGTACCAAACGGTTTGCAGGAACTCCTTGCGGGTGGTGAAGTCCGCTTTTTTGCGTCGTAGCCGGGTACTCATGGCACCGAGCCAGCGCAAATAGGCGATGCGGGACTCGGTATCGGGAAACTCCGGGATCGGTGGCGCCGCATTCGCGATGGCCGAACTCAGCGCGGTACGCACCGCGTCAATCATCGGCTCCTCAATCTGCGCACCGGCCCATGATGGCTTTGAATTCAATAGCAGACTAAGACCAGTGAATAAGGGCCACTGGCCTAAAACACTCTTCAAAAAACTGCGCCGCTTGTCAAGCATCACTGGCTGGACAAGATCAGCGGTGTCACCACTGACTTGCCGTAACGTGCCCGAGTTGTTCGCACTGAAGGTGGTCAAACCTTCAACTTCGCCAACAAAACACCCGCGATCTCAGCCAATGGCACTGCCGTCGCGGCGGCATCGCGCCGGTGCTGGTACTCCACGTTGCCTTCTTTGAGCGCGCGGTCGCCAATGTTGACGCGGTGCGGCACACCAATGAGCTCCCAGTCGGCAAACATCGCGCCCGGCCGCTCGCCACGATCATCCAGCAGCACATCTACACCGGCTGCCAGCAGCTCGGCATACAGCGCTTCAGAGGCGGCCTTGACTTCGGGTGAACGCTCGGCATTGATCGGGCAAATCACCACCGTGAACGGTGCCAACGCATCGGGCCAGATGATGCCGCGTTCGTCATGGTTTTGTTCGATGGCGGCCGCTGGCAAGCGCGTGATGCCGATGCCGTAGCAGCCCATTTCCATGAGCTGCGGTTTACCGTTCTGATCCAGGAACGTGGCTTTCATGGCCTGGCTGTATTTGGTGCCCAGGTAAAACACGTGGCCCACTTCGATACCGCGCTCAATGGCCAGAACGCCCTGGCCGTCGGGTGACGCGTCTCCCGCCACGACATTGCGCAGATCAGCCACCATGTCGGGCTCTGGCAGGTCACGGCCCCAGTTGACGCCTGTGATGTGGAAATCAGGCTCGTTGGCACCGCAAATCCAATCGGCCATGACCGCCACTTCGCGGTCTACAACCAATTTCACAGGTTTGAGCAAGTTCATCGGCCCCAGGTAACCCGGCTTGCAGCCAAAATGCTCTTCAATCTCGGGCACGGAGGCAAAGCGGAAGGCGGCTAGGCTAGGCAATTTGCCCACTTTGACCTCGTTCATGTCATGGTCACCGCGGAGCAGCAACAACCAGACCTGGGTTTTAACGACTTCACCCTTCTCATTGACCGTGTCGGTGGCCAGCACCAGCGATTTGACCGTGGTCTGCAGAGGCACGCCCAGCAGTTCAGCCACATCGGCACAGGTGCTTTTGCCGGGTGTCGGCGTTTTCGTCATCACCTGGCTGGCCGCGGTACGCGGGCCTGCCGGTGCCAGTGCCTCGGCTTTTTCCATATTGGCCGCGTAATCACTGTTGGGGCAGTAAACGATCGCGTCTTCACCCGTCGCCGCAATCACCTGGAATTCTTCGCTCAAATCACCACCGATGGCACCACTATCGGCCGCTACGGCGCGGTAGGTCAGGCCAAAACGGTCAAAAATGCGCCGATAGGCCTTGGCCATGACCTGATAGCTGGCTTTGGCGCTGTCTTGGTCGCGGTCAAAGCTGTAGGCGTCTTTCATGATGAACTCGCGCCCACGCATCAGGCCAAAGCGCGGACGGCGCTCGTCACGGAATTTGGTCTGGATCTGGTAGAAATTTTTCGGCAACTGTTTGTAGCTGCGGATTTCCTGGCGCGCGATGTCGGTGATGACCTCCTCACTGGTCGGCTGCACGACAAAATCGTTGCCGTGGCGGTCAGAGATGCGAAGTAGTTCCGGGCCCATCTTCTCGAACCGCCCGGTTTCCTGCCAGAGTTCAGCCGGTTGTACGACGGGCATCGACAGTTCCACAGCCCCGGCGCGGTTCATTTCCTCGCGCACGATGGCTTCCACCTTGTGCACCACGCGCAATCCCATGGGCATCAGTGTGTAAATACCGGCGCCCAGTTTTTTGATCATGCCGGCGCGCATCATCAGCTTGTGGCTGACAACCTCGGCGTCGGCGGGGGCTTCTTTGAGAGTGGAAATAAAGAATTGGGAGGCTTTCATGGGGCGATTCGTCGGTAGTCAGGGTTGGCACTCTTGATGCACGGCAAAGGCTGTGCATAATGGCCTCAATTTAAAAATTGGGGTTTGATTATGCTTGACCGAGACGGCTTTAGGCCGAACGTCGGCATCGTCCTGCTCAACCAGAAAAATCAGGTGTTTTGGGGTAAACGTATCCGTACGCACTCCTGGCAGTTTCCGCAGGGTGGTATTGATCGGGGCGAAACCCCGGAGCAGGCCATGATTCGGGAGCTGCACGAAGAAGTCGGGCTACAGCGCGAGCATGTGCGCATTGTGGCCCGCACCCGTGACTGGTTGCGCTATGAGGTGCCAGACCGTTTTATTCGCCGCGATTCGCGCGGTTTTTACAAGGGCCAGAAACAGATCTGGTTTCTGCTGCAACTGGTGGGGCACGACTGGGATTTGAATCTGCGTGCCACTGACCATCCGGAGTTCGACGCTTGGCGCTGGAATGATTACTGGGTGCCGCTGGACGCTGTGGTTGAATTCAAGCGCGAGGTGTATGTGACGGCACTGACAGAGTTGTCACGCTTCCTGCCACGCAACGACCATCGCAACCGTTTCTTGCGCCAGGGCGTACGCCCGACCGGCTCCGAATCAGGTGGCGATGATGCAACCGAAGGCCACACGAATGCAACGCCCGAGGTAAGCTGGGAACCCGACCCACAGACTGGAAATGAACATGCTTGACAAGAGACGCATCGCGCGCTGGTGCGCGCACACGCTGTTGGGGACGCTAGCCCTGGTATTGACAATGCCAATTCAGGCACAGGTCGGACCGGACGATCCGGACTGGAAGGAGTCCAACGCCCCCACCCCGCCCGCTTTCAACGCAGACAAACTGCTGCCACTGGATATGCCCCCCTATGTCACGCTGAAGGTGGGGATCGACCCAGCCACGCTGGCCATCACGCCTGATGGCATCGTGCGATATGTGGTGGTGACGCGCAACACCAGTGGCTCTGTCAACGCCATGTATGAGGGCATCCGCTGCGCCACAGGGGAGGTCAAAACCTATGCCCGTGCCAGTGGGACGGGTGTTTGGTCGATGGTCGCAGAGCCAACGTGGCGTGACTTCACCGACAACCTACCTTCCAAACACGCCTGGGTGTTTGCCCGGCAGGCTGCGTGCGATGGCCGGGCCACTGCAGCCAGTTCCACCGCCGACATCATCAAAGCGCTGAAAAAGTAGCCGCTTCAGCGACTTAGCACCATGTTGTCGCGGTGCACCATTTCAGGCTCGGCTGAATATCCCAGCAATTTTTCAAACTGATTGGATGGTTTGCGACAGATTAGCCGTGCCTCGGCGCTGGCGTAGTTGGCCAAACCACGTGCGACCTCAGTGCCGGCGTCCGAGCGAATGGCAATCACGTCACCCCGGGAAAAATCACCTTCCACAGCGGTCATACCGATGGGCAGCAGGCTGGAGCCATCGCTACGCAGTTTTTGCACCGCACCAGCATCCACGGTCACGGAACCCTTCATCTGAAGATGGTCAGCGATCCATTGCTTGCGGGCCTGGGTTTTCTGCGTCGGCGCAATCAACAAGGTACCAATGGATTCCCCCTGGCACAGACGCAACAGCGCATCGGACTCCCGCCCCCAGGCGATCACTGTAGAGGCGCCTGAGCCGGCGGCCCGCTTGGCCGCCAGTATCTTGGTGATCATGCCGCCGCGACCCAGACTGGAGCCCGCGCCACCGGCCATGGCTTCCAGCTTGGCATCACCCGCCTGCGCAACATGCACAAATTGCGCAGCAGGGTCTTTGCGCGGGTCGGCGGTGTAGAGCCCTTTTTGGTCCGTCAGGATCACCAGCGCATCGGCTTCCACCAGGTTCGCCACCAAGGCACCCAAGGTGTCGTTGTCGCCAAACTTGATTTCGTCGTTGACGACTGTATCGTTTTCGTTGATGACCGGCAGCACACCGAGCTTGAGCAGAGTCAGCAACGTGGAGCGCGCATTCAAATAGCGTTCACGGTCGGCCAAATCGGCGTGGGTCAGCAGCACTTGGGCGCTACCAAGCCCGTTTTCACGCAGCTTGGTCTCATACATCTGCGCCAGACCCATTTGCCCAACGGCAGCGGCGGCTTGCAGTTCATGAATTTCATGCGGGCGGGTGGTCCAGCGCAGGCGTTTCATGCCTTCGGCAATCGCACCGCTGGAGACCATGATGACTTCACGACCCTGCCCCACCAGCAGCGACATCTGACGACACCACTCGCCAATGGCCGCCTCGTCCAGACCACGGCCTTCGTTGGTGACCAGGCTGGAGCCCACCTTGACCACCACGCGCCGTGCATCCCGCAGGATGGAAGCGTCAAAATCTTTAAGCATTTTCAGGCTCCAGCCCCCATAAATACTGGGTTAACAACTATCAAATAAATAGTTTCTATAGAGAGTCGACACCGTTGGCAAAACGCGGATCAATCACCTCGGGAGCAGTTTCTATCTTCTGCTGGGTACTGATATGCTGATACACCGCCTTGATCAGCGGCTCGCAGCCTTCGCGAGTTAGCGCCGAAATTTCAAACACCGGGCCCTTGAACTTGAAGCGCTTGACAAAGTCTTTCACCAACGCAGCACGCTCGTCATTGGGCACCATGTCCAGCTTGTTGAGCACCAGCCAGCGCGGTTTGTCATACAAGGCTTTGTCATATTTCTTCAGCTCATTGACGATGGCCTTGGCTTGTGCCACGGTGTCCACCGAATCGTCAAACGGTGCCATGTCCACCACATGCAGCAGCAAGCGGGTGCGCTGCAGGTGACGCAAAAATAAGTGCCCCAGACCAGCACCTTCCGATGCGCCTTCAATCAGGCCCGGCAAGTCGGCCACCACAAAGCTTTGTTCAGGCCCGACACGCACCACACCCAGATTCGGGTGCAAGGTGGTGAACGGGTAGTCAGCGATGCGCGGACGGGCGTTGGACACGGCGGTGATCAGCGTCGACTTGCCGGCGTTGGGCATGCCCAGCAGACCGACGTCAGCCAACACCTTCAATTCAAGCTTGAGATTGCGTTTTTCACCTGGCCAGCCGGGTGTTTTCTGCCGCGGCGCGCGGTTGATGGCGCTCTTGTAGCGCAGGTTGCCAAAACCACCGTCGCCGCCTTTGGCGATGGTGATCACCTCGCCTGGCTTGAGCAACTCAAAAAGCACCTCGCCGGTTTCAGCGTCGGTGATGATGGTGCCGACCGGCATCTTCAGGGTGATGTCATCGCCCGCGGCGCCAAACATGTCTGAGCCCATACCGTGCTGACCGCGCTGCGCGTCGTAACGGCGGGAAAATCGGAAATCGACCAGCGTATTAAGATTTTCATCCGCCACCGCAAAGACGTGGCCCCCACGACCACCGTCGCCACCATTGGGCCCGCCAAATTCCTTGTACTTTTCATGCCGAAACGAGACGCAGCCAGCGCCACCGTCTCCAGCAGAGACATCAATGTAGGCTTCGTCAACGAATTTCATGGCTTCAATCGGTTGGGGACAGAACTGACTCGTTCCGCATGGCTGCGGACTGCGCCGCAAAAACTCATTTTAGTTGTGGACAAGGCGCTAGTCTGGCTAAGCTCAGCCCAAGGTGCGTCACGCAATGCTTCACAAACAAAAAACCCCGCGCTGCGCGCAGGGTTTTTTGGGGGGATTGCCAGCCGGTTAAGCGACTGCAGTCACGCTCACGGTACGCCGATTCAGCGCGCCTTTGACAGCAAAAGAAACGTTGCCGTCAACCAATGCAAACAACGTGTGATCTTTGCCGATGCCAACATTGGTGCCAGGGTGAAACTCGGTGCCCCGTTGGCGCACAATGATCGAGCCAGCGCTGACCAATTCACCACCGTAGGACTTCACACCGAGCATCTTGGGCTTGGAATCGCGCCCGTTTCGCGTTGAGCCGCCGCCTTTTTTGTGTGCCATGACTCTTGCTCCTTATGCAGAAATCGCGCCGATCAACAGTTCGGTGAACTGTTGGCGATGCCCTTGACGCTTTTGATAGTGCTTGCGACGGCGCATTTTGAAAATGCTGACCTTGTCGTGTTTACCATGTGCCAACACCGTGACACTGACCGTTGCGCCGGACACCAAGGGCGTGCCAACCTTCAACTCTGCGCCGCTACCGACTGCCAGAACTTGGTCAAACACAATCTCTTGGCCAACGTCCGCAGCAATCTGTTCTACTTTAATTTTTTCGCCAGCAGCAACTCTATATTGTTTGCCACCGGTTTTTATGACCGCGTACATATGAACCTCTTTGTATAGATCTTCACGAACGGATTTTCGCGAAGCCGATTATTATGACACAGTCACGCGTTTTTCGCACCTGGAATTTTCATACCACACTCAGCACACATCACCAACTCCCTAACCCAATGCGTCGAGTCGGGTTAGGCAGCTTTCTATAATCTGTGCACATTACCGAGTCATCCGCCTTGCAAGCTACCAACACTCCCTCCTCATCTTTGTTATCAGTCATTGCGCCAGACATGCGTGAAGTCGATCTGGTTATCGAGCAACGCCTGGACTCGGGTGTGCCGCTGGTGGGCCAAGTGTCACACTACATCATTTCTGCGGGCGGCAAACGGCTGCGCCCTGCTCTGCTGCTGCTGATTTGTGGCGCGCTTGGCTTCAAGGGTGCCGAGCGCTTCAACTTGGCCGCTGTGGTGGAATTTATCCACACCGCCACATTGTTGCACGACGATGTGGTTGACGAATCATCCCTGCGCCGCGGCAACGCCACCGCCAATGTCACCTTTGGCAACCCGGCCAGTGTTTTGGTTGGTGATTTTTTATATTCCCGAGCCTTCCAGATGATGGTGGACGTGCGCAGCATGGCCATCATGGCGGTGATGTCAGACGCCACCAACGTCATCTCCGAGGGTGAGGTAATGCAGCTGATGAACATGCACAACGCGGCGCTCGACGAGGCTGGCTACCTGCAGGTGATTCGCTCTAAGACTGCCAAACTGTTTGAAGCCAGCGCCCGCGTTGGCGCGATTCTGGCCGGAGCCACGCCTGAACTTGAAGCTACCTGCGCGCACTACGGGCAGGCATTGGGCACAGCCTTCCAGGTCATCGACGACGTGCTGGACTACACCGGTGATGCCTCCGTGATGGGCAAAAATTTGGGCGACGATCTGCGCGAAGGCAAAGCCACCCTGCCTCTGATCGCAGCCATGCAACGGGGTAACAACGAGCAGCGCGAAATTGTCAAGAATGCCATTGAAAACGGCGATGTCAGTGCCATCGATCAAGTGGTAGCCATCGTCAAGGCCACTGGCGCACTAGAAGTAGCCCGCAAGGCTGCCAGCGACGAGGCTGCACGCGCCATGGCTGCGGCCGAACAACTGCCAGATGGCGAGCACAAAAGCTGTTTGATACAATTAGCGGCTCAGCTTTTGAACCGGCAATCGTAGCGATTCATCGGTCAGACAATTCGGAATGTAGCGCAGCCTGGTAGCGCACTTCGTTCGGGACGAAGGGGTCGGAGGTTCGAATCCTCTCATTCCGACCAAAAATCCCCTTGTAAATCAAGGACTTACAAAGCCCCACTCGTTGGGGCTTTGTTGTTTTTTGAGCCCGTTAGTGGCAAATTAGTGGCAGACCGGTAGTTTCGGGCCACTTTTGCGCAACCGAGGCTAAACGCTGTTCATAGACATAACTCCCAAACTTATGGAGTTTTGTCATGGCATCTATCGAAAATCGGTCCCGTTTTGTCGTCGAGGTACACAAGGCCCCCGAACTCACCCAAACCTTCGCTTACAACCGCGAACCCGCGCTCAAAGCCTATCTCGCTGACTTGGACTCCCGCGGCTACAAGCCCAAGCTGTCGCGCACCGACGACAGTTTTGCTATCCGCATCCGCGAGGGGGCCCACCCGAAACAATGCCTGTACGCGTCGACCGAGGGCGAAGCGGTTGGCATCAAACAGAAAATTGAAGAAGAACGAAACCGTAGCCTGTTCATCGACTATGCCCAAGGTTTCCGGGTAACCTTCGCCGACCTGCTGGCGCGTTACTTGCGCGAAATCTCACCGCGTCACAAGGGCTTCGAAATCGAAGGCTACCTCATCAACGCCATCCTGGAAGATGCCGGCCTGGCGCGCGTCGACATCGCGAAAGCCTATGCCGACCACAAAAACCCCCACCCAAGCCATGCCAGCAAGAAATTTGCCAAACCCTCTGGCAAAGGCATTCGCACGCCGAGCGTGACCTCGTGCTTTGTTCGCAAGTCCTTTGGCGCCCTGATGCCCGAAGACTTCAATGAGTACATCGATGACCGCTGCCAGGCCGTTGCGGCTTCATCGGTGGACCGGGAGGTTGACATTTTTTCAGCAGTGTGCCGCCTGGCCATCGATACCTGGCGCATCCCGGTCGCCAAGAGCCCGATGGACGGTGTACGGCGCCCCAAGTACTTCAACGAGCGCGACCGCCGCCTTAAGGCTGATGAAGAGCAGCGACTGCTCAGCGCCGCTTACGACGAGGATGCGCAGCAGTCCATCGAACTGCGGCTGGAAGAACTCACGGGCGAAGAACGCGCTGCTTCCTGCCAGTCTCCCACCACTTACCAGCGCAAAAACATCGTCAAGGCAGCTCGCATCAAGCACCGTGAAGAGGCTCAAGCCAGTTACACCCATGTTCCCTGGATGGAGACCTTCATTCAGTTCCAGTTGATGACCGGTGCGCGTCGCAGCGAAACGCTGTCTCTCACCTGGGACAACATCGACTTCGACAATCAGACCGCGTTCATTCCCGAAACCAAGAATGGCCGGCCCCGCAAATTGCCCTTGCGCAAAGACATCATCGCCCTGCTCCAGCAGCTTCCCCGCAACGCTGAAAGGGTGTTTTCCATCACCTTGGACACCCTGCGCAACGCCTGGGACCGCATCTGCAAGCAAGCTGGCCTGGTGGACGTTGACGAGCTGCACGTGCATGACCTCAGGCATGAGGCGATTTCTCGGGTGGCCGATGCAGGAGGCAAACTGCCGGGCGGGTTTTCGTTGGTTGACCTGCAGGCGTTCAGCGGGCACCGCGACACCCGCATGCTGCTTCGCTACACCCACCTTTGCACGCCTAGCCTGGCCAAGCGGCTGGACGCGGCCTTTGCCGACCAGAGTCAGACGGTAATTCATCGTGGTCAACGTCGCTTGAAGAATGGCAGCTCATTGACCATGAAGGAAGTCATCAATACTCAAGCCCCGTTGGATACAGTAGCGGCCGGTCCTTTGCCGGCACCCCAAGCGACAGCCAACAACGTCATCGCCTTTCGCCCCCGCCTTGCCGCTTAATCAGGTAGTGAAATGCAGGCCCCCTCGGGGCCGGTTCGTTCCGTTTGAGCAATGAAAAGCGCGCGCCTGGAAACAGGGGCGCGCTTTTGAATGAATGATTGCCTAAAAAATCCCGGGAGCGTTGTTGTCCATAGCCCGAAGCGTGTCCATCTCTGCTTGTGCTTCGGCATGACCCGCTGCCGCTAGCTGCATGGCTCGCAGCCAGTGGTAACTTTGGTTTTCGCGACCAGCGGCGCCGGCAAGTTCGTGAGTCAAAAAGATGACAAATAGCTTCACTGCAGGGGCTGCCACGGCCAGTTCGGCCGGCACAAAGCCCCCCAGAAATGGGTCCTGCCTCAAACGCCCCAGTTCTCTTGCCACCCGGGCGTCGAGTGAGCCCTGCCCTGGCCAGACAAAATCCTGCAGTCCGACCGTGCCAGCCATTGTCAGCACAAGCACCGTGGGCCACCCTAGGTACCTCGCGGCACGTTCGTGAACGTCGCGATGGGCATTGCAGATGAGACCCTCATTGCGGCGCCACTGAGCCAGGCGCTCATAGGTCACCCCCAGCTGCTTTGCCAAAGTTGCCAAGGTCTCACCGCGCCGCGTCGCTTCCCAGACCAACACCCGCAATAAAGGCTGTTCATCGCTGGTTGTCATTGGCGGGTTACGGCTCTTTCTTGTTTTCTCACTTTCGTTCATCAGTTGTGTCCTTTTCAGCGGCAGCAGATGCTGTCCATCTGTTTAGCAACCATATGAAAAACACGTTCTGGCCATGAAGTGCTGCCTGGTTCGAGCCCCTTGTCACTTCATGGCAACCGACTGCAAAGTGGGAAGTTTTAATCGAGCCGCATCACCATGAACAATGAACAAATAAATTTCCCGGTGGCACTGGAGGAAATTTCGCTGGAGGTGCAAGGAATCGACGGCGCTACCTACTGCGCCATCATCTGGCCAATGTTGCTGTCGGCCGGTGGTGTGACTGGTACGGTGGAATGGGACGGCAACCCTCCTCAGTTTTCTCTCATCAAAGCACGGGGCAAAAGACTGACGCCCTGGGGCCAACGCCTGATGCTTGTTTATGCTGCAACGGATAAAAACTCAGCGCCGGCAGAAGAGTTTTTGTGTGAAGGCCAATGGACAACTGCCACACTTTTCCTCCAAAATCTCCTCGGTGCACCCGGCGAACTGGTGCGGGTATCCATGTCCCGTCAGGACAATCTGACCACGCTGGAAGTGGACGCAGCGCCAGGTTTGAACAACGTGATGCACATTCCACCCTGTCTCCAAACTGCAGCCGTGGGGCTGGCATTGGTCGAAATGACATCTCGCATATTGCTGGGGCATACCTGGCAAACGCAAGAATTCGTCGTGCCGTGATTGCACAACCAAGCACCTCACCTGGCACCGCCTGGCAAGCAACGGGTTCGTGCCATACACCAGGATGACGGGGCACCTTTACCAATCGCCACTTCTCAAAAAGTATCCCGCAAAATGATACTTCTCAAAAAACGTGAGAAGTCTGAATACCAAGTCAGTCCTTCTCCCAGGGCTCGGGCACCGCGCTAACCCTAAGACTGCGGTAACGACCAGTCGCCGGTCACCTCGAAGACAAAACTGCCATCCACATCGCTACACGCCGCAAGTGGGCCGCATTCGTGGTCTGCAAAAACGATGCCCCGTCTCTCAATAGCTTTGGTCGGCAAGGAGAGACGGGGCACAGCGCGGTAACCGTATGACACGTATAGCAACCGGTCTCCGCTTTTGGAGACCTCATGGTAAATCCTGCCCGGCAGCAAGCGTTTTCATTTGAAAACGACGAAATCTATTCCTATCACGACCCTGCTCGCAAGGGCTTCTTTGCCCTGCTGACCAAACCCACCGAGGGGCGGATTAAACAGACCGCGCACCGTCTCAAGGACCTCGAAGTGGTGCTTGCCAGAGTGGACCGTTCTCAAAACACCTGGATTTCGCAAAACGAATTTTTCAAACCGAACCGGCGGGTGGTCAATCTCTGGCGGCTGACCGTTTTGTTTGTGGACCTCGACACTTACAACGCGCCCGACATCGCGAATCTGCCGACGCAGTGGCAAGTGGACCGACTTCTGCGTCTTTGCGATGCCGCAGGTATACCGCAGCCGACGTTGGTCGTTCACTCCGGGCGCGGTCTGCAGGTGAAATGGGTGTTAAGCCATCCGATTCCTAGTCGCGCACTGCCCCGCTGGAAAGCGGTTCAGGACGAGCTGTGCCGGCTGCTATTGCCGCTGGGTGCCGACCTCAATGCACGGGATGCCTCCCGCGTGCTGCGAGTGGTTGAAACAGTGAACACCAAAAGCCAGACCCGAGCGCATGTCGTGTTCTGGTCCAAGATAGATGGTCCGGGCACAAGCCGCCATGAAAACGGTGCGGTCCAATACGACTTTGAAGTGCTGGCCGCATCCGTGCCGCCGATGCTGCGCACCGACCTGCAAGCGCGGGAGAAGTTGCGGGACGAGCAGCGGGGGACTTGGCGGCAAGAAAAGGCGGCGCGGGCGACACGAATAGCGGAATTGACCGTCGTTTCCGGCGGCCGTGACCCCAACAAAAAAAACAATGACAACCTGCGACCGTTTCTGCGCAGTCAGTTGGCCTGGGACCGGATTGTAGATATTCGCAAGCTGGCCGAATTGCGCGGATGCAGCAGCGGTTTCCCCTCAGGCGAGCGCAACCTACCGCTTTTTTTATGTGCCTGCTTCCTGGCCGACGCGCAGCTTGCACAAGACATTGAGTCTGAGCTGGTCGAATTGGCCGGCGAGTTCGCCCCGACCTGGTCAGCCGGCGATGTGAAATCTTGTGCAAGTGCGGTTTACGCCCGCGCACAGGCTGCGGCCCGCGGGGAGAAGGTGGTGTTTGGTGACCTCGAGGTTGACCCACGCTACCGGTGGCGCAATGCAACGCTAATTGAGCGCCTGCGTATCACCCCGGCTGAAGAGCGCGAGATGGCAACCATCATCAGCAAACCAGAAAAGCGGCAACGCGATGTGGAGCGCAAAGCCAAAGCCCGCTTAGACGCCGGCTGCGCGCCTCGAGCAGAATGGCTTGAGTCGGTTGAGCAGCGTCGCGCCGGCGCCCGCCTTTTGCGGGCCCAGGGTGTCAGCTATCGGCGTATCGCTGCGGAATTGGGCATCTCTGTTGGCGCTGCCCACACCTATTGCGAGCAATAACGGCAGCGTTCAAGGTCCGGTCGTATATATGTGGGGGTGGCGTAGCCGGCTCAACGGAGGTGGCAAAAGCCGTGCGGCAACGATTGCACCAGAACGTCCCCGTAAAAAGGGAGTCTGTTGGCGTGCCTGGTAGGTGCCTGTTGGCGCAGGTGTTGGCGTTGGGGCGGCGGCTACTGGACGATAAATTACTCAGCGATTACGGGGTCGGCGCGGTCTTCGTCAATAATCGGGCACAAGAAAAAAGCACAACCACGGCATGCCCAATGGGTAGCCGGCCCAGTCAGGAAGCGGAGTGGATAAAAAGCAGCTCTCAGAAGCCGACATTTGCGAAAAGTTCATCACGCCGGCGATTCAGCAGGCGGGCTGGGACACCATTGAACAGATATACCGGGAGTACACGCTGCGCCCCGGGCGGGTCGTCGTTCGTGGCAATCACGCATCGCGCGACAAGAAATCCATCCTGCGCGCCGACTACGTCCTGTTCTTCAAGACCAGCATCCCGCTCGTGGTCATCGAGGCCAAGGACAACAACCACGCGGTGGGCGCCGGCATGGCCCAGGCCATCAACTACGCCGAGATGCTCGACATCCCATTCTCGATTTCCAGCAATGGCGATGGTTTTGTGTTCCGCGACGCCACAATGGCCGGCGGCGCGCTGGAAACCAACCTCTCGCTGGAACAATTTCCCACGCCCGATGACCTCTGGGACCGCTACTGCACCTGGAAGGGCTGGAGCCTCGACGTACGCAAGGTCACCGAGTACCCCTATGCCCCGAGCAAGACGCCCCGTTACTACCAGATGAACGCCATCAATGGCACGGTGCAGGCGATTGCCAAGGGGCAGCAGCGCATCCTGCTGGTCATGGCCACCGGCACTGGTAAAACCTATACCGCGTTCCAAATCATCTGGCGGCTCTGGAAAAGCGGTGCCAAAAAGCGCATTCTGTTCCTGGCCGACCGCAATATTCTGATTGACCAGACCATGGTCAATGACTTCCGTCCATTTAAGGGCGCCATGGCCAAGCTCAGCCCCAACGCCGAGGGCGTGGAGCGCGTGGATGCCGCCACGGGCCAGCAGTTTGTCGAAGAGCTCGATGTCGCCGTCAACAAAACCACCAAGCTGGTCGACAAGTCATATGAGATTTACCTCTCCCTGTACCAAGCCGTGTCCGGTACGGAGGAAGAGCAGAACATCTACAAACAGTTCTCGCCAGACTTCTTCGACCTCATCGTGGTCGACGAGTGCCACCGGGGCAGCGCAGACGAAGACTCCGCGTGGCGCGAAATCCTGACCTATTTCAAGTCCGCCACCCACATTGGTCTCACCGCCACGCCCAAGGAAACCAAAGAAATTTCCAACACCGAATACTTTGGCGAGCCGGTGTACCAGTACACCCTACGCCAGGGCATTGAAGACGGCTATCTGGCCCCCTACAAGGTCATCCGGGTAGACCTGGACAAGGACACCTTCGGATGGCGCCCCACCGAGGGCATGACCGACAAACGGGGCAATGTCATTGAAGACCGCATTTACAACGCCACCGACATGAACCGCAAGCTGGTGTTGGAGCGGCGCGATGAGGTGGTGGCGGCCAAAATCACCGAGTACCTCAAGGCCACCAACCGCTTCGACAAAACCATCGTCTTCTGTGAAGACATTGACCATGCCTGCCGCATGCGCCAGGCCCTGTCCAACGCCAATGCTGATATCTGCAAGGACCATCCCAAATACGTGGTGCAAATCACCGGTGACAACCTGGAAGGAAAGATGGAGCTGGACAACTTCATTGACCCAGCCAAGGATTACCCGGTCATCGCGACCACGTCCAAGCTTATGAGCACCGGTGTGGACGCCCAGACCTGCAAGCTCATCGTGCTGGACCAGAACATCAAGTCCATGACGCTGTTCAAGCAAATCATCGGCCGCGGCACCCGGTTGCGTGAGGATTTGGGCAAAACCTGGTTCACCATCATCGACTTTAAACGCGCCACAGACATCTTCGCCGACAAGAACTTCGACGGCGAGCCGGTACAGGTCTACGAGCCCAAGGGGGATGAGCCGGTGGCCCCCCCGGAGCCGCCGCCGGAGGTGGGCACCTTCGGTGACGCCGGCGCAGGGATTGTTGATGGCCCGGGCGAAGGCATCCCCAATGAACCGACAACCGCTGGCCCCGGTGAAGGGGGCAGCTTCGAAATCAAGCGTTATATCGTTGGCGGCAACGTCAACGTGTCCGTGGCACGGGAGCGAGTGCAGTACCTCAACGCCCAAGGCAAACTCATTACCGAGAGCCTGCGCGACTACACCCGCATCAACATCATGGCCAAATACAGCTCACTGGACCAGTTCCTGCAGGCCTGGAACGACACCGGTCGCAAGGCGGCCCTGCTGCAGGAGTTGGAAGCGCAGGGGGTGCTGCTGGATGCCTTGGCACAGGAAGTTGGCAAAGACCTGGACCCCTTTGATTTGCTGCTGCATGTGGCGTGGAACATGCCACCGCTGACCCGGCGTGAGCGGGCCAATCGGGTCAAGAGGCGCAACGTATTTGCCCAATATGGCCCTGTAGCTCGCAGAGTGCTGGATGCCTTGATTGACAAGTATGCAGACCAGGGCGTGCAGACCATCGAAAGCATGGATGTGCTCAGCGTGCCACCACTCAACGACTTGGGCACCCCGGTCGAACTGGTTCGCAGTTTCGGTGGTCGCCCACAATACCTTCAAGCCTTACAACTACTGGAGACAGAGCTTTATTCAGCTCGCTCCGCATAATTTCTTTCTTCGTTAGACCGTCTGCATGTCAAATATTTCCTCCGTTATCAAATCCATTCAAGACATCATGCGCCAGGACAGTGGCGTGGACGGCGATGCACAGCGCATCTCCCAGCTCACTTGGCTGCTGTTCCTCAAAGTGTTCGACGCCCAGGAAGAAGAGCTGGAAATCACCCGGGACAACTATAGGAGCCCTATCCCCGAACACCTGCGCTGGCGTAATTGGGCCGCCGATGCTGAAGGCATCACGGGAGATGCCCTGCTTGACTTTGTCAATGCTCAACTCTTTCCCAGGCTCAAGACCATCGCTGGGGACGCCGAACGCAACCCGCGCGGTTATGTGGTTCGCAGCGTGTTTGAAGATGCCTTCAATTACATGAAGAGCGGCCAGCTGCTGCGCCAGGTCATCAACAAGCTCAACGCCATCGACTTCAACCGACAGGCGGAACGCCACCAGTTCAATGACCTGTACGAGAAAATACTCAAAGACCTGCAGTCTGCCGGCAACGCAGGTGAGTTTTACACACCGCGCGCTGTCACCCAGTTCATGGTGGACATGGTCAATCCCAAATTGGGTGAGGTGGTGCTCGACCCCCGCCTGCGGTACCGGAGGTTTCTTAGTCTGCACCCTGGAGCACATCCGCAAACAGGTCAAGAACGAGGCCGACCAGGGCACCTTGCAGCGCAGCGTCCGGGGTGTTGAAAAAAAGCAGCTCCCTCACATGCTTTGCACCACGAACATGATGCTGCATGGTGTGGAAGTTCCCAGCCAGATTGCCCATGACAACACCCTGACCCGCCCATTGCGCGACTACGGCGCTGCCGACCGGGTGGATGTCATCATTACCAACCCGCCCTTTGGGGGCGTGGAGGAGCCTGGTACGGAAAACAACTTTCCGGCGGACGTTCGGACCAAAGAAACCGCGGACCTGTTTTTGGTGCTCATCAAGCATTTGCTCAAGAACCATGGCCGCGCCGCCTTGGTCCTGCCGGATGGCACGCTGTTTGGCGAAGGCGTCAAGACGCGTATCAAAGAGCAATTGTTGCAGGAGTGCAGTCTGCACACCATCATTCGCCTGCCCAATGGCGTGTTCAGCCCCTACACCGGCATCAAGACCAACCTGCTGTTCTTCACCAAGGGAGAGCCCACCAGGGACATCTGGTATTACGAGCACCAGTACCCTGCCGGCGTCAAGAACTACAACAAGACCAAGCCCATACGGATTGAAGAATTCGATGTTGAAAAAGCTTGGTGGGGCTCGGAGGCCGATGGCTTCGCCGACCGCGTGGAGAGCGAGTTCGCCTGGAAGGTCAGCATCGACCAAGTACGCGCAGCCAACTTCAACCTGGACCAGAAGAACCCACACGTGTTCGATGTCCAAGGCCATGACCCGGAACAGCTGCTCGCCGACTACGCCAGACTGCAAGGTGAGGCCCAGGCATTGCGCAACCAGCTCAAGGGCATCCTGGCCCAGTCGCTCACACGCACCGTTTGAGTCCGCGTATGTTGCTTTCCAATTTGGACCTGCTTGCCACGGCACCCGGTGGCGTGGTGCGACTACGCGAACTGATTTTGACACTGGCTGTACAAGGCAAGCTGGTGCCCCAAGACCCGAATGACGAGCCTGCGAGCGAGTTGCTTAAGAAGATTCAGGCAGAGAAAAGCCGACTGGATGCAGAGGGCAAGATTGCACGCGTCAAGCCGGTGGCGGGGCTTGCAGATGCTAAAGAGCCGTTTGAATTGCCTAGCGCTTGGCTTTGGGCTCAGCTCGGCGAAATCACCAATTACGGTGCAACTTCAAAGGCCAGCGCAATCCAACCCGAGACATGGGTTTTGGATATGGAAGATATTGAGAAATCATCGGGACGTCTAATTCAACGATTTCGCTTCGCGGAGCGCCCGGCGATTAGCGATAAAAATCGCTTTACTAAAGGTGATGTCTTGTATGGCAAGTTGAGGCCATACCTGAACAAGGTTATGGTCGCCGACGAGGATGGTGTTTGTACAACAGAAATCATTCCGTTCCGATGCTATGGCCCCTACGTGCCTCAATATTTCAAAATCGTATTAAGCAGCCCATGTTTTTTGGACTATGTCAATGTACGCAGCTATGGCATGAAAATGCCAAGGCTAGGTACGGAAGACGCACGCGCAGCCCCAATCCCACTTCCGCCGCTCGTCGAGCAATCCCGCATTGTCGCCCGCGTCGAAGAACTTATGCGTTTGTGTGACGCCCTCGAAGTCAAAGACCGGCTTGAAGCCACGCAGCACGCCAAGCTCGTTAGAGCTCTGCTGGGCACGCTTACTGATAGTTCAATGCCAGAGGAACTTGCAGAGAACTGGCAACGAATTGCCGCACACTTTGACCTTCTGCTGGACCGGCCCGAAGCCATCGACGCCCTGGAGCAAACAATCATCCAACTCGCGGTGCGTGGCTTACTCTCGACCCAATCACCTGGAGATGTGCCGGTGAGTATTGGTGACCGAGAGAAATCTATAAGCGCGATTCCAGCAACTTGGTCGCGAATTGCCTTGGAGGACGTTTTACTGGAGCTTCGCTATGGAACTTCGGTCAAATGCGGATACGAGGTGAATGGCAAACCGGTGCTTCGTATACCCAATATCAAAGGCGGAGCTGTTGATACAGCAGACCTTAAATTCGGTGTTCTGGATGAACGTGAAATGGTGAAGTTATGTCTCGAAAAGGGGGACATCCTTGTCATTCGTTCAAATGGAAGTGCTTCCCTTGTGGGCAGTGTAGCGATTGTTGATGCGGAGTCGGAAGGCTTCGCATTTGCAGGCTATTTGATGAGATTGCGCCTTAAACGTGAATTCATTGAGCCCAGCTACCTTATTCTGGTGATGCAAACATTGGAAATAAGGTCGCAAATTGAAACTCCTATAAGAACAACATCGGGCGTTAAGAACATTAACAGCACTGAAGTTTCACGGTTGGCATTCTCACTCCCTCCACTCGCCGAACAGTCCCGCATACTTCTCCAAGTAGCCTTTCTACGCCGCAGGTGTACCGACCTGCGCCAGCAGCTTGCCTCGGCGCGTCAAAGGCAATCCCAACTCGCCCAAGCATTAGTGGAGCAGCAATCTGTTGCGACCATATAAGCCTGCCAACATGAATACTCCAGACATTGCCAAGAGGCCCCTCTTAGGGGCCGTCTCAAACATTGTGATGGGTAATCGTCAATCACCCGAAGTCCGTCTCGAGACGCACTCAATTTGGGATAACATCACGGCTGACCCCCAGATAGATTTTTGCCGTTGTTTCGGCGGCATGGAAAGAACGGGTAGAGAGATTGCTCTTTATCCGCCTGGTTACTCACGTTACGCGCTGTGTCTTGCATCGCATAAGAGTTTCTGGGGGCCATCCTTATTTGATTCACTGTTGCACTATGTCTCAGTTGCAAAAGCTGCGCGAAGCGACAACCCTTGCTGAGTTGGCAGAACTGCTCAACTTTAAGGCGCAGGGAATAACTTATCTACTGTTCAAGCTGACTGATAGTCAACGGTATTTTGAATTTGAAATTTCAAAACGTTCAGGCGGAACTCGCACAATTTCCGCCCCAACTGAAAAACTCAAACGACTTCAATCAAATTTAACGAACTTGTTGTCCAATTGTTTGAAGGAACTTGATGATACTGGGATTCGAAAAACCCCCTTTGTGCATGGGTTTGTCAAGGGCAGGTCCATTATCACCAATGCAAAAGTGCATAGAAATAAGCGGTGGGTTTTAAATCTTGACCTTCAGGACTTCTTTGGAGTCATCAATTTCGGACGTGTCAGAGGCACGCTAATCAAGGACCGGTGCTTCCAACTACACCCGGATGTCGCAACCCTGATAGCACAAATCGCATGTCGCAACAATGGGCTTCCTCAAGGGTCCCCATGCAGCCCAATTATCGCAAACATGGTGGCGCGTTCCATGGACCTAAAGCTGATTGATGTTGCCAATCAATATGGTTTGAGATACTCCAGGTATGCGGATGACATCACTTTTTCAACACGTAAGCATGAATTTCCGGAAGCCGTTGCAAGGAATTCAGTACCTGGGGGCAGTCATGACTGGGTACTTGGGGAAAAACTTAAGAAGGTATTAATTCGCTCTGGATTTGCTGAAAATCCCAACAAGACACGCCTTCAATACCTGGAGTCGAGGCAGGAAGTCACCGGTTTGGTCGTAAACAAGCGTGTCAACGTCACGAGGGAATATAGAAAGCAAGTACGAGCCATGGTGCATAGCCTCGTATCCACGGGAGAATTCAAGCTTGACAACGCTGCGCAAGCCAGGGTAGAAAATAAATGTACGAAGAGTGTTGACCCCCTGAAGCAACTTCAAGGAATGCTTGGTTTCATTGATTGGGTAGACATCCGTGCTCGAGGCGGGGTGCCGAAAGCTGGTGTGATATCACATGACCATAAGTACAAAACCGCATTCAAAGAATGTGACCTGACTAGTCAAGAAAAGCAGTATCGGAAATATTTGTTCTATCGTGAGTTCTTCTTGATGGAACGACCAGTCATCTTGACTGAGGGTAAAACTGACAAGGTCCACTTATATGCAGCGATAAAGAAGCAGGCGTTCCTGTTCCCACTATTGGCCGATGCAACGGCTGTTCCCGCCAACCCAATCGTCCGAGTTTTCCCGTGCGTGGAAAGACGTACCAATGCACTTATGGGCCTAACGGCCGGGGCGCCAAACTTGGCATCCTTTATCGCGGCATATGAAGGCGAGACAAAGAAATTTCATATACCCGCAACTCGCCAGCCCGTGATTATTGTGGTTGATTTGGACTCTGGATGGAAGAAGATTCAATTCATTATTTCCAATAAAGGACACCTTAAACCAGACGGCTCGGCAAACTTTTACAGGGTTGGCAGTAACCTTTATGTCGTGTGCATCCCTCCCCCGACTGGGGCGAGCGAGGGGTGCATTGAAGACCTCTATTCACCAACGGTTCTGAGTATGAAAATCGGTGTGAAGTCTTTCGATAAATCGAACAACACCAAAGACGTCGGTCTGCACTACGGTAAGCATGTATTTGCTGAGCAAATAGTTCGTGCTCATGCGAACAAGATTAATTTCAGTGGATTTAATCCGCTACTTGAACGTATTTCGTTGGCGATTGCAAACTATAGTGCATCGCACGTTTCGCCTTGAGTGCCAAAGAAAAAGCCCCCTTTGCAGGGGGCCTCCTCATTTGCGCCAGTAGTTCAATTGCGTCGCTGAATAGACCCCGAAGCCATAGCTCCGGGGTTTGAATCAAGCAATCACGCAATCAGGGATAGCTCCCATTCCTTGCCAATCGCCGCGGTTCACCTGAGGCGAAGCCTCAAATTTCCGCGCACCCTGCAAACGCTCGGGCTCACCAGACCGCCAAGTCTGGCTCACCGAATAAAAGCGCTCACACGGCTCGAAAGATGCCCGCCAAGGCATCTTCTCCCAAAGCCCCTCCTGCCAAGGAGGGGTAAGTTCACTTCAATCATCATCTTTCCAACCGACTCGGCTCTCGCCGGCCACTCAACCGCATAGGCAGACTCTTGCGAATCTTGGGATGTTGTCCAGGGATTGCTCCCTGCCCTTAACCCCAGCAGTTGGCTTATAGCCCCCGGTTCAGCGTGGTAGTTACTTCCACGCCCCTCGGGCCATTTTGTGTTGGTTCGATATGCAAGTCTTAACAAGTAGAACGCAAGTTGCTCACGAACAGCAGTGCTTTCTGGCGCGTCTCCAGATTTCCCTCACCCCGAAACCATTAAGCGGGTGGGTACTCATCGCACTGTTCTCTGTTCATTTCCACAATTTCCAGGCACTGAAGGCCCTAGCTTGCTCACACTCAACCGATTGCCCTCGCGGGCTTTTACATGCTTTTGCTCCCAGTGATGCCGACGGCTGTGATGGTGCGACCCATCTCACCCCCTGCTACCACCCGTACCCATCATCAGGTTCAGACCCTGGTTCATGTACGGTCGCGGACTTCGACACCGAATCGGTGCCTCGCCTCGCCCAGCTGGACTGCATGTCGGTAATCGTCTCGCCTCTGCCCTTGTTCAGGAGGCAGGGTAGCGGGCCGACAGACTTAAAAAATCATCTCGCATATCAGGCGCTCATCCCGGATGACAAATCCGGGGGTCACAGGCTGCAAAGCCCTTGGACAGGTTATTACCCCTGGCCAGCCCTTCCCCAATCGCACGGTCTCGGCACAGCAGCGCATTCAGCGCAACAGTGCCTGACACCCCGGGCGGCAACCCGGGCGTATGAAGTAGAGGCGGGGGATTACTCCGACAGCTTACGCTGTCGGGATTACTCCCCGCCCCCCTTCCGACACGTAGCGGGCGCCCGTTTGAGGACGCACTACGCGCTGTGGCACCCAGGAACTACCTGGGTTCACGCCGGAAGAAAAGATGATGATGAAGTTCGGGGCGTTGGCGCGCCCCTGTGAACTTCGAGAAGTGTTGAGGGTGTTGGCGCACCTGGCCCCGTTCAATGCGTTGGCACGCACATCACAGGTCCTATCCAGCGTATAGGCACAATTTTTCGACCGGGTCGAAAAATTTTTAATGGCTTCATAGTCACCCCTCAATCGAGCGTCTATGGACGGCCCATTCTGACTTTCAGCTGATGCAGACGACCCACTGGTGGTGGCGGACACCCCATTCGTGACCTTGGTCGCTACAGGTATGACCCTCTACCTACAAATGGCGATATCACCATGACAACCACCCAATCCGTCCTCGACCTGCGCATCCCCACCGGCAAAACCGTCCTGATGCAGCACCTACAAACCCTCGTCTTGCGCGGCAATCCGCACTGGATTGGCGGTGTCATTGCACCGGCCAAGCTCCCAGCACTCGCTGCCAAGATGGCTGGCCGGTACCCGGTCTTGCGTGACGAGCGGGGTCGGACGTATGACCGGTCTAAAGGTCTGGCCTTGGCTCATTTCGTGGCGTATGCCACCACGAGTGGCAATGTCGCGTGGTGGGTCCTGACCAGTGATGGCCATGGGGGCTTGGCGGACAAAAAGTCGCCGGATGCCCATGTTGCCAAACACGCGCCACGGGCCAATGGGCACATCGAATTTGATGACTATGTGCTGCTGTACGCGCACAAAAAAGACGCCCGAACCCTGATGGATGCCAAGACCGGGAAGGAAAAACAGGTCATCAAAGACTGCTCGACCTGGACCTGGAAGATGACGACCATCGCCTACGGTCACGTCCTGGCTGCCATTGAGCGCGATGTCAAGGAGCTGAATTTCGGTCGTGATGATGCCGGTCACTTGGAAGGCCTGCGTGGCACATTGGCTTACCAGCGCCGGCGGCCATTGTTCTCAGGGGTCCGGACCCAGGTATTGCAACTGCACCGCGAGGCGGATAGTAAATGGGGGCTGGTACGTAAGGCATGGCTGGGGCGGTACACCGTGCTGGCTGCGAAGTACGGCGATAAAGCTGGACGATTGCGGTCGCTAACGGAAATCACGAGCCAACACCTCCCAAAAATGGGACGATTCAAGGTGTTTGGGGACGACACCATTGGGCAACTGGCACGGGGTGAACTTGGCGGTGGCCACACAGAAACGGGTTTGGCGCAGCAATAAAAGCCACGTTTATCGACTTGCAGCGGGATGCGGGTCACCAAATGCCCTAAACACGGCAACCGGGTGCCCCGATGTTTTGCTGATTCGGGGCATTTTTTTCCCCGAACACGGCATGGCACTGCCCCGCATCAAAAACCGTCACGGCGCGGTCTGCCGTGGTCGGGGCACGTGATGCCCGTGACACGGCAAGCACTGCCCCGACTCCCGGCAAAAGCATGCCCCGCGTGCAGTTGTCATCACGGCAAGAAATGCCGTTTCTGCGGGGCAGAGCGGCGCACCGAACACGGTTGACGCTGTCCCGCTTCACGGCACTTACACGCCCCGCAGGGAAAGCAACGGCACGCGATGCTGTGTGCTGGGCATGACGTTCCCTGCAGTCAAGCTTTACACGTCCTGGGCACGGCAATAAAAGCCGTGCCAATACAAAGTTGAACGCCGGAATGGTCTGCGTTCAATTACTAAAAAGGACCACATCAACATGTTTTTACGAAGACGGAAGTCGAACCTGAGCTTGGAGCGCGCTGTTTACAAGCCGGCAGTAAAGGATTCGGAGGGGAAAATTGTTGTCCACCCGGTGCGCACGACCGAGTACCTCGGCAGCATCAACGCCTACACCCGATATGGTCAGGTGCCGAATGCTCTACTTGCAAAACTTGACGAAGCCGAGAAGGCAGAACTGAAGGAGGCGCTCAAGGGAAATGAGCCCAGGCCCAATGCCTGGCTCAACACCCTGCCGAGGTATCTCGAATATGCAGTCAACGAACTGGTACCCTGTGCTGAGCTTGCGACCACGACAGAGACGCGCAAGGCATTGGTGGCCCAGGTCAAAGAAATTGAGGCAAAGTGGTATGCATTTTTTATAGCCGCCCAAGCCCTGGGCTTGAAACGAAAGGTCAACCGCCCGAAAAAGGGGCAACCCGCCGATGCACCCAATACGGCACCGTTGGTTGAGCCCACCTAATCATCCGTTGACTTCCAACATAACGATAGTTGGACGCCAGTTCCCGTAGAAATGACTGGTTTCATCCACGGCAACATTGAAGACGGGAGTTTGCCTAACCCGAGTGCTGGTGCCGTCAGTGGCCAGCCAATTGGCTTTGATTGAGCGTCCCTGCCAAGGGACGCTCTTCTTGTCTGTCTTGCCATCGAGCAGGCATGGCGACATTGCCAAACAGTGACAGCACAGAAAACTTGGCACGTCCCAAGATGCCGAGGTCGTACTGTGGACGACGCAGCCACCGTTGGCAGCGCCACCCTGTCCGTCCACAAAAAAGCCCGCACGAGGCGGGCTTGAAATAAGGCGCTTGAACTTGCAGGTTCAGTCTTCGCTGTTACCGGCTACTTCGTATTCAAATTCCCTGAATCACTTGCCCCTCATTCCATACACCTCAAATAACTGATGTAGTTTGTGGGATGCCTCTTGGGCGTCGTCGTCAAGCACGCCAACATGGTTGTGGCCATCCCACTTCACCGTGTGACCAGAGTAAGCATCTTGCAACAATGTTTGCACCCCGTTGGAAGACAGAAAGCGCTCGAGATGCTCCGCACATTTTGCGTGTAACCGGAAAGCTTGGTCCACACCGTTCCACTGGCGCTGAGGGGTCCCCGCGTTACAACGGACCGCCGAAATAGTGAGGTGACCATGTTCAGTCAATACGACACGAATTTCAGATTGGATGCCGCGTTCCTGCAAATCTCTCAAGTCCTCGACTGCTATTTCGCAGTCAGGTGAATCAATTTCAGTAAAGATGATGTTTTGGGTACTCATGGGAAGTCCTGATTTGTTGGTTGATGACATCCAATACAGCGACGTGGTTTATCGCTCTGGAGACGCCTTCGGAAAACTTTGCCTGCGCTGAGCGTCGGGCACCCAGCTCGCAACCATGGCTTGTCACTTTCAAAGGCACCCCTTGGTCGTCAATCTAGAGCCATAACCGTTGTAATTGCAATCGACATCAATCACCGTGCCTTCTTCGGGCCACCATTCGGGTATCTTGTCCTGAGCCTCGGCCACGTCAAGAATGTCTTTGATGTCGCAGTAGCACGCTTCGACGTATTCGCGCCCGTTACCGTAGCCGTCGTAGTAGAGGGTCTGGTCACCATTCTCGTCCTCGAACACACTCATTCCGATTTGGTCGTTGTGGGTCAACGTCGCACAGCCTTCAAGTCCATGAGCCTCCACTAAACCTGTGATGTACGCGCGAGCCGCATCGGTAATGAGGTTGCCGGCTAATAGTTGGGTAATGCGTTCAGTATTTTCCAATCCAGGTATGAGCCTGAAGGCGGAGGAAGTTGAGAACTTCTGACTGGTGGCTTGACCGGGTTAAAGCTGGAAGTTTACGGTGCCCGGTTTTTGGGCTTGGTTTCTCTTGGCTTCTTTTTCTATCAGG
>JARLJH010000069.1 GCA_031291305.1 Rhodoferax sp. | reverse complement strand
CGAGGTGGCTCCACTCCTTCCCATCCCGAACAGGACAGTGAAACGCCTCTGCGCCAATGATAGTGCGGATTCCCGTGTGAAAGTAGGTCATCGTCAGGCTCCCTATGCCCTAAACGCCCAGTCGCAAGATTGGGCGTTTTTTGCTTTGTGGGTAGCGTTAGTGTTAAACAAGTCATCAATCCACTGACTTTCACGCTTACGGATGTTGTCTATGAACTCGTTCACAGCATTGCTATTTCTGGCGAGTTCGCTGAATAGGTCAAAGCCAGTTTCGAGGAATACTTGCAGCTCGCCCAAACCCGCCAACTCCGCAGGACGGCGCATCATCTTTAATAAGAGTCGCAAGCTGCGTTTGCGTGTTAAGGCAGCCAGCTCCCAACCAATCTTAAGCACGGTATCCAACTGCCATTCACGCTTGCCGCGTTGGCCTACTTTGAGCCACGATTCGATGTAACGCACGGATGGTGTTTTTTTCCCCAGACCTTGCCAGCTTTTTGCCATCTCAAGATCAAGCTCTTCTGTGGTTTGATGCAATTCAGCCAAAGTCACGGCTATATCCATGACCTGTGCGGGGAATGTAAGCTCAATTGCCACTGCCACTTTGGCGAACTGCGCGTCGCGTTGACTGTAATCCCGAGCACTGTACAACTCTTCCAAAAAAAAGTTGGCACACCCTGAATAGATAGGCGACGCAAGCAGGTCTTGGTAAGAATTGGAAAACCGCTTCGCTTGCCATCCCTTGACTTCTGAAAGCGCCCTAGACAAATCAGCATCTTGGCTACCGATCTGTCGTAGCTCTGACACGCGAGAGATTGCGTCTCGAATTCGTTTTGATGCGTCCATCGCTGGCGAGTTTAGGCCGCAAATGTTGGATCATGCGTGTGAAACCCCACATCTAACGGTTCTGGACTTCTTTTAGAGTCGCAAAACTAGGTAAAAACCCTTATATTAATGCCATGTTTGATACAATGACTACAGACGGTGGCCATACTGAGGTGGGGTTTTTGAGTAAGGCTTTGGCTACCAATGTCACGATGGATGCTCTTCGGCGATCGCCAGACCTCATGGTTCCGATTCGATCGCTAGGTGAGAACCACCGTGCGCGGATCGGCGAGCACTTGTTGTCGTTGAGTGCGCAGGATAGATACTTCCGCTTCGGATTTTCTGCCAATGACGATCAAGTTCAGTCTTATGTTGATGGCTTGAATTTTGACCGTGATGAGATTTTTGGTATCTATAACCGCAGCCTTAAGTTGATCGCAATGGCGCACCTGGCCTATTCCAGTGGCGAGCGCTTGAGCGCCTCGTCGGAGTTTGGTGTGTCGGTGTTGGAACACGTTCGTGGTCGTGGGTATGGCGGGCGTCTGTTCGAGCGCGCGGTCATGCACGCCCGCAACGAAGGTGTGACAACGATGTATGTACACGTTTTGAGTGAAAACATCGCGATGTTAAAAATCGCCAGACGAGCCGGTGCCTCGGTAGTACGTGACGGCGCCGAGTCGGAGGCTCATTTGAGTCTGCCACCTGCAACTTTTCAAACCCAGATGGCTGAGGTCATCGAAGAGCACTTGGCGCAGGCGAACTACCACTTCAAGGTGCAGACGAAGCAGTTCTGGGATACCTTCGGACGCATGCAAATGGCATGGTCTCCGATCAAGGAAGAGTAGCTTGACGACCAATCCTTGATGGCGTGGTGACGGCTGTCGTCGCAATCCGCTATCCTTGAGGTCTGTTCAACAACTGCATGTCCTGCGCCCCGGCTGTGTCCGACCCCTACCCCGCCCGTCCTGAACGGGAAGATACGCGTACTTTTTTACAGAAGATTGCGGAGTTCATTCACCCCGGCCCTGACTCGACCGACGAACTCATAGAGTCCCTGGCTGAGGCCGAACACAACCAGCTTATCGGCGCGGATTCGCGCAAGATGCTCGAAGGTGTCATACGCATGGCGGAAATGACCGCGGGTGATGTCATGGTGCCAACCCCGCGCATGGAACTGGTGAACATCGAAGACGCCTACGATGTCATGATGCATGGCGTGATTGACACCGCGCACTCGCGCTTTCCAGTGTTTGAAGGCGAGCGCGAGAACATCATCGGCATCCTGATGGCCAAAGATCTGCTCAAGTTGCAACGTGCGCCGGAGCTCAACATTCGGGCGCTACTACGACCAGCAGTGTTCGTGCCGGAGAGCAAGGGGCTCAACGACCTGCTGCGGGATTTTCAGAGCAACCACAACCACCTGGCCATCGTCATTGACGAATTTGGCCGTGTCGCTGGCCTGATCACCATTGAAGACGTGCTGGAGCAAATCGTCGGTGAAATTGAGGACGAGTTCGACATCGACGATGATGAAGGTGACATCTTTGGCCTGGCTGATCGCACTTACCGCGTCAGTGGTGACACGTTGATCGAACGCGTCGAGGCGACCTTTGGTGTGACGCTGGACAGCACAGACCCCGATGACGAATTTGAGACCATTGGTGGCCTGATTGCGCATGAGATGGGACACGTCCCCAAGCGCGGTGAGCACCATGTGATGTCCGGACTGGATTTCGCCGTTTTGCATACCCGAGGCGGTGCAGTCAAATGGTTCAGGGTATCGCCCGTTGACCAGCAACCGGGTTAATGGGGCGGGTGCTGGCTTGATGGCGGCCCGTTGGCGTTCAACGTCGCAGATGTGGTGGGCATTGGCACTTCTGGCTGGTGCCTTGCAGGCGGCAAGTTTGGCATGGCCGTTCTCGGCGCAGTCTTTGACAGACTCGCTGGGTTTGGTACGTGGACAGCCCATATGGTGGTTACAGACGCTTGCCATGGCGACCTTGGTGACGGTACTGATGCGTTCAGGCACAGCGCGGCAGGCCGCATGGCGCGGGTGGTTGTTTACATTGGCCTGGTTGTCAGTGACGTTTGCCTGGCTGTTTATTTCCATGCATACCTACGGTGGCCTGTCGGCGGTACTTGCTGTGTTGGCGGTGCTGGCATTGGCAGGCGCTCTGGCCATCTATTACGCTGCAGCTTGTTGGATATTTTGGATGTTGGCCCAGAAGAATAGGGTGTCTTCTGCTATTGTTTTTGCGTCGTTGTGGTTACTGGCTGAATTGGCGAGGGGGCAATGGCTAACCGGTTTTGGCTGGGGCGCCGTCGGCTATTCGCAAGTGGACGGCCCTTTGCAACCTCTGGTGGGGTGGATCGGCATGTACGGAGTCAGCGGATTGGCTGCCGCCATAGCTGCGCTGCTGGCCGTGGTATGGAGCGCGCCAGCGGTCAAGGTCAAGATGCTTGCGGGCGTGCTTATGCTCGGTTGGCTGATGTTGCCGCTGACGTTGCCTGCTGCCAAAGGGGCGGACTGGGGTGAGCTCAGCGTGACCTTGTTGCAAGGCAACATTGCCCAGGAAGAAAAGTTTGAGCCCGCTACTGGTGTGTTAAAGGCTTTGCGCTGGTACGGCGAGCAATTGCAGGCCAACCGCAGCGCCCTCATCATCACCCCGGAAACTGCCCTGGCCGTGTTGCCCGAGCAATTGCCGGACGGCTATTGGCAAGCACTGCAAACACGGTTTGGGCAAGGAAACCAGGCCGCATTGGTTGGTCTACCTTTGGGCAGCTACGAGCAAGGCTATACAAATTCGGTAGTCGGCTTCAAGCCAGGACAGGCGTCGCCGTGGCGCTACGACAAACACCATCTGGTGCCATTTGGCGAGTTCATTCCGCCGATGTTTCGCTGGTTCACCGATTTGATGCACATCCCTCTGGGTGACTTCAGCCGTGGTGCCCTGCCGCAGCCCACCTTTGACTGGCAAGGCCAGCGGATCGCGGCCACGGTTTGTTATGAAAACCTGTACAGCAACGAACTGGCCACTCAGTTTTCGGATGCAGCCAAATCCCCCACCATCCTGGTCAATGTCAGTAACCTGGGCTGGTTTGGTGAGCATCTGGCCATGGACCAGCATTTGCAGATCGCCCGTATGCGTGCGCTGGAATTTGATCGCCCTTTTCTTCTGGCGACCAATACCGGGCAAACGGCGATCGTGAACCATTTGGGCCAAGTGACTCACACGGCGCTCGCGCACACGGCTGTCGCTTTGCAAGGTGTCGTTCAAGGTCGCACCGGGCTGACGCCCTACGCTCGCTGGATAGGTCAGTTCGGTTTGCTACCGCTGTGGGGTGTGGCGCTGGCGGTCGTCCTAGTGTCCGTGCTGACTCGGCGGCGGCATCTGCCTTGATACAAGGGATGTTTGTGGCGTCGTAGCCTGTCATGAACCCGTAAAATTGCCGCACAGCACGCAAACTCATGCGTGCCCTTTCCAAACTTCAGGCGTCAGCTAGACCGGCGCTTCCAACTTATGTTGACCTTCCAGCAAATTATTTTGAAATTGCAGTCGTATTGGGATGCCCAGGGTTGCGCGCTATTACAGCCTTATGACATGGAAGTCGGCGCAGGTACATCGCATACCGCTACTTTTCTAAGAGCATTGGGGCCGGAGCCCTGGAAGGCCGCCTACGTGCAACCCAGCCGCCGCCCGAAAGATGGCCGCTATGGCGAGAACCCGAATCGCCTGCAGCACTACTACCAATACCAGGTGGTCCTGAAGCCTGCACCCAGCAACATTCTGGAGCTTTACCTGGGCTCGCTCGAAGCGCTGGGCTTTGATCTGAAGAAAAACGACATCCGTTTTGTGGAAGACGACTGGGAAAACCCCACGTTGGGCGCCTGGGGCCTGGGCTGGGAAGTCTGGCTCAACGGTATGGAGGTCACCCAGTTCACCTACTTCCAGCAAGTCGGTGGCATCGACTGCAAGCCCATCACTGGCGAAATCACCTACGGGTTGGAGCGTCTGGCCATGTATTTGCAGGGCGTGGACAACGTCTACAACCTGACCTGGACCACCGCTGCTGACGGCAGCCGACTCAACTATGGCGATGTGTACAAGCAAAACGAGGTGGAGCAGTCCTCCTACAATTTTGAGCACAGCGACGCCGATTTCCTCTTCACAGCCTTTAGTGCGCATGAAAAGCAGGCCAAGCATCTGATGGATGTGAAACTGGCGCTGCCCGCTTACGAGCAGGTTCTGAAATGCGCGCACAGCTTCAACCTGCTTGACGCTCGCGGCGCGATCAGCGTCACCGAGCGCGCTGCCTACATTGGCCGCATACGCAACCTGGCGCGCGGGGTGGCACAAAGCTACCGCGACAGCCGGGCCCGACTGGGCTACCCGATGGCCGACAGCCGCATTGCCGCCATGGTCCTGGGCAGCGACGGCATCGATGCCGTGGTCGATGCCGCACGCCAAGCTGAACTCGGACGCGCCGCGCAGGACAGCGCTGTGCCCGTCAATCCCCAAGTTACCCAGAAGGTGGCCCTGTGAGAAACCTCCTCGTTGAATTGTTTGTTGAAGAACTGCCGCCGAAGGCGCTCAAAAAACTGGGTGAGGCTTTTGCCAACCAGTTGACCGACCAGTTGCGCACATTGGGTCTGGCATCGGCTGATTCGGTGGTCACACCCTATGCCTCGCCTCGCCGTCTGGGCGCGCACATCACCCATGTGGCGGCCAAGGCGGCCGACAAGGCCGTGCAGCAAAAGCTGATGCCGGTGAACGTGGGCCTGGATGCCAGTGGCCATGCCACCCCGGCGCTGCTCAAGAAGCTGCAGGCGCTGGGTGCTGATGTTTCCGACCCGGTGTTTGCCGTAGCAGCCTTGCGTAAGGCAGTGGACGGCAAGGCCGAGGCTCTGTTTTACGACAGTCTGGTCAGCGGCGCCACGCTGGACGTGGGCTTGCAGCAGGCGCTGGAAATGGCCCTGGCCAAGCTGCCCATCCCCAAAGTGATGAGCTACCAGCTGGAGTCCGATTGCGAACTGCCCGGCTGGAGCAGTGTGAACTTTGTGCGCCCGGCCCACGGATTGGTAGCCTTGCATGGCGACACGGTGGTGCCAGTCAAGGTGCTGGGTTTGAAGGCGGGCAACACCACGCAGGGACACCGTTTTGAAGCGGCCAAGTCTCCCGTAGTGCTGGCCAATGCGGACGTTTATGCCCAGACCCTGCTGGCTGATGGTGCCGTGATTGCCAGCTTTGCAGAGCGCCGTGCCGACATTGTTTGTCAACTCAATCAGGCTGCAGCCCAGGTGGGACATGGGGTTCACGCTATTGAGGACGAAGCATTGCTGGACGAAGTCACGGCCCTGGTCGAGCGCCCGAACGTGCTGGTGTGCGAGTTTGAGTCAGAGTTTCTGGCGGTGCCGCAAGAGTGCCTGATCCTGACCATGAAGGCCAACCAGAAATACTTTCCGCTACTGGACGCCCAAGGCAAGTTGACCAACCAGTTTCTGGTAGTCAGTAACATCAGCCCGACGGATGCCAGTGCAGTCGTCGGTGGCAACGAGCGTGTGGTGCGTCCGCGCCTGGCCGATGCCAAGTTTTTCTATGACCAGGACCGCAAGAAGACCTTGGCTTCGCGTGTGGCCGGGCTCGACAAGGTGGTGTACCACAACAAGCTGGGCACGCAGGGCGAGCGCATGGGCCGCGTCTGTGACATGGCACGCGCGATTGCCCAACTGCTGGACCCCGCTGCCCAGGTGGCAGACGTAGACAGTCTGATCCACCAGGCGGACACCGCTGCGCGCTTGGCCAAAACCGATTTGCTGACCGACATGGTGGGCGAATTCCCTGAACTGCAAGGCATCATGGGCGGCTACTACGCCCTCAACGATGGCCTGAGCACCGAGGTCGCCCAGGCGATTGAAGATCATTACAAACCGCGTTTTGCTGGTGACGAGCTGCCGCGCAACATGCCCGGTATCGTGGTGGCGCTGGCCGACAAACTGGAAACGCTGGTTGGCATGTTTGGCATTGGTAACTTGCCCACAGGTGACAAAGACCCGTTTGCCCTGCGCCGCCACGCCTTGGGCGTGATTCGCATGCTGGTCGAAAAAGACCTGCCGCTGGGCCTGAGCGATCTGGTCGCTGCCGCCACACCGGTATTTAGCGACAAGATCACCGATCCTGGAGCCGCTTTGACCGACTTCATCTACGACCGCCTCGCCGGTTCCTTGCGCGAGCAAGGCTACAGCGCGCTTGAAGTAGACGCCGTGCTGGCCCTCAAGCCGCAGCGCCTGGGTGACGTGCCCAAGCGCCTGGCCGCTGTGCGCGCCTTCACAGCCCTGCCCGAAGCCCCGGCCCTGGCTGCTGCCAACAAACGCATCAGCAACATCCTGAAAAAAGCCGATGCGGCGGCCGTGGCTGATGCTCACGTCAGCGAGTTATTGCTTCAAGAGTCGGCAGAAATTGCGCTGTACGCTGCCATGCAGGACATTGCTCCCCGTGCCCAGGCGCTGTTTGACGCGGGTGACTACGCCGCCTCGCTGCAAACCCTGGCTGCGTTGCGCGTGCCGGTGGATGCATTTTTTGAAGATGTGATGGTCAATGCCGAGGCACTGGACTTGCGCCTGAATCGCCTGGGCCTGCTCAAAACCTTGCACCAGGCCATGAATCAGGTGGCGGACCTTTCGCGGCTGGCGGCTTGATTCAGACTGGAGGGACCACCCCATGACACCCCACAAGCTGGTTATTCTGGATCGCGACGGCACCATCAACGTGGACAGCCTGGACTACGTCAAATCGGCCGACGAGTGGCAGGCACTGCCCGGTGCCCTTGAAGCCATTGCGCGGCTCAACCATGCCGGTTGGCACGTGGTGGTGGCCTCCAACCAGTCTGGCCTGGGGCGCGGATTGTTTGAGGTGTCGGAACTCAACGACATCCACTCCAAGATGCACCAGCAGCTGGCCAATGTCGGTGGCCGCATTGATGCCGTCTTTTATTGTCCGCATTCACCGGATGAAGCCTGCGGGTGTCGCAAGCCCGCACCGGGTTTGTTCGAGCAGATTGCCGAGCGCTACGGTACGCAGCTGAAAGGCGTGCCCGCCGTGGGCGACTCCGCGCGTGATCTGGTGGCCGCTGTGGCGGTGGGTTGTGAGCCGCATCTGGTGCTCACCGGCAAGGGCGAAGCCTATCGAGGCCGCAGCCTGCCGGAGACCTTTCCAGCGCATACGCAGGTGCATGCGGATCTGGCCACGTTTGTTGATGATCTATTGGCCCGCGAGGCTGAGGCCAATTGATGCGCATACCGGGAAATTTAAATAGCCTGATGAAAAATATAGAATTGATAGCGATCAGCGCCTTATTGACAAGGGCTAGCGCCCTGAAAAGCTTGTGATGGCGTGGCTTCGTTCGGTGCTGCATCTGCTGTGGATGTCCATCACCGTCATTCCCTGGACCATGGCTGTTTTGTTGGTCTCTTTGGTTGCACCACGCACCACCACCTGGTGGGTGGCGGTGAACTGGTTTCGGGTGGTCATGTGGGGCACGCGCGTCATTCTGGGCGTGCGCATGGAAGTGCAGGGCTTGGACAACCTGCCTCTGGGCAAGGCCAGCGCCGCGGTGCTGCTGTCCAAGCACCAATCTACCTTGGAAACGCTGTGGCTGCCTACCCTCATGTCGCACCCGCTGGCGTTTGTCTTCAAGCGTGAGCTGTTGAGAATCCCTTTTTTTGGCTGGTCCATGGCACGGCTGGACATGATCCACATCGACCGTGAATCGCGCGCAGCCGCCATGAAGCACGTCATCGCGCAGGGTCGCCGCCTGCTGGACCAGGGCACCTGGGTCATCATGTTCCCCGAAGGCACACGTATCCCACGCGGCGAGGTCGGCACCTATCAAACCGCAGGCACGCGCCTGGCCGTCGAAAGCGGCGCGCCGATCGTGCCCATCGCCGTGGCGACCGGGCGCTGCTGGCCCAAGGAAGGCTTTGTCAAACACGCCGGTGTTGTGCGGGTGTCGATTGGCCCGCTCATGGAAAGCCAGGGGCGCGACCCCAAAGCCTTGATGCGCGAAGCGCAAGCCTGGATTGAGGCCGAGATGCGTCGCATCGACCCCGAGGCGTATTCCTGAACCGTTGCCGCGCTCCACGCCATGCATCCGCTGCTGCGCTTCACACTTGATCTGTTTGAGTCAAATCCGCCTCTAGCCCAGGTAGATAAAGGCCAGGTAGCTATCAAAAAAGTGGCTGATTTTGCACACCCGCAGGCCACGCGCGAAGTGCTGCTGGGGCATACACGGGTGGCTTACGCCTTTAATCGGGGACAGCGGCGCAGCATCGGCTTCAGCGTTGGCGTGGACGGCTTGGCGGTGCGCGCGCCCAAATGGGTCACCCTGCGCGATGTGGATGCCGCGCTGCAAGCCAAGTCAGACTGGATTTTGCGCAAACTGCAAGAAAGCCGCGAGCGCCACGCGCGCCTGGCTGATCAGGTCATCGTCTGGCAAGACGGCGCCACCTTGCCCTTTTTGGGACAAACCCTGACGCTGCGGCTGGACCCCGAACACCGCTTTGGCGCGGCGGGTGCCCAGCTGCTGACCGAAGTCCCGGTGGTGACGAATGGCGCTCAGCAGCAAGGGGCAGCGCAGCAGCAGCTGTACGTCAGCCTGCCGCGCCACGCCACACCCGAACAGATTCGCGACGTGGTGCAAGCCTGGCTCATGCGCCAAGCTAAACGCATTTTTCAGGAGCGCCTGGACCACTTTGCACCGCTCTTGGGTGTGCAATGGAAGAAGCTGTCCTTGAGCAACGCCGGTACCCGCTGGGGCAGCGCCCGCATCGACGGCTCCATCCGTTTGAACTGGCGGCTGGTGCATTTCAAAATGTCGGTGCTGGACTACGTGGTGGCGCATGAACTCAGCCACCTGCGGGTGATGGACCACAGCCCGCGCTTTTGGGACACCGTGCGCGCCGTGGTGCCCGACTTTGCTGAGCAGCGCGCACAACTCAAAAGCGAGGCCGTGCCTAGGTGGGGTTGACCGGCGTCGTGTGAATGAGTCTCCCGTCAACCATATCGTCATGATCGTGGTGGTTCTTGGGACCGCTATCCGCCAGAACACCAAAGGCAACCTGGCATCGACTTACGCCGTTCGAACGGGAGACGCGCGTCTGGACACCCACAGCATGCCGCTGGCGATCACGATCAGTACACCAACATATGCCACAACCTGCATGCCAGCGGGCTGGGCATCGTAGCCGATCAGTCCGTGGAGAATGGTTCCAACCACCGTGTTCTGTGACAGGACATGTGAGGTGTTCCAGATCGGGCTTGCCAGGCTGGGGAGCACATCAGCCTGGATCAGCAATCGTGCGGCCTGGGACGCCATGCTTGCCGCCAGCAATAGCACCAGCGCACCGGTTGCCGCGAAGAACCAGCGCACCGGAATGCGCAACAAGCCCGCGTAAAGAAGACTGGCAACCAGTGCTCCGGCGCCCAGGCCCAATGCGCCACCGAACAATGTGTCGCGCGTACCGTTGGCGCTGTCCGTGGCTACCCCATAGAGGAATAGCACCGTCTCAGAGCCTTCTCGCATGACCGCAAGTGCAATCACCAGGAGAATGACCGAGCGCTCGCTGCGACCATCGGTGACCGCGCGCGCTGTGTTTTTCATTTGCAAAGCCAACTCACGCCCATGCGAGGCCATCCAGATGTTGTGCCAGGCCAGCATTACAACGGCAGTGAGCAAAATGGCGACGTTAAAGAACTCCTGACCCATGCCGTCGACCAGATTGGCAATCATTTCCATGCCCGATGCCACGACTGCCGCACCCAGCAAGCCCGTGAAGATGCCACCCAAGACCCAACGGCCGCGCATCGCGATGCCGCGCGTGGCAGCCAACATGATGCTGATGATCAGCGCGGCCTCAAGGGACTCGCGAAACACAATGATGGCGGCTGCATACATGGTGGGTGCTCCTTTTATTACTCAACGACGATGGTGCCTTGGGCGCCTGTCTCGGTTTCGTGGTATTCCTCGACAAAGCCGTAGCGACCCGGCTTGAGCGGTCCAACATTGATCACCCCAGTGGATTTGCCAGGGATCACTTTCTCGCGGTTGAGTGGTTTGCTTTCAAACTCGGCAGGCGTTGCGTCCTGATTGACGACAAGAATCTTGACTTTCTTGTCGGCGGGCACTTTGAGTTCCTTGGGCTCAAAGGTATGGTTCTTGAGGGTTAATGTGAGCTCATCGGTCGCGGCAAATGTCTGGACGGCTGCGAGGCATAAGACGATCAGCGTGAGTTGGTTTTTCATAAAACTCCTGTTTAAATGCGAATGATTCGTATTCTATTTCAAAAATGAGATGCCGCTCATGCGGACTTGGCCCTAAATCCTCATACAGCCTTTCGGATTGCCACGAGGGCTTGTTGACTCGAAGGAAATTGGGTCGCCATAAAACTACAGCGACCAATGCTCAATGACGCTGCATTGGCATCAGATAGATTTAGGGTGACGCAGCACTTTGATTGGGATAGGCCACAGCATCGGTTGACATCGCTTAAGGACGGATTGGAGAGGTCTGACCGGAGTTACTGGCTTCTTTGCGCCATAATTGACGTTTACGTTAACGTCAATCGTAGCCACCCATGCCCACGCCAACCACCTACAGCATCAGCGATCTGGCCAAAGAGTTTGACCTGACCACCCGCGCCATGCGCTTCTACGAAGACATGGGCCTGCTGCAGCCCGAGCGTAGCGGCCCGGGCGGGCGCAGCCGCATTTACAGTGGGCGAGACCGCACGCGCCTGAAACTCACCCTGCGCGCCAAGCGTCTGGGTCTGAGCCTGACGGAAGCCAAGGACATCATCGACATGTACGACAGCCCGCGCGACACCGCCGCGCAGCTGGAAAAATTCTTGCAAGTCCTTGCCTCGCATCAGCAAAAGCTGGAAGCGCAGATGATGGATTTGCAGGCGAATATGGACGAGCTCAAGGTGCACCAGCGCGAAGCCAAAACGCTGCTGGCCAAAGCGCTGGGCCAGTCGCCCGCCAAGCCGCGTTCCGTGGCAAAAGCGTCTGCGCCAGCTTCCGATGCGGTGCCCGGCGAAGAGCCGACTTGAGATCGCCTTGAGACCCCGTGCCGTGCTGTGCAAACCTTCAAGCCGACGCACAAAGCTGACTAAAAAATTTTCAAACAGGAGACAACCACGATGAACAACTTGCCCGGACTCAACTTTCAACTCGGTGAAGACATTGACGCGCTGCGTGATGCGGTGCGTGACTTTGCGCAAGCCGAAATCGCCCCGCGCGCTGCAGAGATCGACAAGAACGATCAGTTTCCGATGGACCTCTGGCGCAAGATGGGCGACCTGGGTGTGCTCGGCATCACCGTGGGCGAAGAATATGGCGGTGCCAACATGGGCTATCTGGCGCACATGATTGCGATGGAGGAAATTTCGCGGGCGTCCGCTTCGGTGGGCTTGAGCTATGGCGCCCACAGCAACCTGTGCGTGAACCAGATCAAGCGCAACGGCACGCCGGAGCAGCGCGCCAAATACCTGCCCAGGCTGATCAGCGGCGAACACGTGGGCGCACTGGCGATGAGCGAGCCGGGCGCGGGTAGCGATGTGATCAGCATGAAGCTCAAGGCCGAGGACAAGGGTGGCTACTTTGTGCTCAACGGCAGCAAGATGTGGATCACCAATGGCCCCGACGCTGACACGCTGGTGGTCTATGCCAAGACCGAACCCGAGCTGGGCGCCCGAGGCGTCACCGCGTTCCTGATCGAGAAGGGCATGCCCGGTTTCAGCGTCGCACAAAAGCTTGACAAGCTCGGCATGCGTGGCAGTCACACCGGTGAGCTGGTATTCAACAACGTCGAAGTGCCCGAATCCCACATCCTGGGCGGTCTGAACATGGGCGCCAAGGTGCTCATGAGCGGCCTGGACTACGAGCGCGCCGTGCTCACCGGCGGGCCACTGGGCATCATGCAAAGCGTGATGGACAACGTGGTGCCATACATCCACGACCGCAAGCAGTTTGGCCAGAGCATTGGCGAATTTCAGCTCATCCAGGGCAAGGTGGCCGACATGTACACCGTGCTGCAGGCCGGGCGCTCATTCGCCTACACCGTGGCCAAAAACCTCGACATGCTCGGCGCCGAGCATGTGCGCCAGGTGCGCAAGGATTGCGCGTCTGTCATCCTGTGGTGCGCTGAAAAAGCCACCTGGATGGCGGGTGAGGGTGTACAGATTTTTGGTGGCAACGGGTATATCAACGAGTACCCGCTGGGGCGGCTGTGGCGCGATGCGAAGTTGTATGAGATTGGGGCGGGTACCAGCGAGATTCGTAGGATGTTGATTGGGAGGGAGTTGTTTGCTGAAACTTGCTGAGATATTTCTGAGTTCTTTGACGGTGAATGTCTCGATTTTTAATCGTTGATCCCCCCTATCCCCCGCCCTTTCCACCCCCGCCGGGGTGGAAAGGGAGCCTAACAGCCGTACTTGGACTTGTTGATTGAGTGAAGACGTACAGGCCGAACGGTCTGTGGTGAGAGCATGGAGACTTTTTAGTATGGATTTGATAGCTGCTTGCCTAGATTGTTCCTGGGCTACAGTCCGATTTCTTATAAAGAAATCAGTTGCACCACCGACCAACCGCCCTGTACGTCTTCATTTCAACGTGTTGGCCAAATACGGCTGTTGGCTCCCTCTTCCGCCCGGCGGGGCGGGAGAGGGCGGGGGAGTGAGTGGGGGTAAGCCATCGCGCACGCGATCCTGAATATGAAGACGTACCCAAAGAACAGATAAAGCCAAATAGGCAAAATGACAAGCGGCCCCCTTCAAACAACAAAACAAATCCCAACTTTATGAACTCATTGCAAAACCTTCTCGACAACAACCGCGTCTGGGCTGACCGCATGGAGCAACAGCGGCCCGGGTTTTTCAGTCAGTTGGCGCAGCAGCAGGCACCCAAATACCTGTGGATCGGCTGCGCCGACAGCCGGGTGCCTGCCAACGAGATCACCGGGCTGGACCCGGGCGAGGTGTTTGTGCACCGCAATATCGCCAATGTGGTGGTGCACTCGGACCTGAACGCGCTGTCGGTCATCCAGTTCGCGGTCGATCATCTCAAGGTCGAACACATCATGGTGGTCGGGCACTACGGCTGCGGCGGTGTGCTGGCCACCTTGCGCGGCACCCGCGTGGGTCTGGCCGACAACTGGCTGCGCCATGTGCATGACGTGAAAATACGCCACCGCCGTCGCTTGGATCACCTGAGCGTGCCGGAGCAGGAAGACGTGCTGTGCGAGATGAACGTGATTGAGCAGGTCGGCAACGTTGCGCTCACCAACGCCTTGCAGGACGCCTGGGCGCGCGGCCAGAAAGTGGCGGTGCATGGCTGGTGTTATGGCCTCAAGGACGGATTGGTGAACGATCTGGGTGTCACCATGCAGGGCAGCCATGAAGTGACCCGCATTTTCAGCAACGCCTTCAAACGCTACCCGCGCGACCTGGGTGGCACGGCGCCGGTTTGAGCCGCGCACCGACCTGGCATCGCTCCATGTTTCCCACCCGCCTGGACTCTACGGTAGCCTACGAAATCGCCAAAGCGATGATGGATGGCTTCAACCGCCATTACCGTCTGTTTCGCACTGAGTCGGCCCGCGCTAAACATCGCTTTGAGACGGCGGACTGGCGCGCTCAGCAGCGCGCTCAGCGGGAGCGCATCGAGTTTTATGACCTGCGTGTGCGCGAGTGCTCCAACCGTCTGGAGCGTGAATTCAAGGCCGGCAAGCAGCCCATGGACATCTGGCAACAGGTCAAGCTGCACTACATCGGCTTGCTGGTGGATCACCATCGGCCTGAGCTGGCCGAGACTTTTTTCAACTCGGTCACCACCAAGATCCTGCACCGCAACTATTTCCAGAACAGCTTCATCTTCTATCGCCCGGCCGTTAGCACCGAGTACATCGAAAACACCGAATCCGAGTCACTGCCCACCTACCGCGCCTATTACCCGACGGCCAACAACATGCAGGCCGTGCTGCAGCAGATCGTGCGGGACTTCAGCTTGAACCGTGATTTTGAGGACCTGCCACGCGATACCGCTTGGGTGATGGGTGTGTTCACGGCATTGCTGGCCAATGCCAAGCTGCACGCCAACTTTCAGTTTCAGGTGCTCTCCAGCTTGTTCTACCGCAACAAGGGGGCCTATGTGGTGGGCAAGTTGATCAATGGCTTCAATGAATACCCGTTTGCCCTGCCCATCCTCTACAACAAGCCAGAAACCCAGCTGAAGATTGATGCGGTGCTGACCGGCGATGACGACCTGCATGTGCTGTTCAGCTTTGCGCGGGCCTATTTCATGGTGGACATGGACATCCCCAGCGCCTACGTGCAGTTTCTGCGTAGCATGATGCCGCGCAAGCCGCGCAACGAGCTTTACAACGCGCTGGGTCTGGCCAAGCAGGGCAAGACGCTGTTTTACCGCGATTTTTTGTACCACCTGCGCCATTCCACGGACAAGTTCCGCATCGCCCCGGGTATCAAGGGCATGGTCATGCTGGTGTTTGATCTGCCCAGTTTCCCCTACGTGTTCAAAGTCATCAAGGATTTTTACCCGTCTCCCAAAGACACCACGCGCGAGCAGATCAAGGGCAAGTACATGCTGGTCAAGCAGCATGACCGGGTGGGGCGCATGGCCGACACGCTGGAGTACAGCGGCGTGGCTTTTCCGCGCCAGCGCTTCACTGACGAGCTGATCGCTGAGATAGAGAAATTTGCTCCCAGTCAGCTGGAAATCAGTGACCGTGACGGCGACGGGCAGTTTGAGGTCATCCTCAAGCATTGCTACATTGAGCGGCGCATGATCCCGCTCAACATCTACTTGCAAGAGGCCTTTGACGCCGGCGGTGCCGACCCCAACAACACCAGTCCGGCCGCGCTGAGGGCGCGTGAAGATATTGAGCGTGGTGTCATCGAATATGGAAATGCTTTGAAAGACCTGATGGCCGCCAACATCTTTCCGGGCGACATGTTGTGGAAGAACTTTGGCGTCACACGCCACGGCAAGGTGGTGTTTTACGACTATGACGAGATCGAGTACATCACCGACTGCAATTTTCGCAAGGTGCCTCAAGCGCGCTGCGAAGAAGACGAGATGTCGGGCGAGGTCTGGTACACCGTCGGCCCCAAGGACGTGTTCCCGGAAACCTTTGGCCCCTTTTTGCTCGGTAACCCGGTGGTGCGCGAGGTGTTCATGAAACATCACGCCAATCTGCTCGATGCCGACTTTTGGCAAATGAACAAGGACCGCATTCTGAAAGGGCATATGTTCGACGTGTTCCCGTATGAGCAAAGCAAGCGCTTCAATCCCGATCCGATGGTCTCGGAGCTGCCTGAGTCCATCTGAAAAACTTTGATTTCAATAGCTGACAGCCCTTATGCATCAAGGGCGAAAGCTGGTTTTTATAAGGAGACTGATATGAATGATGCCATTGTGATCGTAGGGGCCTCCCGCACCCCCATGGGGAGTTTTCAGGGCGATTTCTCGGCGCTGGCCGCGAATGACCTGGGCGCTGCCGCCATCAAGGCGGCGGTGGAGCGTGCCGGTATCGCGCCCGATGTGGTGGACGAAGTGCTGTTTGGCAATTGCCTGATGGCGGGGCAAGGCCAGGCGCCCGCCCGCCAAGCGGCCCTGAAGGCGGGTCTGCCCATCAGCGCTGGCGCGGTCACTTTAAGCAAAATGTGCGGCTCGGGCATGCGCGCTGCCATGTTCGGGCACGACATGTTATTGGCAGGCAGTGCCGATGTGATCGTCGCCGGAGGCATGGAGAGCATGACCAACGCACCGTACCTGCTGCCCAAGGCACGCGGCGGCTACCGCATCGGCCATGACCGCATTTTTGACCACATGATGCTCGACGGCCTGGAAGACGCCTACGAGCCAGGCCGCTCCATGGGCACCTTTGGCGAAGACTGCGCCGCCAAGTACAGCTTCACCCGCGAGCAGCAAGACCAATTCGCCACCACCAGCGTGACGCGCGCGCAGGCGGCCACCTCGTCCGGCGCTTTTGCGGCTGAAATCACGCCAGTCACGGTCAAAGGCCGCGCTGGCGACAAGGTGATCAGCATTGACGAAGGTCCGGGCCGTATCAAGCTCGACAAGATCACCAGTCTGAAACCCGCGTTCAAGAAAGACGGCACCATCACCGCGGCCAGCAGCTCCAGCATCAACGACGGTGCAGCGGCCATGGTGATGATGCGTGAATCCACCGCTGCCAAACTGGGCTGCAAACCGCTGGCGCGGTTGGTGGCGCACGCTGTGCACGCGCAGGAACCTAACTGGTTTGCCACCGCACCGGTGGGTTCGGTGCGTAAGGTGCTGGCCAAAGCGGGCTGGGCGGTCAGCGGCGTGGACTTGTGGGAGGTGAACGAAGCGTTTGCCGTGGTACCGATGGCGCTGATGCACGACCTGGGTCTGAGCCACGACATCGTTAACGTCAACGGCGGTGCCTGCGCGCTGGGCCACCCGATTGGCGCATCCGGTGCGCGCATCATGGTCACGCTGTTGTATGCCTTGCAAGCACGTGGCCTGAAAAAAGGCATTGCCACACTGTGTATTGGCGGCGGTGAGGCGACGGCGGTAGCGTTGGAAATGCTATGAATAGCCTATCTTTAGGCCCTTGTTTCATGGGGGCTAGAGGCCAAAAAGTCTTGAAAGCTTTGTCATGAGCACGGTATTCGTCATTGGTGCATCGCGCGGCATTGGCCTGGAGCTGGTGCGCCAGTATCTCGACGCGGGCCACCGTGTGATCGCCACCGCGCGTGATGAGGCCGGTCTGGCGCGGTTGCGTGACATGGGCGCTCAGGCCATCACACTTGATGTGGCTGACCCCGCGAGTGTGAGCGGGCTGAGCTGGGTGCTGGATGGCGAAAAGCTGGATCTGGCCCTGTACGTGGCCGGCGTGTTCACGGCCGATGACGCCAAGTCGCCCCCCACCCAGCAAGCCTTCGATGCCATGATGCACACCAACCTGCTGGGCGCCATGCAGGCACTGCCCCAGGTGGCGCCTTGGGTCGAAGAAGCCGGTGGGCAGTTTGCCTTTTTATCCAGCGACATGGGGCACATCAGCGACACCCGCAGCAGCCGGGCCTGGCTGTACAAGGTGAGCAAAGCCGCGCTCAACATGGCGGTGGTGGCGGCGCAGCCGGATTACCCGCGTGCGCAGTTCCTGCTGCTACATCCTGGCTGGGTGCAAACCGACATGGGTGACCCCCATGCCCCGCTGACGGTACAAGAGAGCGTGTCTGCCATGCGCCAGACGCTGGCCGCGCATAAGAGCGCCAAGGCTTCCCACGGCTGTGAAGACGTGCCCTTCTTGCGCTGGGATGGCACCCCGTTTGCCGGTTGGTAAACGTCGCCCACACACATTGACGGAGACACCATGCTGTTGACCCAAGACCAGGAAATGATCCGCGACGCCGTTCGCGCTTTTGCCCAAGCCGAACTGTGGCCCAACGCTGCCAAGTGGGACAAGGCGCACACTTTTCCCAAGGAGGCGCACCAAGGCCTGGCAGCGCTGGGCGCTTACGGCATTTGTGTGCCCGAAGAGCAGGGCGGCGCCGGACTGGACTACCTGACGCTGGCGCTTGTTCTGGAGGAAATTGCCGCAGGTGACGGCGGCACCAGCACGGTGATCAGCGTCACTAACTGCCCGGTTAACGCCATTCTGATGAAGTTTGGCAACGCCGCGCAGAAGAAGCAGTGGCTGGAACCGCTGGCGCAGGGTCAGCTATTGGGTGCGTTTTGCCTGACCGAGCCGCATGTCGGCAGTGATGCGTCCGGTTTGCGAACCACGGCGGTCAAAGACGGAGACAGCTACGTCATCAGCGGCGTCAAGCAGTTCATCACCAGCGGCCAGAACGGCGATGTGGCCATCGTCATTGCCGTCACCGACAAGGGCGCAGGCAAAAAAGGCATGAGCGCGTTTCTGGTGCCCACCAACGCGCCGGGCTACGTGGTGGCGCGCCTCGAGGACAAACTGGGGCAGCACAGCAGTGACACCGCGCAGATCAACTTTGATGATTGCCGCATCCCCGCCGAGAACCTGATCGGCCAGGAAGGGCAGGGCTATGGCATCGCGCTGGGTGGGTTGGAAGGCGGGCGCATCGGCATTGCGGCGCAGAGTGTGGGCATGGCGCGCAGTGCGCTTGAAGTCGCCATCGCCTATGCCAAAGACCGCACCAGCTTTGGCACGGCCATCTTCAATCACCAAGCCGTTGGCTTCAGGCTGGCAGATTGCGCGACGCAGCTGGAAGCGGCGCGGCAACTGATCTGGCATGCCGCTGCGCTGCGCGATGCGGGTCGTCCGTGTCTCAAGGAAGCGGCGATGGCCAAGTTGTTTGCCAGCGAGATGGCAGAGCGGGTGTGCTCAGCGGCCATCCAGACGCTGGGCGGTTATGGGTATGTGAGTGACTTTCCGCTGGAGCGCATCTACCGCGATGTGCGCGTCTGCCAGATCTACGAGGGCACCTCAGATGTGCAGAAAATCATCATTCAGCGCTCGCTCTAGCCACGCCCGGCTTTTGCATCACAGCCCGCCGACGGTCAATGAGGCGCTTTGTGGTCGCCCCAGCTGTCATATTCCAGCAGCGAGCCCGCAAACATACCCACATGATCGGGTGCAGCAGGGTGTACCCAGAGCCACAGGGCATCGCGCAACTTTTTACCCCACCCTTTGGAGGTGTTGACGCGTGGTATGGCTGTCCGATGGTTACGTCCGATTTTTTTCATGAAGCACCTCCTATTGGCAAGATTTATGTGTAAATCGTTTATATCGTTTACCCAGTTTACACACTATTTATGAACCTTGATATATGTCAGTGTTTTTGTATGGTCTTTTCAGGGCCTTCTTTGCACTTTTTTGCAACATCTGGCGGCCGATTGCCGTCGCCTCTCGTTAACTGGGTAGGGCGTGACCCACTCCGGCATTGACCCGGTGCTGTCGCTCGCTTTGCCCACTGGCGTCACGGTGCTGGAGCGTGGCTGGCTCTCCAGCAACAACATCCTGATTCAGGGCCTGACCGGGACGGCGCTGATCGACAGCGGCTACTGCACCCACGCGCCGCAAACGCTGGCGCTGGTTCAGGCGGATTTGCAGGGGCGGCCCCTGGACTTGCTGGCCAATACCCATCTGCACAGCGACCATTGCGGTGGCAATGCGGCGCTGCAGGCGGCTTACCCGCTACTGCGCACGCTGATTCCGCCTGGTCAGGCGCAGCAGGTGCGGGCCTGGGACCCGTATGCCCTGAGCTACACGCCCACCGGCCAGGATTGCCCGCGTTTCAAATTCGATGAGGTGTTGCAGCCAGGCACGGATCTGCGCCTGGGAGATGCGCTTTGGCAGGTGCATGCGGCGCCCGGGCACGACCCGCATTCGGTGATTCTGTTTGAACCGATCAGTCGCTGTTTGATCTCGGCAGACGCGCTGTGGCAGCGCGGCTTTGGTGTCGTGTTTCCCGAACTGGACGGCGCACAAGCGTTTGATGAGGTGGCGGCCACCCTGGATGTGATCGAGGAGCTGAACCCGCGCACGGTCATCCCCGGCCACGGCGCGCCCTTTGTCGACGTGTCCTTGGCATTGACCGTGGCGCGCCAGAGGTTGACGGATTTCGTGGCCAGTCCGCGCAAGCACATCCAATACGCGGCCAAGGTGATGCTCAAGTTCAAGCTGCTGCAGGCGCAGTCGATGACGCGCGACGCCTTGCTGGCCTGGGCCCACGGCACGCCGTATCTGGCGCACCTGTTTGAGCGCTTGTTTGCAAATAGGCCGTTCGCACAAGGGCTGGATGTGCTGGTGCAAGAGCTGGTGCGTTCCGGTGCCGCACGCTGGCAAGGCAGCAGGCTGCACAACGTGTAGGGCGCGTGGCCCCGCTATGATTTGAGCTTTTCAGAGCGTTTTCATGCGTATTCTCATGTCAATGAGAGCCTTTGGAAGTGATATGAACGGGTTTGAGCGTATGAAACACATGGGGTGGTCCTTCGTGCTGATGTGCGCGGTGCTGATGTTGGATGGGTGTTCCAGCGTTAGGCCCTGGCAAAACCTGCCAATGCGCCCCACTGTGGACCGGGTGGCAGCCATGCAGGACGCCCCTGAGGCCAATGACCGCTCCATGCTGATGTTGGTCAGCATGTCTGGCGGAGGTGCGCGGGCGGCGGCATTTGGTTACGGTGTGCTAGATGCCCTGCGCCAGACGCAGGTGCATTGGCAAGGCCACGACACCAGCTTGCTCGACGAGATTGATGTGATCAGCGGTGTGTCCGGTGGCAGCATCATGGCGGCGTACTTTGCCGCGTTTGGCAAGGACTCCTTTCCGGCGTTTGAACAGCAGTTCTTGCGTAAGAAGTTCCAGGACAACTTGATCAGCAACGCGTTCAAACCAGGCAATTTATATGATTTGACCTCGCCTTGGTTTGGTCGCTCGAATTTACTGGAGCGCCGACTGGACGAACTGTTCAAGGGCAAGACTTTTGGTGATTTGAAGGATCGCCCTGGGCAGCCGCGTTTGCTGGTGTCGGCCACAGACTTGACGCTGGGAACCAGTTTTGAATTCAGCTGGCGGCAGTTCTCGCTGATTTGCTCGGACCTGGACAGCGTGCCGCTGTCATTTGCCGTGGCGGCCTCTTCGGCAGTGCCGATGGTGTTGAGCCCCATGACACTGAAAAACTTCAGCGATGAATGCCCGCAGTCTGTGGCTTTAACCCCCACTGGCGCCAACGACTACCGTGTGCGCTTGTTGCGTGACAGCCAACGTTCGTATCTGGATGCCAACGCGCGGCCCTATATCCATCTGGTAGACGGTGGACTGGCCGATAACCTGGGCCTGCGCGGCCTGATGGATCGCTCGCAGGCGGACGGTAGCATTCGCGACAGCGTGCGCAATGTCTCTAGCGCCAAAATCCAGAAACTGGTGATCATTGCCATTAACGCCGAGAGAGACCCGTCAGAGCGCATCGACACCAGTGACAAAGTGCCTAGCACGGCGCAGGTTATTGATGCATTGTTGTTTGGTACGGGTGCGCGTGCCACGCAAGAGACGCTGGCGCTGCTTAACGATACCGCGCAAGCCTGGAGACGCGAGTTGCGTCGCGCTATGTCAGGCGGTGGTAACGACCCGTTTGCGCCGGATGCGCAAATTCATGTCATCAACGTCAACTTGCGCGATGCGCCTGATGACGTTGGGCGGCGCTATTTGCTGCAGATTCCCACCGCGTTTTCCATAGCCCCTGCCGAAGTCAGCAGCTTGATCGATGCTGGGCGCAGCATTTTGCTGGCATCGCCTGAGTTCAATGCACTGGTGAAGTCGATGGGTGGGGCGACGGTTGTGCCTTGATGTATATGAAAAATAGGCTCTTAGCCCCCGTATAAACTCAATAATATGCTATGAAATTTAAAGCAATTCTGTTTGACTGCGACGGCGTGCTGGTGGACAGCGAAGCCATCACCTGCGGTGTGTTACGCGACATGCTCGAAGAAATCGGCTGGGCCATGACGCTGGCTGAGTGCATGCGGCGCTTTATCGGCAAAACCGTGCGCGAGGAACGTGCTGCGATTGAGGCGCACACCGGCAAGCCCTTCTCAGGCGACTGGCTGCAAGCCTTCTATCAGCGCCGCAACGAGGCTTTGATGGACGGCTTGGAGATCATCCCGGGTGCCATGGCGGCGGTGCAGGCGGCCCATTCGCTGACCCAGGGCCGCATTGCCTGCGCCTCCGGGGCGGATCGTTTCAAGGTGGAAATGCAGTTAACCCAGGTGGACTTGATGGACTTCTTTGTCGGGCGTGTGTTCAGCGGCCATGAGATGCCCCGCTCCAAACCTGCGCCCGACGTTTACCTGGCCGCTGCCCGGCAGTTGGGGCTTGCGGGCTCAGACTGCCTGGTGATCGAAGACACCACGGTTGGCGTCACCGCCGGGGTGGCTGCAGGAGCCACCGTCTGGGCCTATTGTCCGCAACCAGCTGCCGGTGCGGCTTTGTTGCAGGTCGGGGCGCAACGCTTGTTTTCCAGCATGGCCGAACTGCCAGGCCTGCTTGCCGTCGCCTGATTTGTTAATTTTTTTTCGGCTGTCGATGGCGCTGCCTATTTCTGAGGCACCCCGTTGCAAGCCGCGCCAGACAAGGCTTTGGCGGGTTGTTCCGTTACTGGTACACAAAGTTATCCACAAAATTTGTGGGTTGGCTGACTTGCCGTTTGTGGTAGCACAACGGAGTCCGTCAATCAGTGTTGACAGGTTTGTTCCAGACCGTTGATGGAGCGATCTTCCCGGCCCGGTTTGCCAGAATACGGCTGACAACTGCCCCGCCCACCTCGAAAATAGCTTGCCGTCACCTGATTTTGATCTTTTTTTTCGACTGCCAATAGCGCTGCCTATTTCTGAGGCACCCCGTTGCAGGCCGCGCCAGACAAGGCTTTGGCGGGTTGTTCTGGTGATGGTACACAAAGTTATCCACAAAATTTGTGGGTTGCGTGGCTGGCGATTTGTGGTAGCAGAAAAAGGCCGGTTGGCCATCGTTTGTTGGAGCGGTGCACGATCAAATCCATCCGCTCGGGCATGTCCGAGTCAGCCGGACTCAGCTTGGCCCGGCCTGCCGGAATACCGTCGGCGACTGTCCCGTCCACCCCTTGAATGCCCGGATAAAACTCTTGTCATTCTGAAACCCCGCCGCCAGCGCCACTTGCTTGATCGGGCGCGTGGTGCGCAGCAGCAGGTTGGTGGCGCGGGCTTGGCGCACCTCGTCTTTGAGTGTTTGCAGTGACGCGCCTTCGTCCTTGAGCTGCCGGTGCAGGGTGCGCGGGGAGATGTTGAGCAGCGCCGCCAGATCGTCGGCATTGTGGATGGTGGTGCTCTGGCTGGCCAGCGCCTGGCGCACGCGCTGCACCAGCAGGCGGTCGCGGCGGTATTGCAGCACCGTCAGCGGCAGGGCGCGTTGCAGCATCTGCCGCAAGGCGGCCTCGTCGCGGCGCAGCGGCAGGCTCAGGTAGCTTGCATCGAATTGAATAGCTGCTTGCCCTGATGAATAAAGGGCTGGAGCCGAAAAAAGCACTTGATAAACATCCTGGTGCGCTGGCGCTGCAAACGGAAACTGCGCACCTGTGAGCGGGATGCGCGAGTCTATGAACCAGCAGGCCAGCCCATGAAAATTGCGCAGCACCGACACCAGGCAGAACTCGCGCAGCGCGCCCAGGTCGCGGTGCTCGGAGATGGTCAGCGTGGCCGTCTGGCCGCTGACCGACAGGCTGAGGGTGATGTCGTCGGCGATCAGCCCATGGTGGCGGCACCAGCGCTGCAAGGCCACGCCCAGGTTGGGCGCACTGATGGAGGCACGTGCCAGCATGCCGTAGCTGCCCCAGGGCAGCCGACGGCTGAACCAGCCCAAGCCTTCGTCATCTAGTTCTTGCATCGCCGCACCCGAGAGCCGCTCGAACTGCAAGGCGGTGATGCGGGCTGCCGGATCTTTCAAGGTATCTGGCGGGATTTGTGCCTGTTTCAGCGTATCGACTGGGTCGAGCCCCCTGCGTTCATAAGCCAGCACAATGGATTGCACGAAGGCGATGGGTGTCAAGGCGGGTGCAAGCAGGGTTGGCATGCTGTTAAGTGTGCCTCTACTTGGCGTGATTTGCAACCATGGTGGCCGTTGCCAAGGGGCTAACAGGACTATGCTTGCACGACGTCGGCGCCCCGATGCGCGCTGGCCATGACAAGGAGACAAACATGAGTGCAGAACCAATGTCAGAAACGCTATTGACCCGCAGCATGGCGCAGGGTGACACCACGGTGCCGTTGATCGAGGAACCTATTGGCGCCTTTTTTGACGCCATGGTGACGCGCCAACCCGATCGTGAGGCGCTGGTCAGCGTGCACCAGCAGCGCCGCTACAGCTACCGTGAACTGCGGCGTGAGGCCGACCGCCTGGCCAGCGCGTTGCTGGGTTTGGGGCTGGTGCCGGGCGACCGTGTCGGCATCTGGTCGCACAACAATGCCGAGTGGGTCCTGGTGCAACTGGCCACCGCCAAGGTGGGGCTGATTCTGGTCAACATCAACCCGGCGTACCGCGTGGCCGAGGTGGAATACGCTCTGAACAAGGTGGCTTGCAAGGCGCTGGTGAGCATGGCCAGCTTCAAGACCAGCGACTATCTGGCCATGCTGCGCGAACTGGCGCCGGAGTGGGAACACGCCCAGTCCGGCAGTCTGGCGTCGGGGCGGCTGCCGCACCTGCGAAGTGTGGTCTGGATCGACGTGGCCGGGCAGGGCGATGAGCAGCCCGGCATGCAACGCTTCACGGACCTGCTGGCCAGCGGCAACCCGGACGATCCGCGCCTGGGCCAGATTGCCGCCACGCTCAAAGGCACCGACCCGATCAACATCCAGTTCACCAGCGGCACCACGGGCTTCCCGAAAGGTGCCACGCTGACGCATCGCAACATTCTGAACAACGGCTTCTTCGTTGGCGAGGCCATGCGCCTGACGCCTGATGACCGCCTGTGCATCCCGGTGCCGCTGTACCACTGCTTTGGCATGGTGCTGGGCAATCTGGCTTGTTTCACCCACGGTTCGGCGATTGTTTATCCCAACGACGGCTTTGATCCGCTGACCGTGTTGCAAGCCGTGCAGGACGAGCGCTGCACCGGGCTGCACGGAGTGCCGACCATGTTCATCGCCGAGTTGGACCACCCGCGCTTCCGGGAATTTGACCTGTCAACGCTGCGCACCGGCATCATGGCCGGCTCGCCGTGCCCCAGCGAGGTGATGAAACGCGTCATGACCGACATGCACCTGAGCCAGGTCACCATTGCCTACGGCATGACCGAGACCAGCCCAGTAAGTTGCCAGAGTTCGATTGACACGCCGGTGGACAAGCGCGTCTCTACCGTGGGTCTGGTGCAGCCGCATCTGGAGGTGAAGATCATCGACCCCGAGAGTGGCGACGTCGTTGCACCCGGTGTCTCGGGTGAGCTGTGCACACGCGGCTACTCGGTCATGCATGGGTATTGGGACGACGCGCCGCGCACGCAAGAGGCGATTGACGCCGCTGGCTGGATGCACACCGGCGACCTGGCCACCATGGACAGCGGCGGCTACGTCAACATCGTGGGTCGCATCAAGGACATGGTGATCCGCGGCGGCGAAAACATCTACCCGCGCGAGATCGAGGAATTTCTCTATCGCCATCCCGCCGTGCAGGACGTGCAGGTGGTCGGTTTGCCGGACAAGCGCTACGGCGAAGAACTGTGCGCCTGGATTGTGCTGCGGCCCGGCCAGAGCGCAACCGAAGACGATATTCGCGCCTTTTGCAAGGGGCAGATCGCCCACTACAAGGTGCCGCGATACATCCGCTTTGTGCCGGGCTTCCCGATGACCGTGACTGGCAAGATTCAGAAGTTCCGCATCCGTGACGAGATGAAAGACCAGCTCGGGCTGGCCGAAGAAAAAACCGCCTGATTCCATGTCCAGATCCATCCGACACGTTGTTGCTTAGCCTTGCCGTACCTTTGTACTGTCTGCGGCTTCGCGCCTAGTGTCGAATCGATCTGAAAATGGAATAACACCTGAGCCCACACCATGACCACGCTAGACACCCAACTCAATCCCCGCTCTGCCGACTTCCTGGCCAACGCTCACGCTATGCGCGGTCTGGTCGATGACCTGAACGCCAAAGTCACTCTGGTGGAGCAGGGCGGTGGTGATGCTGCCCGCGCCAAGCACACGGCGCGCGGCAAGCTGCTGCCGCGTGATCGGGTGCAGATGCTGCTCGACCCCGGCACACCGTTTCTGGAGCTCTCGCCCTTGGCGGCTTTGGGCATGTACCCGGACCGCGATGGCAGCGACAGCGCACCGGGCGCGGGCATCGTCGCGGGCATTGGTCGCGTGAGTGGCACCGATTGCATGATCGTCTGCAACGACGCCACCGTGAAAGGCGGCACCTATTACCCGATGACCGTCAAAAAGCATTTGCGCGCGCAGGAGATTGCCCAGCAGAACTGCCTGCCCTGCATCTATCTGGTGGACTCGGGCGGCGCCAATTTGCCGAATCAGGACGAGGTGTTTCCCGACCGCGACCACTTTGGCCGCATCTTCTACAACCAGGCGCAGATGAGTTCGCAAGGCATTGCGCAAATAGCCGTAGTGATGGGCAGTTGCACGGCGGGCGGTGCTTATGTGCCTGCCATGAGCGATGAGGCCATCATCGTCAAAAACCAGGGCACCATTTTTCTCGGTGGCCCGCCGTTGGTGAAGGCCGCCACGGGCGAGGTGGTCACGGCCGAAGACCTGGGCGGTGGCGACGTGCACACGCGTCTGTCAGGCGTGGCCGATCACCTGGCGCAAAACGACATGCACGCGTTGGCGCTGGCCCGCACGGCGGTCAAGAATTTATATAAGAATAAGCCTCTAGCCCAGGAAGATCATGGGCCAGTAGCTCCAAAATATGCAGCAGAAGAGCTGTATGGCGTGATCCCAGTCGACACCCGCAAACCGTTTGATGTGCGTGAAATCATTGCCCGCATCGTCGATGGATCGGACTTCGACGAGTTCAAGTCGCGTTTTGGCACCACGCTGGTCTGCGGCTTTGCGCGCATCGAAGGTATGGCGGTGGGCATCATTGCCAACAACGGTATTTTGTTCAGCGAGTCGGCACTCAAAGGCACGCACTTTATCGAGCTGTGCTGCCAGCGCAAGATCCCGCTGGTGTTCCTGCAGAACATCACCGGTTTCATGGTCGGGCGCAAGTATGAGAACGAAGGCATCGCCCGCAACGGCGCCAAGATGGTGACCGCCGTGGCGACTGCCGCCGTACCCAAATTCACCATCATCATCGGTGGCAGCTTTGGCGCCGGCAACTACGGTATGTGTGGCCGTGCCTTTGGCCCGCGCTTTTTGTGGATGTGGCCGAATGCGCGCATTTCGGTGATGGGCGGCGAGCAAGCGGCCAGCGTGCTGGCCACGGTGCGGCGTGACGGCATTGAAGGCAAGGGCGGACAGTGGAGCATGGAGGAAGAAGAAGCCTTCAAAGCCCCGGTCCGCCGCCAATACGAGGAACAAGGCCACCCTTATTTCGCCACCGCACGCCTGTGGGACGACGGCATCATCGACCCGGCTGACACGCGGCGGGTGCTGGCGCTGGGACTGTCGGCCAGCCGCAATGCACCCATCGAAGAGACCAAGTTTGGCCTGTTCCGGATGTAAGCCATGAAGTCGCTGCAAATCTCACTGTCCGGCGCTATTGCCACGGTCACCCTGAATCGTCCCGAGGTTCGCAATGCCTTCAACGACGAGGTGATTCTTGAGCTCACCGCCGCCTTCACCCAGCTTGGGCAAGACCCTCAGGTTCGCGCTATTGTGTTGGCGGCAGAAGGCCCGGCCTTTTGCGCCGGTGCCGACCTGAACTGGATGCGGCGCATGGCCGACTACACCCATGCCGAAAACCTGGCCGATGCCGCGCAGTTGGCCGAGATGCTGCGCGTGATCTACACCTGCCCCAAACCGACCGTGGCGCGCATCCAGGGCGATGTGTATGCGGGTGGCATGGGCCTGGTGGCGGCGTGCGACATGGCGGTGAGTGTTGACACGGCCAATTACTGTCTGAGCGAAGTCAAGCTCGGCCTGTATCCGGCCACCATCAGTCCTTATGTGATTCGTGCCATGGGTGCGCGCGCCGCACACCGCTACTTTTTGACGGCTGAACGCTTTGATGCGGTAGAGGCCTTGCGCCTTGGTTTTGTGCACGCGGTGGTCGCCGCAGAGCAACTTGATGACAAGCTGACCGAGATCACCCAGGCGCTGGTGACTGCCAGCCCGAACGCGGTCAAGGAGTGCAAAGCCCTGCTGCATGACGTCGCAGGCAAAGACATTGACGCGGGACTGATCGGCCGCACTGTGGACGGCATCGCCAGCATCCGTGCCAGCGCCGAAGGCAAAGAAGGCGTGCAGGCATTTCTGGGCAAACGTAAGCCGTCCTGGCTGGTATGAGCGTCTGGGCAAGGTGGCAGAGAGCATGGAACTGATCTGGCAACAGCTGATGGACTGGCTGCAGTCGCTGGGCATGCAGATTGGCGAGCGTGCAGGCACCCAGGTGCTGCCCGTGGTGAGCGATGCCGCCGCCAAAATGGACATGCCTGGCTTGCTGGCGCTGGCCGCGGCGCTGGGGTGGGCCAGTGGGTTTCGGCTGTATGCAGCGGTTTTTCTGGTGGGTTCAGCGGGCGCTTTGGGTTGGATTGCCTTGCCCGCAGGTTTGACCGTGTTGCAGCACCCGGCCATGCTGGCCGCCAGTGGCTTCATGCTTTTTCTTGAATTTTTTGCCGACAAGATTTCGGGTCTGGACTCGTTGTGGGACCTCGTCCACAGCGTGATCCGCATTCCTGCCGGAGCGGCCTTGGCCGCTGGCGCCTTGGGTGCGGACAGCAACACCATGGCCATGGCGGCGGCGCTGATGGGCGGCTCGCTGGCCGCTACCAGTCAGGCAGCCAAAACCACCACGCGCGCCGCCATCAACACCTCGCCCGAACCGTTTTCCAATATCTTTGCCAGCCTTCTGGAAGACGGATTGGTGGTGGGGGCCGTCTGGTTGGCCACTGCCCACCCGATGGTGTTTGGTGTCGTGCTGGCTGTCACCGTGGTGCTGATGTGGGTGGTGACCGTGACGCTGTTCCGGTTTTTGCGTGCCTTTTTTCGCCGCATGTCGGCTTTCTTTTCCAGTTCCCAGAAGGTGGTTTGAATGTTTACAAAAATCTTGATCGCCAATCGTGGCGAGATCGCTTGCAGAGTCGCCGCCACCGCTCGCCGTATGGGCATCCAGACCGTGGCCGTGTATTCCGACGCGGACGCCAGTGCCAAACACGTGGCCGCTTGCGATGAGTCGGTGCACATCGGCTCAAGCGCTCCCAAAGACAGCTACCTGCGCTGGGAAACCATCATCGACGCGGCCAAGACTACCGGCGCGCAGGCCATTCACCCCGGCTACGGCTTTTTGAGCGAAAACGAAGACTTTGCCAAGGCCTGCGTGGCCGCCGGACTGGTCTTCATCGGACCTCCCGCATCCGCCATTCAGGCCATGGGCTTGAAAGCGGAATCGAAACAGTTGATGGAGCGCGCCGGTGTACCGCTGGTACCCGGTTACCACGGTGCAGCCCAAGGGGCGGCGCTGCTGCAGCGCGAGGCGGATGCCATCGGTTACCCGGTGCTGATCAAGGCCAGCGCGGGCGGCGGCGGCAAGGGCATGCGCGCGGTGGACAAGGCAGAAGACTTCATGGCCGCGCTGGAATCGTGCAAGCGCGAAGCCATCAACAGCTTTGGCAGTGACGCAGTGCTGATCGAGAAATACGTGCAGCGCCCGCGCCACATCGAAATTCAGGTGTTTGGCGACACGCTGGGCAACTATGTGTATTTGTTTGAGCGCGACTGCTCGGTGCAGCGCCGCCACCAGAAGGTACTGGAGGAAGCGCCCGCGCCGGGCATGACGCCCGAGATGCGCCAGCAGATGGGCAACGCCGCCGTGGCTGCGGCGCGTGCGGTGAACTACGTGGGTGCGGGCACGGTGGAATTCATCGTCGAACAGAAACCCGATGGCAGCATGTCATTCTTCTTCATGGAAATGAACACCCGCCTGCAAGTTGAACACCCGGTGACCGAGGCCATCACCGGCCAGGATCTGGTGGAGTGGCAACTGCGCGTCGCCAGTGGCGAACCGCTGCCGATGCGCCAGGATCAGCTCAAGATCACCGGCCACGCCATCGAAGCGCGTATCTGCGCCGAGAACCCCGACAACAACTTCCTGCCTGCCACCGGCACGCTTGATGTCTACCGCAAGCCCGCGCATGTGTCGTTCCAACCGCCGGTCAACTCACCCGACGGCAGCCGCGCACGTGATGCCCAGAGCGTGCGCTTTGACGACGGCGTGCGCGAAGGCGATGTCATCAGCCCGTTTTACGACTCGATGGTGGCCAAGCTCATCGTGCATGGCGACACGCGCGAACAGGCGCTGGCACGGCTGGATGCGGCGCTGGCCGCAACCCACATCGTCGGCCTGACCACCAACGTGCAGTTCTTGCGCCATGTTGTGCACAGCGACTCGTTTGCCAACGCCCAGCTCGACACTGCGCTGATCCCGCGCGAAGCCGCCGTGCTGTTCAACCAGGAGCGCGTCGGTCTGGCGCTGGCTGCCGCTGCAGACGTGGCGCAAACCCTGCTGGACGAGCGCGCCACGCAAACCGCCGATCCGTTCAGTCGCACCGACGGCTGGCGCAGCCACGGTGTGTTCACCCGCCGCTTCGAATTTGAATTTGGCGGTGAACATGTGCGGGCGGGGCTGACCTATTTGCACGACGGTGCGCTGTCGTTCAAGGTGGGTGACGCCGCTGGCGTGCTGAGCTTTGCAGCCACGGGGCAAGGCATTGACCTGCAATTCGCTGGCCAGCGTGCGTTGGTGAATGTGTATCGAAAAGGCGAGGTAGCCCACATCCATACTGCGCAAGGTGCTACACAAATCATTGCAGTGGATTTGCTGCTGCACGCCGGTGAAGCACCCGCCGAGGGCGGCCGCCTGACCGCGCCCATGCCGGGCAAAGTGGTGTCGTTTGCCGTGCAAGCTGGTGATGTGGTCAAAAAAGGTCAGCCGCTGGCGGTGATGGATGCGATGAAGATGGAGCACACCATCGCCGCGCCGATGGACGGTGTGGTGGCCGAACTGCTCTACGCGCCGGGCGATCAGGTGGTGGAAGGGGCAGAGTTGCTGAGGCTAAGCAGCGAAGCGGCGTGAGTCAAATTTGGAAGCCATGTCTAGAGTCCAAAACGGACCAACATCTAATGACAGGTGCTGCATGAAAAACTCCTCCGACATCGTCATCTCTTTGGCTGACGCCCATGAACATCCGCAAGTCGGCATATTTGTTTGCGCGCTGTTGCGAGAGCTGTTTCCGGAGCAAGCGCACAACTTTGCAGAGGCAACCTACGTCGCTGCGGCCGTCGAGCTGCTCGGCGATGCAACCAAAGTGTGGGCCATGCTGGCAAAGAGGGAAGATAGGCCGGTTGGCGTGATCGTCTTGAATGAATGTGCGGCCATCTATGCCGGTGGCGTTTTTGGGGAAATTTCGGAGCTTTATGTGCTGCCTGAATTCAGAAGCAAGGACATTGGCGCAATGCTCTTGACGGCGGCAGACAAGTTTGCTGTAGAGAAGGGCTGGTCCGTACTGGAGGTCGGTGCACCAGGCTTACCACGGTGGCAGTCTACGGTTGACTTCTATTTGAACAACGGGTTTTCTGTCATTGGCCCACGGATGGAGCGAAACACTGGGCGCGAATAGGTCGCTTGCATTCGACGTGTAAATCGGTCATTCCGATGGGACATCGCAAGCCTTGGCCCGCAGGCCAAGGCCCTCTTTAAGCCACCGACTCAGGCAAGGTCAAACCGATCCAGATTCATCACCTTGGTCCACGCCGCCACAAAGTCGCGCACAAACTTGGCTTGCGCATCGTCGGTGGCATAGACCTCGGCCACAGCGCGCAGTTGGGCGTTGGAGCCGAACACCAAGTCCACCACGGTACCGGTCCACTTCAGCGCACCGGTGCTGCGGTCGCGACCTTCGAGCACCCCGTCGGCGGATGACTTGTTCCATTTATTGCGCATGTCGAGCAGGTTCACAAAGAAGTCGTTGCTCAGCACCTCAGGCCGCGTGGTGAACACACCATGCTGGGTCTGGCCCACATTGGCGTTCAGGGCGCGCATGCCGCCGACCAGCACCGTCATTTCTGGGGCGCTCAGTGTCAGTAACTGCGCCTTGTCCAACAGCAGCTCAGCAGCCACCGCTTCCAGGCCCTGGTGCGCGTAGTTGCGAAAGCCATCGGCCACCGGTTCCAGCACCTGGTAGGCCTCCACATCGGTTTGTTCTTGCGTGGCATCCATCCGCCCGGGGACGAAAGGCACGGTCACGGTCTGCCCGGCTTTTTGCGCCGCAGCCTCCACCGCCGCACTGCCTGCCAGCACGATCAGGTCGGCCAGTGAAATCTTCTTGCCACCGGTCTGCGCGGCGTTGAATGCCTGCTGAATCGCGCTGAGCTTGTCCAGCACCAATGCCAGCTGTGCCGGTTGGTTGGCTGCCCAGTCTTTGGCCGGTGCCAGGCGGATGCGCGCCCCATTGGCGCCGCCCCGTTTGTCACTGCCGCGGAAGGTGGAGGCCGATGCCCAGGCGGCGCTGACCAGTTGCGCAATCGTCAAGCCTGAGGCCAGCACCTTGGCTTTCAGCGTGGCCACATCCTGCGCATCGACCAAGGCGTGGTCCACGGCGGGAATCGGGTCTTGCCAGAGCAGCACTTCTGGCGGCACCAGCTTGCCCAGGTAGCGGGTGCGTGGGCCCATGTCACGGTGGGTGAGCTTGAACCAGGCGCGGGCAAAGGCATCTGCAAATGCTGCCGGGTTTTGGTGAAAGTGGCGCGAGATGGGCTCATAGATCGGGTCCATGCGCAGCGACATGTCGGCGGTGGTCATCATGGGCGGGTGCTTTTTGGACGGGTCATGCGCATCCACCACCATGTGCTCCGGTCTCACGTTTTGCGCCACCCACTGGTGGGCACCCGCCGGACTCTTGGTCAGCGCCCATTCGTAGCCAAACAACACGTCGAAGTAGCCGTTGTCCCAGGTGGTGGGGTTGGGTTTCCACGCGCCTTCAATGCCGCTGGTGGTGGTATGCACGCCGTGGCCTGAACCGAGTTTGTTGATCCAGCCGAAGCCTTGTTCTTCTATGTCTGCGGCCTCGGGTGCGGGGCCGACCAGCGCCGGGTCACCGGCACCGTGGGCCTTGCCAAAGGTGTGGCCACCGGCCACCAGGGCCACGGTTTCTTCGTCGTTCATGGCCATGCGCGCAAATGTTTCGCGCACATCGCGGCCTGATGCCACGGGGTCGGGCTTGCCGTCCGGACCCTCGGGGTTCACATAGATCAGGCCCATCTGCACGGCAGCCAGCGGGCTTTCCAGCTTGCGCTCGCTGCTGTAGCGGCTGTTGGCTTGGTCGCTGGTGGCCAACCAGGCTTTTTCTGCGCCCCAGTAGATGTCTTGCTCGGGCTCCCAAATGTCTTCGCGGCCACCGGCAAAACCAAAGGTTTTGAAGCCCATGGATTCGAGCGCCACATTGCCCGCCAGGATGATCAGGTCGGCCCACGAAATTTTGCGACCGTACTTTTGTTTGATGGGCCAGAGCAGGCGGCGCGCCTTGTCCAGGTTGCCGTTGTCAGGCCAGCTGTTCAAGGGGGCAAAGCGCTGGTTGCCGCCACCTGCACCACCCCGGCCATCACTCACGCGGTAGGTGCCCGCAGAGTGCCAGGCCATGCGGATCATCAGTCCGCCGTAGTGGCCCCAGTCGGCAGGCCACCAGTCTTGCGAATCAGTCATGAGTGCATGCAGGTCTGCGACGACGGCATCCAGGTCCAGCGACTTGAAGGCTTCGGCGTAGTTGAAGTCTGCGCCCATGGGGTTGGATGCCGGGGCGTGCTGGTGCAAGATGCTCAAGCGGAGCTGGTTCGGCCACCAGTCGGCGTTGGAGGGAGCGGCTGCGGTGGCGTTGGTACCTGCGCCGTGGTGGAAGGGGCATTTGGCTTCTGTGGTCATGGTGATCTCCTGTTGCGGTGGGTAAATCGGTGTGACAGGCAGTTTAGTTTTTGCCTATCAAATATGCCAATTGGTTTGTCTAATGCGCGTCATAGCGAAGTTTGTGCGGGGCCGCCGGGAACTTGTGTGCGGGAGCGCACCTTGCTGGTGGAAAAGATTCGTGCGGCTTGTTGGTTGTGTGTCAGCGTGTGCTTGGTGCAACAGTGGGCTTGTGCTCGGTATGATCAGATTCCACAGGTGGGGAAAAGCTTGCCCTCCTCATCACGGCTGCCTGAACAGGCGGTTCTGTTCAAAATGGTTTATCTGCTGCGGGAGTTGGTTATGGTTTCTATGAGCATTGCTGAGCGGTGGTTAGACGTTGATTGTTAGACCTCTATGCCACAGAACATTCGCACCCTCAATGTCAATAAGACTGCTGGTACCGTAGTGGACGTTCCATGCACCGAGTGCAAGCGGTCAACGAAACACAAAGTTCTTGCCTCAGCCGATCTCGACGGCGAAGACTGGTATGGCGAGAACTCGGTTCAATATGACATACATCACCAGATAGTCCAATGCCAAGGGTGCGAAACCACGTCGTTCCGCATCATTAGTACAAATTCGGAAGACTATGACTTTGTCGATGATCACTTGGAGTGTGTCGAATCAGTAACGTTGTATCCCAGCCGAAACGAGGGGCGCACCCCAGTCAAGGACATTCACCTGCTCCCTCCAACTGTGCAACGCATCTACGAAGAAACCATAAAGGCGATGAACAACGACCAGCCAGTGTTGGCAGGAATCGGTATCCGTGCATTGGTCGAAACTATCTGTAAGGATAAGCAAGCCACTGGGCACAATCTGTATGAAAAGATTGATGCCCTAATCACTGTTGGGGTGCTCACTGCGGATGGGGCAACTATCTTGCACAAAATACGGACCCTCGGCAACGATGCCGCACATGAAGTCAAACCGCATAAATCGGATCAGCTTATGCTGGCTATCGATGTTTGCGAACATCTGTTGCAAGGGGTGTACCTCATTCCTCACTATGCAAAGCAAACATTCAAATGAGGAGCTTCAACCGTCAATCGCTAGGCACTATTTTCAGAAAACCTCACCAGATGTTTTCACACGTATTCGCAGGCATCACAGACTTCGACTGCGCCCTGGCGTTCTACGAGCCGCTGATGGATGTGTTGGGCATTTAGCAGCGTTTTTGCGAGCGTGATCGGCCTTGGGCGGGCTGGCAGTCGCAGCCGGTGGCGTGGCCTTTGTTCGTTATCGCGCATCCGCACAATGGTCAGGCACGCGCACCGGGCAATGGCACCTTGGTGGCATGCGGTCGCAGCCGATTCTCAGGAAAGTCCCAAGTAGCGCAATCCAGCCGTGACACAGGCAGAGGTAACGACGATGACTGGGAACGGTGCTCTTCTCAGGGTTAAAACAATGCCCACAAGAACCCCGATGGGGCGTGCCCAACCGGCAAATTGGGCTCCATCCAAGACGCTGGACACTGCAGCAAGTGCACAAAGGAGCACGATGGCTGCCTCTGAAAGCAGGGATTGCAAGCTGGTCGTCAAGGTGAGTTTCCCCGCAAAAAATGGTCCCGCCAACCGAAGACAAAAAGTGCCAACGGCAAGCATCCAAAGGGTTTGATACATGGTTCTTAACTTGGTGTCTTCGTTGAATGGAGTTGATGTATGCGTGACCGCCACGCTGACGGCACAAGAACCAGCAGCGCTGCCAACACAGACAACCCGGGGGCCATCAACTGCGTGCTAATGGTCGCCACCAAGCACCCCCCCAATGCATGGTGACGGGTTGTCTTGTTGGACAGTGCTGGTAGTACGAGGGCAAACAATAAGGCCGGGAAGGCAGCATCAAGACCAAAGCTGCTTGCGTTACCGATGGATTTACCAGCCAGAGCACCAGCCAAGACAGCAAGGTTCCACACCACAAAGATCATGATTCCGCTAGCCCAGAATGCAGCTCGTTTGGCATCGGGTTCTGTTTGCTTCATGGCGAATGCGACTGACTCGTCCAGAATGAAATGCGAACCGAGCAAGCGTGCTATCCGGCCCTGACCAAGTACCTCAGACACCGTAAACCCGTAGGCCACGAGTCGCCCGTTTAACGCTAATCCGGTTGCCGCAGCGGTCAGAGGATCTCCTCCTGCCAAAAGAACGCCCACTGTGGCAAATTGAGCACCGCCAGCAAAAACCAGCAGGGAAAGCGCAATTGGAAACCATGGGGGAAGTCCACCGGATACCGAAATGGCACCAAACGAGATGCCAACGATGCCGTCGGCCAAGCAAACGAGCCCGACGTCACGTAGAGTTGCATTGGTGATTGTTTTGAATAAAGAACGCATGTTCGAGATAATGAACAACATCACGATGTTTGTCAAACGAAACGATCGTTTTTTATAATGAAGATTGCAAAAGACACGCACACAGGACCATTACCCGCCATTGCTGCCGCGTTGAGGCGCGAGCGCGAACAGGTTGGGTTATCGATTTCAGAACTTGCCCGTAAATCTGGCGTTGCCAAATCCACGCTTTCTCAGCTTGAAGCGGGCGTTGGAAACCCATCATTGGAGAGCCTGTGGGCCCTTGCAATGGGGCTAAACGTGCCATTCAGTCGATTGCTTGATCCTCAGACCGTGCAGGTGCAAGTTGTTCGTGCTTCTGAAGGGATGATTGCGCGAGCCGCGGATGCTGCTTATGAGGCGGTTTTGCTGTCCGTGTGCCCGCAGCGTGTACGCCGGGACATTTATCGCATCCATTTTGAGCCCGGTATCACAAAAACCTCTGTCCCCCATGCCGCCGGTACGGTTGAGCATGTCATCCTGACAAGCGGTAAAGCTCGTCTGGGACCTGTCGGGAAAACAATTGAACTTCTACCTGGAGACTACGCCTCTTATGCTGGTGACGTGGCACATTCTTACGAAGCGAACGAACCCGATACTCGGGCAATTCTGATTGTTGAGTACCCGTAGTTGATGAAAAATGCTGTTCGGCTTTTGCTGGGACGCGACGCCTCCTTCAATTGCTAGGTACTTTTTTTTAGAAAGGCTCTCCAGATGTTTTCCCACATCTTCGTAGGCATCACAGACTTCGACCGCGCCCTGGCGTTTTACGAGCCGCTGATGCGCGTGCTGGGCGTCCAGCAGCGCTTTTGCGAGCGAGATCGGCCCTGGGCGGGCTGGCAGTCTCAGCCGGTGGCGCGGCCTTTGTTTGTGATTGCACATCCCCACAATGGTCAGGCACCCTCGCCGGGCAATGGCACCATGGTGGCGTTTATGGCCGCTACTCGGCTCATGGTTCGGCAGGCGCATGAAGTGGCCCTGCAAAACGGCGGCACCTCTGAAGGCGAACCGGGGCTGCGCCCGGAGTACCACGCACATTACTACGGGGCCTATTTCCGTGATCCGGATGGCAATAAACTGTGTGTCGCCTGCCATGAACCTGAATGAGTGTCGTGGACCCAGTCTGTAAAGTTGTGGGCACATTTGGCCTCTAGCCCACGTATATTATTGGCTACTAGCTACAAACTTGAAAGCAGACATTTCCCCCATTCGCATCAGCTTTTGCTGTACCAACACCGACCCCGAACCCTGGCTGACAGGTCTTCGCGCGGCTTTGCCGCTGGCTGAAGTATCGGTTTGGCAGCCCGGTGTACCCGCTGCCGACTACGCCGTGGTCTGGGCGCCGCCACAGGCTTTTTTTGACGAGCAATCGCAACTCAAGGGCGTGTTCAATATCGGCGCCGGGGTTGATGCGCTGATGAAACTGCGCCTGCCGCCGCAGGCCGTTGTGGTGCGACTGGAGGACGCGGGCATGGCGGTGCAGATGGCTGAATACGTCTGCCAAGCCGTGATCCGCCACTTTCGTGATCTCAACGCCTATGCAGAAGACGCCCGTGCCGGGCGTTGGACGTTTTACAAGCCGCGCCAGCGCAGTGATTTCCCCGTGGGGGTGATGGGGCTGGGGGTGCTGGGCGCGCGCGTGGCGCAGGCTTTGCAGCACTTTGAATTTCCCGTCAATGGCTGGAGCCGCTCGCCCAAGGTGCTGGAAGGTGTGCACGGCTTCAGCGGTGCGGCGCAGTTCAATGATTTTCTGGCCAGCAGCCGCATGCTGGTGAACCTGCTGCCGCTCACGCCTGACACCACCAACATCTTGAACCGCGACACCTTGGGCCGACTGCAGCCAGGCGGCTATGTCATCAATGTGGCGCGCGGTGCACATCTGGTGGACGATGATTTGCTGGCGCTGATCCACAGCGGCCACTTGGCTGGCGCGACGCTTGACGTGTTCCGCACCGAGCCGCTGCCGCCAGATCATCCGTTCTGGCAGCACCCCAAGGTGACGATCACCCCGCACACTTCGGCGCGGACCTTGCGCAGTGAAAGCATCGCGCAGATCGCCGACAAGATATCGGCCATGCAGCGTGGCGAGCCGCTATCAGGCATCGTTAACGTGGGGAGCGGTTATTGACAAAAAAAGGCACCTTGAGTCGCCTGTTCAGCTGAATTGTGGCATTCTTGCCCATCAAACCAGATCAAAGCCAATAGGAGCAACGCTTGAATCTCCCCTCCAAAGTCAAACTCGTTGAAGTCGGCCCGCGCGACGGCTTGCAGAATGAAAAACAAACCGTGCCAGCGGCGGTCAAGATCGAACTGGTGCATCGGCTGCAGGCCGCTGGTCTGACCGAGATTGAAGTCACCAGTTTCGTCAGCCCCAAGTGGGTGCCGCAGATGGCCGACAACACCGAGGTCATGGCTGGAATCAACCGCAAACCCGGCGTGCGTTATTCGGTGCTGACGCCCAACCTGAAAGGTTTTGAAGCGGCGCTGCTGTCCAAACCCGATGAGATTGTGGTGTTTGGCGCGGCCAGCGAGGCGTTCAGCCAGAAGAACATCAACTGCAGCATTGCCGAGAGCATCGAGCGTTTTGCGCCCGTGGTGGCGGCTGCGCGTGCGGCGGGCATCTATGTGCGTGGCGCGATGAGCTGCACCGTTGGCTGCCCGTACGAGGGCGACATTGCGCCAGAGCGCGTCAGCTACCTGGCGGGGCTGATGAAAGGCATTGGTGTACAGCATGTGGGGGTGGCCGACACCATTGGTGTGGGCACACCGCTGAAGGTGCAGCGCGCGGTCGAGGCTACTTTGAAGCACTTTGATATCAACGACATATCGGGTCATTTTCACGACACCTACGGCCAAGCCTTGGCCAATACCTTGATCTGCCTGCAAATGGGTGTCTGGCAATTTGATGCATCTGTAGCGGGTCTGGGCGGCTGCCCATATGCCAAAGGAGCTACCGGAAACGTAGCGACTGAGGACGTGGTCTACATGCTGCACGGCATGGGCATCGACACAGGGATTGACCTGGACAAGCTGATCGACGCGGGCCAGTTCATCAGTGACTATCTGGGGCGCCCCACCAACGCCCGCGCTGGCAAGGCGCTGTTCAACAAGCGCTCGTCATCATGAGCCACGCACCTGCCAAACCCCTGCCTGAAGGCGTGCAGCGCGTCGCCCAGGTGCTGCGCGACAAGGGCCACCCTCACGCGCCCAAAATGCTCGACGACGCGGCCCGCACCGCCCAGCAGGCCGCTGATGCGTTGGGTATCTCATTGGGGCAGATTGCCAAAAGCATCATCTTCAAACGCAAGCCAGACGCTGCCGCAGTGCTGGTCATCACATCGGGCGACCGGCGGGTCGATGAAAAAAAGGTGCAGGCGCTGGTGTGCGCAGACGGACAAAAGCTCGGCCGTGCCGATGCAGAGTTTGTCAAAGCCTCCACCGGGTTCTCGATTGGTGGCGTGTCGCCAGTGGGGCATGTCCTGCCTCCGGTGACTTTGATTGATCGCGACCTGCTGCGCTTTGAGGAAATATGGGCTGCCGCGGGTCATCCGCACGGGGTGTTCAAGCTGCATCCGGAGAATCTGGTGCAACTCACGGGCGCGCCGATAGCCGATGTGACGGAACAGGGTGGCACATGACACTCAACGCAAAAGCTATGAGTTTTCTAGCTGCCAGTGCCTGTCAAATAAGGGCCAATGGGCAAAATCATTCACAACCTGTGCCGTCGCCCTGCATGTCGGTGTGCCAGATGGACGAGGAGGCGGCGTTGTGCCAGGGTTGCTTGCGCACGATTGATGAAATCCGGCTCTGGGGCAATGCAGACGATGCGTTCAAACGCAGTATCTGGTCAGACATTGAGGCGCGCCTGGCGCGGTATTTGGCATGAAGCACATTACTTTTTATCTCGATTTCATTTCACCCTACGCCTGGCTGGCGTTTGAAAAAATGCCAGAGGCGCTGATGGGACAAAGTTACAGCGTCAGCTACAAACCGGTGTTGTTTGCCGCCTTGCTCAAGCACCACGGTCAACTGGGCCCCGCGGAAATTCCCGGCAAACGCGAGTGGACGTACCGCCACGTGCTGTGGCTGGCGCGGCAAAACGGGGTCGATCTGCAACTACCTGCGCAACACCCATTCAACCCGCTTGGGTTGCTGCGCCTGGCGCTGGCGTGCAGCGAATCAGGCTTGCCCAACCGTTATGTGTGTGAAACCATCTTCCGCCATGTCTGGCAAGGTGGGCAGGACGTGGCCGATACCGAACGCCTGCAGGCCTTGACGGCGCAGTTGGCCCTGCCGCGGGATGCCAACGACGGTCTGACCAAGGCTCAACTCAGGGCGAACACAGATGATGCCGTTGCCAGCGGCGTGTTTGGCGTGCCAACTTTCGAGGTCGACGGCAAATTGTTCTGGGGCTTCGATGCATTGCCCATGCTCAAAGCCTACTTGGACGCCGACCCGTGGTTTGAAAACACGTGGGGCGCAACAGACCAAGTGGGCCGATAACTGCGAACGGGGAACACTATCCCCCCGACTCCACCTCAAACGCCTTGTGTTTGCCCTGTGCCAGGAATTGCGCAGCCTGACCCAGCGCCGCAGTGAGTGACGCTTTGAGCGTGTGCGGCGGGTTGATCACAAACACGCCACTGGCGGGTAGACCGGGGCGCACCACATCTCCCGCGTCGTCGTGCCCGAGCTTGCTGGACTTGACGGTCAGTGTGGCGTTGAGCCAGGGCAATTTTTCGCGGTTGGCCAGGGTTTTGAGCTTGCGCGGCAGGTCGTGCGCCTCGGGGCGCGGAATGATCGGGTACCACACCATGTAGGTGCCGGTGGCAAAACGCTTCACCGCGTCAGTCATCATCTCCACCACGCGCGGGTAATCGCTCTTGATCTCGTAGCTCGGGTCGCACAACACCAGGGCGCGACGCGACGGCGGCGGTAAAAACTTCTTCAGGCCCTCAAAGCCGTCTTCCTGCAGCACCGCAATTGATCGCCCGGCGTTTAACTGGGCAATGTTGGCACCCAATGTTTTGGCATCCGTGGGGTGAATCTCAAACAGCTTCAGCCGATCGCGGTCACGCTCTTGCAGCAGGTGATGAATGATGAAAGGCGAGCCTGGGTACACCTTGTGGCTGCCCGCTTTGTTGAAACTGGCGACCATGTCCAGGTAGTCCTGCAGGGCCGGTGCCAGCGGGCCGCTTTGGGGTGGTTTTTTGACGATTTTCGTGGGTGCGGCAGGCTTTAATGCTGCACTATCCATAGCTGAATGCCCTTGATTGGCGGGGGGTATAGGCTTATTTTCTATTGAAGTCGTTGGTGTGATGGCAGCCAACAATTTCAGATAACCATCGGCTGCTTCGCCGCTGGTTTGCGCGTAATCGCCGTCCAGCCGGTACAGTCCCGCCCCGGCGTGGGTGTCAAACACATTGAGCGCCGTGTCCTTTTGGATCATGTGGCGCAGCACCGCCAGTAGGGCAGTGTGCTTGAGGACATCGGCATGGTTGCCGGCATGAAAGGCGTGGCGATAACTGAACATCCGTTGATGTTACCGCGTTGGTCATGAAATTTGTATAATGCTTGGCTTCGCAGCGCTTTTGTGGCTCCGCGGCGAAGCCAGAACACCTACCTAAGAGATTCCCATCAGAGGAACGCCGACCGTAGAAAAGAGCCCGCCAAACCATCCCTTTTTAAAGAGAAATCTCATGTCAACTTTCAGCGCAAAACCCGCTGAGGTCGTGCACGAGTGGTTTGTGATTGACGCGACCGACAAGGTCCTCGGACGAGTAGCCAGCGAAGTTGCTCTCCGTTTGCGCGGCAAACACAAGGCCATTTACACGCCTCACGTCGATACCGGCGACTTCATCATCGTGACCAACGCAGCACAACTGCGCGTGACCGGTGCCAAGTCTTTGGACAAAATGTATTACAGCCACTCCGGTTTTCCCGGTGGCATCAGTTCTACCAACTTCCGTGACATGCAAGCCAAATTCCCCGGCCGCGCTTTGGAAAAAGCCGTCAAGGGCATGCTGCCCAAGGGGCCGCTTGGCTACGCCATGATCAAGAAGCTCAAGGTGTACGGTGGTGCAGAGCACCCGCACACTGCCCAGCAACCCAAAGTGTTGGTTCTTTAAGGAGCTTTTGATGATTGGTGAATGGAACAATGGTACCGGCCGTCGCAAATCGAGCGTCGCCCGTGTATTTCTGAAAAAAGGCTCCGGCCAAATCGTGGTGAATGGCAAAGCCATTGAAAACTTCTTTGGTCGTGCAACGTCCATCATGATTTGCAAGCAGCCCCTGCTGCTGACCAACCACGCTGAAACCTTTGACGTCATGGTCAATGTTGCAGGTGGTGGTGAGTCTGGTCAGGCTGGCGCAGTGCGTCACGGCATCACCCGTGCCCTGATCGACTACGATGCAACGCTCAAGTCTGAACTGAGCAAAGCTGGCTTCGTCACCCGCGATGCCCGTGAAGTCGAACGTAAGAAGGTCGGTTTGCACGGTGCTCGCCGTCGCAAGCAGTTCTCCAAGCGTTAATCTTGCTTTGCCCAAAACAGCCGCCTGGATGCAAGTTCTGGCGGCTGTTTGCATTTTGATGTCGGGAAACACCTGATGCGACTGAAACTGCTTATGCGCCGCCTCACTGTTAGCGCACCGCGCATGGCGGTGCGTAGCGCTTTGCCTTGGCCGTTTCGCTGGGCGGTATTGGCGATCGTGGCAGGGTTTTGTGCAGCCATTGCCTTGTGGGCTTTTGAGCTTGGCAAGGACATTGCCGGACTGGACCATGGCAGCAAAGAGCAGTTGCAGCAGGTGCGGCTCGAGAACGACGCCCTGAAAGCTCAGGTACAGATATTGACGGTCGAGCGCGACAAGGCACAATCCGTGGCCAATACGGTAGATACTGTTCTGACGGCCAGCAAAACTGCGCAGGAGAAACTGATTGAGGACTCGCGTCAATTGGTGCTTGAAAACCAGCAACTCAAAAATGATCTGGGTTTTTTTGAAAAGTTGATTCCCGCCACGGGCCCTGGTGCAGATACGCTGGCCGTTCGCGGGTTTCAGACCGAGGTGCTGCCATCTGGAGAGATCAAGTGGCAGGTTCTGCTGATTCAAGGGGTGAAGAATCCGGTTGAATTTGAGGGGCGTCTGGAACTGGTATTTTCGGGACTGTCCAACGGCAAAGCCTGGTCCGGTAGCCCGTCCAGCGGGGCTATAGCGGTCAAAATCAAGCAATATGGCAGAGTCGAGGGTGTCTACCAGCCACCGGATAAGACGGTGATCAAAACCGTGACGGTCAAAGCGTTCGAAGGGCAAACGGTTCGGGCCCAGCAAACCATCAAAATCAACTGAAAGGCGATTCATGTTTGACAAGAAAAAACAACCTCCCATCAAGAGTCTGATTGCCCAAGGCTGTCTGATTGATGGTAACTTCAGCTTTACCGACGGTCTGCGCGTGGATGGCGAACTCAGGGGCAGCATCACCAGCGTGTCGGACCGCCCCAGTATTCTGGTTATTTCCGAGTCAGCTCTGGTCACCGGCGCAGTTCACGCAGACCATGTCATTGTGAATGGTCAGGTGTGCGGCCCGGTACATGCGCGTGTGATGCTGGAGTTGCAGCCCAAGGCACGCATTACCGGTGATGTCACCTACAAGATGCTGGAAATGCATCAGGGCGCCATGGTGGATGGCCGTTTGTGCCCCATGGTTGAGGGCGCACAGTTGCCGTTGGAAGAAAAACCCACACTGAAACTAGCGGCAAATAACTTGTGAGCCTTCTCGAGATCAACTTGTTGTAGCATTGCCTGATTCAACCGATTGGAGACTTGTATGAGTGTCGTAGCCGAAGCTATTCAAACCGAAATGCCAGCACCGATTTTGTTCACCGATAGTGCTGCCGCCAAGGTGGCTGAACTGATTGCTGAAGAGGGAAACCCAGACCTGAAACTGCGTGTTTTTGTGCAGGGTGGTGGGTGCTCGGGTTTCCAATACGGCTTCACTTTTGACGAAATCACCAATGAAGATGACACCACCATGACCAAAAATGGCGTGTCGCTGTTGATTGATGCCATGAGCTATCAGTATCTTGTGGGCGCCGAGATTGATTACAAGGAAGACCTGCAAGGGGCCCAATTTGTTATCAAGAACCCCAATGCCACCAGCACCTGTGGCTGTGGGTCGAGTTTTTCGACCTGAGCCTTGTTTCGTAAAAAAGCCGCCTCACGAGGCGGCTTTTTTACGTCTGGTGTTTTCAGGCAGGATAAATTGCGCCCAGAATCCGCAGGCCAGCCGCCCCGGTAACACTGGGTAAATTGCCGGGCAAATGGCGCATGGTCTGTCGAGCCAGCCAGGCAAAGGCTGCGGCTTCCACCTCCAGTGGCGGCAAGCCGTGCTGGTCTGATGTGCTCACCAATACACCCGGTAAACCCTCCTGCAGGCGCTGCATCAGGTAATCATTGAAGGCGCCACCGCCAGATACCACCAACGATTTACTATCGTTTGCGTAGCTGGTAACGCTTTGTACGCAGGAGCTAGCAGTCAATTCTGTCAAAGTATTTTGAATGTCCTGCGGGCGTGCAGCACTGAAATCTCGCAGCTTGTCCGTCAGCCAGGTCAGGCTGAATAAATCCCTGCCGGTGCTTTTTGGGGGGGGCTGGACGAAGTAGGGTTCGCTTTGCAGTAAGGTTAGCAAGTCAGGCAGACATCGCCCACTGGCCGCCCAGGCACCTGCGGTGTCATAAGGTTGACCGGTATGCTTTAGGCACCAGGCATCCATCAAAACGTTACCTGGGCCACAGTCAAAACCCAGCACTGGACTGGCAGCATTGGCCGGCAGCACACTCAGATTGGCGATGCCTCCGAGGTTCAGCACTGCCACCATCGCGTCGGCCTGAGCGAAAACATGCCGATGAAACGCTGGAACCAACGGTGCGCCCTGGCCACCAGCCGCCACATCACGGCTACGAAAGTCGGCCACCACGGTGATGCCGGTCAACTCGGCCAACAGGGCTGGGTTGCCAAGCTGCAAGGTGTAGCCTGCGCCATGCGCCGCGTCAGATACCCGATGCGGCTGATGGCGAACGGTTTGCCCATGCGCACCGATGGCAAGGATGTCTACAGCGTCCACGCCCAGGCTGTTTGCCTGCTGGCATAGATCAGAGGCCACTTGGGCGTAGGCAGCCGCAATCTGATTGCCGACCTGCGCGGCGCGGTGTAGTTCGTTGTGTGAAGGACTGTTGAGCGCCAGCAGCTCGGCTTTGAACACCGCATCAAACGGCATGGATGCTTGTGCAAGCACCTGCAAGGTTGACCCGGAAAAATCAACCAGTACGCCATCTACACCGTCGAGAGAGGTGCCTGACATCAACCCGATGTAATACTCTGCCATGGCAAGCTCTCCAGGCCCTGTGCCGTCAGATCCGTAGGGCGTCCGCGTTGTTACTCAAATCGCGTGGGTTGCATGCGGGCGGCGGCCTGCAGCTCAGCCTTGAAATTGCTGGCAACCCGTTTGAACAGAGGCATGGCAGCGGCGGGCACCGGAACGGTCTCGCTGCTTTGGGCCATCTTCATGGGGTCCTGTTGCACACCATTGACGCGCACCTCAAAATGCAGATGTGGCCCGGTCGCCCAGCCCGTGGCACCGACCAAACCAATGGTTTGACCTTGGGTCACGTTTTGGCCACGGTTAACCAGGACCTTGCTCAGGTGCGCGTAAACGGTCTCGGTGTGGTTTCTGTGCTGGATGAAGATCACGTTGCCGTAACCATTTTGCACACCAGCAAACTCCACCACACCGTCACCCACCGTGCGAGCGGGGGTGCCGGTAGGCGCGGCAAAGTCGGTGCCCAGATGGCGCTTCCAAAGTTTGAGGATGGGATGAAATCGCATCGAAAAACCACTTGTCACTCGGGAAAATGCCACTGGTGAACTCAGGAACGCACGGCGCAAGCTCTGACCGTCCAGTGAGTAGTATCCGCCGGCATTGATTTGACCATTGCTACCAGTGCCCGGTGGCTGAAACCACATCGCCTGAAACACCTTGCCCGCATTGACGAATTCAGCGCTTAGCACGCGCCCGGTGCGTAAGGGTTCACCATCACCTTCCAGTACTTCATAGACCACGCTGAAGTGGTCGTTCTTGCGTAAAGCGCGCCGGAAGTCGATATCGCCTGAAAACATCTCGGCCATTTGTATCGCGATGTTGTCGTGCAAGCCTGCCTCGTCGGTGGCTGCAAACAGGGATGACTGGATGATGCCACTGGCTAGTCGTGTTGAGGCTACCAACGGGGCGGATTCCAGGTGCGCTGTGAAGCCGTTGGCATCACGTTCAATCACCAAGCGTTTGAAGTTTGGCCCATCGTCCGGGCTCCAACGTGCACTGAGCTTGGTGAGCTGATGCGTATCATTGGTTTCGGCGGTGACATTGCGGCCACTGCGCGAGAACAGGGATTGCCACGCCAGCGGATCGGTGCGCAAAAACTGGGCAGCCTGCGGGTCGTCCACGCCCAGACGCTTGAGCAGGGTATCGGCGGAGTCGGTGTCGCGAGTGATGTCGGAGCGATAAAGATTCAAACTTCGCACGCCCGCGTCAGCGTCAGCCACTTGCGGCAGGGGCTGTACGGCTTCTAGCACCATTCGCACGGGTAGTTGGGAGACATCCGGCCCCAAAGATGCCAACGCCCAGGCGCCGCCGCCACCGGCAAGCAGCGTTGCGGCAACAATGGTGGTCAGGTGTTTGGGGTATTTGGCCAGCGTGGTGACGGATGTCAGAAGCAGGGCTTGGCCACGATTCAGTGCGGTGTTGATCACGGGAAGGTCCTCTGTTGGCGGTCGTGGATTGCGCGCAACACAAGCTGCTTAAATCCCGAAAAACACCCACTTAAAATCACGTTTTAAAACAGCAAACGAGTATAAACCCGCATCCTCAGGATGGGGGCGGGAAAACCCTTATGACCGAATCCAAAACACCTGAATTCTCTGCTTCTGACCGCGTCCGCGAAGCCTTGGCGGTGACCTTGCGCGGTTGCGAAGAGTTAATCCCGCAAGACGACTGGGTCAAAAAACTGGTGCGTTCTGAAGCGACCGGCACGCCGCTACGCATCAAGCTGGGCTTGGACCCGACTGCGCCCGATATTCACATCGGCCACACTGTGGTGTTGAACAAAATGCGCCAGCTGCAGGATCTGGGGCACACGGTCATTTTTTTGATTGGCGACTTCACCACGCTGATTGGTGACCCGTCTGGACGTAACACCACACGTCCACCACTGAGCCGCGAGCAGATTGACATCAACGCCCAGACGTATTACCGCCAAGCATCCATGGTGCTGGATCCGTCCAAGACAGAGATCCGTTACAACAGCGAATGGTGCGATGCGCTGGGTGCGCGAGGCATGATTCAGTTGGCGGCCAAGTACACGGTGGCACGCATGATGGAACGCAACGACTTTCATGACCGCTATCACGCAGGCGCATCGATTTCTTTGCACGAGTTTTTGTATCCGCTGATGCAGGGCTACGACTCGGTGGCTTTGAAGAGCGACTTGGAACTCGGTGGCACCGACCAGAAATTCAACCTGTTGGTAGGCCGCCATCTTCAGGCTGAATACAGCCAGGAGCCGCAGTGCATCCTGACCATGCCATTGCTTGAAGGACTGGATGGTGTCGAAAAGATGTCCAAGAGCAAGAATAACTACATCGGTATCAGCGAGGATGCCAACACCATGTTCGCCAAGGTGTTGAGCATTTCCGACGTGCTGATGTGGCGCTGGTATACGTTGTTGAGCTTCAAGAGTGAGGCCAATATCGCCGTGCTCAAAGCTGAAGTGGCCGCTGGTCGCAACCCCAAGGATGCCAAAGTGGCACTGGCCAAGGAGATTACCGCCCGTTTCCACAATGCGGCGGCAGCAGATGCCGCCGAGCAGGACTTCATCAATCGCAGCAAGGGTGGCATTCCAGACGAGATCGCCGAGATCAGTCTGCCGCTGGGTGAGGGAGGGGCTGCGCTAGGCATTGGCGCGCTGTTGAAATCGGCTGGGCTGGCGGCTTCCAGTGGCGAAGGCAACCGTTTGATTGATGGCGGTGGCGTGCGTATCGATACCAGCGTGGTTAGCGACAAGGGCTTGAAGCTGGGTGCTGGCACCTATGTGCTGCAAGTTGGCAAGCGTAAGTTTGCACGTGTCACCTTGGCTTGACACGGTCAGGCAAATCTGTTCATCTGACGAAGGTGCGTCGTTCATGATGGCTCTGTTACAAAGGGTGCGATCGGCCCGTGTCGAAGTGGCCGGGCAGGTGATCGGCGCGATCGATGCCGGTCTGCTGGTGCTGCTGTGTGTCGAGCGTGGCGACACTGCGGCGGTTGGTGACCAGATGCTGGCGAAAATACTTAAGCTACGCATCTTTAGTGACAATGCGGGAAAAATGAACCACAGCGTGCAGGACATGGATGGTCAAGGCCACCCCGGTGGCCTACTCTTGATCAGCCAGTTCACGCTTGCAGCTGACACATCTGGCGGCAACCGCCCCGGTTTTACCGGTGCATCGCCTCCCGATGAAGGCAGGCGATGGTTTGATTACGTGGTGGCTCAGGCACGCAAAACGCATTCGCTGGTGCAAACCGGTGAATTTGGGGCTGACATGCAGGTGCATCTGGTCAACGATGGGCCGGTGACGATACCGCTACGCATGAGTGTCTGAAAGCTCTGGGCACGGGATAATCACGCCCATGTCCCATGTTTTTGAACGTCCCTCGTTGTTGCGTCGCCTCTCGCCCTGGGTGAGTGGCTTTGATGGATTTTTGGCTTTTGCCGTGTTTTTGCTGGTCTGCGCAGGCTTGCTCACCATGTATTCCTCGGGTTATGACAATGGCAGCCGCTTTGATGACCATGCACGCAACATGCTGATTGCTGGCTTCATCATGTTTGTCGTGGCCCAAATACCGCCGCAGCGACTGATGACTCTTGCCGTGCCGCTTTACGCTCTGGGTGTCATGGCACTTGTGGCTGTGGCCCTTTTGGGTGTTACCAAAAAGGGCGCCACGCGCTGGCTCAATGTGGGGGTGATCATCCAGCCCAGTGAGATTCTCAAGATTGCCATGCCTTTGATGCTGGCTTGGTGGTTCCAAAAGCGTGAAGGGCAACTGCGCCCGCTGGACTTTATGGTGGCGGGTGTTCTGCTGGCGGTGCCGGTGGGACTGATCATGAAGCAACCTGACCTGGGTACCGCGCTGCTGGTGCTGGCAGCGGGTTTGTCGGTGATTTTTTTTGCAGGATTGAGTTGGAAGCTGGTGGCGCCGCCGCTGCTCGTGGGGCTGATCGGTGTCACCTTGCTGGTGGTGTTTGAACCCCGTTTATGCGCAGACGGCGTGAACTGGCCGCTGCTGCGCGATTACCAGCAGCAACGCGTGTGTACCTTGCTTGACCCCTCGCGTGACCCGCTGGGCAAAGGGTTTCACATCATTCAGGGCATGATTGCCATCGGCTCGGGCGGCGTGTGGGGCAAGGGGTTCATGCAGGGCACGCAAACCCACCTCGAATTCATCCCGGAGCGCACTACCGATTTTATTTTTGCTGCATTTTCTGAAGAATACGGATTGGTTGGCAATCTGCTGCTGATTGCCGCTTTTCTCTTTTTGGTACTGCGGGCGTTGGTTATTGCGCTGGAGGCACCCACCATGTTTACGCGTTTGCTAGCGGGAGCTATGGCGATGATTTTCTTTAGTTACGCTTTTGTGAACATGGGCATGGTCAGTGGTATTTTGCCGGTGGTGGGCGTGCCCTTGCCTTTCATCAGCTATGGCGGAACAGCCATGGTGACGCTTGGATTGGGGCTGGGGATTTTGATGTCGATTGCCAAGTCGCATCGTCTGATGCAGTCTTGACGCGGTCTGGCAACCCTGGGCGTGGGGAGGTTTAGGGGGAATGGGGTGAATGCATGATGGCCAATTCGTCCCTATCAATAAGGGCGGAGGGCTATCCTTATTGATAGTTTAGTTTGCTATTCAAGTTGTTTCATGAAATGCCGATAGGGAAGGTAATCCCCTGAAGGAGTCCGCGACCATGAACATCACCTCTAATCTTCAGTCAATTGTCAGTGTGACTACCCCAGCGTCGGTTGCGCGCGTGGCTCCGCTCAAAAGTTCTTCGTCTGACTCGGATGTAACGCTTGCCGCCAACGCCACTGTGGTGTCTGCTGAAAGCAAACAGACGCAGACACCGACGGCCGTTGAATTGCAGCAGGCGGTGGAGCAGGCCAACAAAGTGCTGAAGGCGAAAACCTCAAATGAATTGCAGTTTTCTGTGGATAAAAGCACAGATATCACGGTGGTCAAAATGGTCAATCAGCAAACGGGCGAAACTCTGTTGCAATTTCCCTCCGAGGCCATGCTGCAGATCGCCCGGTCCATCGACCGGGTCACCGGCGCGATCATCCGCAAACAAGCGTAGTCTGCACGTTGTCTCGTGTCAGACTGGTGACGCCAGCCAGTCAATTCAGTCGGCAGAGTGTGGCTCGCAACGTGCACGGCCCATGGCTTGTGCAGCGTTTAGCAGGGCATCGATGTCACACTCCGTGGTGCGGTGATTGACGACGGTGGCGCGAATGACGGTATGACCGTGGATCTGACTGACTGAAGGCCCGGTGATGCCAGATTCGTGCAAATCCGCCACGATCTCGGCGTTGATCTCATCGGCGTTGACCCAGTTGACGTTATCGCAGCGGTGGCGAAAACAAACGATGTTGAGTGCGACGGGGGCCATCAGCTCCAGTTCGGGGTAGATTTGGAGCTGTTGTTTCATGGTTTGTGCCAGTGTGCAGGTGTGCTCCATCACAGCACCCAACTGATCGGTGCCGTAACACATCGGGGTGAACCAGGTTTTCAGGGCGCGAAAACTGCACGACAAGTCAACACCTAGGTCGCAAGGCCACGGTGAGCCACCGCCCAGACCACGCGTGTGGCGTGCCAGATAGGCGCTTGGTGAGGCAAACGTGTCGGATTGCGCGGCGCCGTCGCGCACCATGAAAAAGATTGCGTCGTATGGAACTTGCCCCCATTTGTGAAAGTCCAGCGCCAAGGAGTCGGCCCGTTCAATGCCTTTGAGCAGAGGCGCAATAGTTGGCGATAGCATGCCCAGGGCGCCTAGCGCGTCGTCCACATGAAATCACGGGCCATGCTGGCGGGCGATGGCGGCGATGCTGGCTAGGTCGTCCATGGCACTGGTGTTGACCGTGCCTGCGGTGCCAATCACCAGAAACGGCTTCAGGCCTGTGGATTTGTCTGCCAAGATCCGCGGTGTCATGGCCCAGGTGTCCATCTGGCCATGTTCGTTGACCGGCTGATGCCACTGAGGAGGGAATCCGTACTCAAGGCCTTGGTGCGCACCACCAGCACACCCATGAGGTTGGCTGTGGATGAACCGGTGACAAACAGTCCTGAGGCGGTGTCAGGGAACTGGAAAAGATCACGTATCCAGTGCACGATTTGCCGCTCGACCTCCAGTGCCATTTGGTCTCGACCACCCAGATTGGCGTTCAAGCCCGCCGCCTGGTGCTGAGCATACGCGGGTTGTAGCACGGTCTATCCATTCCAATGGTCAACATTGAGGGCTTGTCCGTCGGATGACAGTCTGCCCGGATGGACCTCCAAAGCCATTGCCAGTGGTACGGATCACTGTGCGACCTAAAATCGCCACATGATTTCACGTGAACCCACCATTGAACGCCTTGGCGTTGCCAAGTCCCTCCTGTTAACCCCTTTTGGTCTGAATGAGGCGCACCTGAGCCGGGCTCTGGCTGCCATCAAGGCGCATCAGGTCGATGAGGCTGATCTGTATTTCCAATACACCCGCAGTGAGGGCTGGAGCCTGGAGGAGGGGATTGTCAAAACGGGCTCATTTTCCATTGACCAGGGTGTGGGTGTGCGGGCGGTCAGCGGCGAGAAAACGGCGTTCGCCTACTCGGATGATATTTCAGAGGCATCGCTCATGGATGCAGCCAACACTGTTAGATCAATTTCGGCTGCAGCCCAGGACAAGAAAGCGCGAGTAGCTGCTAAAAAAATAGCGTCTTCGCGTTCGTTGTACGGCGGCTTGGATCCGATTGCCAGCCTGGACAGCACGGCCAAAGTGGCTTTGCTGGAAAAGGTGGAGAAACTGGCGCGCGCCAAAGACCTGCGTGTGGCTCAGGTGATGGCCGGCCTGGCGGCTGAACACGATGTGGTGCTGGTCGCCCGCGCCGATGGCACCCTTGCAGCTGATGTGCGCCCGCTGGTTCGCCTGAGCGTGACCGTGATTGCTGAGCAAAAGGGCCGTCGCGAGGTTGGGTCGGCCGGCGGTGGTGGCCGTTTTGGCTTTGCCTATTTTGACGATGCCTTGATCGAGCGCTACGTTGATGAAGCCGTGACGGCTGCGCTCACCAATCTGGAAGCACGCCCCGCACCCGCCGGTGAAATGACTGTGGTGCTGGGCCCAGGCTGGCCCGGCATCTTGCTGCATGAGGCCATTGGTCACGGACTCGAAGGCGATTTCAACCGCAAGGGCTCAAGCGCCTTCAGTGGTCGCATTGGTCAGCGTGTGGCAGCAAAGGGGGTGACGGTGTTGGATGACGGCACGATTACCGACCGTCGCGGCTCGCTCAATGTGGACGACGAGGGCAACACCAGCGGTCGCAATGTGCTGATCGAAGACGGTATTCTCAAAGGCTACATCCAGGACGCCATGAACGCGCGTCTGATGGGTGTGAAGCCCACCGGCAATGGTCGGCGTGAAAGCTACGCCCATGTGCCAATCCCACGTATGACCAACACCTACATGCTGGGCGGCGACAAACCACCAGAGGAAATCGTTGCCAGTATCAAAAAAGGTTTGTACGCCACTAACTTTGGCGGTGGTCAGGTGGATATCACCTCGGGCAAGTTCGTGTTCTCGGCCAGTCAGGCGTACTGGGTGGAAAACGGCAAGATCCAGTACCCGGTGAAAGGGGCCACGCTGGTGGGAAGTGGCCCCGAGTGCCTCAAACGCGTGAGCATGATCGGCAACGATATGAAGCTCGACAGCGGTGTCGGCACCTGCGGCAAAGAGGGGCAAAGCGTGCCAGTTGGCGTCGGTCAACCCACCTTGCGGCTCGATGGCCTGACCGTCGGCGGCACCGCCTGAACAGGCTCTGTCTTGGCGCAGTGTCAGTTTTCCGCGAATCGACTGTGCTACATTTCCCTCCCATGAAATCAGTGAACTTCTTCTTTAGCTACTTTTGGTTCTCAAGCGCCGCTGGCGGTAGAGAGTTCTGAACGTACCCAAAAAAAACGTCCTGATTCCTCAAAAACCGCCGGCACCACCGGCGGTTTTTTTTTGTGTTTTTGATGTCAACCCTGCAAGGAAACCTTTCATGAATGCCAAAACCGTTGTTTCGCCCGACCAGGATGCCTGGGCCAATTCTTTGAATGTAAACGCCACTGATCGAACCGGTGAAACCGACAACGAACGCATCAAGGACATCACCGTGCTGCCTCCTCCAGAACATCTGATCCGGTTTTTCCCGATTCACGGTACACCGGTCGAGAAGATGATCAGCGCCACCCGGCGCAACATCCACCAGATCATGGTCGGCAAGGATGACCGGTTGCTGGTGGTGATTGGCCCATGCTCCATTCACGACCCGGCGGCGGCGATGGACTACGCCAGGAAGCTCAAGGCACAGCGCGAGAAATACGCCGATTCACTGGAAATCGTGATGCGCGTGTATTTCGAAAAACCCCGCACCACGGTCGGCTGGAAGGGGCTGATCAACGATCCGTACCTGGACGAATCCTTCCGCATTGACGAAGGCCTGCGCATCGCGCGCCAGTTGCTCATCGAGATCAACCGCTTGGGCTTGCCCGCTGGCAGCGAATTTCTGGACGTGATTTCTCCGCAATACCTGGGTGATTTGATCAGTTGGGGCGCGATTGGCGCACGCACGACCGAAAGCCAGGTGCACCGTGAACTGGCCTCGGGCCTGTCGGCACCGATTGGCTTCAAAAATGGCACGGATGGCAATATCCGCATCGCCACCGACGCGATCCACGCCGCCGCGGGCGGGCATCACTTTTTGTCGGTTCACAAGAACGGCCAGGTGGCGATTGTGCAGACCAAGGGCAACAAGGATTGCCACGTCATCCTGCGCGGTGGCAAAGCGCCCAACTACGATGCGGCTAGCGTGGCTGCAGCCTGTGCCGAACTGGAAAAGTCCAAACTTCCCGCCACGCTGATGGTCGATTGCAGCCATGCCAACAGCAGCAAGCAGCATGAGAAGCAAATCGACGTCGCGCGCGATATTGCGGCGCAGATCGCTGGTGGCTCGCGGCAGGTGTTTGGCGTGATGGTTGAAAGCCACCTCAACGCTGGCGCACAGAAGTTTTCACCCGGCAAGGACAAGACCGACAAGTTGATCTATGGCCAGAGCATCACCGATGCCTGCCTGGGTTGGGATGACTCCCTGCAAGTGCTTGAGGTGCTCTCGCAGGCGGTCAAGGCGCGCCGGGTGCGGTAAAGCCAAGCTGCGCTGTTGATGACCTCTGAATCTGCGGCGGTGGCCAAGAGTTATATGACTTATTGGCCTCTAGCCCAGGCAACGAAAGGACATGCAGCTATTTATTGTGTAGTGTCTCTAGCAGCTTGGCATGCACACCACCAAAGCTGCCGTTGCTCATGCAGACGATGTGGTCACCGGCCCGCGCCACGTCTGTGACTGCCGTCACCAGGGTGTTCAGCTGATCACTCACCAGCGCCCTGTCACTCATTGGCGCTAGTGCATTCGCGGCGTCCCAGCCCAGCCCGGCGCTGTGGCAGAAGGCCAGATCAGCGTTTTCCAGACTCCATGGCAGCAAAGCCTTCATGGTGCCCAGTTTCATGGTGTTGGAGCGCGGCTCGAACACAGCCAGAATCCGTTCCCCTGCTTTCAAGCTGCTACGCAAGCCGTCCAGCGTTGTACGGATAGCGGTGGGATGATGTGCAAAGTCGTCATAAACGGTGACCGGGCCGCGTGACGCGCCATGCCCGACAACCACTGAACCACGCACCTCCATGCGGCGCTTGACGTTCTCGAAACTGCATAAGGCCAGCGTCGCCTGATCAACCGGCACGCCCAAGTGCTCGGCAGCGGCGATGGCTGCCAGCGCATTGAGCTGGTTGTGAATGCCGGTCAGGTTCCAGGTTACATGTCCGGCAACCCGGCCTTGGTGCAAGACGTCAAAGTCATGCGCAGGCCCGTTCGCGGTGAAATCGCTTACCGCCGCACCAAAGCTGCGGACCTCACTCCAGCACCCCATGTGTAGCACGCGCGCCAGGCTTTCTTCGAGCCCATTGACGACAATGCGACCACTGCCGTGTGGTCCCGCGCCAGGTACAGTGCGCACCAGATGGTGAAATTGGCGCTCGATGGCCGACAGGTCGTCAAAGATGTCAGCGTGGTCGAATTCCAGATTATTCAAGACAGCGGTACGCGGGCGGTAATGCACAAACTTGCTACGTTTGTCGAAAAAAGCTGTGTCATATTCGTCAGCCTCAATGACAAAGGACTTGCCCTGACCCAAGCGTGCAGAAATACCAAAATTCAAGGGTACGCCACCGACCAGAAAGCCAGGTTGCAGGCCAGCGTATTCCAAAATCCAACTTGTCATGGCTGTGGTGGTGGTTTTGCCATGTGTTCCTGCAATGGCGAGCACGTGGCGCCCTTGCAAAATATGTTCGCTGAGCCACTGTGGGCCGCTGGTGTAGGGTAAGCCAGCGTCCAGAATGGCTTCCATCAACGCAAATTTGGGGCTGCCGTTGCTCAGCCGGGTGCGACTTACCACGTTGCCCACCACAAACACGTCGGGCTTGAGGTCCAACTGGTCGACGCCAAAGCCTTCCATCAGATCAATGCCCAAGGCGCGAAGTTGGTCGCTCATCGGCGGATAAACGCCCGCATCGCAACCCGTAACCCGATGACCGGCCTCTCGTGCCAGCGCAGCCAGTCCTCCCATGAAGGTGCCGCAAATACCCAGAATATGAATGTGCATCGCCTGATTTTAGAGAGCGCGCCAAGTTGTCCGGGCGCCCTTACAGTTCGGTGGTGGCCTGAATCAGGGCAAAATCCGCGCTCTATGAATGATTTGCAGATCGAGATCGCCACGCAGGCTGCCCGTTGGGTGATCGAAGAGGGGCTCGAGTATGGACCGGCCAAGCGACGTGCTGTGAAAACGTTGGGGTTAAGCGGCCGTACGGCATTGCCTGGCAATGAGCTAGTAGAGGATGCGGTGCGTGACTACATTAAGGTATTTTGTGGTGACTCGCAACCGCAGGAACTGCTGGCGTTGCGCCGCCTGGCACTTCTCTGGATGGAGCGGCTACAGGAATTTCGCCCGCATTTGGGGGGGGCAGTGTGGCATGGCACGGCAACACGCTTGTCTGATATTTACTTGCAATTGTTTTGCGATGATTGCAAATCGGCGGAAATTGCCTTGATTGACAAAAAAGTCAGCTATGTGCCACGCAGCGTCAACGGGTTCCATGGTGAGGTTGTGGATGCACTGAGTATTCATGCGTTTTGTGCAGATTTGAAAGAGGAGGTTGGTGTGCATTTGATGATTTATGACTGCGATGATGTGCGCGGCGCGCTCTTGCCAGATAACAGAGGTCGGGCGCCGCGTGGTGACATTCGGGCTCTGCGTCGCTTGCTGGGCGAGGTACTGGCTTGAGTGCGCAGCAGGCAGGCAGTTCGCGTCGAACATGGCTGGCAGCAGCGGGTGTTGCCGTTGTGGCGGGAGGTACCGCCTATGCGTTGCGCAGCCCGTCTGGGGCAAGTGGGGAGCGCGGAGTTGTTGAGACTGCCTTCTGGCAGCAGCGGTTTGGTCAGCTTGATGGTTCCATGCTGAGCATGTCGGCATTCAGGGGTAAACCGCTGGTACTCAACTTCTGGGCCACCTGGTGCCCGCCGTGTATTGCTGAGTTGCCATTACTAAATGCTTTCTTTCTGGAAAATAAAGCTAAAAGTTGGCAAGTTGTGGGGTTGGCGGTGGACCAGCCAAGTTCTGTTAAACGGTTCCTGGTTGAAAATCCTTTATCTTTCCCTGTTGCCTTGGCAGGGGCGGCGGGTACAGACTTGAGTCGATCACTTGGTAATTTAAGTGGTGGATTGCCGTTCACCGTGGTATTCGGTCCTGAGGGTGAAATTCGGCACCGTAAAATAGGTCGGCTGTCACCCAGCGATCTGGAAGCTTTGAGAGGGATGGATGTTGCCTGATGCTGGGATTTCCTGGCTGTAAAATATTGTTTTTTAGATTGAATTGAATGCAATTTGCTATTCGTTAGTAGAAATTGAAGTCTGTTCAGTCTGAATTTCCTCGTCGCTCGTTGGAGAACTCATGGACCTTAGAAAGCTCAAAACCCTGATTGACCTGGTGTCAGAGTCAAATGTCTCGGAACTGGAAATTACCGAAGCCGAAGGCAAAGTCCGTATCGTCAAAGGTGGCGGCGTGATGGTTCCTCAGTATAGCCAGGCCATGGCGCCTGTCGTTTCGGTCGCTGCTACGGCACCTGTCGTGGTTGCTGAGTCCAACGAACCCACTGCAGTGGCGGAGACGGGTCATGTCACCAAGTCGCCCATGGTGGGCACGTTTTACCGGTCAGCGTCGCCTGGTTCCAAGTCTTTTGTGGAGATCGGCGATGCAGTCAAGGAGGGTGATACCTTGTGCATTATCGAGGCCATGAAGATTCTCAATGAAATTGAAGCGGACAAGTCGGGCAACATCAAGCGCATCCTGGCTGAAAACGGTCAGGCCGTCGAATACGGCCAGCCGCTGTTCATTATTGAATGAGGTCGGGCATCACCCATGTTTAAGAAAATTCTGATTGCGAATCGTGGCGAAATAGCTTTGCGAATTCAGCGGGCCTGTCGCGAAATGGGCATCAAGGCGGTCATGGTTTATTCGGAGGCTGATCGCGAAGCCAAATACATCAAGTTGGCCGAAGAAGCGGTATGTATCGGGCCTGCTCCGTCGGGATTGAGCTATTTGAATATGCCTGCCATCATTTCAGCTGCAGAGGTCACCGATGCGGAGGCGATTCACCCCGGTTATGGTTTTTTGAGTGAAAACGCCGACTTTGCCGAGCGCGTCGAACGCAGCGGTTTCCAATTCATTGGGCCCACACCGGAGTCGATCCGTATCATGGGTGACAAGGTGTCTGCCAAGCAGGCCATGATCAAGGCGGGTGTTCCCTGCGTACCTGGTTCGGAAGGGGAGTTGCCCGATGACCCGGCGCAGATCAGGCGCATGGCCAAGGCCGTTGGTTACCCGGTGATCATCAAGGCTGCAGGTGGCGGCGGTGGGCGCGGTATGCGTGTGGTACACACCGAGGCTGCGCTGATCAATGCCGTGGCCATGACCAAGAATGAGGCGGGTGCGGCCTTCAACAACCCGGCGGTGTACATGGAGAAGTTTCTCCAGAACCCTCGACACGTTGAAATCCAGATCATTGCTGACAAGTACAAGAACGCTGTCTATCTGGGTGAGCGTGACTGTTCGATGCAGCGGCGCCACCAGAAGGTGATTGAGGAGGCCCCTGCACCGGGGATTCCCCGCAAGATCATCGAACGCATCGGCGAGCGCTGTGTAGCAGCCTGCAAACGCATTGGATATCGTGGTGCAGGCACGTTTGAATTCCTGTACGAAGATGGTGAGTTTTACTTCATTGAGATGAACACCCGTGTGCAGGTGGAGCATCCAGTGACTGAAATGACGACAGGCATTGATATTGTCAGGACGCAGATCATGGTTGCAGCGGGTGAAAAATTACCGTTTACCCAGCGTCAGATACAGATTCGCGGTCACGCCATCGAATGTCGCCTCAATGCCGAGGACTCCTTCAAGTTCGTTCCATCGCCTGGCCGAATCAGCATGTGGCACCCACCGGGCGGACCAGGCATCCGAGTAGATTCGCATATCTATACCAATTATGTTGTACCGCCAAATTACGACTCAATGATCGGCAAAATCATCGCGCATGGTGATACCCGGGAGCAGGCGTTGGCTCGCATGCGTACTGCTTTGGGCGAGATGGTCGTGGAGGGTATCAACACTAACATTGCCCTGCATCGTGAACTGATGATTGATGCCAAGTTCATGGAGGGGGGGACCAATATTCATTACCTTGAAGGGTGGCTGGCTGATCACGCTCGCTGAAGAAGGCTGTGCATGTTTGAGTTGAAATTGATGTGCCCGGAGCAACGGGTTGAGTCTCTGAGTGATGCGCTGGACGCGCTGGATGCTCTGAGCGTCAGCGTGGAGGATGCGGATGCCCAAACCGACGCTGAACAAGCCCTGTTTGGCGAGCCAGGCATGCCGCCGCCCAAGGACGGTTGGCAACGCTCGCGGGTGCTGGCGCTGTTTCATGAGCAAGCCCAGGCGCAAAGCGCGTTGCAACTTTTGCAGGTTCAGGATTTTTTTGTTGGCTGTGAAGTCTTGGGTATCGATGAGGTGCCAGAGCAAGACTGGGTTCGTCTGACGCAGTCGCAATTTACGCCTGTCGGAATCACCTCAGATTTCTGGATCGTTCCGACTTGGCACGAGCCTCCGGCTGCAGCGCGGGTGGTGATTCGGCTTGATCCTGGTCTGGCTTTTGGCACCGGCACGCACCCTACCACGCGTATGTGCTTGCGCTGGATTGCCCGTCACGAGGGTGGTGCTGAACTATCAAGGGTGCTGGACTATGGGTGCGGTTCCGGCATTTTGGCTGTTGGGGCCGCCAAGTTCGGTGCGGTAGACATTGATGCTATCGATATCGATGCTGCAGCCATTGAGGCTACCCGCCTGAACGCGCAGTCCAATCAGGTGGTCTTGCACGCTGGCATGTCTGATCTGGCGTCCGGCGCCTACCAGACCGTGCTGGCGAATATTTTGGCGACACCTTTGAAGGTACTGGCGCCGCTGTTGTGGTCGCGCGTGGCCGAGGGTGGGCACCTGGTGCTTGCAGGTATTCTGGAGCGCCAAGCGGATGAGCTCAAGGCCGCCTATGCGCCCTATGCAGAGCTGAGCGTTGTCGACCAGGAGGACGGCTGGATATTGATGACTGCCCGGCGTTGACGCGGCTCGACTCAACGGCAGTCATACCAACCGTTTTATGAGTCTCCTGACACGCTGCCCTGCTTGCTCAACCTTATACAAGGTTGTGCCAGATCAGTTGCGAATTTCTCAAGGTTGGGTCAAATGTGGGCAGTGCGGCGAGATATTTGATGCTTCGCAGCATCTGATGGAGGTGTCGACAGAGCCGCCTGAAAATCTGGTCGTTGATTCGTCCCCAAAGCCACAGTTGGAGACAACGGCGGAATCGAATGACATTGATCAGTCAGCATTTGTCCGCGACCTGCGGTTAGAGCAGTCCGTACAAGCAGAACAGACAGACCCGCAGTTTGGGGATCTGCCTGCGGTGGAGTCCGAGCCAAGACCAGCATCTTCACCCGAGCTGATAACAGAATCCTCACATGTACCCCAAGCAGAACCTGGACTGTCTTTGGAACTTGTGCCAGCTGTCAGTCTGCCCACAGGGCCTGGCTCTGAGATAGATTTGGATCGTGGTCAAAGTGAGGGCAGTCTTGAAGACGCGACTCCAGTCCCGCCAGAGTGGGCGCCGCACAGTCTGGCCATCTTGGAGCCTGATGCGCTTGCTTTGCAAACCGACGTCGACGCGCAGCCAGACCACGAACCAGCGCAACAGCAGCCAGCAGTGTCTGGGTTGGCACCCGATCAGGAGGTGGAAGCGACTGAGCCGCTCGCCTCATCTACGCCGGTAACTTTCATGCGCGACGCCGGACAGACTTCGGTGCGGCGCCACCCTTTTGCTCGATTCGCGCAGGTGAGTCTGGTCGTGTTACTCACTCTTACGCTTGGAGCGCAGTGGATTTATCAGGATCATGACCGGCTGGCTGCCGCGCAGCCGCCATGGAAACCGGCGCTGGAGACTATCTGCATACCCTTACATTGTTTGGTCAAGCCATGGCAACAGATCGAGTCCATCTCAATTGATGCGGCAGCTTTCAGCAAACTGGGAGATGGGCGCTATCGGCTGAGTTTTACGCTCAAAAATGCAGCCAGTGTCATATTGGCTTGGCCCAGTGTCGAGTTGACCCTGACAGATATACAGGATCGCGTGGTGGTTCGTCGTGTGTTGTTGCCATCAGAGCAGGTTGCAGCGTCAGACCGTTTGGCGGCCAGCTCTGAGTTGCCGGTGACGGTCAATCTGCGTATCACGCCAAAAGCTTCGGACGCATCTTTTGTCGGCTACCGGTTGCTTGCTTTTTACCCCTAAAACACGAAGAAGCCCGCTGCATGAAGGCAGCGGGCTGGTGACCTTGTTCTCGATGAGCTTCAGGGTTTCGTGCCTGTCGGAAACGGCCACGCAGCCTGTGGGTTCAGCTTGGTTTTGGAAGCAGGGGTAGCTTTGGGTGCTGCGGCCTTGGTGGGTACGGTGGCTTTCTTCGCCGGGGTAGCCACAGATTTCTTCTCTGCAGCTACTTTCTTGGCAGGAACCGGTGCCTTTTTGGCTGGTGTGGTCTTCGTCGCAGCGACTGTTTTTTTAATCGGGGCAACCTTAGGCGCTACTGCAGCAGCCTTTTTGGATGGCGTAACCTTCGTCGCAACAACTGCTTTTTTAACGGGAGCAGCCTTGGGAGCTACCGCTGTATTTTTGACGGATGCTGCCGATGACTTAGCGGGTGCAGTTTTTGCTGGTGTTGCCGCTTTCTTAGCAGGCGCTTTGGTCGCTGGTGTTGCCGCCTTCTTGGCGGGAGCCGCAGTTTTCACAGCGGCAGCTTTCTTGGCTGGCGCAGGTGTTTTGGCCACAGCGGCCTTGGGTGCTGGAGCCACTTTTTTTGCGGCTGTTTTTTTTGCAGTTGCCATCATCTTCTCCTGGGTCGAGGTGGAAAGCACTTTATGTCAATGATTTGGCATAAAGCGATTCATGTCGTCGGGTTGGTCCCAACGCCTTGAATGGGAACACACAGGCCCACCAAAAACTGGATTTCGAATTGGACTTGTGAAAAGGGATTTGGGCCAGGAGGCGCGAATGCGTCCTTTAGCGGGAGCAGCATGACGTCTGGCTAAAAGCGGATCTGGTAATCGCGGCAAGATGGGCGACCGAATAATGGGCGTAACGCTTTCGTCACGTGACAGCATAGTATTTTCCAATCTGTGAATTATGAGAGTTCAGACAGGAAATGAAAAGACATTCAAGGCGCAATTAGGAGGTAAGTGAGCAAAGTTTTGCGTCAATGACACGTCAGTGCACCGAAATGTTCAGAGTTGCACGGAGCTGGGTAAATAACGGTGATGCAGAGCCAGCGAATTTTGCACACACAACCAGTCGAATCCTTTGCCTGGGTCGTGCTTGCGCTGCGGTGCAATGTGCTCGTGTCCGGCCAGATGTTCAATTGGATAACGTTGCATGATGCCAGCACACAAGGCGTTCAGGGTGGCGTACTGCGCGGGTTCAAAACGCTCGCCTTCCAGCCCCTCAAACTCAATGCCAATGCTGTCGTCGTTGCAGTTGCTACGGCCACGGTAGTTTGATGTGCCCGCATGCCAGGCGCGATCATCGCAACTGACAAACTGGATGAGCTCGCCCTGTCGCCGAATGTAAAAGTGCGAGGACACTGTGATGCCTTGGATGCTCTGAAAATACGGGTCGGCTTGCCAGTCCAGCTGGTTGGTAAATAGGTCTTGTACCTCATGGCCACCATACTGACCTGGTGGCAGACTGATGGAGTGCAGCACGATCAAATCAATGTGACAGTGTCGTGGGCGTGGGCCAAAGTTGGGAGACGGCAATTGCGCTGCAAACCGGTACCAGCCATTTCGCCATAAGGTATCGCCAGCGACTTTGGCGTGTGTTTCAGTTTGACTCATCCTGGATCTCGTCTGCATGGGGTGCTTCGATTTTCAGGCGTGCCATTCGGTAGCGCATCTGACGCAAATTCAGGCCCAGACGTGCCGCTGCTGCTGTACGGTTGAACTGGGTCGCATGTAGCGCTTGCAACAATAAGGATCGCTCCAGCTGGTCCAGCGCTGTTTGCAGGTCGCAGGGTGAAGTTTCCGGTGTGGCTTGATTTAGAGCGGCGGACTGGACTGAATCGAATTCTGGTGCATCCAGTTTCGTATCGTTGACTATAGGCGCGGTGTGCATGGGCTGCTCAAGCTGCAAATTCAAGCCGTCCCCCAATGCAACGGCGCGGTACAACAGGTTTTCCAGTTCACGCACATTGCCTGGCAGGGGCAGGGCAGCGAGCTCCTGCAATACGTCTTCACGCAGGGTGGGTATCGGCACATCAGACTCTTGTGCAATTCGTGTCAGTAGGGCATGGCAGAGATCTGGCAGGTCTTGCGCACGCTCGCGCAGTGGTGCTATCACCAAGTCGATCACATTAAGTCGAAAAAACAGATCCTGCCGAAAATTGCCGTTCTGGACTTCCTGAGCAAGGTTCTTGTGGGTGGCGCTCACAATGCGCACATCCACGACCTCTTCCTGGTTTGACCCCAAGGGGCGGATGCGTCGCTCCTGAATGGCGCGTAGCAGTTTGGACTGCATGGCAAGCGGCAAGTCGCCAATCTCATCAAGGAACAGGGTGCCGCCGCGTGCCGCCTGAAAGAACCCCTCGCGGTCTTGCGTCGCGCCGGTGTAGGCACCTTTGCGGGCACCAAAAAATTCGGCCTCCAGCAGCGTCTCGGGGATGGCGCCGCAGTTCACCGCGACCCATGGGCCTTTGACGCGATGGCTGTTTGCATGGATGGCATAGGCAACCAATTCTTTGCCGGTTCCGGACTCGCCAGTGACCATGACCGGGGCCATGCTGGTAGCAACTTTCAGGATACGTGTCTTGATTTGCTGCATGCAGTCCGACAGTCCAATCAGTCGATCCAGTGCACGTTGCCCCAAAGCTCCCGTGACCGCGCCCGGTGCGCGTTTGCCCTGATCGGCATTGTCACCAACCGTGGCCTCAGTCACACTGCGTACCGCCGAAGCCACTACGGCGCGAAATTGTTTCAGGTCAACCGGTTTGGTCAGGTAGTCAAAGGCACCTGCCTTGAGCGCCTCAACCGCATTTTGTGCCGATCCGTAGGCTGTGATGACAATACCTCGCTCTTCCCGGCCTTGGGCCTTGATGTCGTTGAGCAGTGACATGCCCGAACCATCTGGCAGACGCATATCGGTGATCATCACGTCAAAGCGATGAGCCTCCATGAGCGATCTGGCTTGTTGCAAGTTTTCAGCGGTTTCAACCCGATGCCCTTCGCGCAGCAGCGTCAACTCATATAGCGTGCGCAGGTCGGGCTCGTCATCGACGACCAAAATTCGGACATGGTTGGCTGATGCGTTCATGATGTGGTGAGCGGGTCTGGTGCGAACTTGAAAGTGACGCTGAATTCATTGCCGGATACGAGTTGGTCTGCCAACCATCGGTCGCTGCGGTCATACGAAATGCTGGCGCCATGGCTTTCACACAGCTCACGACAAATATACAGCCCCAACCCGCTGGAGCGACTTTCCGACGAAAAAAAGGGTTCAAACAAATGTTGCTCCACGGAGGCGTCCAACACTTGACCGTCGCTCCAAACACGCAGAGCTACCCTGCGTTTAGGGCGATCAGTGCTGGTCGCTTCCACGCACACCTGGATGCAGCCCGGACGGTGGCTGGCGTAACGGTTTGCATTGTCCAGCAGGTTGATCAAAACACGACGCAGGTGTTCTGCATCAAACCGGACAGATGGCACATCGTCTGTCAAATTTATCATGATGCCAGTTGCTGCATGGTGCTGGATGCTCCAGTCACGGCAGATGCGAGTGGTGTTTTCGCTCAAGTCTAGCGGCTGGGTCGAGTCGTCCGCGCCGGATACACCTGCTTGCGCCAGGTGCAACACATCCTTGACGATGTTTTCCAGTCGAATGGCGTTTTGCCCCACCATGTGCGCCAGTCGCTGCTGCGCGGGGTCACTCAATTCTTCAGTCAGCAAGGCGTTGGCTTGGGTGATGGCCGCCAGGGGGTTGCGTATTTCATGCGCCACCGCTGCTGACATGCGGCCCATGCCAGCGAGCTTCTCGGAGCGGATACGGGCCTGTATCTCGCGCTGGTCCTGCATGAACACCACGCACAGTCCCAGAATGTCACGCTGCGGTGAGCCTGTGAGCTGGGTACGCACCCGCAACCTGCGTGGGCTGTGCCCTCTACGGTCGATGGTGATGTCGGCCTGCTGCTGCTTCTGGCTGGAAAAACTGATACCAATCAATTCCATCAGTGCCCTGCACCCTGGGCGTTGGCTCAGGTCCAGTTCGGTGTTCTGTGCTGGTGCATCCAGCAGCAGATACGCTGCCGGGTTGGCTGAGCGCACTTTGCCAAGCTCATCAACCACCAGCACACCATCAGTCAGCGTCTTGATCACCAACTCGTTCACCTGGCGTTGTTCCGTGGCCGCTAACTGGTTGCGCTGCGCTCGCAACTCGACACTGGCCAGGCGGGTTGCTAGTTGGCTTGCTATAAACGAAATAGCGAAAAAACCAGTGCCTGTAAGGGCTGCCTGCAGAAAATTTGCATTGACGTCGCTGCCGGGTCGTACAAATAGCCAAAGCGCGTGCACAAACAGAAGCAAGGTAATACTGGCTGCAGTAGCCATGGCCAACATCATTGAACCAAGCACGCTGACCATCAATACCGACAAGGCAAACAGTGGCGTGTAGTCAATGGCAAAACCTTGCAGCATCTGCAAGGTGGCAAAGGCCAGCACATCGACACCCACTGTGCGCAGCCATTGGGCATCAAAAGTCGGTCGTAGCTGTTGAGGCCGCTCCGTGAGGCGAACGGCGAGTGCGGCCACAAAGTAAGCCAGGCAAATGATCAACGGCGCACTACTTGACTGTGGCGTCAATGCCAGAATGCTGCCCTGAAAAATGCTCAGCATCAGCCCCAGCGTGGCACGCGCCGTCATGAATCCGCGCCATAAGCGCTCAAACTCCTGGGGCTGATCTCCCAGTTCAGTCTCGTCTGTCTTGGGTTGGGGCAATGGCCAGACGGAAGTCACTGGCGGTAAAGCTGTTTAGGACTCTGAAAGGCGCTGGTGTTCTGCACTGCAGTAGCTGCCTTGTTTGCCTACGACGGCCTCATTGCCAGGAATGTGCATGCCACAGTGATGGCAACGCACCATGTCCTGTGGCTTGGGCTCGGCAGGCTGCTTAGTTGAGACTGAAGCTCCCGAGTCCCGTCGATTGCGCCACAGCCAGACGCTGATCAGCACCGCCACCAGGATCAACAAGGCTTTCACAAGGAGCGCCCTAGCACCACTTCAAGCACAAAGCGTGATCCGACATACGCCAGTAGCAGCAGGCCGCTGCCGAAGTACAGCACTCGCACCGCCTTACGACCACGCCAACCGAAGCGTGCGCGTCCGATCAGTAATACACCGAAAGTCAACCAGGACAGTATTGAGAAGATGGTTTTGTGGTCCCACTTGAGGGCGTGTGCTGTGCCATACAAGAAGTTGCCAAAGAAAAAGCCGGCGATCAGTGTCGCCGTCAGCAATATGAAGCCAACGTTGACGAAGCGGAACGTCAGACGCTCCATGGTCAGCAATGGCATGCCGGTAAATCCATCTGCTGCGCTGCGGATGCGGGCCTCGGCGCGCGTCATCATCCAGGCATGAACCACGGCCACTGCAAACAACCCGTATGACGCAAGACCCAACGCCCAATGCAGTGGCAGCCAGGCAGACAGGTTGGGGCTGAGTGGCTCCCCTGGGAATAGCAGCGTCAGCAGCACCACGGCTGCCCCGGCACCCGATAAAACCCAAGGTGTCTTGAGTTTCGGAAACACGAAGTTCTCAATGGCATAGACCAGGCCGACGAGCCAGGCGGTGATGGACAGCGCGGGTGCAAACCCGAACAGTGGCCGCGCCCCACCCCATAAACCCCAGGCGATCAAAAGGCCGTGCAATGACCAAGCCAACCACACGGCTACACGCGGCAGCGTCTGGTTGGCACGTGAGGTACCGGTGGCAGATACCGCATACGCCACCGATGCCGCCAGGGACAGTGTCAGCGTCAGAGGTGAAGCACTGGGTAAAATCATGCCCACAGTTTACCGTTTTGTCACCGGCCATTTTTCATGGCTACAACCCAGGTTCCGCTTGCCGGACTCATCCCATATGGCTTCCGCTCTCACCGACAAACTATCCCGCCTCGTCAAAGAAATACGTGGCCAGGCGCGCATTACCGAGGCGAATGTGGCCGACATGCTGCGCGAAGTCCGCATGGCCCTGCTGGAAGCCGACGTGGCTCTGCCGGTGGTACGCGACTTCATTGCCCGTGTGAAGGAAAAGGCGCTGGGTCAAGATGTTCTCGGCTCGCTCACGCCAGGCCAGGCGTTGGTGGCCATCGTCAACAGGGAACTTGCTCTGACCATGGGCGACGGTGTGGCTGACATCAATCTGGCCGCCCAGCCACCCGCAGTGATTTTGATGGCTGGCTTGCAAGGGGCTGGTAAAACCACCACCACCGCCAAGCTGGCCAAGCACCTGATGGAAAAACGCGGCAAGAAGGTGCTCACCGTCTCTGGCGACGTGTACCGCCCGGCAGCCATTGAGCAGCTCAAAACGGTCACCAAGCAGGCGGGTGCCGAATGGTTTCCGAGTTCACCGGAGCAAAAGCCAGTGGACATCGCCCTTGCCGCACTGGACTATGCCAAAAAGCATTACTTCGATGTGTTGTTGGTGGACACGGCCGGTCGCTTGGCTATCGATGAGGCGCTGATGCGTGAGATTCGCGAGCTGCACGCTGCCATCGCTCCGGTAGAAACCCTGTTTGTGGTGGACGCCATGCAAGGGCAGGACGCCATCAACACGGCCAAAGCCTTCAAGGAGGCTTTGCCGCTGACCGGCATCATCCTGACCAAGCTCGACGGTGATTCCCGCGGCGGTGCGGCGCTCTCCGTGCGTCAGATCACCGGCGCGCCCATCAAGTTTGCCGGTACCAGCGAAAAACTCGACGGTCTGGAGGTGTTTGATGCCGAGCGGCATGCCGGGCGCGTGCTCGGCATGGGCGACATCCTGGCGCTGGTCGAGCAGGTGACGGCGGGTGTGGACATCGCGCAGGCGCAAAAACTCGCCGCCAAGGTCAAGAGTGGCGCCAGCTTTGATCTGAATGATTTTCTGAGCCAGATTCAGCAGATGCGACAAATGGGTGGTCTGTCCAGCCTGATGGATAAGCTGCCTACGGCCATGGCCGCCAAGGCTGGTCAGGTCGATATGGGGCGTGTTGAGAAAGACATCAAACGCAAGGAAGGCATCATCCATAGCATGACGCCGAAAGAGCGCGCCAAGCCCGAAATCATCAAAGCCACCCGCAAGCGCCGCATTGCCGACGGTGCCGGGGTTCAGGTGCAGGAAGTTAACCGCATGCTCAAGGAATTCGAGCAAATGCAGGACATGATGAAAAAGATGAAGGGCGGCGGCATGATGAAAATGATGAAGCGCCTGGGGGGCATGAAGGGTATGGGTGGCATGCCCAAGATGCCGTTTTAAACCGTCTGCTGCTAACAGAGCCTTGCCGGTTCACACCGTTTCTTTGGATTCAGACGGCGAGCTGGATGGAGAACGGGTGCGGTCAATGCGCGTGCTGCCGCCAGTGCGGGTACGGCGCAAAGCCTGGCGTTGCGCACGGGCGATACGCTGGGCTGATTTCCAGCGAAAGTAGTGGACCACCAGTTTGATCAGATAACCCACGATGTAAAGAACTACCAAACCGATCAGCCAGGGCGTCACTTGGTCAATCAGTTTTTCTCGCATCATGGCAGCCAGTTCGCGATCCATCTGCGCTTGTGCTGCGGTCCTGGGCGGCTGAACAGGGTACGGTGAAGCATCGCCAGATGAATTCCACTGGCTGGGTGTTTTGGCTGCGCCTTCGGCACTGTCACGGTCACTCCATTGGTTTTTACCCAACCCAAGGCTGGCTTTCACGTCGTGCCAAGTCTCGATCACCCCTGATTCGACCAACTGGTTATATGCGGGGCGAACACTCTCCTTGATTGCTTCGTGGATCGACTTGCTCAAATCCGGTTCGGCATCAGCACTGTTCTGAAGTGCGGGCGCTCTGGGGAGCTGCGTCGTCAACGGGCCAACAGGCAGCGATTGTTGCTGGTGCTCTGCTGCATTGGAAGAGTCAGGTGCGGATAAGTTTTGTACGGAGGGCGCTGGCGTGGAAGAGGCCTGTCCGGCAGTTGGAATGGCCGCGAACCTTTTCCAGCTGGGCAGTTCTTCATCAGTAATCTCGGCGATGGCCGCAGGCGGTGGTCCGCTGGCCTGGGCTTCAGCCTTTTGGGATGCATCCGGCACAGCGATAGGGTCTGCACTTGCTGACGTGAAAAGTCCCAGCCCCAGCGCGCAGGTCAAACTAAACTGCCAGACGGCAAATGCATTCAGCCAGCACGATTTCCTGTGTACCACGTTACGATTTCCCCAGGGCTTCGAAAATAGAGAGGTGTTCAGTAGATGCCACCTCTTGCGATGTGCACGTGTCTTTCGGGCGAGGCCTGGCAGACATGCTTGCAGTAAATTCTATAGCTGGCGATGTGCTTTGGTGGCCGTCGGTCGTCTTTTGCATGCAAGCGCCTAAATGAAGGCGAAGACCAACCTTCTGGCAGAACGGGGATGTTCGTCATTTTTGGCTCTAGCCCGCGATTACAAAGGACTTATAGCTTCATTAGTTATAGCTACTGGCTGGCCGTGGAATTGGTCGTCACGACCTCTGCACGAAGGGTGAAGGTGCGGGTTTCGGTGATTTGGACATCCGCCATCTGCCCAATGAGGCTTGGCTGACCAACAAAATTCACCACCCGGTTGCACTCTGTGCGGCCCATCAGTTCGCCGCCGTCGCGCTTGGACGCGCCTTCTACCAGGATGCGCTGTACGGTGCCCACCAGGCTGGCACTGATGCGTGCCATGTTGCCATTGATGTTGGCTTGCACCTGCTGCAGGCGGCGCAGCTTGATGTCGTGCGTGGTCTCGTCGTGCAGATTGGCCGCAGGTGTGCCGGGGCGCGGACTGAAGATGAAGCTGAAGCTGTTGTCAAAGCCCACGTCATCCATCAGCTTCATCAGCTTGGCATGGTCGTCCTCGGTCTCGCCGGGGAAACCAACAATGAAGTCGCTGCTGAGTGCCATGTTCGGGCGAATGGCGCGCAGTTTGCGCACCGTGCTCTTGTATTCCATAGCGGTGTAGCCGCGCTTCATAGCCATCAAAATGCGGTCGCTGCCGTGTTGCACTGGCAAGTGCAGGTGGCTCACCAGTTTGGGTAGCTTGTCGTAGGCGGCAATCAACGACGGCGTGAACTCGTTGGGGTGGCTGGTGACGTAGCGGATGCGCTCGATGCCAGGGATGTCCGACACGTATTCCAGCAGCGTGGCAAAGTCGGCCATCTCGCCAGTGTCGCCCGCAGCGCCTGCGTTGCTGATCATCTTGGCGCGCCAGGCGTTCACGTTCTGGCCCAGCAAGGTGATCTCTTTCACGCCCTGGTCGGCCAACCCGGCCACTTCCACCAACACATCTTCAAACGGGCGGTGCACTTCTTCGCCACGCGTGTAGGGCACCACGCAATAGCTACAGTATTTGGAGCAGCCTTCCATGATGCTCACAAAAGCGCTGGCGCCTTCAACGCGGGCCGCAGGCATGTGGTCGAACTTTTCGATCTCGGGAAAGCTGATGTCCACCTGCGAGCGGTTCAGCCGTGCCCGCTCGTCGAGCATCTGCGGCAGGCGGTGCAGGGTCTGCGGGCCAAACACCACGTCCACATAAGGGGCGCGGGCGATGATTGCCTCACCCTCTTGGCTGGCCACGCAGCCGCCGACACCGATCAGTGCGCCCTTTTTCTTCAGGTGTTTGACGCGGCCCAGGTCTGAGAACACTTTCTCTTGCGCTTTTTCACGCACCGAGCAGGTGTTGAACAAAATCAGATCGGCTTCCTCAACGTTGTCGGTGGGCTCGTAGCCTTGCGCGGCCCCGAGCACATCGCTCATCTTGTCCGAGTCGTACTCGTTCATCTGGCAGCCGTAGGTTTTGATGAATACTTTTTTGGTCATGATCAATAAGAGGATGGTTGCTTTAAATAACGTAGCATATTTCCTAGGAAATTAGAGGTCTAGGGGCTAATTTCTTATAAAACGTGAACGGCCTGAATGCAGCCGGTCAGGCGTAGGCTACGCGCTTGCTGGGCCGCTTTGTGCCCTGTTCGCGTTAGCTATCTACTGCTGTGGAAATGTGGGCAGCTGGTCAAACGGCGTTTTGCCGTCGTCAGTTTTTGGCTTGTCGGCGTCGGACGCGAACACGATGTTGGTACTGTCCATGCCCTTGCGTTTTTGTTGCGCCTCTGCCGCAGTCAAGATCCAGACATCCTGAATCAGTCCCTGCTGGTTGCGCACATAGTTGACCAATAGGCTCTGGCCCACCAGGGTACCCGACATCACAATCAGGTTGTTTTGGGCCTTGATGCGTGCGCCGGGTGACAGGCGCTCGGCCTGCCCGTTGATCAGAATCTGCGGCGGTGTCGTGACCTCCAGCATGCCGCGCAGTGCCGAATCGGGAAACTGCCGGACCTCGGTTTGCGCCTGTGAAACCGACGGCGACAGGCAAGCGGCGCTCGCCAGAAAGAAGGCCAGCACAAGCGCGGGCGTTTTAAGAGAAGTGAAGCAGCGGTTCATGGTGTTCATCCAGAGGCTGAAAGTGAAAGCGTGAATTTTAGGCTTTGCCGGTGGGCGCTGCTTGCGCTGTCTGCAGGGCGGCTGCTGCGCGAAGCTTGTCCTTCTTGCTCGGTCGCAGGCCTTTGACGCCGCCACTCCGCGTTCCTGCGGGGGCATCGGGCGAGGCGGAAGCAGGTGGAGCGACCTCTTGCGCTTCAAAACCAGGCACGCTCTCAAGCGCAAGTTTGACCTGCTGGCGCTTTTCAATCAACCGCCAGTGTGCCTGCGTGGTAGCACTGACAAAACTCACGGCCAGTCCTGGTTCCCCCGCACGGCCGGTGCGGCCAATGCGGTGCGTGTAGTCCTGGGTGGAGCGCGGCAAATCGAAGTTCACCACCACTGGCAGCCCGGCAATGTCCAGCCCACGCGCCGCCACATCGGTGGCCACCACCACTTGCAAGCGCTCGGCCTTGAAGTCGGTCAACACCTGGGTGCGCTTGCCCTGGCTGAGTTCGCCGTGAAAGGGCTCGGCGGTCAAGCCACCCTTGCGCAGTTTGTCGGCCACGATTTCGGCGGCGAATTTGGTCGCCACAAACACCAAGGAGCGCGCCCAGGCGTGTTGTTTGATCAAGTGGCGCAGCAGTTGGGTGCGTTTAGGTGGGTCCACAGTGATGGCCCGTTGAATGATCTCCACCGGTTGCTGCTGGTCGGCATCCACTTCGACCCGCACGGCATCCACCAGCAGCGTTTGCGCCAAGGCTTGGACGGCTGGGTTGAAGGTGGCCGAGAAAAACAGGTTTTGCCGTTGCGTTGGCAGCAGGGCCAGTAGCTGCGCCAATTCTTCGGCAAAGCCCAGGTCGAGCATGCGGTCAGCTTCGTCCAGCACCAGCAGGTGCACTTGATCGAGCTTGAGCGCGTTGTGGGCGATCAGGTCCAGTAGCCGCCCCGGCGTGGCTACCACGACGTCAGTGCCGCCACGCAAACCCATCATCTGCGGATTGATCGAGACGCCGCCAAAAAAGATCGACACCTTGACGCGCTGCGGCAGCTGTTGCGCCAACGCCTGCAGCACCTCGCCGACCTGTGTGGCCAGTTCGCGCGTGGGCACCAGCACCAGCGCTTGTGCCGGCCGCACCCGGCTGGTGTTGGGTTGCAGCCGCTGTAACAGCGGCAAGGCAAAGGCCAGGGTTTTGCCGGAACCGGTCTGTGCCGAGCCCAGCACATCCTGTCCAGCCAGGGCTGGCGCGATGGCGCTTTGCTGGATCGGTGTCGGGTTGCTGTGGCCCAGGTGGCGAACGGCGGCCAGCAGCGCGGGCGAGAGGCCCAGAGTGGAGAAAGTCATGGTGTTTTCAAAGGTCAAGGGGTCAAACGGGGCGCAGAGCGACACGTCAGCAAGGGCGCAGGTGTAACACAAGCGGCAAGGTTGATGGTGAATGATTTGGAGGCTGGCCGCATAATCGGCCTCCTGCGAATCTTGCGCGCAACGGCTTTAGCCAGGGGGTGACAAGGTTCAGATTGATGCAAAGGACACCGTGAAAAAGACATTCAAAATCAACATCGAAGGCAAAAACCGCGACCGTGTGTTGGAAGCCACCAAACATGAGATCCGCCAGTACATGAAGCGCGAGCGCAACAAAGCTTTGCCCGAAGGCGTCGATTTCTGGGACTTCGACTGCCGCTTTGGTCGCAGCCAGGACAGCGCTGAGGCGGTGCATGTCGCCAACATCACCGCCTTGATTGACGCGGCAGCGCGGGATGGCGCGGAGGCTTTTTACCTGGAATTGCTTGCCAAACCCGGTGTCCGCTCTGCGCGCACGCCTGTAGAGCAAGCCGACAGCAATCACGAGTAATTTCATCCGGGCGATTGCGCAGACGCCATGTCGTTGACCTGGCTGGCGGGCAACGCTGTTCAGGGCTTGCGCAGGCGTGTCAGCCATAGCAGCCAGCCGACGCTCAGCAGTGCCAGCAGACATAACAGCGCCAGCAGGTTGGCCACATCGGCCAGCGGCGCACCCATCTGGTTGAGTTTGAGCGAGGCCTGAATCCCCGCAGTACTCGGGAACAGCCAGCGCAGGCTGTGCAATAACGGTGGCAGGGATTCACTCGGCCACGAAAACCCTGAGACAAAAATGACGGGCAGGGATGTGAACAGCAGGATCTGTAAGGCGCGTTCGCGGTCGGTAAACCAGATCCCCAGCAGAGCCCCTATGCCACAAATCGCCGGGACGTAGCAGGCCAGCAGTACCAACGCGCCAACGGGATTACCACCACGCGGGAAATCTTGCAGCCAGAAAATCCAGCCAAAGTACAACAAGCCGTTGGCCCAACCTACGGTGCAAAACGCCAGCAATCGCCCCAGCCAGGTGGCGGCGTCGGCGCGTTGTTGGCCGGTCTCGCTCCACAGGCCGACCAGCATGCCCACACCCATCAGCAGGGTTTGTTGCAAGATCAGCAAGGCCACTGCGGGCACCACATAACTGCCATAGCCTTCGGTGGGGTTGAACAAGGCCACTGTCTGGGTGTTGATCGGGCTGCGGCTGGCCTGGGCCTGCAAGGCGCTTTGCCCCGCTACCTCCAGCTTGGCTATCTCGATCCCGGCAGACACCGTGCCGACCGACTCGGAAAACCCGTATAACACCGCTTTGTTCAACAATGCATAGCTACCGTTGGCCTGCACCGTGACGATGGCGGGGCTACCCCGCAACACGTCGCGTTTGAGGTCACGCGGCAACAGCGCGAAGCCTTCAATCTGACCCGCCCACAGGGCTTGTTGTGCCACATGTTCGTCACCGGTGATCAGCTGTACCTCGATGCGCGGGCTGGCTTGGGCATAACGTGTGATCTGGCGCGACAGGTTGCTGTGGTCCAGGTCCACCACCGCCACCGGTACCCGTGTCACGGCTTGGGTGCTGTAGGGCCAGGGGTAAAAAAAACCATAAATCAGCGGTGCCAGGCCCATGATGAGCAGCACACCGGTGTCGCAGACGATGGTTTTGAGTGTGGCCAGCCAGGCCTGCAACAGTCTGCGTACAGCAGTCATCAGCGGATCCCCCAGGATTGAGGGTGATGCGCAGCACGCACCAACAACAACGCAGTCAACCCAGCCAGGAGCCCGGTGGCGAGCCATAGCCCGACCATGCTATTGATGCTGTAGCGCAGTGGCGCGGCCATCTGCAGTTGCTCTATTTGCAGCCGCATGTAGTGGGTGTAAGGCAATAGTTCGGCCCAGCCTCTGGCCAGCAGCGGCATGGACTGCAGCGGAAATCCAACGCCGCTGAAGGCAAACGCCGGCGCCGTGATGAAGCCCGTGGCCGACAGCGCGAGACGCAACGACAGCGTGCCCGCCGCGACCACCGCGCCCATCACCAGCGACAAGGCCTGCAGGCCGATGAGTGCCAGCATCACCCACACCAGCGAGCCACCCGGATGCCAACCACGCCCCCAGGTGAGTCCCACCAAACTGGCCGTGGCCACCAAGCCCAGGCTGAGAAACGGCCAACTCAGCTTGCCGAACAAGGCGGCAACTGCACCAGTCAGACTCGGGGTATCTCCCAACCACTGGCCCAGCGTGGCATCGCGCAACTCGCGCCCGACCGACCAGGCTCCGGCAGTCATGGCCAGAATGTGCAACAAGGCCGGAATCAGGGCCGCCCCCAGAAATTGTTCGTAATTGAGTGAGACATTGAAGAGTGTCTCCATTTGCGTCTGAATCGGCTCCATCGCCACCCGCGTTAACAGCGCGGGTTGGCCACGTTTGTTGCGTGCGCTCATCTCCACCCCGGCCGAGAGGGTGGCCACGGCGGTGCGCACATCGCGCTGGATCAGGCCCGAGTGGGTGCCCAGTTGCGCGTTGTGCAGCAATGTGACCTGGGCCGCCTGGCCGAGTTTGACCTGACGTGAAAAGTCTGCCGGGATACTCACCACCGCATACACATCAGTGCGGCGCAGCGCTTGTGTGGCCTGCACCGTGTCGTCGTAACTGGCCGTCAGCTTTAAACCCGGGGTGGCATCAAGAAAACGTGCCAGCTGGCGTGACAGCGCCGAATGGTCCTGGTCCATCAGGCCGATCGGCAATTGCTGCGGCAAGCCCGCAGAAAAAATCCAGCCCATCACAGCGCAGGCCAGCAGCGGCACCCAAGAGATCATGGCCAAATCCCACGGGCTGGCTCGTAAACGCCTCACCTCGCGCCGGGCGCTGCTGACAAATGGGTGCCAGAACGCAGTCATGCCACGGTACTTAGCAGCTGGTTCACTGCACCAGCACACTCATGCCGGGACGGGCGCCCTCGATGCGCGCCAGTGGTCTGGCCTTGACTTCGAAGGTTCGCGCATCAAAGCCTTGCCCGGCGCGGGTGGCGCGCCAGGTGGCGAAATCGGGTAACACGGCGGTGTAAAACACCTTGAATCGCACTTGGCGGTTTCCCAGCGCCGGTAACACCGCCTCAAACTCGGTGTCGATGGCAAAACGCTGCAAACGGTCTTCGCGCACGTTGAGCACCACCCACTGGTCGTTCAAGTCCACCACGGTGACCACCGCCACCCCTTGGACAGACAACTCACCGACTTTGGCCAACACCTTGGCCACCTCACCTGCCACCGGGCTATTTAATTCGGTCTCATCCTGGGCGGCCTGCACTTCGGCCACCACACCGCTCACCTGCTGCACCTGCGCGTTGGCGGCGGCCTTGTCTTCCACACGCGCTCCCGCACGGGCCAGTTCGTACTGGGCTTTGGCGGTCAGCGCCTGGTCGCGCGAGGTGGTGAAATTGGCGTAGGCCTCATCACGTTTTTGGGCTGCGATCAAACCGTCTTTGGCCAGGCCGTCCACGCGTTTGAATGAGATCTGCGCCAGCTCAGCCGCCGACTGTGCCCGCTGCCATTGCAGCCGCGCCATCTCGATTTCCTGAGGGCGAGCGCCGTTCTGCGCCTTGTCGGACAGCGCCTGGGCGGCCTGTTGGGCACCGGTGGCTTGGGCCAGTTTGGCGGTCACTTCCGGGCTGTTGGTTCGCATCAGCGTGCTGCCCACGCTCACCTGGTCACCTTCTTTGACCAGGACCTGTGCAATTCGCGCCGTCACTTTGGGCGCGATGTCGGTTTCATGCGCTTCCATCTGCCCTTGAAACACCTCGGGTGCCGGCTGGCTGGCTTTCCATAGGCCATAAGCCAGTAGTAGAACCAGTGCCACACCGGCCAAGCCCATGGCCCCATTTTTTACCGCTTGTTGTTTTGTCATGATCCATCCATCGTTACGTCGGCGCGGCTGACATAGCTGTTGAACTCGTCCGACAAGCCACAGCTCTCCAACAAACTGGCCAGTGCCAACACATAGTCGTAGGCCACTTGGGCCCGTTCGGTTTCAACCTTGACCAGATTGACGTCGGCATCCATCAGCTCTAGCACGGTGCCTGTCCCTTCGCGCAAGGCCGCCCGGCGCAGACGCAGAACCTCTTTGGCCAGTGTCACACCGGGTTCGGTGGCCAAGAACTGACGCCGAGCCTGCTCTACCGTGCGCCAGTTTTTCTCGACCAGCAAACTGATGTCGTTGCGCGCCTGCAGCTCGGTGAGCTTGGCTTGCTCAATTTGTTTGTTTGATGCCGCCGCCAACATGTCGCGGTCCACGGCGTCAAAAAGCGTCCAGGTGACGCCAACCCCGGCAACCCAATTGGCCTGACCTGTCTGGAGTTCGTGCATGCCAAAGGCAAAGACCTGTGGTTTGCGCAAACCTTCCTGACCCTGATGCAACTGCTCGGCTTGCGCTTGTTTGGCCATTACTTTGGCCAAACCTGGGTGCCGGTTCAGCGCCTCCGACAGGAAATAGGTCAGCGGTTCGATCGGGTGAGTCATTACAAACAAGGGCGTGGTCGGTGCCACCGGGGTGGCTGACTTGAGTGTTCGCGCCAATGCCACGGCGGCCAGTTCGGCATCGCTCTGAGCCTTCTGGGCCTGGCGTTTGGCCTCTTCATAAGCGACTTGTGCCTGCAAGCGTTCGACCCGCGAGATCAATCCCGCAGCCAGCATCTTGACGGTGGCTGCGTCGTGCTGGGCGATGTCATCCAGCGCCGCCTGACGCAAGTTGGCCGCCTGGGTACTGAGTTGAGCGCCGAAATAACGTTGCACCAGTTGTGTCACCAGCGTTTGACCTGTTTTATCAGCATCGGCACGGGCTTCGTCCCCTTGTGCATGTACGAAACCGCGCACGGCATCGGTCACGCCCCCGGTGTAGAGCGGCCACACAAAGGAGGCTGCCTTGGCAATACCGCTGTCTGACTGGTTGTAACTGTATCTGGACGGAAACTGCAGACCGGCGGCTATGGCTTGCAGTGAAGCAGGCAACATTTGCCCGATCTGTGCCAGGCCTTTGTTCACGGGGTCCAGATTGAGGTCCAGGTTCAGGTTGTAGCTATACGCAGCGGCGCTCAGTTGCACCACCGGGCCTCCCAGGCCCTGGAGCCCTTGAGAAAGCAGGTTTTTGCTGTCTACTCCAGCCTGGGCTGCTGCAAGTTGGTCGGATCCAGATCTGACACGCTCCCAGGCTGATTCAAACGTCAACCCAACTCGGGTTTGAGCCTGTGACGTGGCGCATAAGCTCATGAATAGCCCGGCGCACAAGGCACATAAAGAGGGTTTCATGAATCAGATGCCTGGGTTGCGCTGGGGCTGTGATTTGACCCGGATGGCACCGACGCCGCAGGCGCAGGCATGCTGGTCGGTTGGCCACTGCGGCGAATGCGCCAACGGCTTCGATGAGTTGGCACATGTTGTCGCCATTCACCCGTGTGGATCAGCCGGTTAATTTCGCGCGCGGTTCTGGCTTGCAGAGACTTCCAGGTTCCGGGTTGTTCGGTCAGGATCGACTCGCATTTCTCACAGTGAAGCACCACGGATTGTGGTTGGTTGCCAAATCGCCCACCCAGTTCTTCATAGACCAGCAGGCTCTGGCAGCTTGGGCAGACGGGTTTCAAAGCGTGCGGCAGGTCAGACAGGCTGTTCCAGTGCCAGACTGCGCCCAGAAACGGCAGTTCCTTGAATCGCCCGTAGCTGTTTTTTCTACTGTGAAGGTAGCGCCAGCCCAAGTAAACAAAAGCCATGGTCAACGGCATGCTGACCAGGTAGATGGCCCAGGTAGGCCATATCGATGGGAGCACAAGGTGCATCCATAACGGCAGGAAGGTTTGCTGGCTAAGCCCCCAAGCGGGACGCATTCCATGCCTGCTGAACCACAGGGCGCTACAAGATGCGGCCACAACGGACGCACCCAGCCAGAATGTGACGCTCAAAACATTTTTTCTTTCAGACACGCCCAATACCTCCGATGCCGAGCAACGCCATTGATTCGGTTTGAGGCAACAAAAAACCCGCAAGGCTGGTGGGCGTGCGGGTTCTGAAAGTGCTAAAGAACGAATCTTGGTGGTGATAGGTGGATTTGAACCACCGACATCAGCATTATGAATGCTGCGCTCTAACCAGCTGAGCTATATCACCAACGGAGGCAGATTATAGCGGGAAGAAACGGCGCTGGGCGCCCACCTTGTGCGACTTACTGATGGGTGAAGACGGCTTTGCGTTTGTTGACAAATGCGTCCATGCCTTCTTTCTGGTCGGCCGTGGCAAACAGAGCGTGAAATAGACGGCGCTCGAACATCACGCCGTCGCTCAAGCTGCCTTCAAACGCGCGGTTGACCGATTCCTTGGCGGCCATGACGGCGATTTGCGAGTACTCGCTGATCGTCAATGCCGCACCCAGTGCCTCGTCCATCAGTTTGTCCAGTGGCACCACGCGGCTGACCAGACCAGCGCGCTCAGCCTCCACCGCATCCATCATGCGGCCGGTGAGCGCCATGTCCATGGCCTTGGCTTTGCCGACGGCGCGCGGCAGGCGCTGCGTGCCACCGGCGCCGGGGATGATGCCGAGCTTGATCTCGGGCTGGCCGAAGCGGGCGTTGTCAGCGGCGATGATGAAGTCGCACATCATCGCCAGCTCGCAGCCGCCACCCAGCGCAAAGCCGCTCACGGCAGCAATCACGGGTTTACGGATGCTGCGAATGGTTTCCCAGTTGCGGGTGATGAAGTCGCCCTTGTAGACGTCTGCAAAGCTGTAGCTGGCCATGCCACCAATGTCAGCGCCAGCCGCAAAGGCTTTTTCGCTGCCGGTGAGGATCATGCAGGCGATGGCTTCGTCGGCATCAAAGGCTTTGAGTGCCGTACCCAGCTCGGTCATGAGCGCATCGTTCAGCGCGTTGAGCTGCTTGGGGCGGTTCAGGGTGATGATGCCAATTTTGTCGGCTTCGGTGCGGACGGTGATGAGTTCAAACGGCATGATGGCTCCTTGAAAGACAATCAGAGTTATATAAGAAATTGGCCTCTATCCCTTGTTGATAAAGGACTTATAGCTACATTTTTTGCTGTTTTGCCGATCCCAGCCAAACATCAATGCGGGCTGTTTCCCTGGCCGAGAGTTTGATCTGTTTCACGGCATCGGGCAAGCTCACCTGAAGCGTCAGCAGGCGCTGATCACGCGCTACCAGCGCCTGAAAGCTTTTGGCATTGCTCAGGACCAGCGGCACATCGTCGAGTTTGCTCAGGCGCCAGCCGTGTGTGTCGTGCCCTCTGCCTGTATCGGCTTTCAGGCCCAACCATTCATCGCCGGCCGCAAACCCGGCTTTTTCCGCCGCAGAATTGCGCAGCACGGTTTTGATGCGAATGCCGCTTGACTCGGTGACCTTCACGCCCAACTGGTCGGCCAGCTCCGCCGTTTCTCGCTCAAAGTTCACACCATGCTGGGTCAGCAGGGCTTGTAGCGGTAGCTCGGCTGTGCTGTGCACCCAGGCAGCCAGCCGCTCGGCAAAGGACTCGCCGGAGAGTTCTTGCAGCACCGCCAACAAGTCGGCCTCGGTCATCGGGCCGCCCTGGCAGCGTTGCCACAGGGCGCGCATCACGGCATCCAGACTGGTCTTTCCCTCTTGGCGCAGGCTCAAGTCCAGGCACAGCGCCACCAGAGAACCCTTGGTGTAGTAGCTAATGGTGGCGTTGGCGGTGTTCTCGTCCTGCCGGTAGTACTTGACCCAGGCATCAAAACTGGCTTGCGCCACGCTTTGCACTTGGCGGCCTGGGGATTGCTGCACGGCGTTGATGGTTTTGGTGAGCATCGCCAAGTAGGTGGCGTTGTCGATCAGCCCGGCACGGCGCAGCAGCAAATCGTCGTAATAGCTCGTGAAGCCTTCAAAGAACCACAGCAGTTCGGTGTAGTTCTCCTGCGTGTAGTCATAGCGGGAAAATTCTGCCGGGCGCAGGCGCTTGACGTTCCAGGTGTGAAAGTACTCGTGGCTGATCAGCCCCAGCAGGGTGGTGTAGCCGTCGGTGGCGCCAAGCGATTTGCTTTGGCCGCTGCGCGGCAAGTCGGCACGCTTGCAAATCAGTGCGGTGCTGTGGCGATGCTCCAGTCCGCCATAACTGTTACCCACGGCATTGAGCATGAACACGTAGCGGTCATGCGGCGGGCGATTTTTGCCCTGGGTCGCTTTACCTTTGGCCGCTTGGCCGTGCCAGAAGGCGATCTCGGCTTCGCAAATGGCCTGGGTGTCGGCCAGTAGGCGCGCGCCATCAAAACTCGCGGGTGCGCCAGCGACGACAAATTGGTGCTCAATGCCACCGGCCTTGAAGGCGCCGCGCCAGAAGTCGCCCATCTCGACGGGCGAGTCCACCAGTTCGTCGTAATCCGCAGCCAGGTAATGGCCAAATTCTTTTTGATTGACTTTTTCAGGACGCAGCGCGGTCGCCACCTGCCAGTTTTTGGGCAACCCCGCATCACGCAGTGTCAGACGGTGCTGCTGGTCTTCCAGCCCGTGCACGCGCAGGCACAGGCTGGTGCCGTTGAAAAAACCGCGTTGGGTGTCCAGCCAGGCAGTGCGCACCGAATTGTCAAAGGCGTACACCTCGTAGCTCAGTACCAATGGCTTGTCGGGCTGACATGCCAATTGCCAGGTGCATTTGTCGAGTTGGGTGATGGCCAGGGCCGCCTTGCCTTGGTACGCCTGCAGTCCTTGCAGATGTTTGGAAAACTCGCGCACCAGGTAGCTCCCAGCAATCCACACCGGTAGGCTGACGTGTTGCTGTGCCCGTGGGCGGGCGATGGTGAGTGTTACGCTAAACAGGTGGGCGTGCAGGTCATGCGCCTGCACCTGGTAGCTCAACGCGGCTGGCGCGGTGCGCCGGGCGACTGGTCGGGTCATTTGCTGGCGGCCTGCGCCAGTCGTTGCTCCACCTGGTCGGCACCGATGGCGCCAGGCACCCGCGAGCCATCGGCAAACACCAGGGTTGGAGTACCGGTAACCTTGTATTTTTTGCCGAGCTGCAGGTTGCGTTCCACCGCAGCGGTGTCACATTTGGCCGCCGTCGGTTCGACTTCGTTGAGCATCCAGTCTTGGAAGGATTTGGCCTTGTCCTTGGCACACCAGATGGTTTTTGCCTTTTCCACCGAGCCCGGGCCGAGCACCGGGTATAGGTACAGATAGACGGTGACGTTGTCCACCTTTTGCAGGTTGGCCTCAAAGCGCTTGCAGTAGCCGCAGTTTGGGTCTTCAAACACGGCCATCTTGCGCTTGCCGTTGCCGCGTACGATGGGAAAGGAGTCCTTGACCGGCAAGGTGTCGAACTGGATGGCAGTGAGTTTGTCCACGCGTTCCTCAGTCAGGTTGCGGCGCTGCTTGGTGTCGATCAGGTTGCCCTGGATCAGATAGTCGCCCTGTGCATCGGTGTAGAGAACGTCCGTGCCATTGACGCGAATTTCGTAAATCCCAGGTACCGGCGTCTTGCTGATTTCGTCAATCTTGCCCAGTTGCGGAATACGCTCGCCAAGATTTTTGCGAATGGTTGCATCCTGTGCGAAGGTGCTGGAGAAAGTGCAGGTGGCCAGCAGCACAGCGCAGGCAAGCAAGGAGGTGGTGGTTGGTTTCATCGTCATCCTGTTAAAAATCAAAGCCCCATGGCGTAGCGTGCGGCCCATTGCTTGGCCAGACCACTACGCTCAAAACCGTTCATGCCCCAATTGCGCAGCGCTTGCCAGGTGGGGTTGTTGGTGAAGAATAACTGTTGCAGGCCATCCATGGCCAGCGCGGTGGCATTGACCTCGGCGCGGCGCGCACGTTCATACTGGCGCAGCAGTTTGTGATCGTTGACGGGGCGCCAGTAGGCTTTGCCTTGCAGAATGCGGGCCAACTCGGCCGCATCGCCCAGACCCAGGTTCAGCCCTTGCCCAGCCAGCGGATGTACCGCGTGGGCTGCATCACCCGCCAGTGCCCAGGCCTGGCCCTCAGGTGTGGTGCCCATCCATCGGCTGGCCTGTGCCGCTTGCAGTGGCCAGGCGACACGCTCACTGGACAGCTTCAGCTCACCCAGACAGTGTTGGCTGACTTGTGCCAGCTCGGCACAAAAATCTTCCTCGCTGGCAGTCATCAGGTCATCGACACGGTTTTCCTTAACGGACCAGACGATGCCCACGGTGTGCCCTTGCTCACCGTCCAGCGGCAAAAAGGCCAGGATTTCACCCTCGGTGAACCATTGGCGGGCGGTCTGGCCATGGGGCTGTTCTGTGGTCAGGCGTGTGGCGATGGCGCGTTGCGGGTAGCGTGCCACGTCAAATTCCACCCCTAGTTCTTCTCGGGTACGGCTGCCTTTGCCTTCGCTGATCACAGTAAGGCTGGCCGGACGGGGGCTGTCTAGCACCTCAATCTGCGGTTGAAAACGCACGGCTTCGGCCAGCCGGGCTTCAAGCAGAGGCACATCGACAATCCAGGTCAGGGCCGAAACCTTCAGCTCATCGGCGCAGAAATTCACCTCGCCGCCATCGTCCCCCAGCACCCGCATCTGTGTCACCGCCGTGGCGTGCTGCGCGTCGGGCCAGCAGCGCACGGACTCCAGCAGGGCTTTGGACTTGGCATTGAGTGCGTAGGCGCGCACGTCAGGTCTGTTGGTAGTTGGCTGAACGGGAGGATTGGCCACCAGCCCCACGCTTAGGCGTTCGCGCGCCAAAAGCAAGGCCAGGGTGTGGCCCACAATGCCTCCACCCCAGATGCAGATGTCGAAATGATTTTTCATGGCGGCGATTGTAGAAGTGCCCCGGTGGCCTCATAGATAATCCGGGGTTTCGCCAGGCGGGTACGCTACGTCATCTGGCCAGGGGCCAGAGCGCCTCCAAGTCGAGGGCATGGAAACGAACCCCCTTTTCAACGCGCTGACGCAATCTGTTCAACAAGGACTCACATGGATTTTCAGGACATTTTTCAGAAGTATTGGCCGTTTCTGGCGCTGCTTGCCTGGTATGGGTACAAATGGTGGAGTTCACGCAAGGTTGTGGCCATGTTGCCCGAGCTTAAGAAAAACGGAGCTGTCTTGATCGACGTGAGATCGGTGGGGGAGTTTGCCAGTGCGAGCGCTCCTGGGACGATCAACATACCGTTGCAAGAACTGGGAAGCCGATTCGCAGAGATACCCAAGTCCGTGCCCGTTGTTGTGGGCTGTGCCAGTGGGACGCGAAGCGGCATGGCCAAGCGAATGCTTAAGAAGAATGGCTACCAGGATGTCTACAACATCGGGACTTGGCGCAAGTTCCTGAGCTGATTTTTCTGGAAGGGTTTGGTGTGCGTCCCAAACCTCAGGTGATGTCGTTGATGAAACTGGTGGCGTACAGAGAGTCACGGAACTCTGCGGTGTTGCTTGGAAATCGGTTCAGCGCCATTTTTTGCAGGTCGTCTCCGCTCACGGGCATGGAAAATAGATAGCCCTGCAGGTCGTCGCAACCCATTTCAACCAGGAGGTCACTTTGGCCTGTGGTTTCCACCCCCTCGGCGACGACGCGCAAGTTGCACGCCTTGGCCAGTTGAACGATCGATCTCACAATAGAACGGGACATCTCACTGTGTTCCAGGTCCTTGACGAAGGCTTGATCGATTTTGAGTTCGGCAGCAGGTAGGCGCTGCAATGTGGCCAAGCTGGAATAACCGGTTCCAAAGTCATCAATCGAGACGTGAAAGCCTGCATGACGCATTTTTTCAAAGGTCAGCAGCGTGGCCTGGGTGTCTTCCATGGCGACTGTTTCGGTGATCTCGCAGGTGAAACGCTCTGGCAGTATTTTCCAATCCAGGTATGAGCCTGAAGGCGGAGGAAGTTGAGAACTTCTGACTGGTGGCTTGACCGGGTTAAAGCTGGAAGTTTACGGTGCCCGGTTTTTGGGCTTGGTTTCTCTTGGCTTCTTTTTCTATCAGG
>JARLJH010000068.1 GCA_031291305.1 Rhodoferax sp. | reverse complement strand
CCTCTGGCGAAAATTTTCGATGGGCGTCAAAGCCTTCAGCGCAAGCAACAACGGTGGTTCCGGGCTGGCGCAAAACCTCGGCGTTCAAGTCGTCAAGGTGTTTGATGCGTTCCCAGCTCAGCATCATCTCGTCCGGCTGACAATATAGGTACATCGTATGGACGATGGGTCCAGCCTCCACGACAATCCCGCTCCCCCAGATCGCGGAATCGAAGCCGATTACCCGACTCGCCGCTGACATTACAGCCTCCTGGAATGTGTCGGCATCCTCGGAATCGCTCAATCGATAGATATCCAAGAGCAGGTCACCGAGGCTGGCCAACAGTCCTGGCGGAGAGTCATCTCTTGGCAACACGTCATTCATGCACACCCCCCTAAGTTTCAGGAAAAAATGATGCAGATGGGCTATTTTTCGTAAATCCCATTATCTCTAACCTCGGGGCTCCGGCGTTACTGATCCAAAAATCATCTTGGCAGACCGAACCATCACTTAAGGAGCAGAAAATGACTTATCCCGACGGCTCACTTCTTGCAAGCCACACTCAGCCTCCCGTCTGGCTTGTTCAGGACGGCCAGCGCCACTGGATTCCGTCCCCTGATATTTTCAACGCCGACGGATTCAGCTGGGACGCCATTCTCTTCATATCGGACGCGGAAATCGCTGCAATCCCTCAAGGTCCTGACGTGCCGCTTTATACGTCTTGGATTACCCCCGGGGATAACGATCCGGTCGTTCCAGGCCAAACCGAAATGTCCATTGCGCAATATGGCAACCATGCGTACAGGCTTTGGGTTGACGGCGGCTTCTCTGTGTACGGTCGGGCCAAATTCGTCACGCAGACGGGAGTCATCAGCGGAGAAACGATCGCCCGTTGTAGCGTGGTATTTTTCGGGTTTACCAGCTCAACAGCTGCGCTTGTCACCAACAGTGATGGCATGGTCATTTACGCCACGCCGGAGGTGCGTGCTGGCGCGAGTGCCAAGGGTTTCGGCCCCCCACAGGTGAATATTAGGCCTTGGACATTTACTGTTCCCATGGATGTAGCTAACCAAGCAGCTGGATTCACACTCATCCTGGGCAGTCATTCCACAAGTCTCAGCGAATTCCTCGCCAATTCCGTGGGCGGCCTGATAACCACCCTGACGCCCGCCATTTCTGCAGTCGGCGCCTTGTTTTCCGGCGCGAGCAAGTCCGGCGGGGGCGGGACTAAGACCGGGGGCAATACGCCCGCGCAACTGGCAATGGGCGATAAACCAATCGCCCACATGACTACCTCGCCAGTTGCTCTCAGCAGGGGATGGGGCGGGACGCCGCAACCGAAAGATCATTCGCCCACGCCATGAGCTGTGCGTTGGAGCGCCTTGCCCTGAGCCGAACAACGAATTGCAGGCAACACTCCAACTTCATCTCTCATTCGTCATTTACGCAGCCTGGCGCAAGGACCGCTTCTGGCAAGTTGGGTCGTTGAAACGAACGTCACCTGTGGCATTTGAAAAGCGCTGGTTGGTGACCCAGTAGAAAGAATGGAAACCCGCAGATGGTGCAGTTTATGGAATCCAGACAACGGGAGCAATCTCAATGAAACAGAGTTCTATTTGGCGTATGTTGGTGACGTTGTTGATTGTTAGCATCTCAGCTGTCCACGCAGGGACCGTCAGCTTTTCCGGGTACCTCAATGATCCAGCAAACACTGCGCTGGTTGGTAGCGATCTTGGGATGGCGCAGTTTGCCGATGACTATGCCATTGCCAATAACGTGGCGCTCTACTCCATTAACCTAACTGCTCCAAGAGCGGTAAGCTTCATTAGCTTTGGGTATTCCAGTGGTGGCATCGACCCCTACTTCACGCTGTTTTCAGGCGGTGCTGGTGCGGCAACTTTCGTTGGGTCCAATTACGATCAAGCATTTACAACTGGCGGTGATTTTTCATTGTCATATTCGCTCGCGGCAGGCGACTACATTTTCGCCATCGGTGCGTTCGCCAATATGTCTCTCGCGGAGAATTACGGTGTAGGAACTTTGACCGATGGTTTCACTGGAATTGGTGGGCCAGGATCCTTGGGTACTTACTACTATGAGCTTCAGGTCACCTCGCCCGATACGCCCGCTTCGGTTCCCGAGCCGGGTACTTTGGCACTTCTGGGCCTAGCACTCGCGACATTTGTGGCCACACGACAATTTTCGGTTTCGGGCCGTCGCAGATAGTCTTTGCATGCTTCCATTTTTTACGGCTATGACAGTCGTGAGTTCCGTCGTTGTCATCATCAATTCCACCAACCTAGGAGACTTTATGAGAGCCTGTGTCTTACTCCCTATTCGTGTGACCATCGGCGCATTGACCGTTCTCGGAATGTTTGTAGCGCCTCTGGCACTAGCGCAAGTTCGTCCGGCTTATATGAAGAACGTTGATGAACCAGGTCGACAGCCTTACAATTTTTCGGTCCAATTCAACGTGGCTAATTGTGTTGCAAACTGCAGCAATTTTGTCTTCCAGAATAACGAGATAGTCATGGATGCACCTGCAGTGCCAGCAGGCAAGCGACTTGTAGTCAAGTGGGTATCAGGTCAACTGCCAGCTATTGATGGATTGAATTATGTCTACATCGCGAAATACAATTACGATCCGATGTGGAGCTTTGGTGGTCCCTTCTATACGAGAGGTCTGGTCGGCGGGGCTGCATTGCAGTCGTTTTCCTCCGGTGCTTTCTTTACTGTCGGTCCTTTGGAAGCCCCTCATCTGGTCGTGCGCCTAGGCAGCTACAGCAGCGTTAACGGCAGCGTTGCAATAAGCGGTTATCTGATCGACGCAACTAACTGATGTCCGTATGAAGAAGTTACGCCGGGTCATCGTGCGGTTTAGACTCAATGAAGTCGGTCTCCTGGGAGCTTCAGAACTTTGTCATTCAGGGAAAGAGTTCGACTTAGCCGACTCCCGCTTTGTACCGTTGTCTAATATCACGAACGGCTTCTGACCGGAGTTGAACTGGACAACTCGTAAGCAGCCTGTCGTGTGCGGCTCTTATGGGTCTTCAGGAGCCAGCCACCCCTTCCCTTTGCTGACTTTCAAAATTGAACGTTAGGTCAGGAGCGAAACCTAGACCCGGATAGCTGATTCCGGCCATTCGCCCAAATAGCAAGAATTCCGGCAAAAAGTGGGAAAGCTCTCCTTCAATTTCTCTGGAAGCAGTCGCTCATCGCCAAGGCCAAGAGCTTGGAAGCAGCCACCCAGGAACGGAAATTGAATTCTTCAGGTGGCTGGCTCTTGAGCAGCGTTTCTTGCCGTTCGCCAATGTCAGCTAAAGGGCGATCCAATTTTCAACTTGGACCGCCATGGCGGTGGCAATCAAAGTTTTCCCGCGATGCATCGATTCCCGACACAAAAAATGGAAGGGCGGCCATTCGCGGCGGCGATCTCAATAACCCAACCGACATAGAGACTGCACGTCCAGCGTGAGGACCTGTTCAAGCCACACCAGCACCGGCCTGCGCCTTGAAGATGGCAATTTCTTCCAGTAGCCAGTTGCGAAACGCCTGCACCTGCGGTTTGTGCAACGCGTCCGGCGGGCAGGCCAGGTAGTAATCCCAAGGGCTCTTCACCGCCACGTCGAACAGGCGCACCAGTTCACCCGAGGCCATTTCCTGTGTTGCCACCACATGGCGCACCAGAGCAATGCCGTCGCCGTCCACGGCAGAGCGGATCAGCAGCGACAGGTCCTGAAAGCGCACGCCACCACTGGGCTCAGCCAGCTTCAGGCCCGCAGCCTGAAACCAGGGCAACCAGGGCTCGTCCGAGCGCAACAACTGCGCCGGTTTGAGTTGCTGTGGTGTGCTCGGCAGCCGCCCCCGGTTGAAGCCAGGGCAAGCCACCGGATAGTAAGAGTCGCCCATCAGTCGATCCACCGCCAGACCTGGGTACTGGCCCTTGCCAAAACGGATGCCCACATCGATGCCGTCGCGCACCAAGTCATGCAACTGGCCGCTGGACTGCAAGACCAGCTCGGTATCCGGGTTTTGGTCAATGAATTTGCCAAGGCGCGGGGCCAACCAGCGCGCCGCAAACGAGGGGATGGCCGACACCGTGAGCCGCTTTTGCTGCGTCTCTTCACGCAACGCTTGGGTGCCCGCCGCAATGTCTTGCAGGGCATGGCGCACCACTTGGGCAAACCGCGCCCCCTGCGGCGTGATCGTCAAACGCTTGCCGTGGCGGGTGAACAGTGCCACGCCCAGGTCTTGTTCCAACGCCCGCACCTGGTAGCTGACCGCGCCGTGGGTGACATGGGTTTCGTCGGCAGCGCGAGAAAAGTTCTGGTGCCGGGCGGCGGCCTCAAAGGCGCGCAAGGCCACGAGATTGGGCAATCGGCGTAAATCTGTCATGGCTTCATGTGAGTATTTTTAGCAAGAACGTCAAAGATATATCGTTTTGCGCCAGAACAGACCACCCATAGACTTGGCGAACGATTTATTTTTTGGAAACACCCCATGCCACAGAATCCGCTGACCCTTTTTGTTGACCACCAGTTCACCAGCCCCTACGCCATGTCGGTGTATGTCACTTTGCGCGAGAAGGGCATTCCTTTTGTCACCGAACACCTGGACCTGGGTGCACAACAAAACCAGCAAACCGGATATCGCCAGCAATCCCTGACGGCCCGGGTGCCCACGCTGGTGCACAGCGGTTTTTCGCTGTCCGAATCTAGCGCCATCAGCGAGTACCTGGAAGAAGTCTTTGCTCCACCAGCCTACGCGGTGGTCTACCCGCAAAGCGTGCAACACCGTGCCCGTGCCCGACAAGTCCAGGCCTGGCTGCGCAGTGACCTGATGCCGATTCGCAACGAGCGCGGGACAGACACCGTGTTCATCCAACCCACATCCATCCCGCTGAGCGCCGCCGCGCTGGAAGCCGCTGACAAACTGTTCAGGGTGGCCGCGCAACTGCTGCCAGAAAGTGCCAGCCACCTGTTTGGCAGCTGGTGCATTGCCGACACCGATCTGGCGCTGATGCTTATGCGCTTGATCGCGAACGACGATGCCGTCCCCGAACGCCTCAAAACCTACGCCACCCAGCAGTGGCAACGCCCCAGCGTGCAGCACTGGGTGCAGCAGCAACGCGCTTGAAGGAGCCGACCCATGGTCACCTGCTACCTGCGCTACATCATTGACCCGTTCAAGCTCAAGGAGTTTGAACACTACGTAAAGCTCTGGATACCACTGCTTGAAAAATTCGGGGGCCAGCACCACGGGTACTTCCTGCCCTCAGAAGGTGCCAACAACGTGGCATTGGCCCTGTTCAGCTTTCCCAGTCTGGCGCTGTACGAGGATTACCGCGCCCGCTCCCTGCAAGACCCGCCGTGTCTGGCGGCCTTCCAATACGCCGAGGAGACGCGCTGCATCATCAGCTATGAGCGCAGCTTTTTCAGGCCGGTTTTTGAGTAGTCGCCGCTTAGGGCCAAAGCTCGGTGACCACAAGCCACCAATGTGCAGTTCTTGGAGATGCTGACGGGATGCGGTGCAAAGCGTACCGGGTGCGGCCAGCTGTCTCTCTGCTGCAGTTGAAGCCAATTTGACCAAGTGCACCGATAGTCTGTGTTCACACAATAGCGCAGAGAATTCTGAACTCAGTTCCGCGCCTTCAATGGTAGGTTTTGGGCAGGCAGTTCGAATAACTCTGCTACCGCTCCCAGCCTAATAGAGCCACCCAACCTTCTCGGATGCTGGCCGCCGAAGATTGAAAATCTGCAATGGAGTCCGGCCTATATCGTTTGCGCTGCTGCCGTTGCGATTGCAATCGACAGCCGTAACCAGTGAACTTCCACACAAGCTAAAGGCGAATCACAATTATTGCCTTGTCATTTGTTGATAGCGCGTGACACATCTGTCAAACAGATTAGTCATTCCAGGCGTACCCCAGTCCAGTCCAAGCTCCTCAATCGCCAGACGATTTAGCCTTGTTACCCGATTCTTGGGTGACTGCGGAATGTCCAGCGCGCGTACCATGGTCTCTGACAGATATATGCTCGCCTGTAGTGAACCGGTGAAGGTGTTGTCGTCGTGGTGAGTGAGTATTGCAGAATGAATTTCGTCCGGTAGGTTCCAGTGTCGAGCCAATTGGGCACCCACTTGACAGTGGTCAGCCCCGAACGCTTCAGCCTCGCGCTCCAGTAACTTGCCATCAACAATGGAGGCCGTATAAACCTCCTCAAAGAGCGCCTCGTCCATGATGTGAAAGCATAGTTGCCCCACGTCATGCAGCATACCGGCGGTATAGGCAACGTCAGGTGAGATGCCAACAAACGCCGCCATTTCCTGCACGGTAATGGCCACGGCCAAGGAGTGATGAAACAAAAACGGCCCGCCTGGGACCGAGGATACAAAGCGGTTCATACCCATGGTCACAACAATGCGACGTACTTGATTGATGCCGATGATGGAGGCTGCCACAAACGCATCGGCCAGATCTGACTGAGCGTGCATGCGGCGAATGTGGTTGGCACGGGCCAGAATGTTGGCGGAAATGACAGGGTCATTGCGCGCCATGCGTGCCAGCATGTCCAAACTGGAAGATTCATCTCGCAACATGTCCAGCAACTGAATCACGATGGCGGGAAACGTCGGCAGGCGTTCCGCCAGTTGCGCCACATCCTGCTCCAGGTCGATGATTTTCAGCATGGTATTGGCCCTCTGGCCAACAAGGCGTTCAACAAATCTAGGCAAGGCTTGTCAGGTTGGGGGTCAAATATCTCGTGCAGGCGGCTCTCGTACCGCTGCACGGCAAGCGCATAGTCTTGCTCCGAGGGCGGGTCCGTGTTGACAACAGCGACACACTCTATACCCTTGATGAGCATCTGGGCGATCATCTCCTCCGAGATGGTTCCACCGGCGCTGATTTGCATAGTGGCATAGCCACCCGTTGAGCCGTTAACTGGCATGGCAAGCACCATACCAACTTTGAGATCCATGACAGATTTCCAGCACGGTCTGCAGCGAGCTATTGGCCCAGGTGGTAAATCTTCGTCTTGCAAATGTGTCTCCCAACGACCAACAAGACTCCCTGATTTCAGTTTATGCGAAATACGGAGCTAACTTTCAAAATTGAGCGTCTGCAATGGAGAAACCTAGACCTGTTACGAAGCGTAAACTCCCCTTAATTGGTTTACGATACGCAAATCAACGCCTCAGAGGCATACCCATCGCATGCGCTCCCAAAAATCACAGCTTGCGTCCCGGTTGATTCGACAGGTGGCACTGATTTGGGCCTTGTTTTTTTCCGCATGCGAGTTTCCCGGCGCATGGGCAGCGGAACCGGTGCCCATTGCCGCACGCCAAATAGTGGTGGCGCTTGACGACAATTACCCTCCCTATATTTTTCGTGATTCCAACGGTGAACTCACGGGTTACTTGGTGGATTATTGGAAGCTGTGGGAGAAAAAGACTGGCATTCAGGTAGCTTTGCAAGCCAGTGACTGGGACCGGGCGAAGGCTCGCATGCAGTCGGGCCGGGCGGATGTGATTGATACCATTTTCCAAGATCCGGAACGCGAAAAGACACTTGATTTCACTGCCGCCTATGCCACGATACCAGTCGCCATCTATGTGAACAACCGTATTGGCGGCATCAGCGATCTGCATCATCTGAGCGGCTTTTTAGTGGGTGTCAAAGCCGGTGACGCCTGCATCGACAATTTGAAACAGGCGGGTATTTCAACACTGCAACTCTACTCAAGCTATCAGGCCTTGGTAGGTGCAGCCATCAATGGCTCGGTTCGGATATTTTGCTTGGATGAGCCACCGGCGAACTACCTTTTATACAAAGACCACGCCGAGGAGGCGTTTAACAAGGCCTTCCAAGTGACCATTGGAGAACTTCATCGGGCGGTTCATAAGGGGGACGCCACGACTTTGACCTTATTGAATAGTGGTTTTGCCGCCATTTCCGCTAAGGAAGATAAGGCTCTGCGAGACAAATGGATGGGCACGCGCTTGTTTAGCAGTGCCAACATTCGATACGTCGAGTACGTCTCCGCCGCTTCGCTATTAGTTGGTGCGGCATTGCTGCTGTGGGGTGCGTCGCTGCGCCGCAAGGTCACACAGCGTACCACTGAGCTCAACAGCGAACGCATTCGTTTGCAAAATCTCTTAATGGCCATTCCAGATTTGGTCTGGATGAAGGATGTCAACGGACTTTACAGGTATTGCAATCCAATGTTTGAGCGCTTCTTTGGTACCAAGGAGGCAGCCATTGTCGGCAAGACAGACTACGATTTTGTAAACAAGGAGTTAGCAGACTCGTTCAGGCTCCATGATCAAAAGGCCATTTCTACGAGCCTTCCAAGCGTCAACGAAGAATGGATCACTTTTGCAGATGACGGGCATCAGGCTTTGATGGAAATCACCAAAACACCGATACGTGACAGCCATGGAGAGGTGACAGGTGTGTTGGGAATCTCGCGCGACATCACTGTTCGCCACGCTGCAGAAGAGAAGATTCGCCAACTCGCCTTTTATGACCCTCTGACGGGACTGCCCAATCGGCGTCTTTTTCTCGACCGATTGCGCCAAGCACTTGCCACCAGTGTTCGCCATCGGAGCCAAACAGCTGTGTTGTTTATCGATCTTGATGAATTCAAGAATATCAACGACACCGTAGGTCATGCCAGTGGAGATCTGCTTTTGAAACAGGTAGCCAATCGACTGCAGTCATGCATACGCGACGGTGACACAGTTGCTCGCCTGGGAGGTGACGAATTCGTGATTTTGCTTGAAGGCCTAGACACTATTGCAAAAGAGGCGGCTAGCAGTGCGGTCTCAGTGGCCGAGAAGCTTCTTGCCACGCTTGCCAAGACTTACGAACTTGACGACTATGAGCATCGCTGCACTGCCTGTATCGGCATCACATTGATTGATGCAGACCCACGACAGGATTTGGATCAGGTCGTACAGCAAGCCGATCTGGCCATGTACCAGGCCAAGGCTGCGGGCAAGAATACCGTGCGTTTCTTTGAGCCGCAAATGCAGGCTGCTATGGCTGCTCGTGCCTCACTTCATGCAGGCTTGCTTGAGGCGGTCGAAAAGAATCAGTTTGTCTTGCACTACCAGTCTCAAGTCACCGACGAAGGACGGGTCACAGGTGTGGAGGCGCTGGTACGCTGGAACCACCCCCAGCGAGGCTTGGTGTCACCAATAGAATTCATCCCACTGGCAGAGGAAACTGGCTTGATTCTTCCCCTGGGTCGATGGGTGTTGGAGACCGCATGCACTCAATTGGCGCTTTGGGCTGCGCGACCTGAAATGCAAGCCATAACGATCGCGGTCAATGTCAGTGCGCGTCAGTTTCTTCAGGCCGATTGGGTCGATCAGGTTCTGGCAATTCTCAAGGAGAGTGGAGCAAATCCACACCGGCTCGAGCTGGAGTTGACCGAGAGCGTGCTGGTCACCAACATTCAGGACATCATTGGGAAAATGACAATGTTGAGGGCCAATGGCATTGGGTTTTCTTTGGACGACTTCGGCACAGGCTTTTCCTCGCTGTCTTACCTCAAGCTACTTCCCTTGGATCAACTCAAGATTGATCGAAGCTTTGTCAGGGACATACTGGTGGATGCCAACGATGCGGCAATTGCCAACATGGTGATCGTCCTGGCCAAGACGCTTGGGTTAATGGTGATCGCCGAAGGGGTGGAGACGGAAGCACAGAGGGATGCGCTGGCCAAGCTGGGTTGCCATGCATATCAGGGGTACCTGTACAGCAAGCCTCTTCCGCTGCATCAGTTTGAGGCGTTTGTCACGAGTACCTGACGGCAACTCGGTGACCGCTTCAGGGCGACCATTTCGGCAAGGCGAAAGTCAACTGCCAGCCTGGTGGAGTCCGTCGAGTGAAAACGGGGCAAGTTTTGGGCGGCTGACTTCAACAGGCTGAAAGCTGCCAGCCAACTAGTCGAAATGCCCGCCAGATAGCGGTCATAGAGTACTACGATTTGGCGGACCCAGCTGGGACAACAGGGGTTATGTCATGAGTCTTACGGCTCTCCCCTATTGCTTGAGAGCCGCCTTCCAGTCACGAAATACATCGATGTCCAAACCATCTGGGTTGGATAAATAGTTGGGCTTATACCCTGCCTTGTCTGTGATGCCGTACTGCCAGATGATGGCCTTGGTTTGCCTGTCCAGAACCAATACCCGATGGCGATAGTCATCGTTCAGGATCACATCACCATTGGGCAACTCAAGGGCCAGGGACGGATGATCCAGCATT
>JARLJH010000067.1 GCA_031291305.1 Rhodoferax sp. | reverse complement strand
GGCGGCGCCTATGCCGCCGATGTGCCCAATGCACTGCCGGACGGCACCTACAGCGTCACCGCCACGGTCAAAGACCCGGCGGGCAACAGCGCCCAAGCGACGGACAACAACGGTGGTGCGGGCAACGTGGTGGACACCACCCCCCCGGCGATCACCGTGCCGACTACAACGCAGCTGATCAACGAAGACTCTTCCCTGGTCCTTGCTTCTGGCAATGCACTTACGGTGGCGGACAACAGTGGTGGTAATTTGACGACCACGTTGAGCGTGGGACACGGCTCGCTCTTGCTGGGTGGTACTCTGAGCGATGTGACAGTAAGCGTCAGCACTGACGGACATTCGCTCACGCTTTCTGGGACCGCTGCAGGGATAAATGCGGCGCTAAGCAGCCTGACATATACGCCGACCTCTGACTATTCGGGCTCGGACGCCTTGGCAATGTCGACCACAGACGCGGCGGGAAACACCAGTAACTCCAATGTATCCATCACCGTCGCTCCGGTGGCCGACGTGCCATCGGTGAGCCTGGAATTGGGCCTCTCGTCCGCAACATCCAGCACGGTGACGATCGACTATACAAACGCTACCGCCACAGGTAATGGCTATACGGTTAAAGCGTATAACCTGGATGGCACGCTAGGCACCATTAGTACCGTATCAAACAGCGCTTACAGTGGTTTTGGGTCGGCGCAGGCGTCTTCAGGAGATCCGGCAGAAATCGGATACTCTGGCGGGAAGTCGGAAAAGGTCACGATTGACTTTGCGACCGGCGCGAGCAGCGCGACGATTCAGTTGTCCTGGCTGTCTACTTCTGAGAAGGCTACGTATACCCTTTACGACGCAAATGGTAATCAGATCGGGCAGGGGACGGTGACGGGTGTGACCGACAAGATCGATCCAGCTTTCACCGTGGTTGCTGACAACGGTGCCACGATCAGCCAAATCGTCTTCAGCGCCCCAGGCACGGAGTGCGACTATTTGATCCATTCCGTGACCTATGTCTCTGGAATTGTCGTTCCTCTGACAATAACCGCGACTCCGAATGACACGGATCATTCCGAGACAGTGACCGCTTTGACGGTGACGATTCCCGTTGGGGCAAGCTTGTCGAATGGGGTGCATAACGCCGATGGCACTTGGACGCTGAGCCTTGCCAGCAACAGCAGCTATACGGTAACAACCGATCCGGTGACGCATGCGGTGACCGTGACCGGGTTGACCATGACGGTACCAGCCAATTACGACGGACCGGTGTCCGCCGTGGCGACAGCCACGGTGTTGGATACGGCAACGCTGACGGACGGCACCACGCTGACCAGCACGGCAACGGCTAGTTCAGGTGAGTTGATGAATGGCGGCACGCATATGTTCAGTACCAGTTGGGAGTCTGCACCCAATGGGTCTACAACGTCAGATCCGGTCACTTCGACAACCCTGGAAGGATGGACATATGTCACTTCGACGGCACCTGGTGCGGCGATCCAATCGGGCGGGACCAACGGTTTTGAAATCTGGACCACTGGTGACAATATGTCAAATGCAGCCGGTACATTGAAGACGGTTTACGCTGCACCAGGCGATGGCAGCAACTGGCTGGAACTCAACGATGCTGGCGTTAGCGGGGGTCAGAGCATGGCTCAAACCCTTGGGGTTTCGCGGACAGTGACGACCCAGGCAGGAATGGTTTACCAGCTTTCGCTCGATTACGCTGGGCGTCTGGGCTACTCGGCAAACTATACCAAGATCGCCATTCTGGTCGATGGCGTCGTAGTCGCAACCTATGCCAAGGACAGCACGAGTAACCAGAACGCGCTTGACTGGCAGAACCTGAAATTGACACTGCAGGGCGATGGCAGCAACCACACTATTTCGATCCTGACGGACCCGAGTGCTACAGATACTGCCGGGCGCGGGGCGATGATTGACGACATTTCACTCGTTGCCTACCAGGGGGTGACTGCAGGGAATGCCGATGGCGGCAACGCTACCGACATTGCATTGGGCAACTATGTCGCGAGTGCCTTGCTCCATCATTCGGCGGGAGAGGTTGTTAGCCTGACTTTAGGCGGCCTGCCGAGCGATGCGCACATCATCGTCGGTGCGAATACATACAGCGTTACTAACGGTGTCGTGGTGATCTCGGGGGATGATCTGTCGTCGGCCACTTTGCGCATCGATGGTTCTTTCGTCGGTGATCTCGATTTCAGCGTGACCGCAACGACGACGGAAAGCAATGGCACTGTTGCCCATACCGTCGTAGAGCCGATTGATCTGCTTGTTCTGCCACACGCGGGAACCGTGGTCGCGTCCGATATTGTTGATTCCACCGGTAACCTTGTGAATGGGACGACGGGCAATGACACTCTGTCGGCGAATGTTGCCAGCGACCTGTATGGCCAGGCCGGGGATGACCACATCACCGGCAGTACGGGTTCCGATGTGATCCTCGGCGGTCACGGAAACGACACGATGACGGGGAACGGTGGTTCGGATACCTTCAAGTGGGTACTGGGAGATCAAGGAACGGATGCCCATCCAGCGATCGATACCATCACCGATTTCGACAAAACAGCCAATGGTGACAAGCTGGACCTGCGTGATCTGCTGCAAGGGGAAGTGCATACAGGTACAAATGCAGGCAACCTCGCTGATTACCTGCACTTCACCTACGACTCGACAACCCATGCCACAACCGTGGAGGTGAAGTCGCATGGCATGTCCCAGGCTGGGCCGGACCAGGTCATCGTGTTGAGCAACATCGACTTGGTGGGTTCCTCGAACGATGCAGCGATCATTCAGAACTTGCTGCAAAACGGCAAGCTGCTCACCGACTGATAAAAGTCAGTCTGTGGGTGCAACTCCTGCCGCAAGCTGACCACAGTGAGCGAAGTGAAACGCAACTGCATGAGGGTGACCGAATGTGCGAAAGAAGCGTGGAGCGTAGATCATGTGCCGATGGACAAGAACCAGATAGAAGGCGTGCTGAGCAGGGTGAGCGGGCAAGAGACTGCAAAGCTCTCGTGGTCAAAAGATGAGGTGCGTTAATCTGGCGGTTGTGTGATGAAGGAGTGCGGCTCTTACCTAGGGATATTTCGCCTTATGCCTGAAAGTGCGACAGCGCAAGCTGGAGAGAGAAGAATGTGGATTTTTCTGACATAAAACAAAAAAAGCATTGAAAAACGGAAACTTGACGTATGATTCACTTTGTATTGCTTTTTTGAAAGCGGTATGGGTTTGCGGTGAATGCCAGTTTCGCGTCTTCTCTAAGTCTTCAGTGGTTTGGTTGTAGCGGTCATGGACTCCATCGCGTTTTGAGTTATTTTGAGGAGTCCTTTCATGGGCAACAAACTTTACGTAGGCAATCTGCCTTATTCCTTCCGTGACGACGATCTGCAACAAGCATTCGCTGCTCACGGTACCGTCACCAGCGCCAAAGTCATGATGGAACGTGACACCGGCCGCTCCAAAGGTTTCGGTTTCGTCGAAATGGGTAACGACGCTGAAGCACAAACAGCGATCAACGCCATGAACGGCCAACAATTCGGTGGCCGTGGCCTCGTGGTCAACGAAGCCCGTCCGATGGAACCGCGTCCCCCCCGCTCTGGTGGCGGCGGTTTCGGCGGCGGTGGTGGCGGCGGTTACGGTGGTGGTCGTTCTGGCGGCGGCGGCGGTGGTGGTTACGGCGGTGGTGGTGGCGGCGGTTACGGCGGTGGCCGTAGCAGCTACTAAGCACTTGCTATCTGAATCGGGCTCCGGCCTGACGCAAAAAAGGGTCCCTTGGGACCCTTTTTGTTTTTGCGACGGTTCCTCAGGAGCCAGTACTGCGCGGCTTGCGTGGGCGTCCGGCAAAGACCTTGTCAAACATGGCATTGGGTAACAGACGCAGTAATTTGGCTATCACGCCCATCTGCCAGGGAATCACCCGGTAGCTGCTTCCTGTCTGGATGACTTGCGCGGCCTTTTCTGCAAAAACCTCTGGCTGCATCAAAAAGGGCATGTTGTAGCTGTTGTTTTGCGTCAGTGGCGTGGCGATGTAACCTGGGCAAAGGGTCACCACTTTGACACCAGTGCTGCGCAACTCGCCGCGCAAACTCTCGCAATAGCTGATCACTGCCGCCTTGCTGGCGCAGTAGGCGCCATGGCCGGGTAAACCCCGAATACCTGCAACGCTGCCCATACCTACCAGCGTGCCAGAGCCGCGCGCCACCATGGCATGAATAAACGGGCTCAGCGTGGCCGCCACGCCCATCACGTTAGTGTTCAGAATTTGGGCCATCACCGTCAGGTCTTCAGGTCTGGATGTGTCCACCCCGATGCTGATACCGGCGTTGGCGATGACCACGTCGGGCACACCTTGACGCGCCATGCAGTCTTGCGCCATGCGCTGCAAGGCCGGTGCATCGGCGACATCAACACTATAGATTTGATATCTGTCAATGCTTATATCTATTGGGTCAAGCCATGATTTGATCGCATCTTCTCGGCGTGCCACCAACGCCAGCCGCCAGCCTTGTTTGATGTAGTGCAGAGCCAGCGCCTGGCCCAAGCCGCTGGAGGCTCCAGTGATCAGGACAAGTCGGGTCATGGTTGCGCCCTCGGCCTTTCAGCGTCTGCTGTCGGGAAACAGCACGCCTTTGACGTGCCCGTTTAGGGCAATGACTTGCTTGCGGTTGTCAAAATCCATGCGGTCAGCGGTGAATTGGTCTTGTCCGCGAGTCAGGGTCACGGGCAGGTTCGAGTGGACCTGTTCGGTGTTGATGAACGCGTGCAATTGCTCGCCCTTGAATGTCAGCGCAGGCTGCTCCTTGCCAGCTGTACTGATCGTAGCTGCGCGCTGTACCAGGGCATCACCCATCAAGGTTACTTCAGAGCCATCACCGTTGGTCAGCGCCTTGTGTGCGGTGGCAGTTGTAAGGTGACCATCTTTGTCATAGGAGAGGATCACCACCCGGTCAATTTCCAGCGTGTCGGTGTCTGGGAAGTGGCGCGCCTCACCACCTTTAACCTCGCTTTTGAGTTGTCCATGTTCACCGAAGGTTTTCACGGCAAACTGGCGCATGAAGTAGTCAGGCTGGTGATGCACGGCGGGGACTGCCGCTGGGGAGCCCGTGATGGGTGTGCTGCGCACCAGCCAGTAGGTAGCCATGGCCAGCACGCCCATTAACAGCACCGGCAGATACAGAGTCAGCCGCTCCCAGGCCCAGCGTAAGCGGTTCACTGCAAAGTCTCTTGAAGAAGCGACGCGTAGCGCCCGCTGGCCAACAGTAGCAGGTCACACAGCTCACGCACCGCACCTTCTCCGCCGCGTCGCTGCGTGACGAAATGCGCCGCTGCAGCGACTTCGGCCTGGGCATTGAACGGCGCACAGGCTAGAGCACAGCGTGTCATCACCGGCAAATCGGGCCAATCGTCCCCCATGGCAGCGGCTTGCCTCCAGTCCAGACCCAAAGCCCGCAGGGTGTTCTCGGCGGCCGGACGCTTGTCTTCGGTGCCGAAATGGGCATGCACAATGCCCAGCGCCGCCAGACGCAGGCGCAAGGGTTGCGAGTCGCGCCCGGTGATTACCGCAGGGGTAATGTCGGCACGCTGCAGCAGCTTCAGGCCATGGCCATCAAGCGTGTTGAAGCGCTTGATGGTTTCTCCGGACTCGGAAAAATACAGACCTCCGTCGGTCAACACCCCATCGACATCCAAAAACACCACGCGAATACCCTGTGCCTTGAGCAGCAGTTCGGGTGGAAAGTTCAGAGTGGGCACCATCAGATGACCTTGGCACGCATCAGGTCGTTGCTGTTCAGTGCGCCGCAGAGATGGCCGTCAGCATCCACCACCAGTACGCTGGTTATCCGCCGCTGCTCCATCCGTTCGGCGGCTTCCACAGCCAAAGCATCTGAGCCAATGGTTTGAGGGTTGGCGTGCATCACCTGACTGGCCGTGGCTTGGCGCAAATCCACGCCTTTTTCGATCAAACGTCGCAAATCACCATCGGTAAAGATGCCACACACGCGGTTTGTATCGTCGACCACGGCGGTCGCGCCTAGACCTTTTGCACTCATTTCGCGCATCAGCTCACTGAAACTCGCCGCCAGCCCCACCTGGGGTACCTGGTCACCCGTGCGCATAACGTCATGCACATGGGTGAGCAATTTGCGCCCCAGCGCGCCACCGGGGTGCGAACGGGCAAAGTCTTCAGCTTTGAAACCGCGCGCGTCCAGCAGCGCAACCGCCAGTGCATCTCCCAGCGCCAGTTGCGCTGTGGTGCTTGCAGTGGGGGCCAGGTTGAGCGGACAGGCTTCTTTCTCTACACCACTGTTCAGGAAGACATCTGCGTGACGCGCTAGCGTGGACGCTGGATTGCCGGTCATGGCCAGCAGCGGGATACCCAGGCGCTTGATCATCGGCAATATGACGTTGAGTTCGTCAGACTCGCCGCTGTTGGAGATGGCCAGCACCACATCGACCGGCTGAATCATGCCCAGATCGCCATGGCTGGCCTCGGCCGGGTGGACAAACATGGCTGGCGTACCGGTGGAAGCCAGCGTAGCCACTATCTTGCGACCAATATGTCCACTTTTCCCCATGCCCATCACGACCACGCGGCCCTGGCTGGACAGCATTACGCGCACCGCTTTCACAAAGCCATCACCGAGATGGTGCCTAAGGCTGAGCACTGCTGCTGCCTCGACCTCCAGGGAGTTCCGTGCCAAAGACAGAACGCGATCGGCGTCCAGCGAGGGCGCTATGGAAGTCATGTGTTTCATGTCAGCATTTTATCGGGAGCGGTACAGCGCTTGCGAAGCCCTTGGTAGTATCCGGGGATGAATTCGCTTGATTTGACACTTATATATTTACTGGCAGCAGTGCTGGGTGTTGTGGTGTGCAGATACCTCAAACTACCTCCCATGCTGGGCTATCTGGCCGTCGGTGTGGTCATTGGACCAAACGCGTTGGCGGTGGCTCAAAATGCCGATGGCGTGCGCCATCTCGGCGAGTTCGGCGTGGTGTTTTTGATGTTTGTGATTGGGCTGGAGTTCAACCTGCCCAAGCTACGCACCATGCGCCAGCATGTGTTCGGACTGGGGCTGTTTCAGGTCACGCTCACCATGCTGGTCACCACTGCGGCCAGCATGCTGTTTGCGCTCATGGCACCAGCCAAATGGGGCATGGATTGGAAGACAGCGCTGGCGTTGTCCGGAGCCATGGCCATGAGTAGCACCGCCATTGTGGTTAAGTTGATGTCAGAGCGCATCGAAATGGAGAGCGAGCACGGCAAGCGTGTCATGGGTGTTCTGCTGTTTCAGGACTTGGCTGTGGTGCCTCTGCTGGTGTTGATTCCTGCCCTGAGCGCCTCCCCAGAGCAAATGGCCTCCACGCTGTTGTGGGCGTTGTTCAAAGCAGCAGCCCTGATCACGCTGCTGCTGGTGGGTGGGCCACGCATCATGCGCTGGTGGCTGACGCTGGTGGCTCGCCGTAAAAGCGAGGAACTGTTCGTGCTGAACTTGCTGCTGGTCACTTTGGGTTTGGCGTGGTTGACAGAGCTGGCTGGGTTGAGTCTGGCGCTGGGTGCGTTCATTGCAGGCATGCTGATTTCTGAGACCCAGTACAAGCACCAGGTGGAGACCGACATTCGGCCTTTTCACGACGTGCTACTGGGTCTTTTTTTCATCAGCATCGGCATGATGCTGGATTGGCGGCTGGTGCTGGAACGCTGGCCGCTGGTGCTGATTTTGGTGACATTGCCGGTCCTTTTCAAGGCTGCGACCGTCACGCTAATCACGCGTGGCCTGGGTGCCAGTATGGGCGTGTCGCTACGCACCGGGCTGTATCTGGCGCAGGCCGGTGAATTCGGTTTTGTGCTGCTATCGCTGTCGCAAACCCACAGCCTGGTGCCACCGGAGCTACTCAACCCGATTCTGGCGGCCATGGTGCTGTCCATGTTGGCCACGCCGTTCATCATCATGAACAGTAATTCCATCGTACTGCGCTTGGTCAGTAATGAATGGCTGATGGAGTCGGTGCAGATGACACGCATTGCCAGCAAGTCAATCGCCGCTAACAAGCACGTCATCATCTGTGGCTATGGGCGTTGCGGCCAGAACCTGGCGCGCATGCTTGACAAGGAGAACATCGCCTACATGGCACTTGACCTGGACCCGGACCGGGTTCGCCAGGCGGCGGCGGCTGGAGATTCCGTGGTGTTTGGTGATGCAGCACGCCTTCAGGCGCTGATGGCTGCCGGCCTGGCTCGCGCCAGTGCGGTGGTGGTGACCTATTTGGAAACCGCCAGCACGGTCAAGGTGCTGGCACACGTTCAAGAGCACGCACCGCAGGTGCCGGTGGTGGTGCGTACCCAGGACGATCACGACCTGGAATTGCTGCAAAAAGCCGGCGCCACGGAGGTGGTACCGGAAGCCATTGAAGGCTCGCTGATGCTTGCCAGCCATGCGCTGGCACTGGTGGGTGTGCCAATGCGCCGGGTGATCCGAATCGTGCAGGAGCAACGCGATGCGCGCTACAGTTTGTTGCGTGGGTTCTTTCGCGGTGCAGATGATGGCGATGCGGATGAGGTACACATGGAGCGCCTGCAAACCATCCAGTTGCCCGCGCACGCCAAAGCCATTGGTGAGTCAATCAACGAGCTGGGCTTGGACCTGATGGAGACTCATCTGGTCAGCCTTCGCCGCCAGTTCGGGCAAATCATGCCCTTGACCGATTCCCTGGTACTGATGGCGGGCGACACGTTGGTGATTTCCGGCAAGGCCGATGCTATTAGTCAGACAGAGTTAAGACTGCTTAAAGGTTGATTCCCTCCAATCGGCCTGCCCCACCGCCATGCACAATAGGGATTGGCCCTCTTCACACCGTCACTTTATGTACAACACCAGCGTTAACCAATACCTTCGTGACCACATTCGCACCGTGCCGGACTGGCCGACCCCCGGTGTACAGTTTCGCGACATCACGCCCTTGCTGCAGGATGCCAAGGTGTTCCGGGTGCTGATTGATGCTTTTGTTCACCGCTACATGGACCCTTCGCTACGCCCCGATGTGGTCGCCGGTCTGGATGCGCGAGGCTTCATCATTGGCTCAGTCATCGCCTATGAGTTGGGGGTTGGCTTTGTGCCAATCCGCAAAAAGGGCAAGCTGCCCTTTACAACCGTAGAAGAAACCTATGAGCTTGAATACGGTAGCGCCACGGTGGAGCTTCACGTGGATGCTGTCAAGAAGGGTAATCGCGTGCTACTGATTGACGACCTGATCGCCACGGGCGGCACCATGATGGCGGGCAAGAAGCTGCTGGAAAAACTCGGGGCCGAGGTGATGGAGGGCTGCGCCATCGTTGATCTGCCGGAACTGGGTGGCTCGGCGAAATTGCGCGCCACAGGCCTGCCCCTATTCACCTTGGTGGATTTCGAGGGCGATTAAAACACCTCGCAGAGGTCAGTCGAGCCCGCCAAACTGCGTACGGCTCAACGGTGAGCCAGCATCATCAGGCTCCAACAACTGGGTGTCTTCATAGCCCGGCGGTGGTGCGGGTTTGCGTGGCCCCGATGTCACCATCTGGCCATTCTCTGGGAGTAATGCCTCTGATGGGGTGGACGCGGAGATGGCTTTCTTAAACGCCATCACCTCCTCTTGCTCAATTGGGTCATAAGCATGCCGACGACTCGTCTCCGGTTCACTGGTTGGCGTAGCGATGGCTGCCGTTGCGACAGCGGGCACTGCTGCGTTCACTGGTGTGCGCGGCACTGCGGTACTTGCCGGCATGGTCCCAGTGGCGGGAGGGGCTAGCCGCCAATAAACCGACTTGATCTGCAGGTCATGGCGTTGGGCAGCGGTCATTGACATCAGTTGCTCCACGGCTGGCCAGCGCGTCGGCGCCAGCACCTCGTCACCCAGCAAATCGATCATCACCAGAAACTGGCGGCCACGCGCATCGAGCGACAGCACCTTGAACTTATAGCGTGATGCCAATACCTCGCTACGCAGCATGACACTGCGCACCACGTCATACAGGTGCTCACGACGTTCATGGCGTTGCTGTTTGAGATCGGTCAGTGGATCAATCGGTGCCGGGCTAGGCGCAGGTCTGGGTGGTGTGCTCTTGACCGGATCAGCTGACGAGCTGGAAGGGGGTAGGGGAGCAGGCTTGGAGAACAACCAACTAAATAAGGACATATCAACCTCTCAAACAGCTGGAACACTGTGACGGAACACTTCTGTCAGACCGGAGTCGCACACATTAACACGCTTACTTACCAATACAAAAACTCGAAAAAATAACACCCAACAGATCGTCCGACGTGAATTCGCCAGTGATCTCGCTCACCGCATTTTGCGCCAGACGCAACTCTTCAGCCAGTAAATCCAGCGCCTGCGTTTGTTGTAACAGATGCTCTGCGCACATGTTCAAGTGGCTTTGCGCCTGCTGCAGGGCCTGAACATGGCGCGTTCGGGCGGTGAAGACGCCTTCTGCACCCGGCTGCCAACCGGCCAGCTTCAACAGTTGATGGCGTAGCACGTCCAGACCAGCCCCGGTTTTGGCTGACAACCTGATACCTTGCCCATATGTTTCTGCTGGTGCGGTATCGGACTTGTTCCAGACATCGATCACGGGCACATGTAATGGTAGTTTTTGCGTCATAGCCCTTGCTATATCTGCATCTGCTGCTTGGTATTTAGTAGCGTAACTGCGCGTCAAATCATGCAGGAAGAGTACTGCATCTGCCTCGCCTATGGCACTCCAGGCGCGTTCGATGCCAATTTTTTCCACCTCGTCATCACTGTCGCGCAGGCCAGCGGTGTCAATCACATGCAGCGGCACGCCTTCAATCTGGATCGTCTGTTGCACTTTGTCGCGCGTAGTGCCCGGCACGGAGGTGACGATGGCCAGCTCGGCACCTGCCAGTGCGTTGAGCAGTGACGACTTGCCTGCATTCGGTTGCCCGGCAATCACCACTTTGATGCCTTCTCGCAACAACGCGCCCTGGCGCGCTTTTGACAGCACATGGCTGACACGTTGTTGCAGGTTGATGAGTTGCCCCTGCGCGTCCGATTTGCGCAGGAAATCAATTTCTTCCTCCGGGAAGTCAAGCGTAGCTTCTACCAGCATGCGCAAGTGGATGAGTGCGTCACGTAGCTGGTGAATTTCATGAGAAAACGCGCCGGACAGAGATCGACTGGCACTGCGTGCGGCGGCCTCGGTACTCGCATCAATCAGATCAGCAATTGCCTCAGCCTGCGCCAGGTCGATCTTGTCATTCAAATACGCCCGTTCAGAAAATTCACCCGGCAAGGCCAGACGCAGAGATGCCAGGGTCGGCTGGCCGTTGACCATGGGCTGCGTCGCAGCTTCTAGGCAGCGCGCCAGTAGCAACTGCAACACCACCGGCCCACCGTGCGCCTGGAGCTCCAGCACGTCTTCGCCAGTGAACGAATGCGGCGCTGGAAAGTAGAGCGCCAGCCCATGATCAATGGCGACCCCTTGGGCATCCAAAAAACCGGTGTAGGTAGCCTCGCGCGGCTGCAATGCCTTGCCGCAAAGCGCTTGTATGAGTGCCTGCAAACCCTGTCCACTCACCCTGACGATGCCAACCGCGCCGCGCCCTGGGGCGGTGGCAACAGCGGCAATGGGGTCCTGGTGGCGCGGCAAGGTCACGGGAGCTTTCTGTTTTTGCTTGGGATGATTGTTTGACCGGTTGATCTGGGCAGGAGTGTAGTTTTTATATGGCTTTTGACACTCTAGCGCAGGATTTATAAGGGCAAGTAGCTGCACTATTGAGAGCGGCTACCTATTGAATCGGAAGGTATTTTCTCCTTGCTCACTCACCCACCATGTCCACCTCGACGGGTGAAATGGCGGGAAGAGAAGGGCAAGCCAATTCCTTGCGGAAGCGAAAGCCTCAGAACTTCGGCAAATGAAACTTCGGTGGCACGCCCATCCGAGTGTTGATGACCCACTGCTGAATGATGGACAACGTGTTGTTGGTGATCCAGTACATCACCAGACCCGCAGGGAAGAAGAAGAACATGACGCTGAAAGCCAGTGGCATGAACCACATCATCTTAGCCTGCATGGGGTCTGGCGGGGCCGGGTTGAGCGAGGTTTGCAGCACCGTGGTCAGGGTCATGACAATGGGCAAGATGTAAAACGGGTCGGGCGAGGACAGATCATGAATCCATCCCAACCAGGGTGCATTGCGCATCTCTACGCTGGACAGCAGCACCCAGTACAGCGCAATGAAGACCGGGATTTGCACCATGATGGGCAAGCAGCCGCCCATCGGGTTGACTTTTTCCTCGCGGTAGATACGCATCATCTCCGTCTGCATCTTCTGCGGGTTGTCTTTGAGTTGCTCGCGCATCGCCGTGATCTTCGGATTGATCGCCTTCATCTTGGCCATGCTGGCATACGCCTTGGCGTTGAGCCAATAGAAAGTGGCCTTGAGCAACACCACCAGCGCCACGATTGACCAGCCCCAGTTACCGATAAAACCATGCAATTGATCCAGCAACCAATACAGCGGTTTTGCCAGAATGGTCAACCAACCGTAGTCCTTGACCAGTTCCAGGCCGGGTGCCAAGGCTTCCAATTTCTTTTCTTCCTGGGGGCCAGCGAAGAATCTGGCGTCCAGCGTCTTGTGCCCGCCCGGGGCAATCTCCTGCAGCGGTGTGATCATGCCCACCGAGTACAGATTGGTGTCAACCTTGCGCAAGAATAAGTCGCGCGCAATGCCATCGCCCAGCAGCCAAGCACTGGCAAAGTAATGCTGAACCATGGCCACGTAACCATTGGAAGCCGACTTCTCCACATCGACCTTGTTCTTGTCGATGTTTTCAAAGGTAACTTTTTGGTACTTTTTGGCTTCGGTGTATATGGCCGGTCCGGTGAAGGTGGAGTAGAACTTTGATTCGCCCGGTGGTTTGTTGCCATCGCGAACCAGTTGCATGTACAACTGGGGTGCCACTGGCGTAGCGCCAACGTTGATAACTTCAAACTTGACATCCATGGCGTAACTGCCGCGTGTCAACGTATAGGTCTTGATCAGCTTGACACCGCCCACCTCAGCCGACTCGAAGCGCAGTTCCAGCGTCTGGCTGCCGTCCTTCAGGGAAAGATCACCCGGCGCCAGCGTCATCAGCGTCTTGTGGGTCGGCAAGGCAGCACCACCCGCTGACGCGATCAAGCCAGACTGGGCCTCGTAGAAGCGTTCTTTACTGTCATCAAGCAGCACAAAGTTACGCGATTTGTCAAACTTGTCGACTTCTTTGAGGAACTCGGTGCGCACCACCGAACCACCTTCAGTGTCAAAAGTCACCTTGACAACGTCCGTCTGAGCAACGATTTGCTCGTGCTTGATCGGGGCGATCGTTTGGGCATCAGAAGGGCCTGTTGCCGCCGCCACGCCTACAGTGTTTGCTGCACCATTTGTAGCAATTGGCACTGCGGCTGGAACGCTGCTGGGGGGCGCCACACCGCCCGACTGGGCAACCACAGGTGCTGAACGGGGGAAAAAAGTTGTCTTGCGTCCGTTGTAGACCTGCCATTGATCCCACAACATGACCAGAGACAGGCCAAAGACAACCCACAGCATCGTGCGACGAATATCGTTCATGAAGATTTCTTTTCAGAGAAAGTTGAGATCAACCGGGAAAACATGCCGCCTTCAACTGCTGACGGAGGTGGCGGAACCGGATCAAGACCACCCTCGCACCAAGGATGGCAACGCCCCAGACGTTTTAATGTCAAATAACTGCCCTTGCCTGCGCCATGGTTCTGTAAAGCCTCTAATGCATAAGCAGAACAGGTCGGCTCAAAACGGCACGACGAGCCCAGCGCTGGACTCAAAAACAGACGGTAGCCTCTGACTACGCTGATCAGCAGACGCGCGATCATGGTTGCCGCAGCCTTACACCCAGGCTCTGGCCTGTCGCTTTAGCAAACAACTGCTGTAACTCAAGTCTCACTGCCGCTTTCAGGGCGTCCGAAGTCGCACTGACAAAGTGCTGCCGATCAAAGCTGCTACGCAAGCGCACCACATGGGCGGCCTGAGACAGGGAAAGCGCAAACTCTTGACTCACAGCATAAACCTGACGCTTGATGGTATTTCGGGTCACCGCGCGCTTGGCCCAACGCTTGGGAACCATGGCACCCAGCCACACATCATCGACGCCAAACAACGCCTGACGATCTTCTTGTGCTTGATTGGCATGCAAAGCCACGCAATGCAGGGCAAAGTGAGAAGTGCGCGCCAAGACTGAGCCCGCCAACACTGCCTGAAACTGTGGACGGCTCTTAAGACGCTGCAAAGTCAGGCCAATGAAAGAGGGCGGAGCAGCCGCTGGCCCGTCTTCAACGATTTAGACAGCCAGACGCTTGCGACCCTTGGCGCGGCGAGCGTTGATCACAGCGCGGCCGCCACGGGTTTTCATGCGGACCAAAAAGCCGTGGGTGCGAGCGCGACGAATTTTGGACGGTTGGTATGTGCGTTTCATTTTGGAAATCCTAAGAAGCTAAAGCGGCTGATTGCATGGTGGGTTAGAACCCACACCAAATCAGCCGACGTTCGGTTTTCTCCTGAAAGTGTTCAGGGAACCGTAGATTATCGCAAATTTTTGTGACTGGCATTTCAGAATGACTTTCGCGCGTCACCGCAAGCGCTCAAAAGTCCCGCGAATTGCGGGTTCCTGCGGGGTGTGGATAAGGTTTTGATAAATTAGAATGCAGGGCACAGCAATTTAAAACTATCCACACAAAGCTGACATGACATGACGCAGGGATACCCCCCCCGAAACAACGCCCCGGAGATTTTGGCAAGCCCCGATTTTTGGCAGACATGCATCGATCAACTGGCGCAGGAACTGCCCGAGCAGCAGTTTCAGACCTGGATCAAGCCGCTGTCTGCACAGGTCTCTGACGACTTCAGCAAAGTCACCATTTTTGTCGCTAATCGCTTCAAGTTGGACTGGATCCGCGCGCAATACAGCGCCCGCCTGTCTGGATTGATGGAGCGCCTCACTGGACAGCCGGTGTCCATTGAGCTGGCGCTGGCTGTGCGCGAACCCACCCCCAGAGTACCGTCGATCACAAAATCTGCCAGCCCATCAATCTCGGCGAGTACACCAACCCATGAAACATCGACCAATGAGCCACTCAGAAACCGGCTCAACGCTGCGTTGACCTTTGACGCATTGGTGGAAGGCAGTGCCAACCGCATGGCACGCGCAGCTGCCATGCACGTCGCAGGCATGCCGGGCCATCTGTACAACCCACTGTTCATTTACGGTGGCGTCGGTCTGGGCAAGACACACCTGATGCACGCTGTGGGTAACCAGTTGATCAGTGACCGCCCCAACGCCAACGTGCTGTACATCCATGCTGAGCAATTTGTGACCGATGTGGTCAAGGCTTATCAGCGCAAAACCTTTGATGAATTCAAGGAGCGTTATCACTCGCTGGATCTGTTACTGATCGACGATGTGCAATTTTTCGCCAACAAGGAGCGCACGCAAGAAGAGTTCTTCAACGCGTTTGAGGCTCTTTTGGCGCGCAAGTCGCACATCGTGATGACCAGCGATACCTATCCCAAGGGCCTGGCCGACATCCACGAACGCCTCGTGTCGCGCTTTGACTCGGGCCTGACGGTGGCTATCGAGCCACCTGAACTGGAGATGCGCGTCGCCATTTTGATCAACAAGGCGCATGCAGAGGGCATCGTGATGCCTGAAGAAGTCGCTTTTTTTGTGGCCAAAAATGTCCGCTCGAATGTGCGTGAACTCGAAGGCGCGCTGCGCAAGATACTGGCTTACTCTCGCTTCAATCAAAAAGAGATATCGATTGCGCTGGCACGCGAGGCGCTGCGCGACCTGCTGTCGATCCAGAACCGGCAAATCTCCGTGGAAAACATCCAGAAAACGGTGGCTGACTACTACAAGATCAAGATCGCCGACATGTATTCCAAGAAGCGCCCGGCCAGCATCGCGCGTCCACGCCAGATTGCCATGTATCTGGCAAAAGAGTTGACGCAGAAAAGTTTGCCCGAGATTGGCGAACTTTTTGGTGGACGCGACCACACCACGGTGCTGCATGCGGTGAGAAAAATCGGTGGAGAGCGTCAGCAGTTGGCAGAACTCAATCAACAGTTGCACGTGCTTGAACAAACCCTTAAAGGCTAAGGCAAATGAGTGGGAAAATAGCCTTCGCCGTACCGACTAATTCATTGACCAGTGACCGGAAGAATACAACATGATTGTGATCAAAGACACCCAAAGCAAAGTGCTTTCCGTACTCCAAGCGGTCTCGGGCATTGTGGAGCGGCGGCACACCCTGCCGATTCTGGCCAACGTCTTAATCCGCAAAACCGGGCCCAGCGTGCAACTTACCACTAGCGACCTCGAAATCCAGATTCGTACCACGGCCGATCTGGGGGGCGACGCAGGTGATTTCACCACCACAGTAGGCGCACGCAAACTCATCGACATCCTGCGCAGCATGCCCAGTGACCAAGTCGTGTCGCTCGAATCTAGTGCAGCCAAACTCATCCTCAAGGGCGGAAAGAGCAAATTCACGCTGCAAACCATGGCTGCCGAGGATTTTCCGCTGGTGCAGGAGTCGGCCAACTTTGGGCCAGTATTCAGTGTGCCGCAAAAAACGCTGAAGGATTTGTTGAGCCAAGTGTCATTTGCCATGGCGGTGCATGACATTCGCTACTACCTCAATGGCATCCTGTTTGTGGCAGAGGGTCAGCAGCTTAGCCTAGTGTCTACCGACGGTCACCGCCTGGCGTTTGCGTCAGCCACACTCGACGTGGAAGTTCCCAAGCAAGAGGTGATCCTGCCACGCAAGACCGTGCTGGAATTGCAGCGCCTGCTGTCCGACGCCGAAGGTGCCATCGACATGCAGTTTGCCAACAACCAGGCCAAGTTCAGCTTTGGTGGCATGGAATTCGTCACCAAGCTGGTAGAGGGCAAGTTTCCCGACTACAACCGCGTCATCCCGCGCAACCACCACAACAGCATCATCCTCGGTCGCGCCGCGTTGTTATCCACCCTGCAACGTACCGCCATTCTGACCAGCGACAAGTTCAAAGGCGTGCGGCTAAACATTGATCCCGGCACCCTGCGTGTGGCGGCCAACAATGCCGAGCAGGAAGAGGCGGTGGACGAGTTGGATATTGACTACAGCGGAGACAGCATCGAGATAGGCTTCAACGTAACTTACCTGATTGACGCTTTAAGCAACATGACGCAAGAGATGGTCAAGATTGAACTTTCTGACGGAAACAGTTCCGCCCTGCTGACCATTCCCGAAAACGCCCAGTTCAAATATGTGGTGATGCCGATGCGCATCTAGGTGGCGTGCTGCGAGCGTGCACCCTCACCAAACCCGCGATGAGCAAGCTGTTCTTTGCGGGTTTGATGTTTCCAGACTTCCCCAGATTTATGATTTTTTGCGACACGGCCTTTTCAAAATGCCTGTCTAACCTGCCTAAGAGTGTGTCATGACCGAAGAAAACAAGCCCACCACATCCATTGAACCCAGCGACAACGGCGTTCACACGGGCGAGGGTACTGCTGACAGCTCCAACTTTCAGCCCACCATCGACGCGCATCAGGAAGGCGCCTCCGAGGCCTACGGCGAGGGCTCGATCCAAATCCTTGAAGGACTGGAAGCAGTGCGCAAGCGCCCGGGTATGTACATCGGCGACACGTCAGACGGCACGGGTCTGCACCACTTGGTATTTGAGGTGGTGGACAACTCGATTGATGAGTCACTGGCTGGTCATTGTGATGACATTCTGGTCACCATCCACCCTGACAATTCAGTATCCGTGGTCGACAACGGGCGCGGCATTCCCACCGGCATCAAGATGGATGACAAGCACGAGCCTAAGCGCAGTGCTTCTGAAATCGCCTTGACCGAGTTGCACGCTGGAGGCAAGTTCAATCAGAACAGCTACAAGGTTTCAGGGGGGCTGCACGGCGTGGGCGTGAGCTGCGTCAATGCGCTCTCCAAGATGTTGCGCCTGACAGTTCGCCGGGACCATAAAGTGCACGTGCTCGAATTCAGCAAAGGTTTTGTGCAAAACCGCATCACGGAGTTGGCTGACGGGGTGGAAGTCTCGCCGATGAAGGTCATTGGCGAAACCGAGCGCCGCGGCACCGAAGTGCACTTTTTGCCCGATACCGACATCTTTCAGCAAAACAACGACTTTCACTACGATGTGCTGGCCAAGCGACTTCGCGAACTCAGTTTTTTGAACAACGGTGTGCGCATTCGCCTGAAGGATGAGCGCACAGGCAAGGAAGACGATTTCTCTGGCGCAGACGGTGTGCGCGGCTTTGTGAACTTCATCAACAAAGGCAAAACCGTCCTCAATCCGAACATCTTCCACGCGCTGGGTGATCGCCAGAGCGACCAGAACACCAACATCGGCGTCGAAGTCGCGATGCAATGGAACAGCGGCTACAACGAACAGGTGCTATGTTTCACCAACAACATTCCGCAGCGTGACGGTGGTACGCATCTGACAGGCTTGCGCGCCGCGATGACGCGGATCATCAACAAGTACATTGACGACACAGAGATCGCCAAGAAAGCCAAGGTCGAAGTCACTGGCGACGATATGCGTGAAGGCCTGACCTGCGTGCTCAGTGTGAAAGTTCCCGAGCCCAAGTTCAGCAGCCAGACCAAGGACAAATTGGTGTCTTCGGAAGTGCGTGGCCCGGTTGAAGACATTGTGAGCAAGCTGCTGTGGGACTACCTGCAAGAGCGCCCTGCCGACGCCAAGATCATCGTCGGAAAAATCATCGAAGCCGCTCGCGCCCGCGAAGCGGCCCGCAAGGCGCGCGACATGACACGCCGCAAGGGCGTGCTCGACGGCATGGGCCTGCCCGGCAAGCTGGCTGACTGCCAGGAAAAAGACCCGGCGTTGTGCGAAATCTACATCGTCGAGGGCGACTCCGCCGGTGGCTCGGCCAAACAGGGGCGTGACCGCAAGTTTCAGGCGATCCTGCCGCTGCGGGGCAAGATTCTGAATGTCGAAAAAGCCCGTTATGAAAAACTGCTGACCAGCAACGAAATCCTGACGCTGATCACTGCTTTAGGCACCGGCATCGGCAAGGCGGGTGGCAGCACCGGCAGTGACGACTTCGATGTGGCCAAGCTGCGCTACCACCGCATCATCATCATGACCGACGCCGACGTCGACGGCGCGCACATCCGCACCCTGCTGCTAACCTTTTTCTACCGTCAGATGCCCGAACTGGTGGAGCGCGGCCACATCTACATTGCCCAGCCGCCGTTGTACAAGGTCAAGGCCGGGCGCGAAGAACTGTATCTGCAAGGCCCGGGCGACCTGGATAACTTCCTGCTGCGCATTGCGCTGGTGAATGCCACCGTACACACGGGCGGGGAAGGCAATGCCTTGCTCACCGGCGACACACTGACCGAATTGGCGCGCAAACATCAGGTGGCGCAAGCTGTGATTGCCCGTTTGGGCAATTTCATGGACGTGTCGGCGCTGCGCGCCATTGCCGACGGCGTGGCGCTGAATCTGGATACGGTGGCCGATGCCGAAGTCTCGGCCGCCGCCATGCAGGCCTTTTTGCCCGATGCCGAAGTGGCTGGCGAGTTTGACGCCCGCACCGACAAACCCATCTTGCGGATCAGCCGCCGTTTGCACGGCAACATCAAGAGCAGTGTTCTCACGCAGGACTTTGCCCATGGTGCCGACTACAGTGCGCTGGCCGAAGCCGCCAAAACCTTCAAGGGCTTGCTGGGCGAAGGTGCCAAGGTGACGCGTGGCGAAGGTGAGCGGCAAAAGGAGCAAAAGGTCAACGACTTCCGCGAAGCCATGGCCTGGCTCATCGCCCAGGCTGAAGGCGCCACCAGCCGCCAGCGCTACAAAGGTTTGGGTGAAATGAACCCCGAACAATTGTGGGAAACCACCATGGACCCGGCAGTGCGCACTCTGCTGCGGGTGCAGATTGACGACGCCATCGAAGCGGACAAGGTGTTCACCATGTTGATGGGGGACGAGGTGGAACCCCGGCGCGAATTCATCGAAACCAATGCGCTACGGGCGGGGAATATCGATATCTGACCTGTCGGTTGACAGAGAACGTGAAAATCTTGACAGGTTAGTGAAAATTCATTGACGTAGTTAATGAAAATTTCCGGAGTTTGATCAAGTCAAAAGGCCAGCAGAGGTAAACCTGCTGGCCTTTTGTTCAGGCATGTGTCATCTTGCTGCTTAGATGTGCGGCCATATTGGCCGCCTACACGCCTCAGCGATCATGAAATCGGATCAAATTCAATTTGCAGCCTAGCTCCTTGAGCAGGCGCAATGGGTTTGGGGAAGACCGTCGCAGCGCCGAGTTCAACCCACAGTTTGCTCTGCCAAACCAAGTCCTTTTCCTTCTGGCCATTCTTATCTTTCTCCTGATTCATTCCAAGCTGCAGCGCCCCGCTGGCCACTTGTTTGCAGAAGAAGCGGAAGTCGCCATCCGACTCCATCAAGGCCTTTAATTCCTTGGAGACGTCAGTCAGCTCCTTAGGAAGCTGATCCTGCAAGTGGCCGAGTTGCTCAACCAACCACTGCTTGATATCCGACGACAGCAAAATCGCGATCTGCTTTTTGGGCGTAGGCCTGAGCACGGCCGTCACCGTTTTGTTGTCGCGCGATTTCGCGAGTGCCGCGTGCTCTCCCTTGGTACCCCAAACACGGAGACGAACTGCACCAAAGACCAAGCTGTAGCCTGGCTTGACGGGGACACCAATTCGACCAAGCTTGTTAAGCGCATTGTGTTGAACTTCAAGCGCATAAATCTCGTTCAACCGACCAATGTAGCTGAAGCCTTGTTCCTTCTTTAACTTTGTCTGTTCGATAGTGACTAAATTCACCTCGTTCCAAAGGACTTGGTAGTACGCACCATCTTCTAAACGGATGAGGGTACTCCCCTTGTCTTCAAGTTGACGCAAGGTGGCTCGCATCAATTCGACTTCCGTGTTCGGCACTTCCGTGCCTTGACCCTCTGCGCACAGGACCTGGCCGTTAGTAATCTTTTTCTGCAAGAGGTCACAGGTCTGACTGAGAACCAGCCGAAATTGAGTCAGATCAACCTTCTTACCTTTCCCGGTGAGTTTGCCAACAAAGATGTCTCCGAAACGGAGTTCTCGCGAGCCAGTCCTCTGCTTGTGGTGCTGACTGGAGGCAGTTCGAACAGTCGAGGCTTCGCTGAAGAGCTTTGGAATGCCTTGAGTGGGCTCCAAGTGTCCGAGCAGCACGCGATGATTCTCCGGGGGCAACCCGGCAGATGCGTCAGCCAGCGTCACACTCTCCTGGAGCTTGACGGTAAGGGCCTGTCCAAGCATCCAACCGACATAGTCACTAAGCGGCTCGCCTTCGTGAATGAGATGCCCGACATGCAGGGCTGCGAGGTCTTGTAGCTCCATGCCGTCGATGTCTGCCTTCAGCACTGCGCAGGCCGTCTGAAGAGCGTCCTTCAGCGCCAGGTGAACCCGTCGGTAGCTTTCGAGTTCAGCAACCTCCGCAGTGAACCCGTCGATACGTTGCCCAAGCTCTTGCAAAACATTCATCTTGCGGATGAAGTGGAAGTAGCCTCCATGCAGGCCGACGGCCTTGCGGAATGCTTCCGCTTCTCCCTTCGCGACGCCTGGGCGGCTAGAAACCAGCACGATCAAGGGCAAGCCTCTTTCGGATGCAAGCGCGCGTTGGACCAGACTCTGCAGGAACTGGGTACTCTCATCGACCTTCGCTGCCATGTCCTCCGGCGTCTCCGAAGTGAGCACATAGTCAATAACCACGAGGCTCTCATTTGCGGGAACCACATCCAGTCCGGGCAGCGCGCCAAAACGGACAAGTTCCCAACCCTGCGCGACCAGCGTCGTCTCGATTTGCACAAGCGGGAGTCTCAGCGGACCGACATCAGCAACGACATCCGCAAGCCCTTCCTCCAAAAGCCGCTGGCTCTCCGGGCACTCTGCCCTTCGATTCCAAAGCTCAAGCGTACGCAAAGGGTCAGCGAGCAAAGGCTCGAAATAACCACGGTCTGCCGCGCTACCACTAAGTCCAAAGGTCGCGTCGAACCACGCCTTGGCCGCAGGGGCGTTCCTCAGGAACCTTCTCAGCGGGGGAAGGCTTTTCCTCACGTCCTCTGGTGACGGACGAAGGTACGCATCATCAATCAGAACCGCCTTGCGGGGCACCGCTTCGGCCACTGCCTCGACATCCATTGTTCCCCCCTTATGCGCCTTATGGCATCTCGAACTTGAATCCAGGAATCGTTCCTGCCGCCATTCTCTCAAGCAGCGACAGAGTGATCGCATTTTCCTTGCACAGACTTCTGACGATGTATAGGCCTATGCCGCGGCCCGAGGGCTTCTTGCTGAAGAACGGCTCAAAGATCTTCTCGCGGTCCGCCCACTCGATACCGGCCCCGTTATCCCGGAACGTTATCGAGTTCGTGTTGGCATCAACTTCGATCTCGATCGCCGCCTCGAAATCTTCATTACCTTCCAAGCGCCTCATCGCCCGGTGATGGCTCAACCAGTAGACGGAATTGACGATCAGGTTCTCGAAGATCTGGTACATCTGGCCCACGATCACGTTGGACACTAGACGTGCTCCCTCTGGAGTGAGCTTGAGGTTCACTTTAATGTGATGCCTTTCAAACTGCTGCTCATGCGCATCCAGAAGCGTCTCCAGCACTTCGACGACGTCCGTGTCCTCCTTCCGCTGGCGCCCCGGTGTGCTCACCGGGTCCAAGATCCGCAGACGCTTGTCCAACGTCTGAAGCTGCCGCGCGAGGGACTTCAGACCTGGCGGCAATGCGCTGTCGCTCATCTTCTGCAAATCCTGCAAAGTGGCGCCGGTGACCCGATTCAGTTCATGGATCACGAACTCCAGCAATATGCCTACGCCCGCTAGATGCAAATAGAGGTCAGCCTGATTGGCCTGCCTCTTTAGGGTCTTCTTTGCAGCGGCCCAGGCTGCCTCCAACTCCTCAACGTAGCCGCGAAGATTGGCGACGGTCTGGTGTTCGTCAGGTACCCGCTTGGCTAGTTCTCGCAGCGTAACCTTCGCGTCCTTCGCATGCTCGGTGACCTGCTTCTCGATTTCGCGCACGGTGGTAAGCGACTTGGTTGCCATTCGCTCTTCGTGCTGGGTTACTAGCGAACCTAGTTCCTTCCAGATGACGTACTGCAAGCACTGGACTAGCGCCCGCTTCTCGGGCGTGTCGACTAGCCCTTGGCGATTGGTCTGATCGCGTAGTTCTCGATTCCTGAGCGACGTGATACGTACATATCCCACGAACTGACCGCGGTTCAGCTTGAACGACTTTCGGCGAAGTGCCCTCTGATCCAGCTCAAGCCAGTCGTCATCGGGAGCAGCATAGGGATATACGCGATAGCCGTCGCGGTAGACGAGCAGACCACCTGCCCACTGCTCAAGCCACGTCTTGAATTTAATGTAGTTGTCGCCGAACTCCTGCTGAGCCCGCTGCCGGTTGAACCAGAAGCCCTCTGCCGTGAAAGGACCGAGGGTTTCGATTCCCGCAAACCGCGGCGCATCATTAATCGTGGTTCCGCCTCCAGACACTGCATATCCACTGGTTGCAAGAAGGCTGTAAAGGCCATCTCCTGTAGCAGCAATGTCCTTCTGGTCAATCACATCCAGTGGCTCTGGAGCATCCGGCGGCTTGGGGAGTCGAAACTTTGCCGTGCCGCTGAGCACAGGAGACTCACGAAAATCCTCTTCGTCGTCGGGATTAACCCTTTTGTAGCCAAACGTCATTTTGAAGTGGCCATGCCACTTATTGAGCCATTCAGTCTCAATCTCCTCGACTGCCGTGACCTCCTTCCCGTTAAACGAGAGATCGATATCCAGGACCGCGCCAGACGTTTCGAATGGATCTTGCAGTTTCGAGAACTCGGCTCGCGCGAGGGCCGCAACCCGGGCGAGCGACCAGTCACTTTGCAAGTCGCTGATTCGGATAAGCGTGCCCAAGTCACTGGCCTTTTTCTCCCCCCCCTTTCCGGCTCGGGCGAGAACTCATCGAGATCCATGTCCGGAGCGTCACGAAGAGTTGACCAGTCGATATCCAAGGTGTTCCAGTGACGTTCACCCTCCATGCCGCTGATCACACCAGTGAACAGTCCCAAGCGCATGGCAGAGAGACGCCCAATGCCTTTCTCACCCAGCAACTTACTCGCTGTACCCAAGCGCTGCCGATCCAGATGGCGATTGGGCGTGCCAACCGTCAGAAATTTAGTTCGCAGATCGTCCATGGACATGCCGCAGCCCCAATCCTCCACTTCAATGAAAGAGAATTCGCGGTAAAACCCCTCCGCGACGGTTGCTGCGCGTTGCAAACCCAAACCTTCCAGGCGGCGGACAAATTCTGTGCGAAGGTCTTCAGAGGCGGTAGCCTCGAAGCATTGCCGGACGGTCGCTTCGAGCCAATCGCGTCGCAATCGTGTACCCGTCGGTAGCGCTGCTAGTTTCGATTGCAGTACGCGATAACCTGAGGCCATCAGCGCCACGTTGACCCGAATTTCGACACTCTCGCTGCCCGCGTCGACAGAATTCTTGATTAACTCGTACAGCGCAATGCCGTCCGAACTGATCAATTCAGCCCCAAGCTCCAGGAGAACTCTTGCTTTAACTTTAAAAGCCATAGCGCATCATAAAGAGCAGACCAAGCAGCCCTGGTCATCATCATCTTCCGGCTCGTCCGCCGTCTCGGCACTCGCGAAGACTTCCATCAAGGTAGCGTTCTCGCGGCGCGCAGCGTTCCTCTGGATTCGGATGACATGCTCACGCTTGATTTGCTCAACGCGTTCAGGTTGCTCCATCTCTTCAAGGCTTTCCCCGCGACTCCATGTGAAGAAATTGCCGGTCTTTTCAAATGGACGCTCGTACTCCTTAGCCTTCGCGTAGAGATCCGGGTAGGTTTCCTTGAGTCGAACCCATTCAATCTTTTGCTGGTAGAAACAGAAGTAGCAGCCAGACCTAGTGCGCCCCCACTTGGTATACGGCGGCATGCCGACACCCGAGGACTTCAGAATTCCTTCGATATCGCGCAGCACCAAGCCGTCTTCCTTGAACGGATAAACAGCTTTGATGTTCGGTTTGTGGCTGATGTAGCCACTGCGCTCTTCGTCTGCACGTAGGCCGACGTAGTTGATGACTTCATCTTCGTCACAGTGCTGCTCAAACGGCTTGAGCTTGAGCGCCCGGGTGCACCAGCGACGATGGTTGGAGGGAATCATCCCACCGTACATGTGGTACCAGTGGTCAAAGCCCAGGTCAGCGTTCAGATGAATGACCTGCTTCCCCAAGTAGCTCGAAATCCGCTCCAAGTACTCATACGTCTCTGGCAACTCCTTGAGGGTGTCGCTAAAGATGTACTCCATATCGGGGACCCGATCACGCAGGTAGATGGCCAGCGCAGCGCTATCCTTCCCACCTGAAAGGCTGAGTATGTGTCTAACTGGCTTTTTGGTTGTCATTTTCTAGCTTCTCCCTAATCGGTGTCTCGGCGGCCTGAAGCGTCACCAGCGCTTGCCCCAGTACTGCAAGCATCCGATCACGGTTGCCACCACTGGTGCGATCCAGACTCTCCAACATCTCAGCGGCCATCTTCTTGGCTACCGGGTCAGCCGCAACGAACACCGCTGACTCATGGCCTGATGGCAGGGTCATGGTCAGTGACACGTAGCGCTCTCCAATTGCCGGGTGATGCGCTCGGTGGCTCAACAGCCTTACCCACCGTTTGTACTGCGCGCACAGCTCTATGACGGCCCCCTCAAATTGGGTGAGCGTTGCATCCGTCCAAGAATCCAAAGGTTTGTGAACGATCAGGCTGGCAATTGAGTCAAGCCAGCGGTCATCCGAAAGCGTTGGGTCTGCACACCGCAGGACAAACGATCTCAGGTTTACCTCGGCAACGTCAGTCGTCGCCGAACTGCACTCTTTCTGAAGTTGCTGGCGTACGCGGGGCAAAGTGCCAGCAATATCGAAAGACGTGCTGAGCACACCGCCAACCTCGTCCTGCAGCCGTTTATAGGTTGCGCCAAGGTCGATAAGCACGTTCGACAACCAAGCTCGGAAGGCCTGCTTTGACTTGCTGTCCTTATGGAGTTGGGGAACCGCCTTGAACAAAAGGTCGATGTGATCCCGAGAACGTTCGAGGCGAGCCCTGAACAGGGCTGTGTCCTTCGACACACGACCACTTTGGAGGGAGTACGACGGAAGTCTTGCCAGCCAGCGATAGGTTGACCGTGCAACCTCCAATGCCGTCAACTCACCATCAACCTGGCAACCTACAGTTGCCAGTGCTGCTCGATAGTCCTCCAATAGCGTACGGCTGGCCGCACTTGCTGGCAGTTCCTTGATTTCGAACTGGACGGGCGTTTTGTACATCCGCTGCAGGTGTTCGACAGTCAGTTCAAGAACCAAGGTTCCACGTTCGAATATGCCACAGGTGCCACGATTCACCAGCAGATAAAGCGCCGCCCAGATACCAGCCGGGCCAGCACGGACCCCCAGGGGGGAGCTGCTAGGGCATCGAGCACTTCGGCGAAGGTCTTCACCCCGCCATCAGATAGAAGCTCTGCGATGCAGCTCCAGACCGGGACGACATCAACTGCCGACCCCGCAGTCGGCACCTTCAACGACCAGCGGCCTTCACGTTCCGACCAAATGCCACTGTCGACCAGTAGTGTGTGATGGATCAGACGCTCTGGAGGGAACTCTGCTGGGCCGCAGATCGGCTTGGTGTGGTCGCCAGAGAAGAGCACCTCAAACATTCGCTGACGAGCAAGCACGATAGGCGACGCCGGTTTGTCCTTGTTGATGAGTTCGTTGACGATGCGAGGTGCCAGATGGAACTGGTTGTCAAACAACCATGAGGCTAGCTGACTGAGGTTTAGGGCGGCACCGTTCGGCACCTCTTTCCCGCTATGCCAGAAGGTCAGGGCACTGCTCTCCTTGCCTTTCGAGGCCAGCAGAGACGCGATAACTTGGTCGACCTCTTCGCGGGCGGTTGCGAGTTGGCGGTCTACGTACTGTGTCGCCCAAGGGTCCAACTGTTTCGCTCTGAGCTGTTGAGAGACCGTGAGCCAGGTCGCAAATTGCACCAGTGCACTGCGCGCGCCGGCGCTCGGTTGCAAACAAACGTGTAGCTCCAACGGTTGGAACTGCTGCCCGCAGCGGGTCGTTGCCGACTTCAGCTCCCGGTTGGACGACTCCACCACGAGAACCTTCAGCCACCCGTCGGGCTTGATGTCATCTGCACCGAACTTAGGGGTTTCCGGCCAGTTATCAGGTGTGCCGACAAGGACACCCAAGGTTCTCAGTGTCCCGGTACGGTCATAGTGCCTGTGGGCAACGACAGGGCGCGTCGACAACGCGGAACTGAGTGCCCGAGTTACCAGCACGGCCTCTCCCTCCCTCGCAGCTTCTTCTAGTAGCCCATCGATGTTTGCCAGCTCTGGCACTGCGATCATTACTTGGTCACCACCCCGCCTGACCTGAATAGCGCCCTTTCGAGCAAGTTCCTCGATCGCTGTCACCACATCCAATGGCTTTACTTCGTCAAGTACGTGCTGAATCAAGACGGTCGACACATGCTGACGAAGACCACGCTCGACCAATTCCAGAACAGCAATGGCCTTGAGGACGCTGGCCTGGAGACGCGACGCGCCCTCTCGGGCCACGCAGGTGGCTGCATAGACCCAACGACGCTCCGCATTACGTTCGCGGAATCTAAGAACATGGGAACCGGCTAGATGGTCCCACAAATTGTCGAGGCGATACCAATGACTCGCATCGTGTGCGGTGCGATTGGCATAGTCCCGCAAAGCGTTGGGCTCATCACCGTTCAAGAAGGCATGGAACGACCGCTCGCTCTGCCCCATGCGCTTGGCAATGACCGCCATCGCTGCGACGACAGCCGGATGCAGCGGATAGAGCCGCTCGGCCTTTGCGAGCAAAGCGAAGTCGGCAGGGCCTTGGGGCTTGAGCAATCCCAGGTCGACCGAGGTTTGATAGAGGGCTCTTGCCTTGGCGGCAAGTCCGTGTTGCATGCGGCCGCGTTCAGATACGGCCAGTGCATGAGCTGCGAAGTGGGCGTATCGCTCCACTGGCTCATCAAACGGGATTTCCTCAAAGCGCGAGGCGACCTTTTCCCAGTCATCGGACAACCCCTTACCCAACCCGTCGGCATAGGCCGAGATGTGCTGATGGAGGAAGGCAACGACCGCGAGTCGAGTATCCTCTCGGCCACACGCACTTTCCGCGAGTTGTTGAAGGGCCATCAGGTCGCCCTCGGCTGGGTAAAGAGCGGCGTGTTCAACAAACTTACCCAACTCGTCGACCAGGACAACCACGCCGCTGAAACCGTTAGCCGCCGCAGTATCCGCAAAGTCGCGGACCATGGCGGCCACCGCAGCATTTAGCTCAACGCCGTCGTAGGTACCGCTGGCGAGATCCAGCCGCTTTTTGAACAGGTTGGCAGATTTACTCTTTTCCCAGGACTCGACAGCACGCAGCAATGCCCTAGCCAAAGCAGTACCGAGTGACACCCTGGATCCGACCAGCGCAACGGGGTATCGCTTCGATTCCGCAAACAGAGAATGCGCCTGCTTGGACTGCGCTTTGAGCGCGTCTGCGATAAAAGAAAAGTGCCGGGCACCAGCCAACAACTGACCGGCGGCGACTCCCAATGCGGATTTGCCGCTGCCATAGGGCCCAACCACTTTCCAAGCGCGCTGAGGTGAGTCCGAACTCAGGGCGCGGCCCAACTGCCCCAGTGCGCCAACAACCGCAGGCGTCACCATGTAGGCATTCAGCGCCTCTGGGTCATACAGATCCCGCTCCAAGGAAATGGACCGCACCGAGCCGGCTCCAAGGCCCAATTCGCCGATGATGAAGTTAGGCATTCAAAACCTCTGCTTCGGTGGCCAAAATGAGATCATCTGGCGCGTTGTTTAGATTGATGACTACAGTTTGCGTGTCAGCCGTATCGTTGAAGCGCAAGCACCGTGCGAGCAACCCTCTGGCTAGCTCGTCAAGGTATCGTCGCACCGTCAGTTCATCCAGGCACAAAACTGCCCCTGGCGAGTAGTCGCCCCGCGACACATCCGCAAGTGACAAATTGGATTGGTCAGCGCCGCGTCGGCGAACGTAGTCGAGCAGGCAGACTGCAAAGGCACGTTCGGTCAGGCCGAGCGGCTGCCGGTTCGAGACGTTGAAGGCAACACGCCCATCGTCAGTTACCGTCTGCATGAGCAATGACAAGTCCTGCAGGGGGCACCACGAGGTGTCGTCATTGTTGCGCTCGTCCTTCAAATAGCTCTGCATCAAAATGCCAGCGTGCTGTTCAAGCGTTGAGGAGGCAAGCGGGCGGGCCTTGTCGCGTCCTCGAACACTCAATCGATCAACCAAGGCCTTGCGATCAAAGCGACGTAGACGACCATCGCCGAAGACCTCAGACCAGGCCGCGAGCTTGGCGTTCGATACAAGCCACCAGTGGATGAGCCACATCGACTCAAGCGACTCCAAGTATTTATCCCATCCATCGGGACCCAAGAGACGCCGCCCTAATGGGCCGGATCTGTACTCTCCCGTATCTTCAAGCTGGATAACTCCAGCGGCAACACCCCAAAACAGGACGGACTTCACCATATTTCGGCCGATGCCCAAGGTGTGCATCGACTTCAACTCGTTGTGCAGGATGCCTGGATCTTCCAAAGCAGCGCGATGCACCTTGGAAAGCCACCCATATCGACAGATAAAGGACTCGTGACCTGAAAACCGATCTTGTAGTTGGTCTGTCATTGTTACTTTCTCTTTTCTAAATTCGCGGCCTGTTTTGTCTGCATCGTGTCCGCACCTGCGGAAGATGTGGCGCGCTGGAGAATGATGTTCCGCGTAGAAGCATCAAAGTAAATTTCGACCGGATCGCCTTCGTGCAGCCCCGCATTGCGCAACAACTGCTCATTCAGAGCAATTCGCCCCGTTTTCTGGAGCTTTTTAGTCTCAAACAGTACTTTCATTGGGAGCTCTGCAGGCGGTGTAGCGTACGAATTCGTATCTAGATGGTATCTTAGGGACGTAGGTACTGGGCATAGGTCTAACCCGGAATACACATTTTTTCGCGCGCGAAAGTCCCTTGCTTTAAACTGTTGATGGTCAATAGTTGTTTTAAATCAATAGCTTAAATCATTGACGGAACAGTAAAAGATCATTTGCGCTGCTGGTTGTCAGCGCCGATTGAATATTGACCCAGGGTGGGTTGCTGATTTCTCAACCAGCAACTGTGGATAAGTGTACTGAGTTCTGGTTATTGCTGCCCCCTTGACTTTGGTTTTCCCTTTGCGCACCCTTAGAACGGTTCGTCAGGTTCTGGTGTTTCTGATGCCGCTTCGCTGTCCTTGCGCTCACTCTCCTTGGCCTTAATGCGCGACATGGCGACCATGCTGTTGTGCCTGAAGCGATACGACTCGTTGACCGTCTCTACGATGTGGCAATGGTGTGTGAGCTGGTCCAATTGTGCCGTGGTCATCTTGGCATCAATGAACACGCTGGACCACTCCGAGAAACTCAGATTGGTGGTGATCACCACGCTGGTGTGCTCGTACAGCTTGGAGGGCAGGTGAAACAGCAATGCACCACCTGCCTGGCTGAACGGCAAATAGCCTAGCTCGTCCAAGATGACCAGATTCATGCGCACTGACCTATCGACCAAACAGGTGGTTCATTCGGGCATCCGGTGTTCCTCTCTCATCGATCAGGGCTTCGCGCAGGGTCATGCTGACTATTCTTGATACGAGTCAACCGGATCCAACGACGCTACGCAGAGGTCGGCGTGTGATAAGACCATCTCAACGGCCTTCCATGCAGCTGTCTGATTTGGGCGGACGGTCTATTTGTGCCAATGTTTAAAGAGGATGCGTACATTAAGCAATGTATCCGCGTCCAGCCAATGAGAGCCATTTCCCAGGATGATAGGGATCGGCGACAGCAGCGGCTAATTTAGGGCCAAATTGCTGGTCGGCTGCGCTCAAGGCCAATCCGATACCCGCCCCAAGGATTGGATTTCCAACCATCGCGCCGATGGTCGTTGTAACAGTATTGATTGCACCGAAACGGAGCCAGCCAGTCCAAGGCATTTTTGAGGGAAGAGTTTCAGTGGCTCGAATGTATGCGTCACGTACATCTAGTCCTGGGGTCAGGTTGTTCCGTAACCAATCGCGAAGCTCGTCAGCGTCATCACTCATTGCAATATCCAACATCTGGCTAGCAGTCCATGAATCTATAGAAGCCATTTGTCCGAGGGATGGCAGGTTTCTAACACCATGCAATTTTTCAACGGTAGATACAGCATCAGCAATTGACCTATCTTTGTTAACTATTGGCATCGACGAACTACCGGGAAAACAAGCGTTGAGCAACCATGGTAGCTCTGCATCCATCTCGATATCCAGAACACCGGCTGCGGCCAAGTCATTTAGCCTAGCCATTCCGGTTTCGAGTCCAACAAGTCTGTCCAAATTTGGTACGCCATATCGGCCTAATGGCATCAAGAACTCATACTCAGGCCGAGAGGCAAGCTCATTGAAAGCAAACACAGCTTTATCTTTGACTAACTTCCAAGTCTTGTAGTCTGGATTTGAGCCAACTAGTAAATGGCTATCAACCTGAGCGAGTATTTTCTTTGGATCATCATAATGATGTCGCGCAATATTGCTTTTCTCGATCAGAGAAATGTATTTTGACCTTGAGAATTCGCTCTCTTCGTGCTCGTTCCCCAGCAGCCTAGACATTGCTGGACAGAAGCAAAGACGGCCTTTGTCGAACATCCTCTGCATTTGTTCAGTTCCAAACAGTCCATATAGGTTCGCCAAGGAAAGAGGATCACCCGGGATTACGATTTGATCGTAAATCAGAAGGCAATCCGCTATAAATCCGATGGGTGACTCAACGATGAAAGTCATGTCGGCGGCAATACCTAGTCGCCTTGGCAAGGGAGGGAAGCTTGTCATTTTCATTAGCTAAATATCTATCATCGAGAAGCGTCGAAATGGAACTTCGTATAGTGGCAGTCAACAATCATTGGCGGCTGTGCTCATTGAAAGCATAGTGATCACAAAACCGCTTTGGAAAGGTTGCCAGCTGATCTTACGTCACCAGCAACTCATTCAGAATTTTGTCAAATTGTGAGTCTGACCGCTTATGAAACAAGACAATTTATTGATCACAACACCGGTCGGGCTGGTTAAGGTTCAATGGAATAGATGGGCAACCGGGACTGGACTATGCCGCACTCAATTGCGTGCGTGACTTGACTGCCAAAACTCACCCATAAGCAATGTGAAGACTTTCTTTGCATGGCGTGTGAATTTTGCCTAGTCAAACCATTGCATTTTGCCAGTGCAAGACATAACATATTGATTTATATGAATTTTGTTCATTTACGAGTCTGGAAATAAAGGGCAGAATCTCGGGTCATCATGAGCCCGTTTTCCCATCTTTTGCATGACCTGCGCGTTCGCTATGGCCTACGCCAGGCTGACTTGGCTGAACGTGTTGGCTACGAGCAAAGCTACATATCGGCGCTGGAAGTTGGCCTGAAAGGACCACCTACCGATGAATTCGTGGAACGCTTTTCAGCCGCGCTATCACTGACTTCTAAAGAACACGAAGAACTCTGTTCGGCAGCAATCGCGTCTCAACGCAAGTTGGTAATCGACCCAGACGCGCCGCCAGACATTTACTGGCTTCTGCATGACCTGCGTGATGAGGTCCAGCACCTTACCTCTGCCCAGGTACGACTTATTCGCGATGTGCTTGCCCTGCGCGGTGCCAAACATGAGCAGCGCGAACCTATCCGCCGTCTGAGGCGCAAACGAAAAGAGGAGGCCACCATGTAAAAAAACGGGACAAACCTTGCGGCTTGCCCCGTTGGGTGAAGCATCTGTTGATACCTCGGGTTGCACCATCAGTATCGCGGACGCACCTCCCAGCGTCAAGACCGCCCATCCAAACACCCTGTTTTAACTGGCTTAAATAACCCGGTTGGGGCGTTCGTACGCCCAAAAACAGGTATATCCAACTGTCATGACCATGGCGGCGGGCGAAGTGCTACCCACGCCAAGGAGGAGAACATTCATGAACACCAATTTGTGGAGCGGTCGCTGGAAGGGGCGCGAGCCTTTGGGCGACAGCCACCAGCGTGCCAGAAATGTGATCAGCCCATCGGGCGGGATCATGCGTGGCAAATTCCCCAGCAGAAAAAACGGGCGAATGGTCCACCACGAGGGTCTGCTTGAACTCGACGCGATTTACCTGCTGGAGGCGTCGCCGCAAGTGGCCAGATACCGAGAGCAGCCGACGACCATCACTTACCCCGATGGCGAGCGCATTCGCAGGTACACGCCGGACTTGGAGGTAAGACTGAGCAACGGCAAAGTAATCTGGATTGAGGTCAAGCCTGCCCGCTTCCTGCAAAAGGACGAAATTAAACACAAATTGGATTGCATTTCCGCACACCTGAAGAGAAGCAATCAGGCGTTTGTCATTCTGACTGAAGAAGTATTGAGACAAGAACCTCGGCAATCCAATGTGCGAACGATTTGCCACCGCGCTGCACGGGTACGTCCCAATGCAGATCTGAGCCGAATGGTCATGGCCCGGTGCGCTGCCGAACTACCAACGACCCTGACTCTCACAACGCAGCTGTTGGCGTGCCACGCTGTGGAACCCTACAGCTTGCTGATGGCCGGGCTACTCCGATGCGACTTGGACCAGCCGCTGTCACCCGATACCCAATTGAAATCTGCAAAGGAGGCCGACGATGGCTGGTTTTGGATTGCACAAGAACATGGTTTTTGAATGGAAAGGAGGCGCCTTCCGCATCGAGCGGCTACAACCCAATGGCGAGGTGCTGATCGAATCAATGGATGGCGGCGCCCTGGCGCTGGTAACCCGTCAGCAACTGCTTGACGACTTTGCAAAAGGCCTCATTTCTGAATCATCAAAAGCGTCCCCTGGTGGCAAACTACCGGTGACCTATTCGAGACCACTGGATGAGCTGTCCCAGGAAGCACAAAAAGAGGTCAAGCGTCGGCGTCAATACCTTGAAGCAATCACAGCAGACGGAACACCGGTGTTCACCCCCGCGTTCCTGCAGCCCATCATCAAACGGGTGTCCGTGGAGATTGAAGACCCTACGCCTCCTGGCGTAACCACCGTATATCGTTGGCACCGTCGGCTCATTCAAGGGCGTGACACGCGCTCTTTGATCCCTCGCTATGACCTTCGCGGGAGAAAAGACAGCCAGCAAAGTCCACGCTTGCTGGAACTATTGGCAGCCGCGATGACCGAGGCCTTCAATACGACGCCGTTGGCGACCGGTAAGAATATCTATTCACGCCTTTTGGCCAAGGTTGATACCGAGAATCGCCAGTCTTTGACGAACACGCCACTGGTTGCCCCGAGCGAACGCACCACGTACCGTTTGCTGGCGGGAACGAATCAATATGAAATGGTTGCGCTCAAGGAGGGCAGGGCCAGTGCGGATCGCCGCTTCCGGGTGGGCAAGGCGGGAACCCAAACGACCCGTATCTTGGAGCGGGTCGAAATAGACCATACGCCATTGGATTTGTTTTTGGTGGACGAGCGAACATGGCTACCGCTTGGCCGCCCCACACTGACGGTGGCCATCGACCACTACAGTCGACTTCCGCTGGGCTACTACCTGACTTACGGCAGTCCCTCTGCCGCAGCGGTGGTCGGCGCGTTAAGGCACGCCGTTTTACCGAAACCACCAACTATTTCTGCCATTCCAAACCTTCCTGTCGAAAACCGATGGCCCAGCTATGGCATTCCTGAAGTATTGGTCGCTGACAACGGCCTTGAATTCCACGGGATCGACCTGGACAGTATTGCGTTTGACCTCGGCTTCGCAATCGTGTTCTGCCCCAAACGCCAGCCGCGATTCAAGGGCTCTATTGAGCGCTACCTCAAAACCATCAACTATTTCTTCGCACATCAGTTGCCTGGTGTGAGTTTTGCCCGCTTCCATCTGCGTGGCGACTATGACCCACAAAAATGTGCGCTTCTGACACTGGCTGAATTCAAGCATCTGTTTGAAAAATGGGTGGTTGACATCTACGCGCAGACCAAGCATCGCAGTCTTGACACAACACCGTTCAAGCGCTGGAACGAGGGCCTCGCCGCCCATGAACCTCAATTGCCAAAAGACTTGTCCACGTTTCAACAACGCATAGGGCAAAGTGCCTCCAGAAAGCTGCGTCGGGACGGCTTTGAACTCAATGGCATTCGATACAACGGTGATGGTCTGGGTCCCATTTTGAGGCAGTACGGCGAAGGCGTGGCCATTCGCGTGGTCTTCGATCCTGAGGATCTCGTCGAGGTCCATGTGTGGGGACCAGACGAATCTGACCCCATCCTCGTCCAAGCCTTAAATCTGGACTATGCACGTGGACTGACATTCACGCAAAACACCTTGATCCGCCAACTGATGCGTGAGGACGGTGCCAATGCCGAAGATCCTGTGGCACTGCAACGCGCGCGCGACGATATCGCGCAGTCGGTTGCTGAATTGATGACCAGTCGCAAGCAAAAGGCCCGTCAACGCTCCGCGTCCATACGCGGCATTACCGGCAGTAAACCGCAAGGTGGTGGCATACCGCCTGCACCAGAGGTTCTTAAGCCGAACCCAAAGGCACCCCCGAAAGAGTCCGAGAACATCGTGCCAATAACGTTCGACATTCCAAAAATATTGACCAGCTTCCAAATGCAACCGATACGGACGGGTGAAGATGGAATGCTCTGACATGTATGCCCAGCTCAAGAGCTTTGACGCGCAGTACATCCCCTTCCCGCCTTTTGTGGCGGCAATGAACGCCATCGAAGCCAATCTGAAACTGTTTCGGGAAACCGGGATCGCCAAGCACGTATTGGTCACTGGCGAGGCCGGTACCGGAAAAAGCAGCTTATGCCGGTGGCTGGCACACCAACATCCACCCCGGCGCTTGCTTGATCGCAATAAGGTCGAAGTTTTGATCGCCACAGTTCCACCCGCAGCGACCGTGGCTGGCGTCATCGATGCCATGCTCACTGCCCTTGGGGACCCCTGGCATTACAAGGGCACCATCAGCGGCAAAATGTTCCGCATCTCAAAGCTTTGCAAAGAGTGCGGTGTCGAGCTGATGCTGTTTGATGAGGCGCAGCACCTGCATGATCGGGGCGACACTCGAACGCACTACATGGTGGGTGACTGGTTCAAGAGTCTTATTGACGAAGTCGGCGTTCCCACCGGTTTAGTGGGACTGCCTCGGGTTGAACAGATACTGCAAATCAATGACCAGCTGCGTCGTCGATTCTCCAGTCGGCTACGCCTTGCCATGGGGCAAAGTGATACCGTCAACATCGAAACAGAGTGCCTGCAGTTGTTCCTGTCGCTGGTCTCGCTGATCAACGTATCGGTTACTTCGACTCCCTACAGCGCACAGGAAATGGGTCAACGTTTGTATTTCGCAAGTGATGGCCGCGTGGCGTACATCAAAAAGCTGTTAGCCGCAGCATTGCGCCATGCGCTTGAGCAGGACATGGAGATCATCGATGCGACGATGCTGGAGAAGGCATTTACCGAAGAAATCTGGTGGGAAGGGATTGGCAAGCTGAATGCGTTCAATCCTCACTTCGAGTTCCGACGCCTGGACCGGGGAGGAGAGCCCTTCCAGGCAGCCCATTCAGCCGTGCGTAGGAGGTCAATGTGAATGCCCACCCGACGCTCGCTGACTTCCCCGTGCGACCCCAGCTGCGTCTGGGCGAAAGCCTGGCAGGCTGGTGCTGGCGGATCTATATGGCAAACGGTCATGATTTTCCACAGGACGTGCGTTCAGCTTTGAAAGGTAGCAAAGCGGCCCAGGAACTTAACGCGGACCAGGTTCTAAGGCACGTGTTGGGAGCCAATGTACTGGAGACCCTGCGAACAAGGGAATACAGACTCACCGAACGATGGGATCAAAAATGCGTTGTGAAGTGGCATACGTGGTCCTTGGCGCCTCGCCTGTGCCCGGTGTGCGTTGGTAGCTCCGGCTACCACTGTCTATTGTGGGACTTGCCACTTGTGACTGCCTGCCCTCTGCATGCCTGCCTGCTGGCAGAAGATTGCCATGCCTGCGGCCTCAGGTACACATGGAGAACCTTGCGCTCCGGATGGCGGTGTGCCTGCGACGCCAAGGTCAGCGAGAGACCTGTCGTGCGCACGCCGCATTGGGCAATTGACTTGGCCCGCATGCTTGCGAAAGCTGCCGACGCCCAAGTTTCGGATGCCGTGCGGGATGCCTGTACCAGGGTGTCGTCGAGTGTGACGGCGTATCAGACCCGAGATGTCTATGCCATGTTGTGGTGGTCCCTGAAACTCCGCCGCGCGTTGACAGAGGGGCGCAGCTATCTGCGCCCCGCATCCTGGCCAATCGTCCAGCGACAGGGCGCGCGGATGGTGCCAGGAGCCTGGGAAGTCAGCTTGACTGCAGAACCACCGCACAGAACATGGCTCACCAAGGCGAACTGGCTGTTGCAGCGGTGCTTCCGCTCGCAATCCTCCGTACTGGTAGATCTGCAGGACTTGGAATGCTATCGGCGGATTCGCACCTTAGTGGCAGAGCTTGAGGGACAAGTCAATCCGTTGGCCGTGCTGGTGCGGGAGGCGGTACAGCAAGCATTCGCGGCCCACAGCGCCGGAATCGTCCATCAAAAACAGGTATGTTTCCATCCTCGCCTAAGCCAAACCCAACGCCAGAGCCACGGTGAAGAACTGGCGCGTTGGTGGCGATCCTTCGCGATAAACGTTTCGGCACTGGACCCTGCGGATGGATTTAGCTGCCGAAGCAATTCCGCAAACCAGCCCGGCTACTGGATGGATGGAAACCCGGCAGCTGCCACAGCACTCCTCAACATCTTCTTTAAGGCTGCGCACAAGAAATGGCATCCATCGGTGTTGGGATCAGTGATGAGACGCTGGCACCTGCCTGTTGAGTTGCGCGACCCAAAGGATGTATTGCTCGAAGTCGGGCAACACCTTTCTTGCTTGCACAAGAGCGAAATGGAATTCGTCCACGCGCTGGTCCATCACGACCTTGCCAAACAGGCGGCACAACGACCAGGAGCGGGACGCTGTGAATAGGGCCGCTGTTGCCTATGCTGTTCGGCCGCGACCGGTGCCCGGCGAGGCTATACCGGGATTCTTGATGCGTGTAGCCGCGGCGAATGGTTTCGTCTCTGTGCCCCAACTTTTCAGCTCATTGCGGGTACGGATGCGACCGGCATTTGAGGAGCTGTGCGAACGCCTGTGTCTGACGGACCAGGAGCGGAGCTACCTATTTGGCGCATTGCCTCGCCAATGGGGTCTGGACGCGATGCCATTGGGACTTCACATTTCCGACTTCAACCACATGTGCAGACGCTGGTGCCCTGCGTGTTTGAAGGAAGGCGGCATCTTGCAGGGATGTTGGAGTTTGAAGTTAACCTGCGCATGCACTGTGCATGGAACTTGGCTCCAAGACATTTGCCCGCAGTGCACCAGGGTGACCCAATGGTCCGCTGTTGATCAGCGGCATTGTGAATGTGGCGCGTCACTGGCGCAGGCCATCACCGAACAAGCCAGTCAAACCGCTTTGACAATCACCCGGCTACTTTGTGGTGATCGCGATGGCGTGCCAGTGAGTGAGTTTTCTGGCTTGTTGCCACCAGAAGTACATCGTTTAGTCCGTTACCTTGGATTATTTGCCTCTCAAATACGACCAGCGCATCCAGGGCAAGTCGCTGATTCGCATCGAATGCCGACAGCCCAGGCGCTCATCGTGGGCACTGCCGATCTATTGGATACATGGCCTTCGAGGCTTCACGTCCTGATGGCTGCATTGCAGGCGTCGGCCCCCGCAAGTCCAAGCGTCCGCCGGACGTTTTCTCCGTTGTACCGAGTTTTGTATGAGGATCTTTCTGATTCTGGCTTCCAGTTTCTGCGGGATGCATTTGAAAACTACCTGCGTGAGCACTGGTGGGGGTTGGTGTGCCAGCGCAACAAACTTCTAAAGCGCCAAACCATTTCCGACCACCCTCGTCTTAGCTTGCCGCAAATGGCGGCTGCTGCCGGTGTTTCCCAGTCGGTGGTTCGCCACCTGGTACAAGCCGAGCTGGTCTTTGCAACCACTGCATCCTTGCCGTCTGGGCGTAAATCCAACACGCTCCATACCAGTGATCTGGCATATATCCAGGGGGCCACCAATGGTTCTGTTTCAATGCAACAAGCGGCACAGCTTGTTGCATTGCCAGAACGACGGCTTAGAGAGCTGATTGCCTGCGGCGTTGTGACGCCGCTTATCTCCCGTCACAAGAACCAGCATGCCGCTGCCTGGCTCATCCCAAAATCTGAAATTGATCGACTCCATGTATGGCCCAGCGTTCCAGCGACCGACGCCGGAATTTCCGTCCGCGATGTACTGAAATACTGGCGACTTCGTGACACGGAAGGCACCGGGTTAATCAAGGCAGTCCTTGCACAGGAATTAATTTCGCAGGGAGAAAGTAGCCATGCCGTACCGCTGGGCATGGCAATCTTGAACCTTGCCGAAACAAAAAGATGGCTGGATTCTTGCCGCGAAGCGCATGAGGATGGATTGTCGATTGATCAGGCTGCGCAGGCCATGGGCATCAAGCAGCAGGTGGCATACGACCTCGTACGGTTGGGCCTATTGACCACCACGCTGCACGAAACGCTCGGGCATCGGATTTCTACGGCTCACATAGAACGGTTCCAAGCAACCTATATCTCTGCTGCCGACCATGCCCGCGCAATGCATCGTTCCCCTCGGGCCTTATTACGCGAACTCACCGTGACGCCGGTCTGCGGCCCCACCATTGATGGAACAAGACAGTATTTTTACCGCAGGTCGGATGTCTGCGGTAAAAGCGACGTGCATTTGCGCGACAAGTATGAAATTCACCGACCGACGATTACCAACGAGTTTTGAATATGCCAGTTCCAACGAATACAACACCCGACCCGTTACCCAAGTGGAATCAGGATGAGGCTATCGCCTATGAGGCAGCCATTGAATGCATTGGGCATTTGATCGCACTGCATACGGAAAGAATAGATAGGGAACGAGCCACGCCTGACTATGACGAAAAGCTTGTTTCCACTTTGATCACGGAACGAACACGCCTGGCGCACGAAAGGCGCGATTTACACGTTTTCAATCACGAAATCATTGCCCGTATTCGGTCGGAATATGGCGCCCTCATTCGCTCACAAACGGCTGCGCGAAGCAGCATCAACCCCAGTGAGAAAATATGATCAAGCAACTCCCCCAAAAATCTGATCTTGCGCAACTCAGAAGTGAAGTTCTGGAACGCCCAGCAATTTTCGCACTGCCATGCAATTTGTCTGATCATTGGTTGGACATGATTGCGCGCGATCTGAATGAAGCGATGGCATACGACTGCGATATCGATGGCGCGGCGGGGACCCATGCGGCGGCGCCGTTGGCACTTATTCTTCATATTCTGAAAAGCAGGACTCAAGGCCCCGCGGTGACCATGTCACTTGAAGAGTTGTGGGACTACTTTCAATTTCTACATATAGAAATTAATCTTGAAATTGTGAGTCGCAGGACGAGTCATAAGGTTGAATCGGCAACACTAAAGACAATTTTCACCAACCGAAATGTTCATGTAACTTCACCAGGGAACGCTGGAAGACTTGATGACGAATCATCGGAAACGGACTGACTTGCAACCGCTGCTTTGCAAGTCCACGTTTTCATTGCAGCCGTTAGGTTTGAAGGTCAGCGCTGTCAATCACGTACGACAACAGTGTGTTTAAGACTCGCCATAAACCCACTTGAGGGAAAAATAGTTCAAATACTGTTTCGTGATTCAATTTGATTCACTATAATTTGTTGAATCAAATTGAATCACGAAAAATTTACCCATGGCAACCCGTTTTGTCCCTACGCTTCAAGAAATCCTATATCGGCTGGTCGGAGCTGCGACAGATGACTCATTGAAGCAGCCTGTTTCGGCGAATCCAGGACGTTTTCCCGTCGTTGTTAGACCTGAAACAAGAGCCTTTCTTGAAGCGCAAGCGAACTATTTGGGCGGCTCAATAGCAGGAATTGCCGGAGCTATTCTGGATGGCGTCGCCATGTCCACTCAGGGACGGGATGGAGGCGTAGCGGCGTTGCGGGGAGTTACTGAGCGCTTCAATGTGCTCATCCAAGAGCATCAACTGTCTTTTCCTGCTGCGGTCGAGGCGCTATCGGATCTTGGCTTCACATTAGCGGATTTTGCATCCGTGGATGCGTTACTGCTCAAGTTGTCTTCTTCTGTTATTCGCAGTATTGCCGATCGGTTTTATGTCAGATACGACTGGCTTGCAGGGAAAAGCGATCAAGTTTGCGAACCCACTCCGCACTGTTGGTACAAGGCGATGGATGTTGCAGCGAACACGCTATCTGATGCCAAACGGCTGTACGAAGACGTAGAGCTCATCTTGTTTGTCAAAATGGATACGGATCTCGCGATGACCGATGACGAACAGGATTGGAAGCGCTTGCCTCACTTTATTCCGGTACTTAGGCGCAACAAGGCATTGCCAGGAGGTGAAGATCTTGAAACGTATGAAACTTGGGACGAGGGCCGTTGGTCTTATTGGCGCTGCCGTGAACACATCAAGCTGGTTGTGTATTTTGCCCATCGATTGGGCGTTCACGTAACCGGCAAGCGGCTCACAGCACAAGATTACGACCTTCTACTCAATGGGGGTGCACTTCCTGTAACTATCTTGCAGCGCAATCCCAAAGTAATTGCGTGGCACCCTGACGACTATGTACTTCCAGAATCGGCAGTGGCAAAGGCACCGGGAGAATGGGCAGGTATTGTTGCTAGCCCAGACTACGCGGAAACTTTTAAGTACTTTGAAAAACTGCTGCAAGAAAGAGGAGTCAAACTATGAAAATTTTTCTGGAAGCAGATTTAGATAAAGGCAATGGTGCGCTACGCTGGGAAGGCGTAACAAACCGCAGACTTCGACGTATGATCTTTTCGGTGATCTCCGTCGTCGGAGCTGTAGCGTTTGTAGCCATACATCGCATGTAAACACGAAGGATTTTTTCAGTTAATGTGACGCAGACTCCAGAATTTTTCACTTTCTATGACATTACTCCATTGAACGGTGCCATAGAAATTGGAAAAACCTTTTGAAATCAATGTCCAATTTTTCACTTTCTGTGTCATCCGACATGACCTGTAGTCGTTATTGGGCGTTTGGATATAGATTGACAAATCTTTGCTACTCTCTGCATCTTTACTGCCTCAGATTTGTTCAGGAGCTGCCGTGATACGCATTGCTACTTTGAGTTTGATAGGTCTGTCGATGTTGACGGCTTGCAGCAGTTACGCGCCGCCTGCCAATTTGACTGGTATCAGTCGTGACGATTTGCTTGCCCAGATGGGACCTCCTGACATGGTGCGCCAGACGGCCACGGGCAGCCGCCTGGAATTTCCTCGGGGGCCGATGGGCCATCACACTTGGTTTGTTGATCTGGACGCGACCGGGCACGCCACGCACGCCGAACAGGTGTTGACTGAGCCGAATTTCACGCACATCGCCCCCGGTATGACTCAGGACGAGGTGCGTCAGCGGCTAGGCCGCCCCAGTGAAACCCAAGGATTGGGCCGTTCGCGTGGCGTGGTATGGAGCTATCGCTATGAAAACCAGTTCTGTCAGTGGTTTCAAGTGGAGATTGCACAGGACGGGAAGGTTCGCTCTACCGGCTATGGTGAGCCGCCGGAATGCAATAGACGAGACAACATCTTCGTCATTCCGTGATCAGAATCTGCTGTTTCAACGACGCGTTCTGGCCTTCTTGATGAGTGCATCAACAACATTGAGTGACTGGACTTCCCCTTTGGCCATTTCAGGGGATGTGACATACATGCCGTTGACCGCCAACGTCGGTACGCCTTCAATCTGGTAACTCTTGGCCAGTTGGTTGGCAGTACGCATCCAGGCATCCACAGAAAATCCTTTCATCGCGTCCACCAGTTTGGTCTTGTCAACGCCAATCGCTGCGGCAAAGGTCGCCATGTTGGCATCACTGTCCAGGCGCAAATGCTGTTCATGAATGGCTTTGAACACCTTTGAATGAATGTCATTGCTTACGCCCATGGCTTCCAGTGCGTAGAAAAGCCGTTGGTAGGGGACCTGTCCTTCCTGCCACGCCACAGGAATGCGCCTGAAGACGACATCCTTCGGCAAGGCTTTCGCCCAAGGCTCCAGTCTGGGCTCAAACGCATTGCAGTGCGGGCACCAATAGCCAAAGAACTCGATCACTTCAATCTTGCCTGGCACCGAAACAGGCAATGGTGTCTGAAGCGCTTGGTAGTCTGTACCCGCCTCCAGTTGGACGGTGGCATGGACCCAGGTGGCAGACAGCGGTGTAAGTGCTATTCCAATGGCAAAGTCCCGACGATTCATAGAAGCCCTCATAAAAAATGACTGATTGTTCACTGTTAATTTGTTCCAGATGCGCGTTGTCAGCCATATCCACAATTTCATTGTGATGTGTGAAGAGGCATGCCCCATGCATAAGAATCCATGGACAACACGCCATGTGTGATGCCACCCTCCAGAAACTGGATAGCATCACCATCACCTTGGGCACCCAAGGCCACCAGCAATGGTAGGAAATGCTCCTGTGTGGGATGCGCCCGTTCAGCATGGGGCGCTTCGCTGCGGTAATCAATCAGTGCACTCACTGCATTGGCCAGCACAGCCGTCTTGATCCAGCTAGCAAATTCCTGGGCATATGCCAGCGCAGCGCTGGCAGGCTGTCGCACTTCATACAGGTTGTGCGTCATGCTGCCCGAGGCCACGATGAGCACGCCCTGTTCCCGCAATGGTGCTAAAGCCTGTCCCATTTGAAGCGCCTGATGGGTGGTTAGGTTGAACGGCATGGAAACCTGGAACACTGGCAAGTTGGCTTGAGGCAGCAAATGCATGAGTGGCACCCAGGCACCGTGATCAAGCCCACGACGCTCATCGAGTTGTGTCGCAAGGCCAGAAGCCGTCAGCAACGCAGCGGCTTCCTCGGCCAGGTCCGGATGTCCCGCAGCCGGGTACTGCAAGCGATACAAGCTGGCAGGAAAACCACCAAAGTCGTGCACCGTTTCAGGCGTGACGGTGCTCATCACCGTCACCCGATTGGTCTGCCAATGAGGCGACACAATCAGAACGGCTTTGAGCGAGGGCAGTTGTTGCCCCAGTTGCTGCAGGGCGGGCCCTAGTATCCCTGGCTCTATCGCAAAAGTGGGTGCGCCATGGGAGATGAACAATACAGGCGCTTTGCTGCTGGATGTCATGGAGTTTCCCTTTGATCAACGTTCTTGGCGTGCATCCAGGCTCCAGGCTCCAGCACCGTGAGCTGCCAGTGCCAGCAAACCGCCAACAACCGCGATGTTCTTGAAGAACAGCAGTTGCGTGACGAAGGCCTGATCGGCGGGAACGGCCCAATAAGCGTGAAAGAAGAATGAAGCCACGAGGGTGAATGCCGCTAAAACAAGCGCTGCAATGCGCGTACCCAAGCCTGCGAGAAGCGCCAGACTCCCGAGAATTTCGACACTCAGAGCCAGGATGGCACCCAAGGTTGGCAGCGGTAAGCCGACTGATGAGATGTAGCCGACGGTCCCGGCGAAGCCTGTGACTTTGCCGATGCCCGCTGGCAGAAAAAAGATCACAAACAGAAGGCGGGAAACAAGGATCAGGCTGTTTTGAATGGGCTTGGACATGATGATGACTTTCTTCAATAGGAATGAACGGAGAAACGGGACTGGCTTATGCGCGCTGGATCCAGGCGGGGGCGATGGAAGTCCCCAACCCGGCGCCATAGCCAAAGTAAATGTTCAGGCCAGCGAGTGGCTCCAGATAGCGTGCGTTCTTCAGGCTGCCCGCATCCATGATGGCAAACCCCATGCTCTGCGCCAACGCAATGGCGGTTTGCTTGGCCCGCTCACTGTCACTGGCGACAAACACCGGTACGGCCTGGCCATGGCCGAAGTCCGCACCTTCAGCCAGTATTTGTGCAAAGACGGTGTTGAATGCTTTGACGACTTCAGCGCCGGGAATGGCTGAGGCGATTTCTTCCGCCGCCGATGTGATGTGCCCCAGGGTCAAGCCCATGTAGTCGGGTGTCAATGGATTGGTGATGTCGATCACCACCTTGCCGGTCAAGTCACCCAAGCTCTTCAGGGCCGCGATGGCGTCGCCATAGGCGGTTGCCAAGACAAATACATCGGCAGTGGCTGCGGCACTCTCAACGGCCACGGTGCTCACCCCTGCGTTGGCTTCAGCCAGTGCTTGCGCCTTTTCCAGATGGCGTGCGGTGACGTTGACCTGATGGCCAGCGGCGCTCAGTTGTTTGACAAAGGCTGCGCCCATGTTGCCTGCGCCGATAACTGTAACTTTCATGGTATTTCCTTAGGTGGTTGAATTCGTCTGTTTGCGGACACTGCATCGACACGACTTGATGGTCGGCGATGCATGGGATGAACTGTATTGAATTGAAAGGAGAAGATAAATAACTAAAATTGTGTTTTATTGTTTCGCCTGGAGAGATAGTGGATCGCTTTCTTGAGATGCAGACCTTTAATGCTGTGGTTGACGCTGGCAGCTTCGTCAAGGCGGCTGATGCATTGAAAATGTCCAAAGCTGCGGTGTCGCGCTATGTGGTGGACATGGAGGGGCGATTGGGCGTGCGTCTGCTGCATCGCACCACGCGCCGCTTGTCATTGACCGATGAGGGGCAAGTCTTTTATGCGCGCAGCAAAGAGCTTCTGGTGGAATTGCAGGAGGCTGAAGACGAAGTCACGTCGCACAGCAACGCTGCCAGTGGCCTTTTGCGAATCAACGCCCCGGTCACTTTTGGCATCCTTCATCTGGCGCCGATTTGGGGCAAGTTCATGGCAGAACACCCCAAGGTCAGTCTCGACGTGACTTTGGCTGACCGTCAGGTTGACCTGGTTGAAGAGGGATTCGACCTGGCGATTCGCATTGCCGCGTTGAAAAGCTCCTCGCTGGTGAGCAGACGACTGGCGACCACGCGAATCGTGCTTTGCGCCTCGCCGCAGTACCTGGTCTCCCATGGCACGCCTATCCATCCTTCAGAACTCGCGCAACACGCGGTGATTTCATACAGCTATCGCTTGGGCAAAGACGAATGGCGTTTTGAGGGGCCTGACGGCCCGGTGAGTGTCAATATCCACTCCCATATGCATACCAATAATGGCGATACCTGCCGGGCGGCTGCATTGAGCCATCAGGGCATCATCTTGCAGCCGTGCTTTCTGGTCGGACGTGATTTGTCGGACGGTACTTTGGTGGAGTTGATGCCCGCTTATAGGTCGGGTGAGATGGGCGTCTACGCGGTTTACCCGACGCGCAAACATCTTTCAGCAAAAGTCCGGGCGTTGATCGAGTTTTTGGCGGCCCACTTTGTCAGTCTTGGATCCTCGTGGTAAATCCAGGACTTATGCGCTGTGGCGCTGGAAAATTTGAGTCAACCCCGCTGCTCACAAGACCGGCTTTGAGGCCAGTTGCCGTAGCGCCTGTTCAAACACTTCTGGCGGCTGGCCGCCAGAAATCAGGTGCTGGCCATTGAGAATGACGGCTGGTATCGAGTGGATGCCGTGGCTGGTGTAGAAATTTTCCGTCTGACGCACCTCGTCGGCAAAGGTGTCACCGTCCAATACCGCCGCACCGCGCACCGGGTCAAGCCCCACTTCCCTGGATTTTTGCAGCAACACCTCATGCGAGGCCGGACTCAGGCCCTCGGTGAAGTAGGCTGAAAACAAGGCCGTCTTCAGTGCCTGTTGAGAACCCGGCGGACCTTCACGGCCAGCCCAATGCAACAGACGATGTGCGTCAAAGGTGTTGTAGATGCGGTCGCGTTTACCTATGCCAAACTCAAAACCCAATGCGGCACCGCGCTGCCGAATGGCCTCACGGGCCTGTTGCAATTGCTCTGGCGTAGAGCCATATTTCTGGCTCAGGTGTTCATTGATTTCCTGGCCTTCGGCGGGCATATCCGGGTTAAGTTCAAATGGCTGGAAGTGAATCTCTGCCTGTATTTCGTCGTGCAGGCGCTTCAGCGCAATTTGCAGCGACTTGAGTCCGATGGCGCACCATGGGCAGGAAACATCCGAGACAAAATCTATTTTGATGGGGGTAGTCATGGTAAAGGGTTTAACACAATCAGCCCTTTTTCGTTCAGTGCCTCACATAAGACATCGTTCAAATAAAGGCCAGTGGCTGAATGTTCGCGGCGCGTGACAAAAACACTCTTGCCATTGGAAATTGAGCAATTTTCAGTTCGCCTGATTAGGCGAACACCTAGATATCTTCTTCAGTTGCCCTGGAGATTTCAAATGGTCATGGTGCGCATTTCAAGCGCGCTATGGCCGACGCGATTTATGTGGTCGACCGTCACCTTTTATCGGGTAGAGTCCACACGGCCTGATTTGCGCAACAAGCCAACACCCCATTCAGAAATGAACCAACTACAAGCGGAGCTGCAACGCCTTTATCTGCCGCACAACTTGCTGGGCGAAGGTCAGAACCTGGCGGATGCTGAATGTCATTTGATTGACGCCAACGGACGCGTCCGAGCAATGGTTGTGCAGGTGTCACAGTTGGCGGGTTGGAGCGGCGTCGCGGCGTTATGGCAAGGCGTTCAGAATGAGCTTGGTCTGCCTTCCCCTGCGATCGCAGTTTCCGGCATTGACGGCTACCAGGTCTGGTTTTCCCTGCAGGAGCCGGTGTTGATCACTCAAGCGGTCGATTTTCTTGAATCACTGCGGCTGCGCTATCTGGCCGAAGTCGCCCCACGGCACCTTGTCTTGATGCCGATGGTTGACGCTTGGGCATCAGCACAGGCTCGACACGCGCGGTTGGTACCCGCCTTGCAGGCCGAGACGGGTCATTGGTCGGCCTTCATTGCGCCGGGCCTGGTCAGCATGTTCGCAGAAGAACCCTGGTTGGACCTGCCACCCAGCTCTGAGGCTCAGGCCAAACTACTGTCGAATGTCGAAAGCATCCAACCCACTCGGCTTCGACAAGCACAAGAACGGTTGCAGCCAGCGCGAGCAGCGGTCGCTCATGATTCAAAGTCACCCCCCGCTGACAGGACTGGCGACAACAACATCCGGCAGGATGCAACCCTCGGAACCGCCCAAGAAGCCCCTGATCCCAGGCGCTTTCTGCTTTCAGTGATGAACGACCCAGCCATCGAACTACGCCTGCGCATTGAGGCTGCGAAAGCTTTGTTGCCCTACGATGAGGCGCCCAGCCAAAGTTGAGCTGCTGGCAGTCACCTGAAGATAGCGAGCTTCTCCCCGAATCTGGGGCGCTACCTCAAATAGTAGTCGTTGTGAATCTGGTGCATGAGCAACACATCAATCCCCACCATGCCGGCGCGTGCAGCGGCTTCGAGCCCCAGTTTGGAATCCTCGAAAACCACGCACTGCCGGGCATCGACACCCAGTAATTCAGCACAACGCAAAAAAGTGTCTGGCGCTGGTTTGGGGTTCTGGACCTGATCGGCCCCAACCACCACGTCAAGATACTGGTCGAGACCGCATTGCTTCAAGACCAACAGCGCCTCCGGCGTGTTGGCGCCGGTGCCAATGGCCATTGGCTTGATGCCGTGGTATTTTTTCACCACGTCAATCAAGGCAGTGGGCTGGACAAAGCGGTGCAGGTTGTCACGTACACACTGCTCCTTGAACTCATTCATCTCATGCACGCTCGCCTGCACTTGGCAGTTGAACTTTCGGATCAGTAGCTCCAGCGTTTCCTTGGTTGGCACCCCGGCCAAAGACCGCATCAGCGGACCATCGATGGGAATGCCGTACTTGTTGAGCGTCGCAGTCCAACTGAATTCGTGCAACTGGCCGCTGTCGACCAGTGTGCCATCCATGTCAAAAATAAGAGCTACATAGTCATCATACATAAGGGCTTCAGGCAGAAAACCCTGATGTCAGAGTCCCTGGTTCAAATGGTAATAAGCCGCATTGTGGCGCAGTTCGGTTTTCAATCCACGCACGGTGGTGTCGGAACCGATCACCACGGCTTCAATGCCTGCCATTTCTGCCAAATCGACCGCTTCATCGGCAGTAATGCCCTGGGTGTAGGCGCTGTGGTGCGCGCCACCGGCATGAATCCACGCCGCAGCGGCAACCGCCAGACTGGGACGCGGCTCCCACAGAGCCTTGGCCACTGGCAGGTTGGGTAGCTCTTGCGCCGGTGTGACGGTGTCCACCTCGTTGACGATCATGCGGAAACGTGTGCCCATATCGATCACCGAGATATTGATGGCGGGACCGGCCTTGCCAGTGAACAGCAGGCGTGCAATGTCTTTGCGGCAACCAATGGTGTGCAGGTGCACTTCCAATCTGGGTTTGGCGGCGGCAATCGACGGGCAGACTTCGAGCATGTGCGCACCCAAGACCTGGCCGACAACACCGAAGTTGTAGGTGTAATCCTCCATGAACGAGGTGCCACCAGGACGGCCCTTGGACATGACCTTGGCAATACGTACCATGGCCGCCGTTTTCCAGTCCCCCTCACCGCCATAACCAAAGCCCTGACTCATCAGACGTTGGGTGGCCAAGCCTGGCAGGTTGGTCATGCCGGTCAGATTCTCGAAGCAATTGGTGAAGGCGCCAAAACCGCCCTCCGTCAAAAACTTGTGCATACCCAGCTCAAGACGTGCCTCGTTTTGCAGCATCTGAAACTGGTGCGCATCGGCCAGCAGGGCGGGTGACACCTCGTAGTCTGCCTTGTAGATCTCGATCTGGCTGGCTACCTCAGCATCAGTGACGGCATCGACCACCTCCTGCAGATCACCCAGGCCGAACGCGTGCACTTCGTAGCCAAACTGGATCTGTGCCGACACCTTGTCGCCTTCGGTCACGGCCACCTGACGCATGTTGTCACCGAAACGAGCCACTTTCAGGCTCTGGCTCTCGGCCCAACCCATGGCGACCCGGCACCAGCTGTCAATGTCAGCCTGAACCTGGGCATTGGCCCAATGCCCGACAACCACCTTGCGGTCTTGACGCAGACGGGTGCAAATGTGGCCGAACTCGCGATCACCGTGAGCGCTTTGGTTCAGGTTCATGAAGTGCATGTCAATGTCGGCGAACGGCAGCGCGGCGTTGAACTGGGTGTGCAGATGCATGTAGGGCTTGTTCAGGGCTTTCAGACCAGCGATCCACATCTTGGCGGGTGAAAAAGTGTGCATCCACAGGATCACACCCACACAGTCGGGGGCGCTGTTGGCCGCTTGGCAAACCGTCAGGATGTCGCCCGGTGAGGTCACGGTGTCTTTGGCCACGATCTTGATCGAAATGGCCTCGGATGCCGTCAAACTGCTGGCAATGATCTGGCTATTTTCAGCCACCTGCGCCAGCACGCCGGGCCCGTACAAGTGTTGCGAACCGGTGATCAGCCAGACTTCTTTGTTTTCAAAAATCTTCATGGGGTGCTCCTGAAAGAGGACAACTGAGTCACAGTTGACTAAGTTTGTCCGTAATAAGCGCTCTTGCCGTGCTTGCGCAAGAAGTGCTTGTCTATGATGGCTTGCTTCAATGATCCAATGCCGGGTCGCAGGGTTCGGGTCAGATAGGCCATGTGCGCGACCTCTTCCAGAATCACCGCGTGGTAGACGGCTTTGGCGGCGTCTTTGCCCCAGGTGAAGGGGCCGTGGCCAGCCACAATGACCATCGGGGACTCGTCGGGGCTGCGCTGCTTGAAACAGTCGGTAATCTGCACGCCGGTTTCTTCTTCGTAGTCGCGCTGGATCTGTGCGTCAGTCATGACTGCTGTGCACGGAATATCGCCATAAACAAAATCAGCATGGGTGGTGCCCAGACACGGAATGTCCATCTGGGTCTGTGCCCAGGCCGTGGCAAAGGTGGAGTGGGTATGGGTCACCCCGCCAATGCTGTTGAAATGCCGGTATAAGTGCGTGTGGGTCCGGGTGTCGGATGAAGGTTTGAGGCGCCCCTCGACCACGACGTTGTCCAGATCGACGATCACCATGTCTTCAGGGCTCAGGTCAGCATACGGCACGCCACTGGGCTTGATGGCGATCACGCCTTTGGCACGGTCAATTTCCGACACATTGCCAAAGTTGTAAACCACCAGCTTGCGTCGGTCCAGCTCCATATTGGACTCATAGGCCGCGCGTTTGAGTTCGGTGTAACTCATGGCATTCTCCCGTTCACATACGCACCAAGATGTTGGTAGCGGAGGTACAGCTGTTCATAGGCCTGCGCCGCCTGAGCGTTTGGCGTATAGGTTTTGCAGACGGGTGAGGCCATGACCGCCTGGGCACTGGCCACGTTGGCATGCACGCCACCCACCGTGGCGGCAAAAATGGCAGCACCCAGGGCGCAACTTTGTTCACTTTCCAGCACATCAATCGGGCAATTCCAGACATCGGCGCAGACCTGCATGACAAAGTCGGATTTCTTGGAGATGCCGCCAATCACCACCACGGCATTGATGGCAACTCCCTCTGCCTTGAAGCGCTCAATGATGGCGCGGGCACCGAAGGCAGTGGCCTCGACGAGGGCACGAAAAACCTGCGGGGCCTGACTACCCATTTTCAGTCCCGCAATCGCCATGGCCACGGTCTGGTCGGCGTCGGGCGTGCGCCGACCATTGACCCAGTCCAGCGCGGTGATCCCGGCCTCACCCACCGTTAGTTTGGCGGCCTCGACACCTAAGGCAAACAGCGTCTGATCTTCAACTTCCTGAATGAGACGCTGCTTGGTTGCCTCGTCAATCAAGGCGCTGCGCTGTAGCAGGTGTGCTACCGGCCAGTTGACGAGGTTACGAAACCAGGCATACAGGTCGCCAAAGGCCGACTGTCCGGCCTCCAACCCCACCAAGCCTGGCATGACTGAGCCATCCACCTGGCCACAGATGCCACGTACCGTCTTGTCACCAATATCGGCATAACTGGCCACGGTGATGTCGCACGTGGAGGTGCCCATGATTTTGGTCAACACGCCGGGCTTGACGTTGGCGGCCACCGCGCCCATATGGGCATCAAACGCCCCGAAACCGACCGGTGTCCCAACAGGTAACCCGAGCTTGCCCGCCCATTCATTGGTGAGTCGGCCACATAACTGGTCTGCGGCAAAGGTTTCTGCGGGCAGACGGTTGCGCAAGCCACCCAACAGGGGGTCAATGCCCGCAAAGAAGGCGTCGGGCGGATAACCGCCCCAACTCGCATGCCACATCAATTTGTGACCGGTGGCGCAGCGTCCCATGCGTAGCTGCGTTGGTTGGGTAGTGCCGGTGACAACGGCCGAGATCCAGTCGCAGTGCTCGACCCACATATAGGTCGCCCGAGCCACAGCCGGGTCGGCCCGCATCACATGCAGCGCCTTGGCCCAATACCATTCCGAGGAGTAGATACCGCCTTCGTATTTCAGATAGTTTTCTTCAGCAGATTGGGCTGCGGAAGTGATCTCCTGTGCCTCCTTGACCGCCGTGTGGTCCTTCCAGAGAACAAACATGGCGTTGGGGTTGTTCGCAAATTCGGGCAGCAAGGCCAGTGCCACACCTTCGCGGTTCAAAGCCACAGGTGTGGAACCCGTGGTGTCAAAACTCAAGCCCACGACTTGTTGGGCCACACCCGCGGGCACCATTTTCCAGAGACTCTGAACGGCTTGCACCAGGCTGTCGGTGTAGTCCAGCGGATGCTGGCGAAACTGGTCTTTGGCTGGAGCACAAAAAAGGCCTTGGCTCCAGCGCGGGTAGTACACGACGGAGCTGGCCACCTCGTCGCCCGTCAGGGCATTCACCAGCAGCGCCCTGACCGAATCACTGCCGTAATCCAGGCCCAATGCATAAGAGGTCATAAAACACCCAGGAATAAATTAAAACCATGAGCCCTGATAAGGCTGCCGGATCTGGCATCCCGCACTGTAGCCACGGGGTTCGCTCACGAAAAACGACCTTCGGCCTTTGGTCAACGGCATGTAGAGCCGGTCAAATGCTGAAGGTCCAGCGGATGATACCGAGCGAACTCATGTTCATCCAATAGAGATTAGGAGACTATCGATATCAATAAACACATCCCTTGCCCGCCATGCGCCAGCGTGGTCTCAGGGGTGTTTCAAGTCAGCGGTCCGGCACCTGCCGAGGCTTGGCAAACATAGACTGTGCCAGCCTCGCCAGTGGGGGCGCGATAGTGCTGGGCCACGGCCTGGCGCACTGACTCGATCTGGTTCAACGGCAGAAGCGCCACGGCGCAGCCACCAAAACCACCACCCGTCATGCGGGCACCGCCAACAGCGCCGATGGCGCTCTGCAAGATCTCCACCAACTGATCCACCGCCGGCGCGGTGATCTCGAAGTCATCACGCATCGAGTTGTGCGAGGCTGCCATCAGCTCACCCATGCGACGCAGATCACCAGCAACCAAGGCCTCAGCTGCATCCAGCGTACGCTGATTCTCAGTGACGATGTGGCGGGCACGGCGCAGCACGGTGGCATCCAGATCACCCGCCTCGGCTTCCAATCGGTCCAGACTCAGATCGCGCAAGGCCTGGACACCGTAATGGCGCGCCGCCGCTTCACATTGCTTGCGACGGGTGTTGTATTCGCTACCCACCAGACCTCGACGCACCCGTGAGTGAACAATCATCACCGCCACTTCAGGCGGCATGGGGACGGCACGCGTTTCGTGTGAGCGGCAGTCAATCAGCAAGGCGCTGCCTGCTTCCCCGCGCGCAGAAACCAACTGATCCATGATCCCGCAGTTGCAGCCGACAAAGCGGTTTTCGGCACGCTGGGCAATCAGGGCCATGTCAGTAGGACTCAAATCGTCGAAACCCTGAAGCGTTTTGAAGGCTTGGGTGACTGCCACTTCCAGCGACGCGGAGGACGATAACCCCGCCCCTTGCGGCACATCGCCCGTGAGCGCCAGATTCGCACCCTGCAGCGGCAGCCCATGCTCTTGCAAATACTTGACCACACCGCGGACGTAATTTGGCCAGGCGCCATCGGTCAAGGGCAGGATTGGTTGGTCGAGGCGGAATTCATCTATTTCGTCGTGGTAATCGGCAGCCACCACCCGCACTACAGGGTCGGGGCGTGCACTGGCGGCAATCAAAGTGCCGAAATTGATGGCACAGGGCAGGACAAAGCCGTCGTTGTAATCCGTGTGTTCACCAATCAGGTTGACCCGGCCCGGTGCCTGCACTAGGTGTTGCGGCGTTTCACCAAAGGCAGTTTTGAATGCCAAAGTGACCACTTGATTCAAGGTCAGGCTCATTTTTGCGCCTCCCGGTAATGCACGTCCGGGACCGAGCGCAGGCGCTCGGCGGCTTGCTCAGGCGTGAGGTCACGTTGGGCTTCCGCCAGCATCTCGAAGCCGACCATGAACTTACGCACGCTGGCTGATCGCAGCAAGGGTGGGTAGAAGTGGGCATGCAACTGCCAGCCGTCTGTGGTGCGATCATCGAAGGGCGCGCCGTGCCAGCCCATCGAGTACGGGAAGGAACACTGGAACAGGTTGTCGTAACGGCTAGTCAGCTTCTTCAGCGCCACCGCCAAATCCGCCTGCTGCACGGCATTCAACTGAGTGATCCGCTGGATGGAAAAACGGGGCAGCAGCAGCACCTCGAACGGCCAGGTGGCCCAAAAGGGAACCACCGCGAGCCAATGCTCCGTCTTGACGACCACCCGCGTGCCGTTTTTGGTCTCGCGTTCGGCATAACTCAGCAGCAGCGGGCGCTGGTGTTTGGCAAAGTAAGCGCGTTGATGCTCATCCTCGTGCTGGACTTCGGTGGGGACATAGCTGGTGGCCCAAATTTGTCCATGCGGGTGCGGGTTGGAGCAACCCATCATGGCACCCTTGTTCTCGAAAATCTGGACGCCAGCATAGGTCAAGCCTAATTCGGTGGTCTCACTGATCCAGGTTTGAATGACCTGACCAATGGCTGTCAATGAAAGTTCTGGCAACGACAGACTATGGTCTGGTGAGAAACAGATCACCCGACTGGTACCACGGGCGCTCGTCACCTGAAACAAATCGTCAGTTTCCTGGATGGTGTCGGGCGTGTCGGCCATCATGGCCGCAAAATCATTGGTAAAGACGTAGGTGTGTTGATAGTCGGGATTGCGCTCTCCCGTCACACGCAAGTTGCCCGCACACAAATAACATTGCGGGTCGTGGCTGGGCCGCTCGCTGCGGTCAGGTAACTCCTGTTGCCCCTGCCAGGGTCGTTTAGCTCGATGTGGTGACACCAGTACCCATTGTCCGTTGAGAGGGTTGAAGCGGCGATGTGAGTGCTCACTAGGGTCGAACATGCGTTTGTTGGCCTTAAAGGTGCGTCCAGGCACCCTGGTTGTTGCTGGAAGTGACTGCTGCAGTGACAAAGCGAATGCCCTGCAAGCCATCGTAGGCATTGGGAAATTGCAGCGACAGCGGATCAGCCGTTTGTCCACCGCGTCGGGCCGCCACCGTGTCTGCAGCATCTGTGTAGAGGTTTGCAAAAGCCTCATGAAAACCCTCGGGATGTCCAGCCACGATGCGCGAGGCTCGCGCGGCCAGTGGCAAGGTGCCGGGGCCGTTCGGGGTGCGCACCTGTACGGGCGCATCCAACGGTTTGAAATGCAGTACCTGCGGGTGCTCCTGTTGCCATTCCAGACTACCCAGCGAGCCACTGACGCGGATGCGCAAACCGTTTTCCACGCCGGCTGCGGCCTGGGTGACCCAGAAACTGCCGCGCGCGCCATCGCTCAGGCGAAGCATGGCACCTGCGTAATCATGGGTGAGCCGATCAGGCACGATACTACCGACCTCGGCAGCAACCTGATTCACTTCCAGCGCGGTCATAAACCGCAGCAAGTTGTGGGCGTGGGTCCCGATGTCTGCCAGCACCAGCGATGGACCGCCACGGATGGGGTCTTCTTTCCATGCCCTACGCCCCGGCCCAGCTTTGGCTCGACCACCCTGCACATATTCCACCTGCACCAACCGGATCTGACCCAGTTGTCCATCGGTCACCATAGCTCTTGCTTGGCGCACCAGCGGATAGCCGGTGTAGTTGTGGGTCAGGCAAAACACCAAGCCGGTGTCTTGCACCCGTTGGTACAGAGCCTGCGCCTCCTCCAGCGTATTGGTCATGGGTTTGTCGCAAATCACGTCCATACCATGACTGAGCGCCGACATCGCAAAGCCGAAATGGCTGTCATTGGGCGTCATGATGGCCACCACCTCGGCGCCATCGGCGCGCTGCGCCTCGGCCTCGATTAGGGACTGGCCACTGGGATAACAGCGGTCGGGTACTACGCCAATGCCCAGACCCGCGCTGAGGGCGCGCTCAGGGTCAGACGATAAGGCGCAAGCAACCAACTCGTAACGGTCATCCAGCCGCGCTGCCTGACGGTGCATAGCCCCGATGAAGGACCCTGGACCACCGCCAATCACAGCCAACCGCAAACGTCGTCCCAGCAGTCTGAGGACCGTGTTGTCCGGCATGACGGCTATTTCTTCTTGTTGTACACATCAAAAAACACGGCGGCCAACAGCACCAGCCCTTTGATGACTTGCTGCCAGTCGATGCCGATACCCATGATCGACATGCCGTTGTTCATGACCCCCATGATGAAGGCCCCGATCACGGCGCCCAGCACTTTGCCAACACCACCCGAGGCCGAAGCACCGCCGATAAAGCAGGCGGCAATCACGTCCAATTCAAAGCCCAGACCGGCTTTGGGCGTAGCGGTGTTCAAACGCGCTGCAAAGATCAGGCCTGCCACGGCAGCGAGCACGCCCATGTTGATGAAGGTGTAAAAGGTCAGTCGCTCAGTGCTGATCCCGGACAGGCGGGCAGCCTTTTCGTTGCCACCCAGCGCATAAATGCGCCGCCCGACAGTCGTTTTTGAGGTGACAAAATCGTAAATCAGCATCAATACCAGCATCACGATCAGCACGTTGGGCAACCCGCGGTAGGAGGCCAACAGATAGCTGAATGCAGCAATCATGGCGGCGAATACCAGGTTCTTCACCCAGAAAAGTGCATAAGGCTCATTCTCCATCCCATGCTTGGCGCGTGCCGCCCGCCCTTTCACCTTGGAGAACATCAGAATCAAAGCCATGGCCAAGCCGAGAACCAGTGACAGGATTTTCAGATGCTCACCACCAAATGGGTCAGGAATAAAGCCCGTGCTGAGCAACTGGAATTCAGGTGGGAATGGGCCGACAGAAGACCCGCCCAGAACGACCAGGGACAAGCCCCTGAACACCAGCATACCAGCCAGGGTCACGATAAAGGCGGGAATTTTGTAAAAAGCGACCCAATAGCCTTGCGCAGCTCCGATCGCACCACCCAATACTAAGCAGATGATGGCTGTCAACAAAAAGTTCAGGTTGTGTTCCACCATCAGCACCGCAGCGACGGCACCCACAAACCCACTGACAGATCCGACGGAAAGATCAATGTGTCCCGCAACGATGACCAGCAGCATGCCCAAGGCCATCACGACGATGTAGCTGTTCTGCAATATCAGATTGGTCAGGTTCAGAGGTTCAAACAAGGTGCCGTTAGTCATCACCTGAAAGAAGGCCATGATGACCACCAGCGCCATTAGCAAGCCATACTCGCGCAGGTTATTTTTCATAGATCCCATTTTTTTGGGAACTGTTACGGTTGGGGTGGCGTTTGAGGGAACGATAGCCATGTCAATTTGCTCCTGATGTCACGATGGATCGCATGATTTTTTCCTGCGTCGCTTCTTCGGCGGTGAATTCCGCCACAAAGGCGCCTTCGTTAAGTACACATATTCGGTCACACATGCCCAACAACTCAGGCATTTCCGACGAAATCATCAACACGCACTTCCCCTGCTCGGCCAGCTGCGCAATGATGGTGTATATCTCATACTTGGCACCGACGTCGATGCCTCGGGTCGGCTCATCCAGAATCAGTACTTCCGGGTCTGAGAAGAGCCATTTACTTAGCACTACTTTTTGCTGGTTACCTCCCGACAAATTGGCCGTGCTGGCAAACACATTGGGGCTGCGGATATTGAGCTTGGTACGATAGTCCTCGGCCACCGTATATTCCTGTCCCTCATCAATGACCGAGTGCTGTGATACCGCATCTAGGTTGGCCAGCGTAGTATTCCAAGCGATGGTCTCTTCCAGCACCAGTCCATAGCCCTTACGGTCTTCCGTGACATAGGCTATGCCGTTGTCGATGGACTTTTGCACCGTGCTGGTATCTATTGATTTGCCGTGCATCAGCACCTCGCCGGTGATGTTGCGGCCATAGGTGTGGCCAAAAATACTCATGGCCAATTCGGTTCGACCTGCGCCCATCAAACCGGCAATGCCGACAATTTCGCCACGATTCACATGCAGGTTGATACCTTTAATGACTTCGCGGTCGGCGTGTTCCTCGTGGTGGACGTGCCAGTTTTTTATTTCAAACACTGTTTCGCCGATGTGCGGTGTTCGCTTGGGATATCGATCAGCCATTTCGCGCCCCACCATGTGCTTGATGACCAAGTCTTCACTGATCTTGTCACCGCTGGCGTCCAGCGTTGCCACGGTAGCCCCATCACGCAAAATGGTGATGGCATCAGCCACCTTGGACACTTCGTTGAGCTTGTGTGAAATCAGGATGCAGGCAATGCCTTGGCGCTTAAGTTCCAGCAGCAATTCGAGAAGAGCGTCGCTATCAGTTTCGTTCAAACTGGCAGTGGGTTCGTCCAGAATCAAAAGCTTGACTTCCTTGGACAAGGCCTTGGCGATTTCAACCAACTGCTGTTTGCCCACGCCCATGTTTGTAATCAAGGTGTTGGGCGATTCCTTCAACCCCACTTTGGTCAACAGCGCCTGCGTTTTGACGTGCGCCACGTTCCAGTCAATGACGCCGTAGTGCGAAGGTTCATTGCCGAGGAAAATGTTCTCGGCAATAGACAACAGGGGAACCAAGGCCAACTCCTGGTGGATGATGATGATGCCCCGATGCTCGCTGTCGGCAATGCCTTTGAACTGGCACTCCTGATTCATGAACCGGATGTCACCTTCGTACTCCCCATGGGGATACACGCCACTGAGAACTTTCATCAGCGTGGATTTACCGGCCCCGTTTTCGCCCACTATGGCGTGGATTTGACCAGCTTGCACCGTCAGATTGACGTTGCTCAACGCACGTACACCGCGGAATTCTTTGATGATTCCGCGCATTTCAAGAATGGGATCAGCCATATCGCCTCTGAAAATGTAAAAGGGCCCTGCGCTTTTCTGCACAGGGCCCTCTACCCTAGCTCAATAAATTACTTTAATTGCTCTTCTTTGATGTATCCACTGTCTACCAGCACCTGCTTGTAGTTGGACTTGTCCACGCTAACCGGTTTCAACAGATAAGACGGCACGATCTTGATCTTGTTATTGTAGGTCTTGGTATCATTGACCTCGACTTTCTTGCCGCTCAGCATTTCGTCAACCATGTTCGCCGCAACCTTGGCCAGTTCGCGGGTGTCTTTGAATACAGTGGAATACTGCTCACCGCGAATGATGGACTTCACAGAAGGCACTTCAGCATCCTGGCCGCTGACAAATGGCATTGGCACACCGCCGCTGCCGTAACCGACACCTTTGAGGGCCGACAAAATCCCGATGCTCAAGCCGTCATAGGGTGACAGCACCGCGTTCAGTTTGACCTTGCCATAGTACGCGCTCAGCAGATTTTCCATGCGCGCCTGCGCCACCGCACCGTCCCACCGCAGCGTCGAAACTTTGTTCATCCCCATTTGCTTGCTTTGCACCACCAACTTGCCTTTGTCGATGTAGGGCTGCAGCACAGACATGGCGCCGTTGTAGAAGAAGAACGCGTTGTTATCGTCTGGGGAGCCACCGAAAAGCTCGATATTGAATGGGCCTTTACCCTCTTTCAGGCCCAAGGCCTTTTCCAGGGACTGCGCCTGCAGCACGCCAACCTGAAAGTTATCGAACGTCGCGTAGTAGTCCACATTCTTGCTGCCGACGATCAAGCGGTCATAAGAGAGGATTTTGACGCCTTTGTCGGCCGCTTTTTGCAATGCATTCGACAAGGTGGTGCCGTCAATCGCCGCGATCACCAGTACTTTGACCCCTTTTGTGATCATGTTTTCGATCTGAGCCAACTGGTTAGGGATATCGTCATCTGCGTACTGCAAGTCGGTCTTGTAGCCTTTGGCTTGCAAGGCGGCAACCATGCTGTTGCCATCGTTGATCCATCGTGTTGAGCTCTTGGTGGGCATGGCGATACCAACGGTACCTTTGTCCTGGGCTTGTGCAAACGGTGTTGTGAAGGCAAAACCCACTACCAGTGCGGCGGCCAATGCTTTCAATGTTGTTCTGCGAGCTTTCAAAATGGGACTCCTGTAAATGATCTGCGATTTATTGTCCTGTCCTTGCCCAGTCGGCTCGGATGGGCTACATCATAGGGACAATGAGCGCTGTGTTCCAATTCATTTTGCACCCTGTCTGATACATAAAAACAGATCAGTACAAACCCTGACATGACTAATTACACCCATTGGCTCATCCGTGCCCGCCTGAAGACCCGGCAACTATTGTTGATCGTGGCGCTGGCTGAAGAAGGCAATATCCACCGAGCTTCGCAAGTGCTTAGTATGACCCAGCCTGCTGCTTCCAAGCTTCTCAAAGATTTGGAGGATGTTTTGGGCGTACAGCTGTTCGAGCGATTACCCCGAGGCATGCGACCCACTTGGTATGGCGAAACCATGATCCGTCACGCTCGGGCTGCCCTCAACAGTCTGAATCAAGCAAACGATGAGCTGCAAGCTGCCAAAAATGGTCAATTTGGGCAGGTCAATCTGGGCGCCATCACCGCACCTGGGGTGGTGCTCTTGCCGCCCACCATTGCGCTCGTCAAAGAGGCTCACCCCAACTTGCGGATAACAATACACATCGACTCAAGCAACGTCCTCATTGAACAGCTCTACAGAGGGACCCTGGATCTGATGATCGGACGGCTGTCGGAGCAGCACGATACCGCTGATCTACGCTACGAAACTATTGCCGATGAACCAGTGTGCGCTGTCGCCCGGCCTGGGCATCCATTGTTTGCAGTCAACCCACTGGTTCTTACCGATTTACTGAACTATTGTTGGATTGTTCCACCAGTCGGCAGTGTGATGCGGCACAAATTCGATCTCATGTTTCAGGAGTTTGATCTGCAACAGCTCACCAACCGAGTTGAAACCAGTTCCCTGCTCTTTCTGACTAAGATGATGCTGCAAAGTGACATGGTGAGCATCATGGCAGTAGACGTGGCCCGCTATTATTCAGACCATGGCATGCTGCGCATTCTTCCGGTAGTTTTGCCATGCGAAATGGAGCCCTTTGGTTTCATTACCCGGCGTGACAAGCCACTGTCCCCTGCGACAGAAGTTCTTTTATCTGCCTTGAAGGTGTCCGCACTGACTGTCTATGGCAAGCAGTTTGATGTTCCAGTTCCCTAATTCCAGCCGGCATCCACCTTGAACTCTTGCGCGGTGCACATCGCGGCTTCGTCCGAAGCCAGAAAAAGCACCATCCGCGCCACATCCGATGCCTGAATCATGTCCGGCAGGCATTGGCTCTTACGAATGCTGCTCAACGCTTCATCATCGAGCCACTTGGAGAGCTGGCGCGGTGTCATGACCCAGCCTGGTGACACGCTGTTGATGCGGATGCGGTCTGCTCCCAAGGTGTCAGCCAAGCCTCGGGTCAAGCCGTTCACGGAAGATTTGGCGATGGCATAACAAGGGTATCCACTGCTTTTTTGTTGCCAGCCAGTGGAACCCAGGTTGATGATCGATCCCCCGCCCAAGCTGCGCATACCGGGCACAACCGCCTGAATGGCAAAAAAAGCGGGACGTTGATTCACGGCCATGCGCTCATCCCAGTAAGCGGGTGTGACCGATTCCATCGTATGGCGGTCATCGCTGGCCACATTGTTGACCAACGTGGAAAAAGGCCCAAGTTCTTGCTCAGCCTGGGTCATTGCCGCCTGCAGGGCCGCAACATCACAGACATCGCAATGGCGCCACCATACCGATCCGTGGCCACGCTCCTGGATATCGGCGACCAGTTGAATGCTCTCTTGGTCGGCAATATCAATAAAGGCAACCTTCGCACCCTGCGCGGCGAAGGCACTGACGATCGCGGCACCGACCGACGTCGCACCTCCAGTGATGAACACGCGCTGCCCCCGAAGACTGGGATAAACGGCCAAAGATCTTTGAGTCAACATGTCGATTCCTGTTTCACCAGGCAAGTATTGCAATTTGTGTATGTTAGACACTAAATAATTGATCTTATGGTCCTTGCACGAATTGTTCGCAATCTGATTGAAAAGAAGCTGAATCGATTCACGGAAGTCCGCGTTTTTGAGTTTGACTGGCTCCTATTTTTTGAACATCATTCACCGTGACTTACCCCGCACACCCCCATTCGCTGGGTGGTGGCGCCGCCTGGCAGTTGGACCACGCCGACGGCAAAGTGGATTGGTGGCGCCCTTGGGCTGGTGGTTTTGAGTACGACGGCGTCTTTTACCCCGTGGCACCCAACCCATGCCCTATGGACTGGTCAGCCCCCGGCCGACGACATCGGTGCAAGGTGTCTGGCTCAGTGGCGATGATCCTCTGCCAACGGCACATGCCGCAGGATTCCCGCCAAGCTGGGACTCGCGTAGCGGCGTGGACGTCAAGGGAACTCTGATCGACAACGTCTATGCCGACTAGTCAGGTGAGGCCCGCATTTCCTGGCCGGAGCGCCAGATGGCCTTGACGATGCGAGCTCCAGACATCCTGAACCGTGGACAGCACGACGGCTTGTGCCTGCTCTACCGTCCACCGACCGTGCCTGTTTTTTGTTTCGAGCCCGTGACCCACCCCATCGACGCATTTCATATGCCGGGGATTCCGGGGTTGCGGGTGCTGCACCCCGGCGGATACGCTCAGAAATCCACACGCAGGTGTGGGAAAGATGGGGTGTCAGTATTTGTAATTCACTATGTATAGCAAGCTTCCGTCTGTTTATAAGGGCTACGGTCACTTTTTTTAGTGAAGATTGGTTATTTCTTGCCAACCTCAAACACCCTTTGCAGCACGCAGAACACCAGCAAAAGCGCGCCGATGACGATGCGGGTCCACCATGAACTCAGTGATCCATCGAACATGATGAGGGTCTGAATCATGCCCAAGGCAAGCACCCCAAACAGGGTTCCCACCACGTAGCCGACCCCACCGCTGAGCAGCGTGCCGCCAATCACCACGGCCGCAATGGCGTCCATTTCCAGGCCAACAGCATGCAGTCCGTAACCCGACAGCATGTAGAAAGTAAATACCACACCACCAAGTGCTGAGCAGAAACCGCTCAAGCCATACACCATCACGGTAGTGCGGGCCACCGGCAATCCCATCAGCATGGCTGACTGCGCGTTACCGCCAATGGCATACACAGTGCGACCGAACTCGGTTCCCTGCGCCACAAACATGGCCAACAGCAGCACCACAACCGCCATCATCGCGCTCAACGACACCGCAGCGCCTGGCCACAACGAGATACGCATTTGCGCCAGTGCCGTGTAGGTCTCGTCCGTGATGCTGATCGAGTCAATGCTGATCACGTAGCACAAACCACGTGCCAGGAACATTCCGGCCAGAGTGACGATGAAGGGCTGCAGCCGAAAGCGCTGAATCAGCCAGCCCATGAAGGTCCCTAGCGCGGTGCCCATCAGCAACACCAGTGGAATGACCAGCCACAAATTCCAGTGGTGATGCTCCACCAAGGCTGCCAGCACCATGGTGCTTAGCGCCACGACTGAGCCGACGGATAGATCGATGCCTCCTGTAAGGATCACAAAGGTCATACCAACCGCCACAATCACCAGAAAAGCGTTGTCAATCAGCAGGTTAAGAAACACCTGCGCCGAGAAAAAACCGTTGTACGACACAGAGCCAAAGGTGGCCATGGCCATAAACAGTGACACGGTAGCCACCAGTGGCAGGTATTTGGCGTTCAATTTCATGCCACGCCCCCGGTCGAATCAGGCCTAATCACCCAGCCGCGCACCGCCTGGCGGAAATCCGCCGACTGCAGCAGCATGACCGCAAAGACCACGACCGCTTTGACCACCAGATTGATCTCAGGCGGAACACCAATCGAGTAAATGGTCGAGGTGAGCGTCTGGATGATGAACGCCCCAACCATGGTCCCCGCCAAGCTGAAACGGCCACCGCTGAGCAGGGTGCCGCCCAACGTCACGGCCAGAATGGCATCCAGTTCCATCAGGTTGCCAGCGTTGTTGCCGTCGGCACTTTTGACGTTTGAACTGATGATCAGCCCGGCGATGCCGGCCGTCAGTCCACAGAAGGCATACACACACACTGTGATGAGTCGCTCTCGCACCCCGGCTAGACGCGCCGCCGCCGGGTTGATGCCGATGGCCTGGATAAACAGACCCAGCGCAGTGCGCGTCACCAGCAAATGCACGGCAAGGAACGTTCCACCCGCAATAAACAAGGCAAAGGGCAAGCCCCACAAAAAGCCGTTGCCAATGTAGAAGTAGGGTGCGTAATACACAGTGACGATTTGTCCACCCGTGATGAGTTGCGCAATGCCGCGCCCAGCCACCATCAAAATCAGAGTGGCAATGATGGGCTGCAAGCCAATTTTGGCGACCAGCAAGCCGTTCCACAGACCGCAGAACAACGCCACCAGCAGAGCGCAGCCAATGGCCAGCGGCATGGGAAATCGACTGACGTGGGAGGCCACACCATCATGGATGACCAGCGTGCCGCCAATCATCAGGGCCGCCACCGATGCGCTGATGGCGACCACTGCGCCCACAGAGATGTCGATGCCACGGGTGGCAATCACCAGTGTCATGCCCAACGACACCAGCATCAGCGGAGCTGAGCGGTTAAGGATGTCGATGACGCTACCGTAGAGGTGACCGTCTCGCCATTGCAGAACCCAAAACCCTTGATTCAGGCTGGCGTTGACCACCAGAATCAGCGCCAGCGTGACCAGCGGCCACATCAACGGGTGTGCCAGCAGGCGTTTGTATCGGGGTAAGGACGGTGTGCTCATGCGTGCTCCGCAATCAGTGCATAAACCGCATGGTCGGTGCTACCCGCAGGCAACTCGCCCACTTTGGCATGATCACGCATGACCACAATGCGGTCGGCCACCCGCACCACCTCGCTCATCTCAGATGAAATGAATAACACTGCCATCCCCTGTTTGGCCAACGCCAGTATTTCGTTCATGATTTCCTGCTTGGCGGCAACATCAATGCCGCGTGTGGGTTCGTCCAGAATCAGCAGCTGGGGCTGAGTCGCCAGCCAGCGCGCCAGCATCGCCTTTTGCTGATTGCCACCTGAGAGTTGTCCGATGGGTGTGTCAATGTCAGTGGTCTTGATACCCAGCGCCTTCACATAGTGCAGGGCCATCTCCGCCTGGCGGGCACGGCTGATAAACGGCCATAGTCCTTGGCGAGCCTGCAAGGCCAAGGCAATGTTTTCGCGCACCGAGAGCTCGGCAATGATGCCCTCGGCCTTGCGGTCTTCCGGACACAGACCCAAACCCAAATGGATGGCCGTGACCGGTGAATCCATGTGCACCTGCTTCCCACTCAAGAAAATGTCGCCCGCGTCACTGCGGTCGAGACCGAAGAGCAAACGCGCCAACTCGGTACGGCCCGATCCCAACAGGCCGCCAATGCCAACCACCTCGCCCCGTCGCAGAGCCAGGTCCAATGGCTTGACGCAGCCCCGACGGGCCAGCCCGCGGGTTTGCAGCCAGTCTGGGGCGGGCTCACCCGCTTCAGCCGCCGCTGGTGCAGCCGCCGTTGCTGCCGCCAGTTCGTGGCCCACCATGGCCGCAATCAGCGCGCTGTGGCTCAGTTCTGCGGCGGGGTATTCACCAACCAATTCGCCGTTGCGCAACACCGTGATGTGGTCGCACAGCGCGTACATCTGGTCCAGAAAATGGGTGATGAACAAGATCGCCATGCCCTGGTCGCGCAACTGACGTAGCACTCCAAACAGACGCTCCACTTCCTCGTCGTCCAGACTGGAGGTGGGTTCGTCGAGGATCAGCACCTGCGCCGAGATGCTTAAGCCCCGGGCGATGGCCACCATCTGCTGCACGGCCACAGAGTAACTCGACAAGCGTCGCGTTACATCAATGTCCAGATTGAGTCGCAAAAGCAAGTCTTTGGCTTCCTGCTGCATGCGCGACCAGTCAATGGACCAGGCTCCCAGCGGTCCGCGGCGCGGATAGCGGCCGGCGAAAATATTCTCTGCCACTGAGAGATTGGTGCAGAGATTGACCTCCTGATACACCGTACTGATTCCCAGGCGCTGGGCATGTAGTGTGGAACTTGGGCGAATAACCTGGCCATGCAAGCGAATTTCTCCACCATCTGCCGGGTACACGCCCGTCAGCACCTTGATCAGGGTGGATTTACCGGCCCCGTTTTGTCCCATCAAGGCATGGATCTCACCCGCGTAGAGACTCAGCTTGACATCGCGCAACGCCTGGATCGGACCAAACTGTTTGTCGATACCGCTGAGCTCAATCACAGCAGTGGCGTTACCCCCGCCCGATGGGGGCTTGGTGATGTTTGTCATGTTGATCCTGATACATCATGCAAGACAAGCCGGTTCAAGGGCTTGTCTTCAAACGGCTCCACAGCGATTGCAGCGGGGCCGATTCGATCCCAAGCAGCCGTCAATATTTACGACTTGGGAATTCCTTGGCTGCCACGTCCATCGGGAAAATACCTTCGTTCGTCACGATGCGACGGGGCAGAGTCTTGCCCGCCATCAGGTCCTTGACTGCAGACATCAACTGGGGTCCAAGCAAGGGGTTGCATTCAACCGTCACGTTGAGCTTGCCTGCCATCATGGCTTCAAATGCACCCTTGACTCCATCCACCGAGATGATGGTGATGTCTTTGCCCGGTTTCAGTCCCGCTTCCTCAATGGCTTGAATGGCACCAATGGCCATGTCGTCGTTATGGGCGTAAAGCACATTGATCTTCTTACCTTCGGCTTTCAGGAAGGCTTCCATGACTTCCTTGCCCTTGGCGCGGGTGAAGTCGCCAGTTTGTGAGCGGATGATTTTGATGCGCGGCTCGGCTTTGATGATCTCTTCGAACCCCTTCTTGCGGTCGATGGCAGGAGCAGAACCCACCGTGCCTTGCAATTCCACCACGTTGATGTCACCCTTCATGGTCTTGGCTTTTTCCAGCATCCAGCGCCCAGCCTTGCGGCCTTCTTCGGTGAAGTCAGAGCCCATGAAGGTTACGTACAACGATGTGTCCTTGGAGTCCACCGCGCGGTCAGTCAGGATAACGGGGATATTGGCCGCCTTGATTTCTTTCAACACAGTGTCCCAGCCAGACTCGACGACCGGGGCAAAAGCAATCACATCCACTTTTTGGGCAATGAAAGAGCGCAGCGCTTTGATCTGGTTTTCCTGCTTTTGCTGTGCATCGGAAAACTTCAGATCGATGCCTTCCTTGGCCGCAGAATCTTTGATGGAGTTGGTGTTGGCGGTGCGCCATTCACTTTCGGCGCCAATCTGGCTGAAGCCCAGGACAATTTTCTTTTCAGCAAAAGCGCTCAGTGGCATGGCCCCTGCAAAAGAGGCCGCCAGCATGGTGGCCATCATGGTACGACGGTTGGTTTTCATAGTTTCTCCACAACAATATGATTGAACGGGAAATGGAACGTGGGAAACCGCCCGTACTCGGTTACTCATGCTTCCCCTGTCCAGGGGCAACACATCGTAGTTCTACCCAAATCAACAAGCAATACTGGAGTTGATAGAGATTTTCCGGCGACTGATGTGAAAATTGGTATGCCAATTCCAATATCGGCGCAGCGTACCAAGTTTTACCAGCGCTGGTGCACCAGCGGTTTCGCGTAGCGTGCGTAGATGTCGGCCAGAGCCTGCATGGTGGCGTCGGACAGTGGCGGCAAGTCGGCTGCTGCTACGTTGTCCGCCACCTGATCGGGCCGTTTCCCGCCTGGAATTGAGCAGGTCACCGCCGGGTTCATCTGGATCCAGCGCAACGCCATCTGGGCCATGCTCTGGCCCGCAGGCACCAGGGGTCTCATGGCATCCACGGCCTGCAAACCCACGTTGAAGTCCAGCCCCGAGAACGTCTCGCCGCGGTCAAAGGCCGCGCCTTCTCGGTTGAACTGACGGTGGTCATCGCTTGCAAACGTACTCTGTGCACTCATCTTGCCGCTGAGCAGTCCGGACGACAAAGGAAGCCGCGCCAGGATGCCCACGCCCCGCTTTTGGGTCTGCTCAAACAGCAGCTCCGCCGGGCGCTGGCGAAACAGGTTGTAAATGATTTGCACGCTTTGCACGCCGGGGAACTCGATGGCTTTGAGTGCTTCTTCAACCTTCTCGACGCTCACCCCATAGTGGCGCAGCTTGCCAGCTTGTACCAAGTCATCCAAGACACCAAACACCTCAGGCATGTAGAACACTTCCGTCGGCGGGCAGTGCAGTTGCAGCAGGTCGATGGCCTCGGTGTTGAGGTTGACCAGGCTGCGTTCGATAAAAGCCGTCAGGTTACTACGGTTGTAACCGGAGGCCACATGGGGGTCCAGGCGCCGCCCAGCCTTGGTAGCCACATAAAACGGCTCGCTGCGTTCGCTTCGCAGCCGCGCCAGCAAACGTTCGCTGCGGCCATCGCCGTACACATCGGCACTGTCAAAAAAGTTCACGCCGAGATCAAGTGCACGGTGCAAGGCACCCATGGATTGGGTGTCATCCACCGCGCCCCAAGTGCCACCAATGGCCCAGGCGCCAAAGCTGACGGTTGAGATATTCCAGCCAGTGCGGCCAAGGGGACGGTATTGCATAAGGATTCTCCTGAATTCAAAAATGAAGTTTGATCGGCCACCGGGTATCAGCCGCATGGCTGCCAGTCACTGCGAATCGCCATGGTACGCCCCACGCCAGTGAAGCCCGTATAACCCTGTGTCTGCCCAGATGGCCTGGTGCGTCTGTACACGGCCCATTGGTGCAGGCTGCAATTGGCAGTCAGGCGGCTATGATGCGCCTTGCTCTCAAGACTTGGGAAAATGTCACGTCTTGCGGCAAGCTGCCTTCAATGCATTCCCCAAAATTTTGCCAAAACCGTCGATTTCAATGTCCCTGTTTTGCAGTTGCTCCCAAAATCTACAGATGATTTCAGGCTGTAGCCCTTGTACGACAAGGGCGAGTAGCAACTGAATTTGTAGCAATTTACGCCATGGCTGAAAAAACATCTTTCGAGATTGCGCGGGAAACGCTCAAGCAGCTCACGCTGCGCAAGCTGCCGCCCACGCCCCTGAACTACCAAAAAATCTACAGCGAGATCGCGCAGCTCCCGATCGAGCCGCCGTTTCCGGCTGAACGCCTGCGCGACATTGCCGTTGCATTGCCCACCAAAACACCGGGTCAACAAAAACAGCGTGGGCTGCTCGAATCGGCCATCAACCAGCTCAACTGGGACGGTGTCAAAAACGCACTGATGGCCTATGGTGGCTTCAGTCCCCCAGCGCCTGAGCCAGGCAAGCTGATGAGCTCCATGCTGCCAGAGACCCTGCAACCGGCACCGGGCAAGGCCATCGAGGTGGCGCCTGCACCGGTCAGCATCACAGCACCAGCGCTGACGCTGGACTTTTTTGGTCAGATCGCTCGCATGATCGAGTTCGCCTCGCCCGCACTGGGGCACGATGACGAACGATTTGTAGAGCAGACGCAAAGCGTGCTCAAGTCCCTGCGGGACCCGCGCGCGGACGCCGTGGCCGTCAAGCAGTCGTTGGCGCAATACAGCCATCGTCTGTCATTTGCGGCAGAAGACCAGGCCGAAATCAAGATCGTGTTGCTGAAGCTGCTGCAATTGGTTATCGACAACATCAGCCAGTTGAGCCTGGACGACAGTTGGCTCAAGGGTCAGGTGGATGCGGTGAAAGCCGCCTGCGTGCCTCCGCTGACTTTGCGCCGCCTCGATGAGGTGGAACAACGTCTCAAAGACGTGATCTTCAAGCAGACCGAGGCCAAGGCCCGCGCGGTGCAGGCGCAGGAAGAGATGCGTTTGATGCTGGCCACTTTCATCGAGCGGCTGGCCGCCATGTCGCAGTCCACCAGCGGGTTTCATGATCAGTTGGAAGCTAGCGCCAAACTCATTGAACAGGCCAAAACCATTGCTGACATCGCGCCTGTACTCAAGGAGATTGTGGGGGCCACCCGTACCATGGCGCACGACAGTCAGGTCGCGCGTGATGAGTTGCAAGGCATGAAGAAAAGTGCGGAAGCCACCGAAGCCGAAATCGCCAAGCTGCATCAAGAGCTTGATCGCGTTAGCGCGCAGGCGCGCCACGACCCACTCACCGGAGCCCTCAATCGCCAGGGTCTGGACGAGGCTGTGGTGCGTGAGATATCCAAGGTCAAGCGCCAAGACACCCCCTTGTGCATGGCGCTGCTGGATATTGACAACTTCAAGAAGCTCAACGACACCCTGGGCCATGCCACCGGCGACGCTGCCCTGACCCATCTCGCCACCGTCACCCGCGAGGTGATGCGACCACAAGACACGCTGGCCCGCTACGGTGGCGAAGAGTTCGTCATCCTGCTGCCCGATACCCCGCTGGACAGAGGTATTGAGGCCATGACGCGGTTGCAGCGCGAGCTGACCAAGCGGTTTTTCCTGGCTGGCACCGAGAAAGTGTTGATCACCTTCAGTGCGGGTGTCGCGCAACTGGCGCCAGGCGAGACCGGGCCGCAGGCCATCAAACGCGCCGACCAGGCCATGTACCTGGCCAAACGCGCGGGTAAAAACCGCGTGCTGGGTGCCTGAAATCACATCACGAAAGAGACCTGAACCATGCCAATGCTGACGCTGATAGCCGGACTATGTTTGTTTTTGGGCGTGCATTCGGTGCGCATTTTTGCTGACGGCTGGCGCGAGCGTCAGTGCCAAAAGTGGGGTGTGGACACTTGGCGCGGTACTTACGCGGCGTTGTCGCTCTTGGGCATGGTGTTGATCGTCTGGGGGTTTGGCATGGTGCGCGAGGTGCCGGTGGTGCTGTGGATGCCACCTATGGGCATGCGGCATGCTGCGGCGCTTTTTACCCTGATGGCGTTTATTTTGCTGGTGGCGGCTTATGTTCCGGGCAACGCTATCAAGGCGCGCGTCCATCACCCGATGGTGCTGGGCGTCAAACTATGGGCGGTGGGGCACCTGTTGGCCAACGGCAATCTGGCGCATGTCATTTTGTTTGGCAGTTTTCTGGTCTGGGCGGTGGTGGATTTCATGGCAGCTCGCCAGCGAGATCGGCGTAACCCCTCCAGTCAACTGCCACCCACAACAGCAAAGGCCACGGCCATCACGGTGGTGGTTGGCGTGGTGAGCTGGGTAGCGTTTGCCTTCTGGCTGCATGGCTGGCTGATCGGCGTCAAACCGTTTGGTTGACAAACAAGGGGGGGCGGCGCCCGCCAAACCGGGCTTTAGTGAATGTGCAGGAAGTACTGGATCAGGTACTTGGCCAGAAAGCCGACAAAACCAAACGCCAACCCCAGAAACATCACAAAGGTGCCAAACTTGCCTGCTTTGGACTCCCAGGCAAGCTGGCCGATGATGAACAGCATGTAGAGAATGCCGGCACCAATGCCGAAGGTCATGCCAAAGTTGCTGATCTGTGCTTCAGTCAGGCCCCACATCAGCGCTGCTCCCAGCCTGGCAGGCTTGATACGTCCACCAAATCCCGGTACGCATGCCAACTGGCATGCCCCAGCAACGGCACCACGATCACCAGACCCAGCAACATCACACTAAAGCCCACAAGGATCAAACCCATGATGATGGCGCCCCAGAAGGCCATGGCTATCGGATTGGCCAACACCACCTGCCAGCTCAGCGCGATGGCTTGCGCCACACTCACCTGGCGGTCAAGCAACAAAGGAATGGTGATGACCGTTGATGCAAAAATGGGCGCCACCAGCACGCCGCCCAGGATCAGCCACAGCTCAAACAAAAAGCCTTTCGGGGCCAGCACCACATGCAGCAGGAAATCACTTGGGGCGGAAATAGGGTCTGTGGCCAAAAGTTGAATCAAGGCCGCCGACAGCACCACCCAGGCCGTACCTGCAGCGGCAAGCATGATGCCAAAACGCACTAAATTCCAGTGTTCATCGCCCCATTTGACGAAGTCGCCGTCTTTCCAGTTCAGCCAGGTTTTCAAAACCAAGGGCCAACCCACCGGCGCGCGTCGCTCCAGCGCCCGACTCATGGCATAGAGGCTGGTCGCCAGAATCGGTGCCACCAGCAAAAAACCGGAGAAAGCACCGGCCAGTAGCCAGAAGTGTTCGTGCGCCAAGACCAATAGCAAGCCGCCAAAAACGGTCATGGTCAGTCCATGCAGATAGCTGATCCAGCCACAGCGCAGCATGTCGCGTCCGCCACGCCCAAGCCACTTCAGAGGATGCGTGATGCTGATGGTGCGCGGTAAAGGAGGCTTGATCGGCAAGGGGGATTGGGGCATGGGCAATTGCGTGGACAAAACAAAACGCGCGATGGTGCCACAAGCCTGGAAACTGATCGTGTTGCAAGGCCAATAAACAAGCCGCCAACGGTAAAAGACCGTTGGCGGCTTGTTTATTGGGCCGATACGTCGGCCCACTGCCTAGGGCATGCTTACGGTTTGGCTGGCATGGGCGCCTGGTCATGGCGCCAGCCCATGGCACCATGGCGACCCTGCAGGCTGGTTGCGTCAAACACCTTTTGCTGGTCTGGGGTGAGCGCAGCATAGAAGGTTTTGGTCGCTTCAACGTGTTTGTCCATGAGGGCAGTCATGGTTTTCATGTGCTCGTCACGCAGCGCTTTCATCTTGTCAAGCCGTTCGGGCGTGGTCAGCTTGGCCATGTCGACCGGGTCGGGGCGTTGCATGGGTGCCATGGCGGCTGGCTTCATCGAGTCGATAAACGCTGTCCACGCACCTTCTTGCGCCGGCGTCAGCTTGAGTTGTGCCTTGAGCACAGCCTGGCGCTTTTCCATCATGGCCTGCATGCGCGTGGGGTCCCATCTGCCCATGTGGTCATGCCGCCCGCCATAGCCCTGCATACCCATGCCGGGGCCCATCATCGGATCACATTGGCCGCTCATGGGGCCTTGTGAGTAAGCCACGCCAGCAACTGCCAGCAGCGTAGCGATCAGGGAGAGTTTGAGACTGGTTTTCATGATGACTTCCTTCGGTTGAAGCTGATGACCTGAAAGTGGCATCGGCGTGAAATGAAGTATCTGCGCCGCATGTATCTCCGCGATGACGCCCAACCAAAGCTTTGTAAAGTTCCATGAACCATTTGAGATCTGATTTGATGGGATGATGCGGGCCTTGCAAATATCGTCATCATGGCAAAAAGGGATTTTCTGTGTTCAAAAATATCATCATGTACCGCATTGACACCGCCTGGACCAGCACAGCCACGCAGGTTGAGGACAGCCTGCAGGCCGGGCGTTTTGTCGAGTGCGGCGCCAGCCAGGAAAAATCATTTGGCTGGATCGAGCCGCGCGGCGTCGCCAACGGCCCCTTGCTGGAAGCCGTGGCTGGCCAGTGGATCATCAAACTGATGGTGGAAACCCGCGCGCTGCCAGCTTCGGTGGTCAACCGCAAGGCGCAGGAGCGTGTGGCGCAGATCGAAGCCAGCACCGGGCGCAAACCCGGCAAGAAAGAGACCCGCGACCTCAAGGACGATATCCGCCTGGAACTGCTGCCCATGGCCTTTACCAAGCAGTCAAGTTCTCTAATCTGGATCGATCGCGAAGCACGGATGCTGGTGATCGATGCCGCCAGTCAGGCGCGCGCCGACGAGGTGGTGACCCTGCTGGTGCAAGCCCTGCCCGGCTTTGCAGCGGCGCTGATCAACACCCAAACCTCACCCGCCGCCGCCATGGCGGAGTGGCTGCTGAGCCAGGAAGCACCCGCCGGGTTCAGTGTCGACCGTGAATGCGAACTGAAAGCCGCTGACGAATCCAAGGCCGTGGTGCGCTACGCCCGCCACCGGCTCGACACCGAGGAAGTGCAGCAACATGTGCGTGAAGGCAAGATGCCCACCCGCCTGGCCATGACCTGGGCTGAGCGTGTGTCCTTCATGCTGACCGAGGGCCTGCAACTGAAAAAGCTGGCGTTTCTCGATGGCGTGTTCGAGACGGCCGCCAAGAACAAAGACGACAACTTTGATGCCGATGTGGCGATTGCCACCGGTGAACTGCAAAAGCTGCTGCCCGACGTGCTGGAAGCGCTGAGCGGTGAGATGCCGGTAGACTGAGTGCAATCGTTCTCCGGAAAACCCAGGCAGCTGGGTGAATAGTTTCATATAAGAAATTCGCCTCTAGCCCTTATACATAAAGGGTTAGGAGCTCCTTATTTTGTAACAATTCGGCGCCAGGCATCACACACCCGCTTTCCCCGGCAATCTATTTCGTGCTGAGCGGAACACCGGCATAACCAGCCCCAACAGCACTGAATTCACCCAAAGCGCCCTTTTAAGACTTCGTTAAGACTAAAAAGAGGCCCGAGCCTTAAGCTACTGGCACTCGCTAGAGAGGAAAAAAAGCAAAGAATTTGCGAAGGTTGCGTTACAGGCTGGCACAGCCCGCTCCGTCCTCAGACCCCTGGTCGGAACGCGTTTTTTAACGGGAAGTGCCCCTTCATGACTTCGCTCAATTTGCTGCTGTGGATCGTCGGCGCATTGGTGTTGCAGCTCGCAATCTACCTGGCGATGGGTTTTTGGCGCCACTGGCAGAACTATGACGCGTTGCGCGCCGCGGTCACTGAAGGTGAAGGCGGTCTGCCCACGACGGTCAAAGACAATCTTCTCGACACCAAACCGGTCTCTGGCGCCTGGTCCGGTTGGCGGACCTTCAAGGTCACCCATAAAGTCGTTGAGAACGCCGTCGGGGACATCTGTTCCTTTCACCTTGAATCGCAAGACGGGCAAGCTCTGCCCACGTTCATGCCCGGTCAGTACCTGACTTTCCGGCTGGAGATTCCCTTGCCGGGTGGACAAACTGAGGTAGTCACTCGGTGCTATTCCCTCTCGGATGGGCCGCACACCAACGCCTACCGTGTGTCGATCAAGCGTGAACCCGCACCGCCGAACACCGCTCACCCTCCCGGACGTTCATCAAACTTCTTTCATGACCAAGTGCCGTTGGGCGGCCTGCTGCAGGTGCGCGCGCCTGCCGGGCATTTCCACCTTGACCGCAGCGATGCGCCGGTGGTGCTGCTGGCTGGCGGCATTGGCATCACACCCATGTTGAGCATGGTGAACTGGTGTTTCACTGAGCAACCAGAACGTGAAGTCTGGCTGTTTTATGGCGCACGTCACAGCCGGGAACTGATGGCCGCGGCCCACCTGGAAGCCCTGGCGGACATGCACCCCAACTTCCACCTCCACTTCTGCCTCAGTGGCGCTGACGAGAACGTGTCCATGGCCAGCCCCTACCAGCGCCCTGGCCGCGTGGACGTTGACCTGCTACGCCGCCTGTTGCCACTCAAACCTTTTCACTTCTACCTTTGCGGCCCGACACCGATGCTGGAGAGTCTGGTGCCCGCGCTGGAAGACTGGGGCGTGCCGGATGCACGCATTCACTTCGAGGCTTTTGGGCCAGCCAGCGTGAAGCGCAAAAGCGCTGTGTCGCCATCGGCTGCTGAGGCAACGGCTCAGGCACGGGGCCCAACGGTCAGCGTCCACTTCGTCAAGTCCGGCAAGCAAGTGGCGTGGCAACCAGCCAGCGCAAACTTGCTGGACTTTGCCGAGGCTCAGGGTATTGCCGTGGACAGCGGTTGCCGCGCGGGCAGCTGTGGCAGTTGCCAGACCCGCATCCAACACGGCGAAGTCAGCTACCGCGAGGCGCCAGACTTCGACCCAGAACCAGGCACTTGCCTGATGTGTGTTTGCACCCCCAAAACTGCTGTCTTTCTGGAGCTGTAAATGAACCAATCCCTCTGGCGTGACCATATCTTGCCGTTCAGCCTGTTGCTGGGTGTTCTGGCGGCCGCGACCTTCAGCGGAGATTACGTGCTGCACCGCTTGAACCTGGTGTGGGTAGGACGTTACCTGGGCTTTCTGGGCACCTTGCTGATCATCAGCTCGTTTTATTACTCGCTGCGCAAGCGCAAATTGGTCACTTCGGGCAACCCGGTCACCCTGCTGAAGCTGCACGAGTTCACCGCCTGGCTGGGTTCGCTGATGATCCTGATTCACGCGGGTGTGCACTTCAACGCCATCCTGCCGTGGCTGGCCGTCGTGGCCATGAGCATCAATGTGGTCAGCGGTCTGGTGGGCAGGTTGCTGCTCAAACAAGCGCGTGAGCATGTGAAAGGTCAGCGCGACCAGTTTCAGCTCCGGGGCCTGTCCAAGCCCGAGGTGGAGCAAGCCGTGTTCTGGGACGCCGTAGCGCTGCACCTCATGACGCAGTGGCGCAAGGTGCACATCCCCATCTTTATCGTGTTTGCGGTGCTCGCCCTGGGCCACGTCATCAGCGTGTTTCTGTTCTGGGGTTGGGTATGAGCAAACTCGTCAAAATCCTTCTGGCCGTGAATCTGGCCATCCTTGCGGTACTGGTCTTCGTTTACCCCAACTTGATGGTGGGTCCGGGGCCATTGATACCTGGTCACAAAGCGCTGGAAGGGGATTGTTTTGCCTGCCATTCGGCCTTGACCGGCGCCAATTCTGAAAAGTGCGCCAGTTGCCACAAACCCGCGGACATCGGCCGCCTGACCACCACGGGCGCTGTCATTCCCAAGCCGCGCACCCGCACCGCGTTTCACCAGGAGCTGATCAGCCAGGACTGCGTGGCCTGCCACAGCGACCACGCCGGGGTAAAGCGTTTTGCCCGCCAGCGCCAGTTTGACCACAGCCTGCTCAAACAAACCACACGTGAGCAATGCCAGTCCTGCCACAAAGCCCCCACCGATGAGTTGCACAAACAGGTCACCGGCAACTGCCTGCAATGCCACACGCAGACCCAGTGGACACCAGCCACCTTTGACCATGACAAGTTCTTTGTGCTGGACCGCGACCACAACGCCAGCTGCGCGACTTGCCACGTGCGCAACGACTACAGCCGCTCCACCTGTTACGGCTGCCACGAACACACGCCGGACAACATTCGGCGCAAACACATCAAAGAAGGCATCAGCCGGTTCGAGAACTGTGTGGAATGCCACCGCAGCGCCAATGAACATGGCGGCGAGGGCGGCCATGAAGGCTCACGCGAGCGCCATGGCGGTGGCGAGCACGGTGGGCACGACGACGACGATTGACCCGACATTCCCCCGACAAACCACAAAGGAAACTTATGAAATGCCCAACCTGCACCACGGTAGACCTGCTCATGACCGAGCGTTTGAACATCGAAATCGACTATTGCCCGCAGTGCCGTGGCGTCTGGCTGGACCGTGGTGAACTCGACAAGATCATCGAGCGCAGCGTGCGTGAAGCCGCACCGGCGGTTGCGCCTGCGGTGACTCAACCCGTGCAACGCCCCATGCAGCAGCCCTATGACGCCCAGCCTTACGGCTACCGAGATAATCATCATGACAGCCACCATGGTGGCTACCGTCAAAAGAAATCCATCTGGAAAGAATTGTTTGACTGAGCTTGGCTCGGCGGCACACTCTCCCATTTATTGCTCCATCTGACACTCAATGAACACACATCAATTCCTGATCATGGGCATTCCGGCCCTGATTGCCCTCGCCGGCGGCATTCTGGCCGCGTTCTGGACACCGAGCCATAGCACGCGCAGCCTGATTCAACACTTTGCAGCTGGCGTCGTGCTGGCCGCGCTGGCGGTAGAACTCTTGCCAGAGATCAGCCGCGAACATGCCCCCGACCTGGTACTGGTGGGCTCGTTTGCGCTGGGCAGCCTGTTCATGTACGCCTTGAAGTTGTGGACCATGCGCATGGAACACGCCGCCAGCCTCTCCGGCGCCGCCAAGGGGCTGAGCACGGGCTTGCTGCTGGCGACCTTCATCGACGTGGCCACCGATGGCTTCATCATTGGCGCGGGTTTTGCCGCTGGTGGTGAAACCGGCACCATCCTGGCACTGGGCCTGTCGGTGGAATTGCTATTTCTGGGCTTGGCGCTCACCTCCAGCGCGACAGCCGGTTGGCGCATTGTGGGCATTTCTGGCGCGCTGGGACTCACTGTGCTGTGCTTCGCTGTACTGGGTAACTTCTTGCTCGCTGGAGCGTCGCACGCGGTGATTGGCGGCACGCTGGCTTTCAGTGCGGCGGCATTGCTTTATCTGGTGACCGAAGAACTACTCATGGAAGCCCACGAGGTGGAAGAAAAACCGATCTCAACGCTGGTGCTGTTTGGCGGGTTCTTGACGTTTTGGAGTATTCAGCTGGCTGGGAGTTAGCGGGCATCCCGTTCACGGCTGTAGCAAGACTGGGCTTGTTCAGTTGACAACATTTTTTAAGGTGGATGTCCCTCTGAGGAATGTCAAAAAAGGCTGACAGCTGACTGTCAACGACCTGAACTGGTCGCCGTAGACCTGACATTGACCCGGACTATGACCTCGTCCGCTTGAAGCAATATGTGACCGCGAATCGCAGTATGGGACAGACCCAGTCCGGTTTGATCCTTATGGCCTTGACATTTTCAAGTGTGTTTGCCAACGCACAGACAAGGCAATCTCGCAGCCTTAGATTCATCACTGGACAAGATGGATCAAGGCTCCATGGTTTGTTGAGGCTCGATCGTCAATGCCTTGTCACTCCCCACATGGATCGCTCGAGATGACCATTTCACACTCCCCAAAGTTGAACCGACTCCTGGCCGCCCTGCCAGATGAAATTCTGGCGCGCTGGCGTCCAGATCTGGAGTGGTTCGAGTTGCCGTTGGGCAAGGTTCTGTATGAGGCAGGCGCCGTCGAGAAGTATGTTTATTTCCCAACCTCAGGCATTGTGTCTCTGCTCTACGTCATGAAGAACGGGGATGCGGCAGAGATTGCAGTCGTCGGCCTAGAGGGCGTCGTCGGCATTTCACTGTTCATGGGTGGCAATTCGACTCCCAGCACAGCGGTGGTCCAAAGCGCTGGCGGGTCTTACAGGCTCAAAGCGCAAATCATGAAGAAAGACTTTGACCTCTTTGGCCCGGTGACACATCTGCTGCTGCGTTATACCCAGGCGTTGATCACGCAAATGGCGCAAACAGCAGTGTGCAACCGACATCACTCTCTGGATCAACAGCTTTGTCGCTGGCTACTTCTCAGTCTGGATCGACTGCCAGGCAACGAGCTGGTCATGACGCAGGAATTGATTGCTAACATGCTCGGGGTACGCCGACAAGGTGTAACCGAATGTGCCCTCAAGTTGCAGGATGCAGGCCTCATTCAGTATTCGCGAGGGCGTATCAAGGTGCTGGACCGCCTGGGGTTGGAGCAACGGGTGTGCGAATGTTATGCCGTGGTCAAAGATGAATATGACCGCCTTCTCCCAACGACGGTGGCTGCCTAGAGAGGCATTGTTCGACAACTGTCATTGCGGCAGGTGTGAATGCAATCTCTGCTACTGAGCGATGCGCTTTCGCATGTCGCAAGGCAACCACAATGACCTCCATCAGATCTTTAAGTTTGTAGGGTTTGGTCAGATAGCCAAAGGCGCCCGCGTCCAGACACTTTTTGCCTTCGCCCAGAAACGCATTGGACGACAGGATGATCACGGGAATGTGCGCTGTCAGCACATCCTCACGCAGGAGAGCAAAAACATCCAGTCCATTCGCGCAGGATACTCTCATGTCCAGCAGAATCATGTCAGGCTGCAGCGATTGGGCCATCTCGTAACCATGCAGACCATTTATCGACGTGACTAACTTGATGTCACTGTGTAGGGCGATGAATTGCCTGACCAATTCCGCGTTGGCGCAATTGTTCTCCACTTGCAGGATGGTGTGTTTGCAGGACGTCAATATCGTCTGCAAGGTCGGCACGCTGACATGAATTCCAGCCATATGGGCGCTCCGAATTGACATCGAGGACCAGCCTCGCTCGAACGAGCGTGATACTGGACCTCGAATTTGGCGTCACTTTATTGGCCAAGTAGACCATCTGTCTGTCCGGAATCGGACATATTGTTTGCTCAAAGATCCTCAATGTTGACGTATCAAGATCGGTCATCCTCCATCTGCGGCAGGTAGTGCAGCCGGAATTCGCCCTGTTGCATCGCCTCGCGCAGCCCATTCTCCAGCGATGCGCACCGTGACGATGGCCTGCATCTGTGGGTCAAAAAAACCGCAGAGCGATACGCCCGCTCGCCTTGGCCTGGTACATTGCCGATCGGCACGCGCCACGCCGCAATGCGACGGCACGGCCGTTTAAGACAGCATTTGGAACTCTGGAATTTAGCTACGGCATAGATTTTTGCCATCCGAGGCCAATTGCGTCGATGTCGACTGACCAGATCAATTCATTCGGGAATGAGTCGATCAATCTGAAATCGGCACACTGCTCAAATTGATGTTGGCACCAATAGAAGGGGTCTGATCTTGTGCCAAATAACCACAAACATATTGTCACTTTCCCGAATGTAGAAATGAGAAATTTACCAAAGGTCTCAGAATATTCGAGGTAAAGGCATTCGGTTTTTTCGAAAATTGAAGGTATAGCAAAAGAGCGACCAATTGCAACTCGGAACCTACCCCATCTCGCCACCGGCCATGCTCGCTGAGTTGGCTGCGGAGGCGGGTATTGCCTTCAACGGTCCAAATCCCTGGGATATTCAGGTTCATGACGAGAGGGTTTTCACCCAGATTCTGTCCCGAGGTTCTTTGGGTTTTGGCGAAGCCTATATCAATGGGCAGTGGAGTTGCCAAAGACTTGACGAGTTGTTCACGCGACTGATGCGCGTTGACGCTGACACCCGAGTGGTCGGGGCTGGGCGCGCGCGGCTAATGTTTGAAGTCGCACGACACAGACTGTTCAACCTTCAGAGTAACGGTCGCGCCTTTCAGGTCGGAAAGCAACACTATGACATCGGAAACGATGTCTTTGAAGCCATGCTGGACCCTTCCATGACCTATTCCTGTGCTTATTGGGCACATGCTGACGATTTAGCAAAGGCGCAACTCGACAAACTGGACATGATTTGTCGAAAACTCGAATTGCGTGCCGATGAGAGCCTTCTTGACATCGGCTGTGGGTGGGGCGGACTGGCGCGCCATGCTGCTGAAAACTATGGTGTTCAAGTGACAGGAATCACTGTTTCGGTCGAACAACAGGCCAAAGCCAGCGACATTTGCAAGGGCTTGCCCGTCACCATTGAATTGAAAGATTACCGCGCTATCGAAGGGCATTTTGACAAGGTTGTATCTGTCGGCATGTTCGAACATGTGGGGCCCAAGAACTATCCAGACTTCTTCATGGCCGTCGGCCATGCCATCAAGGATGACGGTCTTTTTCTGTTGCACACCATCGGCAGCCATGCCACGCAGGGGCAGACGGACAAATGGATCGACAAATACATCTTCCCAAATGGGAAATTGCCTTCTGCCAGAGAACTCACCTCTGCTTTGGAGAACCACTTTCTGATTGAGGATTGGCACAATTTCGGTACAGACTACGACCGAACCCTGATGTCGTGGTGGCGCAACTTTGACATCGCGTGGGACACTTTGAAACCCAAGTACGGTGATCGGTTCTACAGAATGTGGCATTACTACCTGATGTGTTGTGCAGGTTTTTTTCGCTCACGCCAGGGGCAATTGTGGCAACTAGTGTTGAGCAAGCGCTGCCGAACGGGGCCTTATCGCTCCATACGATGAATTAAATGAACTTGCTGACAGCATTTGAAACAAACCTTGGTCAACCTTGCCGCACCAGCAGGTGCTGACGATTTGAAACAGGAGGTGTTATGGACGCTATTGGCAACTTTGTCGCGCGTTATACGCGTAGTCGCGAAGAAGAATTGAGCATTGATGAGTACTTGGCAGAGTGCAAACGCCAGCCCATGGCCTACGCCACAGCGGCTGAACGCATGCTGGCAGCCATCGGTGAACCCGAATTGCTGGACACGCGAAATGACCCGCGCTTGTCACGTCTGTTTGCCAACAAAGTCATTAAGCGCTATCCAGCGTTTTCTGAGTTCTATGGCATGGAAGATGCCATAGAACAGGTCGTGAGTTTCTTTCGCCATGCCGCTCAGGGGCTGGAAGAGCGCAAACAGATCCTGTATTTGCTGGGGCCGGTTGGCGGCGGCAAAAGTTCCATTGCCGAGCGGCTCAAACACCTGATTCAACAGGTACCTTTTTATGCCCTCAAAGGCTCGCCGGTCAACGAAACGCCGTTGGGCCTTTTTGACCCGTTGGAGGACGGCGCGATTTTGCAGGAAAACTTCGGCATTCCCCAACGATACCTGCAACGCATCCTGTCTCCTTGGGCAGTCAAGCGACTCGATGAATATGGCGGCGATATACGCAAGTTCAGGGTTGTCAAGCGTTACCCGAGCGTCTTGAAGCAAGTCGGTGTTGCCAAGACCGAACCGGGTGACGAAAACAATCAGGACATCAGCTCCCTGGTGGGCAAAGTGGACATTCGCAAGTTGGAGAGCTTTGCACAGGACGACACCGATGCCTACAGCTATTCGGGCGGCTTGTGTCTGGCCAATCAGGGTTTGCTGGAGTTTGTCGAAATGTTCAAGGCACCCATCAAAGTGCTGCATCCTTTGCTGACCGCCACTCAGGAGGGCAATTACAAAGGCACCGAAGGCTTTGGCGCCATTCCTTTTGACGGGATCGTGCTGGCGCACAGCAACGAGAGCGAATGGAAGACCTTTCGCAATAACAAAAACAACGAAGCTTTTCTGGACCGCATCTACATCGTCAAGATCCCCTATTGCCTGCGGGTCAGCGAAGAGACGAAGATTTACGAGAAGCTCATCCGGGAATCGTCCCTGGGTACGGCCAAATGTGCACCCGGCACCTTGAAAATGATGAGCCAGTTTTCCATTCTGACGCGACTCAAGGAGCCCGAAAACTCCAGCTTGATGAGCAAAATGCAGGTGTACGACGGCGAAAGCCTGAAGGACACCGACCCGCGCGCCAAGAGCTACCAGGAATACCGTGATTACGCCGGTGTGGACGAAGGCATGAGCGGGGTCTCGACGCGCTTTGCGTTCAAAATTCTGTCAAAAGTATTCAACTTTGACAGCGCAGAGGTGGCGGCCAACCCGGTGCATCTGATGTATGTGCTGGAGCAGCAGATTGAGCGCGAGCAGTTTCCCCCCGAGCTGGAAACCAAGTACACGGGATTTGTCAAAGAGTACCTGGCGCCGCGCTATGCGGAATTCATCGGCAAGGAAATCCAGACCGCCTACCTGGAAAGTTACAGCGAGTACGGACAGAACATCTTTGACCGCTACGTCACTTACGCTGACTATTGGATCCAGGACAACGAGTACCGTGACACCGATACCGGCGAAGTCTTTGACCGCGTGGCGCTCAATAGCGAGTTGGAAAAAATAGAAAAGCCTGCGGGTATTGCCAACCCGAAAGATTTCCGCAACGAAATCGTCAACTTTGTGCTGCGGGCACGGGCCAACAACCAGGGGAACAACCCCAGCTGGACGAGCTACGAAAAGTTGCGCCTGGTGATCGAGAAGAAGATGTTTTCCAACACCGAAGAGTTGCTGCCCGTGATCAGCTTCAACGCCAAATCCAGTGCCGACGAGGCTCGCAAGCACGAAGATTTTGTCACCCGCATGGTGACCAAGGGTTACACCACCAAACAGGTCCGCTTGTTGTGCGAGTGGTATTTGAGGGTACGAAAGAGTTCTTAGGATTCGGGTCCGGCGGTGTCTTGGCGCAAGCAATGGGAGAACCAGCATGACACTACACATCATCGACCGCAGACCGGCGGGAAAGAACAAGTCCGTCGGGAACCGGGAGCGATTTTTGCGGCGTTTCAAGCAACAGATCAGCGAAGCGGTCCGCCGCGCCGTATCGGATCGTGACATCAAGAACATCGAGCAGGGTGAAAGCATCGTCATCCCCAAGAAGGACATCAGCGAACCCGTGTTCCATCATGCCAAGGGCGGCATCCAGGACACGGTGCACCCCGGCAACAAGGAGTATTTGCGCGGCGACCATATCGCCCGCCCGAAACGCGGTCCGGGTAGCGGCTCACAGGCCAGCGATTCGGGTGAAGGGGACGACAGCTTTGTCTTTACCCTGAGTAAAGACGAGTTCATGCAACTCTTCTTTGATGATCTGGCCTTACCGAATCTGCTGCGCACCGTCATCGCGGACAGCCCGCTATGGCAATCACACAACGCCGGCTACAGCCACGACGGAACGCCCAACAACCTGGCTGTGGTGCGGTCCATGCGCGGGGCACTGGGTCGGCGCATCGCGATGGGCAAAGGGGCTCGGCAGGAGTTGCTGGACAAACGCGCGCGTTTGCGGGAACTGCTGACATTGGGTCTGGAGGACGGCGAGGAAGCGAAGCAACTGCGTCTGGACATCGCGCAACTGGAATGGCGGCTCAAGCGCATCCCTTTTCTGGACCCCATCGATCTGCGCTTTCGTGCCCGCGTTCGAACGCCACTGCCCTGCAGCAAAGCGGTGATGTTTTGCGTGATGGACGTGTCGGGTTCGATGGACGAGGAACGAAAAGACCTGGCCAAGCGATTTTTTATCCTGCTTTACCTTTTCCTCACTCGACACTACGAAAAAATCGACATCATTTTTATTCGGCACCACACGCAGGCGCAAGAGGTGGACGAAGATCAGTTCTTTCACGCCACTGAAACCGGCGGTACCGTGGTCAGTAGCGCGCTGGTGCTGATGCATCAGATCATGCTCGCAAGATACCCCACCAACGAATGGAACATTTACGGTGCACAGGCCAGCGACGGGGACAACTTCAACAATGACAGCGGCAACTGCCGCAATCTGCTGTCGCAACAAATTCTTCCTCTGGCGCGCTATTTCGCCTACCTTCAGGTAGCACAGGAGGAGCAGAGCTTGTGGCTCGAATATGCAACGTTACGTGACAAACACGCCAACTTTGCGATGCGCAAAGTGTCGCAAGCCAACGAAATCTATCCCGTGTTTCATGATCTTTTCAAGAAAGTGGGTGTGGACGCATGAACCTAGTCGCGCCATCGGTGATGGAACGTCGCGCCAGTGAAGACCTCTGGCGGGTTCCTGCCACGGGTGATCGACGCCCGCACGCCCAGATTCAGGAGCAATTACCAGCGCCACCCCGCGCCGCACACCCACTGCCCGACCCCAGCGAATGGACTTTCGAGCTGATTGAGCGCTATCACGAGGTTATCCGTCAGACCGCTGAACGTTTTGGACTGGACACCTACCCCAACCAACTGGAAATCATTTCCTCCGAGCAGATGATGGATGCCTACGCCTCCGTCGGTATGCCGGTGAACTACCGCCACTGGAGTTATGGCAAAGAGTTTTTAAGCACCGAGCGTCGCTACCGGCGAGGCCATATGGGACTGGCTTACGAAATCGTCATCAATTCCAATCCCTGCATCTGCTATCTCATGGAAGAAAACACCACCGCCATGCAGGCGCTGGTGATCGCCCACGCGGCGTACGGGCACAACAGCTTTTTCAAAGGCAACTATTTGTTTCGCATGTGGACAGATGCGTCATCCATCATCGATTACCTGGTCTATGCCCGCCAGTATGTGAGCGAATGCGAAGAACGCCATGGGCTGGAGGCGGTGGAGTCCATCCTGGACTCCTGCCACGCGCTGGCCAACTACGGTGTGGATCGCTATCGCCGCCCGGCCAAACGCACCCTGGCGCGCGAGGTGGCTGAACGCAAGGAACGTGAACGCTACGCCCAACAGCAGGTCAACGAGTTATGGCGCACCCTGCCCCAAAGAGAAGGCAAAGACAACGCACCACCATCGACCGAACGCTTCCCAAAGGAACCGCAAGAAAATCTCTTGTACTTCATCGAGAAAAACTCGCCCTTGCTCGAACCCTGGCAACGCGAAATTGTGCGCATTGTTCGCAAGATCGCGCAGTACTTTTACCCGCAGCGCCAGACCCAGGTCATGAACGAGGGGTGGGCGACTTTTTGGCATCACAGATTGCTCAATACCTTGTACGACGATGGCCACCTCAGCAACGGCATGATGCTGGAGTGGCTGACGTCGCACACCAATGTGATCTACCAGCCGCCGGTGGACCATCGTGCCTACAGCGGCATCAATCCCTATGCACTGGGATTTGCCATGTACACCGACATCAAGCGCATTTGCGACGCCCCGACCGACGAAGACCGGATGTGGTTCCCCGAGATGGCGGGTACACCCTGGCTACCGGCGCTGGACCATGCCATGCGCAACTTCAAGGACGAGAGCTTCATCGGCCAGTTCCTCAGCCCGCGCCTGATGCGTGACATGCGACTTTTTGCCATTCACGATGACCAGGCACAAATTGAACTGGAGGTCAGTGCCATTCATGACGCAGATGGCTACCAGCGGCTTCGCCAAACCTTGTCTCGGCAATACGATCTGGGCGCGCGGGAACCCAATATTCAGGTATGGGCCGTGAACCTGCGTGGCGACCGCAGTCTGACCTTGCGCCACACCCAGTATCAGGATCGACCGCTGGCCGAGAGTACGCTGGAAGTGCTGAAGCACGTGGCGCATCTGTGGCGATTTGGCGTGGTACTGGAAAGTCTCAACGGTGCCGGCCAGGTCACCAAGAGTTGGAACGTACCACACCCAGATTGAATCCGGTTGGGCAATCGCGGGAAGTCAAAAAAACTCAGAAGACTCGACCCTTGCCGGAAATCGTTGTGGCTTGTTTCTTGGTCTGCAGGTTTCAGCGGAATGTTTGGGCTCTGTATGGGTTCGGCGCAATCGGGTCAGTATGCCGAGTAACTCAACACCGCTTGTCGCTTCAAACGGGTGGCCACTGTGGTAATCAGGAATTTTGTGCACGACACAGCTGCAAAGTTGTCCTTCCACTGAAGTGCATCACCGGGGCATCGACTACTTGCGGCGTAAGGCGTCTATGTGCGATTCGCAACACCAGCCAACCGGGTGTCCGAGTATGGGTACAGCAGCTGATCGTCGAGTTTTAATAGCTCGATTGGCGTTCATTTTTGCGATTGGTCGCGTGAAAAAGTGTCAACTTTCTTAACAGCCACGATGGCAATTCTTTTGAGGGCTCAGCTAATAGATTGATTTAAATCAAAGTTTTAGTTCGACGCCCGATGGGTACGGATTTTGCTTTGCGATCAAAATGAATGGGTTTATTACCGGTTCCTTGCTGCTGTTGTCCGTTGTGACTCTCTGCGCTTGCGGGGGAGGCGGTGAGGCCTTTTCGGCTGCACCAAAAATTCAAGTGACGGTGCGTCAAGTCGCTATGGCTGATATTCCCGGTCTGTCACGATGCTTGTCAACGATAGACGGTGCTTTAAAGAAAAGTGCCAAGCAAAGTGATGCGAGTCTGGACTGCGCTACCGGCATTTACGCCGGTTCGACAGTAGATGGGCGGCTCTGTTCACTCAAAGTTGACGGCGCCAAAGGCAGCTTCAATTTCGAAGTGGACCACGAAAAAGTTGACATCCGGTGGACGACCAGTGCCATTGCCGCCGACGGAACCCCGGTACACAACCTTGAGGATGCAAGCACATCCACTCAGCCAGGCATCATGCTGACCAAATTCACCGGCTCTATCCAACCAATCACTGAAGCGTTGATTTTGCGGATGAGTGGCGGCGATCCCGTGCTGCCAAAGATGATTTACCAGCGCTTCAAGGGCACATCAGCCAGCTCGGTGCAATGTAATTTTGGTGCGTGATTTGGATTTCTATTTCTATAGGAGACGTTCATGAGTTATCGATCTGAAGTCACATTCGTGCGGGGTGTTGGAATTGCTGCCGCGATAGCCGCTTTACTGACGCTATCTGTGCCTGCCCAATCGGCCATCGTTGGTTACGACAATCAAAGTTCCTTCAACACCGCCATCTCAGGTTGGACATCCACTACGACAAATTTTGATTCTGCCGTGGTGGGCACGACCTACACGACTGGCACCGGTCCGACTGGTTCCGGTTTTACTCTGGCATTAACAGGGGGCAGCGCGGGATATAACTTGCCAGTAATCGCCAATCAGCTTTGGACCACGTCAGGAGTCCAGTATCTTGGGTTGGACAATTTTGATACCGCACTGGAAGCGGGTGATCTCCTGACCTTTAACTTCGCGTCTGCAGTGCAGGCTTTTGGCTTGTTTGTGATTGGAGGTAGGGATGTCCAGTCCGGTGACATGCGGTTGACCACTAATGACGGGGCCAGCGTTGTTAATTCAGGTGTGCCATATCTAACCAGCGGAGTGGGGGACTTCGCCTATTTTCTGGGATTTGCTTCTGACAACAGTGACACATTCACCAGTGTGACCCTTGACTACGCGAACTTGGGTATTGGGGACTTGTTGCCCATCGCCGTTGATGATGTCGTGCTGGCAGTTAACGACGGTGCCAACAACGGCGGTGGAACCGTTCCCGAACCCGGCACTTTGGGCCTGATGTTTGCCGGCTTGCTTGCGCTAGGAAGCCGTTTGCGTAAGCCATCCATTTGATTCGTTTGTGCTAGCCATTAACCATTGAGGAGAAGATCATGCAGAAATATTCATGCCGCCACTTGGCTCTTATTGCTGTAACCGCGCTTTCAGGATTGCAGGCAATGCCAGCGGCAGCGCAAGCAACTGAGCCGTTTCTTGGACAAATCATGTGTGCTGGTTTTAACTTTGCGCCAGTAGGTTGGGCAAGGCTAGATGGGCAATTATTATCAATTGCTCAAAATACAGCGTTGTTCGCACTACTGGGTACCACCTATGGCGGCGATGGACGCACCACCTTTGCTCTGCCGGATATGCGAGGGCGAGCCATTATTTCAGACGGTCAAGGTCCTGGTCTGACCAACCACACGATTGGTGAAGCAGGGGGGCAGGAAACAACAACTTTGAACGTCGCCAATTTGCCTCCACATAGCCACACCTTTGCTCCGCTGGGAAGCACCAACGATGCGACCTCCATTTCCCCTGCAGGAAAGGTGGCTTCATCCAAGGCACGCACGACCTTGTATGCAGATCCTGCGAACACCGTGGCCATGCAAGCCAGTAGCACTAGCGTCGTCGGTGGTGGCATTCCGATTAACAACATGCAGCCGTATGTGACGATCAATTGCTTCATGGCAATGCAAGGCGTCTTCCCGTCTAGGCAGTAGTCTGAATTTCCGGTTTGACTTTGGGGCAGTTTGGGCAATGCTGGAATGACAGCTATTTGGCGTCCCCAAAGCCATGAATTTGGACTTCCTAGAGTCGACCTTTCGTTGCCGTCGGCTTGCGCTGCAAAAATCTATTTGGCGGATCCAGTTTAGAGATGGCTACTTCACAGACATCAAATAGGAGATGAAATTGCCTTTTTCGTAGGCAGTGCAATCTCTTTCATAGAGATCCAAACAATGTTTTTTGAAGTTGGTCTCCACTTTTTCGAAATTGGTGAAACGCTCAGCATTCTTTGAAGGAGCCAGCGGGTCAATAGCCTTTTTGGTCTCGATGTGCCTACCCACTTTTGTTGGATCGTTCGTATGACAGCCTGAACAGGTGTAGTCATGCGACTGCCAGGTACGCCGAGCGAGGAAAAACTTGCGGCCAACCTCTGCGGAGAAGGGTTTATCCGACACTGCTCCTCGGCCGTTTTGCTCCTTGAATTCAACTTTTGCACTTTCGGCATAGGTCGCCAGCAATTTGTTCATCACTTCAGACTGCGTCGCAGAAATATTGCTGACTGCATGAGCTGCATTGGCGACTACACAAAACGCTGCAAACAATAGATGTAACGTTCTCATTTGAAATCCTTTCCAATCAACATCCCTCCTGCCTCCCAATCGATCATTGAATACCTCGGACTGCGTCCTTCATTGACTTTGATCAACCAATTGGAAATTAGGTGCGTAGGCCGGTTGCTGACAAAACAGCGTGTTTGATACATGGCAAGGTGGTTTTGGTGTCTCCCCGCCAATTCAGATTGACTTAAGTTCAGGTGCATAAAGTTCAGTCACCAACTCAACTGGAGACCAACCATGAAACTTTCTCTTCTGCCCCTTACCCTTGGTGTCGTCGTTGCCTGCGTAGTCGCTGCTCCCGCATTTGCAGCGAATGGATGCAGCAAAGCGCCCGCGTCTCAATGGCAGTCCAAAACGAAGCTGGAATCACAACTTTCTGCTGAGGGGCTGAAAGTACGCCAGATCAAGTCTGAAGGGGGTTGCTATGAGGTGTATGCCACTGATAAAACCGGCAAACGCCAGAACATGGCATTTAACGCACAGACGCTCAAGAAGCTGGCAAATGCAGAAGCCGGTGAGAAGTAGTACCTGAACTCTCCCACGTCGCATCAATGGAAGAGAAGACGATTCCGGTATGGGATTCTTTCGTGCGCGTGTTCCACTGGAGTCTGGTGATCTGCATCGGTACGGCGTGGCTTAGTTCTAACGACGCGGCAACCCTCCACACAGTCGTTGGTTACATCGCCGGCGGTCTGGTGATTGGCCGCGTGATCTGGGGATTCGTTGGTTCGAAATACGCCCGTTTCTCACAATTCGTGCGCTCACCACGAATTGTCATCCGCTACATGAAGTCAATCGTCTCCCGCCGCGAGGTGCGTTATCTGGGTCATAACCCAGCGGGCGGCGCCATGATCATCGCGCTCATCTTGGCAGTATTTGCGACCTGCATTTCAGGATGGATGTTGACCACTGACGCTTTCTGGGGAGTACTTTGGGTACAAGAGGTGCATGGATTTGCAGCCAGAGGCATCCTGCTGATGGTGCTGTTCCACGTCATCGGCGTGCTGGTGGCCAGCGTTCGTCATCGGGAGAATTTGGCGTTGGCAATGTTTAGCGGCCACAAGCGACGCCCAGGACCGGTCGATGTGGTTTGAAAAATTTAGGTACATGCACTACTGCTTGGTCGGCATCGGAAATGCTCGCCGGAAGTGACACTTTATTTCGAGGCTGTTGGCTCCCGTTGCTTACTGTCACTTCAAACTTTGTTGAAAGGCCCATTCAAGCTGCCTTCACGCAAATATCTATGTGTATCGACGCATAGGGGCAAATCACACCGCCGTCTTCGTCATGGCGCGCTCCTGGCGGCAACTGTCGCAATATAGTCTCTCGTATGAAATTGCCTTCTAGCCCTTTAAATACGGGGGTAAGCAGCTATCAAATGAATAAAAAAGCCTGCAAGAGTCTTCTTCCTTGCAGGCCTTTTCTTTGGCGTTCAAACGGCAGCTTGGCTGCCCCTGAATTACTTCTTTGGGCAGGTGTTAATGCCCAGCAGCGGGTAGAGTGCGCAGAAGCCAACTGCACCGGTGGCCAGAGGCACCACACCAATCCAGCCCCATACACCGATGGTGCCGTTCAATGTCAGGCCAATCAGGACCAGACCCACCACGATGCGCAGAATGCGGTCAATACCGCCAACGTTTGCTTTCATGAAAACTCCTTGGATAGAAAAGTGAAACCGCCGAAAAAAGGGACGACAGGCAAATTACACGCTAAACAAGGGCATTTGATCTGTGACTCAAGTCACTCAAGCACCGCTCAGGCAGGTCCGCTGCCTGAATCAGGGCCCACCACAAGCCATGATAGGCGTCAATTCAGACTGCTGCTGACCAAAGCGCGCAGCGCTGCGCTGTTGACAATGGTGATCTGCTCGCGCCCCAGCGCGACCCAGCCTTCACGCTCAAAGCGGCGCAGCAGGCGCGTCACGATCTCGCGCACTGTGCCCAGTTCGTCGGCGAGTGCCTGGTGGGTGATATTGAGCTGCTGACCACGCCCCAACAGGGCAGCGGCCAAACGGCGGTCCAGCTTATGGAACGCTACCGCGTCTACCAGGGCCGTCAAGTCGGACATGCGCTCAGCAAACAGCCCCAGCACATCGTTGCGAAACGCCGGGGTCTCGATCCAGCGTTTGAATAGGTCCGGGCGAACCAACAAAAAAGTGCTCGGTCGGGTGGTGATGCCAAACGCGGACAGGGGCTGGGGTCGAAACAGGCTGGCGCTGGATACCAGGCACAACTCGCCCGGCACCACGCGGTACAGCTCCAGCGAGCGGCCATCGCCCGAGTGGCGCGAGACCTTGATCTCGCCGTCCAGCACCAGCGGGAAACCCTGGCAGGCGGCGTTTTCGCTGAACAGCACAGTGTCGGCGGGCACCGTCATCGGCTGCAGCACGGCGCTGACATCGGCCAGGCTGGGCTGCACCTCTTTGAGCGACGGGTACAGGTCGGTCACCTGCGCCATCGGCCAATCCAGTTCAGTCATCATGGATCATGCAACGACTTTGTAGCCCTCTTCAACAATCGCCTGGGTGATGTCCTGAGCGGAGGCGCTGGAGTCCACCTCGACCTTGTTCTGCGTGCGATCTGCCACCACCTGCGCACTGCGGTCCAGCTGGCGCACCGCGCGCACAACGGCCTTTTCGCAATGTTCGCAGGTCATGCCTTCAACATGGAAACTGTATTTCATACAAAACCTCTGAAAATGGGGTGATTGCAAAGCGCGTATTGTGAACCGTGTCGCCTCTGGAGTCCTTTCATCCCATGACAACCTTGAATACTGGCGAAGCCAGCCTGCGCATTGACCTCGGCATCCACGGCATGACCTGTGCGTCGTGTGTGGCCCGGGCCGAGCGCGCCCTCAAAAAAGTGCCCGGCGTGCAGGACGTGGCCGTGAACCTGGCCACCGAATCCGCCCGGGTGATGGTGGCGCCGTCCGAGCAGATCGAAGCACGCCTCAAACGCGCCGTGCGCGACGCGGGCTACGAGCCGGTGGCCGCCAACGCTGCCATTGACGCACCCACAGAATCCAGCTGGGCCGGGTTTGGCCCGGTGGCACTGGGCATGGCCTTGTCCCTGCCGCTGCTGCTGCCCATGCTGGGTAATGTGTTCGGTCAGCACTGGATGATGAGTCCGTGGCTGCAGTTCGCACTGGCCACGCCGGTGCAGTTTGTGCTGGGCGCACGCTTTTACAAGGCCGGTTGGCACGCGCTGCTGGCACGCAGCGGCAACATGGACTTGCTGGTGTCCATTGGAACCACCGCAGGCTGGCTGCTGTCGGTGTGGTTATGGCTCAAGTCACCGGCAGACGCCATGCCGCATTTGTACTTTGAAGCCTCGGCGGTGGTCATCACCCTGGTGCTGCTGGGCAAGTGGCTTGAAGCCCGCGCCAAGCGGCAAACCACCTCGGCCATTCGCGCCCTGCATGCGCTGCGCCCTGAAGTTGCCCACTTGTTGGGGCTGGACGGTGAAGTGGATGTGCCGATTGACGAAGTGCTCGCCGGTGACGAACTGGTGGTGCGCCCCGGCGAGCGTTTTGCCGTGGACGGGCTGGTGCTCGAAGGCCAAACTCAGGTCGATGAATCCATGCTCACCGGTGAGCCGCTGCCGGTGGCCAAAACCAGTGGCGACCGCGTCACCGGCGGCACGCTCAATGGCGACGGACGTGTCATCGTGACGGTCAAGGCGGTGGGGGTGGACACGGTGCTGGCCAGCATCATCCGTCTGGTGGAAGACGCCCAGGCGGGCAAGGCGCCGATCCAGCGGCTGGTGGACCAGGTCAGCGCGGTGTTTGTACCGGTGGTGCTGCTGCTGGCGCTGCTGACGTTTCTGGGCTGGTGGTTCACGGGCCATGCGTTTGAACTGGCGGTGATTCACGCCGTGACGGTGCTGGTGATTGCCTGCCCATGCGCTCTCGGCTTGGCCACGCCGGCGGCCATCATGGCCGGCACCGGCGTGGCGGCGCAGCACGGCATTTTGATCAAGGACGCCCAGGCGCTGGAGCTGGCGCACAAGGCGCAGGTGGTGGTGTTTGACAAGACCGGTACCCTGACCGTGGGCCATGCGCGCCTGACCGATTGGGTGGTGGCGCCGGGTGAGGACGCGGCGCACTGGCTGGGCATTGCGGCGGCTATCCAGACGGGCAGCAGCCACCCCTTGGCCCGCGCCGTGGTGGCCGCAGCCCAAGAGAAGAACATCGCATTGCCGTCAGTCAGTCAGATCGTGACCGTGCCCGGCAAGGGGCTGCAAGGTACTGTGGAGGGCTGCGACTATGTGATTGGCAATCTGCTGTGGATGCGCGAGATGGGTGCGACGCTGGCGGACTTTGAAGCCCCGCTGCTTGCGCTGCAAAACCGGGGCGCCACGCTGGCCGCCTTGGCCCAACGCACTCCCTCAGGGGTGAAAGTGGTCGCCCTGATGGCCTTTGGCGACGAGCCCAAAGCCAGCGCCGCACCGGCGATTGCCGCCCTGCGCGCGCAAGGTATCCGGGTGCTGATGTTGTCGGGTGATAACCAGGCGGCGGCACAGGCCATGGCGCAGCGGGTCGGCTTGACGGTTGCCGAGGTGATCAGTGACGTGCTGCCCGGCGACAAGGCGGCGCACATCACCGCTTTGAAAGCCAAGGGCCAAAGCGTCATCATGGTGGGCGATGGTGTGAATGACGCCCCGGCGCTGGCAGCGGCAGACGTGGGCATCGCCATGGCGAACGCGGGCGGCGGTACCGACGTGGCCATGCACGCCGCAGGCATCACGCTGATGCGCGGTGACCTGGCGCTGGTCGCTGCCGCGCTGGACATCTCACACCGCACGGTGGCCAAGATCCGGCAAAACCTGTTTTGGGCCTTCATTTACAACGTGGCTGGCATACCGCTGGCGGCGCTGGGGGTACTGAACCCGGTGATGGCCGGGGCTGCCATGGCCATGAGTTCGGTGAGTGTGATGAGCAATGCCTTGCTGCTCAAACGCTGGAAGCCATTGGCGGCAAAAAAATAAGTATCAAATCAGTCTCTAGCCCTTATATCTTATTTGCTGGCAGCTATTAAATATGAAGTGGCACAAACTGGTGTGATTCAACGTGAGGCGGGCTGATGGAAGACCTCTACGCGCGCCAGGGCGACTGGGTCAGGCGCATGCGGTTTTGGGACCCAATCACGCGCGGGGCAGTGGGATCAGCACGCCAAGACCTCAGGCGCGCGCCTTGGGTCCCAAAGCCCGGTCGCCTGACCCAATCCCCCTGTCTCACCCGTGTAGGTGTTGACGGATGTGATAGAAAAACCAGCGCAATCCCTTATCATGAAATCGCTGATAGCTATCAAAATAGATGCATGTTTTACCCTTGCCGCCCAGTTTTTTGACCCTGTGCGGCTTCAAACGCCCTTGAGGCGAGGTGGCTGGGTCAGGTGACCGGGCTTTGGGGTGAAATGCGTGCGCCCTGGGCTTCTCGCATACAGCAACCTATCCCCGCGCGTACTTTCACCCCAAAACCGCATGCGCCTGACCCAGTCGCCGCGTCGTGCGGCGATGCTGCTGGCTCGATGCCCTGAACTCCCTCCCCATGACCAACACCAGAGAACGCGTGTGCAGCCTGACGGTCAATGGGCGAGCCTGAACCGGGTTCCCCGGAAGCTGAACACCGAGCTTTTGGGGCCAATTTCTTCCAGCGTGACCTCTGGCGCCGCCAGACTGCCCTGGGTCAACACCTGGTTGTTGAGCAACAGCAGCCGGTTGGCCGGGGTCTCTGAGTAGACCACCCCGGTGATGGTCAGCTTGGGGATTTGGCGCTGCAGATCCGGCGGCAGTTCATCCAGCCGGGGGACATTGGGCGCTGTGCTGGTGATGGAGGCGGCCGGTTTCGCAATGACGGGCAGCGCGGCTTTCGGCGGCGCTGGCAGCGGCGTGGCCGGTGTCGGCTTCAGGGGGGGCAACGGAGCTGGAGCTGGCGTAGGCGTAGGCTGATGGGCGGGCGCAGGCTCCGTCATGACCGGGGTTGCTGGCCGTGGCTGGGCTGGCACTGGGGTTGCAATCACCGGCGAGGTGACGGCAACCGTGCTGGTGACAGCCTGCTGCGCTGTAGCGCGCCAGAACCACACGCCAGCGGCCAAGCCCCCCAGTGCGACGACAGCCAGCACCACCCATCCCAGCTGGCGGCCCTGAGCAGATGCGGGGCGCGCGGCAGCGGTGGTGGTCAAAGGTTGCGAATGCAGGCCGGGCACTGCCCCTCGCTCACGCTCGGCGTCGGCCCGTTTGAGTGCATCAAGAATATAGGACATGGGTGTTTACTGCGGGGCGGTTTGCAAGCGGGGTTGCGTGACGTGGCTGGCGCTATCAATCTGCATGAAAGTGATGGGGCCCGGCCGCCCATCAGGGGTCAGCCCTCGGGCACGCTGAAAGGCTTTGATGCGCTCGCGCAAGGCAGCATTCAGTGTCGGGGCAGAAGCCACGGCTGCCGCTGCAGGCGCGCCCTCCAGGGTGCTCAGTTGGCGGTCCAGCTGCGCGATGGCAGCACTGGTGTCGCCGTCACGCATCTCGGCACTGTAGCCGGGCGGCAGGCGCCAATAGGTGGCGAACTCGCCCCGCCACAGTCGACCCAGCGTCACCAGCCTGATGGTGTGCGGCCGGCCAGCGACCAGCAGGGTGGCGGTTTGCTCGGTCAGGCCGGTGAGCAGTGCAAATCGCGCCGGGCCGCTGCTGTCTTGCAGCGTCAGAATGCCGGGTTGCCCGAGTTGGCGAACCACCGGCAGGGTCAGGTTGCTGGTGCGGTAGCACTGCAGTTGTAGCGACTTGGCCAGCTGGCAGGGGTCGCCTTCTGTGGCGGGCAGTTTCCACACCGTGGCCAGTGCATGCCAGGCAGAATTCAGGTCAGTGGGCAAGTGCGGCAGCAGAGCATCCAGTTCTTCCATCGGCAGCGGCCCGGAGGTGACCGCCGCCCGTGTGGCGGTGCTGGATGCCGGTGGCTGAGGCGGCACGGCGGCCAGCAGTGAGGCCACCCGCCGTGGGTACACCCCCACTATCAGCGCCATCAAGAGCGCGCCACCCAGCAGCCCGAAGGCCAGCAGCCTGAAGCGCTGGCGGCCGCCCGCTGGTGCATCAGAGGAATTGACTGCGGACTCAAACACTTCTGAGGCGGCTTTGTTGACGATGGCTTTGCCAACCTGACTGGCGCCGCTGGACCAAGCCCCCAGCAGTGCACGTCCGCACAGCAAGTTGATGCGCCGGGGCACGCCGCGTGCCAGCCGGTGGATGCGTTGCAACGCGGCTTTGTCAAACGGCAGCCGACCGGTATGCCCGGCTACCGCCAGCCGATGCGCGATGTATTGGTTGGCTTCCTGCTCGTTCAAGGCATCCAGGTGGAAGCGGGCGATCACCCGCTGCGCCAACTGCTCCAGCTCCGGGCGCGTCAGCATGCTGCGCAATTCAGGCTGACCAATCAGCACGATCTGCAGCAGCTTGCGCTCATTGGTCTCCAGGTTGGTCAGCAGGCGAAGCTGCTCCAGCACATCGGTACTCAGATTTTGAGCTTCGTCGATGATCAGCACGCAGCTTTGTCCCGCCGCGTGGCTGGTCAACAAAAAGCTGTTGAGGGCGTCGATGTAGTCTTTGACGGTGGGCAGATGGGTCACCGCCGGGGTTACCGGGATGTGGAATTCGTCGCAAATGGATTGCAACAATTCGGTCACGGTGAGCTTGGGGTTGAAGATATAGGCCACATGGCAACCGGGTGGGATTTGCTCCAGAAAGCAGCGGCACACGGTGGTCTTGCCGGTGCCGATGTCACCGGTCAACAGCACGAACCCGCCTGACGCACCGCCCGCCACGCCGTAGAGCAGGTGGGCCAGCGCTTCGCGGTGGCGCTCACTCATGAAGAGGTAGCGGGGGTCCGGGGCGATGGAAAAGGGGTCTTGGGTCAGGCCGAAATGGTGCGCATACATAAGCACCAAGCATAGCGGGTCGCCATGGGCCGTTCAACCGTGCGGGGTAACGGGCACAGGCAGGCGCTGCAGAAGTTCCAGCGTCGGGTAACCGTCGGCGGGCAAGCCCACGCTGCGTTGGTAAGCCCGCACACCGCGCCGTGTTGCCGGGCCCAGCATGCCGTCGGGTGTGCCGCAGTCAAAGCCTTGCGCGTTCAGCGTCGTTTGCAGTGTCTGCAACTGGCTGTGCGACAGCAGCTGCACATCGCGCGGCCAGGGTGCCTGCACCGCCGCACCTCCTGCCAATTGCTGCGCCAGCAGGCTGACAGCGAGCGCGTAGCTGGTCGCGTTGTTGTAACGCAAGATGGCGCGGAAATTGGCGCCCACCAGAAAGGCGGGACCCCTTGCGCCAGCAGGCAACAGGATCGAGCTGTCCGCCAACACCGGCATGGGTGTGCCATCCATGGTTTGCAAACCCTCTTGCGCCCAGGCGGAGGCGGGTTGCCGCACCGCGTCGTCAGCGCGTGCGTACTCAAAATCGGATGGCAGGCGCACCTCCAAGCCCCAGGGCTGGCCCGCCTGCCAGCCCGAGCTGGCCAGGAAATTGGCGGTGGACGCCATCACATCCGGGACGCTGCCCCAGATGTCGCGTCGGCCATCGCCATCGGCATCGACCGCGTGGGCCAGAAAGTTCGACGGCAGAAATTGCGTCTGACCCATGGCGCCCGCCCAGGAACCAATCATCTGGTCGCGACCAATGTCGTGGTGCTGCAGTATCTTCAGGGCCGCCAGCAGCTGGCCACGCGCCCACGCCTCGCGGCGGCCTTCAAAGCCTAGCGTCGCCAGGGCATCGATGGTCGGGATGTCGCCGGTAAAGCTGCCGAAATTGCTCTCCATGCCCCAGATGGCGACCAGCGTTTCGGCGGGAACGCCGTAACGAGCGGCGATGGCGTCGATGTCAGCTCGCCAGAGCAGAAGTTTGTCCTGACCCCGGGCGATGCGCTGCGGTGACGTCGCGCTGTCCAGGTAAACCCAGATGGGGCGGGTGAACTCGGGCTGCGCCCGATCCATCTCGATGACACGCGGGATAAAGCGGACGCTATCGAAGGCGCTATGCAGCGTGGCCTCGTCGATGCCGGTCTGGCGCGCCGAGGTGCTGAAATCGGCGACCCAGCGGGCAAACTTCTGGCTGTGGTCAGCGTCTTCGGGGATGGCGGATGTTGGACTGGGGGTGGCGGGCGCTGGACTGGCGACGCCCGTCACCGGCGTTGGTGCCTTGGGTTCGGCGGGTGGTTTGGGTGTGGACGCGCAACCCGCCAGCAGGATGCCCGCCAGAAGTGCGGGAGCGAGGCTGCTGCGTGCTGAGGTTGAAAAATGAGATGAGGTTTGCATTTGCGCCATTGTCGGCTTTCAATGCACCGCTGTTGCCCGACGCTGTGGCTAGGTTAGCCTCGCCTGTACCAACATCCCGTTGCAACGCACTCGCAAAAACGACATGACCATTTTCAGTTCTTCGATTGTTTCGATTAATTTCATATAATCGAAACACCCAAGTTATTTCAAGGAGATTTACGGTGCGCTCTTCCACTGCCATTCCTTCACCTCAAGGTTTTGACCCTGCGCTACGCGGAGCTTGCGAGAAATCGGCGCGTTCGGTTCTGTCTGCTCTGCGTCGTGAAGCGCCAGCGGGCACTTCACCAGAAATCCTGATGGACTTTGCCGCATCACTGACCGGTGTGATTGAACGCACGACAGAGCTGCTTCTGGCTGGCAAACAGGTGCGGGTCATTGAAGATGACGAAGCCCTCACCACACAAGAGGCGGCAGACTTGCTGAACGTCTCTCGCCCACACTTGGTCAAATTGCTTGACCAAGGAGAAATTCCGCCCTTGCCCAAGGTGGGGCGCCATCGTCGTGTGGCACGTGCTAGCGTTCTCAAATACAAACGTACCCGTGATGCCCAGCGGGAATCTGCCTTGAAGGAACTTGCAGAGCTATCCCAACGCCACGGACTTGGCTATTGAACATGACACCGGTTGTCGTTCTGGACGCTTGTGTTCTCTATCCGGCGGCACAACGCGACCTCTTCATGTGGCTGGCAGCCGGTGGTGCGATTCGCGCACACTGGACAAACCAAATCCATGAAGAGTGGATGCGCAACGTTGCCCGCGATTACGGTGTAGCCCGAAGTGAGCTGGAAAAAGTCGCCCAGTTGATGAACCGGGCAGCGGGAGATGCCTTGATCAGTCGGCATCGCCAGCATGAAGGATTTTTCCCCAAGACCGATGCCAAAGATCGTCATGTGGCTGCCGCTGCGGTTACGGCGCGCAAACAATCGGGTGCGAATGTCGTGACCGTCATCACTTGGAACCTCAAGGACTTTGACCGCGCGGAGTTAGCGCAAGCCGGGTTGACTGTGGAGAATCCCGACACGTTTTTGTGTCGCATGATGTCTGACTCACCAGACCGTGTCGTTTCGGCTTTTGTGCGAATGAGCAACAACCTCCGCAACCCACCCAAGACGACGCAGGACTGTGCAGACACACTTTGCGCGCAGGGTTTGAAGGCGTTTTCGGACTTGATGAAGAAACACCTTTGACTGGGGCTCACCATGCTGACGATGCGTCAGACACAATCATTCAGGCATGTTGGCGAAAGCTGCGTGATGCACTCCCAAAGATTCATTGATTGCCAAGGGGTGTCAATGGCGACTAACGCATGTCCCTCGCAGGTCGCGTCGTCGCAAAGCTTCCCCCCTTCTTTCTGTCCACATGCCTTGCTTCCGATAGGCAACGACAGAAATCACATAAGAAATTAGCATCTAGCCCATATAAACAAAGGGCTAGATGCTATCAAAACAATACTTCACTCTGGCCAGTGCCCGGCGGGGGCGTTATCCCGCGTCAGCTGGCGACAGCTTCTTCGAGTGGGCGCTTGAGGGCAGCCAGGGCGAGGGCGCTGACGACGGTACCAGCCACGATGGCGACTAGGTAGGCGCCCAGGTTGGTTACCGCATTGGGGATCGGCAGCACGAACACGCCGCCGTGTGGCACGCGCAGTTCGCAGCCCATCACCATCGACAACGCCCCGGCGACGGCTGAGCCGATCATCAACGCGGGGATGACGCGCAGCGGGTCTTTGGCGGCGTAGGGAATCGCGCCTTCGGTGATGAAGGAAATGCCCAGCAATGCGGTGGCTTTGCCTGCCTCGCGCTCGTCCGTGGAGAAGCGGTTCTTGAACAACACCGTGGCCAGGGCCAGCGCCAAGGGCGGCGTCATACCAGCGGCCATGACGGCAGCCATGGGCGCGTAGACCTCGCTGGCGATCAGGCCGGTGGCAAACGCGTAGGCTGCCTTGTTGACCGGGCCACCCATGTCAAAAGCCATCATCGAACCCAGCAGCAGACCCAAAAAGATAGCGTTGGAACCTTGCAAACCCTTGAGCCAGGCGGTAATTGCTGCCAATGCAACCGACACCGGGCCGCCGACCACGTAGTACATCAACAGACCGACGATGGCGGTGCCCAGCAGCGGCAGGATCAGCACCGGCTTGAGGCCGTCCAGATTGCGTCCGAGCTGGATCTTGTCGTTGAGGAACTTGACCGTATAACCGGCCAGAAAACCAGCGGCGATGCCACCGATGAAGCCCGCGCCAATCGAGGCGGCGATCATGCCGCCGATCATGCCCGGTGCCAGGCCGGGGCGATCCGCGATGGAGTGGGCGATGAAGCCCGCCAGAATCGGCACCATCAGCGCAAAGCCGCTCTTGGCACCAATCGTGAACAGCGTCCAGGCCAGCGTGCCTTTGTGGGCATCGTCATAGACATAAATCCCGCCCAGCGCGAAGCCCATGGCGATCAGCAGACCACCGGCGACCACGAAGGGGATCATGTAGGACACACCGGTCATCAGGTGTTTGTAGGCGCCAGTGCGGCTGGCGCTCTGCTGCGCTTTGAGTGCCTTGACCTGGTCAGCGTAAGCCATGCCGGTCGTGGCGCCGGTTTGTTTCGCCTGCTCCCAGGCGGTGCGGACCACTTGTGCGCCGTCTTTGATGGCGGCGTTGGTGCTGGTGTCGTAAACGCGTTTGCCCGCAAAGCGGCTCATGTCGACCTTGGTGTCGGCGGCGATCAGCACGATCTCGGCGTTGGCAATTTCGGCAGCGCTCAAAGTGTTTTGCGCACCGACCGAGCCCTGGGTTTCAACCTTGATGGTGTAGTGGTTGGCCTTGGCGCCAGATTCCAGGCCTTCGGCCGCCATGAAGGTGTGGGCAATACCGGTTGGGCAAGAGGTGATGGCGACGATTTGCGGCATGGACGGGTCACGGGCGGGCGCGGTGGGCGCAGCAGGCGACGCTGCAGCGGGTTGCGCGGCGGGGCGCACCTGGCCCAGGGCGTGACGAATCACGGCTTCAGCATCGCGAATGGCTGCCACGGTGCTGACTTCAAGCAGGTATTTGCCAGCAAAGCGTTCGGTGTTGACATGGGTGTCTGCCGCGATGATCACCGCGTCAGCCGCAGCAATTTCAGCTGCGGTGAGGGTGTTGCGGGTGCCCGCTGACCCTCGTGTTTCCACCTGCAGGGTGTGGCCGGTGCGGTCCGCAGCTTGCTGCAAGGCTTCAGCGGCCATGATGGTGTGAGCGATGCCGGTCGGGCATGCGGTCACAGCGACTATTTTTGACATGATGGGATTCCTTTCGCTAAATAAGACAGAGGGACACAGCTGGGTCAGCTGATGGAACTGATCTGGACCATTTGGGCCAGTGCCCTCACGGTGTCGGGCGGGGGTAAATGCGGCCCAACCCGGGCCAGTTTGCCGGCTGAAAACGCGGTAGCCAGCCGTGCGCAATCGGCCAGCGGCTTGCCCGCAATCTGGGCGGCGACGATACCGGCAACCATGGCATCACCCGCGCCCACGGTGCTGGTCAGCTCTGTCGGTATGGGGTGCGCCAGCAGGGCTTCCTGTCGATTGACGAACAGTGCACCGTCGCCACCCATCGACACAATCACTGTGCCCGGGGCATTGGGACGTGCCAACAGTTCGCGCGCGGCAGCCGCGACGGATGCCGTGTCCTCCAGCGTGCGCCCGATCAGCTCGGAGAGTTCGTCGCGGTTGGGTTTGATGATGTCTGGCGCTGCACCAATGCCCGCAGCCAATGCACTGCCGCTGGCGTCGAGCAGCGCATAGGCGCCCAGGCTGTGCACGTGCGTGATCAGGCGCTGGTAGGTGTCGGCGGGCCACTGGGGAGGCAAGCTTCCCGATACCACCACCCAACTGCGGGCGCTGACCAGGCCATCGATGCGGATCAACAGACGCTCGAACAGGTTCTGGATGGCGTCGGGCTCCATGCTTGGGCCGGGCATGTTGATGTCGGTGGTCTGGCCGTTGGTCAAGTCCACCACTTTGGTGTTGATGCGCGTCAGCCCGTCCAGATAGAAGAACCGGTTGTCGATGCCTTTGGCGTGGAACAGCGTCTCGAACTGGGCGGCGTTTTCCCTGCCGATTTGGCCGGTGACCGAGCTGGTGATGCCGAAGTCTGCCAGGCAGGATGCCACATTGATGCCCTTGCCGCCCACATCCACCTGCATGCGCAAGGCGCGATTGACTTCACCAATGTGAAGGCTGTCAATTTCAAGGGTGTGGTCCAAGGCCGGGTTCAGGGCTATCGCGACCACGCGGGGTTGGTTGTCGTGAAGTGGGTTCATAGGGCACGCACCTCGTCTGCGCTGCCCGCGGCCAGTGCGCGTTGTGCCAGCACTTGCATGGCGCTGAAGGAGTCACCCCGCAGGGTGGCTTTGACGGCGGCGATGTCTTGCGCGCTCATCGAAAGTTCGTCCACACCGAGCCCGGTCAGGATGCGTGCGCCCAGTGGGTCGCCCGCCAGACCACCGCAGACACCGACCCAGGTGCCGTGTTTTTTGGCAGCAGCCACAGTGCGGGCAATCAGGTCCAGCACGGCAGGGTGCAAGCTGTCGGCTTGCGGCGCCAGCTCGGGGTGCTGGCGGTCGATGGCCAGGGTGTATTGGGTCAGGTCGTTGGTGCCCACCGAGAAGAAGTCCACCAGCGGTGCAAACTTGTCGGCCATGACGGCCACTGCCGGCACCTCGACCATGATGCCAATCTTGAGCTGCGGCCCGTTGACCTGCTGCCTGGCGCGTTCGCAGTGTTCACGCAACGCTTCGATTTCGCTGGTGTGCGTCACCATCGGGAACATGATGCGTATCGGGCCATGAGCGGCGGCGCGGTAGAGCGCGCGCAACTGGGTGTAGAGCAGGTCCTGCCGGATCAGTAACAGGCGTGCGCCGCGCACACCCAGGAACGGGTTTTCTTCAGTCGGCAGGTTCAGGTACGGCACTTTCTTGTCGCCACCGATGTCCAGCGCGCGGATGATCAGGGTGCGCCCGCCCATGACCTCGGTCATCTCGCGGTAGACGCGGTATTGCTCTTCCTCATCCGGTGCGATGTTGCGCTCCAGGAAAAGGAACTCGGTACGCATCAGGCCCACGCCTTCGGCGCCAGCCTCAATGGCCACGCTGGCTTGCTTGGCGTTGGCCACATTGGCTGCCACTTCAACGGTGTGGCCGTCGGTGGTGGTGGCTGGCAGGTAGCGGCTTTCACGCAGTGCGTTGCGCGTGGCGGTTTGGCGGGCAATCACCTCATTTGCCGCGTCCTGGTCGGTTTGCGAAACGTCCAGATAAACGGCTCCCACGCCACCGTCGATCACCGCCAGCTGGCCTTCAGGCGCGACCAGCAGGGCGCTGCCTGCGGCCACCACAGCGGGCAAGCCCAGCGTGCGCGCCAGGATCGCCGTGTGCGACGTCGGTCCACCACTGCTGATGGCGAGGCCCACCACAAATTTCATGTCAAGTTGCAGGGTGTCAGAGGGTGTCAGGTCTTCTGCCACCAGAATGCTGGGCTGATGAAGCACCAGGCTATGACGTTCGATGCCCAACATATGGGCCAATACGCGTTCGCCCACATCGCGCAAGTCGAGTGCGCGGGCCGCCAGCAGCGGGTCGGCCACGGCTTGCAGCTTTTCAACCCGTGCTTGCAGGGCAAATTGCCAGGCCCAAGCCGGGCCGTGGCCGCGCAGAATGCTCGCCAGGCTGTCACGCAGCAAGTCAGCATCGGCGATGAGTTCGCGCTGGGCGGCAAAAATGGCTGCCTCCGAAGCACCCAGGCGGGTGCGGGTCTGCGCCTCCATGGTTTGCAGCTCCTGGCTGATGGCCAGCACCGCTGACTCCAGGGTCTCGCCATCGGCGACGACATCACCTGGGGAGTCTGGCACGTCAAATTGATGGCTGATGTGCCTGACCAGCGTTCCGATGGCCAGACCCGGGCTGGCGCCGATGCCGTAAATGGCTTGCGGGCTGCCACCGGGCAACCAGTCGGGGGCACTGCGACGTGCAGCCAATGCGTTGCGCCGGGCGCGCTCGGCGTCGGCTTTTTCCTCGGCAGACAAGGCGCGTACGGCATCCAGCAGGGCGTCTACCGCGCGGCGTGCGTCCGGGCCACGGGCGGCGATGCGCAGACTGTCGCCGCGTGTCACGCCCAGAGACAGCAAACCCGTCAGCGCCTTGGCGTCAGCAAATTCGTGGCCTTTGTAAACGCGAATGTCGCAGGTAAAGCGTTTGGCGGTGTCGACCCAGCGTGTGGCCGGGCGTGCGTGCAAGCCATTGGGGTAATCCAGTGTCCAGTCGGAGTGCGCCTCGCTGGGCCAGGCCATCGATTCAGTTGCCGGGGCAGCAGTTGGCACGGGCTCGTCGGCAAGGGTGCTGACAATCAGTTGTGCGTCATCGGTGGCCACCAGGCTGTCGATACTCTTGGGCAATTGCATCAGGCGGGTGAGGCGGCGCAGCAAGACGATGTGCTCGTCTGATTTGGCGGCAATGGCCACCACCAGTTGGGCCTGATCACCGTCTTTCCAGGTGACACCCTCACGAAATTGCACCACAGCGACGCCGGTATGGAGAATCAGGTGGCGGTCTTCAACCATGCCGTGCGGTATGGCGACGCCTGCACCCAGAAACGTATTGGCCACTTCTTCACGCTTGAGCATGCTGTCTACATAGCCCGGGGCGATGTAACCTGCATCCACCAGCAGCTGCCCCGCGATGCGCACCGCTTCGGTTTTATTGCTGGCTTGGGCGTTCAGTTTCACGCAGGCGGTTGTCATGGTTTCCATCTGGGGTCTCCTTACTAATGAATGGTGTTTTTGGCAGCTTTGGTGAATGCGATGTAATCGTTTACATCAGGATTGTCAGTCAATTGCCCAAGAATTGCAGCATCTTTTTGCGAAATAAGCATAGGGTTTACCCTAATTGTTGCTTTGAAATACAACTGTGATCGGTGTATTTTTGTGTTTTGATGCACAATAAATGAAATCGATTACGTGTAAGGTTGGAGGCGCAATGGTCAAAATCGTGGATGTGGCGAAGCAAGCCGGGGTGTCAACGGCTTCGGTTTCGCGGGTGATGTCAGGGTCACCCGGCGTCAGCGATGAGACGCGCGAGCGCGTCAACGCTGCTGTCAAATTGCTGGGTTACAGACCCGATCTGGCTGCCCGGCGCTTGCGATCAGGTCGCACTGACACACTTGGCTTGATCGTGTCCGATATTCGCAACCCGTTTTTTACAGAGGTCAGCCGCGCGGTGGAAGACGTGGCCTACCAGAACGGTATGCGGGTGCTGCTGTGCAACAGCGATGAAGACCCTGAAAAAGAGGCCTTCTATCTGGAGATGATGCGTGACGAGAACGTCAGCGGTGTCATCTTGTCGCCGACACTGTCGCTGCTGAAAGACCTGCGGCCCATGAACTATCCGTTTCCGTTGGTGTTGGTGGACCGCTGTGAGCGCGATGTCGATGTGGATGCCGTGGTGTTGGATAACTTTGACGCCGGATACCGTCTGACCGAGCATTTGATCGCGCAGGGTTGCCGACGCATCGTCTTTTTGTATGGGGCCGTGGGCTCGACCGGGCCGCAGCGCCACCAAGGCTATCTGGCCGCCATGTCTGCTGCGAGCTTGGCCCCCGAGGCTGAACCGATTACCCCCCGCAGCGAGCGGGCGCGAGAAATGGCTGAGCGTTTGCTGCAACGCGACCCGCTGTCGGACGCGTTGGTGGCCAGTAGCGGCCTGGTACTGCAAGGTATTGCCGAGGCGATCAAGGCAGCAGGAGTGCAGGTGCCTTCCCAGATCGCGGTGGCAGGTTTTGATGACCTGCCGTGGACCCGTCTGGTTACCCCAGATATCACCGTGATTCGCCAGCCGACCAACGAAATCGGCCAAACCGCGCTCAGGCTGCTGCTGGAGCGGGTGGCATCGCCAGATCGTGCCGTGCGCAGCGTGGTGCTACGCGGTGAACTGGTGGTGCGTGGATCGACACAACGCCTCATTCCACTGCGCTAACGCAGGTGGTGATCTGCGGCGGATCAAGGAAGACGCTCGGGTTGCCGTGGGCCAGCTTTGTCGGTAACAACAACCCTATTGTTTGAGCGCTGCCTTCCAATCACGGAATACATCGATGTCCAAACCATCTGGGTTGGATAAATAGTTTGGCTTGTATCCTGCCTTGTCTGTGATGCCGTACTGCCAGATGATGGCCTTGGTTTGCCTGTCCAGAACCAATACCCGATGGCGATAGTCATCGTTCAGGATCACATCACCATTGGGCAACTCAAGGGCCAGGGACGGATGATCCAGCATT
>JARLJH010000066.1 GCA_031291305.1 Rhodoferax sp. | reverse complement strand
AGTCGATGGAACTATGTAGAGAACAAAAGTCGCCAAGATGGTGACTTTACCAATGACAGGCGGATAATTTCGAACGGCAACTACCGATAACTGGGAACTGTGCATAACAGCCTTTATGTACATCTCTGCATAAAGGCTGATAGCGGGTGTTCCCGATAGTCGGCTTCCCGGTTGTCCCGTTCAGCCCGGTTCAGCAGCCATTCATTGCCTTCGCCATCGTGCCCGTTGCGGGTGCTCACGCTTGAGTAGAGCTGCCATTCGATTTTTGCCCAAGAACCCAAAAGCTGACCTTGGAATCCAAAAGCCGTTTTGGCTGACTGTGCGGCCCCAGTGCAGCGTATCCGGTCATAGAAATTTGCGATCTGCCTGCTCCATAGCAGTCGCTGGCAACTATGGATGGACCGGCTGCTTTGTGGCGACCGTTTCGTCAAAGTGGGCACCCATGATCGACCATGCGCCGACATTGAGAACTGCTGTCTGATTGCAGTCATTGGGCGAACTAAATTCTTGATACCGATCACTCAGTCCGTAACAGAGGAATGTGACCTTGGCCGCTGTTGTGCAGCGGCTGCTGATTACATAGGGCTGCCCGAAATCCCAGATCGATTGTCTTCTGCGGTCACTGGGCAAACCTAGATCCGGATGCAGACCGCATCGAAGGCTATAGCATTCGCAGGCCCCGGGCGGTTATTCTGCCTGCGTTACCGTTTTGATTGACTAGAATTTAGCGCTCTCTTGTCAGCTCAAACCAAATCTCAAGAATTCAGCCCCCATTTGGTACTGCCTGATGAGTCCGGCGTGGCCTGGCTCTTGCTGCGGATTGGGCTTCGCCCCCGAGTGAGATCCTGGGTGTTGGTGATAGTGTGGTTTGCAGTGATGAACCGAGCCTAGACATCTCCTCAACGGTTCACTGTCTTTTCAATTGCTGTTGACCGCCATTCGTCTCGGTGAATCAGAATTTTGAAGCTACTAGTGAAGGTTAGGACAAGAAGAGACCGAACTTCTTAAGCTTGAGGTAGAGCGTACTTTTAGCGATACCAAGATGTTTGGCGACCAAGGTCAGATTGCCGCCGTCTTGCGCTATCGTTTTGCGGATCAAGGCCAGCTCCAAGTCTTCTAGTTTGCCTATCACGGGAACCGCAGACATCGGCTCTGCGGTATTTTGAGCGCTCGCCACTGCTCCGATTTCAGGTGGCAAGTCTTCCAGTCCAATGGCATCGCCCTGTGCCATCAGAAACATGCTCTCGACCACATTGCGCAGTTCCCTGACGTTACCAGGCCAAGCGTAGTCCTCAAACGCTTCCAGCACTTCGGTCCTGAACCGCTTGGGGTTGCCACCATACTTCTCTGCCAGCAAGCCAAGAAAATGCGCCACCAATAGGGAGATATCCTGTTTGCGCTCGATCAGGGCTGGAACCCGGATGCTGGTGACAGACACACGGTAAAAAAGGTCCATGCGAAAGCGCCCTTCAGCCACCTCGTCACGCAAATTTCTGTTGGTAGCAGACACCAGCTTGAATGACACCTTGCGCGGAGATGTTTCCCCAATGCGATAGATTTCGCCCTCTTCCAGAACCCGCAAGAAATGCGGCTGGAGTTCCAGCGGCATTTCTCCGATCTCATCAAGGAACAAGGTGCCGCCATTGGCCGCCTCTATTTTGCCGATCATGCCGCCACGTCGCGCACCGGTGAAGGAACCTTCACAATGGCCAAACAGTTCACTGGCCAGAAGGTCGCGCGACAGGCTGCCGCAGTTGAGCGCAACAAAAGGCCGCTCGCCAATTTGTCCAAACCGATGCAAGCCTTGGGCAAAGATCTCTTTGCCGACACCGGTCTGACCAAGCAACAGCACCGGCACATTGGACTTCGCCAGCATCTTGGCTTTCTGGATGGCCTGGAGCAGTGCTTCGCTGCAGCCTATCAACGCATCGAAGCCTTTGACATCGTGTGGACGAATGTCATGCGTCGGCTTGGCTTTTCGGCTCCAGCTCGACACCATGCCGTTGGGTTGCACCGCAGGGATAGTCAACAGAGTTCCAATCCTCTCACCGGCATCCAGAATCGGCTCGAGCCAGTCCGCTCGCAACCAGTCGGGTGCAGCGACAGGTGTGGCTGGTGCAAAGTTTCCTGTGCTCAAGGTCGGGATTTGAGTGGTATTTTTGAGATTGAAGGGAATCCCCCGAGCCAGCAGCGCAGCACTTGCCAGCTCATTGGCCTTGATCGGGTAACCGCGGCGGTCACAGATGATCACGCCGTCGGTCGTGTTGGACATGGTGGCGGTACCGTGCTCCAGCAACTGGTAGCGAAAATCCATCTCCAGCTTGGCCAGTTGGCTCTCGATACGGCTGGCGGTGGTGACGGCCAAGGCCAGGCTTTGGGGGCTGAAGGTTTTGCCCAGACCTGAGACATCAATGGCCCCCAGTATCTTTCCGTCATAAGGGTCACGGATGACGGTGGCTGAGCAGGTCCACTCCTTGATACCCGCGCAAAAATGCTCGGCCGCATGGATTTGCACGGGCTGCCCGACCGACAAGGCGGTACCAATGGCGTTGGTGCCGCACAGCTGTTCGCTCCAGCAGCTCCCGGCAATCAGGTGAATGGATCCTGCCGCCTCCAAGGCGCGCGGGTCGCCTTCAACACCCAAAATCATGCCGTTCGGATCGGTCAGGATCATGATCGTCTCGCTTTGGGCAAGAAAATCCTTGGCCATGGCCATCACGGGCTTGCCTGCACGCAACAACTCACGATGCTGATGTTGCAGCGAAGACAGTGTTGACTCATTCACAGGGGATGCCGCCTGCTGGCGGGAAGGGTCCACCTTCACATCCAGGCAGCGTCGCCAGGAATCGTCAATCAAGCATCGCAACGCATTGGGGGGCGGCGTATCTCCAGACAGAAACCGGTCCCATGCAGCCATGATGGTCCGGTTGTTCTGCGGATTGGACAGCCGCTGGTGTAGTTCGTAATCGGCCAAATTTGTCTCCTTCAGGCAAGCCCCTTTGTCAGGATGTATTGCCCGACTGTCGCGCACAGTATTTTGGCGGCGTCGGCGATTCACTGTACGAGGGTAAACCCCCGTTTGATATTCAGTCTGATTTTGTAATTCCGTCCGAAATTCATCCGTTTGTGCACGGTATTTGAGGACGTCTATTCCACTTGTTTTGTGTTGTTTTCATTGGGAGATGCTGCAGTGTTCCGATTTTGAAACGTCATTGGCACGTGCTTTGCGAAATAGAGCGTGCGTCCAGACATTCTGGTCGTTCGAGACACAACCAGTTACTTTGATTTCAAGCGTACTGGCCATGTACTTGACAGGTAACAAACCCAAGAGGAGACATACACATGCAAGTTCAAAGCTCACCCGTTCAGGTGATGGGCATCGATGCTGGGGGCACGATGACCGACACCTTTTTTGTCAGGGAGGATGGCTCATTCGTCGTCGGCAAGGCGCAGAGCAATCCCGGTGACGAATCCCAGGCCATTTATGAGTCGTCGATCGACGCCCTGTCGGAGTGGAACCGCCAGGTGGATGATGTGTTCCCGGAACTTCTGACCTGTGTGTATTCCGGCACCGCCATGCTGAACCGGGTGGTGCAGCGCAAGGGGCTGGATGTGGGGCTGATGTGCAACCGCGGCTTTGAAGACATTCACTCCATGGGCCGTGCCATCCAGAGTTACCTGGGCTATGCGCTGGAAGAGCGCATTCACCTGAACTGCCATCGCTACGATGAGCCACTGGTGCCGCTGTCTCGCACCCGCGGTGTGACAGAGCGTACCGATGTGCAAGGCCAGGTGGTGATCCCATTGCGTGAAGACGAGGTGCGCGTTGCCACCCGTGAATTGGTGGCGCGTGGCTCCAAGGCCATCGTGATCAGCCTGCTGCAATCTCACAAAAATGAGCACAGCGAATTGCGGGCACGTGACATCTGCCGCGAGGAGCTCAAAAAAATGGGGGTGGACATTCCGGTGTTTGCCACGGTGGACTACTACCCCTCGCGCAAGGAAACACACCGCACCAACACCACCATTCTGGAAGCCTATGCGGCCGAACCATCACGTGCGACGCTGAAAAAAGTCAGTGACCGCTTCAAGAAACACGGTGCCAAGTTTGATCTGCGGGTCATGGCCACGCACGGCGGAACCATTGGCTGGAAGGCCAAGGAGCTGGCTCGGACCATTGTGTCGGGGCCGATTGGTGGTGTGATCGGTTCCAAGTTTCTGGGTGAAAAGCTCGGCTACGACAACATTGCCTGCAGCGACATTGGTGGCACCAGTTTTGACATGGCCATCATTACCAAAGGCAACTTTGCCATTCAGTCAGACCCCGACATGGCGCGCCTGGTGTTGTCCCTGCCCCTGGTGGCCATGGACTCGGTGGGCGCGGGGGCGGGCAGCTTCATCCGCATTGATCCGTACAGCAAAGCCATCAAGCTCGGGCCTGACAGCGCCGGTTACCGGGTTGGCATGTGCTGGGCCGACAGTGGTCTGGACACCGTGTCGGTCTCGGACTGCCACGTGGTGCTGGGCTACCTGAACCCGGACAACTTCCTCGGCGGCGCGATCAAGCTGGACGTGGAGCGGGCGCGTAAATACCTCAAGGAACAAATCGCCGACCCACTGGGTTTGACGGTGGAAGACGCAGCCGCTGGGGTGATCGAACTGCTGGACCTGAACCTGCGTGAGTACATGCGCTCGGTGATCAGCGCCAAGGGTTACAACCCGGCCGACTTTGTGTGTTTCTCTTACGGCGGCGCAGGCCCTGTGCATACCTACGGCTACACCGAGGGTCTAGGCTTCAAGGACGTGGTGGTGCCCGCCTGGGCCGCAGGCTTCTCTGCCTTCGGCTGCGCCTGTGCCGAGTATGAGTACCGTTACGACAAGAGCGTGGATGTCGGTGTTGGGCCCAATGCCACGGACGACGAAAAGATCGCGGCCTGCCAGACCCTGACCGAAGCGTGGGCCGAGCTGTCGGCCAAGGTGATTGAAGAATTTGTCATCAATGGTTTCAGGCCACAGGATGTCTTGTTGCGCCCAGGGTATCGCATGCAGTTCATGGGGCAACTCAACGACCTGGAAATCAGCTCGCCGATTGCCAGTGCCTCGACCCTGGCCGACTGGAACAAGATGGTGAAGGCCTTTGACGACACCTATGCACGCGTTTATGCCTCGTCAGCCAGCTCGCCTGAATTGGGTTTTGGCGTGACTGGCGCGATCATGCGTGGCAGTGTGATTTCATCCAAACCGGAGCTGCCTGAAGAGCCGGATGCGGGACCGGTACCACCTGAATCCGCCAAGATTGGCAGCCGCCCGTTTTACCGCCACAAGAAGTGGTGGGATGCTCAGATCTGGTCTATGGAAGCTTTGCAAGCGGGCAACCACGTGGTGGGGCCAGCCATTGTGGAGTCGCCGTCCACCACCTTCATCGTGCCGTTCGGGTTCGAAACCTACTGCGACGCGCATCGTCTGTTCCATCTTAAAGAAGTCAAGTAAGGAGACACCTCATGAACACCATGACCAGAAAAGAAATTGGTTTGCCGGACCTGCTCGGCAACGGCAAGACGCTCAAGCAACACCGCGACGAGGTGCTGGAGCGCACCCACAAAACCGGCCACTACAACGGCCTGGAAAAACTCGAGTTCAAGGAGTCTGACCCGATCACCTATGAAAAGCTCTTCTCCAGAATCCGCGGCGGCTTGGTCCATGCCCGTGAAACGGCCAAGAAGATTGCGGCGTCTCCGATCGTGGAGCAAGAAGGCGAGTTGTGCTTCACGCTCTACAACGCGGCAGGCGACTGCATTCTGACCTCCACCGGGATCATCATCCACGTGGGGACCATGGGTGCTGCCATCAAGTACATGATCGAAAACGCCTGGGAAATGAACCCCGGCATCAACCCTGGAGACATGTTCACCAACAACGATTGCTCCATCGGCAACGTGCATCCTTGCGACATCGCCACCATCGTGCCGATTTTCTGGGAGGGCAAGCTGGTGGGTTGGGTCGGCGGTGTAACCCACGTCATTGATCTGGGTGCCATGACACCGGGTTCGATGTCCACCGGTCAGGTGTCACGCTTTGGTGACGGCTTGCAGGTGACCTGTCGCAAGACCGGTGTCAACGACACTCCGTTGCGCGACTGGTTGCATGAGAGTCAGCGCAATGTGCGCACCACCAAATACTGGATTCTGGACGAGCGCACCCGCATTGCTGGCTGCCACATGATCCGTCAACTGGTGGAAGAAGTGCTGGAAGCCGAAGGCATCGAGAACTACACCCGCTTCGCCCATGAAATCATCGAGGAAGGTCGCCGAGGTCTGCAGGCACGCCTGAAAGCCATGACGGTGCCGGGTGTCTATCGCCGTGTGGCTTTTGTCGACATTCCCTATGACCACCCCGACATGAGCCTGGCCTCGGAGTTTGGCAAGCTCAACAGCATCATGCATGCGCCGTGTGAAATGACCATCCGCCCGGACGCCACCTGGAAGCTCAACTTCGAGGGGGCGAGTCGTTGGGGCTGGCACAGCTTCAACGCCAACCAGGTGGCGTTTACCAGCGGCATCTGGGTGATGCTGACGCAAACGCTGGTGCCAACGGCCCGCATCAACGACGGCGCCTATTACGCCACGGAATTCAAGTTGCCCAAAGGTACCTGGATGAATCCGGATGACCGCCGCACGGCGCACGCCTACGCCTGGCACTTTTTGGTATCGGGCTGGAGCGGTATCTGGCGTGGCATGAGCCAGTCTTACTTTGCCCGGGGTTATCTGGAAGAAGTCAACGCGGGCAACGCCAACACCTCCAACTGGCTGCAAGGTGGTGGCATGACGCAAGAAGGCGATGCCCACGCGGTCAACAGCTTTGAGCCTGCTGCCTGCGGCACCGGCGCCTGTGCCATCAAAGACGGTTTGAACCACGCAGCAGCGGTGTGGAACCCGGAAGGGGACATGGGTGACATCGAAATCTGGGAAATGGCCGAGCCACTGCTGTACATGGGGCGCAACGTCAAGACCAACTCGGGCGGCTACGGCAAGTTCCGTGGTGGCTGCGGCTTTGAGACCTTGCGCATGGTGTGGAAGGCGCAGGACTGGAGCATGTACTTCATGGGCAACGGCTACATGAACAGTGACTGGGGTTTGATGGGGGGCTACCCCTCGGCCACCGGCTACCGTTTTGAGGCGCACAACACCGACCTGGAAGCGCGTATCCGAGAGGGCGACACCTTGCCGCTGGGAGCTGACCGCAATCCTGAAGACCAGACCTACGAGCATCACATCAGCGCCACGGCCCATGTCAAACGTGACCAACAATGCACCACAACCGAAGCCATCTTCGAGAACCACGACCTGTACCTGAACTACATGCGCGGTGGCCCGGGCTTTGGTGATCCATTGGATCGTGATTGCGCATCGGTTGAAAAAGACATCAACAACCGCTTTGTGCTGCCGGAATACGCGGAAAAAGTCTACGGTGTGGTGATCTCGCAAAGCGATGACCAGGTCTGGACAGTGGATGTGGCCAAGACTGCGACACGCCGCAAGGTCATTCGCCGCGAACGCATTGCCCGCGCCATTCCCACCCGCGACTGGATGAAAGAAGAACGTGCACGGATTCTGACCAAACACGCATCAGTGCAGGTGCGTCACATGTTTGCCACCAGCTTTGGCCTGAGTGCCAAGTTCAAGGACGAATTCAAGTCCTTCTGGGATCTGCCTGCCGACTGGGAATTGCCTGAATCCGAGCTGGGGGTGCCGTCATTTGGCTCCACCTACCGGATGGATCTGGCCAAGATGCCGGACGTTCGTACGGTGACCCTGGTTGAAGAATGATTTCTGGCCGGGGCGAGTCCCCGGCCTTCTGTAAACCTCAAATTCTGGAGATAAAAATGTCAATTTACACACAAGAGCAAGTGAACTACCTGGTGGAAGGCAAGCTGGACTGGGAAACCACCATGCGCATGCTCTCCATGCCCAAGGACGAAGATCGCTTCAGCATGTACCTCAATACCTTGCAGTCCAAGCTGCCATGGGATGACAAGATCATTCTGCCGATCAGCCTGCACCTCTTCATCGCGCAAAACAAGAAGACCAAGCAGTGGGTGACCAAATGCAGCTGTGGCCACGAGTTTGGCGACTACCGCAAGAACTGGAAGCTCGAAGCCTTGATCTACGTGCGCGACAACGCAGAGGCCATGCACGAGGTCTACCCCGCGCTGATGGCGCCTGACACCAACTGGCAGGTCTACCGCGAATACTACTGCCCGACCTGCGGCACCATGCATGACGTGGAAGCACCCACTCCGTGGTATCCGGTGATGCATGAGTTCGAGCCTGACATCGAAGCGTTCTACAAGGACTGGGTGCACCTGCCCTTGCCAGAAAAGGCTAACTAAGTCCATTGGCGGGGTCAGGTCAAACACCTGATCCCGTCCATCTATATGAACTCCCTTCGTTTGATGTAAGACCCTTATGCCTGACAACACCCCATTACCCGTTTTTCAGATTCAACGTGTCTACATGAAAGGCCTGTCGCTGGAACAACCCAACTCACCATCCATCTTTCTTGAAGAAGCGTCACCTGTGGTGGAGGTGGCGATCTCAACCACAGCCATGAAGCAGACCGAAGGGATTTTTGAGTCCACCGTTAGCGTGACGGTGACCGCCAAGATTCAAGACAAAGTCGCCTTTGTCGTGGAGGCCAGGCAGGCCGGGATTTTTGAAATCCGCCACATACCTGCTGACCAAATTGAGCCAGTACTGGGCATCGGTTGCCCGACCATTCTGTACCCTTACCTTCGGGCCAACGTGGCCGATGCGATTACCCGCAGTGGCTTTCCGCCGGTCCATCTGTCTGAAATCAACTTTCAGGTGTTTTACCAACAACGCGAGCAAGAGCATGCAACGCAACAGGCTTGAAAATGTGGTGTCACCATTAAATATGCTAGGGTGGTTTCCCCCGTTGGAGTCGATTCATGAGCCTTGTTGATTTGTTGATTCGTCAGGCCCTGCTGCAATCCGAGCGCACAGCGGTGTTCAGCGGCGCCACCCCCTATGCCAGTTACCGCCAGTGGGCAGCCCGCAGTGCGGGTTTGGCACAAGTGATGCGACACGCTGGTCTTGAGCCCGGTGATCGGGTGTTGCTGTTCATTCGCAACCATCCGCGTTACCTGGAGGTCTTGTGGGCCGCGTGGTGGGCCGGTTTGGTGGTGGTGCCGGTGAACGCCAAATTGCACAGCCGTGAGGTCGAGTGGATCGCCGACAACGCGCAAGCCCGTTGGGCCTTTGTCACATCGGACGTCGCACCCACTCCCTTGGCTGGTCTTGAGCGGCAAATTGATATTGAAAGTGTTGAAGCCGATGCCCTGTTCGTTCCGGTGCACGATGCCATGACAGTGCCAGTGACGCCCCGTGAACTTGGCGACTTGGCCTGGCTGTTTTACACCAGTGGCACCACCGGGAGGCCAAAGGGAGTGATGCTGACCCACCGAAACCTGATCACCATGGGGCTGACGTATTTTGTCGATGTTGACCTGGTGTCCAACACCGACACCATCGTCTATGGCGCGCCCATGTCGCACGGCGCAGGGCTCTACGCCATTCCGCATGTCATGGCGGGTGCGCGACATGCGGTGCCTGCGTCAGGCGGAGTCGACCCGGTAGAGCTGTTTGCCTTGGGCCATGCCATCGGACCACTGTCCACCTTTGCCGCACCCACCATCGTCAAACGTCTGGTGGACCATGCGCAAGATCACGGCATCAGCGCGGAGGACTCAGCCAGATCGTTCAAGACCATTGTTTATGGTGGCGCCCCCATGTACCTGACCGACATTCAGCGCGCCTTGCGGGTCATGGGGTCCCGTTTTGTGCAGATCTATGGGCAGGGTGAAACACCCATGGTCGCAACCGCCCTGTCGCGCCAGCAACTTGGTGACACGAGCCACACGCGTTATCTGGAACGTTTGGCTTCAGTCGGTGTGGCCCAGACACCGGTGCAGGTGCGGGTGACCAATGAAGATGGCCAAGACTTGCCGCTGGGTACGGTGGGTGAAGTGCTGGTCAAGGGTGACACTGTCATGACGGGTTATTGGCGTGATCCACCGGCCAGCGCGCTGGCTATCCGGGACGGCTGGTTATTCACCGGCGATGTCGGCTGTCTGGACGGTGACGGTTTTTTGACACTCAAAGACCGTAGCAAAGACCTGATTATCAGCGGTGGCTCCAATATTTACCCGCGCGAAGTCGAAGAAGCGTTGCTGACATTCCCTGGCATTGCGGAAGTCGCCGTGGTGGGAGCGCCCAACCCTGAGTGGGGCGAGGTGGTGGTAGCTTTTGTGGTGCTGCAGGCTGGCGTGCATCTGCAGCAAAGTGAGCTTGACCAGCACTGCTTGGCGCAGATCGCACGTTTCAAACGCCCCAAACACTACTATTTCATCAATAGCCTGCCCAAGAACAACTACGGCAAAGTACTGAAAACCTCGCTGCGCGAAACGGCCCATTTGACAGCGACTGTCAAGTCGTGCGCTAGCAGCTGAGTCGGCCCGATTTTGGGGCGAAGTCTCCTCTGCGCCACAACCGCACCGTCGTCCACACGCTCTGGTCGAGAGGTCCAATCCTCAGGGGTAACCTATATGACTGGTTACGCCGCACGGGCACCGCAACACTCAGAAAATTGAATTCAATATCTGGGTGACTGCTTTGGCTTTTATCCTCATGGAGGCGAATGACAGGTCTTCACTTTGAAGTGTGTCCGATGCGGACACGATGGTGTCGACTAGGAATGGCTGCTGTCAGACAATGAATTGAGAAAACCGTAAGCAGGCTGTCGTGTGCACCCGCTTTCAGCCTACTGCTGGCATTGACCTGGGAAACCTGGTGTCACCGGCTTGATCGGCAGGAACAGGCTGATTGCTGTCGGCCAGCTAGCCGAAATGCCCGCCAGATAGCCGACGTTGGGCCGCATGATTTGGCTGACTTCGGTTGCGGCAACGGGGGGTGTCAAGTCAGCCTGGTGGCTAATTGTCAAACAAACCTCCCTT
>JARLJH010000007.1 GCA_031291305.1 Rhodoferax sp. | reverse complement strand
TTCGTCAAATGGGGCTGCCCGAATTGGCGAGGGCCAAGGCAGCATGAGATCAACAAAGTTTCAAGGAACCGCCGGATACGTGACCCGTATGTCCGGTGGTGTGAGAGGGAGGGGCCGTGAGGCTTCTTCCTATCTCGATTGGCGTCAGACCGGATGCGTTCGCCGCTCTGGGAAATGCGGTACCGACCGGATGCGGGAATCATCATCGTGGTAGATTTTTGCCCTGTCACTGAGAATTTTGATCAGCACCATGGCCACCACCGAACTGGCCAGCGTGGGCGACGACGCCAGCAGATGGGCCAGGCCATTGAGCGCATGCAGACTCACCTGCTGCACGCGATGGGTCAAGGCCACCACATCTTCCACCCGGACCCCCTGCAGGTCCTCCAGCCGGATCTGCGGGTTGTAGAAGCCGCCCTGGAATCGTATGCCTGCAAAAACGCCATTGGCAATGCTGAGCAGAGAGAGCGCACCCAGTGGCTGCATCAGATATTTGATCAAAGCGCCGCGCACCGACGGCGGCGCAGCCTGATACACCTGCCCGACCAGCAAAGACACCATGTCATCGCGCTCTGGCGGCGTTGCCGAGGCGTAAACCTGTTCCACGAACTGTTCAGCAGGCATGTCTTCCAAAGTCAACAAGGACTCCACTGAACTGTCTTGGTATTCGATAGTCATGGACATACTCCTTTCCTGACGCCACCGACTGAGTCTTGGAGCGCCCCAACCCTGAATGAGCGGGCATCTACTGTAATCAAACGCCTGTCGCCTGGGACGTCAGCCGGTGTATCCATTTGTAAAAACGGGGGTGCGGCACATCCACCAAAGCGCTGGCATGGCGCGCAGTTGCCCACAGCGGGCGCTATCGCGAATCGAGCTCGGACAGCCCTTCGGGAGCCAGCGGTTGCAGTTGCTGCTGTTGCAGGACCTCCAGCGTGGCATCAGAGGCATCATGCGCCAAGGCGAGTTGGACTCGCCTATTGATAGCTGCTTACCCAGATAATCAAGGGGCTGGCAGCCATTTTTTTATAAAGGACACGGCATGAGCATCATCACCCAAGCCTATCTGGAGTCATTCTGGTCACGCCCCATGATGGAGGTGAATCTGCTGGTTTTCATGAACCTGCTGGGGGCTCTGCTGCTGGGCTTGCTGGTGGGTTACGAGCGCTCGTACCATGGACGCGCAGCGGGCATGCGCACCTATGGCATCGTCTGCATGGCCTCGGCGGCGCTCACCGTGTTTGCCGGTTACCCAGGGTTCTGGTGGGGCGGCGCCGGGCATGGCGGCGTGCCGGTGGACCCGACACGGGTGGTGCAGGGCATCGTGACAGGCGTTGGCTTTCTGGGCGCCGGCGTGATCATGAAGGAAGGCCTGAACATCAGCGGTTTGACCACAGCCGCGTCGATCTGGGCCTCGTCAGCGATTGGCGTGCTGGTGGGTATTGGCTTTTTTGGGGCGGCCATTTTGCTCACTTTGCTGTCCACCTCTCTGATGATGTGGGGCCCCAAGCTGGAAGCCCGGCTGCCCTCGCGCCGCGCCATGGGGGTGGTGCTGGAATTTGCCGCCGGGTTTGAACCCGATGAAGCGGTCCTCAAAAGCACTATCGCGCAGTGGGGTTACTCAGTGGCAGAAGGTTCGCTGGCCATCTCCAGCAGCAACCACACCATCCACTGGAACTTTGTCATGTTCGCGGTCAAGAGCCACCCGCAGCCCGGCTCGCTGTTCGAACTGTCACGCCACTTACGCCAGCTTCAGGGCATTGAGGGCCTGCAAATCAGCCATGCCCGCAACTGACAGCACACCGCCTTCATCCGCCCCCAGCGGCTCCAGCTCGCGCAACTGATGTTCCAGCACCTCCAGCGTGGCCTCGGAGGCATCGGTGCCCAGAGCATGGCGCGCGGTGATGCGTTGGCGCAATTGGTCGTTGCTGGCCTGGGGTGCCAGGATGACAAAGCCGGCACCCAGCTCGGCAGCCAAAGCGCGAAAAACATCGCGGTCGGCACGCTTCAAAAACGTGGCGTCCACCACCACCGACCATCCCGAGTGCAGCAGCAAGTGCGCCTGCTCGCGCAAATACCCATAGGTCAGACTGTGTGCGGCTGGCGTGTAAATACCTGCATTCATGGCTGAACCACTGCGCTGCTGGTCTGCGAGGCCGAACAGGTGTTTGCGTTCGACATCCGCCCGCAGACGCAGCGTTGGCGGCTGCGCGTCACTTTGCAGCAGACGATCTGTGACGTAGGTCTTGCCACAGCCCGACAGCCCGTGGGTGATCAGCAAACGCAGCGGATGTTTGGTCACCAGCGCTTGCGCCAGTGCGATATCGGCCATCGCCTCACGATCATCGGTGTGGGTCTGCTGCAGGCGGATGGCCGCCACCTTGGCGCGCACCAACGCGCGGTATACGGCATAAAAGCGCAGCAAGGGCGCCTGGGCATAGTCACCATTGCGGCTCAGCACTTCGTTGACCAACCAGTTGGCCAGCCCGCTTTGACCGTGCGCCAGCAGGTCCACATAGGCGAAGGCGATGTCACTGGCCACGTCGATCCAGCGCAGGTCGTCATTGAACTCGATGCAGTCGAACAGTCGCACCCGGCCATCGATCAGCACCATGTTGGCCAGATGCAGGTCACCATGGCATTCACGCACCCAACCCGCCTGCTTGCGCGCCGCCATGAGAGGCTCCAGCTGACTGAACTGCGCATCGCTCCAGGTTTGCAAGGCCTTCAAGCGGGCCGTTACATCGGGTTGTGGCAATAGCTGCAGCAGCTCATCAAAGTTGTCCTGCGCCTGCGCCAGGATCTTTTCAGGGCTGGCAAAGCCGGAATCGGGCGGTGCAACGGCTGCGCCTTCATGAAAACGCAGCACGGTGTCTGCCAGATCGGACAGATGCGACGGCAAGAGTTCGTGCCGCGCACTGACGCGGTCCAGTCGGCCCACTTCGTCAAAACGGCGCATCTTCACCGCGTACTCGATGGGCGGGCCGCTGCCCTCCCACTGCGGGTTGTCCGGCGTGTTGTAGAGGGCCACAACATCGAGGTAAATGTCGGGGGCAAAGCGCCGGTTCAGGCGCAGCTCATCCAGGCAGAACTGATGGCGCAGCGACAGTGTGCTGAAGTCCAGAAAAGGCAGCTTCACCGGCTTCTTGATCTTGTAGACCACGTCACCCGCCAACAGCACCCAGGAAATATGCGTCTGGAGCAGCTCCACCTGCTGCACGCCAGGCGCATGGCGCTGCGGCTGCATCAATGCAGCGATGAGGGGCGGCAGCGTCGTGTCCATGCGGTTCATGATGCCAGACTGCTCGTCATTGCGCCAGCGGTATGCGCGGGTGCGGTTCAACGGGATGTAGCGGTTGGCGCAGTCCGCCAGGCCGCTAACGCGTTCTCTCGTCGTGATACGGGATGTCATGGGGAGGGAGCCCATTTCGCGCAGTATCGACGACCGGCGCGGCGACTGGGTCAGGTGCATGCGGTTTTGGGAGGAAAGCACGCGCGGGGCTACGCTGCGGCATTTGAGAAGCCCAAGACGCGCGCATTTCCCCCCAAAGCCCGGTCACCTGACCCAGCCACCACGCCTCAACAGCTTTTGAAACCGCACAGGGGCAGAAGACCCCCGGGCAGCATGGGCGACATGGGCAAAATACTCACCTTTTTTTATAGCTGAAAGCCATTCTGCAATAAGGGCTTGCGGCTGTTTTTCTATTACCCCTGTCAAAACCTACACGGTTGAGACAGGGTGATTGGGTCAGGCGACCGGGCTTTGGTGCCAAAGGCGCGCGTCTCCGGGTTCGGCGTACTGATCGGCACCGCTCGCGCGTGATTTGGTCCCAAAACCGCATGCGTCTGGCCCAGTCGCCCTGGCGTGCAGAGAGAAGGTCTTCTATCAGCACACCTCAGTAGGAATCGCCCCCAGCAAGCACACACACCAGCGAGCCAGACCAGCGACTGCGACAATGGCGCCCTCTTTTTTCACCCCACGACAAACACCCATGAAATCTGTTTTACGCCTTGCCACCCTCGCTGCTTTGCTGACCACCCTGAACGCCACCTGGGCTGCCGCCGATGCCACGCTGGAAGCCTCTGCCAAAGAAAGCGGCGCCGTTGTCACCGCCAGCGGACTGGTCTATCGCTCGCTGAAAGACGGCAACGGCGCCAGTCCCAAGGCCAGCGACACGGTCAAGGTCAATTACCGTGGCACTTTCCCGGACGGGCGCGAGTTTGACAGCTCGTACAAACGCAACCAAGCCATCGAGTTTCCCTTGGGCAATGTCATCCCCTGCTGGACCGAAGGCGTGCAGCGCATGAAAGTCGGCGGCAAGGCCAAGCTGACCTGCCCGGCCAGCATCGCCTACGGCTCGCGCGGCGCGGGTGGCGTGATTCCGCCCAACGCCACCCTGCTGTTTGAAGTGGAATTGCTGGCCATCAACGGCAAGTAAGTCGCGCAGACGAAGTCTTACGCACTCGGGGGGCTTGAAAAGACGCCAGATTCCCCTCATTTGTTAACTTGAAAGTTCATGGCGCGCTGGCGCCGGGTTTTCAACCATTTGTTAACTTTTAGGAGAATCCAAATGAGTGCTCTGACGAACCGCAGCTATCTGTTGAACGACTTTTTCCGGGAAATCGCGCCCGCGTTTTACGTCCGCCCCCTGCATGGTGATCCGCTGCCTTCACCCGCGCAGATCAAGGTGGATGTGAAGGAAAGCAAGGATGCCTACACCGTGCATGCCGAAATACCGGGCGTACCCAAAGAGGATATTCACGTATCCTTGGACGGCAACCTTGTCACCCTGCAAGCCGAGGTCAAGCAGCAAGACAGCACCGGTGACAACGAAAGCGTGCTGCGCAGTGAACGCTATTTTGGTGCCGTGGAACGCAGCTTCCAGTTGCCCATGGACATCGACCAAACAAACGCCAAAGCCAAATTCGACAATGGCGTGCTGACCTTGACGCTGCCGAAAAAGCTGGCGGCCAATGTGGCGCAGAAGCTCACCATCGAATAAAGCGCCAAAACGGCGGCTACACCACCAGCGGCTCCTCCTGCATGGCTTCGATCTGCTCTTGCAGCATCTGCACTTGGCCTTTCCAGTAGTCGCTGGAGCCAAACCAGGGGAAGTTGATGGCAAAGATCGGATCGTCCCAGCGTCGCGCCAGCCAGGCGCTGTAGTGGATCAGCCGCAGGGTGCGTAGCGGCTCGATCAGCGCGAGTTCACGCCGGTCAAACGGGCGAAACTGCTCATAGCCGTCCACCAGCGCACCCAACTGCCGGGTGCGCTGGGCGCGGTCACCGCTAAGCAACATCCACAGGTCTTGCACCGCTGGTCCCATGCGGGCATCGTCCAGATCGACAAAATGCGGCCCTGGCAAGCTGGCAGCGGGCGCCTCTAGCGGCGTCCACAAGATATTGCCGGGATGGCAGTCGCCATGCAGACGCAGACTGCGCAGCGAACCATCGGACGGCGTATCGTCCGCATCATCCTCCAGGTCCAAAAACTTCAAGCCTTTTTGGCAAAACCCCAAGTCCAGGCCTATAGCCCCCGTATTCAAATGACTTGCAGCTATCAATTCAAGTGCATTTGTTGAGGCCTTCTCCCACGCTGACTGCACATCCAGCGGGACTTTGTCATGGCGCAAGAGCCACTCACGCGGCTCAGTGCCAAAGGTTTGCAGGTCCAATGCCGGACGCACCGCAAACGGTTTGGCCTCGCCCACGACATGGATGCGCGCCAGAAAACGGCCCACCCACTCCAGCACGTCGGGGTCATCGAGCTCCGGGGCACGGCCACCCCGGCTGGGGCTGACACTGAAGGCAAAGCCGCCAAAGTGGTGCAGCGTCTGTCCCTGCACCTGCATCGGCCCGACCACCGGAATTTCGGCGGCCATGAGTTCGGCAGAAAACGCGTGTTCTTCCAGAATCTGCGCCTCGCTCCAACGTTCTGGACGGTAGAACTTGGCAACAACAACGCTGGCGTCTTCCAGGTGCAACTGATAGACACGGTTTTCATAGGAGCTCAAGGCCATCTGGCGCCCGTCACCATACAGGCCGATGCTGGCCAGCGCGTCCTGCACCACATCGGGCGTCAGGGCCTGGTAGGGGTGACCAGCAGAAGGTGAAGTGTGTTGCACGATGTCGATCTCTTTTCTCATCAAACCTGCATCATGCCCGAAACGGCCACCCGCGCATCCGCTTGGGGACAAGCCTCTAAACCCCCCGTTGCTTTTGCGATAACGTGCAGTCACGGCCAGCCCTCAGACCCTCATTCAGACTCAGCTTGTGCCGGGAGACTTTTCATGTTTGACTACCTCATCATTGGCGGCGGCTCAGCCGGTTGCGTACTCGCCGCGCGCCTGTCAGAAGACCCCAACATCACCGTGGCCCTGCTGGAGGCGGGGCCGGTGGACAGCAGCGTGCTCATCCACTGCCCGGCCGGACTGGCGGTGATGGCCAAGTTCACCCTGGCGGGCTGGGCCATGAACACGGTGCCGCAACCCGGCCTGAACGGGCGCAGCGGCTACCAGCCGCGCGGCAAGGTGCTGGGCGGGTCTAGCTCGATCAACGCCATGTGTTACATCCGCGGCCAACGTGAAGACTACGACTACTGGGCCGCGCAAGGCAACCCAGGCTGGGCGTGGGACGATGTGCTGCCCTATTTCAAGAAGTCCGAGCACAACGAGCGCGGCGCCGACGACTTTCATGGCACCGGCGGGCCACTCAATGTGACGGATTTGCATGGCCACAACCCATTCAGTTTGCGTTTTGTGCAAGCCGCGGCGCAGGCTGGCTACCCGATCAACCCGGACTTCAATGGTGCCGAGCAGGAAGGTGTGGGGCTGTACCAAGTCACCCACAAGAATGGCGAACGCTGCAGCGCCGCCAAGGCGTACCTGACACCAGCGCTGACGCGCCCGAACTTGCAGGTCTTCACGGGCGCACAGGTCACGCGCATTGTGCTGGAGAAAAAACGCGCGGTGGGTGTGGAGTTTGTGCATGAGGGCCAACTCAAACAGCTCAATTGCCAGCGCGAGGTGTTGCTCAGTGCCGGGGCCATCCAGTCACCGCAGATTTTGATGCTATCGGGCATCGGACCGCACCGGCATCTGGTGGAAACCGGCATTGCAACGCAACATGACCTGCCCGGCGTCGGACAGCATTTGCATGACCACCCGGACATCGTGCAGGTCGTGCATGTGCCCAACAACACCGAACTGTTCGGGCTGTCGGTCAGCGGCGGCATCAAGACGCTGCAAGGTGTGCTGGAGTGGCGCAAGCACCGCAGCGGCATGCTGACCACCAACTTTGCCGAAGCCGGTGGTTTCATCAAAAGTCGGCCGGAAGAAGCGACGCCGGATTTGCAATTGCACTTTGTGATCGGCAAACTCATCAACCACGGTCGCACGCTCACCTGGGGACACGGCTTGTCGTGCCATGTGTGTCTGCTGCGCCCAAAAAGTGAAGGTAGCGTCAGACTCGCCAGCAAGGACCCGATGGCCCTGCCCCTCATCGACCCCGACTTTCTGAGCCACCGCGACGACATGGAGCGCCTGATTCGCGGCTTCAAGCTGATGCGCAACATCCTGCAGCAGCCGATGCTGGCGCAATTTGGCGGACGTGAGCTCAATGCCACGGCCTGCGCGCAGACTGACGAGCAAATCGAACAGGTGATACGCGACCGCGCAGACACCATCTACCACCCGGTAGGCACTTGCCGTATGGGCCAGACGGACATGGATGTGGTCGACGCCCAACTGCGGGTACATGGTCTGCAAGGCCTGCGTGTGGTTGATGCCTCCATCATGCCGCGGGTGGTCAGCGGCAACACCAACGCACCGGTGATGATGATTGCCGAGAAGGCGGCAGATATGATTCGGGCAGCCCACACGCCTTGAAACACCTTCATGCCATCTGCCACCAGCCAAAACGCTATCTCCACGCCCTTTACCGGACTCGCACCCTATCTGCGCATGAGCATTGCCGGGGCCGACGTGGCACCCGTGGCACAGCAGATGCTGGCGCTGTCACAAGCCCAGCCTCTGGACGCCAATCTGTGGATGAACCTGTCCATCATCCTGCAATGCCTGGGCCAGCGCGAACTGGGCTTGAGCATGCAGACGCAAGCATTGAGCTTGCAATGCGTGTATCGCCTGGCAGCGCGCCGACAACCCGTGCGTTGTCGGCTGCTGATGCTGATGGAGCCCGGTGATCTGGCAGCCAATACGCCGCTGGACTGCTTGCTGGAAGACAGCGACGTTGATCTGATTCTTTACTACCTGTCAGCTGACGAACCACTGCAAGTGCCACTGCCAGAACACGATGCCGTGCTGGTGGCGATGAGTGACAGCGACGCCAACCGCGCACACGTGCAGTTTCTGGAACAGGCGCTGGCTCACTGGCCCAAGCCGGTCATCAACCTGCCGCAGTTCATTCCCTATGTGGATCGAGGCACGGCCAGCGAACGACTGCAAAACATACCCGGTTTGCTGATGCCACCCACGCTGCGCGCCACGCGCGAACAGATGCAGTCTGTGGCAACAGGCGCCAGTCCGTTGCGCGAAGTTGTCGAGGACTGTGACTTTCCCGTCATCCTGCGCCCGCTGGGCTCGCAAGGCGGACATGATCTGGCCAAAATCGAGACGCCCGAGGACATCGCCCAGTATCTGAGCCATGTCCATGACGCCGAATTTTTCATCTCGCGCTTCATTGACTACAGCCATGCCGATGGCTTTTTCCGAAAAATCCGGGTCGCGTTGATCGACGGCCAGCCTTATGCCTGCCACATGGCCGTCTCAAAAAACTGGATGGTGCATTACGTCAACGCCGGCATGTACGAAGAAGCCTGGAAACGCGCCGAAGAACTGGCCTTCATGACCAACTTTGAAGCCTTCAAGCAGCGCCATCACGATGTGCTGCAGGCCATTGCCCGTGCCATTCCACTGGACTATCTGTGCATTGACTGCGCCGAGACCGCCAGCGGCGAGTTCCTGGTGTTTGAGGTGGACCACGCCATGGTCATCCACGCCATGGACACCGAGGATCAGTTCCCTTACAAACAGATTCACATGCACAAGGTCAAAAGCGCCTTTCATGAACTTCTGCTGCGCCGCATGGCTGGACACAACGCCACCCCATCGACACCCACCGTTGCCTCCCAACCCTTGATTGGCCAACCATGAAACCATTGAACAGCCTCAACTTTTCGGGCGGACCCGGCGCCCTGCCCGAGAGCGTCTTGCTGCAAGTGCAGCAAGACATCCTGGAAGTCCCCTCAGTCGGTTTGTCGCTGCTGGGCATCAGCCATCGCTCGGACTGGTTTGCGGCGGTGATCAAGGAAACCGAAGACAACATCCGCAGCCTGCTTGGGCTGGGCACCGACTACCACGTGTTGCTGCAGCAAGGCGGTGCCACGCAGCAGTTTTCGATGGTGCCGATGACGCTGCTGCGCGGCAAGCCGCATCCGGCGCAGTACCTGCATACCGGTTACTGGAGCGGCAAAGCGCTGCCACAAGCCCGTCTGGAAGGGCCCATCGACGTGATCTGGTCCGGTGAGGCCAGCGGCTTCAAGCACCTGCCCGAGGACAGTGAACTGGCCTTGTCCCCTGATGCGCCGTACCTGCATTACGTTTCCAATGAAACCGTCGAGGGTGTTCAATTCAACCGCGTACTGGGGCGTGATGACGTACCCAGAGTCTGCGACATGTCGTCGGACTTTTTGTCCCGCCCCTGCGAGGCGGATCGGTTTGCGCTGATCTACGCGCACGCCCAGAAAAACATCGGCCCCGCCGGTGTGACGGTGGTGGTGGTGAAAGACACGCTGTTGCAGGACGCACCCACCAACCTGCCCGCGTTTTTGGACTACCGCCAGCAGATCCAGGCGCACTCCAACCTGAACACGCCGCCAGTGTTTGCCATCTACGTCACGCTGCTGGTAACCCGCTGGCTGATACATGACATTGGCGGGCTGGCGCAGATGAACCAGATCAACCAGCAAAAAGCGGCCCTGCTGTACCAGGCCATTGACCAAAGCGAGGGCTTCTACCTCGGACACGCAGCAGAGCATGACCGCTCGCTGATGAATGTGGCCTTCAACCTGCGCGACCCGGATCTGGAAAAACGGTTTTTGGCCCAGGCGCAAGAGGCTGGCTTTTCCGGGCTGCCGGGCCACCGTGCCCTGGGTGGCATCCGCGCCTCGATCTACAACGCGCTGAGCTTGTCGGCGGTGCAGACGCTGACCGACTTCATGCGGGATTTTCAACAACGCGCCGCACGCTGAGGCAACCATCATGATCCGCTGGGACGCCCACATGTGCCTGCCGCTGCATCCGCAGGCCAGCTTTGCACCGATTGACCAGTTACGCGGTTTCGGGCTGAACCATGTGTCGATCAATGTCGGCATGGACATGAACCCGCTGTCGCAAATCATGGCGGTGATCGCCGGCTACCGCACCACCATCGCTGCGCACCCGGACAAATACCTGCAAGTCAGCAGCGTGGCAGACATCGAGCGTGCGCAGGCGGGTGGCCAGATTGCCATCGGGTTTGACCTGGAAGGCGCCATGCCCCTGCTGGAGCAACCCGAGATGGTGACGCTCTACGCCCGATTAGGCGTGCGGCAAATCCACTTTGCCTACAACCGCAACAACAGCGTAGCGGACGGCTGCCACGACGTGGAACGCGGCCTGACACCGCTGGGCCGACGCATGGTGGCGGCGGTGAATGCCGCCGGGATGCTGATGGACTGCTCGCACACCGGGCGCGTCTGTAGCCTGGAGATCATGGCGGCCTCCAGCCAGCCGGTGATCTTCAGTCACGCCAACCCGCTGACACTGGTGGAGCATGGTCGAAACATCACGGACGAACAGATTCGTGCATGTGCTGGCACCGGCGGCGTGGTGTGCATCTCGGGCGTCTCCCGATTCCTGGGTGTGCAAGACCCCGCAGCAGCTGACGTGGCTCGGCACGCGGCCTATGTGGCAAACCTGGTTGGCATCGAACACGTGGGCATCGGGCTGGACAACGGGTTTTCTGAACACGGCCTTGACGACACACCGCCCGGCGACTTCGATGCCAGCTACTGGTGGCCGCGCACCGCTGGCTATGGCAACGCCATTGTCGGCATCCACTACACGCCTATCGACACTTGGCAGCATCTGCCGGACGCCTTGCGGACGGTGGGCATGAACGCTGATGAGGCCGCGCTGGTGATGGGCGGCAACATGCTGCGGGTGGCGAGCAAGGTGTGGTCGGCGGTCGACACTGGCACACCAGAATACTAATAAAAATTACCTCTAGCCCATATTTTAAAAGGGTTTATAGCTGCTATAAATATAGCAAACTAAGGCTGCAGCCAAGCCGCCGCACATGTCGCGGCGACAAGACACGTTCAGCGAACTGCCGCACCTTGGTCAAGGGTCGCACCCCGGTCAGGAGGTTCTGCACCCATCGTGCTGTTGGGTTCCAGTGCATAGGCGCGTGAAAAAGTGCTCATGGCGCGATCTGCGATGCCTTTGATCTGCTCGTCCGTCAGTGGTGGCAGCTCCTTGTAATACCAGCGGGGCTGAATTTCCGCCTGTACCAGAGCGATAAATTGTTGTGCTGCCATCGCCGGGTCTTCTTGGCGCATCCGGCCATGTTCCATGGCGCGGCGGAAAAACTCGGCGATGTCTAAGATGCCGCGTTTGGGCCCCGCCTCGTAGAACAACTCGCCCACGTTGGAGTGCCCCGCCTCGGCCAGCACCATGCGGTGGGTAGCCGCCAATTCCTGGCTGCACAGCAGAACAACCAGTTTCTCGCTGAACTGGCCCAACATGTCACGGATGCCAACACGGACGTCGTGGGCGGCCAGTTCATCGAAGGCGCTCTGGATGTGCTTTTCTCCAGCCGCCTGTGTGACCGCCAGAAAAAGCGCCTCCTTGGACGGGTAGTAACCGTAGATGGTGGATTTGGAGCCACCGACACGGTGAACGATCTCATCCATTGAGGCGCGCTTGAAACCAAATTCAAGAAAAACCTGTGAGGCGATCTCAAGGATCGCCTCACGACGTGCTTCCGTCCGAACTTTCATCGCTTCCCCTTAAGTGTACCAATCAGTGTATTTTTGCTTGACAAGTCGATTGTGTCAATCTAATATTCATCCATACCGTACCGTTCGGTATATTTAAACCTTGATCTTTCACCTTTTTGTGTCTGCCGGGCGTCCTGAGTGATGCCTCGACTTAGGAGTCTTGTCCATGCACCTGCAACCTCTTTTCCATCGACCCGTGGCCGTGTTGGCCACCGTTTCAGCCCTGGCCCTGGCCGCCTGTGGCGAAGCACCCCAGCCCCCGGCTACCGGCGGCCAAGGTGTGCCTCAAGTCAGTGTGGTCACCGTGCAGCCCCAGCGCCTGGCGCTCACCACGGAATTGCCCGGCCGCGTGAACCCCGCGCTGATTGCTGAGGTGCGCCCCCAGATCACCGGGTTGGTGCTGCAGCGCCGTTTCAAAGAAGGCAGTGATGTCAAGGCGGGCGACTTGCTCTACCAGATTGACCCCGCCACTTACCGCGCCAATGTGGATAGCGCCCAGGCAACACTGGCCAAGGCAGAGGCTAATCTGGTCACGGTGAAGCTCAAGGCTGGGCGGTACAAGGAATTGGCCACGATCAAGGCCGTGAGCCAGCAGGATGCAGACGACGCCGCCGCCTCTCTGCAGCAAGCCGAGGCCGATGTCAGTTCCGCCAAAGCGGCGCTGCAAACACAGCGCATCAACCTCGACTACACCCGCATCACCTCACCCATCAGCGGCCGCATTGGCCGCTCCTCGGTCACGCAGGGTGCACTGGTCACGGCCAACCAGGCCAATGCCATGGCCACCGTGCAGCAAATGAACCCAATTTACGTGGACGTCACCCAGTCCACCAGTACCCTGCTGGCAATCAAACGTTCCATGGATGCGGGCACGCTCAAAAGCGGAACCGCCAAAGTGCGCCTGGTGCTGGAGGACGGTAGCGTTTATGCACAGCCGGGCAAACTGCAGTTTTCAGACGTGACCGTCGACCAGAGCACCGGGGCGGTGACATTGCGCGCCGAGTTCCCCAACCCCCGCGCCGACTTGCTGCCCGGCATGTACGCCAGAGCCGTGTTGGAAGAAGGTGTGCTGGAGCAGGCGCTGTTGATCCCGCAACTGGCCGTAGGCCGAGACACCACCGGCAAGCCTTATGCCTTTGTGGTGGACAGCGTCGGCAAGCTGCAGCAACGCGCCCTGACCACTGACCGTGCGGTGGGTGACCAGTGGCTGGTAAGCGATGGCCTCAAGCCCGGTGATGTCGTGGTGGTGGAAGGCCAGCAAAAGGGACACCCTGGTCAGGCGGTGCAGGCACACCCTTACGCACCTGCGGCTCAGAAGACCGCGGCCACCCCCAAAACGGCTGCAGCCTCTGCCGCCGCTGCCACCCTTTAAGAACACCACAGAGAAACTCCCATGGCCCGTTTTTTCATAGACCGCCCCATCTTTGCGTGGGTGCTTGCCATCATTACGATGCTGGCAGGCGTGATGGCAGTGCTGACACTGCCCATCGCCCAGTACCCCAGCATTGCCCCCCCTGCCATCGCCATCTCGGCCAACTACCCGGGCGCATCGTCCAAAACACTGGAAAACACCGTCACCCAGGTGATCGAACAAAAGATGAAAGGGCTGGACCGGCTCTCCTACATCGCCTCGACCAGCGAGTCCTCGGGCAGCGTGACCATCACGCTGACGTTTGAGAACGGCACCGACCCAGACACCGCCCAGGTGCAGGTGCAAAACAAGCTGGCCTTGGCCACGCCGCTGCTGCCTAACGAAGTGCAGCAACAGGGCGTACAAGTCACGAAATCGGCCAGCAGTTTCCTCAATGTGCTGGCGTTCGTGTCCGAAGACGGCAAACTCAACGGCTCCGACCTGTCTGACTATGTCGCGGCCAATGTGCAGGAACCAATCAGCCGGGTTGAGGGCGTCGGCGACACCACGCTGTTCGGCTCGCAGTATGCGATGCGCATCTGGCTGGATCCGAACAAGCTCAACAGCTTCAAGCTGACGCCGACGGATGTAAAAACCGCGATCCAGGCGCAAAACGCGCAAGTCTCAGCCGGCCAGCTCGGCGGCCTGCCGGCAATCAACAATCAGCAGCTCAACGCCACCATCACCGCGCAGACCCGGCTGAAGACCGCAGCCGAGTTCGAGGACATTTTGCTGCGCACCCAGACCGACGGTTCCGCCGTGCGCCTGCGCGATGTCGCCCGCATCGAGCTGGGCAGCGAGAGCTATAACTCGGTGGCTCGTTTCAACGGCAAGCCTGCGGCCGGTCTGGCGATCAAGCTAGCCACAGGGGCCAATGCGCTCAACACCGTGAAAGCTGTTGATGCCAAGCTCGCCGAGTTGAGCCCCTTCTTCCCTCAGGGTGTCAAGATCATCAAACCCTACGACACCACACCGTTTGTGCGGATCTCCATCCAGGAAGTGGTCAAGACGTTGGTCGAGGCCGTGGTGCTGGTGTTTTTGGTGATGTACCTGTTTCTGCAAAATTTCCGCGCCACACTCATCCCCACCATTGCGGTGCCGGTTGTGCTGATGGGCACCTTTGGTGTGCTGGCGGCGTTTGGTTATTCGCTCAACACGCTGACCATGCTGGCTATGGTGCTGGCGATTGGCCTGCTGGTGGACGATGCCATTGTGGTGGTTGAGAACGTGGAGCGGGTGATGAGCGAAGAAGGCCTCCCACCGCTGGAGGCCACGCGCAAATCCATGGGGCAGATCACCGGCGCCCTGGTGGGCGTGGCCCTGGTGCTGGCGGCCGTGTTTGTGCCGATGGCGTTTTTTGGTGGTTCCACCGGCGTGATCTACCGCCAGTTCACCGTCACCATTGTGACGGCCATGACACTGTCGGTGCTGGTGGCGATGATCCTCACGCCCGCCCTGTGTGCCACGCTGCTTAAACCCGTGGAAAAAGGGCATGGCTTGGCCAACCAGGGCATCTTTGGCGTTTTCAACCGCGCCTTTGACCGCAGCAACCGCGGCTATCAGGGCCTGGTGCAGCGCATGCTCAAACACGGCTGGCGCTGGATGGTGGGTTACGCCATTCTGGTGATGATCGTAGGCTTTGCGTTCACCAAACTTCCCGCAGGCTTTTTGCCTGATGAAGACCAAGGCATGCTGTTTGCCATCGTGCAGCTACCGCCCGGCTCTACACAAAGCAACACCGAGAAGGTGCTGGAGCAGGTGAAGAACCACTTCCTGGAAGAGCAAAAAGACGCCGTGGACTCGGTCTTTACCGTGGCAGGCTTCAGCTTTGCGGGCAGTGGACAGAACACCGGTATTGCGTTTGTCAAGCTGAAGCCTTGGGATGAGCGCACGGCCCCCGGCCTGAAGGCTCAGGCCGTAGCCAGCAAGGCCATGGGGGCGTTGTCACAAATCCGCAATGCCTCGGTGTTCGCGTTTGCCCCACCTGCTGTGTCGGAGCTGGGCAACGCCAGCGGGTTTGACTTGATGCTGCAAGACCGTTCCAACCTGGGGCACGACGCCCTGATGCAGGCGCGTAACCAGCTGCTGGGCGCCTTGATGAAAGAACCTGGCTTGGTTGCTGTGCGCCCCAACGGCATGGAAGACACCCCCGAGTTCCGGCTGGACATTGATGAGACCAAGGCCGGGGCGCTGGGCCTGTCGACGAGCGACATCAACAACACTTTCTCGGCGGCTTGGGGCAGCAGCTACGTCAACGACTTTATCGATAAGGGTCGGGTCAAGAAGGTGTTTTTGCAGGCTGATGCACCGTACCGCATGGTGCCCGAAGACATCAATAAATGGTTTGTACGCAACAGCAGTGGCACCATGGTTCCGTTCAGTGCGTTCTCCACCTCGGGGTGGACGATGGGCTCGCCCCGTCTGGAGCGCTACAACGGCGTACCCTCGGTCGAAATTCTGGGCATGGCCATGCCAGGCACGATGTCCAGCGGACAGGCGTTGGACTTGGTGGAGCGCCACGCGGCCGAATTGCCCGCAGGCATAGGCTATGAATGGACGGGGGTCTCGCGCCAGGAGCGCGCAGCAGGCGGCCAGGCCATGCTGCTGTATGCGGTGTCGATCCTGGTGGTGTTTTTGTGCCTGGCAGCGCTGTACGAGAGCTGGTCGATTCCGTTCTCGGTGCTGCTGGTGGTGCCGCTGGGCGTACTCGGAACTCTGGCCGGTGCCATTCTGACTTGGAAGATGAATGATGTGTACTTCCAGGTTGGGTTGCTCACCACAGTGGGGTTGGCGTCCAAAAACGCCATCCTGATCGTCGAGTTTGCGAAAGGGCTGCATGCCCACGGTATGTCGCTGGTGGAATCGGCCATCACGGCGGCACGCATGCGGTTGCGTCCGATTTTGATGACTTCGCTGGCGTTCATTCTGGGCGTGCTGCCGCTGATGATCAGCAAGGGCGCCGGCGCCGGTGCGCAAAACGCGCTGGGCACTGCCGTGGTGGGGGGCATGGTGTCCGGCACAGCGCTAGCCATCTTCTTCGTGCCGCTGTTCTTTGTGATTGTGCAAAAGCTGTTCGACAGCGCCAAACACGCACCCGCCGTGGCCGTGCCTGTTGTTACCCCTGTTTTATCGGAGGGCCACTGAAATGCCTCGTTCCCTGACCTTGTCCCTGATGGCCGCAGCACTTGTGCTGGCAGGCTGTGCCAACCTGGCACCTACCTATGAGCGGCCTGCCGCCCCCGTGCCCGCCGCCTACCCAGGTACGGCGCCCGACGGCCCTGCTGCAACTGACATCGACTGGCGCACCTTTTTTGCCGACGCCAAATTGCGCAGCCTGATCGAGCTGGCCTTGACCAACAACCGCGACTTGCGCGTGGCCATCCTCAACATCGAGCAGGCCCGCGCGCAATACCGCTTGCAAGACGCGCAAACCCTGCCCACCGTGAATGCAACGGGCAGTGGCACGGCCACACGCACACCGGCCAGCCTGTCGAGCACCGGAGCAACCACAATCAGCCACCAGTACAGCGCCACGCTGGGTGTGAGCGCCTATGAACTGGACCTGTTTGGCCGCGTGCGCAACCTCAGCAGCCAGGCGCTGGAGCAGTATCTGGCCACCGAACAGGCCCGCCGCACCACGCAAATCAGCTTGGTGGCCGAAGTGACTACGGCCTACCTCACCTGGGCGGCAGATCTGGAGCGATTGGCCCTGGCGCAAGAGACCCTGCGCAGCCAGAGCGAGTCGTACAAACTGACGCAAACGCGATTTGAGTTGGGCGCTGCATCGGCCCTGACGCTGCGCCAATTGCAAACCAGCGTGGAGAGTGCCCGCGTGGATGTAGCCAGCTACACCGGCCAGGTCGCGCAAGACCGCAACGCCTTGGCCTTGCTGCTGGGCACGCCCGTGCCAGATGCGCTGACGCCCGATGCCTTGGGCGACGCGTTGAACGCCTTGCCCGAGTTGCCCGCTGGCCTGCCGTCTGACCTGCTGCTGCGTCGGCCTGACCTGCTGCAGTCCGAACACCAGCTCAAGGCCAAGACCGCCAACATCGGCGCCGCCCGAGCAGCGTTTTACCCGAGCATCAGCCTCACAGCCACGGCGGGCAGCAGCAGTGCTGATCTGTCTGGCCTGTTCAAGGCAGGCTCGGGTAGCTGGAGCTTCATCCCGCAAATCAGTCTGCCCATTTTTGATGCTGGCGCCAATCAGGCCAACCTCGACAGCGCGGTGGCCGGGCGCGACATTGCGGTGGCGCAATACGAAAAAGCCATCCAGACCGCCTTCCGCGAAGTGGCCGATGCCCTGGCGCAGCGCAGCGCCGTGAGCGACAAGCTGCAGGCACAAAAGGCGCTCGTGCAGGCCAGCGATGAGGTGCTGCAGATGTCGCAGGCGCGCTTTGACCGTGGCGTGGACAGCTACCTGGACGTGCTGGATGCCCAACGCTCGTGGTACAGCGCACGCCAGACCCTCATCGGCACCCGCTTGTCCCGCCTAACCAACGGCGTGACGCTGTACAAGGCGTTGGGCGGCGGTTGGTCACCCGCCAAATCATAAAAGCTGAATCGTGCGCAGAACACGGCAGCAAGCCATGGTCACCCGCCAGAACATTCTGGACGCTGCGGTGCAGGTCTTTCTGAAGCACGGCTTTCAGCGCAGCGCGATGCAGGATGTTGCCAACCACGCGGGCGTGACTCGGGGTGCGGTGTACTGGCATTTCCGCAATCAGCTTGAGGTGCTGGAGGCGCTGCTGGATGTGACACAACTGCCCTGGCAGGTGATGCAGCCTTTGCCCAGACCACTGCTGGGCAGCACACCATTGGCACCGCTGCGGCAAGCGCTGATTCGCATGGCCACAGCGCCCTTGATCTGTCTAGAGGGCTCGGTAGCCGCTCAGCAGTTGATGCGCATCATGGGGGAAGTCAACCAGCCGGACAGTAGCGCACGCCTGGGTGCGCGGCTGGCGGTGCGGCTTGAAGCTGACCGCGCCGCGGGACTACTTTGCTTGCAGATGGCTCTGGCGCAGACCGCCGCCAGTGGCGCTCTTCGCCCGGGCACCGAGCCTGCGACCGCCGCGTTGGGGCTGTTTGTCTTGGTGGACGGGCTCATGCACCAATGGTTGCGGCAACCAACGGCCTTTGGGCTGACGGAGGTTGGCACGCAGGCCGTGCAGTCGCACCTGGCGGGACTGCTACTCTGATGGGTAGACACAGCCCAGGCATTTTTATGAATACTATAAAAATGAAAGCATCTTGTGCTTACCCTTAAAGGGCTAGAGGCATATTTATTCGCAGTCTCGAGATGCATCCAATGAAACTTCCTGCGGATACAGCATGTCGTTGAATCCGCGCTATGACAACGGATATCAACCCAGGTCTGCAAAGGCGAGATCTGTGTCCGTTACCCCTGAAACCGCTTGCGCGTGAGCGCCAGGGCGATCCAGAAGCCACCCACGGCAAACACCACCAGCACCGCCAGCGGTCGCAACCAGTCCGTGGGCCATTGGTCCATGAACAGCGGGCGCACCAGCGCCACAGCGTTGGTCAGCGGTAGCCACTGCGAAATGGCGCGCACCACCGGCGGCAATTGCTGCAGCGGGAAGAAGATGCCGCTCAAAAACATCATCGGTGTCAGGAACAGCGTGAAGTAATAGGTGAAAAAGTCGTAGCCCTTGGCCAGCGCGTTGAAGATCAGCGCGACACAACTGAAGGTGATGCCCACGCCCAGCAGCACCGGCCAGGCGATCAACAGCTTGGGGCTGTAACTGATGCCCAAAGCCAGCATCACGCCCAGAATGGCGGTCACGGTGAACAGCGACTTGAAGGCTGCCCACAGCATCTCGGCCAGCACGATGTTGTCCAGGTTCACCGGCGCGTTCATGATGCCGTCCCAGGTCTTCTGCACGTGCATGCGGCTGAACGCTGAGTACAACGCCTCGAAACTGGCCGCATGCATGGCGCTCATGCAGATCGAACCACTGGCCAGGAAAAGAATGTAAGGCACTTCCACCCCATCCACCTTGACCTTGCCCACCAGCGCACCCATGCCGTAGCCAAAGGCCACCAGCCACATCAGCGGCTCGGCGATGTTGCCCACCAGACTCGGGATGGCCAGCTTGCGCCAGACCAGCAGGTTGCGCAGAAACACCGGCCACCAGCGCATCGACAACTCCGGCGCGCGCCATATTGAAGGGACTTTTTGGGCTGTAGCCCCTGTATTTACTGGATAAGTAGCTTCATTTTTCATAGTTTTACGCTTCCTCCCGGATTTGACGACCAGTGAGTTTCAGAAACAAATCCTCCAGATTGGCTGGGCGATGCAGCGTGCGTAAGTGCGGGTGCGCCTCCAGAGCCGTCATCAACGGCTTGGCGTCGGCGGTGTAGAAAAACACCGTCTCGCCACTCACCTCGACGCGTGCGGCCATGGCTTTCAAGGGCGAATCGACCAGCGCCAAGGCGCCGCTGCCATACACCTCGACCACATCAGGCTCCAGATACTGGCGAATCAGGTCGCGCGGTGCGCCTTCGGCAATCTTCTTGCCATGGTCCACCACCAGCAAGCGGTTGCACAGGCGCTCGGCCTCGTCCATGAAGTGGGTGGTCAGCAAGATGGATTTGCCCTCAGCCAGCAGCATTTGCAGGCGCTCCCACATCAGGTGTCGGGCTTGCGGGTCCAACCCGGTGGTGGGCTCATCCAGCAACAGCAGACGCGGGTTGTTGACCAGTGCGCGTGCCAGACTCAAGCGCCGTTTCATACCGCCCGATAGCTCGCCCGGTTTGGCATTGGCCTTGGCGGTCAGGCTGGCAAACTCAAGCAGGGACGGAACGCGCTCGCGAATCTGGGCGTCCTTCATGCCAAAGTAGCGGCCATAGACCAGCAGGTTTTCCGCACAGCTGAAGTCCGGGTCGAGCGTGTCCATCTGGCTGACCACACCCAGTTGCGCCTTGATGGCCAGCGCGTCACGAGGCATGCGCAGGCCAAACGCGGTGACCGTGCCCGCATCCGGCACGGTCAGACCCAGACACATGCGGATGGTGGTGGTTTTGCCAGCGCCGTTGGGGCCGATCACGCCCAGGCATTCGCCGGGCTCAATGTCAAAAGACATATCGTTGACTACGGTGGCCTCGCCGTAGCGCTTGACCAGACCGTGGACTGAAAAAATGGGTTCGTTCATGGTGCAAATTGTGACCGAGCTTGGCATAAGCCTGATCCCTAAAATAAACTCTTTCCAATTTCACCCCACCAACGGACGCTGCAACGCGCAACCCCATGACCACCATCGGCACCCCACTCTCCCACCACGCCACCAAAGTCATGCTGCTCGGCTCGGGTGAATTGGGCAAGGAAGTCATCATCGCCCTGCAGCGCCTGGGTGTGGAAACCATCGCCGTAGACCGCTACAACCACGCCCCCGGCCAGCAGGTGGCGCACCACAGCCGCACCATCACGATGAGCGACCCGGCCATGCTGCGCGAACTCATCGAGCACGAAAAGCCTGATTTGGTGGTGCCCGAGATCGAAGCCATTGCCACCCCCATGCTTGAAGTTCTGGAAGCCACCAGCGTGGTGCGCGTCATCCCCACCGCGCGCGCGGCGCGACTGACCATGGACCGCGAGGGCATTCGCCGCCTGGCAGCCGAAACCCTGGGCCTGCCGACCAGCCCGTACCAGTTTTGCGACTCGCTGGAAGAGCTTCAATCCGCCATCGATGGCGTGGACGGCAAAACCGGCATTGGCTACCCCTGCATCGTCAAACCGGTGATGAGCAGCTCCGGCAAGGGCCAGAGCAAGATCAGCGGCCCGACTGATGTGCCAAAAGCCTGGGACTACGCCATGGCCGGTGGCCGCGTCAGCCATGGCCGCGTCATCGTCGAGGGTTTCATCGACTTTGACTACGAGATCACCCTGCTGACGGTGCGCGCCAAAAATGCAGATGGCGGCATCGACACGCATTTTTGCGAACCGGTAGGCCACATTCAGGTGAACGGCGACTATGTGGAAAGCTGGCAACCGCACCCGATGAGTCCGGCCGCACTGGACCAAGCCCGGCATATCGCCAAGACCGTCACCGACGACCTGGGCATTGGCGTGGACGGCCAGTCTTTCGGCCTGGGTCTATTTGGCGTGGAACTGTTTGTCAAGGGTGATCAGGTCTGGTTCAGCGAAGTGAGTCCGCGACCGCACGACACTGGCCTGGTCACGCTCACCACCCAGCATCAGAGCGAATTTGAGCTGCACGCCCGCGCCATTCTGGGTCTGCCGGTCAACACGACGCTGCGCAGCCCGGGGGCCAGCGCGGTGATTTACGGTGGTGTGGATGCCAAAGGCATCGTTTTTGAAGGCGTTGACGAAGCGCTACGCGTGCCCAACACGGAAGTGCGGCTGTTTGGCAAGCCCGAAAGCTTCATCAAGCGTCGCATGGGTGTGGCGCTGGCGTTTGATGCCGACATTGAGGTGGCGCGCCGCAACGCCAAGCTGGCGGCGTCCAAGGTCAAGCCGCAGGTAGCGTAAATTTCATTGCAATTGCCTAAATCCGGAAGTTGTCGCGGTCATCAATTTTGAACGTGGCTACTTCCTGCACCAAGCCCCGCGCCTGGTTGCTCAAACTGCTGGCCGCCGCTGCCATTTGCTCGACCAGTGCCGCATTTTGCTGCGTGGTTCTGTCCATCTGGGACACCGCTTCGCCGACTTGTGAAACGCTGGCACTTTGCTCGTTACTGGCGACGCTTATCTCGCCCACAAGATCGGTGACACGATGGATAGAGGTGACGACCTCGGCCATGGTGATTCCTGCCTGATCAACTAGGGTCGTACCCTGCGCTACGCGCTCTACGCTGGCGTTGATCAAGCTCTTGATTTCTTTGGCAGCCTCTGCCGACCGACCCGCCAGACTGCGTACTTCACTGGCTACGACGGCAAAGCCCCGCCCTTGTTCGCCCGCCCGCGCAGCCTCCACAGCAGCATTCAACGCGAGTATGTTGGTCTGAAAGGCAATGCCATCGATGACTCCAATAATTTCTGAGATCTTGCGGGACGCATCGTTGATCCCCTTCATCGTGTCAACTACTTGCGTGACGACCTCACCACCCTGAACGGCCACAGCCGAGGCGTTCATCGCCAGTTGGCTCACTTGCCGCGCACTGTCCGAGTTCTGTCTAAATACGGAGCCCAGTTCCTCCATGGATGCAGCGGTTTCTTCCAGAGAACTTGCCTGGACTTCAGTACGCGAACTAAGGTCTTGGTTGCCCTGGGCGATCTCTGCGCTAGACGCTTCCAGGCTCTCCGCACTGTGGCGCACATTGGAGACCATTCTGACCAAATTGCCTTGCATCTCCGCAAGTGCAGTCATCAAGAGGCCGACTTCATCTTTGGTTCGCACAAAAATCTTGCCCTTGAGGTCGCCTTGCGCAATAAGTCGTGCCACCACAACCGCCTCCTCCAGAGGTTTAAGTACACCTTGGCGGATGACCCAAAACGAGGCAAAGAGGACCAGGCTCCCGATCAGGTTGATACAAATGACAAGCACTTTAATAAACTCAACCGCTTCCACGACCAGGGGTCCAAAGCGATCCGAGTTGTCTTGGGTTGCCCTTACATCGGGCTGCAAGCTCTTGATCAGCACAGCGTTCATATCACTGGCGGAATCGGCCTCAATCATCTTGCGCATATGGCCCATCTCAGCAAAGTCCTTGAGGGGCAATTCAATGATGTCGCGAAATCCCAGTAAACGAAACAGGCCCTGCTCTACCCCAAACAACTCGCCATCGGCTTGCAACGCGGCATTCTGCGCCTTGTCAATCAACTTGAGTACAACGTCTTTACGCACAGATTCACCCGACGAGGCCCGCTGCAGTTCCAGTTTCAGTTGCATCACGGCCGCCAGATGCTCACGCTCAAGGTAATGAAAGCGTGCCCCCTTGGTTAGAAAGCGACCACCGAGCAACACCATCACTAACACCACGGCGACGGCCACGAAGCCAAATTGAAACTTCTGGCGTAAGGTAAATTGATTCATATTCGAAACTGCGTTGCGTCGACCCGTAAATTGCTCACTCAGCAGGAAGGTTAACAGCCTCTATTGCTTTATCGCCCAAGATCTTTGGCACTCACCCCTGCAATCCCCCAGTTCTCCTTGGGCACGTCATGAATCCAGACGCGCACGTTGGCAATCGGGGTGCCGGTGGCTTCGACCAGGGCGGCGCTGACTTTTTCGATGACGGCGCGCTTTTGTTCTTCGGTGCGGCCTTCCATCATGTAGATCTGTGCAAATGGCATGGTGTTTCTCCTTGAGGTTCTGGTTTAAACAAAACGGATGCTGGTGCTGCCCATGCCTTGCACGCGCAGGGTGATGTTGTCACCGGCTTGCACGGCCACGGCTTCGGTGATGCCGCCGGACAAAATCAGCGTGCCCGCGGGAATGCATTCACCGCGCGCGCCCAGATGGTTGGCCAGGGCGGCTATGGCGGCTGCCGGGTGGCCAAGCACGGCTGCACCGGCACCAAAGGCCACGGGCACGCCGTTCTTTTCCATCACCACGCCGACGGTGCGCAGGTCGCAATCGTTCACGCTCATGGGCTGGCCGCCGACGACAAAACGCGCTGCCGAGGTGTTGTCGGCCACGACGCTTTTCAGGTCAAACTTGAAGTCGCGGTAGCGGCTGTCGATGACTTCGATGCCGGGCATGACAAAGTCGGTGGCCGCCAGCACACTGCCGATGTGGCAGCCGGGGCCGCGCAGCTCGGTTTTTGTGACGAAGGCAATTTCGGGCTCAACCTTGGGGTGGATGAGTTCACTGCTCTTGCATTCGCCGCCATCGGGCACGGCGTAGTCGTCAGTCATGAAACCAAACACCGGGGTGGTGACCCCCATCTGTTTCATCTTGGCGTGCGAGGTCAGACCCGCTTTGAGGCCAATCACGCGCAGGCCACGCGCTAGCTTGCGGCGACGCAATTCGTCCTGAATGGCGTAAGCGTCGTCCCAGTCCATGTCGGGGTGGTCATCAGTGATCTTGGTGGTGTCTTGCTGTTGCAGCTGGCAGTTTTCCAGCCGGTCAGCCAGGGCATTGATGGTTTTGCTATCGAGTTTCATGCGGTTTCCTTGTTGTTCTGGCCTCTCGGCCAGCGCAGGGTAATAGGGGTTGCAGGCACAGTCAGGATCAAGCCTTGGCGCGTGCGCGGGCCAGCGTCATGGCGGTGTCTTCAATCATGTCTTCTTGCCCACCGACCATGCCGCGGCGACCCATTTCGACCAGGATGTCGCGGGCGCTCACGCCGTACTTTTTCTCGGCGCGTTTGGCAAATAGCAGGAAGGAACCGTACACACCGGCATACCCAAGAGTGAGCGCGTCGCGGTCGATGCGGATCGGGAAGTCCATGATCGGCACCACCAGGTCTTCGGCCACGTCCTGAATCTTGTAGACGTCCACACCGGTGGCAATACCCATCAAATCCAGCACAGCCACCAGCACTTCCATCGGCGTGTTGCCCGCGCCAGCGCCCAGGCCTGCGGCGGCGGCGTCGATGCGGGTGGCCCCAACTTCAATCGCGGCAATCGAGTTGGCCACGCCCATGGCCAGGTTGTGGTGGCCGTGAAAGCCCAGCTCGGTTTCGGGCTTGAGAGCGGCGCGCACCGCGCTCAGGCGCGCCTTGACACCGTCGGGCAGCAGGTGTCCGGCCGAGTCGGTCACGTAGATGCAGTTGGCCCCGTAGCCTTCCATCAGCAGCGCCTGGTTGACCAGTTTTTCCGGGCTCGCCATGTGCGCCATCATCAAAAAGCCGACGGTGTCCATGCCCAGCGCCCGCGCCTTGGTGATGTGCTGCTCGGACACATCGGCCTCGGTGCAGTGGGTAGCAACACGGATGGTGTTCACACCCAGGTCTTTGGCCATCAGCAGATGGTCGACGGTGCCGATGCCGGGCAGCAGCAGCGCCGAGATCTTGGCCTGCTTCATCAGCGGGATCACCGCCCCCAGGTATTCCTCATCGGTGTGGGCCGGAAAACCGTAGTTGACCGAGCTGCCGCCCAGGCCGTCGCCGTGGGTGACTTCGATCAGCGGGATGCCCGCTGCGTCCAGACCGCAGGCGATGGTTTTCATCTGATCCAGCGTCATCAAATGGCGCTTGGGGTGCATGCCGTCGCGCAGGGTCATGTCATGCAAGGTGATTTTTTTGGCTTGTGTCATATTCGTTCTCCAGGGTGGGGTCAGGCTTGCACGGGTTTGAGCGTCAAGCGGCCCGCGATGATTTCTTCGGCAAACATTTCGGCGGTGCGGGCGGCGGCGGCGGTCATGATGTCCAGGTTGCCGGCGTACTTGGGCAGGTAGTCGCCCAGGCCTTCCACTTCCAGGAAGACGGAGACGCGGTTACCGTCAAACACCGGGCCATTGACCAGCTTGTAACCGGGCACGTACTTTTGCACCTCTTTGATCATGGCGTGGATGGATTCGGTGATCTTGGCCTGGTCTGGCTCGGTCTCGGTCAGGCAATGCACCGTGTCGCGCATGATCAGTGGCGGCTCGGCCGGGTTCAGGATGATGATGGCCTTGCCTTTTTTCGCGCCACCCACTTTTTCCACCGCGCTGGCGGTGGTGCGGGTGAATTCGTCGATGTTCTTGCGCGTGCCGGGGCCGGCCGATTTGCTCGACACGGTGGCGACAATTTCGCCATACGCCACCGGCTGCACGCGGCTGACTGCGGCCACCATCGGGATTGTCGCCTGACCACCGCAGGTGACCATGTTGACGTTCATTTCGCCCTTGCCCACGTGGGCGATCAGGTTCACGGGCGGCACGCAAAACGGGCCAATGGCGGCGGGCGTCAGGTCAATCATCAGCGCCCCCAGGGCGTTGACCTTGCGGCTGTTGTCGGCATGCACATAGGCGCTGGTGGCATCAAAGACGATCTGCACGCCATCGGCCAGCATGTGCGGCACCAGGCCATCAACGCCCTCGGCGGTGGTTTTGATGCCCATCTCGCGGGCGCGCTTGAGGCCATCGGAATTGGGGTCGATGCCGACCATCCAGACCGGTTCCAACACCGGGCTGCGTTGCAACTTGGCCAGCAAGTCGGTGCCGATGTTGCCGGGCCCGATCAGGGCACATTTGATTTTTTTCATGAGGACTCCGTAGGTAAAAAAAGTTAGATCAGGGTGCGCACCACGCCGCCTTCAACCCGCAGCGCGGCACCGTTGGTGGCGGCGCTGCGCGGGCTACAGACATAGGTGACCATGGCCGCGACTTCAGCCGGTTCGATAAAACGCTGCAACAGCGAGGTGGGGCGTGCGACTTTGAAAAAATCGTGCTCCGCTTCAGCCAGCGTCTGGCCCGCCTCACGCGCCAGCGTGGCAAAAAACTCGCCCACGCCTTCGGTACGTGTCGGACCGGGCAACACTGCATTGACCGTGACACCGGTGCCTACGCAGGTTTCTGCCAGTCCGCGCGACACCGACAACTGGGCCGACTTGGTCATGCCGTAATGCACCATCTCGGCGGGCGGGCAGATGCCCGATTCGCTGGAGATAAACACAATGCGACCCCAACCGCGCGCCTTCATGCGCGGCAGGTGGTGGCGCGACAGGCGCACGCCGCTGAGCACGTTGACTTCAAAGAAGCGCCGCCAGTCCTCGTCGCTAATCAGCTCAAAAGCTTTGGGCTCGAAGATGCCGAGGTTGTTGACAAGGATGTCCACGTCGCCCGCCGCCTCCAGCAGGCGCTGGCAACCGGCAGCGCTGGACAGATCAGCCTGCACGCCGTCAATGGTGGCATCGGGCACCTCCGCCTGAATGCGTTCAACAGCGTCGGCCAGCCGGACCGGGTCGCGCCCGTTGACGATCACGTGCGCCCCCTCGGCCGCCAGTTCACGCGCCGTGGCCCAGCCGATGCCGGAAGTCGAACCGGTGACCAGCGCGCGCTTGCCTGTGAGTTGAAGATCCATGGTGATTCCTTAGGGAACCTGGCGCACCGCCGGGTACAGCCAGGGTTTGAGCCAGCGGGTCAGTTGCGGGGCCACCAGCCAGGTCATGAGCAGGACCACCAGCGCCGTCAGCAGCATCACCCGGGGCAGCAAAGGCCATGCGGCCAGAAACGGGGCCACGGTCAGAAACAAAAAATACACCGTCGGGAAAATGCCCAGCCAGGTCACCACCGCCACTTTCCAGCGTGGTGGCGGGTTTTGTTGGGGCCCGATGGGCGCGGCAAACCAGTAGCCCAGGCCGCTGACCTGGCGCAAGGTTTGGCTCTCGATGTGCGGCGCAATGGCCGCCAGCCCGAGTGAGCGGGTGGGTGACTGTTGCCAGCCCTGCAAGTGCTCTGCGCTGTCGAAGGCAAACACCACGTGGTAGAGCGCGGGGTCGTCACTGCCCTCTTCGGCCTCGGGCAAGATCAGTTGCCCGCCCAAGTAGCCAGGGAAGGCGCTGGCGGCGGCGGTCATGTCGCCCGACAAGCGCTCAAACGCGGCCTCGTGCCCGGCCTTGACCCGGCGCGTGACCAGCACCGTGACGGCGCCGGTTGGCTTGTCGCTTGTCGCTGTGCTCATGCCGGCCCCAGGAATTTAGTGAAAGCGCACCGAGCAACTGCCCAGGCCACCAATCGACACGCGGAAGTTGTCACCCGCCTTGGCTGGTGACATGGCGGCCAGCGCGCCGGACAAGATCACCTCGCCCGCCTTCATGCCAATGCCCAGGCGCCCCAGGGTGTTGGCCAGCCAGGCCACGGCGTTCACCGGGGAACCCAAGGCCGCTGCGCCCGCACCGGTGCCGATGATCTCGCCGTTTTTCTCCAGCACCATGCCGCAGGTGGACAGATCAATGCGGCGCGGGTCGACGGCGCGGTCACCCAGCACAAACACGCCACAAGAGGCGTTGTCGGCCACGGTGTCCTGGATCTTGATCTTCCAATCGCGGATGCGCGAGTCGACGATCTCAAAGCACGGCATCACACATTCGGTGGCGGCCAGCACGTCGGCGTTGCTGATGCCGGGGCCCATCAGGTCTTTTTTGAGGATGAAGGCGATTTCACCCTCGGCCTTGGGCTGGATCAGCGTCGCGGTGTCAATCGACTGGCCTTCGTTGTAGATCATGCCGTCCAGCAGATAGCCAAAGTCGGGCTGGTAAACCCCAAGCATGTTCATGACCGCGGCGGAGGTGACACCGATTTTTTTGCCGACGATGCGCTCGCCGGCACTCAAGCGGCGCGACAGCATGCGCTGCTGGATGTGGTACGCGTTCTCAATGGTGATGTCGGGGTGACGGTTGGTCAGCGGTTCGACCACGGTCTGGGTGGTCATGGCGTGGAACAACTCGTCGCCCAAAGTGTTGATCAGTGTGGTGTCCATGGGTTAATAGGCTCGGTTGGTTGAATGATTGGTTCTATATGTCTTTTAAGCCTGTAGCCCAGGTACAACCTGCACAAGCTGCTACTATATAGATAGTGTTTTGTAGTTAGACTCAGCCTCTGGGTGTGTCTGCCTCGGCCAGGAAGTTCTCCACCAAGGTGGCGAAACGCGCGGCGTGTTCAATCTGCGTCCAGTGGCCGCATTGGCCAAACACATGCAGCTGGGCACGGGCGATCCATTGCGACAGGGTCACGGAGTTGGCCAGCGGAATCACCCGGTCTTCGCGCCCGTGCACCACCAGCGTCTCATGCGGCAGGGCGCGAATGGCGGCCTCGGGGCTGGCCATGGCATCCACCCAACGCTGGCGTGGGGCCGGGAACATGGCGGCAAAGGATTCCTGAAAGCCCGGCTGGATGCTGGCCTGGTAGCGCAGCTGGGCCAGTTCATCGGTCACCAGCGCACGACTGAAGGCAAAGATGTCGAGCAGTTCGCGCATCTGCGTGATGGACGGCGTGTAGCCCCACACCGCGTCCAGCCCTGGCGTGATGGCAAAAGGCACGCCCACGCTGCCCATCAGCACCAGGCGACGCACCCGCTGCGGGTGTTTGATTGCCAGTGCCAAAGTCAGCGCGCCACCAAACGAATTGCCCACTACATCTGCTTGCTCGATCTGCAGCGCGTCCAGCACATCCACCGCTTGCTGCACCCAGGTGGCCATGGTGTACGCGTTGGCGTCGGCTGGGTTGGCCGGGCGCTCGGTAAAACCAAAGCCGCGCATGTCCGGCGCAATCACGCGCCGGGTTTGCGCCAGCATCGGCATCAGCAGCCGCCAGTTGGCCCAGGCGCTGACACCGGGGCCAGAGCCGTGGATCAACAGCACCGGGGCGCCGCTACCAACATCGTGGACATTGGTGGCAAAGCCACCGGTAACAACGGAGCGGCCAATTTCAGGGTTCAAGTTCAAAGTGTTCCTTTCAGATAGATCTGCCATGACGGGTTTGCGCCAGGGGCTGCAATGGCGTGCCTGTTAGGCGCATCAATACTTGACCATCACGTTGCGCAGTTCGGTGTAGAACTCCAGCGAGTGCAAACCACCTTCACGCCCGATGCCGGATTGTTTGGAACCACCAAACGGCGTGCGCAGGTCGCGCAGGAACCAGCTGTTGATCCAGCACAGGCCCACTTCAATCTGTGTGGCCACACGGCTGGCGCGGCTGATGTCCTGGGTGTAGATGGAGGTGGCCAAGCCATACTTGGTGTCATTGGCCATGCGCACCGCTTCTTCTTCGGTGTCAAAGGGCTGGATATGGCAGCAGGGGCCAAAAATTTCTTCGCGCACCACACTGGCGGTTTCGGGCAGACCCGTCCAGATCGTGGGCTCGACCCAGCAGCCGTCTTTCAAATCATCGGGCATGTCGGGAACACCGCCGCCAAAAACGATGGTCGCACCTTCTTCCTTCGCACGGGCGTAGTAGGACAGCACTTTTTTCTGGTGAATCTTGCTCACCAGCGGACCGATTTTGGTGTCGTGGTCAAAAGGGCGGCCGGGCGTCATGGCCTCTGCCTTGGCTTTGAGCGCAGCGACGAATTTGTCAAAGATCGGCCGCTCCACATAGACACGCTCAGTGCCCAGGCAGACCTGGCCGCAGTTCTCAAACACCGAGCGGGTCACGGTGGCGATGGCATTGTCAAAGTCGCAATCGGCAAACACCACCGCCGCATTTTTACCCCCCAGCTCCAAGGACACCGGGCGAATGCCATCGGCGGCGGCCTTCATGATGGCGGTGCCGGTTTTGGTCTCGCCGGTGAAGGTGATGCCGTTGACCTCCGGGTGGGCGGTCAGCATGGCCCCGGCGGAGTTCACGCCAAAGCCATTCACCACGTTGTACACGCCAGGTGGCACGCCCACCTTGTTCATCACCTCGCCCAGTAGCGTGGCGGTGCTGGGGGTGTGCTCGGACGGCTTCACCACCACGGTGTTGCCGCAGGCCATGGCCGGGCCGCACTTCCAGGTCATCAGCAGCAGCGGCAGGTTCCACGGGCAGACGATGGCAATCACGCCGCGCGGGGTGCGCACGCCGTAGCTGCGTGCGGTTTTGCCGTCGGGGGTGCGCATCTCGAACGACTCGGTGGAGACATTCTTGATGGTGTCGGTAAATATCTTGAAATTGGCCGCGCCACGCGGAATGTCGATGTGCGAGGCCAGATGCGCGGGCTTGCCGGTGTCGGCCACTTCGGCTTGCAAGAAGTCGTCAAAACGGTGGTTGATCTCAGCCACCAAGCCGTCGAGCATGGCGCAGCGCTCTACCACCGACAGCTTGCCCCACGGGCCGTGCAAGGCCGCGCGAGCCGCAGCCACCGCAGCATCCACTTCGGGCTGACCAGCCTCATAGACGTTGCCGATCAGCGAGTTGTCAATCGGGTTGCGCTTCTCGTAGGTTTTGCCGCTGACGTTGGTAACGTACTGGCCGTTGATGAAGTTCTTGATCTCTTTCATATTCAACTCTTCCAAAAGTGACGCGTTGGCAAATGCCTGGCGCCGTTAACGTGAAATAACTTTCATGGCCCGCAGTATTGCCACCCGGGCCATGAAAATCAGCTCTTCAATCCAATGGCGCGCAAGCCCGCTTGGGCACAGGCTTCGTCCTGTTCCTCGGCGCCACCCGACACGCCAATGCCGCCAATGCGTTCTCCGTTCTCGGTGATCGGCAGCCCGCCACCGAAACCGACAAAGCGGGGCCTGCGCACAATGCCTTGGCGAACCGCCTCGGAATGCTGCTGCAGCGCGGCATGCCACTGGCTGGTCGGCAGCCCAAAGCTGGCCGCGGTGTAGGCCTTGTCGATGGCAATGTCGATCGAATGCAGAAAGGCACCGGGCATGCGCAAGAACGCCGCCAAGTTGCCGCCCGCATCAACCACAGCCACGTTGATGCGAATGCCCAACGAAGCCGCGTGCGCCACCGCTGCGCGCACCGCCTCGCTGGCGGGTACGGCATCAATCACCCGCTGCGCCACGCTGTGCAACGCAGTTTCAGGCTCAGGTCTTGTCATAACGATCCCACATCAAAATGCCTTGACAACCGTGAATCGCAAGGTTGAGCCTTTGGCCTGCGGGTTAGTGCCACCCTTGGCGGAGTACTCGTCGTAGTAGGCCGCTTTCAGCATGACACCCGCCTCTTTCATCAGCGGGTAGACCACTTCGGCGCCGATGGCATGGCGCTCGGCGTGGTCGCCGGTGGCGCCTGGGCCCGTGTCGTTGCTGGTCTGCCATTGGTCGTAGCCCACCAGACCGACTTGCACTGCGCCCAGCGATTTGCCAAAACCCCACTCCATGGAAACCTGGTTGCCGGGCTTGAAGCTGTTGCTTTGGGTCGAGTTCATCTCATAGCGCACCAGGGCGGAACCAGTCCATGTTTTGGCAGCGTCAAAGTAGTAGGTGCCGCCACCCGTGAGCATGGTCGACTTGTAGCCGTTGCCGGGAGCCGATGCGCTGTCGCTGCTGGCGTTGTCAAACCACAGGCCGGCAGCTGCGGCTGCATCCCAGTTGCTGCCATGCCAACCGAGTACCAGCGGGCCGACATAGATGTCGCCGACACCAGAGCTGGACTCGGAGACGCTCGCCGCATTGAAGCTGAGCGATTTGCGCATCACCGGCACGATGGTCTCCATGCCGTAGTTGGCGCCGAGGAACTGCGTATTGGTGATGTAAACCAAGCGGTTGGCCAGTGCACTGACGGTGCCGGTGTTGCTACCCGGAATGCTGTTGCTGCTGCCAGGTGCGCGCAGTTCGTCGATGCTGTAGTTCACCATGTAACCCAGGTAATACACGCCCGGCGGTGGCACGCTGGCAGCCTGGATGCCTTCGACACCGGGCACGTAATGGCCACCAGCGTGGGCGAGAACGCCAGCAGCCGTCAAAACAGCCGTCAGCGCCAATTTGGAAACGATTTTCATGAAGTTGTCTTCCGTTATTTTTAGGGGAATCAGTGCAAACACTGTTGGAGATGGCATGAACAGCCACGCCGAACCCACTCCCGTGCATGCGCAAAAAGAGCAGTTCGGCGCGCCATGTCGTGCTGTCGCAGATCAGGTCAATACGCTCAGGAAAGCCGGGTTGAGTTTGCGGTCGTGGTAGAAAATGCCGCGTCCAACATGCTCCCAGCTCCAGGTGATCGGGTGGTTGTCCGGGTAGTGGTCGTAGCCACCGCAGAAGGTCTCCAGACGGTTGCCCGACGGGTCGAAGAAATAGATGGTGGTGCCTTGCGTGATGCCGTGGCGTGTGGGGCCAATGTCGATAGACACGCGGTTGATGCTCATGATGTCAGCGGCGCGCAGCACCTGCTCCCAGCTGGCCAACTGAAAGGCCACGTGGTGCAACTTGTTGTCTTCGCTGTGGCGCACCATGGCCAAGTCGTGCGCCTTGGCGCTGCAGGTCAGCCAAACGGCCAGATCGGTGGCACCGTCTTCGAGCTTCACGCGCTCGACCAGGTTGAAGCCCAGCACCTCTTCAAACAGCTTGCGCGAGCCATCAATGTCACCACCGTAGAGCAGCGCATGGTCCATACGGATCGGGCGGATGCCCTTGCCGTCGATCACATCCACTTCGGGGTCGTTGTAGGTCATGCCGTTACCCACGTCGGTTTTTTCGGCAAACAGCTCGATGGTGTGGCCGGTAGGAATCTGGAAGCGCACACGTTCACCGGTTTCCAGCATTTCGCCAGCGGGGATGCGTTCGGTCACCACACCATAGGCTTTGAGCTTGCCGTCCAGCTCTTCGAGCGTGGCTTTGTTGAGCACTTTGTAGCCGAAGAAGTCCAGCCCGGCGCGGTCGGCTTGGCGCAGCACGACGCTGTTGTGGTCGCGCTCGGCGCGGGTCTTGAAGTAGACACGGCCAGAGGCGTCTCTGCCGGTTTCCACCAGCCCCATCACGTCGGTATAGAACTTGACCGACTCATCCATGTCGAGCACGCGCAATTGGGCGTGGCCCGGACGCAAAACACCTGTCATTGCCATTTTGTTGTCTCCAGTTTTTCTTCAGGTTGATAAAGAAGGAACGCCTGACGGTTCAACCGCCCGACAGACGTTTTTTTTCATAGCTCCAATCACCCGCAGGCCAATCGAACTGTTCGGGCGCACCCGGCAGGCCAGCACACAGCCCTGGGCCTCGTCAGACTCGCTGACGTGTTCACGGCTCATGACCCGCTTGGTGTACGAGCCACTGAGCACCTGCACCTTGCAGACTCCGCAGCCACCGCCACGGCAACCTACCGGGATGCCTTTCTTGCCCAGCGACTCCATGCCTTCGAGCAAGGTCAAACTGTCCGAGCAGCGATAGCTGCTGCCGTCGTCTTCAATGGTCACGGTGTGGATCGTCATGGCTTTGCCGCTTGCCCTCAAATCTTGCGAAACAGCGGGCTGCGCACCTGCTGCGCGTCAGCCGCCGAGATGAATTTTTCGGTGTAGATGTCGCGCTCAAACAAGCGCCCTTGCATCAAGGTGTTGATGCAAGCATCAATCATTAGCGGGGGGCCGCATAGATAGGCTTTACGGCCGCGGAAGTCGTTGGCAAAGTGCGCCTTGGCTGCGTCGTGTACGAAGCCGCGTGCACCTGTCCAGCCACTGTCTTCGGGCTCGTTGGAGAGCACCGGTACATAGGTAAATTGGGGGTGCTGCGCGGCCAGTGCCGTGAACTCGTCGTGGTGGTACAGCTCAGCCTGGTGACGTGCACCATTGACCAGCGCAATCTGTCGCTGGCAGTGGTTTTCCAGCAGATCCAGAATCATCGAACGCGGGCTGGACAGGCCGGAGCCACCGGCCAGAAACAGGTAGGGAAGTTGCGCTGCCTCATGCTGCGTCTGGCGTACAAAGAAGCGCCCATAGGGGCCGCTGAACTGCACCGTGTCGCCCACCTTGAGCGTGTCATGCACCCAACCAGTGGCCACACCCCCGGGTACCCGGCGGACATTGAGTTCGATTTCGCCGTCCTGCGAAGGCGCACTGGCAATCGAGAACGCCCGGCTCTGGGTTTCTCCCGGCACCACCAGGTTGATGTACTGACCAGCTTGAAACACCATGTGGTCTGGCACATCAAGTTTGATCCAGACGCCCTTCACGGTCGGTGTCAGGTCCTGCAGGCGCGTTACCGTGCCACGATAGTCCTGTACGGGCAAGTTCAGCGCATCGGGTTCGTCCTCAATCTCGGCGTTGATGGTGACATCCGATTCCAGCGTGGCGCAGCAGGCCAGTGCCTTGCCTTCTTCGCGTTCATAGTCCATCAGCGCAAAGTTGGAGGCCGCGCCATGGTCGACTTCACCGTCGGTCACGTCAATCTTGCAGGTCGCGCACAGGCCGTGGCAGCAAGCGTGTGGCAGGTAGATGCCAGCACGCAAGGCTGCGTCGAGAATGGTTTGACCGTCCTCGACATCCAGCACCTGCCCGGTCGACTCGATGGTGAGTTGATAGCTCATCAGCGCCCCATCCCTCTCAGTTGCACGAACCGTTCAGACCATGCAGGCCTGGGGTGCGAAAGCGGATCACGTCCTTGTGGCCCAAGCCGTTTTCAGCCAGGGTCTTGTTGGCATCGGGCTTCCAGGCCTTGCCGGATTTGAACCACTCGGCGGCTGTCCAGTCGATCTTGGCAAAGTCGGGGTGAGCACCAAACACGCCAGGCAGCGGGCCAGCCAACATGTCGCCAAACTTCAGGGTTGGCGGCAGGGGCAGGCAAAACGGCGCGCAGAACATTAGATGGTCTTCCCAACCGATGTAGAGCAGCGGTGCCGGGAACTTGTCCACGGTGTCCTTCTGGATGTGGGGATAGGGGCGAACGGAAGTCGTTGTCATGATGAATGTGTCTCCTGAATGCGGCTTTAGTTGGCGGTGGCCAGATCGCGCCAGGCCTTGAAGTTTTTCTGGTCTTGCGATCCTTCAAAGTCCAGGTTGTCGCGGCCCATTTCCATGCGGTACCACTTGAGCACCTCGGCCAGCGGGTTGAAATCCGGCGCGCTCGGGTCCGCCTCAGGGGTGAAGCAGTTGCCTTGGTAGATCTGGTGCACTGGCATCCAGGCCTGGATGTATTTCTCTGGCTCGTGGTCGAAGATGCTCTTGCAGCCGTCAGAGCAGAAGTGGTACTTCATGCCGCTGTAATCAGACTCGCGGTAGGCGATCTTGGTCGGGTCGTCCGGCTCGGTGAAGAGCATCGGAATCTGGCAGGTTTGGCACAGCATCGGCAGCGTGGTGTTGTAGAAGCGCTTGCCCTCAGCGGCCTCTTTGGCCCAGTGCTCAAAACGGGGCCGGTAGTATTTGTCAAAAGTGTCGGGGTACTTCTCTGACAGCCATTGCATTTCCGACTCGGACGGTGTCCAGGTATGGAAGGGGGCTGCTGCGCCGTAGTTGTAGAAGGTGGCCCAGGCCTGGTGCGAGATGTGGTCCTTGTCCTTGCAGGCCTGTGTCCAACCGGCAGGCACGGTGATGCCGTAACGAGCCAGGTCGGCAAACAGGGCGCCGCCGTTTTGCTCGGCATAGGTTTCCCAGGCTTCTTTCCAGCTCATGACACGCTTGGGCAGCATGTAGTCCATCATCATGGCCACCAGGGTCAGCACGCGGTAGCCGCGCCAGAACCACTTGTCGATCCAGCGCTGCACGATGGGCAGGTTGTCCGGGTCTTGCTCCAGGATGAACTTGATCATCTCCAGGCCCAGCGTCATGTGGCGGGCTTCGTCGCTTTGCGCCGAGAAGCCGAAGGCCATGGCCGCCATGTCGCCGTTGTAGGCCGCGCCAGAAACGAAAGGCACGAACAACAGATTGGTCAGCACGTATTCAAACGCAAAACCAATCGACACCATGAACTCAAACGGACCGGCGGTGACGGCATCGTCAAAGAAGGACTTGGGCACCGACAGATACCAGACGCGGTCATGCTGGTGGCGGAAATTCTGGAAGCCGTTGTAGAACTTGTTGTAGTTCGACATCGAGTGAATCTGCGTCTGCGAGTGGCGGATTTCATCGAGCGACTGCATCAGGCAAGCTACACGCGGCCCGGCCCCGCCCAGCTGACGACCCACATGGGCAAAGCCCCGGTGCGCCATGTATTCCAGCGGCGACACGCCGGTGAGGAACAGCTTGAGAGCGTTGATGTAGCGTGCATCGGTCACTTGCAGGTGGCCGTTGTTCTGGTTGAACGCGTCGATGATGGCGTAGAGTTTTTTCTCTTTCTCGGCCTGGTATTTCCAGTACGCGTCCATCGTCAGACGGAACGGGTCTTCAAATTTGCTCCAGTCGTGGATCTTGATGCCCTCGTACTCAAGGTAGGGGAAGATATCGCTCTTCTTTTGGTAGCTGGGCTCCCAGTCCAGATCGCGCGTCATCAGGTTGTAGCGATCTTTCATGTTGAGTTTTTTTTGTTTGACTTTCATGTCCATGAGGTGTCTCCGTTTGGGCTTGTGGGCTCTGTTGGGAATGAGGGATTGGCGCGGGCGGGCTTAGTGCTTCCAGCTCAGCGTGAACTCGTCTTCGGTCTCGTCGATGTGGCCGGTGAGCGTGATCAGGTTGACGTGCAGCTCCTGCAGGTCGAAGGGTCGACCCATCTGCTCCTCGACCGAGGTGCGGCGGACCACCATGGTGTCGGGCGCGTCGATCTTGACCATGGCGGGCTGCATGTTCACCACGGCATGGGGGTTGTCGGCCAGGATGGCATCCACAATGCAGCGGGTTTCTTCGTTTCGTTGAAAGGCAATAAATACGTTGGACATGGTGTTACTCCGGAGTGATCAGGCGAGCAGACCGGCCTTGACCAGGCGGGCATCGAGTCGGGCCGACACGCGGGTCAAAGCGGCATCGGCATCAGCGCCTAGCGCTTGCTGGGCCAACGGTTGCAGCGCTTTCACGGCGCGGCCACGCCAGTGGGCAATCCACTCCTGCAGTTGCGCCTTGTTCTCGGGGTTTTCGGCGGCAGCGGTTTTCAGGCAGGCATCGACCCACTTGCTGCTGTCGTCCATCAACTCGGTCTGAAAGCGCGTCAGCAGTGACACGGTGGGACCGGCTTTGTCGTTGAGCGCCTGGTCCACCTCTTTGTAGGCCAGGCCAAACAACATGGCATCGAGCGCCACATGCTGGGCGACAAACATCTCGAACCAGTCCTTGAGGACCAGCGTGTCTTCCACATAGCGGCGCAGCTCTTGCCATTGCGGTGCGTCCATCCAGGCTTGTTTGGCAGCCTGTACTTCGGATTCATCCCCCAGCACCAGGCCCATACGAGTCAGGTACTGCGCCACGCCGAGCTGGTCCATGCCCTGGTACAGGCAGGGCTGGGTGATCGCCGTGCCAAAACCGTAGGCGCACATCGAGGCCCCGTTCATGTTGGCACCCCAGGCCACGTGGCGCAGCGGAATGTAGAAATCCAGCGCGGTGCGGCGGGCAGTGTCGTCATACACATCGGCCAGACCACGGCTTTCGACAAACTCAAAATCGGCTTCGGTGGTTTCCTGCATGCGAGCACGGGATGCGGTGTAGGAGCCGTAGTACAACTGGCGCGGGTCTTTGAGCGCATACCAGTCTTTCATGGTGATAGCGGTGCGCGTGGCATCAAAAATCTCGTGCTCGGGGTCCCAGGTCGGGCGGTAGTGGAAGTTGACCGCGCCCTGCACGTCCATCGTGCCTTCCAGGTAGCGCGATGCTGGCTTGTTGGGGCCAATGCGCGCGGCAATGTGGTCAAACGTCTGCCGCAGGGGCTCGATGTTGACGGTGCGTAGATCAATATGCATGTCTAGGTGTCTCCTCGGGTGATTGGCCGGTGTCAGGCCTTGTTGTCGTGACGCAAATGCTGGTCGCGCGCAGCGCGCAGACTCCAGTCCCATTCCTGCTCTTCGTTGCTCTGTGCTGCGGGCAGCCGACCCTGGGTAGGGGTCACGCCCTGCGTGGCACAGAACTCGTCAAACTGCGCTTGGGCCATCAGCAACTCGACAAACAAACCGGGTTCGCCCACGGCAAACTCAAACTCGACCAGACCATTGGCATGCTGCTCAATGATCCGGATGAACTTGAGATTAGGGTTGAAAGTGGATGTGTTGCTCATGGTTTGGCGGGTGTAACGAGCAAGACTTTGCAAGGAGCTTGCCAAAACGTGCCAATGCCTGACTAATCTCGAGATTTCAAGGGAAAACCCCTAGATTCTGGATACCTGGTTTTGGTCTTTTGGACTTCCTGAACGGACTATTTTCATAGTTCGTTCATTATTGAGCGCTACAAAATGCCTGAAGTTGCGCATTTGAAAGAGTGGAATCTTGTAAATTTCATCAAATGAGCAAATACTTCGGCCTGTGGTGACTGAGACTGCAGCTGTGAGGTGATCTCAAAATATCGAGAAAAAATGGTACTGACGGTTTTGAGAATGGAAACCTGCTTGGACGGTGTCAAAGGCTGCCAGAAACAAGACTGCTATTCAATTGATATCGCAGTGTCAAGGCAGGACGAGGGCTACTGCCTATTTTTATGCAACATGGCGTGCGATGAGCTGCCTCTGGTCTGGGGCTTGCTGGCTCGGGACGGCGTAGCTGAGTGCCACGCCGTCCCGAGCCCAAACCGACCTTTTGGTATTCACCATTCTCGAGAATGGTGGCAATCCCTCTATAGGCGCGCAAGACTTGCGTGGAGGCCATTCATTTCCGCTCGGCCATCCAGCGCCATAATGTCGAGAAAAATGACCTGAAGGTCTTGCAGGAGACAACGTGCCCCCAAATATCAAATACCCCCCGGACAGCGATTTGCGTCGGCTGTTGCGGTTCGAGCCTGACAGCGGTTCCATTTGGCTGGGTGACCAGCGCATGGTGCTGATGCACACCACTGCCCTGGCCGCGTTGCGCCAGGACTTGATGAACTCGGTAGGGGCCGACCATGCGCGGCGCATCCTGACGCGCATGGGCTACGCGTCGGGGCTGAGCGATGCCGAATACGCGATCCGGCAGCGGCCCAACGACAGTATGGAAAGCCAGTTTCTTGTCGGGCCACAGCTGCACATGCTCGAAGGCGCGGCACGGGTCACGCCGGTCAAGCTCTCGTTTGATGTGGCAACCGGGAAGTTTGAGGGTGAGTTCCGCTGGGATCACTCGTGGGAAGCCTATGCGCACCAGCAGAAGTTTGGCGTGGTTGACCAACCGGCTTGCTGGGTGCTGCTGGGCTATGCCAGCGGCTACACCAGCGCATTCATGGGCAAACTCATCCTGTTCAAGGAAACGCGCTGCGGTGCCTGTGGTGATGACCATTGTCTGATTGTTGGCAAACCCATCGAGGAATGGTCCGATGGCGAAGCGCATCGCATGTATTTCACCGATGACTCGCTGATGAAAAAGATGGAAGCCCTGCAGTCCCAGGTGGAAGCCCTCAAGTCCAGCATTGAACCAGAACAGCCAGGCGGCAAGCTGATTGGCAAATCCAGCGCCTTCCGCCAGGCCTATGCGCTGATGGAAAAGGCAGCCAAAACCCAGGTCACCGTGCTGCTGACCGGAGAAACCGGCGTTGGCAAGGAACGGTTTGCCCGCGCCTTGCATGAGCTTTCCCCGCGCAGCAGTGCGCCGTTTGTGGCGGTCAATTGCGCCGCGCTGCCGGCCGAGTTGATCGAAGCCGAATTGTTTGGCGTGGAAAAAGGCGCTTATACCGGTGCCCATGCCGCCCGTGCCGGACGCTTTGAGCGCGCCCACGGTGGCACCCTGCTTCTCGACGAGGTGGGTGACCTGCCCCTGCCTGCACAAGCCAAATTGTTGCGCGTACTGCAAGAAGGCGAGGTGGAGCGTGTGGGCGCCGAAGTCACGCGCCAAGTCAACGTGCGGCTGGTGGCCGCCACCAATGTCGATCTGGAAAAAGCCGTGCGCGAGGGTCGCTTTCGCCAAGACCTGTGGTACCGCCTCAATGTCTATCCGATTTGTCTGCCACCGCTGCGCGAGCGTCTGGCTGATGTCGCGCCTTTGGCCAACGCCATGCTGGCGCGTTTTTGCAGCTTGCACGACAAGCGCGTCACCGGTTTTGCCGAACGCGCCATGCAGGCGCTGGAGCAACACGCCTGGCCAGGCAACGTGCGCGAACTCGAAAACCTGGTCGAGCGCGGTGTGATTCTTGCGTGCCAGGGCGGCATGATTGAAGTGGAGCACTTGTTTCCCCACCTGACCCAAACAGCACAAACGGGTGTAGACGCCAGCGGCCAGTTGGCCGAGTTACCTAGTGCACAAGACGATGAATTGAGTGCGCGCATCCTTGACAGCGGTAGCTCGCTGGACGATGTGGAGGCGCGCGTTCTGAACCACGCGGTCACACGCGCTGGCGGCAATTTGTCGCAGGCGGCCCGGTTGCTGGGTCTGAGCCGCGCGCAACTGGCGTACCGGCAAAAGCGCAGTCAGGAGCGCGGCCAGGCAGCACCGCAGGCGACCGTGTAAACCCAGGACAAAGCCATGACCTCATTGCAACAACACGTGACAAGCCACGTTGAAACCGACATCGCCAACCCACGCACGCTGGCCGAACGTGCCTACCTGAACCTGCGCCGCGATGTGATCTGCGGCAAACTCATCCCCGGCGAAAAACTGCGGGTAGAGCACCTCAAGGACCAATACCAGGTGGGTGCGAGCACGCTGCGCGAGGCGCTCTCGTTGCTGGTGTCTGACGCACTGGTCTCGGCAGAAGGCCAGCGCGGCTTTCGCGTGGCACCGATCTCGCTGACCGACCTGGAAGACGTGACCAACACCCGCGTGATGCTCGAAACCGAGGCGTTGCGCCAATCCATCCGCAAGGGCGACGACCGCTGGGAAGCCGCGCTGCAGGTCAGCTACCAATTACTCACCCAGACCGAGATTCAAACCAACGCGCAGCCAGGTGCACCGGAGCCACCGCAATGGGAAACCCTCAACAAGAATTTTCACGACGCATTGATTGCGGCGCATGACTCGCCCTGGACCAAATACATGCTGTCCATCCTGTACCGGCACGGTGAGCGCTACCGCAACATCAATTGGCGCCTAACGGCGGTTCATGCCATCGAACGGCGCGTGCACGAAGAGCACGAGACCATTTTTCAGGCCGCCATCAACCGACAGGAAGCCCGCGCAGCGCTCGCGCTGGAGGCGCATGTGCGCATGACGCATGACATCGTCAAGCAGCAGGCCACCTTTGGGTAACGCAGCCGCCCGGTCCAGCGCCTGCGCCCCGACAAAACCATGGACCAGCCCAACCGAGGTGGCGTGCTTGCACGCAATGGCACACCGTTGACACCCCTGCATGGCGTCCGCCGGAAGGCGAATGGGGCTGGGTTGCTCGCGTGACGGGGGAGTGGGCTATATCTGTCTAAGGCTGGAAGCAGTAGTTGCCGCCTCAGTTTCAACGCCCCAAGACCTGACATTCGGGCCACGACATTCACTAGGCTAATTTACCTCCCTCGCAGGGCCAAACTTGCTGCTGCGACTACTTCACGAGTCAGTCTATCAAGCAATGAAGACGCAGCACGTGCCTGCTGCCAGTACAAGGGTACGTCCAAAGATGTGTTGGGTACCAGCTCGACCAAGGAGCCATCCGCGAGATGGTGGCTAATGAGTGACAGTGGATGTAAACCCCACCCCATTCCAGCCACACCGGCTGCGACAAAGGCCTGTGGCGAAGGGAGCGTGTGACGTGGAAGCTCTACATGGCGACGGCATTGCCGCTTTACCCAGCGTGATTGCAGTTCGTCCTTAGTATTGAATACCAGGCTGGGAGCTAGTGCAAGCGTGTTTGCGCCAACCCCGTTGTCGAAATAGCGGGCAACAAAATCTGGGCTTGCTGCCGCGACATAGCGCATCAAACCCAACGGACGGCAATTACAGCCGGATACAGGACGTGCACTGCCTGTCACAGCGGCCAGCACCTTGCCCGAGCGCAACCACTCCGATGTGTAGTCCTGGTCGTCCACCGCGATCTCCATCAATACCGGAGCGACAGCTGCAAAGGCCGCAATAGCAGGGGCAAACCAGGTAGCAAGACTATCTGCATTCACGGCGATGGGAAGTGTGACGCGAATTTCGCCATCCTGGTCAAGGGTTGGAACTTCGCCATGGAGTTCATGTTCCAGCAGGCGCACCCGGTCTACATGCTGGCAAAGCCGTCGACCTGTCACAGTGGCTTGGCAAGGCTGGCCTCGCACGACCAGGGCACACCCAATGCGTTCTTCCAGCAAGCGAATGCGTTGCGATACGGCTGACGGAGTTACATGCAATGTTCTGGCAGCGCGCTCAAAGCTGCCTTCCCGTACGACACAGGCTAGCGCTGCCAAAGATGCATAGTCCAGCATTAAATTAGTCTTTCTTAACTTGATGAAGCAATGATAGTTTGTCTTCATTTCTCAAGTCAGGCAAGCTTCGGGTATGACATTTTTTCCAGAGTCCATCTCCGCAGTCGTTCCTACCTTTGTTCAAGGCTTAGCATTGAGCTTTGGACTCATCGTTGCTATTGGAGCCCAGAACGCATTCGTGCTGCGCCAAGGGTTGCGCCGTGAACACGTAGGTACAGTGGTCCTGTTCTGTGCAATGGCCGATGCAGTTCTGATTTCTGCTGGCGTTCTGGGAATGGCGCAAGCATTGGGCAAACATCCGCAAGTCGCGCGCGCACTTGCACTGGCAGGCGCGGCATTTCTGGCAACCTATGGCTGGCAGGCGTTACGCAGAGCACGTCAATCCAACCAGTTATCGGCGGATAGAACTAGCACAGGATTGCGGCTGTCAGGAGCCGTAGCGCAGGCTGCTGCATTCACGCTGCTGAACCCTCATGTATATCTAGATACGGTACTGCTGGTGGGTAGCATCGGAGCCCAACAGCCTGCTGCTATGCGTCCGTGGTTCATCGCTGGTGCCAGTTTCGCCAGCATGTCTTGGTTTGGATTGCTCGGATTTGGAGCACGCCGGTTGGCACCTTGGTTTGCACGACCCAAAGCCTGGCAAGTCTTGGACGGATTGATTGGTTTGACCATGTGGCTATTGGCCGCAATGCTTTTGCGGCATTCGCTGGGCAGTATTTGAGGAATTGATATGTACGTCTCTAAACACCATCAACTCAACGAGCAGGGGGTGATTCTTGCGCTTATCGAAGCGCACCCTTTAGCAACCTGGGTTTGCCAGTCCAAGGATGGGCTGGTGGCGAACCATATCCCTTTCTTCCTGAACCGTACTCTAGGCAAACATGGCACCTTGATGGGTCATGTGGCACGTGGCAATCCGGTTTGGAAGCAACTGCTGGCTGACACACCATCGGTCGTCATGTTCCAGGGGGCACAGTCCTACATTACGCCAGGGTGGTATCCGGGCAAGGTTGAGCACGGCAAAGTGGTACCAACATGGAACTACACAGTTGCGCACGTGCACGGCATAGCGCAGGTGATGGAGGACCCGAAGTGGATGATGGACATGCTCAACCGATTGACTGATGCGCAGGAGTCACGACAGGCGCGTCCTTGGAGTGTGGGCGATTCGCCCGAAGGTTTCATTGAAAAACTGATGCGTGGAATTGTCGGCATCGAAATTTCCATTGACCGACTCGAAGGTAAGTTGAAGGCAAGTCAGGACGAGGATTTGCAAGACAGGCACGGAACAGTCAAGGGCTTGCAATCCATACAAGGAGAGCAATCTCAAGCGATGGCGAAACTTGTGTTGAATGCCATTACAACCGAGAGACCACAAAGCTGATGTCGCCTGGCCGTCAGCAATCGCTGCCAACCCATCTCCTGCCACCCACAGGCGCCGCAAGCTCGCAACACCAACCACATTAGCCAACGATCACCAAGTCACTCAAGCCGGGTCATCAGTGTTCATAAGGCTTTTACCCCTCTAGCCCAGGTAAGTCGGCAGCAATCAGCTATCAAACAGATAGTGGTTTAAGCAGCTCCGCCAGATCACTCTCGCTGAACAGCGGCTGCTTGCGTCCCACCGAGCCGCTGTACATGCTCTCGGCCAGCGCGGCTTTGCGTTCTTGCAGCGCCAGGATGCGCTCCTCAATCGTGCCTTGGGCCACCAGCTTCACCACCCACACGCTTTGCGTCTGGCCGATGCGGTGGGCGCGGTCGGTGGCTTGGGCTTCCACGGCGGGGTTCCACCAGGGGTCGAAGTGGATCACGGTGTCGGCCTGCGGCAGGTTCAGGCCCACGCCACCGGCTTTCAGGCTGATCAAAAACAGCGGCACCGCGCCGCTGGTGAATTGGGTGATGAGCTCGTCGCGCTTCTGGCTTTGGCCGGTGAGTTTGACCCAGGCGATGCCGCGTTTTTTCAGCTCGGCCTCGATCAGCGTGAGCATGCTGGTGAACTGCGAGAACAGCAAAATGCGCCGCCCCTCGGCCAGCATCTCGGGCAGCAGTTCCATCAGCTGGTCGAGTTTGGCCGAGGTTTTGACCTTTTTGGCGGCGTCGAGCTTGAGCAGGTGCGGATCGCAGCACACCTGGCGCAGTTTCAGCAGTGCGTCGAGGATGGTGATCTGCGACTTGGCCAGGCCCTTGGTGCTCAGGGCTTCGCGCACGGTTTTTTCCATGCCGAGGCGGATGGTTTCGTACAGGTCGGCCTGTTTGCCCGAGAGTTCGACTCGCATCACGGTTTCGATCTTGGGCGGCAGCTCGTGCGCCACCAGCGCCTTGGTACGGCGCAGCATGAAGGGCGTGACGCGGGCGCGTAGTTGTTGCAGCGCCTCGGGGTCGCCCTGTTTTTCGATGGGGTGGCGAAACAACTCGGTAAAGCGCTTCTGGCTGCCCAGAAAGCCGGGCATCAAAAAGTGGAACAGGCTCCAGATCTCGCCTAGGTGGTTTTCCATCGGCGTGCCCGACAGGCACAGGCGGTGATGGGTTTTGAGTTCGCTCACCACTTGCGCGGCGTGGGTGTTGGCGTTTTTGATGTTTTGCGCTTCGTCCAGCACCACCAGATGCCATTGGCCTTGCAGCCAGCCTTCGCGGTCGCGCTGCAGCAGGGAGTAGGGCGCAATGACGACATCGTGGTCATGGGTGGTGCCAGAAACATCGTGCCGATCTTTGCCGTGGATGACCAGGCAGCGCAGCTCGGGGCAAAAGCGCTCGGCCTCGCGCCGCCAGTTGCCCATCAGACTGACCGGCGCAATGATCAGCGCCGGTTCGGTCAGGCGGCCAGCGTCTTTTTCGATCTGGATGTGCGCCAGGGTTTGCAGGGTTTTGCCCAGCCCCATGTCGTCGGCCAGGATGCCGCCCAGACCAGCTTCGCGCAGGAATTGCAGCCAGTTGACGCCTTGTTGCTGATAGGGGCGCAGCTCGGCCTTGACGCTGGCGGGTAGGGGAATCTCTGGCAGTTCGGCACGACCGCTGAGCTTTTGCACCATCTCGCGCAGGTGTTGCGCCCCGGTCCACACCGCGCCTTCACCCAGCGAGGCGGTGGTGCGCATGGCGTCCAGGCGCGAGAGTTTCAGGCTGTCGCCGGTGAAATCATGGTCGTGGTCGGCCACCAGCTCCAGCAGCGCACCCAGCCAGGGTTTGAGGTTGTCGGTGGGTAGGCGAATGAAGCCGCCTTGCGGATTGGGCAGGTAAACAAACGGCGGAATGTCGGGCTGGCCGGTGACCGGGTCACGCGGGCTGCGGGCGGCGGTGGCGATCAGTGAGGGCAGCAGCGGCAGGATGTTGTGGCGCTCGCCGTTGATCTCCATGCCCAGTGACAAATCAAACCACGGCGAGGTGGCTTCATCATCGCCTTGCGCTTGCAAGTTCACATCGAGGGCGCTGGCATGGCTGATCCAGTTGACCAGGCTGCCGTCGAGCGTGATTTCAAAACCGGCTTCGCGCAGTGGCGCGTAGTCGGAGTCGGCGAGTTGCAGCCAGGGGTGCTGCGGCTCGTCGCCGGGGATGCCAAACACGTCCCGACCATGGCTGGAGAAGCCCCAGTCGCGCAGTTGCACGATGGCTTCCAGCTCGGTTTGCGGGTCGCGCTGCAGCATGGCGCGCCCCTGCGGTCCGTTCACCAACACGGTGGCGCCCTGACCCACCCACCAGCCACGGTACCCGGCGTAGTCAAAGCTCAGGCGTGCCAGCATCAGACCGTCGTCGGCCACGTTTTCAGGCGCAACGGCTTGAAGGTGCAGACAGGGTTTGGGGGCAATGCCCTTCAGGGTGGGCAGTTGCTCCAGCACCGGTGGCAGTGGCACGGCGCCTAGTTGCGCCACCAGTTCGGGTTGGTGCTTTTTCAAGGCCTCGGGTTTGAGGGGCGGGGTCTTCAGCAGCACCGCGACCTGGCCCAGGCTCATACCTTGCACGTCCACCAGTCCGCAGAGGCCATGGACGCTGTCGAGGTACAGCGGTGGGTTGTTCAGGCACAGCCTGGCGTGCTCGTCACCGAGCCGAGGGCGCAGTGCCCAGCCGGATTTGGAGGCGATGCTCTGGCCGACTTCATGCCATTCCCACGTCAGAGTGAGCGGCGGGCCCCACTGCACCGGCTCGCCGGGCTGACTCGGCGGCACCAGCACATACAGCCGCCCGGTGCTGGCAGCGGTTTGCAGCAGTTGCGCGCCGTATTTGCCTTCGGGCACGACCTTGCTGCGTGCGCTGTAGCTGTAGTAATACTGGACGCTGCTGCCGGGCATGGCGCGAATGAGCTGCAGCACATCGTGGTCGGCCTCAGTGGCCTGGTCATAGATGGGTTGGCCGCGCTCGGGCTGAAACTTCATCGGCTTGGCCTTGGACCAGCCGCCCACCACCTTGGGGTAGGCGGTGACCACTTCCAGGCTCAGCTGCGGGCTGGGGCCTTGCGGGTTGAGGATGGACAGCAGGTACAAGAACTGCTCTGGCCGTGGCTGTGCCTCGCCGGGTTTGACATGGACTGGCCGGGTTGGCGCTGGCTCTGCATGGCTGCCGGTGCGCGCCAGATCGCCCAGCCATCGGATGACTTGGTGTTCAGCTTCCAACTGCTCGGCGGCTTGCTGGCGCGCCAGTTCGGCCTGGCGCTGGGCTTCCAGTTGTTCGGGCGTGGCTGGCGAGCCTTGAGCTGTAGGCGCATCAGGTCCGGCCAGTCGCTGGCCCTGGTAGGCGGCCTTGATCATCAGCGCCACTGCGTGTTTGCATTGATGGCCTACCGGGCAGGTGCAATCGCTGTCCCAGTCCAGCACTTGGCCGACGGGGCCACGGCGCAGCTCCACCTCCACCTGATAAGGCTGCGCCAGGCTGCCCTGCACCTCGCCTTCAAGCAGCCAGTGCGCCTTGATGGCGGTGATCTCCAGGCTCAATACTTTCTGACCTCGGTACAAGTCCAGCGCCCGGCCATACACCGCCGAACTGCTGCGCGCCATGACCGTCGCTAGGTCAAGCCAGAGTCCGTGCAGCGAGTGGATGTTAGGCATGAAATTTGCCGATAGCCCTTATATTGAAAGGGTAAGCAGCTACTGAATTGAGAATTAATCAGGCGCTAACCTGACCCATCGCATGCCCGGCCTGTTGATCGGCGTGGTAGCTCGATCGCACCATGGCACCGACGGCGGCGTGGCTGAAGCCCATCTCGTAGGCGCGGGTCTCGAACATTTTGAACACGTCCGGGTGCACGTAGCGCTTGACCGTCAGGTGGGCGGTGGAGGGCGCCAGATATTGGCCGATGGTCAGCATGTTGATACCGTGGTCGCGCATGTCCTGCATGGTTTGCAAAATCTCGTCGTCAGTCTCGCCCAGGCCGACCATGATGCCGCTCTTGGTGGGAACGTCGGGGAACAGCGCCTTGAATTTCTTCAGCAGGTTCAGGCTGAACTGGTAGTCAGAACCAGGGCGCGCTTCCTTGTACAGGCGCGGGATGGTTTCCAGGTTGTGGTTCATCACATCGGGCGGGGCGGCTTTGAGAATCTCCAGCGCACGGTCATCGCGGCCTCGAAAGTCGGGCACCAGCACCTCGATCTGCGTCTGTGGCGATTTCTCCCGGATGGCCTGGATGCAGGCCACAAAATGCCCGGCACCACCGTCGCGCAGGTCGTCACGGTCTACGCTGGTGATCACCACGTATTTGAGCTTGAGCTGGGCGATGGTGTTGGCCAGGTTGACGGGCTCGTTGGCGTCCAGCGGGTCGGGGCGGCCGTGGCCGACATCGCAAAACGGGCAACGCCGGGTGCATTTGTCACCCATGATCATGAAGGTGGCCGTGCCCTTGCCGAAGCATTCGCCGATGTTGGGGCAACTGGCTTCTTCGCAGACGGTGACGAGTTTGTTGCTGCGCAGGGTGTCCTTGATCTCGTAAAACCGTGTGCTGGGGCTACCCGCCTTGACGCGAATCCATTCCGGCTTGCGCAGGATTTCGCCGGGCTGCACCTTGATCGGGATGCGCGACAGCTTGGCGGCGGCTTTTTGCTTGACGGTCGGGTCGTAGGTCTCTGTGGATTGGACGTCGCGCTGAGTGCTAGCCGCCAAAGGTGTTGATTCTGAGGATGTCATGTGTTGTGCCATTGAGTTGCCGTTGGCTGGGGTGGGTTGAGACTTCGCCAGCCGTTTTTGTCAATGGTCGGCGACAAGACGCGTCTGATGGGACAAAAAGGGAGGCCAGTCATTGGGTCAGGTAGAGGGACAGCTTCTGTGCCAGTACGTCTGCTGCCTCTTGCCACGAGACCGAAACGCCGATTGTAGAAAGATCGATGGTTTTCAGCGCCTGGTAGCCGCAGGGGTTGATGCGCGAGTAGGGTTCCAGGTCCATCGCCACGTTCAGCGCCACGCCGTGGTAGGTGCAGTTGCGGCTGACCTTGATGCCTAAAGCGCCGATCTTGCCCAGGCCCGTAAAGTCTGGGTCTGCGCGGTGATGGGCGGGCGACTCCGCCCCTGTGTTGTCCGGCGCGATTTTCATGGGTCGCTGTGGCAGCAGAGCGTGGCCGGCCGGGTCATCCAGCCGAACATAAATCCCCGGCGCACCCGCTACCCGGTGGCCGGTGATGCCAAAGTGCAGCAGCGTGCGGATCACTGATTCCTCGATGCGGAAGACGTATTCCTTGACGAAGTAACCGGCGCGCTTGAGGTCTATCAGCGGGTAGGCGACCACTTGCCCCGGCCCATGGTAAGTGACCTGGCCGCCCCGGTTGGTCTGTACCACAGGGATTGAACCCGGGTTAAAAATATGCTCTGATTTTCCTGCTAGACCTTGTGTATAAACGGGATTGTGCTCGCAAATCCATAGTTCGTCGGCGGTGCTGTCGTCGCGTCCGGCGGTCAAGGTTTGCATGGCTTCATAGGTGGGCAAGTAGTCCACCCGGCCCAAAAACCTAGCTGAGAGCGCCATCTTTACAGGACCACTTTCACCATCGGGTGGGTGGATAGGGTGCGGTAGAGCTCGTCGAGCTGCTCGCGGCTGGTGGCGGTGACGGTGATGGTTACACCCAGATACTTGCCGCCTGTGCTGGGCCGCAGCTCTATGGTACTGGCGTCAAATGTCGGATCAAACTGGTGGGCGATGTGTGTGATGGCAGACACCAAGTGGTCGGTTTTGAGCCCCATCACCTTGATGGGGAAGGCGCTGGGGTACTCAATAAGTGATTCGTTGTTAGTGGTCATAGCCTGGCCTCCTTCAATGTCGGCGCGAAGCAGAACTGTCTGCCTTTGTGAATGCGAACAACGTCGTAAACATCGTCGCTAAGAATGAATCCCTGGTTCATGACGCCAACCTTGGCGTAGGGCAAGGTGGCGAACTCGCCGTCGAGATAACAGCACGGGCTGGGCTGTGTGTGCATCCGCAAATTATCGGTGAGCTGGCTGACAGCCTGACAGGTCGAATGACGGGTCTGATCGGACATGTGGCACGCAATCTGACTTATCTGGATATGTCTTTATAGCTGGAATGCAGATTTGATGCCATTGGCTGCAAATTTGTACATATAATTTAAGGTTGATTGATAGCCACATTCGTGTAACCTACATGTAATTTGAGATGCCGATAATTGCGCCGCTTGACGAGTTTGATGCTGAAGAAGCGGACACATACAAGCGGTTGTCAAGGCGCGAGGCGCAGGCGTTGCGTGAAGCGCATCCAGCAGTTTCTCCCTGGTGGGTTGTTATAGGTCAGATTGGCCTGGGGTTGTTTGTTGCGTTGGTTGCATGGTGGTTCTGGGGTGGTGGGGTTGCTCTGTCGGTAGTGTGTGGTGTTTTGGCGGCGGTGATTCCGGCGGCGTTGTTTGCCAGAGGTTTGACCAGTCAATTTGCTGCGGCCAATCCGGGTGCGGCGGTGGTGAGCTTCTTTGTATGGGAGTTTGTCAAGATTTTGGTGACGATCAGCGTGCTTTTTGCTGCTCATCGTCTGGTGAAAGATTTGAGTTGGCCGGCGATGCTGGTTGGCTTGGTTCTAAGTCTTAAGGTGTACTGGCTGGTGTTGGCGTTTAAACGTCGACCTAGTTCGGTGTGAAATGTAAGGTGCAAACTTTGTCGTATGGCAGGGTTAACTGATTAAAGAGTATCTGATGGCTGCTGAAGAACACGCTGCGGAACATGCACTCACTGCTGGTGAGTACATCGGCCACCATTTGACGCACTTCCAGACTCATAAGCAGTCGGGTGTGATTGATATGTCGGTGTTTAACATCGATTCGATCTTTTGGGCGGTATTGCTGGGTTGTTTGGGTTTGTTTGTGATGTGGCGCGTTGCCAAAAGCGCGACTTCTGGTGTTCCGGGTCGCATGCAGGCTGCTGTGGAGATTCTTCTTGAGCTGGTTGATACCCAGGCTAAGGGCATTATTCACAATGCGGAGTCTCGCAAGTTTGTAGGGCCGTTGGCACTGACAGTATTTGTTTGGGTGTTTCTGCTGAATTCCATGGACTTTCTTCCGGTGGACCTGATTCCTCTGATTTGGGAGTTCATCTACGGTGCGACTGGTCATGATGCAGCTCATGCTTATATGCGTGTGGTGCCTACGGCTGATCTGTCGACCACGTTGGCAATGTCTACTTCGGTTTTGCTGGTCTGTCTCTATTACAACGTCAAGATCAAAGGTTTGGGCGGTTGGGCTCATGAATTGGTCACGGCACCGTTTGGAACCAGTAAAAATCCAGTATTTGCGCTGATTCTGGGTGTGCTGAATTTCGGTATGCAGATGATTGAATTTACTGCCAAGACTGTCTCGCATGGCATGCGGCTGTTTGGCAATATGTATGCTGGTGAATTGATATTCATGCTGATTGCTCTGATGGGGGCAGTGGGTTTTGGGTCGGCTACGGGTATTGCCTTGTGGTTGGGTCATGTGGTGGCGGGTACGGGTTGGGCGATCTTTCACATTCTGATTGTTGCCTTGCAGGCCTTTATTTTCATGATGTTGACCTTGGTGTATGTGGGGCAAGCCCACGACCACCACTAGGTTCAATGCTTGGTTGGTCGGTTTCTTTTTTCTTTTTTCTTTTCAACTTGAATCCATAGGAGCTTTAAATGGAAAACGTGCTTGGTTTTGTGGCGCTGGCCGCTGGTTTGATCATCGGTCTGGGTGCCATTGGTGCCTGTATCGGTATTGGCATCATGGGTAGCAAGTACCTTGAAGCAGCTGCACGTCAGCCTGAGTTGATGAACGAATTGCAAACCAAAATGTTCTTGCTGGCTGGTCTGATTGATGCGGCTTTCCTGATCGGTGTGGGTATTGCGATGATGTTTGCGTTTGCCAATCCGTTCGTTCTGAAGTAATTCCGTCCGCCTTCCATTCTTTAAAGAGGGGTCGTTGTGAGTATTAACGCAACATTCTTCGCGCAGCTGGTGGTGTTTTTTCTGTTGGTGATGGTGACGATGAAATTCGTCTGGCCTCCCATTGCAAAAGCACTCGATGAGCGCGCCAGCAAAATTGCCGATGGTCTCGCGGCTGCCGACAAGGCTAAATCAGAACTTTCGTCTGCCAATAAAAAGGTGGAAGAAGAGTTGGCTAAGTCGCGTACTGAGACGACTACGCGCTTGGCGGACGCCGAGCGTCGTGCGTTGACCATCATTGAAGAGGCAAAAGCAAAGGCCGAGGAAGAGGGTAGCAAGATTGTTGCTCTTGCCAAGGTTGAAGCTGAACAGCAGGCTGTCAAGGCGCGCGAATCTCTGCGTGAGCAGGTCGCTGCATTGGCAGTCAAGGGCGCTGAGCAGATTCTCCGTAAGGAGGTCAATGCGGGCGTGCATGCTGATTTGTTGTCTCGTTTGAAGACCGAGCTTTAAGAGAACAAAATGGCTGAACTTGCCACTATTGCCCGTCCCTACGCTGAGGCACTGTATAAAGCCAGTGCGCTCGACGCCAAAGCTGTTTTGACCTGGCTTGATGAGTTTTCTTGCGTGGCAACTCAAGAGCAGTTGCAGCAGTTTGCCGAAAGCCCTAACGTCACAAACGAGCAGGTGTATGCGGTGATTTCCGGTGTGATGAAGTGTGAGCTGAATCAGCATGCGCAAAACTTCATTCGCACCGTGATCGCCAACAATCGTCTGGCGGTTGTGTCTGAAGTTGTTTTGCAGTTTCGTGCACTGATGAATGCCCAAAGCGGCACAAGTGAGGCTGTGATCTATAGCGCCTTTCCTCTGGATGCTGCAACTCTGGCTGAAACGGCGAAACTGTTGGAAAAGCGTTTTGCGCGCAAGCTCAATGTGTCTGTTGAGTTGCAGTCGGAACTTATCGGTGGCATTCGGGTGGTCGTGGGTGACGAGGTTCTTGACACATCTGTCAAGTCGCGTTTGGAACAAATGAAAATGGCTTTGTCGGCTTGAGGCTTTGCCGCAACCGACAGCCTCTTTAACGAAAGAAGGAAAGAGTCATGCAACTCAATCCCGCAGAAATTTCAGAACTGATCAAGAGCCGCATTGAGGGCTTGTCCGCCAGTGCAGATATCCGCAACCAAGGCACCGTTGTGTCTGTGACGGACGGTATCGTCCGCATTCACGGACTCTCTGATGCGATGCAAGGCGAAATGCTGGAGTTCCCGGCAGACGCTGAGGGTCAGCCCAGCTACGGTTTGGCATTGAACCTGGAGCGCGACTCGGTGGGTGCCGTGGTGCTGGGCGCTTACGAGCACATTTCCGAAGGCGATACCGTCAAATGCACGGGTCGTATTCTGGAGGTACCGGTTGGGCCAGAGCTCAAAGGACGTGTAGTTAATGCTTTGGGTCAACCGATTGACGGTAAGGGCCCCATCAATGCCAAGATGACGGACGTGATCGAAAAAGTGGCTCCGGGTGTGATTGCCCGTCAGTCTGTCGATCAGCCGATGCAGACCGGTCTGAAGTCGATTGACTCCATGGTTCCGATTGGCCGCGGTCAGCGCGAGTTGATTATTGGTGACCGTCAAACCGGTAAAACGGCTGTGGCCATTGATGCGATCATCAACCAAAAGGGTCAGAACATGACCTGCGTTTATGTTGCTATCGGCCAGAAGGCCTCCAGCGTCAAAAACGTCGTGCGTTCTCTGGAACAAGCTGGCGCCATGGAATACACCATTGTGGTGGCTGCCACGGCTTCCGAGTCTGCTGCCATGCAATATGTGGCTGCCTACTCTGGCTGCACCATGGGTGAATACTTCCGCGATCGTGGCGAAGATGCGCTGATCGTTTATGACGATCTGTCCAAGCAAGCTGTGGCCTATCGCCAAGTGTCCTTGTTGCTGCGTCGTCCGCCGGGCCGCGAAGCTTACCCTGGCGACGTGTTTTACCTCCACAGCCGTCTGCTGGAGCGTGCGGCACGTGTGAATGCCGATTACGTCGAAGCTTTCACCAAGGGTGAAGTCAAAGGCAAGACCGGTTCTCTGACGGCTTTGCCGATCATTGAAACGCAGGCCGGTGACGTGTCCGCTTTTGTTCCGACCAATGTGATTTCCATCACGGACGGCCAGATTTTCCTGGAAACCAGTCTGTTCAACGCCGGTATTCGTCCCGCTATCAATGCTGGTATTTCGGTGTCGCGCGTGGGTGGTGCTGCTCAGACCAAGCTGATCAAGGGTTTGTCCGGTGGTATCCGTACCGACTTGGCGCAGTACCGTGAACTGGCTGCTTTTGCGCAGTTTGCCTCGGACCTGGACGAAGCCACCCGCAAACAGCTTGACCGCGGTGCACGGGTGACCGAGTTGCTCAAGCAGGCACAGTACAGCCCGCAACCTATTTCTATCATGGGTTCGACGTTGTTTGCCGTCAACAAAGGTTTCTTGGATGACGTTCCAGTCAATAAGGTTCTGGCGTTCGAGCATGGCATGCATGCTTACCTCAAAGATAAGCACGCCGCGTTGTTGGCCAAGATGGAGGCAAGCCGTGCGATGGATAAGGATGCGGAGGCCGAACTCAATGCTGCCGTCGTTGCCTTCAAGAAGTCGTTTGCCTAAGGTCCCCTCGTAACTAGACTAGGAGACTGATATGGCAACTGGCAAGGAAATACGCGGCAAGATCAAGAACTTTGAAAGTACAAAGAAGATCACCAAGGCCATGGAGATGATTTCCGTCTCCAAGATGCGTAAAGCGCAGGAACGTATGCGTGCTGCCCGCCCTTATACTGAAAAAGTGCGCAACATTGCCGCCCATCTGGGCCAAGCAAACCCCGAGTATGTTCATCCTTTCATGAAGGCCAACGACGCAAAAGTTGTTGGCATGATTGTGGTCACGACGGACAAGGGGCTGTGCGGTGGTTTGAATACCAACGTCTTGCGTGGCGTAACTAACAAGTTGCGCGAGGTGCAGGCTGCTGGTATGACGACACAGGCAGTGGCAATTGGCAACAAGGGTTTTGGTTTTCTGAACCGTATTGGTGCCAAAGTGGTCGCTCATGTGACGCAACTGGGGGATCGCCCGCATCTGGAGCGGCTGATCGGCCCGGTCAAGGTTTTGCTTGATGCCTATGCAAAGGGTGAAGTCAGCGCTGTTTATTTGTCATACACCCGTTTTATCAATACGATGAAGCAGGAAGTGGTCATGGAACAACTGTTGCCATTGTCTGCTGTTCAGATGAGCGAGGAAGCGCGCGCCAGTGAGGCGATCACGGGTTCCAAGCACGCATGGGACTACATCTATGAGCCTGACGCACAGGCTGTGATCGATGACCTGATCGTGCGGTATGTTGAAGCGCTGGTGTTTCAGGCAGTTGCTGAGAACATGGCGTCTGAACACGCCGCTCGCATGGTTGCCATGAAGGCTGCTACTGACAACGCGGGTAATGTGATTGGTGAACTGAAGCTGGTCTACAACAAGACGCGTCAAGCCGCGATCACCAAAGAGTTGTCAGAAATCGTCTCTGGCGCTGCCGCCATTGCTGCCTGATGAACCATCAGGCAGCGAAGCAAGATTCAAATTTATTGGAGCAAAACCAAATGGCTCAAGAAACTACCAACACGAACCCCGCTGTACAAGGCAAGATCGTTCAGTGCATCGGCGCTGTGGTTGACGTGGAATTCCCACGCACCAACATGCCCAACATTTATGACGCGCTCAAGCTTGAGGGTTCTTCCTTGACACTTGAAGTGCAGCAGCAGTTGGGTGACGGCATTGTCCGTACCATTGCGCTGGGCTCCAGCGACGGCTTGCGCCGTGGCCTGATGGTGTCCAACACTGGCAAGTCCATTCAAGTGCCCGTGGGTACGGCGACGCTGGGCCGTATCATGGACGTGTTGGGTAATCCGATTGACGAACGCGGCCCGGTGAATGCATCACTGCATATGTCTATCCACCGCAAAGCGCCGGTGTATGACGAACTGAGCCCTTCTCAAGAGCTGCTGGAAACCGGTATCAAGGTGATTGATCTGGTTTGCCCGTTTGCCAAAGGCGGTAAGGTCGGCCTGTTTGGCGGTGCCGGTGTGGGCAAGACCGTGAACATGATGGAACTCATCAACAACATTGCCAAGGCGCACAGCGGTTTGTCCGTGTTCGCTGGAGTGGGTGAACGTACCCGCGAAGGCAATGACTTTTATCACGAAATGGCCGACTCCGGCGTTGTGAATCTGGAGAAGCTCGAAGACTCTAAAGTGTCGATGGTGTATGGCCAGATGAATGAGCCCCCAGGCAACCGTCTGCGTGTGGCTTTGACAGGGCTGACCATTGCCGAGTCGTTCCGCGATGAAGGCCGTGACGTGCTGTTCTTCGTGGACAACATCTACCGTTACACCCTGGCCGGTACCGAAGTGTCCGCTTTGCTGGGTCGTATGCCGTCTGCCGTGGGCTACCAGCCTACCCTGGCAGAAGAAATGGGTCGTTTGCAAGAGCGGATTACGTCTACCAAGGTGGGCTCCATCACGTCTATCCAGGCTGTTTATGTGCCAGCCGATGACTTGACAGACCCGTCCCCCGCCACGACCTTTGCACACTTGGACTCCACCGTGGTGTTGTCTCGTGATATCGCTTCGCTGGGTATTTACCCTGCTGTGGATCCACTTGATTCCACCAGTCGTCAGCTGGACCCCAATGTGGTGGGTTTGGATCACTACGAAACTGCTCGTGCCGTTCAAGGGACGCTGCAACGCTACAAAGAGTTGCGCGACATCATTGCCATCCTGGGCATGGACGAATTGGCCCCGGAAGACAAGCTGACCGTTGCACGTGCTCGTAAGATTCAGCGCTTCCTATCGCAGCCGTTCCATGTGGCTGAGGTGTTTACCGGTTCTCCAGGCAAATACGTGTCTTTGGCTGAAACCATTCGCGGCTTCAAGATGATTGTGGCTGGTGAGTGCGATCACCTGCCGGAGCAAGCGTTCTACATGGTTGGCACGATCGACGAAGCCTTCGAGAAGGCCAAGAAAATTTAACGTCATGTGAACAAGGCGGCTGTAACTTAGCGCCTTGTTCTTAACTGATCAGGAAGCCTATGAACACCATCCACGTTGATGTGGTCAGTGCCGAAGAGTCCATCTTCTCGGGAGAGGCGCGTTTTGTCGCGCTACCGGGAGAGTCGGGTGAGCTTGGCATTTACCCACGCCATACGCCACTGATTACCCGCATCAAGGCCGGGTCTGTGCGTATTGAAATGGCTGACGGTTCCGAAGAGTTTGTCTTTGTTGCCGGCGGTATTCTTGAAATTCAGCCCAATTGCGTTACTGTGCTTTCGGACACCGCTATTCGTGGCAAGGATCTGGACGATGAGAAGGCTAACCAAGCTAAGCTGGCTGCCGAAGAAGCAGTCAAGAATGCTAAGTCTGATCTGGATCTTGCGAAGGCGTCATCAGAGCTTGCGATTATGGCGGCACAGATTAGCGCGTTGCGCAGATATCGTAATAAGAAATAAATCGGCCTAGATAGCTCTGCCCATAGCGTAGGGCATTTGAGTATAGAAAACCCCGCAGGCGCGGGGTTTTTCAATGGAGGCCGACCCAATCAACGCAGTATTGGCTCGTCCTGCAACTCATTGGGATTCGTCTCGCCGGGTGACAGTGGGAACTGAGCGAGCAACAAGCCGTGCACTTCCTGGAAGACCGAGCTTAGCCCTGCCGCAAAGTCACCGCGCCGAAACGCGCCTCGCATCGTCTGCACCAATGCGTGCCATGTTTGAGGGCTCACCTTGTCGTTTAAACCCCGATCCGCCACAATTTCTATCGCTTGTTCAGCGATCAACAGATAGATCAACACGCCGTTGTTGTGAGCGGTATCCCAGACCCGCAACTTGCCAAACACACTGACTGCACGACTGCGAATGATCTGCTCCAAGGGGGCAGTCCGCCAAAGGTAACTGAACGGTAGTTCTGCTTCAACGTAGATCCGGATCTCGCCGCTGTGCAGTCGTTCGCTGGCGCGTACGGACTGGGTAAGCTGGGCCAATGCATCAGGCGGCAACACTTTGGACAGCACGCGCTCACCCTGCCAGCGGTGCTTGATAACTCTTTTTAGCCTTGTCAGCATCACCAACCTCCCGAGGCGCCACCGCCACCAAAATCACCCCCGCCACCGGAGCGGAATCCGCCACCGCCGCCGCCAGAGCTGCCACCGCTGAAACCGCCACCACCAAATCCGCCACCACCCAGGCCGCCACGCCCGCCGACAGTGGCACGAGAAAGCAGTGCAAAGACCATTGCCGCTACCCCGGCAAGTCCGGCAATCAACAGACTCGCAGTGATCCACATGGCGATGCCGCCGGCCACAACCCCAGTGGCAACGGAACCTAGCCGGGAACCCAGAATACTTTTGGCCACCGCCCCCACAACGGGAACTGCAATAAACAGGAATATGCCCAGATCCATCCAGTTGAAGCCGTCGCCAGGGGACCTGCCGCGTTGGGCACTTTGGCTCGGTGCAGGCAATGCTTCGCCTGAGACTAAAGCCATGATCTGGACCACCGCAGCATCTAGTCCGCCAGCGTAGTCGCCCTGTTTGAAGCGCGGCGTGATGGCCTGTTCAATCACACGCTTGGCCGCCAGGTCGGGAATGGCGCCTTCCAGCGTCTTGGCAACCTCAATGCGTACCCGGTGGTCAGTGAGGGCGACCACCAGCAACACACCATCACCCACTTCCTTACGCCCAATTTTCCACTCATTACCTACCCGGTTGGCATAGCTGGTGATATCTTCTGGCTGAGTGCTCGGAACCAACAGCACCACCACTTGCGAGCCGTGGACTCGTTCAAACTCCGTCAGTTTGGCTTCCAGCTGATTGCGCTGCAAAGTGGACAGCGTCTGGGTCGTGTCCACCACATGCCCGGTAAGCGCCGGCACAGCCAGCTGTGCAAAGGCGGTCCCTAGGGTGAACATCCACCCCAGCATAACTACGAACAAAGCCGACAGAATACGGCTCATTTTTTGGAGAAGTCAACCACAGGTGGGGTGGAGATCGCAGCCTCGTTTGCCACTGTGAAACCCTCTTTAGCGTGGTAGCCAAACACCATGGCGGTCAGGTTGCTGGGAAAACTACGCGTCAGCACGTTGTACTGCTGCACCGCCTGTATATAACGATTGCGTGCTACCGTGACCCGGTTTTCTGTGCCCTCCAATTGCACTCGCAGATCGCTGAACGCCTGATTGGCCTTGAGGCTGGGATACTGTTCAGACACCGCCATTAGGCGACTCAACGCAGAGCCAAGCTCACCCTGTGCGGCCTGAAACTTCTTGAAAGCTTCGGGATTGTTGAGTGTCTCGGGTGTGACCTGAATCGACGTGGCCTTGGCGCGTGCTTCGATCACCTTGGTGAGGGTGTCTTGTTCAAATGCAGCCTCGCCCTTGACAGTGGCCACGATGTTTGGCACCAAGTCGGCACGCCGCTGGTATTGGTTGAGCACCTCGCTCCAGGCTGATTTTGTCTGCTCGTCCAGACTTTGAAAATCGTTGTAGCCGCAACCGCTGAGTATCAGAATAGTCACCAACATCAAAAACCAGCGCTTCATAATCATCTCCAGGCTAAAAAAAGCGACGGTAGCATACGCGTGCATCGCCACGTTGCGGTGGCTGGGCAGAAATCAAGAAGAAACGTGTGTTTTTGACGGTGGCGCGGTGCAACGCAAACAAAGGCAAAATCGGATCTCATCAGAACGCAACCCAACTTATGTCCAAAGCTATCAAGAAGTCCCCTATCGTAGGAGGTACTGCTGACGAAACAGAGGCCAACTTCTACGAAGCGCTGCAAACAGGTGACATTGAGCGCCTCATGGCTTGCTGGGCCGACGAGGATGACGTGATCTGTGTTCATCCAGGAAGTCCGCGTTTGGTGGGACTAGGTGCGGTGCGCGCTGCTTTTGACGCGGTGCTCAGCAACGGCGGTGTGCGTATTCAGATGGAGGCGCTGCGCAAGATCGAATCCATGACCAGCGCCGTGCACAGTGTGCGTGAACGCATCGACATCCTCACCAATGAGGGCGCCGTTGATGCGTACGCCATCGCCACCAACGTGTACCACAAGACGGCGCAGGGCTGGCGCCTGGTCGCCCACCACGTCAGCGCCGGCGGTGCGAGCGAGTCTGAGGATATCTCCGACTCTTCCCATGTTTTGCATTAAATTGACCTGTAGCCCTTGTTGATAAAGAGGAAGCAGCTATCAACTACATAGCTCCTTGGTGGCTTCCTGGCGGCAACGCGCAAACCATTTGGCCTGCGGTGTACAGCCGACGCAAGCGACCGGCCGTGGGGCACAGTTCCACGTGTTATCTGCGCGAGCGTTGGGCCACGCCAGACGGAGACTTCATCGATCTGGACTGGCTGGCTGTGCCACCGACTGACACCTTGCTGGTGATGTTTCATGGGCTGGAAGGATCATCTTCCAGTCACTATGCACTGGCGTTTGCGGACTATGCGCGCCAGCGTGGCTTCAATTATGTGGTGCCGCATTTCAGGGGCTGCAGCGGCGAGATCAACCTGGCCCCGCGAGCCTATCATTCGGGCGACTATGAGGAAATCGGCTGGGTGCTGCAAGGCCTGCGCCAAAAGCATGCGGGTCGGATACTGGCCGTGGGTGTCTCGCTGGGTGGTAACGCCTTGCTGCGCTGGGCCGAAGAGGCCGGTAGCCAGGCAGGCCATGTGGTAGATGCCGTGGCCAGCATTTCGGCTCCGGTGGACCTGGCGGCCAGTGGCCGCGCCATCGGGCGCGGACTCAATCGGCAGGTTTATTCCCGCATGTTTCTGGCCAGCATGAAACCCAAGGCACTGCTCAAACTACAGCAACACCCAGGCCTTTTCAATGCGCAGGCCATGCGCGATGCAGATGATTTGTATGCCTTTGACAACATCTTCACAGCACCGCTGCACGGTTTCAAAAACACAGACGACTACTGGGCCAGAGCATCAGCCAAGCCACAACTCGCCTGCATCCAGGTGCCAACCCTAGTTGTTAACGCGAAAAATGATCCGTTCGTACCCGCCAGCAGTCTGCCGCAGGCCGTAAACGTTGGGTCATTTGTCACGTTGTGGCAACCCCGCCATGGGGGACACGTGGGCTTTGCCCGGGGCAATCCGCCCGGCCACCTACGCGCCCTGCCAGAGCAAGTGGGTGGGTGGCTCGACACGCAAGGAATCCCACATGGATGACATCGTCAAGCAAGCCATGACCAAATGGCCCAACGTGCCGGACTGCTACGGCTGGCTGGGGCTGGACAGCCGTGGCAACTGGTACATGCGCGATGACCGCGCGCAGGCACTGGGGGCGTTCGACAGCGGCAAACCTGGCAGCAAGGGCTCGCTGTTGCAGCACGACAAACTGATCGATTTCATAGGCCGTAACTACCATGCTGACGATCAGGGTCGCTGGTTCTTTCAGAATGGGCCGCAGCGCGTGTATGTCGAACTGCAGGCCACACCACTGATTTGGCGCCTGCAGCCGGACGGCTCAGTCAAAGACCACGTGGGTCGCAGCGCCAGCATACAGAGCTGCTGGCTCGATGAGCTGGGTCACCTGTTTCTGCAAGCTGACACTGGGTTTGGCCTGGTGCACACGCAAGACATGGGACAGGCGGCTGACGCCGTGGAGTTGGGCCACTGGGCGCCACAAGAGATATCAAGTGCCGCGTTGCCGGTGACATTTGGGTATGTCAAAAGCCCCTGTTTGTTACAAAACTAATAGTTAATAGCCCTTTATGTATAAGGGCTAGGTGGCAAATACATGCATGATGTTGTATCCGATGCAAGCCTTGACCTTGAAACCTCCTACAATCCGGGCCTCGCACCAAGGATGCGGCTGTAGCTCAGTGGATAGAGTATTGGCCTCCGAAGCCAAGGGTCGTGGGTTCGATCCCCGCCAGCCGCACCAAGCAATCCTGCGTAGATCAGGTCCGGGCACATGCACCAGTCTATGAAAACACCTCATGCCGCATAAAGATCATTACGCTGCTTTGGGTTTACCCAGTTCCGCATCCCTCACTGATATCAAGAAGGCGTTTCGACAGCAGGCCTCTTTGCATCACCCCGACCGCAACGCAGCTCCTGAAGCGCCAGCACGCTTTCGGGCTGTGCAAGAGGCGTATGACGTGCTGACCGATCCCGCACGGCGCAAAGCCTATGATGACAACCGCCAGCGCAACCTGCTCGATAGTCCGATCGAGACGGCTCGCACCATCTGGAATGATTATTTTGGCCGCCTTGTCTGAGGTTGGTCCCACTGGAAGTAATGCTATGAGCATGTCTGCTTTTTTTCGCGCTTTACGCTCGTCCTACCAGGCCGAGATTGATGACCTGGCTTCGGACTCCGAAGGTAAAGATGTGTTGCGCCAGCGCCTGCTGGAAAAACGCGGCCAAATTGCTTTTTTGAGCCAGATGATGGAGTCCGCCCCCGAGATGGTGGCCGTCGCCTTTCATGGGGGCTTTCATTTTGAAATGCCAGCGGTGATGGAGCAGCTGCTGACGCTGGAGTCCGATGAGTTTCCGGACTGGGACAGCCTGGCAGACGCTGTGCAACTGACGCCCTGGGCTAAAGACATGGCTAGCGTGCTGCTCAAGCAGCCGCAGGGCGACTGGTTCATGACCGTGGCCGCCACGCTTGAGTACTTGTACCAGCGGCCGACGCCGCACCACCAGGATCACCCTGAAGAGGGGCACGATGAACTAGGTGAGCAAGGCGCGCGTGCCAGCGCACGTCACCTCGATCACGGTCATGACTTTGATGCCGATGATGATCACGCGCTCAAGAACGATCAGGAACACGATGACGCCAGCGCAGACTGGCTCGAAGACCAAGGTTTTGACCGCAAGGAGTGATATGCAGCATTTGGCCCTGATCGAAAAAACCCAGTCCCTGATTGCCGCCGGTGACATCGTCGGCGCAGAGCATGCACTGGTTGAGTTGGCCGACACGCAGGGTGACGGCGCATTGATGGAGGTATTGGCGCAGCTGCCACCCAAAGACGTGCTGGCTGTGATTCGCGAGTACGACAACTCCAAGTCATCCATCATTAACCTGATGCTCACCCCCGAGCAGTTCGCTCGTGCCGTGGTCATTGAAAAACAGTACCGTGACCTGACGCGCACCCATCTGCGCGGCATGATGAACTCGGTGATATTTCGCGACGATGCCGACCCGCTTGCATTTCTGACGGCCATTGGTGACTTGGAAGGTGGCAGTGAGGCGCTGGCCGATTACTTTGAAGAAAAGTGGAGCCGCATCGAAGCCTTTGCCCGCATCGGCACCTTCGACACCGCAGAGGACGACGGCGACATGATCTCGGAGGATGACCTGCGCGCCAACGCCTGGGCACGCCCGCGCGTTGAACAGGAGGATGTAGCCGATCAGGACTGGATGCAGCTTGCCTGGCTGCTGCGCCACGAACTGCCCGACCTGTTCATCGAAATGCTGGTGGTGCTGCGCGCCAAGGCTCGCGCCTTTGAACTGGGCCTGGACGCTGAGGACCAAGAAGAGGCCGATGGTAAGGTTGAAACCCGCGATACCGACCTGGGCAAAGCCACCCCGGCTGCGCGCGAGTCGGACGAAGAATCCGCGATTTAGCCCTGTAGCCCTCAATCCACCTGGCTTGTTTGCTATAAAGAATGATATCTTCATCCGCGCCAACCGCAGGCACCGTCTCGCTGTTTGACAGCCGCCCTTTTTTTGAAAAAGCCCTGTTGTTTGGCGTGCAGCACGGCCAGATCGACCGCTCCAAACTGGATGCCATTGCCGAAGATGCGCCTAAGGGTATGGTGCAAATCGCGCGGTACTTCGGTAGTGAATTCCTGCGCCCCGAGCTTGAGAAAGCGCGCGACCGCATTGTCAATCTGGTCAGCTTGCACCTGCAGTTCGCCAGCGACGGCGACTTGCGGGTGGCGGCTACCTTGCTGCGCGATAACTCGTTTTTGTCACGCTCCAAAGCGGGCTCAGACATGCTCAAGGCGCTGATTGTCATGCCGCAAAACACCCACTTTGGCATGAATGAGCGCGGAGGTTTTTCTGACCGCCACATCCCGCAGTTGGCGCGTTGGTCGCTGGCGAGTTTTGCTGAAGTGCAAGCCGAGTTGGCATCGCGTCAGCGTGTTGCTCGGGTAGTTGATGTCGCACTATGGATGGCGGATCAATTGGCTTTGTCCGCTGATGAACTGCAAGACCATGAACCAGACGCCGAGGCCGTGATCCGCACCGCATTGCTGGCTAAAGCTACGCGGCGCAAAGAGATACCCGATTGGCCGAGTTTTGAAAAGATGATTGCTGCTTTGCGTCGCAAAGACCTGGCTGCAGTGGCTGCTGCTCTGACGTTGTCTAAAGACCTTCCTCCCGATCTTGTTGACGCTGCGGAGTCGGTGCGCCAAAGTGTGCTGGGCGACCTGCCCAAGCTGCTGGACGCCCGTTTGCCGATCCGCAAGTTGTTTGACCAAACCCCGGCCTTCATGGGTCGCTATTTCTGGATTGAGGACGCGCTCAGTGAGGTGGGGCAGCATGACCGCTTGCGTTCAGCCGCCTGGGAAAAGCTCACCCAGGGCCATGGCGACGACAGCACCTTGTTAACTCTGTTTGTGTGTGTGGCGGCGGGCGCTGCGCCCAAAACCCTGCTCACCGACAAGTCCGCAGCCAGCTTGATTCGCAAGCTCCGCAAAACCGGTTTTCACCCAGAACTGGCCCGCGAATACATCCTGGCGCATGCGCCCGAACAGCATCAGGAAGACTATGCCAGCCTGTGGCAGGACTTTGTGGCAGAAGCGCAGGTCACGCTGCTCAGTGACCACGACAGCAAGCTGACTGACGCGCTGGCGTTGCTTCGCCGAGAGTGCAACGTGGCCTGATTGGAATTGTGTCCCGGCAGGGCATCAGGCTGGTCGGGGCGCGAAAAGCTGTGACAGTTCGCGGTCCATCAAGTCTGCGTCTCCGGTGTTGAGTTCCAGCAGGCGGCGCAGCAATGTGAGGCTCGTAAGGTCCATGTGCTCGCATCGAAGTCCCACGTGGCAGTCATTCAAGTGGGCCACGGTGCCCGCCATTTCTATCGTTTCACCGTCGTTGGACAGCGGCAGCATCAAACGGCAGGGTGCCTGAAGCTGAATAGCTTCCGGCACCCTGGTCTGCACCAGGGCACCTTTGAGTGCGATGTCTAGCAAGGTAACCTCCAGCGTCTTGCCTGGCAAGTGCAGCGTAACGGCAGCACTGAAAGGTACGCGCGAAAACAGGCGATGGCTCTCTGCAGGGATGACATTCATGGGGTTTCCTTGGGGTGGGCTTGAACCGGTGCGATTCATCGGCCAAATCATAAAGCACGCGCCATCGCGCTCGTGAGTGCAATGTGTGGCGAGACTCCAAGTTACAATAAAAACATGGAAGCTTGGCCGAGCGGTTTAAGGCACCGGTCTTGAAAACCGGCGATGTTTTACGACATCCGTGAGTTCGAATCTCACAGCTTCCGCCAGAACACCAATGAAAGACCCTCAGTAGTCTTTCTATCCACCAAAAAATCTCCCCAAGTTTGTGCCTGGATGCGACAGGTTCAGTTCGACAAGCACCGCCTTGTTGCGCATGAAATGCTTGGCAGGTAAGCCGCCTTGAATGTGTGGTCGTCGCCGTTTCCCAGACGTCCTGGTTATTTCCCCAATATGGGAAATAGTTTCATCAATCCGACCGACATCACCTCGACCGACAGGGCTGCCAGGATCAAGCCCATCAACCGGGTCATCACATTGATGCCTGTTTTTCCCAAGCCGCGCGCAATTGGCTGCGCCAGAGAAAAGCACAGCGCAGTAACCAGCGCGACGACCACGCCATACCCCAGCAGTGTGGTGAGCTGCAGCACGGTTTTGGCCTTGTCGGCGTAAATCACCACGGTTGACATGGTGGCCGGGCCGGTAAGCAGCGGGATGGTCAATGGCACCACCGCGATGCTTGCGCGGGCTGATGCATCTTGCATTTCTTCCTCGTTGGATTTGGCTTCGGCAGGCTGGGCATTGAGCATGGCTAGTGCCGAGGTCATCAGTAGCATGCCTCCACCGACCTGAAAACTTGCCAGAGAGATGCCAAAGAACTCCAAGATTTGCAGCCCCATCAGTGCGCTGATGGCAATCACTACAAAGCTACTGAAGGAGGCAATCAGAATCGTTCGCCGACGTTGCTCATCGGTAAATTCTTGCGTGTAATGGATGAAAAACGGCACGATGGCCAAAGGGTTGACAATGGCCAGCAAGGTGACGAGGGGTTTGAGATCCATGGGTAGCATGTTAGCCGCAGGTGGTTACTGCACGCTCTTGATGGGGAATGGACAATAGTCATGCACGGCGCGCGACCTGCGCCAATAGCCAGAGCAACACCAGGAGCCAGCATGATCCCTATGATTGAAATTACCGCTGCCGACGGTTTTCGGTTTCCGATCTATCAAGCGCAGCCTACAGGCCCGGCCAAGGGTGCTGTGGTGGTGTTGCAAGAAATCTTTGGTGTCAACGTTCACATTCGGGCGGTGGCAGACAGTTTTGCTGCGCAGGGTTACTTTGCATTGGCGCCGTCCACTTTTCACCGGGTTAAGCCAGGGGTTGAGATGGGCTACAAGCCGGACGACATTGCCGCAGGCGTAGCACTGAAAGCACAGGTGGAGGGCTTGCCCGCTCCGGGGGTGTTGCTCGATATTCAGGCCACCATAGACTACGCCATGCGTTCAGTGCCATCGGGCAAGGTCGGCGTGGTGGGCTATTGCTGGGGCGGCTTGTTGGCCTGGCGTGCGGCCTGTGAGTTGAGCCATATTGCCGCGGCAGTGACGTACTATGGCGGCGGCATGACACAGCCCGTCGAGATCGCCCGCACGTCCCAAGTGCCGGTGTTGGCGCATTTTGCCCGTAATGACCATTCGATCTCACTGGAGGGTGTGGACGCCTTCAGGTTGGCGCAGCCTGAAGTTGAGCTATATCTGTACGATGCCAGTCACGGCTTCAACTGTGACAATCGGGCTGCCTACAACGCTGCGGCAGCTACGCTGGCGCGAACGCGTACACTGGATTTTCTAGAAAAAATCATGCTCTAGCCCCCGCAAGATAAGCAGAGGTGGCTACATTTTTGAAAGTGAAGAGCCATGCACCAGCAGCACTGATTGCTCTGAAACCTAGCGCGCAGAGCGCTCCAGATAACGCTTGCGCCAGAAAAATATCACAAGTGCTGCGGCAGTCAGTGCCATCGAACCCATGGTCAACCAAAAGCCGTTGGAGCGGTGCAGCAACGGAATAAAGTCAAAGTTCATGCCGAAAACGCCTGCGATCAGGTTCAGTGGCAGAAAGACGGCGGTCAGGACCGTCAGGGTGCGCATGATCTCGTTGGTGCGGTGGCTTTGTGCGTTGAAGTGGATTTGGACAGCGGTTTCTGCGTTTTGCTCCAGTTGGCGCACATGGTGCGCCACGCGTTCAATGTGCTCCAGCACGTCGCGACTGCGTACTTGCAGCATGTCGCGCTCGTGCTGACCCAGCTGAATGTCGCTTTCCGGCCAAGTTTTGAGAGCTTCAATCCAGTCCTGAATGGCGCTGCGCTGGTCTTCACAGATCTCGTCGAGCAGGTGCAAGGCTTGACGCGCGTCCAGCAACGTGCGCCAGTTGGAGAAACGGGTTTTCGGGTTGAGTAGCTCGTCCTGCCAGTGGTCAAGCTGATGGGTGAGTTCTCGGCGAAGCGCCAGAAAGCCGTCCACCATGTGGTTGACGATGCGCAGCATCAGATCGGCAGGGCCGGTGGGTACTCCGCGCGCGCCTGTCGAGCGGCTGTCGTTCGCCGTGCCTAATGGTGGCACGGGATTGCTGTTGGCGCTCATCAAGCGCTGGGCGTAACCGTCACGCAGATGACCATCTTCCGGGTGCACAGACAGCAGGATCTTGTCGAAGACGACGAACCCCACCGGGCTGGTGTCAATGCGCCGCAGGATCGGTGGACCACCGCGCTTGGTCGGGCTGACGAGCGGTTGTGGCGAAGCGACTTCTTCCAGCCCGTGGGTTGACGTCAGACGCCGAAACACCAGCATGTCGTACTGCGAGGTGTAGTCGTAGCGCGACGGCAATTGTTGGTTGAGTAGGTCCGAGACGTGCAAGTCCATCAATTGCACGCCACATAGCCGCTGCAACATGGTTTGCAGAGGAGCATGTATCTGCTCCAACTCACTGCGAGTGCAGGTCACCCACAGGTAGCCTTGCGCAGGCAACACCAAGTTGCAGAGTGTTGCAGCGAGGTCTTCGGCAACGCTGCCGCCGTGGATGGTAAAGATGCGCATGTTTGGCGCGTATTTGAAAAATATACCTCTAGCCCTTTTCTTCAAAGGGCTAGTAGCTATTATTTTTTAAGCAAGCGTGCTGCGTCGCGGGCAAAGTAAGTCAGCACGCCGTCAGCGCCAGCGCGTTTGAAGGCGAGCAGGCTTTCGAGCATGACCGCGTCGTGGTCGAGCCAGCCGTTTTGCGCGGCCGCCTTGAGCATGGCGTATTCGCCCGACACTTGGTAGGCAAAGGTCGGGACCTGGAACTCGTCTTTGACGCGGCGCACGATGTCCAGATAGGGCATGCCGGGTTTGACCATCACCATGTCGGCACCTTCGGCAATGTCCAGCGCCACCTCGCGCAGCGCCTCGTTGCTGTTGCCCGGGTCCATCTGATAGGTCTTTTTGTTGCTTTTGCCTAGGTTGACGGCAGAACCCACGGCGTCACGGAACGGGCCGTAAAAGGCCGAGGCGTATTTGGCGCTGTAGGCCATGATGCGGGTGTGGATAAAGTGGTTGGCTTCAAGGGCCTGGCGCACGGCACCGATGCGCCCGTCCATCATGTCGCTCGGGGCAACGATGTCGGCCCCGGCCCCGGCTTGCGTCAGCGCCTGCTTGACCAACATCTCGATGGTGGGCTCGTTCATGATGTAGCCGTCTTCGGCCGGGTCCGGGTCAATCAGGCCGTCCTGACCGTGGCTGGTGAAAGGGTCTAGTGCCACGTCGCACATGATGCCCAGCTCAGGGAACTCCTTTTTCAGGGCTTGTACCACGCGCGGCACCAAACCATCGGGGTTGAGGGCCTCGCGCCCATCAGGAGTTTTTAACGACTGGTCAATCACGGGAAACAATGCCATCACCGGGATGCCCAGCTTGACGCAGTCTTCAGCGACCGGTAGCAGCAGATCCAGACTCAAGCGTTTCACGCCAGGCATGGAAAGGACGGGTTGGCGCTGGTCTTTGCCGTCCACCACGAACACGGGGTAAATCAGATCGCTGGCCGTGACTAGGTTCTCGCGGACCATATTGCGGGTGAAACTGTCGCGGCGCAGACGGCGCGGGCGACCGAGGGGGTAAGGTGCGTAGGGGGTCATGGGTTAAATTCCTTTCCGATATTTTGTCTTGCTAAAGGTATTATTTTTTTTGTTGACTTGAAACAATGAAGTATTTTTGTTAAATTACGCCCTGGGCAGTCTACTGCCCCCCGCTTTTCCTCCCTGAGCGGGGCCTTGATGTGTGACAGCAAATAGGCTTACCACCCCAGCCCTCGTGCTGGGGTTTTTTTTGCACTGGCCGTTGCGCTGTCCTAAACTGGCTGTATGACTGGTTTGCGTTTTTTCCGAGCCCGATATGCCGATGCATAAAACTTCGGCATGGCCGCTGGCGCTGGTCTATGCTGGTCTGATCATTTATGCGAGTCTGTACCCGTTTGTTCATTGGCGAGATCAGGGTGTGCAACCTTGGCAGTTCCTGATCGCACCTTGGCCGAGGTACTGGACCGGTTTTGATGTGTTGTCCAATGTGCTGGGCTATATGCCGCTGGGGTTTTTCTTGACCCTCGGACCACTGCGCACCGGACACCTTCGTTGGGCGGTTTGGCTGGCGGTGCCCGTCGCGTCTGTGCTGTCACTGGCCATGGAAACCTTGCAGGTGTACCTTCCGGATCGGGTGCCGTCCAACCTTGATCTGGTGCTGAACATGTCGGGTGCCGCGCTGGGTACTTTGTCTGCCTGGGGGCTGGAAAAACTGGGAGCCCTGCAGCGCTGGAGCCGTTTTCGGGGCAACTGGTTTGTTCAGGATGCGCGTGACGCATTGGTACTTCTGGCGCTGTGGCCTGTCGCCTTGTTGTTTCCGACGGCCATTCCATTTGGTTTGGGGCAGGTGATGGAGCGACTTGAGGCTGGACTGGCAGTCATGCTGGCTGACAGCCCGTTTCTAGAGTGGCTACCCGTGCGTGATATCGAGTTGCAGCCGATGCTGCCGATGGCAAACTGGCTGGTCGTGCTGCTGGGTTTGATGACTCCCGGATTGCTGGGGTATTGCATCATCCGGCAGTCTGGCAAACGTTTGTGGTTTTTATTGTGGCTGCTGATATTGGGTGTGGCAGCGACCAGTTTGAGCGCCGCTTTGAGTTTTGGACCGGAGCACGCCTGGGTATGGTTGAAACCCCCTGTGCGCGGTGCGCTAGTGGCTTCGCTGGTGGTACTGGCCATGCTGCTGTGGGTGCCGCCGCGCGCTGGTGCGGCTCTGGCTGTACTGGCTTTGGGCATCGACCTGAGTCTGATCAATCAGGCCTCTATTGATTCGTATTTTGAACAAACCCTGTTCATGTGGGAGCAAGGTCGCTTCATCCGTTTTCACGGATTGGCGCAGTGGCTGGGTTGGTTATGGCCGTTTGCAGCACTGTGGTATGTGATGCGTCGTGTGTGGGGAAAAGAGCCAGCTGACTAAAATCACTCGAATGACACAGACCACACCCTCAGAGGCAGCCGCTGCCGCAGTGGCGCCCGCTGCCAGTTATTTTCAGCGACACATTTTTTTCTGCACTAACGAGCGGCAAAACGGCGAAGCCTGCTGCGCCCAGCATGATGCGCTGGGTGCTTTTGAGCGCTGCAAGGCACAGGTTAAGACTGCCGGACTGGCCGGACCAGGCGCCGTGCGAGTCAACAAGGCAGGTTGTCTGGATCGCTGTGCGGCAGGGCCGGTGGTGGTGGTTTACCCGGAAGCTGTCTGGTACAGCTATGTGGACAGCAGCGATATCGACGAAATTGTTGAATCGCATCTGAAGAACGGCCAGGTCGTGGAGCGTCTGCTGACGCCGCCCCATTTAGGGCGTTGAATCTGAATTTTGGTGATTATGTGCTCTAGCCCTTATGTATAAAGGGTTTATAGCTATATTTATAGTATTCGTCGCTACCAGTTTGCCCGACGGCAGGCTGTATCACACCGCTTGAAAAAACTCTTTTTAACATGGACTGCCTGGGTGGCTTTGAGCGTTGCGGCTCAAACTCCGCAAGCCCCTGAAATCGCTGCGCGGTCATATTTGTTACTGGACGTGACGGCAAACCAGATACTGGCACAAAAAGACATCGACATGCCAGTGGAGCCTGCGTCATTGACAAAACTGATGACGGCCTACCTAGTGTTTGATGCTCTGCGTAGCAAAAAGATCGATCTCAAACAAACTTTGCCTGTCAGTGAGCACGCGTGGAAGATGCCAGGTTCGCGCATGTTCATTGACCCCAAAATGCAAGTGCCGGTGGAAGACCTGATCAAGGGCATGATCGTGCAGAGTGGCAACGATGCCAGCATGGCGCTGGCTGAAGGTGTAGGTGGCACGGAGCAGCATTTTGTGCAAATGATGAACGATCAGGCCAAGGTGTTGGGCATGACCTCCACCAGCTACAAGAATCTGGAGGGGGTGGCCGAAGCGGGTCACATCACCACAGCGCGCGACCTCGGCGTGCTGGCGACTCGTTTAATGAATGACTTTCCGGAGGACGTGGCCTATTACGCCATCAAGCATTACCGGTATCCAGGTACGCCAGCGGCAAATGATACGAATCGAAATTTGTTGCTTTTTCGCGACCCTTCGGTGGATGGTCTGAAAACTGGGCATACCGATGCGGCGGGTTTCTGCCTGATTGCCACTGCTCATCGCGATGTGTCTGGCGTCGGTAGTCGCCGGTTGTTGTCGGTCATGCTGGGCACGGCCAGTGAGAATGCTCGTGCCAACGAGTCCCAAAAGTTGCTGAATTGGGGTTACACCGCCTTTGATGCGGTCAAATTGTTTGATGCCAATCAGCCTGTGGTATCTCCGGTCATCTGGAAGGGGCAGCAATCCACTGTTGGCTTGGGCTTGCCGCGTCCAATCGTAGTGGCGGTGCCCGCTGGAAGTGGTGGCAAATTAACCACTGAGGTGGAGCGTCCCGATCCACTTGTGGCGCCTGTTTCCAAGTGGCAACCCATCGGGAAGCTCAAGGTCAGCATTCAGGGCAAATTGGTTACGGAAGTGCCTTTGCAGGCGCTGCAAAGTGTGGACCAGTCGGGGGTGTTGGGGCGTGCGTGGGATGCCCTGCGCCTGTGGATCAAATAATTTCTGTTGTTGGTGTCAACCTCTCCTGATATAGTAGAGGGCTTTTCGGAATTTCCGAAGGGTTTCACGTTTTCGTTATTTTCATGTTTTTAAGCGTTTAGGGACGTTTAGTCATTAGGAGGCTCAGGTGCCAACCATTAACCAGTTAATTCGTCAGGGACGTTCGGTCGAGGTGATCAAGTCCAAAAGCCCGGCGATGGAAAATTCTCCACAACGTCGCGGTGTTTGCACTCGTGTGTACACCACGACCCCGAAGAAGCCTAACTCGGCTTTGCGTAAAGTTGCCAAAGTGCGCTTGACCAATGGGTTTGAGGTCATCTCTTACATTGGTGGTGAAGGCCACAACCTGCAGGAGCATAGTGTCGTGCTGGTTCGTGGCGGTCGTGTCAAGGACTTGCCTGGTGTTCGTTACCACATCGTGCGTGGTTCGCTCGATTTGCAAGGCGTGAAAGATCGCAAGCAGTCGCGTTCCAAATACGGTGCAAAACGCCCCAAGGCGAAATAAGCTTTTTGGCTGTTGGTTTAAAAGGTGTTTGTTGCTGCGTGGCGCAGTCAGCAAACGTAGTGACCCAAGTTTCGGGTCGAGTAAGTGAGAGTCTTATTTTTAACTCTCGCGGTGTTGTCAAAACGCCAACTGAAGCAATAGAGGTGAAAAAATGCCACGTCGTCGCGAAGTCCCTAAACGTGAAATTCTGCCGGATCCTAAATTCGGCAATGTTGAGCTGTCCAAATTCATGAACGTGATCATGGAAGGCGGCAAAAAGGCGGTTGCCGAGCGCATCATTTATGGTGCGTTGGAGCAAATTGCCAAGAAGCACCCTGATAAAGACGCTCTCGAAGCCTTTACCGTGGCCATTAACAACGTCAAGCCGCTGGTGGAAGTGAAGTCCCGTCGCGTCGGTGGTGCTAACTACCAGGTGCCGGTTGAAGTGCGTCCGGTTCGTCGTCTGGCTCTCTCCATGCGTTGGATTAAGGAAGCTGCCCGCAAGCGTGGTGAAAAGTCCATGGCTCTGCGTTTGGCTAACGAGTTGCTGGAAGCCACCGAAGGTCGTGGTGGTGCTATGAAAAAGCGTGACGAAGTTCACCGCATGGCTGAAGCCAATAAGGCTTTCTCTCACTTCCGCTTCTAATCAGCGGCTACTGCGCGGCTTTCAAGCCTTGCTGCATCCTTTGGCTGTGCTCTGTGCAGCTCAGGGTTGCCTAGTCTGAAAATCGCTCGCTGCGCCGCTGAGGTCAAAAGCCTCCGCGGCGTAGTAGTTTGAACATATATAGATCAACCAAGGATCCATCATGGCTCGCCATACCCCCATTGAGCGCTATCGCAATATCGGCATTTCGGCCCACATTGACGCTGGTAAGACCACTACCACCGAGCGTATTTTGTTTTACACCGGTGTGAACCATAAGATTGGTGAAGTGCACGATGGTGCTGCCACTATGGACTGGATGGAGCAGGAACAAGAGCGTGGCATCACTATCACCTCGGCTGCCACGACCTGTTTCTGGAAGGGTATGGAAGCCAATTTCCAGGAACACCGTATCAATATCATCGATACCCCTGGACATGTGGACTTCACGATTGAAGTTGAGCGCTCCATGCGCGTCTTGGATGGCGCTTGCATGGTGTATTGCGCTGTGGGTGGTGTGCAGCCGCAGTCGGAAACCGTATGGCGTCAGGCAAACAAGTACAAAGTGCCACGGTTGGCGTTTGTAAATAAGATGGATCGTACTGGCGCCAATTTTTATAAAGTTGTCGATCAGATGAAATTGCGACTGAAGGCCAACCCTGTCCCGATCGTGATTCCTATCGGCGCTGAAGAGAGTTTTACGGGTGTGATTGATCTGCGCAAGATGAAGGCCATCATTTGGGATGAGGCTTCACAAGGTATGAAGTTCACGTTTGAAGAAATTCCCGCTGAATTGCTTGAAAAGGCTAAAGAGTGGCGTGAAAAAATGGTTGAGGCTGCGGCTGAAGCCAACGAAGAATTGATGAATAAATACCTTGAAGAAGGTGACTTGTCTGAGGCGGAGATTACGTTCGGTTTGCGTACCCGTGCCATTGCTTGCGAAATTCAGCCTATGCTGTGTGGCACCGCGTTTAAGAACAAAGGCGTGCAGCGGATGTTGGATGCGGTGATTGAGCTCATGCCCTCGCCGTTGGACGTGCCACCGGTGCCTGGCTTTGATGAGGATGAAAAAGAAACCACTCGCAAGGCAGATGACAACGAGAAGTTTTCTGCGTTGGCCTTCAAACTGATGACAGATCCATTTGTCGGGCAGTTGACCTTTGTGCGCGTTTATTCTGGCGTGTTGACCAAAGGCGATACCGTATACAACCCGATTCGCGGCAAAAAAGAGCGTATTGGTCGTATCGTGCAAATGCACGCCAACAAGCGCGAAGAAGTGAGTGAGATTGTGGCAGGTGACATTGCTGCTTGTATCGGCTTGAAAGATGTGACTACTGGCGAAACCCTGTGTGATCCCAACGCGATCATCATGCTGGAGCGTATGGTTTTTCCTGAGCCTGTTATTACCCAGGCCGTGGAACCCAAGACCAAGGCTGACCAGGAAAAAATGGGGATTGCCTTGCAGCGTTTGGCGCAAGAAGATCCTTCATTCCGCGTCAAGACCGACGAGGAGTCCGGTCAGACGCTGATCGGTGGTATGGGTGAGTTGCACCTGGAAATTATTGTGGACCGCATGAAGCGCGAGTTCGGTGTGGAGGCCAATGTTGGCAAGCCGCAAGTCGCCTACCGCGAGACCATCCGTAAGACGGTTGAAGACGCTGAAGGTAAGTTTGTTCGTCAGTCCGGCGGTAAGGGGCAGTACGGTCACGTTGTGCTCAAGATCGAACCCAACGAAGCGGGTAAGGGGATTGAGTTTGTGGATGCCATCAAGGGTGGTGTGGTGCCTCGCGAGTTCATTCCTGCGGTTGAAAAAGGGATCTACGAAGCGGTCACGCAAGGTGTGTTGGCTGGTTATCCGGTGGTGGACGTCAAGGTGACGCTGCATTTCGGCTCTTACCACGACGTCGACTCCAATGAGCTGGCCTTCAAGATGGCTGCGATTTTTGGCTTCAAGGAAGGCTGCCGCAAGGCTGGCCCGGTGATTCTTGAGCCAATGATGGCGGTGGAGGTGGAAACTCCTGAAGACTATGCCGGCAACGTGATGGGTGATTTGTCCTCACGTCGCGGTATGGTTCAAGGTATGGAAGACATGGTTGGCGGTGGCAAAGCCATTAAGGCGGAGGTGCCACTGTCTGAAATGTTTGGTTATTCAACAACCCTACGTTCCATGTCGCAAGGCCGTGCTACTTACACGATGGAATTCAAGCACTACACGGAAGCACCACGTAACGTGTCGGAAGCCATCATGGCGGCAAGGGCTAAGTAAATTACATTGTTGGACGGGTCAATTTCGCGTAGCGATTAGCCAGTCCTTTACTGTTTAGAACCTGTCTGCGATTTCGCACCCCTTGCTGCCCGTGGCAAGGGAGATAGTGACGAGATGCAAACATTAAACCAATTCACGGGCATTGCTCTTTTAAGGAACTGAAAATGGCAAAAGAAAAATTCACACGCACCAAGCCCCACGTGAACGTGGGCACCATTGGTCACGTTGACCATGGTAAAACCACCCTGACAGCAGCGATCACCACCGTGTTGGCCGCCAAGTTCGGTGGCCAGGCCAAAGCCTACGACCAAATTGACGCAGCTCCTGAAGAAAAGGCCCGCGGCATCACCATCAACACCGCCCACGTCGAATACGAAACCGCCAACCGCCACTACGCTCACGTTGACTGCCCCGGTCACGCTGACTATGTGAAAAACATGATCACCGGTGCTGCTCAAATGGACGGCGCCATTCTGGTCTGCTCCGCCGCTGACGGCCCCATGCCACAAACCCGCGAACACATCCTGCTGGCTCGTCAGGTGGGCGTGCCTTACATCATCGTCTATCTGAACAAGTGTGACATGGTCGATGACGCCGAGCTTCTTGAACTTGTCGAGATGGAAGTGCGCGAACTCCTGGACAAGTATGACTTCCCTGGCGACGACACCCCCATCATCCACGGCTCAGCCAAGCTGGCCATGGAAGGCGACAAGGGCGAACTCGGTGAAGGCTCCATCCTCAAACTCGCAGACGCCCTGGACAGCTACATCCCTACGCCCGAGCGCGCGGTGGACGGCGCCTTCCTGATGCCCGTGGAAGACGTGTTCTCCATCTCCGGTCGCGGTACCGTGGTGACCGGTCGTATCGAACGCGGCATCATCAAAGTCGGCGAAGAAATCGAAATCGTCGGCATCCATGACACCGCCAAAACCACCTGCACCGGCGTGGAAATGTTCCGCAAACTGCTCGACCAAGGTCAAGCTGGCGACAACGTCGGCATCTTGCTGCGTGGCACCAAGCGTGAAGACGTCCAGCGCGGTCAAGTGCTGTGCAAACCGGGTTCGATCAAACCACATACCCACTTCACCGGCGAAGTCTATGTGCTGTCCAAAGACGAAGGTGGCCGTCACACCCCGTTCTTCAGCAACTACCGCCCGCAGTTCTACTTCCGTACCACGGACGTGACCGGCGCCATCGAATTGCCAGAAGGCAAGGAAATGGTCATGCCTGGTGACAATGTGTCGATCACTGTCAAGCTGATTGCACCCATCGCCATGGAAGAAGGCTTGCGCTTTGCTATCCGCGAAGGTGGCAAGACCGTCGGTGCTGGCGTGGTTGCCAAGATTCTTGCTTAA